>NZ_LN850107.1:1234185-2468370 GCF_900070365.1 Alloactinosynnema sp. L-07 | reverse complement strand
GAGGTCGGTGCGCAGCTCCGCGCCCGCCGCGCCGCCCGCGAAGGCGACGGCGAGCGTGGACACGCCCTGTCCGGTCAGGACCCTGGCGACGTTGACGCCCTTGCCGCCCGCCCGGCTGTGCACTGTGGACACCCGGTGGCTGGAGTTGGGCACCAGCGCGGGAACCGTGTAGGTGGTGTCCACCGCGGCGTTGGGTGTAATGGTGACGATCATGGTGTGCCCCGAATGTTCCACAGTGCCAGCAGACCGGCGCCCAGGCACGCGGCTTGGTCGCCGAGGCTGGCCTTGACCAGCTCCGGCACGCGCTGGAAGGTGAGCAGCTCGGCCAGCCGGGTACGCAGCGGGTCCAGCAGATCCGCGCCCGCTCCGCTGAGGCCGCCGCCGATCACGACCACCTCCGGCCCCAGCATGTTGGCGACCATCGCGAGCACCCTGGCGAAGGCGTCCACGCCCTCGGCCCAGACCTTCGCCGCAGCCGGGTCGCCCGCGACCAGGCGGTCGCGGACCTCAAGGGCCGTGGTGACCTCCGCGCCGGTCAGGGCGCTGTACCGGCGGGCCAGCGCCCGCGCCGAGGACACCGTCTCCAGGCAGCCGCGGTTGCCGCACATGCACAGCTCGCCGTTCGGGTCGACCGTCACGTGGCCGACCTCGCCCGCGTAGCCGTCGCCGGTCAGCACCCGTCCGCCGCTGATGAACCCGGCGGCGATGCCGGTCCCGATCGGAATGAACGCGACCTCGTGGAAGCCTTTCGCCGCACCGAGTTCCCACTCGGCCAGCGCGCCCGCGCGCACATCATGGCCGAGGTAGGTCGGGGTGCCGGTCTTCGCGGTGATCCGGTCGGCCAGGTCCGCGTCGCGCCAGCCGAGGTTGACCGAGAGCCGGGCGATCCCGCTCGCCTCGTCGACCAAGCCTGGGACCACGACTCCCGCGGCGGCCAAGGGTACCGTCGCGTGGGTTCGCAGTTCGGCGAGGACGTCGGCGACCATGTCGACCACCGCGTCCGCCCCGTACGGCGTGGGGCGGCGCACCGTGTGGCGCACGCGGTGGTCGCCGTCGATCAGGGCGGCCTTGGTGAAGGTCCCGCCGACATCGACGGCGGCGACGAGCAGACCGGCGTTCACCGTGGTCACGCTAGTCGGGGACGCGACTGTCACGGGTTCAGAGGGGAAAGGATCACTGACCGGGTGAGGTGGCGCGGTCGGTCGGGGTTGAGGCCCTTACGGTCGGCGACCGCGATCGCCAGCCGGTGCGCCAGCACGAGTTGGGCCAGCGGGTCGAGGTCGTTGGTGACGAACGTGGCCCCGGTGGCGGCGACATCGTCGGCCAGTCCCTTCGGCGCCTGGCCGAAGACCCAGGTGACCCGGTTCGGCTCGGCGATGGCGATCGGGCCGTGCCGGTACTCCATCGACGGGTACGACTCGGTCCACACCTGGGCGGCCTCGCGCAGCTTGAGCCCGGCCTCGTGGGCGAGGCCGACGGTCCAGCCCTGGCCGAGGAAGGTGAACTGGTCGGACTCGGGCAGCGCGCCCAGCGGCTCGGCCAGCGCGCTCTTGGCGTCCGCGATCGCCGCGGTGAGGTCTTCGCCGAGGCTGGCGCGCAGCAGCGCTACCACGGAGGTCGCCGACCGTGTCTGTACCACCGACTCCTCGTCGGCGAACGGCAGCTCGATCACGTGGTCGGCCAGACCGACGACGGGCGCGCCGACGGTGGCGGTGATCGCCACGGTCGTGGTGCGGCCGCGCAGCGCCGAAAGCAAGTCCAATATCTCGGTCGTGGTGCCCGAGCGGGAGATCACCACCACCCGGTCGTAGGCGTCGCGGTCCACCGGGAACTCCGACGCGGCGAACGCGTCGGTCACGCCCTGCCCCGCTTCCTCCCGCAGGGCCGCGTAAGCCATCGCCACGAACCACGAAGTGCCACAGCCGGTGACCGCCACCCGCTCGCCCGGCGTCGGCAGTGCCGCCGCGTGCGTGGGTGCGATGTCCACGGCCCGGGCCCAGCAGTCTGGCTGGCTCTCGATCTCCACCACGGAAGCAGACAACGCCACGAAATCCTCCCTCATCGTCCTAACGTGCACGATGCTACACGAAACAGGGCCAAATCAAGCACCTTTGCGCAATCGCGCTCAGTCGTTAAGACTGTTCTCGCGGTGAGTGTCGGTCTCCACAGCCGATCGCGCTGACCGGCGTCGCTTAAGGAACGGATGACGGAGGTGGCGATGAACCGACACGAGCGCCTGAGCGGCCTGCTCGAACTTCTCGGCGAGCGCGGACGCGTCGATGTCGACGAACTGGCCGACGAGCTGACGGTGTCGGCCGCCACGATCCGGCGGGACCTCGACCACCTGGCCGAGCAGCAGCTCCTCACCCGCACCCGCGGTGGCGCGGTGGTCAACAACGTCAGCTACGACCTGCCGCTGCGCTACAAGTCGGGCCGCCGGGCGCCGGAGAAGTCCAAGATCGGCCAGACCGCCGCGGCCCTGGTCGGCGCGGGCGACGTGATCGGTCTCAACGGCGGGACGACCACCACCGAGGTCGCGCGCGCGGTGGCGACCAGGGGCGACCTGGCGCGGCCCAGCGACGGACCCACGCTCACCGTGGTCACCAACGCGCTCAACATCGCCAACGAACTCGCAGTGCGCCAGCACATCAAGCTGGTCGTCACCGGCGGCGTGGCCAGGCCGCAGTCCTTCGAGCTCACCGGCCCGCTGGCCACCAAGGTGCTCAGCGACATCACCCTGGACGTGCTGTTCCTCGGCGTGGACGCGATCGACGCCGACAGTGGCGCCTACGCCCACCACGAGGGCGAGGCCAGCATCAACGCGCTGATGGTGGAGCGCGCCCAGCGGGTGGTGGTCGTGGCCGACAGCTCAAAACTCGGCTGCCGGGCGTTCGCGCGGATCTGCGCGATTCCGCGCATCCACGCGCTGGTGACCGACTCCGACGCGTCCGACGCCGTCCTCGCAGGCTTCCGCTCGGTGGGGCTCGCCGTCCATCAGGACTGATGGACGGCGAGGGCTGGGGTGACGGACTGGGCGAGGGTGCCAGTCCGCCACCCCACGCTTTCTACGCGGTGGCTTCCTTTGCGAGCTGGGTGATTCGCGCCCAGTCGCCCTGGGCGACCGCGTCGGCGGGGGTGAGCCAGGAGCCGCCCACACAGCCCACATTGGACAGTGCGAGGTACTTCGGCGCGGTCTCCTGGGTGATGCCGCCGGTCGGGCAGAACCGCACGTGCGGGAACGGGCCCGCCAGCGCGGACAGGTAACGCACGCCGCCGGCGGCCTCGGCGGGGAAGAACTTCAGCTCCGTGAGCCCGCGCTCGGCCGCGGCCATGACCTCCGACGCGGTGGAAACCCCTGGCAGATAAGGGAGTCCGCTGTCGGCCATCGCGTCGAGGACGGTGGGCGTGCTGCCGGGGCTGATCAGATAGCCCGCGCCCGCGCGCACCGACGCGGTGACCTGCTCGGCGGTGACCACCGTGCCGACACCGACCACCATGTCCGGCACCCGTGCGGCGATCCGGCCGACCGCGCCCAGCGCGGCGGGGGAGCGCAGCGTCACCTCGATCGTGCGGATCCCGCCCGCCAGCAGCGCTTCCGCGAGCGGGACAGCGGTCTCCACGTCGTCGATCACGACGACCGGGATCACCGGGGACAGCGTCAGAACGTTCACGAGAGCACTCCGAAGACCGAGGCGCCGCGGTCGGCCGGGCCGACGGCGGCACGCAGTGGGGCGAACAGTTCGCGGCCGGTTCCAGTGTGCACCGCACAGCGCTGCTGGTCGGGGGTGCGGGCGGCGAAGTCGAGCGGGTCGACCAGGATGTCCACCGAGCCGGACTCGGCGTCAACGACGATCAGGTCGCCGTCGCGCACGCGGGCCAGTGGTCCGCCCGCCGCGGCCTCCGGCGTCAGGTGGATGGCGGCGGGTACCTTGCCAGACGCGCCGGACATCCGGCCGTCGGTGACCAGGGCGACCTTGTCGCCGCGATCTTGCAGCACCCCCAGCGCCGGGGTGAGCTTGTGCAGTTCGGGCATGCCGTTGGCCATCGGGCCCTGGAAGCGCAGCACCGCGACGAAGTCGCCGGACAGGGCGCCCGCCTCGAACGCGGCCAGGAACTCGTTCTGGTCGTCGAACACGCGGGCGGGCGCGCGCACCACCCGGTGCTCCGGCTGCACCGCGGACACCTTGATCACCGCGCGGCCGAGGCCGCCGCTGAGCATCCGCAGCCCGCCGTCTGGGGCAAACGGGTCGCTCACACCGCGCAGCACGGTCTTGTCGAGACTGTCCCGTGGGCCGGGCCGCCAGACGAGCACGCCGTCGTCGAACGTTGGCTCCTCGCGGTAGCGCTCGTCGTACAACCCCGCCACGGTGCGCACATCGGGGTGCAGCAGGCCGGAGTCGAGCAGGTCGCCGATCAGCGTCGCCGTGCCGCCCGCGGCGTGGAAGTGGTTCACATCGGCTGTGCCGTTGGGGTAGATCCGGGTCAGCGACGGCACGATGGCCGACAGCGCCGAGAAGTCGTCCCAGCGCAGATCGATCCCAGCCGCGGCCGCCATGGCGACCAGGTGCATCGTGTGGTTGGTCGACCCACCCGTCGCCAGGAGCGCGACGACACCGTTGACCACGGCGCGCTCGTCGACGACCTCGCCGACCGGCGTGTAGTTCTCGCCCAGCGCCGTCAGTCCGGTGACCCGGCGGCCCGCCTCGGCGGTCAACGCCTCGCGCAGCGGGGTGCCCGGGTTGACGAAGCTGGCGCCGGGCAGGTGCAGGCCCATGACCTCCATGAGCAGCTGGTTGGAGTTCGCCGTGCCGTAGAACGTGCACGTCCCGGCGCTGTGGTAGGACGCGGACTCGGCGGCGAGCAGGTCCTCGCGGCCGATCTTGCCCTCGGCGTGCAACTGGCGGACCCGGCTCTTCTCGGCGTTGGGCAGCCCGGAGGCCATCGGGCCCGCGGGCACCAGGACGGCGGGCAGGTGCCCGAAGGCGAGCGCGCCGATCACCAGGCCGGGCACGATCTTGTCGCACACGCCGAGCAGCAGCATGCCGTCGAACATGTCGTGGGAAAGAGCGATCGCCGTCGACATCGCGATCAGGTCGCGGCTGAACAGCGACAGCTCCATGCCCGCGCGGCCCTGGGTGATCCCGTCGCACATCGCCGGGACGCCGCCCGCGAACTGCGCGACACCGCCCGCCCCGGCCACGGCGGCCTTGAGCTGATTCGGGTATTCGGCGAAAGGCTGGTGCGCCGAGAGCATGTCGTTGTAGGACGACACGATCGCGATGTTCGGCTTCACCGCCGCGCGCAGCCCGAGCTTCTCGCCGGGGGAGCAGGCGGCGAACCCGTGGGCGAGGTTGGCGCAGCCCAGGCTCGACCGGGCCGGGCCGGTCGCGGCAGCCTTCCGCATCCGTTCCAGATAAGCACCACGGGAGTCGGCGCTGCGCGCGATGATCCGGTCGGTGACGGCGGTCAGGGTTCGATTCACGCGTGCTCCTCTTCGTGCCAGTCACGGCCGTCGCGCTCGATCAGCGTGGTCGCCGCGGTCGGGCCGCCGGTGCCCGCCGGGTAGCGCCTGGGGGTGCCGGACTCGCGCCACGCGTCGAGGATCGGCTCGATCCACGCCCAGGCCGCCTCGACCTCGTCGCGGCGCATGAACAAGGTGGGGTTGCCGCGCACGACGTCGAGCAGCAGCCGCTCGTAGGCCTCGGGCGACCGAGCCTTGAACGTCTCGGCGAAGCTGAGGTTCAGCGGCACCTGCCGCAGCCGCACCCCGCCGGGGCCGGGCTCCTTGGTGACCAGGTGCAGCCGCACGCCCTCGTCGGGCTGCAGGCGCAGGACCAGCCGGTTCGGCGCGATGGCCGACTCGGGGATGTCGGGGAAGACCGAGTGCGGCACCGGGCGGAACTGGACGACGATCTCCGAGGCCCGGTGGTCTAGCCGCTTGCCGGTGCGCAGGTAGAACGGAACGCCCGCCCAGCGCCAGTTCTGCACCTCGGCCTTGAGTGCCACGAACGTCTCGGTGTCGCTGGGCGCGTTGAGTTCCTCGGCGTAGCCGGGGACGGGCTTGCCGTCGACCAGACCGGCTGTGTACTGCCCGCGCACGGTGCACCGCTCGACTTCGCGGCCGGTCAGCGGGCGCAGCGCACGCAGGACTTTCAGCTTCTCGTCGCGGACCGCCTCGCGGTCGAGGCTGGTCGGCGGTTCCATCGCCACGAGGCACAGCAGCTGCAGCAGGTGGTTCTGCACCATGTCGCGCAGCGCGCCGGAGCCGTCGTAGTACTCGGCGCGGCCACCGACACCGACCGTCTCGCTGACGGTGATCTGCACGTGGTCGATCGCGCGGGAGTTCCACCTCGGCTCGAACAGCGCGTTGGCGAAGCGCAGCACCAGCAGGTTCTGCACCGTCTCCTTGCCGAGGTAGTGGTCGATCCGGAAGATCTGCTCCTCGGCGAAGACCGCGCCGACCTCGTCGTTGATCCGGCGCGCGGACTCGATGTCGTGCCCGATCGGCTTCTCCAGCACCACCCGGCACGCGGAGCTGACCAGGTCGTTGGCTTTCAGCCCGGTGCAGATGGGGCCGAACAGGCGGGGCGCGCAGGCCAGGTAGTACACCCGCACCCGCGCGGCGGGCGCGATGAGCGCGCTCAGGTCGCCCCACGCGGACGGCTCGGCGACGTCGATGGTGACGTGGTGCAGCCGGGCGAGGAAGCGGTCGATCAGCGCGGCGTCGTGGGTGCCCTCCGGGAGGAACCCGACCAGTTCGGCGACGGTCTTGTCCCGGTAGCCCGCGTCGTCGAGGCCCGCGCGGGACACCGCGATGATCCGCGAGTCGGCGGTGAGCTGGCCGTCGCGGTCGCGCAGGTAGAGGGCGGGGAGGAGCTTGCGCATGGCCAAGTCGCCGGTCCCGCCGAACACGACGATGTCGCATGGCGCGACCTGGGGTAGTCCCTGCATGACGCCCACCCTACGGCACTTAGGCCCATAATCAAGCACACTTAGGTACTACAAAGACATTACTGTTGGGTAGTGTCCAGTTGAACGACGAGAGTGAGGGGTGTTCGGTGGCGGGACGGCCGATGTCGGCACCTGGCATGTCGGTGGGCGAGGTATTCCAGCTGGTGCGCGAGGGGCAGGCCGAGACCCGGTCGGACATCGCCCGGCTCACCGGCCTGTCGCGAACGGCGGTGTCGCTGCGGGTCAACCAGCTCATCGAGCACCGGCTGGTGGTCGAGCGGGCCGAGGGCGGCTCCACCGGAGGTCGTCCGCCGGTGCGGCTGGAATTCCATGCCACGGGCGCGGTCGTACTGGCGGCCGCGGTGGGCGCGAGCCGGGCCCAGTACGCCGTGTGCGACCTGGCGGGTCGGATCCTGGCGTCCTCGGCGGTGACCTCCGACTTCACCGAAGGGCCCGATGTGGCGCTCAGGTCGGTGGTCCGGCAGCTTGACGGCCTGCTGGCGGCGGCGGGCCGGACCGACGCCGACGTGCGCGGGATCGGGGTGAGCATCCCCGGCGTGGTCGACCGGGTGACCGGCCGGATCGTCAGCAGGCCGGTGGCCCCAGGGTGGGACAAGGTCGAGGTGCCCGAGGTGCTGGGCGCGCGGTTCCCAGTGCCGGTGGTGGTCGAGAACGACGTCAACGTCTTGGCGCTGGCCGAACACCAGGCCCACCCGGGCACCGACGACCTGGTGATGATCAAGGCGTCGACCGGTGTCGGCGTCGCGATCATCGCCGATGGGCGGCTCGTGCGCGGCGCCGTGGGGGCCGCGGGCGAGATCGGCCACACCAAGATCGGCGGCGACCGGGTCTGCCGCTGCGGCGCGACCGGCTGCCTGGAGGCGTACGCGGGCGGCTGGGCACTCGCCCGCGAACTCGGCGTCGCCGACGCCCGAGCGGTCGGCGACCTGGTCCGCGCCCGCCATCCGGAGGCCCTGCGCGCGATTCGCGACGCGGGCAGGCGGATCGGGGAGGTGGCCTCCGGGGTGGTCAACCTGTTGAACCCGGCGGCGATCGTGGTCAGCGGCGACATCGTCTCCGACGGCCTGGTCGCGGGCATCCGCGAACTGACCTACCAGCAGTCCACCGACGTCGCGACCCGCGGACTGACCATTGAGGCGTCCACTTTGGACGACCAAGCCGCCCTGGCGGCCTGTGTCGTGATGATCCTGGACGACCTGCTCTCCCCGGACGCGATCGACAATCTCACCAGCCCGCCTTCCCGGAGTGCGAGGTCTTAGCCGGTCAGCCGGGGTAAGCCGAGGCGTCGACCAGTTCTCGGAGCATCCGCACCCGTTCCGGCTCGACCGGGGACTCCCAGTTCGGCCGGACCAGTCCGCCCGCGTGGAACGCGGTGACGCCGACCGCGCGCAGTTCGGGGATGTGCTCGGTCCGCAGTCCGCCGCCCGCGATGAGCCGGACGCCGGAGGCCTGCCACCCCGCCCGGCCCGCCAGGACCGCGAGTCCGTCGGACAGGCCCGCCGCCGATCCCGCCGTCAGCACGAAGTCCAACCCGGGCAGTTCGCACAGCGCGGGCCACGCGGATTCCGCGTCGCCCGCGTGGTCGATCGCGCGGTGGAAGGTCCAGTTCGCCCCGTCCAGCGCGCCCACCAGTGTCTCCGTGGCGTCGAGATCCACTCGGCCGTCGTCGGTCAGGAAGCCGAGCACGAACTCGTCGGCCCCGGCCGCCCGCAGCGTCTTCGCCATCGACACCAGGTCGGCCAGGCGGTAGCGGTCGACGGTGAACCCGGCCCGGTCGCGCAGCATCACCCGCAGGGGGATGCCGACCGCCGCGCGGATCGCGGCGACCAGGTCGGGTGCTGGGGTGAGACCGTCGCTGGCCATGTCGCTGATCACCTCCAGCCGGTCGGCGCCGCCGAGCTCCGCGGCGCGGGCGTCGGCGACGGTGAGGGCGATGATCTCCAGCAGCACCGGGGCTCCTCTGATCCAGGGCAAGTTGTCTAGACCATTATATCGGTTGCGGACAAGGAAACGCGGGCCTCCCGAAGAAGGGAGGCCCGCGTCCCATTTACCGGTCAGATCCCGATCGCGGTGATCTCCGCCGCCGAGGTGTACTGGCCGCCGGTGGCGTCGGTCAGTGCCCTCAGTCGCAGGTACCGGCCGGACTTCGCGGTGAACGACGCCGTCTTCTCGGTGCCGTCGTTGGCGAAGGTTCCCGTCGCCACCGCCGTGCCCCAGTTCGTGGTGCTGTCGCTGACATACACCTCGTACTGGCCGATCCGGCCGTTCGCGCCGCCGTCCTGCCGGGGCAGGTATCGCAGGGCCGACACCGAGTGTGCCGAGCCCATGTCGATCTGGATCTCGTGCGGCAGCGGTGCCACGCCGCCGGACCACTTGGTGTGCCAGATGGTCCCCATCTCCCCGTCGAAGGCGTTGGTCGCCGCGCCGTTCTCGCCAGAGGTCTCCTGGCTGTCGACGTGGACCAGGGACCAGCCCGTCTTGCTGATCGGACCGGAGGTGACGGCCGTGCCGAGCGTGGTGATCTCGGCCGCGGAGGTCCACGGGTTCCCGTTGACCTCCGACAGGGCGCGCAGCTTCACGTAGCGCCCGGCCTTCGCGGGGAAGGTGACGTTCTTCTCCGTGACGCTGTTGGCGAAGCCGCCCGAGGTGACCGCGGTGCCCCAGTTGGTGGTGCTGCCGCTGACGTAGACCTCGTATTGGCCGATCCGGCCGTTGACGCCGCCGTCCTGCCGGGGCAGGTACCGCAGGCCGTCGACGTTGTAATGCCCGCCGAGGTCGATCTGGATCTCGTGCGGCGGCGCCGGGTCGGGGTTGACCTGCGACCAGGCGGTGTGCCAGATCGTCGCGTTGTTGCCGTCGATCGCGTTGGCGCCGGTCTGACCGGGCTCGAAGCTGTCGACCGACAGCACCGACTGGCCGGTCTTCGGGATCGGCGCACCCGCGGGCACTGACGGGATGGCCAGGGCGGTCGGCAGGGTGACGGCGGACGCGGTGACGGTGAACGCCGACGACGTCGACAGCGAACCGGTCTTGACGTACAGCACGCCCTGGCGGTCGGCCGGGTCGTGGAACCAGCCGGTGGCCGCCGCGTCGTAGGCCGACCTGGTGGTGTGCTTGGTCAGCGTGGTCGAGCCGAGCGTGACCGCGGTGGGCGCGCCCGCCACGTGCATGTTCACCTCGTAGCCGCGGTTGGCGAGCTTGCCGGTGTAGGTGCCCGTGCTCGCGCCGACCGCGACGCTGACCGTGCCCGTGCCCGAGGTGGGCGCGGTGACGTTCACCGACTGCTTGGCGAACGACCCGGTCTTGTACGCGCGGGTGTTGCCGTCGTCCTCGTACAGGGAGAACGACGAGTTGCCGCTCGGGTAGACGTCGAAGGTGATCGGCGTCGCCGGCTTCTCACCCGCGTAGTTCATCTGCGGCCACATCGGGACGATGCCGCCGCCCTTGACGAACACCGGCAGCGTGTCCAGCGGCGCGCTGTAGCCGTTGAACCAGCCCGGCCCGGAGTAGACCTTGCCGCTCCAGTAGTCCGTCCAGGTCCCGGCGGGCAGGTAGATGCCGTCGCGGACCGTGGTGTCGCTGGTGATCGGGGCGACCAGGAACGAGTCGCCCGCCATGAACTGCTGGGCGGTCTGGTTGCCGCGCGCGATCGGGTCGTTCGGGAACTCCAGCACCATCGCGCGGGTGGACGGGGTGCCGGTCTCGGTGGCCACGCGGCTCATCGAGTACAGGTACGGCAGCAGCCGCTCACGCAGCTTGAGGTACTTGCGGTTGATCGACAGCGTCGGCTCGGCGAAGCGCCACGGCTGCTTGTCGTTGAAGCCCGCCGACGGGCCGGACGCGCCCCAGCCGGACATAGTCATAAGCGACGGCAGGAACGCCTTCCACTGCAGGTCCCGCGCGTACGTTTTGGGACTGCCGTCAAAGATGCCGTCGACGTCGCCGGAGGCGTAGTTCAGCGCGGACAGGCCCGCCCCGGTGATCGCCGGGACATGCCACTTCATGTCAGCCCAGGTGCCGTGGGTGTCGCCACTCCAGACCACCGCGTTGCGCTGGGTGCCCGCCCAGCCGTCGACCGTCCAGACGAACCGGCGGCCGTCGCTGTTGTTCTCGATGCCGTCAACGGCCTGCTGCACGCCGTCGAAGGCGAACTTGTACCCGCCGCCGACCCAGGCCACGTCAGTCTTCACCGCGCGGCTGCCGGAGACACCGACCTCGTTGGCGATATTGGCCAGACCGGTCGAGGTCCACAGGCCGGTCTTGAAGCCCCTGGTCGCCAACTGCGACACAGTGCTGGTCAGGCTGGTGTAGCCGCAGCCGTAGCCGTCGTTGGGCAGGAACCAGCCGGAGGGCATGTCCGCGGCGCGGGCCTGGTCGGCGTACTTGACCACGTCCGGGGTGGTCTGGTGGTCAACGCGGTTGGGGTTGCCCTGGTAGTCCGGGCTGGAGGCGTTCCAGCAGTCGGCGTTGCCCATCTCGAAGCCCCAGATCGGGGCCAGGAACGGCTTGCCGGTGACATCGGTGTAGCGGTTGAGGATGTCCTTGGGGGTGTCGCCGACGAAGAAGAACGCGTCGAACCGGGACTCGTTGTGCCGCAGGCCGACCGTGGGCAGGAACGCGTACTGGCCGGGGGCCCAGGTGTTGCGTACGACGCCGTATCCGTTGGTGGAGAAGTAGAACGGCGCGGGGGACGCGTTCGTGTTCTCCCGCCACTGGTTGTCCTTGGCGACCGGGACCGTCTTGTCGCGCAGCGCCCACTCGCCGAGCCGGAAGCCGGTGCCGTAGAACTGCTCGTCGGTGCCGCGGGTCAGCGATTGGGTGGCGGTGTTGGCGGCGCTGTCCCAGGTGAGGCCGGTCGACTCCTTCCAGACCGGAGTCAGGTTGTCGGCCTTGTAGAGCTCGAATCGCAGCGGCGTCTTGTACGCCCGCAGGGTGAGGGCGCTGGTGCTGATCTTGTAGTGCGTGCCCTCGTCGGTGTACGACGTCGTCACCGCACCGAAGTTGGTGTTGATCGCGATCTGGCCGTTGACCGGGTCGGAGAAGGTGCCGTTCGGGGTCATCCACAGCCGGAACACGCCGGGCTGGGCGAAGGACACGCGGACCTTCGGGGTACCCGCCGAGATGTCGTAGGTGCTGCCGTTCTGGGTGAAGGCGGTGACGTTGCCGAGGGTGGTCGGCGCGGCGCTCGCCGAGATGCTGTTCACGAGGGTGAGTGAGCCTGCGATGGCGGCGACCGCCAGCAGGGTACGTACGCGGGGTCGGGCTCTCATCGATACCTTCCAAGTGCAGGGGCGAGGATCAGGCACGAGAACTGTTCATAAATGATGCTTAGTGACTAGTTTCACGCATAATTGCGCAGCGTGCAGGGTCAGGTCGGGCCCTGTCAACCCTTCGTTCAACAGGCAACAAAACGGACCCGCCGAGTGACGGGTCCGTCGTTCTGCGTGTTACCCCGAGTATCCGGTGAAACCGTTATGCCGGTTATGTGGTCCGCTCGACCCGGACCGGGTGCGGGCGGTGGGCGGGCGGGTCGCGCGGGTCGACGGCGAGCGTCAGCTGTCCGTCGGACTCGTGCACCACCGCGAAGCCCGCGAACCGCAGGGTGATCAGCATGACGCGGTTGGCCTCGGTGCGCACGAACTCGGCGACCGGTCTGCGCCCGTCGGCCAGGGCCGCCTTGATCAGGTGGTCGACCAGGGCGGCGCCCGCGCCGCGGGACACCACCCGGCAGGACACCACGAGCAGCTCGATGACGCTGTCGGCGGCGGAGAACGCGGTGACGGCCAGCCCGACCGTGCCGTGCGAGCCGAATCGGTCGCTGAGTTCGGCGACGAGGACCTCGTGGCGGGGTGAGGCGCACAGGGCGAGCAACTCGTCGGGGGCGAAGGTGCGGCCGGTGGTGTTGAGCTGGTGGGCGCGGTCTGCCAGCTCATGCGTTCGGCTGAGGTCCGCCGGGTCGGCCGGGCGGACCCGCAGGACCAGGTCGAGCGACTTCATGAACTCCTTGGTCGGGCCGACGTGCTCAGCCTCAGCCTGCTTGCGCAGCTGTTCGGCGCGGTAGAGATGTCGGCGCCCGCGGGACTCGGCCGTGGCGTGCCGGGCCGCGAAACCGCCCAGCTCGGGTAGTCGGACCGCCTCCTCGGCCGGGTAGCACCGCACCGTGGGCAGGGCCGCGGCCACCTCGGCGCGCTCGGTCGGGTCGCCTGCGATGAACGCGATCGCGTCGAGGGCGATGTCCAGTTCGGCGGCGACGCGTTTGATCGACTCGGACTTGGCCACCCGGCCGACCTCAACCCAGGTGAACAGGTCGAGCAGCCCATTGCCCGCCAGGTGGGCGGCGGCGACGTCGGGTTCGCCCCGGCAGGCGACCGCGTGCAGCACCCCGCGCTGATCCAGGGTGCGCAGCGTCCGGACCGCGTCGGCGAAGGGGATCGCGTCGCCGCACCCGTCCCACAGCGTGCCGTCGAGGTCCCAGACCAGGCACTTCACCGGTGCCGTTGTCATCTGGCCACCTCCCTCCCCGTCGACCCCACGATGATCTCCATGAATGGGCCGTCGCGGAAGGTCCAGCGCTACGCCGGATAGGTATGGGTTTCGGTCGCCTTGACCGCCGCCCACAGCGTGTCCCCGCGCTGGATGCGCAGCTCGGCGACGGTCGCGGTGGTGATGTCGGCCAGGACCGGGGGAGTGCCGTCGAGGCGGACGCGGGTCGTGTGCGCGTGCTGTTCGACGCCCGCCACCGTGACCGGCCAGGTATTGCGGGGGCTGCCGCCGGGCGCGGCCGGGTGGAGGCTGACGGCGCTGGGCGGGAAGGCCAGATGGACGGGGCCGGTGGTCGGGGTGGCGATGGTCAGGGCGCCGCCCTCGGCGAGGTCGACCGTCGTGCCGCGGGCGGTGCCGCGGTAGAGGTTGAGCCCGACGAGGTTGGCGACGTAGTCGGTGCGGGGCTGCCGGGCGACCTCGGTGGGCGTGCCCTGCTGCACGATCCGGCCGTCCTCCACGATCACGAGCCGGTCGGCCAGCACCATCGCGTCGAGCGGGTCGTGGGTGACCAGCAGGGTGTGGCCGGGATAGTCGCGCAGGTGGTGGCCGAGTTCGGAACGGACATGCATCCGGGTGCTCGCGTCGAGCGCGGCCAAGGGCTCGTCGAGCAACAGCAGGTCCGGCCCCGTGGCCAGCGCACGGGCCAGCGCGACGCGCTGGGCCTGGCCGCCGGAGAGCGCGCGCGGCTTGGTCCGGACGTGGTCGGCGAGCCCGACCCGGTCGAGCCAGACCTGGGCCTGGTCGCGGGCGGCGTGCCGGGCCAGGCCGCGAGCGCGCAGGCCGAAGGCGACATTCTCCAGCGCGGTCAGGTGTGCGAAGAGGAGATAGTCCTGGAACACGACCCCGATCGGCCTGCGCTCAGCGGACCGGAACACGTCTGGTGGGGCGTCCCAGATGTCGTCGTCGACGTGGATGTGGCCCCCGGTCAGCGGGACCAGCCCGGCCAGGGCGCGCAGCGCGGTCGTCTTGCCCGCGCCGTTGGGGCCGAGCAGGGCGACGACCTCACCCGCGGCGATGGTCAGCGCCAGGTCCAGTGCGAATCGGTCGCGGCTGACCCGCAGGTCGGCGCGCAGCGTCATGCCGCACCTCGGATCCAGCGTTCCCGCAGGCCGGCCAGCACACCCACCGACACGAGCAAGAGCACGACACTGAGCACGATCGCGGCGTCCGGCTCGGTCTCCAGCGCCAGGTACACCGCCAGCGGCATGGTGGTCGTCTCGCCCGGGAAGTTGCCCGCGAAGGTGATGGTGGCGCCGAACTCGCCCAGCGCGCGGGCCCAGCACAGCACCGACCCCGCCACGACGCCCGGCATGATCGACGGCAGCGTCACCCGCCGGAAGGTCAGCCAGCGGGACGCGCCGAGGGTGGCCGCGGCCTCCTCGTAGCGCGGGTCGGCCGCGCGCAGGGCGCCCTCGACCGCGATCACCAGGAACGGCATGGCGACGAACGCCTCGGCGACCACAACACCCGCCGTGGTGAACGGCAGCGACACCCCGAACCACGCGTCGAGGTGCTGACCGATCAGCCCGCGCCTGCCCAGCACGAGCAGCAGCGCCACGCCGCCGACGACCGGCGGCAGCACCAGCGGAACCGTCACCAGCGCCCGCATCAGCCCGCGCCCCGGCACGTCGCCGCGGGCGAGCAGCCACGCCAGCGGGATGCCCAGGACCAGGCAGATCGCGGTGGCCAGGGTCGCGCAGACGAGCGAGAGCCGCAGCGCCTCGCCCACGGCCGCGCTGAACAGCCGCTCGGGCAGCGTCGACCACGGCGCGCGGACGAGAAGGCCGATCAGAGGAATGAGCAGGAAGGCCAAGCCGAGGACGGCGGGCAGCACGAGGACGGCGGGCAGCCGCCCCCGCGCCGCCCGCCGGGTCGCCGTCACGGGTTGTCGAAACCGGCTTCGCCGAACGCCGCGCGACCCTTGTCCGACAAGACGAAGTCGATGAACGCCTTCGCCGCGCCCGCGTTGGGCGCCTTGGCCAGCGGCGCGATTGGGTAGTCGTTGACGGCCTTGTCCGCCTCGGCGAACCCGATGCCCTCGACCTGGTCACCGGCCGACTTGACGTCGGTGCGGTAGACCAGGGCCGCGTCGACCTCGCCGAGCCGGACCTTCGTCAGCACCGCCTTGACGTCCTGCTCCAGGGTGTCGGGCTTCGCGGTCACCTTGGCCGCGTCGAACGCCTTCTTCGACGCCGCCCCGCACGGGACCTGCTCGGCGCACAGCGCGATCTTCAGCTCGTCCTTGCCGAAGTCGGCCAGACCGGCGACCTTGGCCGAGTTGCCCTTCGGCACCGAGATCTGGAGCCGGTTGCGCGCGAAAGTGGTCGGGGCGGCGGTGATCGTGCCCGCGTCGGTGACCTGCTTCATGTTGGCGGGCGACGCCGAGGCGAAGACGTCGGCGGGGGCGCCCTGGTTGAGCTGCTGGGCCAGCGCGGAGCTGCCGCCGAAGTTGAAGGTGACCTTCACCCCGGGGTGCGCGGCCTCGAAGTCCTTGCCCAGCTTGGTGAACGACTCGGTCAGCGACGCGGCGGCGAACACCGTCACCGTCCCGCTGAGCTGGGCGCCGGGCGGCTGCTCGGCCTGCGGCGACCCGCAGCCGGCGAGCCCGAGCAGGGTGACGGCGACGATTCCAGCTCGAATCACCCTCATGCCTCCGGGATCTCGACGACAACGTGGGTGGACTTGATCGAGGCGACGGCGACGCTGCCGATCTCCAGGCCGAGTTCGTCGGCGGCGTCGCGGCTCATGAGCGAGACCACCCGGAACGGTCCGGCCTGCATCTCGACCTGGGCCATCACCCCGTCCTTCACGACCCGAGTGACGATTCCGCGCATCCGGTTGCGCGCCGAAGCGGCCACGGTGGTTCCCGGCTCGGCGGTCTCGGACATCCGCTGGGCGAACCCGGCGAGTTCCCGACCGTCGATGGCCTTGCGGCCGCTCTCGGTCTGGACCGCGGCGAGCTTGCCCTGGTCGATCCAGCGGCGCACGGTGTCGTCGCTGACCCCGAGCAGGGCGGCCGCCTCGCTGATCCGCAAATTCGGCACAGCGCGAAGCCTATAGCCGCATCAGAGGAAAATCTAGCCGTAAAACGCCGTGACTCCCGAAAGGCGAGATCACCTGCCGGGAGTCACGTCTCAACTAGGCGACCGCGAGGAGCTTGCTCGCCGAGCAGGTGATCGCGCCGACGTTCTTGACCGTCTGGCGGAACTCACGCTCCGTCGCACCGTTGGAGTTGATCACCTGGGCGTAGTAGCCGCGGGTCAGCTCGAACTGGCACGGGGTCGACGCCGACGCGCCGGACGGGCTGAACCCGACGATGTAGGCCGCCGAGAGCGGGTTGGCGTTGTTCCACGTCTTCGATTGCTCCGCGGCCGGACCCAAGGTCCCGGTCGAGATGATCGTCGAAGTGGTCTTGACCCCGAGCAGGATCTCGGCGGTGCAGGCGATCGAGCCGACGTTCTTGACGTTGAACCAGAACTCGCGCTCGCCGCCCGGCTGCTGCTGATACCACTCCCGGGTGACCTCGAATTGGCACGCCACGGTGCTGGTCGCGCCGGTCGGGGACAGGCCGACGACGTAGGCGGCGTTGAGCGGATTGGCGTTGTTCCAGTGCTTGGTCACCGTCTGGCCGGGGTTGACCCCGCCGGTCGACCACACACCCGCCGCGTCGGGCAGCGAGTACAGGTAGATGTCGGTGCCGCACGCGATCGAGCCGATGTTCTTGATCGTGTAGTGGAACTCGCGTTCGCCGCCGAAGTTCTGCACGTACCAGGTTCTGGTGACCTCGAACAGACAGGGCAAGGTCGTGCTTGCGCCCTTCGGCGACAGGCCAACGACGTACGACAGGCCCTGTGGGGCGTTGTTCCACCCCCAGTGCTGCGTGCCACCTGGGGCGACGGTGCCGGAGAAGTGTGACGTCACCAGCGCCTGGGTGGACACGGGCGCCGCCGTCGCGGTGGCCGGGGCGACCAGCAGGGCCGACATCGCCGCCAAGGCGAGACCGGCCAGAGCTAACAGTGTTTTGCGCATTCAGTGCTCCTCGATTGTGGATCGTGCCTGATGGCGACCAGTGCACCGAGGTGGCGCTGTGGCTTCGACGCGGCCGCGTTGTGGGCGCCACAGCCGATCCACAACACCCGCTCGCGACGATGGCGGCACTCGCGCGGCTCCGGCCGCGCCGATCAGGGGAGGAACCAGCCGTGTCCGCAGCAACGGTTTGGCGCGCATCCGCGCTTGCCGCACTCGTCGTTGTCCCAAGCCTCGTGCTCACCGGAACCGCGCAGGCCCAGGACGGGACGGTCCAGGTGATCAGCGGCGAGCTGACGATCAAGGCCGCCGGGAGGCAGGTCAACAAGGTGCTGGTGTCGCACGTGGGTGACATGGTCGTCGTCAGCGATGTCGTGCCCCTCAGCGCGGGACCGGGGTGCCGCAAGTACGAGCGGACCGAGGTGCGCTGTCCGGCGACGGGGGTGACGAGCCTGGCGATCGATCTGGCGGACCTCGACGACAGGGCGGCATACAAGGGCCCGATGCCCGTCTACGCCGACGGCGGGGCGGGCGACGACATCGTGACCGGCGGGTACGGTGGCGACAAACTCCTGGGTGGCGAGGGCGTGGACTACGTCAGCGGCGGACCAGGCAACGACACCCTCATCGGCGGTCCCGGCGCCGACCACGTGTACGGCGGCACCCACAACGACGTGCTGTACGGCGACCTTCCGTACGCGACGCCCCTGTGTGACTCCGGCCTGCCGAGTTGCGGCGACTTCCTCTACGGCGGCGACGGCGCGGACAAGATCTATGGCGGCGAATGGGCCGACACGCTGGCGGGGGAAGGCGGCAACGACCTGCTGCGCGACTTCAGCGGCGGGGCGACATTCCGAGGTGGCCCAGGCGACGACACCATGATCGGCGCCTCGCCCTCCATGCGGGACACCGTCGACTACAGCGACCACCTCACCGACGTCAAAGTCGACCTCACGGCGGGAACCGGGGGAGATGTCCAAGCGGGCGAGCACGACACCATCACCTCCATCCAGGACGTCAATGGCGGGGCGGGCAACGACAGCCTGAAGGGCAACAGCGGAGACAACAACCTGACCGGCAACGGTGGCAACGACAGCGCCGATGGTGGCGATAGCGTGTTGTACAACGACATCTGCAACGTGGAATCCCCGAGCTACTGCTAGATGATTGATTCCTGACTATCGCGGGCCGGTCGAGACCTGGTGATAGTCAGGAATCAATCATCTAGTCGCGGCGTATCTGGACAGATCCCTGGTCCTCTCCCTAGCGGGAGGATCTTCTGTGAGCGATGTCGATGTTCGGCTCCTGGGCCCGCTGGTGATCAGCGGGCCCAGCGGTGTGCCCGCGCTGTCCGGGGCGCGGCAGCGCACACTGCTGGCGCTGCTGGCCCTGAAGTCACCCGAGCTGCTGTCCAGATCGCAGCTGATCGACGCGCTCTGGGGCGTGCGGCCGCCGCCGACCGCGGTCCGGACTCTGCAGAGCCACCTGGTGCGCGTCCGGCAGGCGCTGGCCGGTGCCGGGCTGGCCGACGCGCTGGTCACCGTCGAGCCTGGCTACCTGCTGCGACTGCCCGCGGGCGCGCTCGACGTCGTCCGGTTCGAGGAGCACGTGGCGGCGGGCAGGCGGGCGCTGGGGACCGGGGCGGCGGGGCTGGCGGCCAGGGAACTGCGGGCCGGACTGGCCCTGTGGCGCGGTGACCCGCTCGCCGACTGCCCCACCCACGAGTGGGCCGCGGCCGAGGTCGACCGGCTCAGCGACCTGAAGATCAGCGCCGCGACGGCGCTCGCCGAGGCGAACCTGCGGCAGGGCGCGCATGCCGAGGCGGTCGGCGAGGTCGAACAGCTCGTGGCGCGCTATCCGTTCCATGAGCGGCTGTGGGAGCTGCTGGTCATCGCCTACCACCGCGGCGGCAGGCAGGGCGACGCCCTGCGCGCGTTCCAGCGGGCCCGCGAGGTCCTGGTGCGGGAACTGGGCATCGAGCCCGGCGCCGGGCTGCGGAGCCTGGAGGCCGCCGTGCTCGCCGGGGCGGCCGAGGTGGACCCGGCGACGGCGGCCCCGGTCGTGGCGCGGGCGGCGCCGGTGACCACGCTCGTCGGCCGCACCCGCGAACTCGCCGACATCGGGCGGCTGCTGGGACGGGCGCGGCTGGTGACCCTGACCGGGCCGGGCGGGTGCGGGAAGACCCGGCTCGCGGTGAGCGCGGCCGAGCGCGCGGGTCGCCGGGTCGCGATGGTCGACCTGACCCCGGTGGCGTCCCCGGACCTGGTGGTCGACGCGGTGGCGACGGCACTGGGGGTGCCCGAACGGCCGGGTACGCCGCGGCTGGACACGCTGGTCGGCGAAGTCGGGGACGTGCTGGTGGTCTTGGACAACTGCGAGCACCTGGTGCGCGCGTGCGCGGACTTGGTGTCGCCGCTGCTGGCCGCGTGTCCGTCGCTGACCGTGCTGGCCACCAGCCGCGAGGCGCTTCGGGTCGCGGGGGAGTCGGTCTACGAGGTCGCGCCGCTGGCCGTGCCGGATCCGACCTGCCCGCGGTCGCTCGCCGAACTCTCGGTCTACGACTCGGTACGTCTGTTCCTCGACCGCGCCACCGAGCAGGGCGCCCCTGGCTTCACCGACGATGACGCGACCGCCATCGCGCGGCTCTGCGCGGCACTCGACGGCCTGCCGCTGGCCATCGAACTCGCCGCGGCCCGGACCTCGGTGCTGGCCCCCGCGCAGATCGCCCGCCGACTTCGGGATCGCTTCGGCCTGCTCACCCTCGGCCCGCGGGGCGCGCCCGAGCACCACCGCACACTGTTGGCGACCCTCGCGTGGAGCTTCGACCTGCTCGACGCCGACGAGGCCGCGCTGTTCCCCCGCCTCGGCGTGTTCGCGGGCGGGTTCTCTCTGGAGGCGGCCGAGGCGGTGTGGGAGCCGACACGCGCGCTCGACGCGGTGACCGGGCTGGTGGCCAAGTCGCTGGTCCGGGTGCGGCGCGAAAACGGGGTCAGCCGGTTCTCCCTGTTGGAGTCGGTCTCGGCCTACGCGGGCGACCTGCTCGCCGCCGACCCGTCCGGTCTGGCCGACGCCCAGGTCCGGCACGCCGCGTTCTTCCTGGCCCAAGCCGAGTCCGCCGACGCCGACCCGACCGGGGTGAGGCTGGCCGACCTGCGCGCCGACCACGACAACCTGCGCGCCGCGATAAGCTGGTCGCCGCACCCGCTGCGGCTGGCCGCCGCCCTCGGCCGCTACTGCCACCTGCACGGCCACTACCGCGAGGGCCGCCGCTGGCTGGCCACCGCTCTGTCCACATCGGACGAACCGGCGGCGGTGACGGCCAAGGCCCTGGCCGCCGCGGCCTCCTTGGCTCTCTTCGAATGCGACTACCCGGCCGCCGCCGACCACGCCGAGGCGGCCCTGCGCCACGCGGCAGGCGAACACCGGCTGACCGGCCGACTCCACCGCCTGCTCGGCTCGGTCGCCAGAGAGACAGGCCGCTACGCCGACGCGCTCGCCGCGTACGCCGCCTCAGCGGCAGGCTATGAAGCCGCGGGCGACCACTACGGCCTCGCCTATTCGAGACAGTTGACCGGCGCGACGTCCTGGCTGGCGGGCGACCTGGACACCGCCGACCACATCCTCAACGCCAACCTGCACGACTTCCACACCCTCTCCGACCGCAAGGGCGCCGCGTCGACCTCGGCCTACCTCGGCGCCGTGGCCCTCTACCGCGGCGAGTCCGCCCGGGCCCGGGCGCGGCTGGACCACGCGCTGGAGACGTTCGGGGAGCTGGAGTTCAAGGAAGGCATCGCGTGGGCGCTGAACCTGCTCGGCCTGGTGGAGTACGCGGAGGGCAATGCCGCGGGCGCGCGTCCCCTGCTCACCGCCAGCCTCGCCCTGCACCGCGAACTCGGCGACCACTGGCGGCAGGCCAGCGTCCTGGAAGCGCTGGCCTTGGTCGACCCGGACGAGAGCCTGATCGCGCGGGCGCGTGAGATCAGGACCCGGATCGGCGCGCCCGTCCCAGCCGTCGAACGGAACCCGCCGCAGCCGCCGGAGCCGCGAAGCGGCTCCGGACTCCCATGCCCTCCCAACCGCACCAGACAGCCCCAGCCCTCTCGTGCAGCTTCTAACTCGCCCAGGCCCGTTCGCTGAGCCCGCCCGATTCGCCGGAGCCGCGAAGCGTCTCCGGACTCCCATGCCCTCCCAACCGCACCAGACAGCCCCAGCCTTCTCGTGCAGCTTCTAACTCTCGGCCGCGCCCGTCCGCTAAAGGTTCACGCCTCGGCCCGGTGTGCGATGCGGCCCCCGACGATGGTCATCGCGACCGGCAGGTCCACGAGTTCGTCGGCGGCCAGCGTCAGCGGGTCGCCGCCGAAGACCGTGAGGTCGGCACGCGCGCCTTCCTTTATCCGCCCGGCGATGAGTTCCTCACCGGCGCCATAGGCGGCCCAGGTCGTGTAGCCCGCGAGTGCCTGCCGAGGGCTGAGTGCCTGTTCCGGGCCGACCGGCGCCCGGTCCCGCGCGCCCGCCGGGCGGCGCAGGCGCGCGCCAGCCATCACCACCCGCGGGTCGTAGTCCGCGATCGGCCAGTCCGAACCCAGCGCCACCCGCCCGCCCGCGGCCACGATGTCCGCGCACCGCAGCGCCTGTGCACGGCGGTCGGGTCCGACGCGGGCGGACCAGGTGTCGCTGTGGTCGGGCAGGATCCAGTCCAGATGGGTCGGCTGCATGGACGCGACCACGTCAAGGGCGTGGAACCGGCCGACATCGGCGTCGGCGAGGACCTCGGCGTGCTCGACGCGGTGCCTGCCGCCGCCGACGCGCTGATAGACGTCGAGGACGTGGCTGACGGCGCGGTCGCCGATGGCGTGGGTGAAACAGGGCAGCCCGAGGTCGACCACGGCGCGCGCGGCCCGCTCGAACCGGTCCACGTCTGTCCAAAAGGGACGGATGCTCTCGCCCGCGCAGTCGGGATGGTGCAGCCAGGCCGAGCCGCCGTCGATCGTGCCGTCCAGGAAGAACTTGACGGCGCCGACGGTCCAGCCGCGGGGCCGCCGCCGCAGTGCGCGAACGGTCTCGATGGTGCCGTCGACGTCGTCGGGCAGCGCCCAGGGGGCGAGCAGGACCCGTAGCGGCAGCTGGCCGCTCTGGTCGAGTTCGTCCAGGACGGCTTCGGTGCCCGGCCACAGGTCTGGCACGTGGATCCCGGTGATCCCGCAGGCCGCCTGCGCGGCGAAGAGGTCAGCCGCGCCGCGCGCGGTCTCGGCGAGGGTCTGTGGCGGGACGGCCGCGTTGCCGAGCAGGACGGCCGACATCTCGTGCAGCAGGCCGGTGGGGTCGCCGTGCTCGTCGACCACGATCTCGGAGCGGTCGCCGAACCCGATCGGCCCGGTGATCCCGGCCTGGCGCAATGCTTCCGTGCTCATCAGGGCGTTGTGGCAGTCGGCGAGCATGAGGAACGCGGGCCGCCCGCCGCCCGCCCGGTCGATCAGCGCGCGTGGCGTGTCCGGCAGGGTGACTATGGCGTCGTACTCGACTCCATCTATGATCACCCAGCCGTCGTCCGGCGTGGTCGCGGCCGTGCGGCGGACCAAGTCCAACAGCTCGTCGAGCGTGCCGAGGCCCAGGGCGCTGCCGCCACGCCTGGTCGCGATGCCCATCAGCGGATGCTGGTGGGAGTCGACCAAACCTGGGGTGACGGTCAAGCCAGTCCCGTCGACCACCTCCGTGCGACCGCCGATGTGCTCATCGACGTTGTCGCCGACCGCGATGATCCGCCCGGCGCGCACCGCCACCGCGCCCGCCACCGGCCTGGCCGGATCCATGGTGTGCACGGTCGCGTCGCGGAGGACCAGATCGGCGGCCGTCATCGCTGGGCCGATCGCAGATAGGCCCGCCAGCCGCCGTGGTCGGTGATGTCGTTGGTGGCGGTGTCGACCCCGGTCGCGTCGGCGACGAACCCGGTGACCACGGTGCCGTCATCGATGCGAACCGGGCCGAGGCCGAGCGGTGCGGCGATGGTCGGCAGCAGCGCGCCGAGACCCTGGTTCGGCAGCTCCCAGATCTCGACCTCGACACCGTCGGCCGATCCGTCGCCCGGAATCAGACCAGGGCGCGGAAACGGGCCGGGGACACGGTAGAGCCGGTAGCCGCCCGCGGTCCGGGCGCGCGCGTGCAGCCTGCCGCCCAGCGCGACGAGTTGGGGGTTGGCTGGCTGGCCGGTGAGGTGGGCGCCGACGACCGCGAGCCGGGTGTGGCCCTGCGCGGCATCCGGTTCGGCGCACGGCTCGCCGGTCCACCGCGAACCCAGGTCGAGCAGTGGGCGGTCGGCGAACGCGGGCGCGATCAGCTGCACCCCGAACGGCAGCCCGTCCGGTCGCTCGCCCGCCGGGACCGCGATCGCGCACAGGTCCAGCAGGTTCACCATGTTGGTGTACGTGCCGAGGCGGGAGTTCGCCCCGATCGGATCGGCGGCGACCTCCGCGAGCGTCGGGTGGCCTGGGGTCACCGGCAGGAGCAGCGCGTCCGCGCCGACGAACACCTGGCAGGCCAACGCGCGCAGGCGTTCAAGTTGGTCGAGTCCGGCGAACACGTCGGCCCCGGTGATCGATTCCGCGCCGAGGACGATCCTGCGCACGGTCGGGTCGAGGTGCGGGCCGTCCGGGTCGAGTTCGCCGCCGAAGGCGGCCAGCCGCTCGGCGACGAACGGGCCGCTGTAGAGCAGCCGCGCGGCGTCGAGGAACGGGGTGATGTCGACCGGGACGAGGTGAGCGATCGTCGCGGCGTGGGCCAGCGCGGCCGCCCACGCGACCTGGTGCGGCTCGTCGAGGTCGAGGGGCGAGTCGGGGACGGCGATCACCCGCAGCCACCGCGCGACCCCGGCCGGGGCGGCGGCGGGCATCGGCCGCGACCACGGCGTGCCGGGGTCGAACCGGACCACCGCGTCGAACGCGGCGCGGGCGGTGGCCACGTCCCGGGTGAACGTGGTGACACAGTCCAGCGACGGGCACGCGGGGACCACACCGGCGGTGGAGACCAGACCCCGGGTCGGCTTCATGCCGACGATGCCGTTGAAGGCGGCCGGGACCCGGCCGCTGCCCGCGGTGTCGGTGCCCAGCGCGAGCGGCACGATCCCGCTCGCCACCGCCACGGCGCTGCCCGAGCTGCTGCCGCCGCTGACGTGCTCGGCCGAGGCCACGCTGTGACAGGCGCCGTACGGGCTGCGAGTGCCGACGAGACCAGTGGCGAACTGGTCCAAATTGGACTTGGCGATCGGCACCGCGCCCGCCGACAGCAGCGCCCGCACCACTCCGGCGTGACCTGCGGCCGGGGTGGTCCGGGTCGGGCAGCCCGCAGTGGTCGGCACGCCTTCGACGTCGATGTTGTCCTTGACGACAAAGGGAATCCCGGCCAGCGGGCCGTCGCCCGCCTGCTCCGCGAACGCCCGCACCTGGGCGTCGTCGAACACGGTGATGAAGGCGGGCTGCGCGGTCGTCCGCGCGGCTTCGAGGGCGTCAAAGATCATCGTGTGTCCCACCTGGCGCGTTCGTCGGCGAACGCGGCCTGGCGCCGCGCTCGGAGGGTGGCGATCTCGGCGGCGTGCTCGGTCTCGATCGCGGCGACCTCGGCCAGCGAGAACGTCGCGGGCCGGGCCACCAGATCCGCGCGGCCCGCCTTGATGTCGGCACGCAGGTCGGCCAGTTCCGCCGCCGTGACCGGCTGGAACCGCAGCCGGTCGAACTGGCGCAACAACCACGGCCGCGCCCCGGATCCGGGCACGTGGCGCCACACCGGGACGGTCCGGCCGACGAGCTGGTAGCCGCCTGGGCCCTCCATCCCGTACACGCACAGGTACACCCCGCCGATGCCGACGGCGTTCTGCGGCGTCCACGTGCGGGCCGGGTCGTACTTCGTCGTCACCAGCCGGTGCCGCGGGTCCATCGGCACCGCGACCGGTGCGCCCAGGTAGACATCGCCCAAGCCGATCACCAGGTAGGTCGCGGCGGTGACGATGTCGAACACCTCGTCGCGGTCGCGCAGGTCGTTGACCCGGCGGATGAACTCGACGTTGTCCGGGCACCACGGCGCGTCGGGCCGCACCGACCGCGCGTAGCGCGCCATGGCCTCATGCGCGAGCGGGTGGTCGAGCGCGAGCGGCAGGGTCACCTCCCGCACGTCGAGCGTGACCTGGTTCGGGTCGGGGATCCGCAGCGCGTGGTCGAGCACGATCTCGGCCAGTTCGTCCGGGCGGATCACGGCCGGATCGGCTTGCAGCAGCAGGGATCGCACGCCCTCGACCAGCTCGCTGATGCCCGCGACGGCCTCGGCGCGCAGCCGCTCGGCGAGCAGGTGCACCCAGAACCGGACCGTCAGGTCTAGCTCGGCGGGCCCGGCTTCTAGCAGCAGGTGGTGGTCGCCCGCGCGGCGCAGGACGAGACCAGGCCGATGGCCTTCGGGGTCGAGCCGGGCGAGGACGACGTCCGGCTCGGCGGTCGGCGGGACCGCGGAGCGGGTGGTGGCGACTCGTGGCGAGATGACGTGCAGGTCGGCCAGCAGCGCGTCGCGTTCGGCGTTGACGGCCTCGGCGGTCGCGGGGGAGACCACGTCCAAGCGCACGGTGTCGCCAGGACGCAGTTGGGCGAGCATCCACCGGTCCGCGCGGATCACCACGCAGGGCACGACGAACCCGCCCAGGCTCGGACCGTCCGGGCCGACGATCACCGGGGTGTTCCCGGCGAGCATGATGCCGCCGATCGGATAGGCGCTGTCGTGGATGTTCGACGGGTGCAGACCGGCTTCGCCGCCGTCGCGCCGCGCCCACCCCGGCGTCGGCCCGATCAACCGGACGCCGGTGCGGTCGGCGCGGTGGTCGACGGTCCAGGTCGCGGCGAACAGCGCGGCGACGCCGTCCGGCGTGAGGTGTTCCGGCGCGCCGTGCGGGCCCGCCAGCACGCGTAGGGTCCAGTCGTGGCGCAGCTCCGGCAGCAGCTCGGCCACGTCCATCGGCGGGTCGAGGTTCTCCGCGCGGCCGATCGGCAGCGTCGTGCCCGCCGTCAGCGGACGCCCGTCGTGGCCACCGAACCCGCCCAGGGTGAACGTCGCCCGGCTGCCCAGGTCCAGCGGCGCGGCGATACCGCCCGCGACGGCGAGGTAGGAACGCAGGCCAGGCTCGCCGCACGGTCCGAGGTCGAGCACCCCGCCCGCCGGAACCACGGTGACGACACCCAACTCGACCGGCCGCCCGTCGACGGTCGCGTCGTGCGCCGCCCCCGTCACGCAGATCAGCGCGCGCTGACCGAACCGCAGCGTCGGCCCGACCGCGACCGCCTCCAGCCCGGCCGCGCCCCGATGGTTGCCAACGGCGCGGGTGGCCAGCGCGAACGCGAAGTCGTCCCACGCGCCCGATGGCGGCACCCCGACATCCCAGAGGCCGCGCCTGCCGTGGAGGTCCTGCACGGTGGTCTGGACCCCAGGCGTGAGGACTTCGATCGTGGCGGTCCGCACGACAGTGGCCGTCACTGGCTCCACCAGCCCAGCAGCTGGATCGGGGTCGGATTCCAGCCGTTGCACGGGTTGTTGAGCTGCGGGCAGTTGCTGATCAGCGCGATGATGTCGCGCTCGGCGCGCACCTGCACATACTTGCCCGGCGCGGAGACGCCGTCGGCGAAGGTGAGCCCGCCGTCGGCGGTCAGCGGGACGTTCATGAAGAAGTTGATGTTGTGTCCGAGCTCGGCGGGACCGATGCCTGCCTCGGCGCCGTAGCGCAGGAAGGTCTGCCTGCACGCGTGCTGGTGGCGGGTGTGCGCGCCGTAGCGGATGACGTTGGACTCCTGCGAGCACGCGCCGCCGACCGTGTCGTGCCTGCCGCAAGTGTCCTCGGTGATCGTGGCCAGCACGTCGAGGTCGGCCGAGAGCAGCCGGGACCCGGTGGTCAGGTAGACCGCGCCCTGCTCGCGGATGGTGTCCATCGCGCTGTAGCGGTTGTGGAGGTCGGCCGCGTCGTAGAACAGGGTGTCGGCGGCCTGGTTGCCGTGCAGGTCGACGATGCGGAAGCTGCCGCCCGCCGGGATGACGCCGACCCAGCCGTCGCCCGCCGCCACGGTCACATCGAGGTTCGGGGCCGTGATCACGCGAACACCGCCTTGGCCGCTTCGAGGGCGCGGGCGCTCTCGTCCCGGAAGGTCATCGACGGATCGTCGTCGCCATACGGCTCACCCTCGGTCACCTCGGCCAGGACCGCCGCGGGCCGCCACCGCGGATCCGCCGGATGCGGGGCGGTCGCCAGGATCACCAGCAGATCGACCTCCGCGCGCAGGCTGACCCAGTCGCCGGTCTTGGCGTGTCCGTCGACGAAGCTCAGGCCGCCGTCGTCGGCGGTCGCGAGCTTGCTGAAGAAGTTGACGCACGCGTGCAGGTGAGCGGGCCCGCGGCCGTGCTTGGTCAACTCGCTCACCACCCCGGCCCGCGCCGACCGCCGCCACTCGTTGCGATCGGCACCGTAGGACGACGGCCCGAACCGCTCGACGTGCGCGTCCACCGAGTGCCCCCCGAGCGCGTCGTGCCAGTCGAGGGTGGAGCCGACCACCGAGGCCAGCCCGACGCCCCGGTCCGACATCAGCACCATCGGCGGGTGGACGCGCGCGCTCATCTGGGCTTTGAGCGTGTCGGGGATGTTCATGCGGTCGACCGGATCACCGGCGGCGTAGACGAACGTCGAACAGTTCGCCCCGTCACCCTGGGCGGTCAACCGCAGCACCCGTCCCCGCCGAACCTGGACCGACCACGCCGCGGCGGCGGATACCACATGACTCACGAGCGCGGCCAAGCCACGACCTCCGGTTGTCGAAGGCCCCGCGGGGTACGGCGCCAGGTGGCCTCCCGGGCTTTTATCCCGCCGTGGAACAAGGCAGCCGCCTTGCCTGCGTCTCTCGGACCAGCCCCGGAGAATCCGACGGAACCCTAGACGCGCCCCGCGTGCGTGCGGGTCCGTGCCAGACAACCAGACGGGACCACCGCGCGCAACGAGATCCGATCACTCCGCCGACAGTTCGGACGGGACCGCGTAGACGTCGACCATCGCGCCGTTGCGCAGAACCGTGATCGGCAGATCCAGGCCGATGGCCTCACCGAACAGCTGACGCTGGATGCCCTGGGCGTCACGCACTTGGACCCGCCCGACGGTGAGGACGAGGTCGCCCGCCCGCAGGCCCGCGCGGGCGGCCGGGCCACCGGCGACCACTTCCACCACCCGCAGGCCCGCGCGCTGGCCGGTGCGGTCGGCGACGTCGTCGGGCAGCGGCGCCGGGACGCCCACCACCCCCAGGTAGGCGCGGCGGACGCGCCCGTCGGCGAGCAGGGTGTGGATGATCCGCAGGGTGGTCGCGTTCACCGGGACCGCCAGGCCGAGCCCGAACCCGGCCACGGCGGTGTTGATCCCGACCACGCGGGCCGCTGAGTCGGCCAGGGCGCCGCCGGAGTTGCCGGGGTTGAGGGCCGCGTCGGTCTGGATCACGTTCTCGATCACCCGGCCCGTGCGTCCCTGCCGCACCGGCAGCGCCCGGCCGAGCGCGCTCACCACGCCCGCGGTCACCGAGCCCGCGAGGCCAAGGGGATTGCCGACCGCCACGACGAGTTGGCCGACGACGAGCCGGTCGGCGTCGCCGAAGGCGGCGGGCGGGGGAGTGTCGCCGTCGACCTGCAGGACCGCGAGGTCGGAGAGGGCGTCGCGGCCGACGACGACGAACCGGGACTCGGCGCCGTCGGCGAAGGTGACCGTGCCCGACCCGGCCGAGCCGACGACGTGCGCGTTCGTGATGAGGTTCGACGAGTCGTCGAAGATGACGGCTGATCCGCTGCCCTGGCCCAGCCGGACCGCGGCGACCCTCTGGGTCACGGTGGCGGCGACCGCGCTGACCGTCCGGGAGTAGGCGTCGAGGGCCTCGGCCTCGGTGGGCAAGCCCGGTTCGAGGTCTTCCGACACGTCGACCACCACCTCGGGCCCGGCGCGATTACATCATTTCACCTCACCAGTGTGCGCCCGCGCGTGGTGATCTCGCGCCCAGTTCACCCTGAGCGGAAACGCCGGGGATTCAGTACCGCGACCGCGTACCACCACGGATGTCGCCGCCGCGTGGTCGAGGGACGGTGCTCGCATGAAGCTGAACGAAGCGGTCGAGCGACTGTTCTCCCCGGCCAGGTGCCCAGGGCGGGTCGGGGCCGAGGTCGAGCTGATCGCGGTCACCGACACCCCCGACCCGCGCCCGGTCGACCCCGCCGTCCTCTCCGCCTGGTTCGACGCCGACTTCGTCCGCGTGGCGGTGCCGACCTTCGAGCCGGGCGGCCAACTCGAACTCAGCCCCGCGCCCCGACCCTCGGTCGACACACTCGTGCGGGACCTGCGCGGGCTGGTGGATCGCGCGTCGGCGATCGCCGCGCGAGTCGGCGCGCGACTGGAGTCGGTCGGCACCAACCCGTATCACGGCTGCGACGACGTCCCGCTGCGCACACCGTCGCCGCGGTATCTCGCGATGCAGCGGGCGTTCGACGAGGTTGGGCCGGACGGCAGGCGGATGATGCGCCTCACCGCGTCGCTGCAGGTCGCCGTCGACCTGCTGCCGGGCGGCGCGGGGCGCGAGCAGTGGCTGGTCGCCAACCTGGCCGGTCCGCCGCTCACCGCGGTGTTCGCGAACTCGCCGTCGCTGGACGGTCTGCCGTCGGGGATCGACAACGCGCGCACCCGGATCTGGCAGGGCGTCGACCCGCGCCGGACCGGCTACGACGGCCGCCACCTCGACCCCGCCGACCCCGTTGGCGCCTACGCCGCCTTCGCCGCGGCCGCGCCCCGGCTGTCGATCCCCGAGACCGCCGACCCGGTCTACCACCTGTCCACCCTGTTTCCGCCGGTCCGGCCGCGCGGCGGCTACCTGGAGGTCCGCTACCTCGACGCCCAGCCGGTCGACCGGATCGGCGCCGCGGTCGCGGCCGTGGTGACCCTGCTGACCGACGCGCGGGCTCGGCGGGACGCGCTCGACTTGCTGCTGCCGCGCGTCGCCGACCAGTGGCGGGCCTGGAGCGAGGCCGCGGCAGGGTATTCGCCCGAATCGGCCGCCCTGCTCTCCATTGTCCACTCGCGACAGACAGTGCCGATTCGCCATGCCCTCGAACCGCTCGAACACCGCGAGGTAGGTCTGTTTGTGCGCGGCCAGGTCGGGCAGCATCCCGGAGGCGTGTCATGAGGATCGCGTTCGTCGCCGACCCGCTGGAGTCGCTCGACGCGGGCATCGACAGCACGGTCGGGCTCATGCACGCGGCGCAGGACCGCGGCGCCGAGGTGTGGGTCACCGAGACCAGGCATCTCGAAGCCGTCGACGCCCGCGCCCGCGCGACGGCCCGCCGGGTGCGGCTCACCCCATGCGCGCCGGCAGGCGGAGTTCGCTGGACCGTGCCGGACCCGTGGTTCACCGTCGTCGCGTCGCGGCGGATCTGGCTCGACGAGACGGCCGCGGTGTTCATCCGCACAGAGCCGCCCATCGATCAGACCTACACCGCCGCCACGCTCATCCTCGACCTGGTGGACCCGGCGCGGACCGCCATGGTCAACGATCCGCGCGGGATCCGGGCGTGCAGCGAACACCTGCTGCCGCTGCGGTTCCCCGACCTGATCCCGCCCACCGCGGTCACCGCCGACGCGGGCACCATCCGGGCGTTCCTCGCCGAGCACGGACCCGCGGTCGTCAAACCGGTCGACGGGTTCTCCGGCCGGGGCGTCCTGCGGCTCGACGAGGGCGACCCGAACCTGCCCTCACTCATCGAACTGTCGACCGAGTTGGGCGCGCGCGCCGTCGTGGTGCAGAAGTTCCTGCCCGAGGTCGGTTCCGGCAACAAACGGCTGTTCGTCGTCGCGGGAGAGCCGGTCGGCGCGGTCTACCGATTCCCGGCCGACGGCGACTTCCGCATCGGCCACCCGTCCGCGCGGGCCCCGGTCACCGCCCGCGACCGCGAGATCTGCGCCCGCCTGGCGCCGACCCTGCTGGCCAACGGCATCCACACCGCGGGCCTGGACGTCATCGGCCCACACCTCATCGAAGTCAACCTCACCAGCGTAGGGGCGCTGCGCAAGGCCGACGCACTGCTCGGCTGGACCCTCTGCGCCGACTTGATCGACAGCGTGCTCGACACGCGCGAAGAACGGAGATCAGCATGACCACCGCAATCATCTGCACCGCGATCCTGGCATCCGCGGTGTTCATCCTCGGGCTCAACGTGTCCATCCGGCGCGGCCAGACGCACAAGGCCGGGGGCAGCCAGTACACGACCGACCCTGACGACAAGCTGTACGTCGCGATCCGGGCGCACGGCAACGCCTCCGAGTACGTGCCCACGCTCATCGTGCTGTTCCTGCTCGTCGGCGCAAGAAGCCCGGACTTCGTGGCGATCCCGCTGATCATCGGCGCGACGCTCGCCCGGCTGGCGCACGCCTACGGGATGCTCAGCGCGGGCAGCCTCAACGTCGAGACCAAGTACCGCTTCGGCGGCGCCGCGGCCACCTACATCTTCGGCGTGGCCCTGGCCATCGCCGCGGCCGTGAGTTTGTTCTGATGGCACGCCATCCGGCCGTCCGCGCGCTGCGTACCCGAGCCTTCCGCCGCTATGTCGCGGGCCAGCTTCCGTCGGTCACCTGCTCCTGGGCGCAGGTCGTCGCGCTGGCCTGGGTGGTGGTCGACCTCGACCCGCGCGCGCTCGGCTGGATGGTGGCCTGCCAGTTCCTGCCGAGTGTCCTCTTCGGACCGTGGTGCGGCGCGGTGGTCGACCGGCACGACCGGCGGCACCTGCTGATCCTCGCCGAGGCGGGCCTCGGTCTGGTAGCCCTGTGCTTCGCCGTCGCTTCAGCCACGCACTCGCTGACCCTCCCGCTGATCTACCTGCTCGCCACGGTCTGGGGTGTGGTGAACGCGCTCGACACCCCGGCCCGGCGGGCACTGGTGCCGATGCTCGTCCCGCCGGACCTGGCGGCGGGCGCCTCGGCCCTGGCGGGCACCGTCATGCTCCTCGGCATGACCGCGGGCACCGCCGTCGGCGCGGTCATGATCACCACCGTGGGCGTCGGCGCCACCTTCGCCGTCAACGCGCTGTCGTTCCTGTTCGACATCGCGCTCCTGCTGACCATCCGCACCGCCGCGTCGCCCAGGGTCAAGCGGGCCCCAGGCCAGATCCGCGACGGCCTGCGGTACGTCTGGCGCACGCCGCCGCTGCGGGCCGCGATGCTGGCGCTCGGGGTCGTCGCGACGTTCGCGTTCACCATCCAGGTGTCGGTTCCGATCTTGATCCGGGTCGAGTTGGGTGGCGGCGCGGGTCTCGTCGGCACGGCGTTCACCGCGATGACCGCAGGGAGCCTCGTCGGTGCCCTGTCCGCGGCTGTGCACGGAAACCCCGGACCTCGGACGCTGGCGAGGTCGATTCAGCTCATGGCCCTGTGTTCGGCGATCACCGCCGCATCGCCCGGCATTCCCGTCGCCCTGCTGGGCATCGCGGGCATCGGGCTGGCCTGGTCGCTGTTCCTCGCCTCGGCGATAGCGACACTGCAGACCGCGGCGCCGTCGATGACCGGTCGCGTGATGGCGCTGTTCTCCGCGGTCCTGCTGGGTGGAACGGCGCTCGGCGGACCGGTCGCCGCGACACTGGCCGACCTGGTCGACCCGCGCGCGCCGTTCGTCCTGGGAGCCGCCGCCTGCCTGGTCGCCCTCACCCGATTGAATGACGGCAGCACTGATCGAACTCGGAGGGCACGTGGGCGAGACAAGGGACATCGAACGGATCTACTCCACCACTGAGGTCGTCGCGAAGCTCCGCCGCCTCGCCGACGCGCTGGAGTCGGAGACCTCGTTCCGCATCCAGATCGCGGGTGAGCGCATCCGGGTGCCGGTGCGCGCCCAGTTCTCCATCGAGCACGAGCGCGGCGACGGCTCGGAGGAGATCGAGTTCCAGCTGAAGTGGGACCTCGAAGAGGCCGACGACGACGAGGACGACGACGCCGTCGTCTGATCGCCTTTCGCTAACCAGCCTGTGAAGCAACGTGAACTGGTGCCCGGGCCGCCCGGGCACCAGTCTCGTCGGCATGGAACTCGCAGGCATCTTCGTCCCCCTGATCACGCCCTTCACCGCCGATGACCACGTCGACGTCGACGCCCTGGCCGGATTGGCCCACCAGGTCATCGCCGACGGTGCCTCGGGCCTGGTCGCGCTGGGAACCACCGCGGAGGTGTCGGCGCTGGACGCGGGGGAGCGGGCCACCGTGGTCGAGGTCTGCGCGTCGGTCGCTCGGGAGCTGCATGTGCCTCTGGTCGTCGGCGCGGGCGGCAGCGCGACCGCGGCCTCCGTCCGCGACCTCGCGGCGCTGACCCGCCCCGAGATCACCGCCGCGATGACCCTCGTCCCGCCGTTCACCCGCCCCTCGGAGGCGGGCGTCGTCGAGCACTTCCGCGTGCTCGCCGAGGCCAGCCCGGTTCCCCTGATCGTCTACAACGTGCCCTACCGAACCGCCCTGTCGCTGTCGGCCGAGACGGTCCTGCGCATCGCGGACCTGCCCAGGGTGATCGGGACCAAGCACAGTGTCGGCGCCGTTGATCCGGCCACCGTCGCCATCCTGGGCAGGCGCCCACCCGGCTTCGCCGTGATGGCGGGCGACGACGTCCTCGTCTCGCCGCTGCTGGCCCTGGGTGCCGCGGGCGGGATCCTGGCCTCCGCGCACCTCCGCACGGCCGACTTCGTCGAGCTGGCGACCGCCTGGCGCAAGGGCGAGGCCGACCGGGCCCGGGCGCTCGGGCACGACCTCGCCGACCTCTCGGCGAAGCTGTTCGCCGAGCCGAACCCCGTCGTCATCAAGGCCGTTCTGCACGCCCACGGGCGGATCGCCACCCCGAACGTGCGGCTGCCGCTGCTGCCCGCCACGGCGGTCCCGACCGTGTGACGCGCTGGTCGGGGTGTAACCGTCGGCGCGACGAGCGGATCGAGGCCGGATGCGGTGAGCTGTGGTACGTGCGCGAACTGGTCGCGGACCTCGAAGTGAGAGGACGAGTCAGATGATCTTGCGCAGGTTGGCCAGGCCCCTGCTCGCGGGCATCTTCATCACCGGCGGCATCGACGCGCTGCGGGCGCCCGAGGCCCACGCCGAAGCGGCGAAACCGCTGATCGACAGCGTGGCGGGCAAGCTGCCCGAGCAGGTCCCCACCGACCCGGTGACGCTGGTGAAGATCGACGGCGTCATCAAGGTGGGCGCAGGCGTGTTGCTGGCGCTCGGCAAGTTCCCCCGCCTGTCGGCGTTGGCGCTGTCGGGCAGCCTCGTGCCGACGACCCTGGCCCAGCACCGGTTCTGGGAGGAGAAGGACCCGGGCCAGCGCAAGCACCAGCAGGCCCACTTCCTCAAGAACCTCGGCCTGCTCGGCGGGCTCCTGCTGGCCGCGGTCGACACCGAGGGCAAGCCCTCCCTGGGCTGGCGGGCCCGACACGCCGCTCACGACGTCGGCGACTGGGCCCGCGACGCGGGGGAGACGGTGGCCGAGGCGCCCAAGAAGGCCCGCAAGGCGCTCGCCGACGCGTTGCCCGGCTGACTCCAGCCGGGCACCACCGCGCGTCGAGGCGTCCGCGTACCGCGCCGTCCATGATCGGTTCCGAATCAGGACGGAAGGACGCGATGATGCTGCGCAGGCTCGCCCGACCCATGCTCGCCGCCATCTTCATCGGGGGTGGCCTGGAGTCGCTGCGTGACCCGGCCGCCCACGCCGAGCAGGCCAAGGCGCTGCTCGACCGGCTGCCGGGCGACTCGCACACCCTGGTCCGGCTCGACGGCGCGGTGAAGGTCGGCGCTGGTGCCGCCCTCGCGCTGGGCCGCTTTCCCAAGGCCTCCGCGCTGCTGCTGTTCGCGAGCCTGGTCCCCACCACCCTCGGCGCCCACCGCTTCTGGGCGGAGAAGGACGCCGCGGTCGCCAAGCAGGAGCAGGTCCACTTCGCCAAGAACCTCGGCCTGCTCGGCGGGCTGCTGCTGGCCATCACGGCGGCCGAACGCCAGCGGTGAGCTGTCTCACGCAACCGTGAGCCAGGATTTCGTCCGACACAGAAGTTAGGTTGGACGAATCCACTCACTGGAGGTGTCCGTGACCCCCGTCGTCCCGACCGACTCCGCGTTGCGCCGCGCCCTGCGCCGTGCCCGCGACGGCGTCGCGATCGACCAGGTCGAGGCCGAGGTGCTGCTGCACGCCCGCGGCGAGCACCTCGACGACCTGTTCGCCACCGCCTCCCGGCAGCGCGACGCGGGGCTGGCCGCGGCGGGTCGGCCAGGGGTGATCACGTATTCGCGCAAGGTCTTCATCCCGCTGACCAGGCTCTGCCGCGACCGCTGCCACTACTGCACCTTCGCCACCGTCCCGCACCGGCTGCCCGCGCCCTTCCTCAGCCCGGACGAGGTCCTCGACATCGCCCGCGCCGGTGCCGAGATGGGTTGCAAGGAAGCGCTGTTCACCCTCGGCGACCGGCCGGAGGACCGCTGGCCCGCCGCGGCCGAGTGGCTCGAGGCCGCCGGTTACCCCGACACCCTGTCCTACGTCCGCGCCATGGCGATCCGGGTCCTGGAGGAGACCGGCCTGCTGCCGCACCTCAACCCGGGCGTGCTGAGCTGGACCGACCTGCAGCGGCTCAAGCCCGTGGCGCCGTCGATGGGCATGATGCTGGAGACCACCGCGACTCGGCTGTGGTCGGAGCCGGGCGGGCCGCACTACGGCTCGCCCGACAAGGAACCCGCCGTCCGGCTGCGGGTGCTGGAGGACGCGGGCCGCTCGGCCGTCCCGTTCACCACCGGGATCTTGATCGGCATCGGCGAGACCCTGGCCGAACGCGTCGAGTCGCTGTTCGCAATCCGCGGGGTCGCCCGGCGCTACGGCGGCGTCCAGGAAGTCATCATCCAGAACTTCCGGGCCAAGCCCGACACCGCGATGCGCGGCATGCCCGACGCCGAGGCCGACGAGCTGGCGGCCACGGTCGCCGTCGCGCGGGTCGTGCTGGGACCCAAGACGCGCATCCAGGCCCCGCCGAACCTGATCGGCGGCGAGTACGGCCTGCTGCTGCGCGCGGGCATCGACGACTGGGGCGGCGTGTCGCCGCTGACGCCCGACCACGTCAACCCCGAGCGCCCGTGGCCGCAGATCGACACTCTCGCGGCCCAGACGGCCGAGGCGGGCTTCCGCTTAGCTGAGCGGCTGACCATCTACCCCGAGTACATCCACCGCGGCGAACCCTGGCTCGACCCGCGTCTCGGCGCCCACGTGGCCGCGCTGGCCGATCCGGCGACCGGTCTGGCCGTCGAGGGCGCGGCGCTGGTCGGCCGCCCCTGGCAGGAGCCCGAGGTGGCGCTCACCGCGTCCGGCCGCACCGACCTGCACACCGCGATCGACACCGAGGGCCGCACGGGCGACCGCCGCGACGACTTCGACTCGGTCTACGGCGACTGGGAGGAACTGCGCGGCCAGGTCACCCAGCCCAGCGCGCTGCCCGTGGGCACCGGGCAGCTCCGCCCCGAGTTCCGCGCCGCGCTGCGCCACGCGGAGAAGTCACCCGCCGAGACATCGACCGACGACGCCCTGGTCCTGCTCTCGGCCCAGCGGGGCGCCGAGATCGAGGCGCTCGCCGAACTGGCCGACGGACTACGCCGCGACGCCGTCGGCGACGAGGTGACCTACGTCGTCACCCGCAACATCAACTTCACCAACGTCTGCTACACCGGCTGCCGGTTCTGCGCCTTCGCCCAGCGGCGCACCGACGCCGACGCCTACACGCTGTCCCTCGACCAGGTCGGCCAGCGCGCCGAGCAGGCGTGGTCGGTCGGCGCCACCGAGGTCTGCATGCAGGGCGGCATCCACCCCGACCTGCCCGGCACCGCGTACTTCGACATCGCCGCCGAGGTCAAGCGGCGCGCCCCCGGCCTGCACGTGCACGCGTTCTCGCCGATGGAGGTCGTCAACGGGGCCAGCCGCACCGACCTGTCGATCCGCGACTGGCTGGTGGCCGCGCGCGAGGCAGGCGTCGACTCGCTGCCCGGCACCGCGGCGGAGATCCTCGACGACGAGGTCCGCTGGGTGCTGACCAAGGGCAAGCTGCCCACCGCCACCTGGATCGAGGTCGTCACCACCGCCCACGAACTGGGCATCCCGACCACCTCGACGATGATGTACGGCCACGTCGACACCTCCGCGCACTGGGTGGCCCACCTCAAGCTGATCGGCGAGATCCAGCAGCGGACCGGCGGGTTCACCGAGTTCGTCCTGCTGCCGTTCGTGCACACCAACGCGCCGCTCTACCTCGCCGGGATCGCCCGGCCCGGTCCCACCCGGCTGGAGAACCGGGCCGTGCACGCGCTGTCCAGGATCCTGCTGCACGGCCGGATCAAGAACATCCAGACCAGCTGGGTCAAACTCGGCGACGACGGCGTTGTCGAAGTGCTGCGCGGCGGCGTCAACGATCTCGGCGGCACCCTGATGGAGGAGACCATCAGCCGGATGGCGGGCAGCGACAACGGCAGCTACAAGACGATCGCGGGCCTGGAGGCACTGGCGACCGCGGCGGGCCGCCCCGCGCGGCAGCGCACCACGACATACGGCGCGGTGCCCGCCGAGCGGCTGGAGACCGGCCGCGCGCACGACGGCGTCTGGACTCCCCGATCGCTCCCGTTGCTGGGAACGTAGCGATGTGTGTCACAAACATCGGCGTTGCGCGAAATCTTCGAGCGAGCGGACGCGGCGATCGTTGAATACGGTCTCACAAGGCGATACTTTGCACCGCCGCCCATGATCGGATGGCGGTGCGAACGCGGAGGTTGGCAGTGGACCGGTACGAGAGACTCAGCGCGCTGCTCGACCTGCTCGGGCAGAGCGGCAAGGTCGACGTCGAGGATCTGGCGCGGGATCTGGCGGTGTCCGCCGCGACGATCCGGCGCGACCTCGACCATTTGGCCGAGCAGCAGCTGCTCACGCGGACCCGCGGCGGCGCCGTGGCCAACAACGTGGCCTACGACCTGCCCCTGCGCTACAAGACCGCCCGCCACGCCTCCGAGAAGGAACGCATCGGCAAGGCGGCCGCGGCTATGGTCGCCCGCGGCGCCGTGGTCGGCCTCAACGGCGGCACCACGACCACCGAGATCGGCCGCGCGCTGGCGATCCGCCCCGACTTCGCCCAGTCCGACGAGCCGGGCGTCACCGTGGTCACCAACGCGCTGAACATCGCCAACGAGCTCGCGGTGCGGCCGCACGTGAAGATCGTGGTCACCGGGGGAGTGGCTCGCCCGCAGTCCTTCGAGCTCAGCGGCCCGCTGGCCACCCGGATCCTCGGCGAGGTCACCCTGGACGTGGTGTTCCTGGGGGTCGACGCGGTCGACCCCGGCCGCGGCGCCTACGCCCACCACGAGGGCGAGGCCAGCATCAACCGGCTGATGACCGAGCGCGCCCGCCAGGTCGTGTGCGTCGCCGACGGCTCCAAGCTCGGCAAGCACGCCTTCGCCCAGATCTGCCCGACCTCGAAGCTGAACGTGCTCATCACCGACGAGACGGCCCCGCCCGAGGTCGTGGCGGCGTTCGAGGCCGAGGGCGTGGAAGTCCAGATCGTCTAGATCGTCTAGATCGTCTAGGGCCTGGAGCCGCCGAGCATCGAGATCACCAGGTCGGCGTAGCGGCGGCCCAGTTCGGCGGGTTTCGGGGTGCTGCCCGCCGTGTACCAGCGGGCGATGTCGACGCACAGCGACAGCACCGCCCTGGCCGCGGTACGCGCGTCGCAGTCGAAGTGCTCGTCGGCGACTCCCTCGGCGATCAGCGCGCGCACGACCCGCTCGGTCCGCAGCCGCAGGTCGGCGACCGTGGCGTAGTCGGCGTCGGGCAGGGCGTTGATCTCGTACTGCACGATCCGGGCGATCTGGTGCCGGGTCGCGTGCCAGGCGGCCATCTCGGTCACCAGGACCCGCATCCGCGCGGGCGGGTCGCCCGGCCCGGACGCGGCGGACTCGACCAGGGCCAGCGCCTGCTCGTGCCCGTTGCGGCTGATCGCGGCCAGCACCGCGGCCTTCGACGGGAAGTGGACATACAGCGCGGCCGGGCTCATCCCGGCCGCGGTGGCGATGTCGCGGGTCGTCGTGGCGTGGTAGCCGCGTTCGCTGAACGAGTCCACCGCGGCGGCCATCAGCCGACGCGCCGCCGCGGCGGTCACCGCCGGAAACTGATCAGCGACAATGTCATTCGTCATCCTGGAAGATCCACCAGCGCCGCGAGGGCTGCCCGGTGTCTGCCCGGGGTGCCGAGTGCCAGTTCGTCTGCCTTGGCGCGCTTGAGGAACAGGTGCACCGGGTGCTCCCACGTCATGCCGATCCCGCCGTGCAGCTGCACAGCCTCCTCGGCCGCCTTCACCGCCACCGTCGAGCACAGCGACTGCGCCACCGCGACGGCCACCGCGACATCCTGGCCGGTGGCGAGCGCGTCAGCCGCGTTGAGGGCCGCGGCGCGGGCCAGCGCGATCGACTGCCAGAGATCGGCGAGACGGTGCTTGATCGCCTGGAAGCCACCCACCTGGCGGCCGAACTGGTAGCGCTGCTTGAGGTACGCGACCGTCGTGGTCAGGCACCAGTCTGCGATCCCGACCTGCTCGGCGGCCAGCATCGCAGCCCCTGCCCGCAGCGCACTGTCCACAGCAGACCGTGCGTCACCGGACAGCCGGGTCCCGGTGCCGTCGAACGTCACGTCGCCGACAGGCCGGGTCAGGTCAAGCGACACGACCGGCGCGACCTCGGCGGCGTCGACCAGGTACAGGGCACCGTCGGCGGGCACGAGGAACTGGTCGGCGACTCCCGCGTCAGCCACCGACCGCACGATTCCGGCGAGCGGCCCATCGATCGCCACGGTGAACGAAGACAGCGGAACGGCGAGCACGATGACCGATTCGCCGGACGCGATCCGGCCCAGCGCGGCCCGGGCATTGTCGTCGTCGAGTTCGAGCAGCGCGGCGGTCGCCAGCACGGCACTGCTGAGAAACGGTGCGGGTGTCACTGAACGGCCGAGTTCTTCGGCGACCACGGCGGCCTCACGCCAGCCCGCGCCCTGCCCGCCCAGGTCTTCCGGGACCGGCAGCGAGGTCGCGCCGAGGTCGGCCAGGGTCTTCCACAGGCCGCGGTCGTACGGGTCGGCCTCGATCCTGCTCAGCACTGTGGCCGGGTCGGACTTGTCCGCCAGCAGTTCCCGAACACCCGCGCGCAGGGACTCTTCGACGTCGGTGGAAAGCAGGTTTGGGTCGAGGTCCATCCCCCGGAAGGTGGGTGCCGTCACTGTTCCCTCCACTGTGTCAATGGGTTCACTCGCAGGCTCGCTCACCGCGGGAGATCCTTCCACGCGACGTCCTTGTCGACCCTTGGCTCCGAGGGCAGGCCGAGTACGCGCTCGGCGATGATGTTGCGCAAGATCTCCGAGGTGCCGCCCTCGATGGAATTCCCCTTGGCGCGCAGGTAGCGGTAGCCGGCGTCGCGGCCGGTGAAGTCGACCTTGTCGGGACGGCGCAGTGTCCAGTCGTCATAGCGCAGGCCGTCGCCCGCGATCTCCAACTCCAGGCCGGACAATTCCTGGGCGAGCCGGGCGAAGGCCAGCTTCATCGCGGAGCCCTCGGGGCCGGGGGAGCCGCTGGTCAACTGCTGCCGCAGCCGGATGCCCGCCAGCCGCAGCGCCTCCGACTCCACCCACAGCTTCAGCAGCCGGTCGTGTGCCTCGGGTGTGCGGCGGTCCGGGTTGGCCCGCCAGGTGTCGGCGACGACGCCGATCATCCCGCCCGCACGCGGGATCGGCCTGCCGCCGATGGCCACGCGCTCGTTCATCAGCGTCGTCTGCGCGACCCGCCACCCGTCGCCGACGTCGCCGAGCCGGTGCGCGTCGGGGATGCGGACGTCGGTGAGGAAGACCTCGTTGAACTCGGCCTCGCCGGTGATCTGGCGCAGTGGCCGCACCTCGACGCCGGGATCGGTCATGTCACAGACGAAGTAGGTCATGCCCGCGTGCTTGGGCACGTCCGGATCGGTCCGGGTCACCAGGATCGCCCAGCGCGCGGTGTGCGCGCTCGACGTCCACACCTTCTGCCCGGTGACCAGCCAGTCGGCACCGTCGCGGCGCGCGCGGGTGCCCAGCGCGGCCAGGTCGGAGCCCGCGCCCGGCTCGCTGAACAGCTGGCACCAGACCTCCTCGCCTGTCCACAGTGGACGAAGGAGGCGCCGCTTCAGCTCGTCGGAGCCGAACGCGAGGATCGTCGGCGCCGCCATGCCCAGGCCGATGCCGATGCGCCGGGGATCGTTGTCGGGCGCACCCGCCTCCGTCAGCAGGGCCTCGACGGTCTGCTGCTCGGTGCGCGTCGCGCCGAGTCCGCCAAGGCCCTCGGGGTAGTGGACCCACGCCAGGCCGGCATCGAAGCGGGCGCGCAGGAACTCCAGCCGGTCGGTGGTGGCCGGGTCGTGGTCGGCCAGCAGCGTGGCGACCCGGTCGCGGATGTCGGTCACGCGGACTCCTTCGCGGGGACGAGCAGGACGACGGCCTCGGCCACGCAGCCGGGCTTCGTTTCGTCCCCGATCTCGATCGTGTAGGCGATCACGGCGTGCACGCCCAGCGCGACGGGCGCCACCGACACCAGTTGGGCGCCCAGCCGGACTCGGGCGCCGACTCGCACGGCGCTGGGAAAACGCACCTTGTTGAGCCCGTAGTTGACACCCATGGCGAACCCGCGGAACTCGTAGACCTCGCGGCCGAGCATGGGCAGCAGCGAGAGGGTCAGGTAGCCGTGCGCGACGGTGCCACCGAACGGGCCCGCCGCGGCCCGCTCGGTGTCGAGGTGGATCCACTGGTGGTCGCCGGTGGCGTCGGCGAAGAGCTGGACCCGCTCTTGGGTGATCTCGAACCAGTCGCTGTAGCCGAGGTGCTCGCCGAGGGCGGCGGCCAGCGAGTCGATGCCGTCGAAGGTCCGCATGTCAGTAGCTCCCGTCTGCCGCGCCGAGTCCACGGGCTGGAAGATGGCGGCTGCTCGGTAAGCCGGTTGAGCGATTCCCGTCCACCTTCATGTCAGTCCTTCGGCCCGCCCGCGACGTAGATCACCTGGCCGGAGACGAACCCGGCCTCCTCGCTCACCAGGAACGACGCCGTCGCCGCGATGTCGTCCGGGTTGCCGATCCGGCCGACCGGGATCATCGCCGCGGCGCCGGTCTTGAAGTCCTCGAACGACACGCCCATCCGGGCGGCGGTCGCCGCGGTCATCTCGGTCTCGATGAACCCGGGCGCGATGGCGTTGGCGGTGACACCGAACTTGCCCAGCTCGATCGCCAGCGTCTTGGTGAAGCCCTGCAGGCCCGCCTTCGCGGTGGCGTAGTTGGCCTGGCCGCGATTGCCCAGTGCCGACGTGCTGGACAGGTTCACGATCCGGCCGTAGCGCTGCTCGGTCTGGTGGCGCTGGACCGCGCGGGTCATCAGGAACGAGCCGCGCAGGTGCACGTTCATGACCGCGTCCCAGTCGTCGTCGGTCATCTTGAAGATCAGGTTGTCGCGCAGGATGCCCGCGTTGTTGACCAGGACGGTCGGCGCGCCCAGCGCCTCGGCGACCTTGGCCACGGCGGCGTCGACCTGGTCTGACTTGCTGACGTCGGCGCCGACGGCCATGGCCGTGCCGCCCTCGGCCTCGATCGCGTCGACCGTGTCCGCGCAACTGGCCTCGTCGAGGTCGATGACGGCGACCTTGAACCCGTCGCGGGCGAGTCGCTTGGCCACGGCGGCGCCGATGCCGCGGGCGGCGCCGGTGACGATGGCGGTGCGGGGCTGGGACACGGGTCCTCCGGTCTCTCGATGACTAAGCAAGCGCTTAGCAAGGTACCCGCCCGGAGATCGGGGTGTCTAGAACTCGAAGCCGCCCGGCTTGCCGTTCCGGTCGGCGATCAGCCCGGCCAGCGTCGCGATCGCGATCTCGGCGGGCGTGCGCGACCCGATGTTCAACCCGATCGGGCGACGCACCGACTCGATCAGCGCCTCGTCGACCCCGAGCCCGCGCAGGGCGGCGATGTGCGGCGCGGCGTGTCGCGGGTTGCCCATCACGCCGACCCATCGCGGCCGGGCGTTGAGCACGTCGCGCAGGACCGGCCCGAGCTCGGCGCGGTGATGGTCGGTGACGACGACGTCGGTGCTGTCCCCGAGGTCGGCGGGCGGATGTGTGATCACCTTCGCCCCCGGATGGCCGACGCGCGCGCGTTCCGGCTCAAGCAGGATCGTGTGATAGCCGAGGTCGGCGCCGTAACGCAGGAGATGGTCGGCCACGGCGGTGGCGAAGACCGCGACCAGGGTGCGCGTCCCGGTCTCGGCGCTGACGACGCCGTGCGCGACGTCGCAGGAATCGGGTGTGCCCATGCCCGCAGTCTCCACCTTACGGAGCACTCGCGCGGACGGGCGAATGTCATTCGACTGATCGGCGATATGGCATGATGACGTTAGTCAATAGTTGGGAAGACATGGACGAGATTGACCGAGCGCTGATCGCCCGGCTGCAACAGGACGCGACCACACCGTACGCCGCCCTTGGTCAGGAAGTCGGCCTGTCCGGCGCCGCCGCCCACGAGCGCGTCCGCAAACTCCGCGAGCGCGGCGTCATCCGCCGAACGACCATCGACGTCGACCCGGTCGCCGTCGGCAAGGGCGTACTGGCCTACGTCATGGTCGAGGCCGCGACCTGGATGGGCGACCCGGACACGGGCTCGGCGCTGGAAGCCCTGCCCTGGGTCGAGGAGGCCCACATCATCGCGGGCGGCGCGTCCCTGCTGGCCAAGGTCCGCGCGTCGACGACCGCCGACCTGCAACGCGCCCTCAAGGACATCTTCGCCATCAAGGGCGTCACCGGAACCCAGACCATCGTGGTCCTGGAGACTTTCTTCGAACGCCCGGTCGCCGTCGATGTCTGATCAGCTCCCCTACACCGGCTTGACCTTGGACCGCGCAGGCGCCAACCGCGCCGACGCGTCGTGGCTGGCCGACCTGCTGGCCCACCCCGACTCCACGGTGATCCCATACTGGAGAGACCAGGTCCTCGCCAGTGGCGGCCGTCCCCTGTGGACCGGCGCCGAGATTGTCCACAGGCACCCCGAAAGCAAGATCAACCGTCACCCCACTCCGATAGACTGGCCAAGGGCCGTCCCCCCGGGACAGGGTGGGGGCTGCGCGGGGGTGTTCGCCGGTTTGGGGGATGGCGACGAGGTCGCTGTGGACGTCGACGGGCCGGTCGTCGGTGACGTCTGGGGTCGGGCGGTGTTTCTGGGGATTCGCGGGGAGGCTGGGGTCTTCGCGCTGGATCTGTCCGAAATGGATGAACAGGCGGCGCTGCGGTTCGCGGGGGCCGACTCGGTGGTCGACGTTCGGCGGCTGGTGTCGGGGCTCGATCCGGACGAAGCGGCGTGTCTGGCCTACGCGCGCGGGTTGCTGCACTGGAATCGCAACCAGCGGTTCTGCGGTGCCTGCGGTTCGGCCGCGGCGGCGAGTCAAGGTGGGCATCTGCGGACCTGCGAAGGGTGCGGCAAGCTGCTGTTCCCGCGTATCGAACCCGCTGTCATCGTCCTGGTCGAATTCGGTGACCGCTGCCTGCTCGGCCGCCACCGGGGCGCCGCCCCGAACGCCTTCTCCACGCTTGCCGGATTTGTCGAGATCGGCGAGAGCCTCGAAGACGCGGTTCGGCGGGAGGTCGCCGAGGAAGCGGGCGTCGCGGTCGGCGACGTCGTGTATCGCGCGTCACAGGCGTGGCCGTTCCCGGCCGGGCTGATGCTCGGATTCCGCGCCGTGGCGACTTCCCCCGACATCTCCGTCGACCGTGAGGAACTCACCGAGGCTCGGTGGTTCACCCGGGCGGAAGTCATTGCGCTGCAACAGGAACACGTCGCCGCGGGGACTCATCGCGGCGACTCGATCGAGCGGTACCTAGTGGATCGCTGGCTCGCGGGGGCTGACCCTTAGGGGACGTGCCGGGGTCCAAGATCGGGGACGAATCCTGATTCGCAGGCAGCCGCCCACTGGCAGTCTTCGTTCAACCTGAACGGAACCTGTGTGGGGGGAACCCAAAATGTCAGCTAAACCGATGGTGACAGTGCGCATCGCGAGGTGGAGCGCCGAACATCCGTGGCGGGCCATCGGTGCCTGGGTCGTCTTCGTGGCCCTGTGCATCGGCTTAGGCTCGGCGGTCGGCACCAAGACCGCCGACTTCGACGACAACCCGACCGGCGAGATGGCCGTCTACCAGAAGATGATCGACGACGCCAAGTTCGACCGCCCGGCGTCCGAGAACGTCTTGATCACCGCGCGCTCCGGCGCGCTGGACCAGAAGGTCGCGCTCGACGTGGCCAACACGGTCCGCACCAAGATGGACGCGCTGTCCGACACGGGGACGGTCAGCGAGCCCATGCCGTCGCCGAAGGGCGAAGCGGTGCTGGTCAACGTGGAGATCACCGGCGACCGCGACACCGCGGGCGACCGGCTGCAGCCACTGCTCGACCTGACCGCGTCGATCCAGTCGGCGCACCCGGACCTGCGCATCGAGCAGGTCGGCGGTGAATCGCTGAACAAAGCCGTCTCGGAGACCTTGGGGGAGGACTTCCAGAAGGCCGAACTGATCAGCATCCCGGTCACCCTGATCATCATGCTCCTCGCCTTCGGCGCGGTCATCGCCGCCGGTGTGCCGGTGCTGCTCGCCATGTCCGCGGTGGGCGCCGCGATCGGCCTGTCGGCTCTGGTGTCGCAGCTGGTGCCCGGCACGGAGAACACCTCCAGCATGATCCTGCTGATCGGCATGGCCGTCGGCGTCGACTACTCCTTGTTCTACATCCGCCGAGAACGTGAGGAACGCGCCCGCGGCGCCAGCCACATCGACGCGGTGGAGATCGCCGCGGCGACCTCCGGGCACGCGATCGTGGTCTCCGGCATCGCCGTGGTGGTCGCCATGGCGGGCATGTTCGTCGCCAACGACGTCACGTTCTCCTCGATGGCCATCGGCTCGATCCTGGTCGTGATGGCCGCGGTCATCGGCTCCATCACCGTGCTGCCCGCGATGCTGGCCAAGCTCGGCCGCTGGATCGACCGCCCCCGCGTGCCGTTCGTATGGCGCCTGTCGGCCCGCTCCGGCGGTGAGCCCCGCTTCTGGAAGGCCCTGCTCAAGCCGTCGCTGCGCAAGCCGGGCATCGCGCTCGTCGTCGCCGGTGGCGCGCTGGTCGCCCTGTCCATCCCCGCGTTCGGGATGAACCTGAACTCGCCGTCGGACGCGGACCTGCCGCGCAGCATCCCGATCATGCAGTCCTACGACCGGATGACCGCGGCGTTCCCGAGCACCGGCGCGGTGCACGCCATTGGTGTGCGCGCGCCCGGCGACGGTGTCGCCAAGACCGAGGCCGCGGTCGACGACCTGGTCAAGCGCATCCAGGCCAACCCCGCGTTCGCAGGCGACAGCGCGCCCAAGGTCACGCGGTCCGAGGACAAGCGGATCTTCCTGATCCGCGCGGGCATTCCGGATCGGGGCACCAGTGAGGGCGCGGCCAAGTCGCTCGACTGGTTGCGCACCAACGCGCTGCCCGGCACGGTCGGCACGGTAGCGGGCGCCGAGTTCGCCGTCAGCGGTGAGACCGCGGGCAACAAGGACTTCGTCGACAACATGACCGAGTCGCTGCCGTGGGTGATCTCGATCGTCCTGCTGCTGACGTTCCTGGTGATGCTGTGGACGTTCCGCTCGCCCGTGATCGCCGCGTCGGCGATCTTCCTCAACGCGCTCTCCGCCGGTGCCGCCTATGGCGTGCTTGTGCTGGTGTTCCAGAACAAGTGGGCGGAGGACCTGCTCGGCTTCACCTCCACCGGCGGCATCGTCGCGTGGCTGCCGCTGATCCTGTTCGTCGTCCTCTTCGGACTGTCGATGGACTACCACGTGTTCGTGGTCAGCCGCATCCGCGAGGCCAGGCAGAAGGGCATGGACACGCGATCGGCGGTGTCCCACGGCATCACGACCTCGGCGGGCGTGGTCACCAGCGCCGCGGCGGTCATGATCGGTGTGTTCTCCATCTTCGGCACGCTGAGCACCATCGACATGAAGCAGATGGGTGTCGGCCTCGCCACCGCGATCCTCATCGACGCGACCCTCATCCGCGCGGTGGTCCTGCCGTCGCTGATGGCCGTGCTCGGTGACAGCAACTGGTGGACGCCGAAGTTCCTGCGGGGCCGCGAGGAGCCCGAGACCGCGCCGCTGCCCGTGCGGCAGCTCGACCCGGTCGGCTGATCCCTGGCCAACCAGCCGCCCCCGGACCCACTGGGTTCGGGGGCGGTCCGCGTCGCCCCGGCGCACACTGGACCCATGCGTTTCGCCGACCGGGTCGAGGCGGGTCGGGTCCTCGCGGGCAGCCTGACCCACCTGAGCGAGGAAAAGCCGATCGTCCTCGGCCTCCCGCGCGGCGGCGTCCCGGTCGCCGCCGAGGTCGCCGCCCGGCTGGGCGCCGAGGTCGACGTGGTGCTGGTGCGCAAAGTCGGCGCACCGGGCCATCCCGAACTGGCCGTCGGCGCGGTGGGGGAGGGCGACGTGACCATCCGGTCCGAGCGGGTGCTGCGCGAACTGGACCTGACCTGGGCCGATGTCGCCCACACCGCGGCCAAGGAACGCGCCGAGATTCTCCGTCGCGTGGAGTCCTTGCGCGGGGGCGGGCCCCCACCGGACCTCATCGGCCGAACCGTGATCCTGGTCGACGACGGCGTCGCCACCGGGGCGACGCTGGTGGCCGCCGTGCGCGTCGTCCGGCGGATGGGAGCGGGCCGGGTGGTCGTCGCGGCCCCGGTGGCCCCCGCCGACGTGGTGGCCGACCTGCGGCTGATCGTCGACGAGGTGGTGTGTCCGCTGACGCCGCGGCGGTTCTACGCGGTGGGCTACTGGTACGAGAACTTCACCCAGGTCGACGACGCCGAGGTGCGCGCGATCCTCGGCCGCTAATGCTGCTAGTCGACCAGGACACCCTGGTCGGCGGTGGGGCCGAGCAGGTCGAGGATGCGCCGCATGGCCGGGGGAGGGTTGTGCAGCACCAGGTGCCTGCCGTCGGTCAGCGACCCGGCGACCCGGACCAGGGTGATCACGCCCGAGATGTCGATGAAGTCCAGTTCGGCGAGGTCGAGGTGGACGTCGCCCTCGGCTTGGCGGCACAGCGCGACCAGGAACTCCTCGAAGTCCGGCCGGTTCGTCAGGTCCGCGTGTCCCGAGATGCGTGCGCCCTGCCGCGGTATGCCGACTGGGGAGTCCGACTCCGGCACCGGGTTCAGGTCAGCGATCGTGGCCACCGCCTCGAAGAGCGGCGATTGGCCGGTCAGCCACTCGCACGGCCTGCCCTCCCAGTGGATTCCGGATCTCGGTGGAGGGCAGCCTACGCGTGCCCCGCTCGGGTGTCCCAGGTCAAAAGTCCCTCAGGCGGGGACCGCTGGTAACAACACCGTGAATCGCGTCCGCCCCGGTTCGCTGAGCACCGTCACCGTGCCGTCGTGGGCGTGCAGGACCGCCGAGACGATGGCCAGACCGAGGCCCGTCCCGCCCGCCGACCGCGACCGGGAGCCGTCGCCGCGGGCGAACCGCTCGAAGATCTCCGGGCGCAGGTCGGCGGGGATGCCGGGACCGTCGTCGGTGACCGTCAGCTCGACGTGGCCGTCGGCGCGCGCCAGTCCGGTGGTGACCGTCGTGCCCGGGGGTGTGTGGGTGCGGCCGTTGGCCAGCAGGTTCGCCACGACCTGGTGCAGCCGCTGTTCGTCACCTGTGACCACTACCGGGTCGCTGGGCAGATCCAGCCGCCACTGGTGACCCGGGCCCGCGACGCGCGCGTCGCTGACCGCGTCGACCACCAGGCGGGACAGGTCGACCGGTTCGGTGAGCAGCGGCCTGCCCGAGTCGAGCCTGGCCAACAGCAGCAGGTCCTCGACCAGCGTGGTCATCCGGCCCGCCTCGGACTCCACTCGCGACAGCGCGTGCGAGATCGGCGGCGGCACCTCGTCTGGCTGCCTGCGCACCAGCTCGGCGTAGCCGCGGATCGCGGCCAGCGGGGTGCGCAGCTCATGGCTCGCGTCGGCGACGAACTGCCGAACCCGGGTCTCACTGGCATGGCGGGCCTCCAGCGCGTCGGACACGTGCCCGAGCATCTTGTTGAGCGCCGACCCCACCTGGCCGACCTCGGTGTCCGGGTCGGTGTCGGCCTCCGGCACCCGCTCCGACAGCGCCACCTCACCGCGGTCGAGCGGCAACTCGGCGACCCGGCGCGCGGTGGCCGCCATCCGGTCGAGCGGCCGCAGCGTGCGGCGGACGATGACCACGCCTGCCGCGCCGGTGATGGTCAACCCGACCAACGAGACGGCGCCGAGGACGAGGCCGACGGTCCACAGGGTGTCGTTCACCTGTTCCATCGGCAGACCGGTGATGATCACGTCCGCGGGGCCTTGCGTCTGGGTCGCCACCAGGCGATACGTCCCCAGACCGCCCAGGTCGCGGTCATATTTCGAGCCGATAGGGAGATTGGTCAGGATCGAATGGAAGCGTTCGGGGATCTCCTCCTCGACGCCCCGGACGGTCTGCAGCCGCGTGTCTGAGACCTGGCCGTCGTTGATCCACGCGTTGAGGGTTCCGGGGCCCTGCCCAGGTATGGGGCCCTGGCCCCGACCGAGCGGAGGCTCGCCACGCGGCGGTCCCTGCCGCCCGGTCGCGCGGTCACTGGCTTCGCTCAATTGGCGGTCCAACTGGTCGACCAGGAATCCGCGCAGCACAACAAGAGTTACCACGCCGATGACCAGACAGACCATCGCGAGCAACACGACTTGCTCGGCGATCAACCGCGTCCGCAGCGTCTTAGCGCGCCGGTTTGAGAACATATCCCGCGCCCCGCATCGTGTGGATCATCGGTTCCCGGCCCGCGTCGACCTTCTTGCGCAGGTAGGAGATGTAGAGCTCGACGATGTTGGCTTGGCCGCCGAAGTCGTAGTTCCACACCCGGTCGAGTATCTGTGTTTTGCTCAGGACCCGGCGCGGATTGCGCATGAGGAAGCGGAGCAACTCGAACTCGGTGGCCGTCAGGCTGATCTCGTCCCCACCGCGGAAGACCTCGCGCGTGTCCTCATCGAGCGTGAGATCGCCGACGACGAGACTCGCCCCGGCGGTCGCCTCGGTGACCCCAGTCCGCCGCATGAGCGCACGCAGGCGGAGAACGACCTCCTCGATGCTGAACGGCTTGGTCACGTAGTCGTCACCGCCTGCGGTCAGCCCGGCGATTCGGTCCTCAACGGAGTCCTTGGCGGTGAGGAAGAGGACCGGAAGCGTGTCGGTCTCGGCACGCAGTTTGCGCAGCACCTCAAGCCCGTCGAAGTCAGGCAGCATGACGTCCAACACCACGGCGTCCGGCCGGAACTCCCGCGCCACCCGCACCGCCGTCGCCCCATCAAGCGCACTGCGGGCGTCCCAACCCTCATACCGCAGCGCGAGGGTCACCAATTCCGCCAGGGTCGGCTCGTCATCGACGACGAGCACCCGGACCGGCGTCCCATCCGGTCGCCGAAGTTCAGGCCGATGCATGGGTCCATGATGCGCCCGCCTCATGACACCCGGCTGTGGCGAACCTGTGGGCTCCCTGTGCGTCACTTGTCGACGGGATCCACGACCTTCGCCGCCGCCACGATGATCGACCAAAGCGGACTCCGCGTGCGCTCGTAGTACACCCGCCGATTGGCAGGCTCCCGATGCTCGGTGAGCATGCCGAGATCCACCAACCGCGTCAGCTCGATCCCAGTCGCACTCTGCGCGATCACAGTCTTCGGCGGCTCGGACTGATAGAACCGAGGCCCCGCATGCAAGTGAATCCACAGCGCGAGCCGCAGCCTGCTCGGCCTGCCGAACATCAGCCTGCCCACGTCGCCCGCGTCCATGTGCGCTCCAGATATGCGGTAGTCGTTATCCGATATCAAGATAGCGGCCCGGGGTGGGAGTGACAATCGCCAGGGGGCCTCGGCCTGGCCTACTGGCCTTGATCCAGCCCGGCCTGGCCCGAACTCGGTCCGGGCGTGTCCTAGCCGGAACCCAACCGGTCCCAGGTCTAGGGCATGTCCTGTGGATCATGGCGGGCGCTATCCGCGATCCACAGGACACGCCCTTGCCCGTCCGGCGAGATCAGGCCATGCCGACGTTCCGGCCCTGGCAGTTCTCACTTTGTCTCAGCACCGGCCCAACGCACGCCCCCCAGTCCAGCTCTAGCTTGGCCCATCGCAACCCAAGCCACCGCGACCAGCCCAATTCCAGGACTGACCCGCTGGCCTGCCCAGCGTTGGCTGGCCCGAACGTGTTGCTCGGTTCCCGACGATCCATGCCTGCCCCTGCGGCCTGTACTGGCGGGCACGACCTCGGCGCGGTGTTGACCTGGCGATTCTCAGCGCACGCCGCGGGGACGGAACTGGATGCTGATTCTGGGCCCGACCGGTCGGGCGGTCTTCGGCACCGCGTGTTCCCAGGTCCGCTGGCATGACCCGCCCATGACCAGCAGATCCCCGTGCCCCAACGCGTGTCGCACTGCCGCGCCGCCCGATCTCGGTCGCAGCAGCAGCGCTCTGGGCGAGCCCACCGACACGATCGCCACCATCGTGTCCTCGTGCGCGCCCCGGCCGATGGTGTCGCCATGCCAGGCGACGCTGTCTCGGCCGTCACGGTAGAAGCACAGGCCCGCGGTGGCGAAGTGCTCCGGTTCGTAGTGGGCGTTCAGCGCGTCGAGGGCCTCGGTGAGGCGGGGGTCGGGTAATCGGGTGTCTTCGTCGTAGAAACAGAGGAGACGAGGGACGTCGACCACCGTGTCGTACATCGCCCGCCGCTCCGCCCGCCATGGCACCGTGTCGACCAGGCGCTGGAACAGATCGTCGGCGCCGTGGAGCCAGCCGGGCAGGACGTCGAGCCAGGCGCCGTCGGTGAGATGGACTCGGCGTACACGGGAGAGCGGGGCGAGACCGGCGGCGTCCGGTCCGTCCCACAAGGATCCCTGCAATGCCAATGCCATACCCGCGACCCTACCCGAACTATCGAACACGTGTTCACAGGCGCGCGAGCTGTCCACAGGCGATACTTCAGGCAGACATCTCGACCCATCGGGAGGGGGCACGATGCTCGCGGCCGTAAGTTCCACGCCAGTCGTCGACTTGGGAGCCCGGTTGCGGGCGTCGGTGGCGAAGGTGGTCGCCGACGTCGGCCGGTCCGGGGTGGTCGATGAGCTTCGCGCGGGCTTGGCGTGGACTGCCGCTTGCGGACAGACGTGCCAACTCACCGGTCCTGTCGCCAGGGTCCGCCAGGCCGTCGGCGAGATCCAGGACGGCGACCTCGCCGCGGCGGAAGCGTCGCTGCGTCGAGCGCTCGCGGCGCTGAGGTGAGCACGGACACTCGCCGGTGGGAACTAACGCTGCGTGGTGAGCGTTTGGTGGGTGTCGCTTCCTGAATCAGGACCGGTGGACGTTTCCCGGCGGTGTCCCCCACGCTGCCGGACGTACGCCATCGGTGCGCGGGCGACCATGCCGCCGGCCGGACAACCCCCATCCGGTCCGGTCGGCGGCAGAAAACTTCACCAGGGTGTCGGCGTGGCGGCTCATGAATCCGTCACGCCGACCTGGTGCGCCGGTGTGCGATCGATCATGGGTGCAACCCTGCCAGTGAATGTGTCCGGCACTGGTACCGCAATCCCGAGGTCCCGCAGACTAGTGGGGTGCGATCCATGCGCCCAATTGCGGTGAAGGGAGCGGAATATGGCTTCAGTGACAAACGCGCTGCGTTCCGGGGTATTCGGCGACGATTATGTGATGCTCGCCGACAAGATCGCCATCGCGTTGAATGGGCTGCCCAGTCGGGGTCGGCGCGACGCGCTGCGCAGGCTCGGGGAGGTGCTCGCCGACAAGCAGGCCACCGGTGACGGGGCCGCGGTGCACCACTTCGTGGAGTGCCTGGAAATGACCGCCCGGATGTCCCGCACCCGGGACTACAAGATCGCCATGGCGCGTGTCGAGGCCGCAGGCGACGCGCGCGACATCAACGATGTGATCGCCATGCTGGAGGCTGGAGCCGATGAGTCGGGAACGAATGCGGCTTAAGCTCAATCTGGGGCTTTCCCGCCTCGAGAAATGGGCCGCGAACGCGGGACAGGCGGAGAAGAACGCGCTGTATCGGGCGCTGTTCTCGGTCGCCGACGGCACGGTGTTCCGTTCGTACAAGGTGCTCGACGACGTCTCCCGGTCCGGCGAGTTCTTCGTCGTGGTGCGGGAGAACCTGATCGTCAAGATCTGCTTCCGCGAACCGGACGTGTTCGGTGTGCTGTACATCGGCGCGCCGGAAGAGCCCGCCGAGCAAGAGGTTGAAATCTCCTGAATCGGCGTCAAGCCGCCAGGTGATCGCCTTGTCTGGGTCCGATTGGCCCAATCGGAATTCGCGTTGTTGAGCTTGTATCGATCATGTGCAAGCCTGGAGTCGGGTTCTCGCGCGTCCAGACAAGTCGGAATTGACTGCCGATTGATCAAGGAGACACGGTGTCGGAATTGGACATTCCCGGACTGGATGTGTCCGGTCGGGTGCGCGCTCGTGACATCCAGATGGCGGCCGTGGCCGACGTGCGCCGCCGGGTGCTGATGATCTCCGGCGCGGTCGACGCGATCGACCACGACGTGTCGATGAGCCTGCACCTGCCCGAGCCCGGGCGCTGGCAGGTGATCAAGTCGGAGACCAACCTGACCGATCAGACGTGGACGGCCATGCAGGTCACCACCGACGAGGACACGTACTTCGTCGACGGCGGGGACGCCATGATCATGTCCCGGCAGTTCGCCCGTACGTTCCTGACCCCGGATCTGCGCAGGCTGACCTACCACGACGGCGAGGTCCGCCCCGGCGAAGCCGTGCTGAAGGTGTTCGAACTCGAGTGTTCGACGCGCAAGCCCACCTACGCCCACGCGCGCTACAGCGCCGCGCCGACTGACACCCCGGAGCAGATCGCGGCCGCGGTGGAGCAGATGGTCGCCGACGGGATGCCCACCCGGCCGGTCATCGAGATGATCATCCCGGTCACCGTCATCGGCTGAGTCCGCGACGCTTGACGCCTTACCGACGAAGCCGGCTCGCCCGGCTTCGTCGGCGCGTCCTACCCCCTTGAGGCCACATGATCAAGTTCATGCCCGAACCGCGGTTGCTCGACTCCCCGCGCGGACGGGACTGGCCCCGCCCCCTCGTCGTGCCGTCCCCGCCGACCGGCGTGCCGCTGCCTGCCAGGGCCAACGCCCTGATCGTCGGTGCGGGCCCGGCGGGCCTGGCCGTCGCGTCCGCGCTGTGGCACCTCGGGGTGCGGGACGTTGTCCTGGTCGATCGCGACGGGCGGCCGTGTCACCGGTTCTTCGACCGGATCGACCGGCTGGGCCAGCGGGTGTTGAGGTCGCCGTACGAGCATCACCCTGGCGTCGAGGGCTACCGCGACTGCGAACTGCTCGACTTTGCCCGGATGCACTGGTCCCTGCTGACCCGGGACGAACGCGGTGAGATCCGGATGGCTCAGTCGGGACACCGCTCGGTCGTGCCGGTGGACGTGTTCGACGCGTACTGCCGCCATGTCGCCGGCGTGCACGGCGTGACCGAACAGACCTGGCAGGCGACAGTCACAGGCATCCGACCCGATCGGGACGGCGTGGTGGTGGCCACCGATCGGGGCATGATCGACGCGCGCTTCGTCGTGCTGTGCCAAGGCGAGGAACGACGGCAAGCACCGGACGGCTGGCGTGGTGGCTACTGGGACGAACCAGTACCGGCGGCAGCGAGGTCGATCGTGGTGGTCGGCGCGGGCCTCAGTTCGGCACACATCATCGCCAACGCGCTGACGTCGGGCCGCCACGTGCACTGGGTGGTCCGTGAGACCGAAGAGCGATACCAGTGCGCCGACGTCAACGCGTCGTTCTTCCGCCCGGAGGGCCGCGCGAAGTTCGACGCGGGCTCGTGGGCCGACCGACTCACCCTCATGGACAGGCACCGCCGCGCATCGGTGATGTTCGAGTTCCAACCATTTCTGCGCGCCGCTGAGGTTGACGGCAGGCTGACTGTGCACCGAGGCCATCCGGTCGCGGAGGCGTGGACCGGCGCGGTGCGGCTGGCCAACGGCGACACGGTCATCGGTGACCACGTCGTCTTCGCTCTAGGAACCACCCCTTCCATCGGCACCGGTCTGCTTCCGGCCGAGATCGTCGCAAGCCGCGACGGCTGGCCCGATCTTGATGAGCGCACGCTCGCCTACCGCGCGGACCCACGCGTCTTCGCCGTCGGTGCCGCCGCGTGCATGGTGCTCGGCCCGGCCGCCCGCAATATCGACGGGCACCGCGTCGCCACGGCCCGCGTCGCGGCCACCATCGCCGCCCGCTCCGGGATCTTGGCCCCGACCAGACTCCTCGCGGAGGCAGGCGCCTTTGTCTGACACCAGATTCACCCTGCCCGCCATCGACGCCCCAGCCTCGACCGAAACGGGCGTGATGCTGCTCGGCCTGGACCCGGAACGCCTGCTGGCGTGCCTGGCCGTGGTCACCCTCGCCGACGATCCAGGCCAGGTCGCCATGCTTGTCGACCACGTGCGACACGGCGGCGCCCACCTGACCATGCCCGACTTGATCACCGCGGGTGCCCACCACTGGCGCACGATCCGGCCCGACCTCGCCGCGGCCGACCCGAATCCGGTCGTGTCCGCCGCGGTCCGCCAGACCTGGGACCGCGCACACACCGCGATCGCCGCCGAACTCACCACCGTCGGCCCGGCCCGGCTGGTCTACCTGACCGTCTGCTGGCTGCGCCGTGCCGACATCGACCCCGTCGCCGCCCTGTCCGGAGGAGAACCGTGACCCACCTGCCGTCCCTGCCGGAGAACGCCGTCCTGCTCGACGTCTTCCAGCGCTACCCGGAGACCGCCCGCCCCTTGATCGACTATCACGAGACCGTCATGCGTGCCCCGTCGTCCCCTTTCAGTCTGGGGGAGCGCGAGCTGATCGCCGCCTACGTCTCCGGTGTCAACGCCTGCGGCTACTGCCACGGCGTGCACACCGTGACCGCCGAGGCGTATGGCGTCGAACCCGGTCTGCTCACCGCCGCGGTGGCCGACCTGGACACCGCGCCCGTCGATCCCCGGATGAAGCCGGTCCTGCACTACGTCGGCAAGCTGACCCGCAGTCCGTCGAGCGTCACCCAGTCGGACGCGGACGCCGTGTACGCCGCAGGCTGGGACGAGCGGGCTTTGCACGACGCGGTCCTGGTCTGCGCGTTGTTCAACTTCATGAACCGCATGGTCGAGGGCCTGGGCATCACCGCGGACGCGGCCTACTTCGCGAAGTCAGGGCAGCGTCTCCACGACATCGGCTACGCCGGTCTGTCGGAGATGATCCAGCAGGCGAGCGCATAGCCGCAGTGTCTCGGTCGGCGAGCGGTTGATCTCGGTTGACCTGTCTCGGTGAAGGCGAGTGCCACGTCCTCGATGAAGTAGATCGTGTTGAGCGTGATCAGCCCGTCCAACTCGGCGTCCGCCAGTGGAAGCGCGGTCATCGAGCCGGTGTGCAGGCGCAGTTTGCCCGAGTGGAACCGGCGGGCCGCGCGTTCGACCATCGAGGGGGAGTAGTCGATCCCGTGGGCGAGGCCCGCGCGCTCGATCAGCAGGCCGAGTCCCAGCCCGCCGCCGAACCCGAGGTCGGCCACAACATCGTCCGCTGCGGGCGCCACGGTCGGTGGCTACGTGTCCTGTTGCGCTCCTTCTGGTTGTGTCGGCTGGTCATCGGCCGGATCGATGCCGTACTCGCGGGCGAGGGTGGTGTAGATCGGGTGCGGGTCGATCAGCAGCATCGTTGGGCCTTTCGTGGTGAAGGACGTCGCTATGTACCCCTTCTCGGTGGATTGACAGCCGGCGTAATGGCCTAGGCCGATTCCGTTGCGCCAAGGAGGTCGAGATATCCCTCACTCGCATGCCAGAGCGCGTCGGCGGTCGGCTCGAGCTTGCCCGGTTTCCACCGGCGCTCGGTGTAGGTGGCGGTGCACGCGCGTAAGGCGCGCAGGCTCACAGCCAACTCGTCCGCGAGGCGCTCCGCTCTGAGGCCGGGGGAGGGGGCAGGTAACCGAACGTCGTCGATGTCGTTGTCGGCGATCGCCCGCAGGGCGTCTTCGTTGATTCCGTCCGCGACCGTCCAGATCAGGACGGGACGGTCCAAGGCGTGGTTCCAGACCGGCGCGCTCGCGGATCGCCAGTGGAGCGTGACCGGCGCCGTCTGCAGGCGCGCGGCGTAGGCCCAGTGCTGAGAGCCGTGTGGCTCGGTCAGCCACGCGGCATCGCCCGGTGGCAGGTCGACCACTAAGGCAACGGTCACCGTGTCGATCTCGGCGGCTTGGGTGAGGATCTCACCCGCCGCCCACAGTTCGTCGACGCGCAGCGGAAAGATTGATCGTGGCCTGGTGGCCATGTCCGCGCAGGTCTCCGCAGTGGTGCGCAGGTGGTGCAGCGCACGTGCCCTCTTCATTGCCTCTGTCCTCCGGTCGGTTTGGGGTGACGTGGAGAACGTTACGGGAGCGAGAGGGGCCACCGCCTCGGTCTCTGGTCTCAAGTGGACTAGATCTTTGGTCCTAGGACCGTCCCTCGCCCCAGAGTTCGCTCAGATAGTTCCGCACCGCGTCGACGCCTCGGTCGTGCAACCGGTGGATCCGCCGGGTGCCTTGGCGCTCTTCGACCACCAGCCCCGCGCCGCGCAACAGTTTCAAGTGGCGCGACACCGCGGGCCTGCTTATCGGCAGCGCGTCAGAGATCTCCTGGACGGAGCGTCCGCCGTCGGCGAGCAGCCGCAGGATCTGTCTGCGATTCGCGTCGCCCAGGGCGTCCAGCTGCGCGTCCGCCACGTTAGGCGCCGCCCTCGACCCGCTTCTTCAGGCCCGAGGCGAACTGGTCGAACGACGGCTGCAGGTCGGGCATGGATTTCCAGATCAGCGGCAGCATCAGCCCGGTGTACTCCTCACGCATGCGGAACTCGGTGACGGAGTCCGATGTGGACGACAGCGTGTAGGTGCGTACGCCGCGGAACAGGCCCAGCGGCATGCCCCCGGAGAACGTCATCCCCGAGTGGGGCGTCATGGCGGTGACCTTCACCGGGAACGTGCGGTCGGGGCTCGCGGCACTGGTGACGCGGATCTTCGCGCCGGGTTCGATCCCCCCTTCGACCTTGGTGACACCCGAGTCCCAATTCGGCCAGTTGGCGCCGTCGGTCAGGACGGCCCACACCTGTGCGGGAGTGGCGTTGATCGTCGCGCTCGACTCGTAGGACTTCATGTCTGCTCCTTGACGTGGACTGATGCCCTGAACCGTAACACCAGAGTTACCGACAGAGGCTCTGACCGCGATTGGAATCCAAATATCAACCTTCCACTATCAAGATAACAGATGGTTGGCCAAGCGCGAGCCGGTCACCTCGCTACTCAAAGACAAAAACGCCTAGACGGGGGGTCTGCGCGGCTGGTCACGTGGTGTGGCTGATGAGGAACGCGGCGGTGAAGCCCGCGGTCGCGACCAGCCCGGTGGTGTTTCCGCCGTTCTCGAAGGCTTCCGGCATCATTGTGTCGGCGAGCATGGTCAGGATCGCGCCCGCCGCGAAGGCCTGGATGACCGCGATGGTGGCAGGCGATGACGTGCCGAGGAACGCGTAGCCGAGTCCGGCGGACAGCGCCGACGCGAGTGCCACGCCCGTCCACAGACTCAGGATCCAGCGGGTCGAGTGTCCCGCTTTCCGCAGGCCGGACGCGGCGGACATCGACTCAGGAATGTTCGACAGGAACACCGCGACGACCACCGCGACGCCGACCGATCCGCCGCCGATCAGGGAGACTCCAATGGCGGCCGACTCAGGGACGCCGTCCAGCAATGAGCCGAGCACGATCGCCATGGCAGTGCCGGACGACTGTCGCCCATCGGACCGTTTCCGATGTTCCCCGCCGTGGTGATCGATGGCGAGGTCGCCGAGAAAGAAGGTGATCGAACCAGCGGCCAGACCCGCGGTGAGGGCGAGCGCCCCTCCCGCCTGGAAGGACTCGGCGGCCAGTTCGAAGGCCAACGCGCTGATCAGTACCCCAGATCCGAAGGCCATCACCAGCCCGATCAGTCGCGGCCGCGGGGTTCCGACGAGCCCTAGCAGGGCGCCGATCACCAATGCCATCCCGCCGACCAAACCCCACCACATCGCTTCCCACATGCGGGTCAGCTTCGCCTCTCCGCGCACGCTTCGCACCTGCGGGTGATCGTGGCCAGAGGTCCTGGCCAGTAGGCTGATCGTTCATCGCGAGGGGAGCGGGCTGTGGCCGTGGACAACAGCAACCGGGAGGCGTACCTCAAGCGACTGCGCCGGATCGAAGGGCAGGTCCGCGGTCTGCAGCGCATGGTGGAAGAGGACAAGTACTGCATCGACATCCTGACCCAGGTCTCGGCGGCCACGAAGGCGCTGCAGGCCTTCTCCCTGGAATTGCTCGACGAGCACCTCGCCACGTGTGTCGTAGCGGCCGCCGCCGCGGGTGAGCCGGAAGCGTCCAAGAAGGTGCGGGAGGCCTCCGACGCCATCGCGAGGCTCGTTCGGTCTTAGGGGTACCCCCGTAGGGTATGGTTGAGGTGTCCGACAAGGAGGGCACCGGATGCACGGCTACAGCGACGACAAAGACGACTACCTCAAGCGACTGCGCCGGATCGAAGGGCAGGTCCGTGGTCTGCAGCGCATGGTCGAGGAGGACAAGTACTGCATCGACATCCTGACCCAGGTCTCGGCGGCCACGAAGGCGCTGCAGGCGGTCTCGCTCGGGCTGATCGATCAGCACTTGAGGCACTGCGTCGCCGAGGCGATCGCCGATGGTGGCGGCGCGGCCGATGACAAGGTCCGAGAGGCGAGTGCCGCGATCGCGCGGCTCGTCCGGTCGTAGGGAGTCAAGTGAGTACGGCACGCAAGATCGGGGCGTACGGGGTCATCCTCGCGCTTGTCGCGGCTGGGGCGTACGGGCTCGGCGCGGCCGTCGGACCGTTCGAAGCCCCCGCGAGTGACACCCACCAGGTCGACTCCGGGCACACGGAGGGCGAGTGACCACGAACCTGACGCGTACCGCCGAGCTGGAGCTCACGATCGGCGGCATGACGTGCGCTTCCTGCGCGAACCGGGTTGAACGCAAGCTCAACAAGCTCGACGGCGTGACGGCCACGGTCAACTACGCCACGGAGAAGGCCAACGTCGTCTACGGCGATGGTGTCGACCCGGCGACGCTCATCGCCCAGATCGAGGCAGCGGGCTACACCGCCGCGCTGCCCGAGGCGGCTGACGACTCCCGTGAGCACGACGGGCTGCGTGAGCGGCTGATCGGGTCGGTCCTCCTGGCGGTCCCCGTTGTGGCGATGGCGATGATCCCGCCGTTGCAGTTCACCTACTGGCAGTGGGTGTCATTGGCGCTGGCCACCCCGGTCGTGACGTGGGGTGCTTGGCCGTTTCACCGGGCGGCGTGGCTGAACCTGCGGCACGGGGCCGCGACCATGGACACCCTGGTGTCGATGGGCACGTTGGCGGCGTTCGTGTGGTCGCTCTACGCGTTGTTCCTCGGCTCGGCAGGCACGCCAGGCATGACTCATCCATTCGAGTTCACCGTCGCTCGAACGGATGGATCCGGCGCGATCTACCTTGAGGTCGCCGCAGGAGTTACGGCTTTCATCCTGGCAGGCCGGTACTTCGAGTCGCGAGCCAAGCGGCGCGCGGGTGCGGCGTTGCGGGCACTGGTCGACCTCGGCGCCAAGGATGTCGCGGTCCTTCGGGACGCGGGTGAGGTTCGGATACCGATCGGGCAACTGGCCGTCGGTGAGCGCTTCGTGGTTCGGCCCGGTGAGAAGGTCGCGACGGACGGTGTGGTCGATGAGGGGTCTTCCGCGGTCGACGTGAGCATGGTGACCGGTGAGTCCGTGCCGGTCGAGGTGGCCGCGGGAGACAACGTCGTCGGGGGCACGGTCAACGTCGGCGGCAGATTGATCGTCACCGCGACGCGGGTGGGCGAGCACACGCAGCTCGCGCGGATGGCTCGGATGGTCGAGCAGGCTCAGACCGGCAAGGCCGAGGTGCAGCGGTTGGCTGACCGGGTCTCGGCGGTGTTCGTCCCGGTGGTGATCGCGTTGGCGGTCGGGACGCTGGCGTTCTGGTTGGGTGCGGGCGCGGCGACTTCGGCGGCCTTCACCGCGGCGGTGGCGGTGCTGATCATCGCGTGTCCGTGTGCGTTGGGGCTGGCGACGCCGACGGCGCTGCTGGTCGGCACCGGGCGTGGTGCGCAGCTCGGGATCATGATCAAGGGCCCGGAGGTGTTGGAGTCCACTCGTCTGGTCGACACCATCGTGCTGGACAAGACCGGCACGGTGACCACGGGCCAGATGTCTCTTGTGGAGGTTCGGGTCGCCGATGGCGAGGATGAGGCGGAGGTCCTGCGGCTCGCTGGGGCGGTCGAGGACGGGTCGGAGCATCCGATCGCGCAGGCGATCGTGCGGGGTGCTCGTTCCGCTGTCGGTGAACTGTCGCCCGTAACCGATTTCGCTGCCGTCGAGGGCCTCGGGGTTCGGGGTACAGTGGACGGACGGGTGGTGGTGGTCGGTCGGACTTCCTTGCTGGACCAGGGAAATCCGCACCTGCCGAGTGATCTGTTCTTCGCCAAGGCTGATGCGGAGCGGCGTGGTCATACGGCGGTCACGGTCGGTTGGGATGGGCGGGCACGCGCGGTGCTCGCTGTCGCCGACACCGTGAAGCCGACGTCGGCGGAGGCGGTCATGTGGCTGCGGTCGTTGGGGTTGACGCCGGTGTTGTTGACGGGCGACAACGAAGCGGTGGCGCGGACGGTGGCGGCCGAGGTCGGCATCACCGAGGTCATCGCGGAGGTCCTGCCTGAGCAGAAGGTCGAAGTGGTGGCCAGGCTGCAGGGTGAGGGCAAGGTCGTGGCGATGGTGGGCGACGGTGTCAACGACGCTGCCGCGTTGGCGACAGCTGACTTGGGGCTGGCCATGGGGACGGGCACCGATGTCGCGATCGAGGCGAGCGATCTGACGTTGGTGCGCGGTGACCTGCGGGCGGCGGCCGACGCGATCCGGTTGTCGCGGCGGACGCTGCGCACGATCAAGGGCAATCTGTTCTGGGCGTTCGCGTACAACGTGGCGGCGGTGCCGTTGGCGGCGGCTGGTCTGATGAACCCGATGCTGGCGGGTGCGGCGATGGCGTGCAGCTCGGTGTTCGTGGTGACGAACAGCTTGCGGCTACGGAGTTTCCGTGGGCTTGCCTGAGCGGGTGAGGAAGTCGATGGTGATGTCGGCGAACAAGGGTCGTTCGACGGCGGCGTGATCGGCGCCGGGGATCACGGCGAGTTCGGCGTTGGGGATGGTTCGGCACAGGCGGGGTGCTTGGGTGAGGACGTCCTCATCACGGTCGCCGGTGATGATCAGCGTTGGCACGGGGATGCCCGCGAGTTGTTGGTCGGTGTAGGTCGGCAGGGTCAGCCACAGGCGTGAGGTGTTGGCCATGAACGTGGGCACGTAGTCGGCGCCGTGGAGTTTCTTGATCACGTCGAGGAAGCCGGGGATCGTGCGCTCGAACAGGTCGATGTCGACTTCGCCCGGTGTGCTGAACCCGATCGCGGCGAGGGCGTCGCGGTACTGCTCGCTTTGTTCGACGACGACACCGCCGAGGACGAGTGCGGACACCAGTTCTGGTTTGCGGAGTCCGAGTTCGAGGGCGATCTGCGCGCCGTCGCTGTAGCCGACGACGGCGGGGCGGTTCAGCCCGAGTTCGGTGATGAGGGCGGCACAGTCGTCGGCGAACAGGTCGTAGGCGAAGTGGCCTGCGGGGTTGTCGCTGAGTCCGTGGCCTCGGGTGTCGGGGACGATCACGCGATAGTGGCTGGACAGCGTCGGGAGGTGGGCTGACCACATGAGTTCGCCGGTGACGAGGCCGCCGTGGAGCAGGATGATCGCCGGATTGGTGCCGCCGCTGTCGGTGTAGTGGATCGCGGTGCCGTCCGGCAGGGTGGTGATCATGGTGCCTCCGGGACGAGCAGCACGGGCCGGTGGGTTGTGCGGGCAAGTGCGGTTCCGACTGAGCCACGGGTGACTCGGCCAGGGTTCCAGTGCCGGTGGTGGCCGACGATGATCATGGTAGCGTCGAGTTCTTCCGCGGCGGTGCGCAGGACCGGGGCCGGTTCGCCGATCTTGACGTCGAACGCCCACCGTCCCGGGAACCCGGTCAGGGCGTCGCGGACCGTGTCGCGTAGGGCGGTGAGCGCGGTGTCGGCGTGCGACTCCCAGTCGTCGGCGTCGGGGTCGACTGGGTAGTCGCGCAGGTCGACGGCGTGCAGGATGTGCAGGTCGGCGTCGAGGCGGGTGCCTAGGTCGGCGGCGACGGCGAGGACCGCGACGCTGAGGTCGCGGTGGTCGACGCCGACCGTCAGCGTGGTCATGGCCTGCGGGCGATCACGATGTCGCGGAGGATGGCCTGGTCGACGCGGTGGGCCAGTGATCGGTACGGGCCGTGGTCGATCGGGTCGAGCCCTGCGTCGGCCAGTACCTCGAGCGCGTCGGCGCGGGAGGCGACGTTCGTGTTCCACGCGATGCCGAGGCTGCCTCCGGGGCGTAGTACCTGGGCCCAGATCGGGGCGGCTTCGCGGAGCAGGTCCAGTGGGCTGCGCTGCAGGGCCTGGCCTGCGCGGCTGCCGTGCTGGACGCCGTAGGGGGCGTCGGTGACGATGAGGTCGATGCTGTCGGCGCGGTGGAACTCGCGGGTTTTGACGGTGTCGGCGTTGATGTAGGTGAGGGCGAGTGCGTCGCCTGCTTTGTAGCTTTCCTTGCTGAGGCCGATGGATACCTGGAGTTTGCGGCCGAGGAGGTGTTTGTCGCGGCGGACGCGGGTGATCTCGGCCTGGTGTTTGACGCGTTTGCGTTTGAGCCAGGTCTGGATGAAGGTCGCGTAGGCCTCGAAGTCCTTCTGGTCGATGTCGATGCCCGCTGCGTCCCAGCCGTACATGATGACCTGGTTGAGGGTGGTGCCTCGGCCGCACATGGGGTCGAGCACGCGGAGGCGGTGGTCGAGCATGTCGTGGGCCCGTGCTGAGGACATGAGGGTGACGTTGAGCAGGAGTTTGGTGAACAGCTCGTTGGTCTTGCCCTGGTATTTCTGGATGGTGATCAGGTCGTCGTCGAAGGCGTCGAGCCGGTGTGCGTGGAGGGGTTCGAGGAGTTTGCCGTCGACGCGGAACAGGGCGTACAGCGTCGACAGGTTCGCGAGGTAGGCGATGTCGGTGTCGCTGAGGGTGTCCGCGGTGAAGGTGACGTAGGGGACGCCGCCGAGTTCGGTGCGGGCGAGGTCGCCCAGGCGACTGTCCAAGACGGACTGGTTGAAGACCTGGAGCTCGGCCAGGGTCAGTTCGACGGACGCTTCGGCGTAGACGCGGTTCGTCGAGGGCAGGATCAGCAGTGCGTAGTCGGCCATGGTGGGCCCGATCCTAGGGCTTCGCGTCTCCGTCAGCCGACCGATGTCTCCCGTTCGCGGCGGGGAGACCGTTGCGGGGTACGTCACCTTCGATGTTGGAGCCCGCCATGACCCTGCACCGGTTGCCCGGCCGAGACACCGACAGCCATGACGAGTGGATGAACGTTCACGTCCGTCGCCTTTCGCGAAGGCGCCCCCTGTACCAAGGGGGCGCCTTCGTCGTTCTCCGGTCAGTCCTCCTGGTCGGCGACGAGCTTTCCGCCTTCCAGCAACGTCTTCAGCGCGGAAAGGATCATCGTCCAACCGTCCTGGACTCCTTCGAGCATCTTGCTGTCCGGGCTGTCGAAGCCGTCGTGGGTGATGGTCAGCTTGATGCCCATCATCGGGATCGCCGCGGGCTCGATGTCGAAGGTGACCCTGGACTTCTCCTTGAGCGCCTCGGCGAACTCCTCGTCGCTTGTGAAGAGGTCGCGGTGCATCGGCTGCAGGGTGTGCCACGTGTAGGACAGTCGCTTGCCGGGGATCGCTTCGAGGACTTTCTGGTCCAGATCCTCGAATTCGCCCGCGGGGTTGGACTTCCACTTGATCGGCGAGCCCACCGTCCAGTCCGACTCAGGCCCGGTGCCGCCCATGTAGATCTTGATGAACTCCGGGTCGGTGAGCGCGCGATAGATCTTGTCCGCGGTGGTCTGGATGTAGGTGACGTAGACGAATTCCGGCTTGCTCATCGGAGGTCCTTCCAGGGCATGCTTGAGGTGCGACAGCGCGGTCATGCGGCCGCGTTCGTAGCGTCCGATCCACCGGTCTGCGATCTCGTGGACGGGCACGGGGTTGAGGTAGTGCCATTTCTCGCGGCCGTGCTTGACGGCGGTGACCAGGCCCGCGGCGGACAGCACGTCGAGGTGTTTGCTCACGGCTTGCCTGGTCATCGCCAAGCCCTCGCTCAGTTCCCGCAGGCTTTGCCCGTTGCGCTCGTTGAGTTTGTCGAGCAGGCGCCTGCGGTGGGGGTCGGCCAAGGCTCGGAACACCGCGTCCATCGCGAGCAGAATAGGCAACCGCATGGTTGCCTGTCTAGTCGGGGGTGCCTGCGATCTCGGCGGCGAATTCACCAAGGGCTATGCGGTTGGGCAGGCCGGTCTTGGTGATCAGGCTGGAGACGTGTCGTTCCACGGTTCTTGGCGACAGGTGCAGTCTGTCGCCGATCTCGCGGTTGCCCAGGCGGCCCACCAGCAGGGTCAGGATCTCGAACTCGCGGACGGTGACCCCGGCCGAACGCAGTTCCGCGGGGATGTCCTCGGCCCCTTCACGCCGTTGGGAGACGCGGGCACCCGCGCGGCGCAGGAGGGCTCGGCATGCGCCTGCCACGGCGGGGACCTCGGTGCGGTGGAAGTGGTCCTCCGCGGTGCGCAGCCAGCCGATCGGGTCGCCCCAGCCTGCGTCGATGGCGGGTTCGGCGACCAGGCGTAGGCCGAGGTGGTGGCTCATCGCATAGGGGGCGCCCGCGCGGATGGCGTCGTCGGCCGCGGCGGTGGCGTCGGGGAGTTTGCCCGCGCGGCCCAGGAGTATCGCTTGGGCGAAGAGGGTGAACTGGCGGTCCCAGCGCAGGGCGCACGCGGGGTTGGCCGTCACCTCCAGGAAGTCCGTCCAGTCCGCTTCGCCGCCGAGGACTCGCAGCAGCAGGTGCAGTCCGTGGCGACCGGATAGCGGGAACACGCTGCCGCCGGTGTCCTCGCTGGCCACGGCCCGGGTCAGGTCGGCCAAGGCGCGGGGGCGGTCTTCCTCCAGCAGTGCGCAGAAGGTGCCTGCCAGGCCGTAGACGCGGGGGGCGTGCAGGGCGGGGTCGCCCTGCCATTGGCGGAACTCGGCGATGGCGGCGTCCATGTCGCGGCGGTTGCCGCGGTGGGCGGCGAGTACGGCGGCGAGCAGGAGCACGTACTGGGTGGTCTCCACCAGTTTCAACCTGGTCGTGGCGGCCAGGACGCGGTCGATGGCGGCGCCCGCGGTGCCGTGGTCGCCGCGCAGGATGGTGTGCAGGGCGATGCTGGCCTCGGCCTGGTAGCGGGCGGTGACCGCGCCCGCTCGGGAGGCCTGGTCGCGGGCCCGTTCCAGGCGGTGCAGGCCGCCGTGGCGCAGGGCGTCGTCGTTGCCGAGGCGGATCAGGGCGTGGATCTCCCAGATCGGCAGGTTGTGGCGCACGGCCAGCGACCGGGCGCGTTCGAGGCAGGCGGTGGCCTCGGTGGGGTCGCGGTGGCGGGCGATGGCGCCGAGCAGCTGCCAGGCCTGGCAGGCGACCTCGGGCAGTGGCACGGCCTCGGCGACGGTGGCGGCCTGGCGGGCCAGGCGTTCGGCGGTGTCGAGTTGGTCGGGGCCGGGCACGTCGAGGGCCAGATGGGCGGCGACGACGTCGATCGGGGCGACGTCCTCGGCTGATGAGTCGTCACCGAGCAGGGCGCGGGCGGCCTCGACCTGGACCAGGCCGTCGGCGGTGTTGCCCGCGACGGTGGCCGCCCAGGCCAGGCGGGTGTGCAGGTCGGCGCGGCGGCGGGCGGTGAGGCCGCCGACCTGGTCGAGGGTCTCGACGGAGGCCAAGGCGCGTTCCATCAGGCCCGCTTCGGCCAGGGCCAGCACGAGTTGTTCGAGGGTGGTGGCGCGGGTGGCGGCGTCGGAGTGGGTGAGCAGGGTCCAGGCCCGGTCGAGCAGGGCGACCGCGGAGGTGGCCGCGCCCAGGGCCAGGGCGCGGCGTCCGACCTCGGCGAACAGCCTGCCCGCGGCGTCGTTGTCGCCGGCGTCGAGGCGCAGCGCGGCGGTCACCTCGCACCATTCGCCGGGCAGGCCGGGGTTGACGGTCTCCACGGCGTCGGCGACGGATCCGGCGAGGGTGGCGCGTTCGTCGGGGTCGAGTTGGGCGAGGACGGCTTCGCGGCCGAGCTGGTGGTGGAAGGTGTACCAGTCGGCGGTGTGTTCGTCGGGGGCGACGAGTTGGGCGGCGCCGTCGCCTTGCAGGAGGCTGAGCAGGTCGCGGTCGCTCATGGCGGTGACGTGCTGGACGACGCCGAGGGGGAACCGGGGGCCGAAGACCGCGGCGACGGACAGCAGCCGTTGGATGCGGGGGCCGAGTTGGGCGACGCGGCGGGCCAACGGCCGCGACAGCGCCGAGGTCATGGCCGCGCGCGAGTCCTGGGCGACCGACCAGGTGTCGCCGTCGCTGACCAGGACCGCGTCGTCGATCATCGTGGTGAGGAGTTCCTCGGCGATGAACGGGATGCCCGCGCTGCCCGCGAGCAGCAGGTCGACCGCGGCGGCGGGGATCTGGGCGGTGTCGATGTCCAGACAGGTCGCGGTCAGCCTGCGCAGGTCGTCGCGGGTGAGCCGGTCGAGGTCGATGACCGTGCAGCGGCCGCGTTGGGCCGCGGCGCGGGCCATGGTGAGCGCGGCGCTGTCCTGGTCGCGGATGGCGCCGAGCAGCAACGTGGGTTGCAGGTCGACGTTGTCGACCAGGTACTCGAGGACGGCCAGGGTCTCGGGGTCGGCGTCGTGCAGGTCGTCCAGGGTGATCAGGCAGCCGCGGTCGCGGCCGACGTGCCCGGTGAGCCGCAGCACGGCCTCGGCGAGCACGACGAGGGAGTCCCCACCCGCGGGCGGCTCACCCCAGCCGGGGACGAGCCTGCCCAGGATCGGGCCGTAGGGCCCGAGGTCGGCCGGGTCGACGGGATCGGCGCGCAGCAGGAACAGGATCGCCTCGGTGAGCGGCCGGAACGGGGCCATCGGGCCGATGGCGCTGGCCCGGCCGCGCATCAGCCCCATCCCGGCGGCGAACGCCGACTCGATGGCGGCCGCGGTGAGCCGTGACTTGCCGATGCCGCTCTCGCCGACGAGGAAGATCGTCCCACCCTGGCCCGCGCGGGCCGCCGTGAGCGCGCGCTCCACCGCCCTGATCTCGTTGTCGCGACCCACCAGGACTGTCGAACGGTGTCGCACGGTGCCGGATGCTACTGATCGGAATGGGGGCCGACCTACCACCGAACGATGGATTCGGCCTGCCCCGGTCCGATCACGCTGTGATGGTTGGGCAGCATGTGGTGCCCATGATGTTGGCGTCCTCGGCCCCGGCGACGGGGGAGCCGCCGACGAGGCTGGCGGCCATCAGCCCGATCGGGAGGGCGACCCTGGTCAGCGCGGCGGCGCGCACGCCGAAGACCACTGAGGGGAACAGTCGGAGCTTGCCGACCGGCTCGTCGACACCATGGGCGGAGTGCTGGCCTGACTGGTCGTTGGACACTGACTTGTCTCCTTCTTCACGGTGATGTGGGTGTGGGGTGCAGCAGCAGAGCGGACGGGACCTGGGTGGGGGCGGCCAGCCGCAGCATCGCGTAGCCGATCCCGGCCAGGCCGGTGAGCAGACCGGGCGTGGGCACGCCGCCGGGCACGCCGCAGCGCGGACCGTGTTTGCGCAGGACGTCGAGCACCAGCCCGCCGCGACGGCGCACGGCACGGGCCGCGGCGCCGCGGGGGGTGTCGGCGACGGCGGCACTGTCGGCGACGGCGGTGAGGACCTCGGTGATGCCGAGTTCGCCGTGGCACAGCGACAGGTCCAGCCGCACGGGCGCCGAGGCAAGGGCGTTGATGTCGGAGTCGGGGATGGGGCCGGGCAGGGCGGTGCGGGCCAGGAGCCTGCCCGCCAGGCCGTGGCACCAGCCTGCGGGCAGGTCGGGGGCGGGATCGGTGGCCAGGGCGTGCGCGGCGAGGCGGGTGCCCGCGGCGCGGTGGTGGTCGTCGGGGCCGAAGCGGTGCAGCGCCCAGGCGGCGCTGAGCGCGGCGGGGCCGGTGCGGTCGGCGAGGGAATCGCTGGTCGGGATCTCGGCGGACGGGGGCGTGGTGCTGGTGGTGGTCGAGGGGTCGACGTCGGGATGTTGGTTGGTCGCGGGACCTGGATCGGTGGGTGAGGACCCAGGGTCGGCGGTGACCGCGGGGCGGGCGTGATCGGAGGCGGGGGTCGTGGGTTGGGTGTGGTCGCCGTCGGTGGGGTTGCCGGAGTCGGTGCCGATGGGGGTTGGGAGGCGATGGTTCGTGGTGCTGGGGAGATCGCCGGTGACCGCGGTGGTGTGGACGCTGGTCTTGGCGACAGGTAGGACGCCTGCGGCGAGCGCTTCGAGGTGATTGGCCGGGATGCCGGGCAGGTCGCCAGCGGCGGCTGTGTCGGGGACGTGGTTGGTCGGGTGGTCGGGTGCGTCGCCTATGGCCACTGGGGCAAGGGGATGGTTCGCCGGGATGCCGGGCAGGTCGCCTATGGCGACTGTGCTGGGGAGGTGGTTGGCCGGGGTGCCAGGAGCGTCAGCTATGGCGACTGTGCCGGGCAGGTGGTTGGTCGGGCGGCCGGGTACGTCGCCTATCGCGACTGGGGCGTGGGGATGGTTCGCCGAGGTGTCGGGTAGGTGGCCTGCGGCGGCTGAGGTGCCCGGCAGGTTCGCCGAGGCGGTGGGGGACTGGATGGTGGGGTGTGGATCGGCGGGGTCGGCCTGAGTGGGCTTGTCGATGGCGGTCAGCAGGACCAGGCGGTCGGCGCAGGCGCGGGTGGCGGGGCCGGTGGGCACGCCCAGTTCGGCGTCGACGGCGGTGAGGGCGGCCAGGCAGCCGGAGAGGCCGGTGGTCCAGCCGATGTCGGTGGTGTCGGCGGCCGCGGCGGCGGCGAGGGTGGCGGCTTGGGTGGCGGGGGTGCGCAGGGTGGGGTCGTCGAGCAGGGCCGTGAGGCGGGCCAGGCCGTAGGCGATGCCGCCCAGGCCGTTCATGCCGCCGCAGCCGATGGCGGTGACCAGGTCGGGGCGGTCGGTGAGGGCCTCGACGAGGGCGGGGAGGTCGGCGATGGCGTGGCGGGCGAGGTCGGCGTAGCGGGTGATGCCGGTGGCGGCGGTGAGTTGGGCCAGGAACAGGGCTACGCCGAGGTGGCCGGTGCCCAGGGCCGCGCCCAGGGGCAGGACCAGCCATTGGTCGTCGACCGATTCCAGGCCGAGCCAGTTGACTCGGTCGCCCGCCGGGACGCCGCGGGCGACGAGTTGGTCGGCGACGGCGCAGGCGGCGGCGAGGAGGCCGTCGGGGTGCAGGGCGGCGGCGGACGCGGTGCCGGGGACGGGGTCGGCCGCGGGGTGGGCGGGGGTGCCGCCGCGGGTGGCGAGGGTGGCGGAGATGATCCATTCCTGGTCGCGGCGGTCGACTTCGCTGAGGTCGGCGATGGTGGCGCGGGCGGTGTCGACGCTGCTGCGGGGCAGGGGCACGGGCAGTCGGTGGCCGGTGGCGGTGCGCAGTTCGGTGCCGCCCGCGGTGCCGAGGAACAGGGGGATGTCGCCTGCCCACAGGTCGTTCAGTTCGTGGGTGGTGAGCTGGGCGAGGACGGGGTGGTGTTCGCGGCCCGCGCAGAGCACCGACAGGGCGCGGTCGCGGTCGAGGGCGTCGCGCAGGACGTCGGGGTGGGTGGTCTCGTCGAGCAGGGTGCTGTAGACCCAGGTGGGGCGGGTGACGACGCGGATCTCCAGGTCGGCGCAGGACTCGGCGAGTGCGGTGAACTCGGCGCGGTGGGCGGCGATGGCGTCGTAGGCGTGGCGGAAGCCGGTGAGCATGGCGGTCTCGTGGTCGCCGGGTTCGACGTCGGCGTCGTGCAGTCGGGGGCGGTTGCCTGCGCCCGCGATGTCGTAGCCGCGGCGGGTCAGGCGCATCCGGTCGGTGCCGGCGTCGAGCCAGTCGATGGTGCTGGCGGGGGCTCGGCCGCCGTATCCGCCGCCGAGGCCGGACAGGTCGGCGGCGCCTTCCTCACCGACGATGATGATCGGCAGCAGGGCGGTGCGGTGCACGGAGGCGGCCAGCGCGTCGGCGGCCGGGTCGCCGGTGCCGGTGATCGACAGGTTGGGGTGGAAGACGGTCTCGGTGTCGACGAGCACGGGGTGTTCGCCGTGGGCGATGACGTTCTCGTGGTGGACGTCGATGGCGCGCAGCGCGTGCAGCAGCGCCAGCAGGGCACCTTGTCTTCGGTAGAAGCGGTCGGCGGCGTCCTCGTCGGGCAGCGGCTGGGCCGTGACGTACTCCGACCAGCCGTAGCCGGTGCGGGTAAGCACGCGTGGCACGCGGGGGGCCAGGCCGGGGGCGGCGGTGTCGAGCACGGTGAGGAATTCGGCGAGGCGTTGCTGGGTGGCGCAGTCGCGGGGTTTGTAGACCAGGCGGGTGCCGTCGGCGAAGTCGACGAAGGCCACGGTGCGGCCGCCGCCGTGGGGGTCGCCTTGGCCGAGGGCCACGGTGGTGAGTGGGCCGGGGTCGGTGCCGTCGAGCAGGGTGGCGACCAGGTCGGCGCGGTCGGCGGCCAGGCGGGTGAGCAGCTCGGTGGCGCTCTCGGCGGTGGTGGTCGCGGTCTGGGCGAGGACGCGGGCCAGCACGGGGTAGGCGGCGAGCAGTTCGCCCAGGTGTTTGGGTTCGGTGAGGCGGCGGGTGAAGTGGTGGAAGCGGGCGCGGCTGTCGGCGCCGGTGAGGGTGCCTTCGGCGCGGTGCCGGTGCAGTTCGCTGACCAGGGCGCGCGCGGACTGGGCGACGAGTTTGTCGGTGAGGGTGGCGGCGAGCGCGGCGCGGACGGTGTCGGCGGTGTCGGCGGGCAGGTGGCCGCAGGCGAGGGTGACGAAGGGCCGCAGGATCCGGCCGAACGCGGCCTGCCACGGGCTGTCGACGTCGGCGGTGTCGGTGTCGGTGTCGACTGGTTCGGCGGCGCGCACGGCGGCCTCGACGGTGTCGGCCCAGCGGGGTCGGGGCACCCTGGCGGCCAGTCGCGCGGGGGACTCGGCGCGCAGCGCGTGGTCGGTGAGCAGCCCTAAGTCGGCCAGCCGCAGGGCGTAGGCCGGGTCGGTCTCCGGCGGCGCGGTCGCGGCGGACGGGGCGGGCAGCCGTTCGTGCGTCGCCAGTCCCGGGGCCCACCAGGTGGGGTCCGGGAGCGCTGCTGCGGGGGTGGCTGGGCTCACGGCACTGACGTTGCCAGAACGACCCCGTGGGGGTCATGAGTGCGGCACACCCACATTTGGGTATGCGCCCCGCACGGGTAGGGGCAGGTGCTCCACCTGCGGGGCGAGGGTGTCGGGCATGCGGCGGGGACGGGCAGGTGGGCGGGTTCGCCGTGGCGCGGGGGAAATGTGGGGGACCGGACCCGATGCGCGGGCGGGTCCGCGGCGCGCAGGCTGCGTGCCGAGAGGTTCCGCTGCTGAACGGGGAGGACCGATGGGAGAGCCGGTACGAGTCGATGTCGTCGCGCTGGATCCGCTGTTGGAGGCGGGAGTGACCAGTGCCCTGCATGGCTGTCCGGACGTCGAGGTGGCGCGGGTGGGTGAACCCGCCGCGGTCACCGTGGTGATCGTCGACGGCGTCGGCCACGACGTGCTCGACCTGGTGCGGTCGATCCGCGCCCGGGAGCCTCGACCCGAGGTGGTGCTGGTGGCCACCGACCTGGCGGCCGCGGAGGCTTTGCACGTGATCGCGGTGGGCGCTCGTGGGCTGCTGCGCAGGCGGGAGGCCAGCGCGGCCCGGTTGGCGCGCACGGTGTTGGCCGCGGCCGCCGGTGACTGCACGGTGCCGCCCGACATGCTCGACCGGCTCCTGGAGCACAGCGCCGACCCGCTGTCGGCGACCCGCGCCGAGTGGACCGGGCCGGGCCTGAGCGACCGGGAGCGCGCGGTGCTGGCGCTGGTCGCCGACGGCCACGAGACCGGGGAGATCGCCAAGGAGCTGTCCTACTCGACGCGGACCGTGGCGGGCGTGGTGCACGACATCACCCACCGGTTCCGGTTGCGCAACCGCGCCCACGCGGTGGCCTACGCGCTGCGGGCGGGTCTGCTGTGACCGCCGCGCTGAGGGTCCATGTGACCGCGGCCGACCCGACGGTGCGTGACGGCATGTTGGCGCTGCTGGCGGGCGCGGGCATCGACACCGCCGAGTTCGACCCCGACGCCGACATGGTGGTGGTCGCCGCCGCCGAGACCGTCGACGAGGCGCTGGCGGGCTGCGTGCCCGGCGAATACCCCAAGGTCGTCGTGGCGGACTCGTTCTGCCCGTCCGGGGCGCTGCGCGCGGTGCGGTCGGGGGCGCGGGCGATGGTGTCGACCGGGTCGACGCCCGACCAGTTGTCCGCCGCCGTGCACTCCGCGCGCCACGGCGACGGGCGCATCCCGCATGACGTGCTGGTGCGGCTGCTCGGCGGGCCTGAGGAACGCCCGGCGCCCACCAAGGCCGCGGTCCCCTCGACGCTGACGCCGCGGCAGACCGCGGTGCTGACCTTGATGGCCGAGGGCCACGCCAACGCCGCGATCGCCGCGACGCTGTCGTGCTCGGAGCACACGGTGAAGAACGTGATCTACGACCTGATGGCCCGCCTGCACGTGCGCAACCGGGCGCACGCGGTGGCCAAGGCGGTCCGAATGGGACTCATATAAGGTCGAGTCCATGCCTGTGCGGTCCCGTGTCCCCGTCACCGCCGATGATGTCGATTCCGCTGTGCGCTTGGCCGTCGATTCGCTGGGGGCGGTGACGGACGCCGACTGGGACGCGGGCGCGGGCACGTTGGAGTGGACGTGCCGGGAGACCGTGGAGCACCTGGCCGACGACTTGTTCTTCTACGCCGCGCAGATCGGGCCGCGGCGTCGGCCCGCGACCGCGGCGGTGCCGTTCGCGTTCACCGTCAAGCGCCCCGGCGGGCCGCTGAATCTCGTCTTCGCCGCTCCCGAGGCGGGCAACGAGGACCTGTTGCAGGTCGTGGAGACCTGCGGGGCGCTGCTGACGGCCATGACGCGTACCACGCCGCCGGACGTCCGCGCCTACCACGTCTACGGTGTCTCCGACCCAGAAGGCTTCGCCGCCATGGGGATCGTCGAGACCCTCGTGCACCTGCACGACCTGGGCCAGACCCTGGGTTTCCCCGTCGAGCCGCCCGCCGAGCTGTGTGACCGGGTGCTGCGGCGGCTCTTCCGTAACGCCCCGACCGACACCGACCGGTGGGCGACGCTGCTGTGGGCGTGCGGTCGGGCACCGCTGGGTGAGCGGCCGCGGCAGGCGCAGTGGCGCTGGGACGGCACCCCACTGGACTAAGTGGACAGACGAAGCTGGACTAAGTGGACACAAGAAATCGGGACAGGAGTCGTTCTCCTGTCCCGATTTCTGTGTAGCGGGCTTACCGGGCGGCCGCCGGGATCGCCGACGGCAGGAAGTCCGGCAGCTCGACGCCCAGGCCCGCGGCCCGCGCGTGGGTCATCACCAGGTCGGCCACCGCCAGGTCCAGCACGCCGAGGCCGAACGGGGAGAACAGGGTCGTCTTCACCGGGTCGCGGGGATGTTCGGTGTCGGTGAGCAGCAGGTCGCCCAGGGCGGCGTGGATGAAGTCGCGGTGGCCAAGGTGCTGCTCGGCCAGGTGCGGTGAGGTCGCCGCGCGGCACACGTGGTCGGGGTCGTCGACGACGTTGACCGACGACAGGACACCGTCGATGGTGACGTCGCGCAGCGACACGTGCAGCACCAGGGTGCCGGGGCGGCACTCGGCCAGGTCGGTGTAGGGGACCGCGGCGGTCGTGGCGACGCTGACCAGGCCGTGCGCGGCCAGCGCGGCGGGCAGGCCATCGGCGATGGTGACCGCCAGGTCCGGGTCGCAGCGGCGGGCGAACTCCGCGGCCCGGTCACGGTCCAGGTCGTGCAGCGTGACCTCGGTGATCGTGGGGTACACCACCCGCAGGAACCTTAGCACCTCGAAGTTGATCACCCCGCAGCCGATGAGGGACACCCCGGTGTCGGGGGTGGCCGGTCGCAGGGTCGCCGCGGCCACCGCGGCACTGGCCGCGGTGCGGCGCGCGGAGATCGTGGAGCCCTCGATGAGCGCCACCGGGTGCCCGTTGTCCATCGAGTTGAGGATGATCGCCGCCGACGCCCGCTCCAGGCCATCGGCCACGTTGCCGGGAAACGAGGCGATCCACTTCATGCCCGCCACCGCGTTGTCGCCGCCGAGGAACGCGGGCAGTCCGATGATGCGGTTGCGCGTGTCCTGCGGGAACCGCAGGAACACCGAGTGCGGCAGCGCCGTGGCGCCGCGCGCGTGCTGCTGGTAGGCACGCCGCACCGCGGCGAGCACCTCGAGTTCGCGGCCGTCGAGCACCTGCCGGACCGCGTCGTTGCCGACGATCAGCACAAGGCCACCTCCACGGCGTTGTCCACCGTCTCGTCCTTCCAGAGTTCGGTGACGTCGCCGAAGTGGGCCGCGACCCAGGCGTCGTCGTAGATCGTGTCCAGGTATCGGGTTCCGGTGTCGGCCAGGATCACCGCGCAGGTGGCGCCGTCGGGGATGCGGTCGCGCAGCCGCAGCAGCGCGCTGATCACCGCCCCCGACGAGCCGCCCGCCAGGATCGCCTCCCGGTTGGCCAGCCTGCGGCAGCCCACCACACAGTCCAGGTCGCTGACGTGGACCACCTCGTCGGCCAGCCCGGCGGTGTAGAGGCCCGGGCGCATCGCCGCGCCGTGGCCGGGGATCAGGCGCCTGCCCACCGGCTGGTGGAAGATCGCGCTGCACTCGGCGTCGACCGCGACGATCCGCGTCGGCAGCCCGATCTCGCGGGCGTAGTCGGCGCAGCCGCGCAGCGTGCCGCACGAGCTGGTGGTGCACAGCAGATAGTCCAGCCTGCCGTCGAGCGCGTCGACGATCTCGCGCATCGTGGTGCGGTGCGCCCACGCGTTGCGCGGGTTGGCGTACTGGTTGGGCCAGTACGCGTTGGGCAGGGTCGCCACCAGCTGCCGCACCCGGCGGATCCGGGTCGGCAGGTACTCGCCGGTGGCCGGGTCCTTGTCGGTGACGGTGTGCACGTCGGCGCCGTAGGCGCGCATGATCGCGATGTTCTGCGTGTTGGTGCGCGGGTCGACCACGCAGATGAACCGCACGTCGAAGTAGCGGCACGCCTGCGCCAGGCCGATGCCGAGGTTGCCGGAACTGGACTCGACCACGGTGGACCGGCCGGGGATCACCGTGCCGGTCTCGATGGCGTCGGTCAGCATGGCGTGCGCCGACCGGTCCTTGATGCTGCCGCCGGGATTGCCCGCCTCCAGCTTGGCGAAAGCGCGGAAGCCGCCGCCGGGCACCAGCTTGGTGAGTTCCACCAGCGGGGTGGCGCCGACGGCGGACAGCACCCCGGCGCCCGCGTTGGGATAGCCGCCCATCAGGCCGATTCGCCCACTTGCGCCATCCGCTCGCGCAGGCTCCGCGGGCGCATGTCCGTCCACACCAGACCGATGTGGTCCAGGCAGTGCTGCTTGGGGCCTTCGGTGCCCTCCGCGTGCCAGCCCGATGGCAGCTCGCGGTCGGCGGGCCAGATCGAGTACTGCTCCTCGTCGTTGCGCACGACGCGGAAAACGCCCTCGTCGGTGTTGTCGGTCATCGCTGGTCCTCCCGCGTCGGGATGTGGTCGGCGTGGTTCGTCGCCGAGCGTGCCCGCCGCGGCGGTGGTGGCCGTAGAGACAAACGCGCAGGAGGACCCGCGCTCGACGGCTGCCGCTCCTTCTCTGGTGGCACACCGGGTTCGCGCAGCACTGTTCGACTACGACCCGCGGCCGCCGCCGTGGTCGCCGATGGCGTGGAGGTGCGCGGTGCCCGGTGGTGACAGCCAGAACGCGACGGTGAGCACGGTGCGCGCGGCGTCGTTCTCCCAGCAGCGGCTGTGGTTCCTCGACCAGCTGCGGCCCGGTTCGTCGGACTACCTGCTGCCGATGGCGCTGCGGGTGCTCGGCGGGCTCGACGTGGGCGCGCTGACGAAGGCGTTCGCCGCGGTCGTGGATCGCCACGAGATCCTGCGCACCCGCTATGTCGCCGCCGACGGCGACCCGATTCAGCACATCGACGCGCGGGTCGACACCGAACTTCGGATGATCGACGTCACCGGGCTCGCCGCCGCCGAACGTGACCAGCGGGTGCCCGCGCTGATCAAGGATGAGTTGGCGACCCCGTTCGACCTGGCCGGGGAGGCGCCGCTGCGGCTGGCGCTGGCCCGCTTCGCCGACGACGACCACCTGCTGCTGGTCACCGTGCACCACATCGCCTTCGACGGCTGGTCCTGGGGTGTGCTCGGCCGGGAGTTGGCCGCCGGGTACCGCGAACACACCGGCGGCGCGCCCGCCGACCTTCCCGCACTGCCCAAGCAGTACGGCGACTTCGCCGACTGGCAGCGCGACCTGCTCAGCGGCCCCCGCCTGACCCGGCAGCTGGACTACTGGCGCGACCGGCTCACCGGGATCGAGCCGCTGCGGCTGCCCACCGACCTGCCTCGGCCGCCGCAGTGGGACGGCGCGGGCGACGTCGTGCGGTTCGACCTGCCCGCCGACCTCGTCGCCGCCGCCGACGCTCTCGCCAGGGGCGCGGGCTCCACCCGCTACATGGTGTTGCTCGCCGCGTTCAAGACGCTGCTGGCCCGCTACACCGGGCAGACCGACCTCGCCGTGGGCACGCCGGTCGCCGGGCGTGGGCGCACCGACCTCGAAGGCATGATCGGGCTGTTCGTCAACACCCTCGTGCTGCGCACCGACCTGTCCGGCACGTCGACGTTCCGGTCGCTGATCCACCGGGTGCGCGACACCACGCTGTCGGCGTTCAGCGGCGCCGACGCGCCGTTCGAGCGGATCGTCACCGAACTCACCCCAGAACGGGACCTGTCGCGCAACCCGCTGTTCCAGGTGTCGTTCTCGCTGCTCAACGCCGTCGGCGCGCAGATCACCCTGCCCGGCCTGGACGTCGAGCTGATCGAGACCCCGTTGACCGGGTCACCGTTCGACCTGACCCTGGACCTCAAGACGTTCCCCGGCGGCCGGGTCGGCGCGCGCCTGCAGTACGCGACCGCGCTGTTCGACCGGGCCACCATCGACCAGATCGGCCACGCCTACCTCGACGTCCTGCGCGCCGCCCTGTACGACCCCGACGCCACCGTCGCGGACCTGGGCGCGCGGGCAAAACTGTTGCCCGCCAAGGAAAAAGTCCGCCTTCTCGCCTACGGGACCGGCCCGGTCGATGAGGTGGGCGACGAGACCGTGACCGAGCTGATCGACCGGCAGGCACTGTCCACACCGGACGCGTTGGCGGTCGCGTGTGGACAGGACAAGCTCACCTACGCCGAACTCGTCGCCAAGGCCGACCGGCTCGCTCGGCACCTGCGCGCCCACGGGGTCGGTCTCGGGTCGGTGGTCGGCGTGCACCTCGACCGCGGCGTCGAGCTGCTCGTCACCTTCCTGGCCGTGCTCAAGTCCGGTGCCGCGTATCTGCCGCTGGATCCCGTGCAGCCCGTGGGCCGCCTGGCCGCCATGGCCGCCGACGCGGGCGTGCGCGTGGTCGTCACCGAGACCGCGCTGGACGCGAAGATCACCGACACGTCCATCCTGGTCGACCGCGACCAGATCGACGCCGACACCGGGAGCCTCGACCAGGTCGCCGGTCCCGACGACCTGGCCTACGTCATCTACACCTCCGGCTCCACCGGCGCCCCCAAGGGCGTGATGATCCACCACCGCGGCCTGGTCAACTTCGTGCTCGCCATGCTCGACCGGCCCGGTCTGCGCGCGGGCCAGGCCGTGATCGGGCTGACCACGATGTCGTTCGACCCGTCGGTGCTGGAGCTGTATGTTCCGCTGCTCGTCGGCGCGCACGTCGTGCTGGCCGACACCGAGGAAGCGCGCGACCCGCAGCGCATGGCCGCCCTGATCGAACGCACCGACCCGGTCATCGTGCAGGCCACCCCGACCACCCTGCGGATGCTGCTCGACGTCGGCTGGACCCCGCCGGCGCGGCTGACCGTGCTGTGCGGCGGGGAGAAGATGACCGCCGAGCTCATCGGCAGACTCACCGCCGACGGCGCCCCCGTCTGGGACCTCTACGGGCCCACCGAGACCACCGTGTGGGCCACCACCGCCCGCGTCGGCGGCGACTGGGCCGCGGCGACCAACTACACCGTCCACATCCTGGACCCTCACCTCGACCCCGTGCCCGACCTGGCCGTCGGCGAGATCCACGTCGGCGGCGTGGGCGTCGCCTTCGGCTACCTGGGCAAGCCCGGGCTCACCGCGGCGGCGTTCGTGCCCGACCCGTACGGGCCGCCGGGGTCGCGCCGATACCGCACCGGGGACCTCGCGCGCCGCCACCCCGACGGCACCGTGGAGATCCTGGGCCGGGGCGATCACCAGGTGAAGATCCGCGGCCATCGCATCGAGCTCGGCGAGATCGAGAACGCGCTGCTGGGCCACCCCGCCATCCGCGCCGCCGTCGTGCACCCCGCCCCCGCCGACACCGGTGACCTGCGCCTGACCGGCTACCTCATCGCGCACACCCAGGCGCCCAGCCCCGAGGAGCTGCGCGAGTTCCTGCTGGCCACCCTGCCCGACTACATGGCCCCCGAGGGCTACGTCGTCCTCGACGCCTACCCGTTGACCTCCTCAGGCAAGGTCGACCGCAAAGCCCTGCCGATCCCCGAGGCCCGCCCCGCCGCCGCTGCGTTCGTCGAACCCCGCTCCACCGACGAACGCGTCGTCGCCGGGGTGTGGCAGGAGGTCCTGGGCGGGCCCGAGGTCGGCGCCCACGAGAACTTCTTCGACATCGGCGGGCACTCGCTGCTCGCCACCCGGGTCGCCGTGCGGCTGCGCGCGGCGTTCGGGATCGACGTGCCGGTGCGCGCGCTGTTCGACCACAGCACCGTCGCCGCGCTCGCCGCCGCACTGCCCGACTACCCGCGGGTGACCGAGCGGAGCGCGATACCCGCGCTCACCGGCAGGCGCCGCGGCCACCGCCGAGAGGACGCCCGATGACCATCGCCCCCCACCGGATCGACACCCCGCGCACGACCGAGTTCGGCGTGTTCGAGGACTACGAGTCCGAGGTCCGCAGCTACTGCCGCAAATTCCCCGTCGTGTTCAACCGGGCCAAAGGCGCCGAGCTGTTCGCCGAGGACGGCCGCCGGTTCATCGACTTCTTCTGCGGCGCCGGATCGCTGAACTACGGCCACAACAACGAGTTCATCAAAGCCCGGCTCACCGACTACCTCGCCGCCGACGGCATCGTCCACGGCCTGGACATGTACACCGTGGCCAAACGCGAGTTCCTCGGCCGTTTCGCCGAGACCGTGCTGCGGCCCCGCGAACTCGACTACAAGGTCCAGTTCTGCGGGCCCACCGGCACCGACGCCGTGGAGGCCGCGCTCAAACTCGCCCGCAAAGCCACGGGCAGGCGCGGGGTCATCGCGTTCACCGGCGCCTACCACGGGATGTCGCGCGGGTCGCTGGGTGTCACCGGCAGCAGGCGCGCGCGCCGCGCGGGCGGGGTCAGCGGCGGCGAGGTGACGTTCGTGCCCTACGAGGACGGCCCGCTCGGCGGGTTCGACTCCGTTGGCCTGATCGACCGGCTGCTGGCCGACCCGTCGTCGGGGGTCGAGCTGCCCGCCGCGGTGATCGTCGAACCCATGCAGATGGAAGGCGGGGTCTACCCGGCGTCGGGGGACTGGCTGCGGTCGCTGCGCGCGGTCACCGACAAGTACGGGGTGCTGCTGATCGTCGACGAGATCCAGGCAGGCTGTGGGCGCACCGGCACGTTCTTCTGCTTCGAGCAGGCCGGGATCGTGCCCGACATCGTCACCGTGTCCAAGTCCATCGGCGGCTACGGGCTGCCGCTGTCGCTGGCGCTGTTCCGCCGTGAGCTCGACGTGTGGGAGCCAGGCGAGCACACCGGCACCTTCCGCGGCAACCAACTCGCCTTCGTCGCCGCCGCCGCGGCGTGCGACCTGTGGGGGCAGACGAAGTTCCGCACCGACCTGGCCGTGGGCGCGCGCAGGCTCGACCGGTTCCGCGCCGAGGTCAGCGCCGCCCACCCGGACGTCGACACCCGCGGCCGCGGCATGGCCATCGGGATCGACCTTGCCCGAGCGGGCGGACCTGAGCGCGCCGACCGGATCCAGCGCCACGCCTTCGACCACGGCGTGATCGTGGAACTGTGCGGCCGCCACGACGAGGTCGTGAAGATCCTGCCGCCGCTGACCATCGACATCCCCCGCCTCGACAGCGGACTCGACGTGCTGCGCGCCGCGTTGCGCGCCTGACCCAAGGAGCAGCGATGACCCGGCGCCACCTGATCTCCGTCGACGACCTCGGCGACGACGACCTGCACTGGATCGTGCGCCGCGGCGCCGAGTTCGCCGCGGGCCGCCACACGGGCGAGGAACCCCTGCGCGATGACGTCGTGGGCATCCTGTTCCGCAAGACCTCCACCCGCACCCGCACCGCGTTCGCCGCGGGCGCGCTGCGGCTGGGCGCGCGGATCGTCACCTACGGGCCCGACGACCTGCAGGAGAACACCGGCGAGACCGTCGAGGACACCGCCGCGGTGCTCTCCGGCATGCTCGACGTGCTCGTGGCCCGCACCGCGGGACCCGAGGCCGAGTTGCGCGCCTACGCCGCGCAGCACCGCATGGCGGTGATCAACGCGATGAGCGCCGAGGAACACCCCACCCAGGCCCTGGCCGACCTGAGCACCCTGACCACCCGGTTCGGCAGGCTCGACGGGCTGCGCGTGCTGTATGTGGGGGAGGGCAACAACACCGCCTCCGCGCTGACCCTGGCCCTGTCGCGCTACCACGACACCCAGCTGCACCTGCGGACCCCGCCCGGCTACGGCGTGGCCCAGCGCTACCTGGACCGGGCGGCGATCAACGCCAAGCGCACGGGCGCGGTCGTCGAGCAGCGCCACGACGCCGATGACCTGCCCGAGGTCGACGTCGTCTACACGACCCGCTGGCAGACCACCGGCACCGTCAAGCCCACCCCGGACTGGCGGACGAGTTTCGCGCCGTTCCAAGTGGACACCGCGATGATGGCGGCCTGCCCGGGGGCGGTCTTCATGCACGACCTGCCCGCCCACCGCGGCGAGGAGGTCACCGCCGAGGTCCTCGACGGGCCGTCGAGCATCGCCTTCGAGCAAGCCGAGCACAAGTACCACAGCGCGCGGGCCGTACTGCAGTGGTGCGCGGGGCGATCATGACCCGCGGGCTGACCGCGGTGTTCGCCGCGGGCGGGGTGTCGGCGTTCGGCACCCAGATGACCATGCTGGCGCTGCCGTGGCTGGTGCTGGAGACCTCCGGGTCGGCCACCCGCGCCGGGCTGGTCTTCGCCGTGCAGGTGCTGCCGATCGCGCTGCTGGGGTTCCTCGGCGGTGAGGTCATGCAGCGCCACGGCGCGCACCGCACCATGGTCGTCGGTGACGCCGCGCGTGGGCCGCTGGTCGCGCTCGTGCCGATCCTGCACGGGCTGGACCTGCTGACCCTGCCGGTCCTGCTGGTGATCGTCGCCCTGCTCGGGGTGTTCGGCGTGCCCTACTACGCCGCGCAGCGCGTGCTGGCCGTCGACCTGATCGGCGCCGACCCGAAAGCGCTGACCAGGGCCAACGGGATCATGGAGGGCACCGCCAACGTCTCGGCGTTCGCCGGGCCCGCCGCCGCGGGCGCGCTGATCGCGGCCGTGGGCGCCGAGCAGGTCCTGTGGATCGACGCGGCCAGCTACGCGGTCTCCGCGCTGCTACTGCAAGTGGTCCCCAAGGCGAACCGGGTCGCGCGCGGCAAAGCGGGTGGACCCCCCGGTGTCCTGGCCGGGCTGCGGCACCTGCGCGCCGACGCGTTCCTCGGGCAGACCATGGTCTCCACCATCACCTTCGGCTTCCTGCTGCGGGTGCTGGCCATCGCGCTGCCGCTGCTGGCCTTCGCCCGCTTCGACGGCGACGCCGCCCTCGGCGGGCTGCTGGTGGCCAGTTCCGGGGCGGGCGCGCTCGCCGGATCCGTGCTGACCTACGCGCTGTCGAGCCGGGTCGAACCGCGGCGGCTGCTGACCTGGTCGGCGGTGCTGCTCGCGGCGCCGCTGTGGCTGCTGGTGCTGCCCGCGCCCGTGCCGGTGCTCATGGCCGGGGTGGCGCTCTCGGCGGCGGCGGTGCCGCTGTCCAACGCGCCCTACTTCGGCATCCTCACCGCCCGCGTGCCCGACGACCACCGGCCCAAGGTGCTGCAGAGCGTGATCACCCTGAGCAGTGTCGCCGGACCATTGGGATTCCTCAGCGCCGGACTGCTCACCGACGGGCTCGGCGTTCGGGCCACCCTGCTCGCCGTCGCCGCGCTGGCCACCCTGGCCGCCGCCAACATCCTGCACGCGCTCACCCGCCTTGAGCCCGCGTCCACACAGGACATGAAGATCCCGATCACGTCGAAGGGGAGGTAGGGCGCGATGCCCGACAACACCGTTGTGCTGCCCGCGGGCCACTGGCGCCTCTGGAACCAGTTCGCCCTGCGCGGACCCGGTTTCCCGGCCACCGGCGTGCTGCGCCTGGCCCCCGACGGCCTGGCCGTCGCCGCCGACAAGTTCGGCCCCGGCGACGCGCTCACCGGCCCGGACTGGACCGCGTTCGAGGAGGACTTCGGCGTCGCCGCGGTGGCCACCGCCGAACACCTGCAGGACATCGCCCGGCTGCCCGCCTTCCGCGCCGCGGTGGCCTGGCAGAACCGCACCGTCCTGAGCTCGGGCATCGCCCCGTTCCTGAACTGGACCCCCACCGCGGCGGGCCGCACCAGCATGCCCCGCCAGCGCGAGGAACTCGTCGCCCACTACTGGCAGCGGTTCTGCGTCAAGAACGACACCATCGGCTTCTTCGGACCCGTCGGCTGGGGCACCTGGGACCTCGACACCGCGGGCGTGGCGGTCCAGCCCGGCGAGGGCCTGATCGCGACCTCGGAGGTGTACTTCTCCAGCTGGGCCATCGACACCCTGGCCAAGACCATCAGCGCCGACCCCGGCCTGCGGCGCTGGATCGCGCCCCGCCGCGTGCCGTTCGCCCGGATCGACACCGACACCGTCCGCGTCCCCGGCAGACCCGCCCAGCCGATCACCGCCGAGCAGCGCGCCGCCCTGGTGCTGTGCGACGGCACGCGCGCCGTGCCCGACCTGCTCGCCGAACTCGGCGACACCGAGGACAACCTGGTCGCCACCCTGGAACAGCTCGTGCGCAGCCGGTGGATCGTGTGGCGCCTGGAGGTGCCGACCAGCGCGCACCCCGACGAGTTCCTGCGGGCGGCCCTGCACCGCGTCGGCGACGCCGACGTGCGCGGCCGCGCACTGTCCACACTGGACGCGCTGTGCGCCAGCCGGGACCGGGTCCGGGCCGCCTACGGCGACGCCGACGCACTCGTCGAGGCCATGGCCGCGCTCGAACACGACTTCGCCGAACTCACCTCGACCTCGGCGACCAGGGCCAAGAACGCGCGCACCGCGCCGTGCCGGTCGCTGGTCTACTCCGACTGCCGCCGCTCGGCCACCGCCACCATCGGCACCGCCATCCTCGACGAGCTGACCCCGCTGGCGCTGTGCCTGACCGCCGCGCGGTGGATGACCAACCGGTTCGCCGAGACCGTCGGCGGGCGCATCCGCGAAGCCTACGAACGGGTGCGCGACCGCGACGGCCGCGTCGACCTCGGGTCGTTGTGGATGGAATGCCTCCCGGTCCCGCACCCGGAGTCCATCGCCGACAGCGACCGCGTCCAGGCCGAGCTGCGTAACCACTGGGAGCGGATCATCGCCGCTCCCGAGGGCGCCCGCCGCGTGCGGCTGAACTCCGCCGACATCGCCGAGCAGGTCCGCGAGACCTTCGAGGAACCCGGCCGCGGCTGGAACATCGCCCGCTACGTCAGCCCCGACGTGCTGATCGTCGCCCCGGACGCCGACGCGGTCGAGCGCGGCGAGTTCGAGCTGGTCCTGGGTGAGCTGCACGTGGCGATGAACACCATCGGCGCGTCGTTGTTCGTCATGCAGCATCCCGACTTCGACAGCCTGATCGCCGAGACCGACCGCGACTTCCCCGCAGGCCGGGTCATGCCGATGCTGCCCAAGGAGCAGCCGCCGCGCTGGTCCACCCGCAGCAGGCCGTCGCTGATCCGCGCCTCGGACTACTTCGTCGCCCTGGTCGACTACACCGCCGACCCGCACCGGCCCCGCACCGTCATGAGCGCGGACGTCACCGTGGAGGACCGCGACGGCGCCATGGTGCTCGTGTTGCCAGACGGGGCCGTGTTCGACCTGCTCGACGTGTTCGGCAACGCCATGACCAACCGGGTGATGGACCGGTTCACGCTGCGCCCCACCGCTGATCATTCGCCGCGGGTGACCATCGACAAGATGATCGTCTGCCGCGAGACCTGGCGGCTGCGGGCCGACTCGCTGGACTTCACCGCCGACAAGAGCGAGGCCCGCCGGTTCGTCCGGGCCCGCCACTGGCGGGACTCGCTGGAACTGCCCCGGTTCGTGTTCGTGGTCTCGCCGACCGAGCCGCGGCCGTTCTTCGTCGACTTCGACAGCCCCGTCTACGTCAACATCTTCGCCAAGGCCGCGCGCCGCCTCGCCCGCGCCGACCCCGACGGGCGGCTCACCATCACCGAGATGCTGCCCAGCCCCGAACACGCGTGGCTGACCGACGACGAAGGCTCCCGCTACACCGCCGAGCTGCGCTTCGTCGCGGTCGACCAGACCACGGAGCAGCGATGATCGTGGCGACCCTGCGGTCCCACGGCGCCGCCCCCGCTGTGCGCGCCGCCGAGGGCACCCTCACCTACGCCGACCTCGCCGACCGGATCGACGGCCTCGCCGCCGCCCTGGTCGAGCGCGGGGTCGGGCCGGAGGACGTGTGCGCGGTCGCCGTCGAGCCGGGTGTGGCCGCGGTCGTGGCGATGGCGGCGGTGCTGCGGGCGGGCGCGGCGTTCCTCACCTTGGACGTGACCCTGCCGCAAGCGCGGGTCGAGGCGATGCTGCGGACCGGGGGAGCGCGGTACCTGATCGGATCGCTCGACTTCGACGGCACGGTCGTGCCTGCTGACGCGGTCGGCGGGCCGGTCGAGTTCCCCGAGGCGGACCCGGAGTCGCTGGCCTACATCAGCCACACCTCCGGGTCGACCGGCGAGCCGAACGCGGTCATGATCTCCCGACGGGCCATGGAGTCCTATGTGGACGTCATCGTGCGCGACTACCGGCTCGGCGCCTCGACCGTGGCGGTGCAGCTGGCGCCGCTGGGGTATGACGCGTCGATCCGCGACACGTTCGCGCCGCTGCTAGCGGGTGGGCAGCTCGTGCTCGCGCCGCGGTCGGCGCTGCTGCGGCCCGCCGAGTTCGCCGCGCTGATCGCCGACAACGGGATCAACACGATCCTGAGCACCACGCCGTCGTTCCTGACCTTCCTGGCCCAGCAGGACCGCGCCGCGCTGCGCGGGGTCGAGCTGGTGGTGACCAGCGGCGAGTCGCTGCGACCGTTCCTCGCCGCAGGGGACCGGGGTGTGGTTCGAACGCTCGTCAACCAGTATGGGCCGACCGAGTGCACCATGACCGCCACCCGCTTCCTCGTCCCCGCCGACCCGGAGACCGAGGTCGACCTGATCGGCACCCCGATCGACGGGATGACGGTCTGGCTGCTCGACCCGGACCTGGACCCGGTTCCCCCGGGTGAGACCGGCGAGGTCTACCTCGGCGGTGTTGGGGTGGCGCGCGGGTATCGCGGCAAGCCGGGCCTGACGGCCGAACGGTTCGTCCCGGTGCCGTCCGGTGAACGCGTGTACCGGACGGGCGACCTCGCCCGGCGGCGGCCGGACGGGACGCTGGAGTTCCTCGGCCGCGCCGACCGACAGATCAAGATCCGCGGCTACCGCGTCGACCCCGCCGAGGTCGAGGGCGCGCTGCTGACCCACCCGGCCGTGACCGGCGCGGTGGTCACCGCCGACGCCGACGACCGGGGCCGGATGTTCCTCACCGCCCATGTCACCGGCGAGCCGACCCCCGCGGCGGCGCTGCGCGCGCACCTGGCGTCGACCCTGCCGCCGTACCTGATGCCACGGAGGTTCGTGCACCTGGAGCGAGTGCCCACGACCCGGACCGGGAAGGCGGACCGGACCGCGTTGGGGGCGAGCCGATGACCGCCGCCGACACCCGACTCGGCCCGGCCGACATCGCCGTGGCCGCCGACCGCATCCGCCGCCACGTCCGGCGCACCCCGCTGCTGACCGTCGACGGGCTGCGCGGGCTGCTGTTCAAAGCCGAGCACCTGCAGACCGGGCGTTCGTTCAAGACCCGCGGCGCGGCCAACGCGCTGCTCGGGCACCGGGGCCGCGACGTGGTCACCGGGTCGTCGGGCAACCACGGCATCGCCGTGGCCACCCTCGGCGCCGCGCTCGGCGTCGGTGTGACCGTGGTGATGGCCGCGGGCGCCGACCCTGGCAAAGCCGCCGCCGTGCGCGCCATGGGCGCCGAGGTGATCACCGTCGCGGGTGGCGTGGTCGAGCGCGAACAGCGGGCCCGTGAGCACGCCGCGCGCACCGGGGCGATGTTCGTGCCCTCCTCCGACCACGAACTCATCGTCGCCGGTCAGGGCACCGTCGGGCGCGAGATCCTCGACGACGCGCCCGGCGTCGACACGATCTTCGTGCCGACCGGCGGGGGTGGGCTGCTCGCCGGGATCTGCCTTGCCGCCGACCGGCCCGTGCGCGTCGTCGGCGTCGAACCCGCCGATGCCCGCCGCTACGCGCTGTCCGTGGCCGCCGACCGGCTCATCGAGGTGCCGCCGCCCGCCACCGTCGCCGACGGGCTGCGCGGGCAGCGGCCGGGGGAGATCCCGTTCCCCATCATCCAGCGCCGCGTCGACGACCTGATCGGGGTCGGCGACGACGAGATCACCCACGCCGCGCGGCTGCTGCGGCGCGGCGGGATCGAGGCCGAACCCAGCGGGGCGGTGGCCCTCGCGGGCGCGCTGCGCGCCGGGTTCCGCGGCACCGCCGTGGCCATCGTGTCCGGCGGGAACACGCCGCGATCACTGTCAACCACCGAAGGGGACCTGCCATGACCATGACCAACACCGTCGACGTGCCGGAGCTGATCGCGGCCATCTACCGCGAGACCCTCAGCGACGACAGCCTCGACACCGCCAGCGACTTCTTCGAGGCGGGCGGCGACTCACTGGCCGCGTTCCAGATCACCGCCCGCCTGCAGGACGCGCTCGGCGTGGAGATCCCGGTGGCGCTGGTGTTCGCCTACCCCTCGCCCGAGGACCTCGCCTGCGTGGTCGACCTCGACACCCACGGGAGCTGACGGGCATGACCGACACACCGGTGCGCCTGGGTGCCTGGCGCGTGTGGGACCAGTTCGGGCTGCGCGGTCCGGGATTCCCGGCCGCCGGTGTGCTGCGGGTCGTGCCCGAGGGCCTGACGGAGGCCGCCGACAAGTTCGGGCCGGGCGACAAGCTGTCCGGCCCCCACTGGAAAGCCTTCGAGGAAGAGTTCGAGGCCGCCGCCGTGCGCGCGGCCCAGGAGCTGCAGCGGGTCGCCGCGACCGACGCGTTCCGGGCCGCCGTCGGCTGGCAGAACCGGCCGCTGCTGGGCCGCGCGGTCGACCCGTTCGTCGGCTGGGACCCCACCTCCGCGCGCACCAGTTCCCGGCGCCAGCGCGAGGAACTCGTCGCCCACTACTGGCAGCGGTTCTGCGTCAAGAACGACACCATCGGCTTCTTCGGACCCGTCGGCTGGGGCCGCTGGGACCTGTCCGTCGACGGCGTCGAGATCGACCCCGGCGCCGAGCTGATCGAGTCCGCCGAGGTCTTCTATTCCAGCTGGGCGATCGACTCGCTGGCCAAACTCCTCGACGCCGACCCCGCCGCGCGCGACTGGATCGCGCCCCGGCGGGTCCCGTTCGTCCGCGTCGCCGACGGCCTGGTCTCCCTGCCCGGTCGACCCGCTCAGCAGGCTTCACCGGAACTGCTTGCCGTGCTCGACCGCTGCGACGGCACCCGCACCGCCCACGCCATCGCCGCCGAACTCGGCCCCGACGTGCCCGCCTTGCTCGGCGAGGCGCTGGGCAAGCGGTGGATCGGGTGGCGGCTCGACATCCCCGCCGACGCCCACCCCGAACGACACCTGCGCGCCTGGCTCGACCAGGTCGGCGACCCAGACCTGAGCGCCGACGGCCTGACCGCGCTCGACGAACTCGACGCCGGTCGCGCCAAGGTTCGCGCCGCGGGCGACGACCCGGCCCGCCTGCTCGCCGCCCTCGCCGAGCTGGAAGCCAGGTTCGTCGCCCGCACCGCCGCCGCCGCGGTCCGGGAGAAAGGCGCCACCACCGCGCCGTGTCGCACCCTCGTCTACTCCGACACCCGCCGCGCCGCCACCGCCCGCCTCGGCCGCGACGTGCACGCCGCACTGGCCCCCCTGGAAATGCTGTTCGCCGGTGCCCGCTGGATGACCGCGGAACTGGCCGACGCCGTGATGCGCCGCGCCCGCGAGGTGTTCGACGGCCTCACCGGCCCGGTCGACCTGGCCACCTTCTGGTTCGCCTGCATGCCGGTCCTGCACGTCGACGCCCCCGCCGCCGCCGAGCGGATCCAGCGCGAGTTCCAGGCCAAGTGGGCCGAGATCCTGCGTGTGCCCGCCGACGCCAACCGTGCCCGAGTGTCCACTTCAGACATCGAGGCCGCGGTGCGGGCGGCGTTCCCCGAGCAGGGCACGGGATGGAACCTGGCCCGCTACCTCAGCCCCGACATGATGATCGCCGCCACCCCCGACGAGCTGGCGCGCGGGGAGTTCGAGCTGGTCCTCGGTGAGCTGCACATCGCGTCGAACACCCTGGGCAACTCGCTGTTCGTCAACCAGCACCCCGCCGCCGCCGAACTGTTCGACGCCACGACCGTCGACTTCCCCGAGCCCCGGCTGATGCCGCTGCTGCCCAAGGAGAACAAGTCGCGCCTGTCGATCCGGGTCCGGCACGCCCTGGTGCGCCCGCGGGACTACTACGTCGCGCTCGCCGAGATGACCGCCGACCCGACCCGGCCCCGCACCGTGCTCAGCGCCGACGTGCTCGTCGAGACCCGCGGCGACCGGCTCGTGGTGGTCCTGCCCGACGGCGCGGTGTTCGACGCCGTGGATGTGTTCGCCCACGTGCTCACGACGCTGGCGATGGACCTGTGCGTCGTGCTGCCCGAGGCGCCCCACACCCCGCGGGTGGCGATCGACCAGGTCGTCATCGCCCGCGAGACCTGGCGCTTCGGCGCCGACGACCTGGCCTTCTCCGCCGAGAAGACCGAGGCCCTGCGCTACGTGCGGGCGCGGCACTGGCGGACCGAGAAGGCCCTGCCGAGGTTCGTGTTCGTGTCCTCGCCGAGTGAGCCGCGGCCGTTCTTCGTCGACTTCGACAGCCCGCTGTATGTGAACCTGCTGGCCAAGGCCGCCCGCAGGCTCGTGCGCACCGACCCGATCGGCACGCTCACCGTCACCGAGATGCTGCCCACCCCCGACCAAGCGTGGCTGACCGACCACGAGGACCGAACCTACTGCGCCGAACTGCGCTTCGTCGCCGTCCACGAGGGGTGAGCCGGTGGAAGAGGCGATGGTGCACGGCGTCCTGACCTCACACGCGATGGCGAGGATCACCGTCACGGGGCTGCCCGACCGCCCGGGCAGCGCGGCCAGGGTGCTGCGCACGATCGCCGACCTCGACGTGGCCGTCGGCACCGTCGTGCTCGACCGCGCCTTCGACTGCACGGTCCGCCGCCTGGACGGGCCCTTGGTGGCCGCCGCGCTGAAGCGTGCGGGCTACACGGTGTCTCTCGACGACCGGGTCAGCGAGATCACCGTGGTCGGCGCGGGCCTGCGGTCCGTCCCGGCCGTCGCGGCCGGATTCTGCGCGGTGCTCGCGCGAGCCGGGACCAAGATCGAGCTGGTGTCGATGGAGAACGGCCGCATGACCGTGGTCTGTGGCTCGGACCGCTACGAGCAGACCGTTCGCGCGCTGTGTCGGGAATACCGGGTCGACGCGACAGAGGACGCGGGTTTCGCGGTGGCGTGACCGGCGGGCCGAGCGGGCCGAGCGGGCTCGGCCCGCCGCGCCGCTAGCGGGCGTTGAGCTGGTCGATGTGGGCGACGGCCTCGGCGTTGTCGGACTGCAAGCGGCCCGCCCAGCCCGCGTTCTCCAGTGGATAGTGGTTCATCAGCACCAGCGTCTCGTCGGTGTCGGCGATCTCCCCGTACGCGGCGTGGATGGCGGCGTGGAGCTTGCCCGCCATCGTCCGCTTCGCGTCGAGGTCGGCGAGTTCGGGTGCTTCGAGGAAGCACACCGGGCGCACCGGGACACCGCCGATGTCGCCATCCTGGGCGACGTTGTCGGCGTCGTAATCACGCAGCCAGACACGGACATCCGGCATGCGAAACGCCTCGTCGATCGCGGCCGTGACCTCGCGCATCATGCGCTGCTTCGCCACGCGGTCCAGTCCCGCGGGCGCCTCGATGAAGAACTCATCGGCGAGCGGTGGGCGCTGCTGGTGGTGCGCGAGCTGCTGCTGGGCCCGAAACGGTTTCACCGACCTGCGCGCCGGGATGCCCACGGCGGGCCCGGACATGCTCGCCCTGCGCCTGCGCGAGCTCACCGAACACGGCATCGTCCGACGCAGGCGGCTGCTCCCCGCCGGGGTGCAGGTCTACGAGCTGACCCCATGGGGTGCCGAACTCGAACCGATCGTCATCGGCCTGGGCCGCTGGAGCAGCAAATCCCCGTCCTTCGACAGCGACGCCCCGATCGGGGCGGACTCGCTGGCCCTGTCACTCAAAGCCCTGTTCGACCCGGCGCGCGCCGACACGCTCGACGCGACGATCTCCCTCAGCATCGACGAGGACCGGCTGACCGTCCGGATCGAAGCCGGACGAATCGACGTCACCAGGGGTGAAGCGGTGCGACCGGACCTCGCCCTGACGGCGGACTCCAACGCGCTGGCCGCGGTGATGTGGGGCGACGGCGCCATCGACGACGGCACCCTGAAGATCGGCGGCGACCTCGACCTCGCCGCCCGGTTCGTCACCCTGTTCCCACTGCCCACCCCCGCCGACGACCTCCGCGAGGCGGACGCGTGATCGGGTGGGCTCGCCCGTCGACACGAGCGAGCCCACCCGGCTACTTCGTGGCGACGAACAGCCTGCCGCCGGGGAAGCGGTGGGCGTCGCATGTGGCGTCGGAGAAGCCCGCGGCGGCGAACTTGGCCAGCCAGTGCTCCTCGGTGAGCAGCTGCCTGCCCATCAGGATGTGGGTGTAGGTGAACACCGAGCTGAACCGCCGCTCCCGCTCGCTGTCGGCGTAGGGCACCGAATCGGTGATCGCCACCACGCCGCCGGGTGCCAGCGCGTCGCGGCAGGCGGCGAGCAGGGCGTCGAAGGTGGCCTCCTCCTCGGGGAGCAGGTCGTGGAAGACGAAACCCGCGTGGATCAGGTCGGCGCCCTGCAGCGCGGCGGGATCCTCGACCAGCGCCTGGATCGGGCTCTGCACCACGGTCAGGCGGTCGGCGACCCCCGCGCGGCCCGCGGCGGCGCGGGCCTCGGCGCAGGCCCCAGAGCTGATGTCGACGGCGACGCCGTTGGTGGCGGGCAGCGCGGTGAGAACTTTGATGAGCAACCCGGCCGCGCCCGAGCCGAGGTCGACCATCTTGGCGGGCGCCTTGCCCAGGATCGTGGACATGATCAGCGGGTAGAACGCCTGCTCGCCGATCCACTTGGAGCTGACCGCGACCTCCCGGCCGTTGCGCAGGAACTTCTCCCGCGCCAGCACCGGGTGCCGAAGGTAGTCATCGATGTGGTCGATGTAGGGGCGGTTGGCGTTGATCGCCCAGGAGATGTAACCGGCCGCGTGGCGGCGGTCGGGGAAGTCCGCGGCGACGGTGTAGCCGTGCCCGGCGGGGACGATCAGCGCCGCCGCCAGCAGTGCGTCCACAAAGGACTGGGCGGCGTCGGTGGGCAGGTCCGCGGTGGCGGCGATGTCCTCGGCGGTCAGGATGTCGGCGTCGAACAGGTGCGACACGCCCAGCTTCTCGCCCATCTCCAGCAGCGCGGCGGTGGCGGCCAGGTCGGCGGCGGCCTCGATCGGAAACGATGACACGGTGGTCCTCCAGATTTGTCGGTTACGCGAACTCGGCGACCATCTCGATCTCGACGGCCATGCCGAAGGGCAGCTCGGCCACGCCGATGGCGGAGCGGGCATGGCGCCCGGAGTCGCCGAAGATCTCCACGAGCAGCTCCGAACACCCGTTGATCACCTCGGGGGTCCGGTTGAAGCCGGGGGCGCACTTGACCATGCCGAACACCTTGAGGATGCCGGTGATCCGGTCCAGCGAGCCCAGGTCCCACCGCAGGGCGGCGAGCAGGTTCAGCGCGGTGAGCCGGGCGGCGTGCTTGCCCTGCTCGACGGTCAACTCCCCGCCGACGTGGCCGATGACCGGCACCGACGGGTCGGCCCCCGACGGGACGTTGCCCGAGACGTAGACGGTGGGGCCCGACCGGCGCACCGGCAGGTAGATCCCGGCGGGCACCTGGAGTTCGGGCAGGTCGATGCCGAGTTCCTTGATCCGGGCCTCGGCGCTCACCGCAGCGCCCCTTCCAACTCGCGCAGCGGGGCGATGCTGCCGTCCTCGTGCAGGCGGGCCACGTGGGCGCGCGCGTCGGCGGGCTTGCGCGGGGCCGGTCGCTTGGCCGGGTCGGCGGTGCCGACGTGCACCCAGCCCAGCACCCGCTCGCCCGGCCCGGCGCCCATCGCCGCGCGCACCGGGTCGGCCTCGACCAGGCGGCCGGTCTTCCACACCGACGCCCAGCCGCGCGCGTGCAGGATCAGGCCCAGGTTGTGCACCATCGCCGAGGTCGCCGCCAGCTGCTCCCACTCGGGCACGCGCGCGGCCGGGTCCGGCGTGTAGACGATGCCCACGAGCAGCGGGGACCGCAGCGCCTTGGCCCCGGCCCGCGCGCCCTCATCCGGGTCCGGCAGCGACCGCGCGATCGAGGCGGCCAGGACGTGGCGGGCCTCGTCGCGGATGACCAGCAGCCGCCACGGGCGCAGCAAGCCGTGGTCGGGCGCGGTCATGGCCTGCTCGACGAGCACGAGCAGTTCCTCGTCGGTGGGGGCGGGCGCGGTCAGCGCGGACACGCTGCGCCTGCTGACGATCGTCGCTACCGGGTCCACGAGATCACCTTCCGTTCTGAGTTCATCGGCCACAGGTGCCGCGACGGTCCTGGGCGGGGCAGGGACTCGATCCGGCCGGTGGTCAGCCCGCCCGCGTCGGCGGTGAGCAGCTGACCGGCCACAGCGGCGAAGCCGGATCGGAAGTGGTGGGCGGACTTGACGCCGACCACGGCGTAGCGGTCGGGCATGACGCCGTGCAGCAGCAGGATCTCGGGGTCGAACACCTGCAGGCGGTGTGTCGCGACGATCACCTCGACCCGGCCGACGGTGAGCCGGACGCTGGGCCCGAAGTCGACGGCCTTGCCGCGGCGCATGCTCTGGCCGACCACGCGGCCGTCGGTGACCGCGCGGACGGTGGCCGTCACGGGCAGGTCGGCCAGACAAGCGTCAATGGTGGCGCCGACCCCGGCCGCGATGGCCTGGGCGACGGTCGCCGGGTCGTGGATCGTGGCGAAACAGGCGTCGACCCCGGCGGCGAGGATGGCGCGCAGCAGGCCGGTCTCGGTGCCGGTCGCGCCGCCGCCGGGGTTGTCGGCGGCGTCGCCGATGACGGCGGGCGCCGGCCCGGCCAAGGCGAGCATGACCGCCTCCTCGGCGGTCGTCGGGTTCTGGCGGAAGCGGGACCTGTTGTCCCACAGCCACTCGGGGACCCGCTCGGACACCGGCGTGCCGGGTTCGCACACCGTCACCAGCGAGGCGCCCGCCTGCGGGGTGTCGGCGTAGGGGAAGCCGTGGAACACCGTGCAGGCCAGCACCCCCGGTTCGGTTTCGGCGGCGCGGGTCAGTTCGGCCAGTTCGGCGGCGGGCCCGGAGTCCGTTGTGGACGGTGGCAGGACCATGGGCAGCCGCACCAGCCGCACGTCGGGCCTGATGCCGCTCGCCGCGGCGCCGAACGCGATGCGGGCGGCGACCTTCGCCTGGTCGGCCAGGTCGGTGTGCGGGTAGAGCTTGCACCCGACCACCACATCGGCCAAGTCCACCACGTCCTGGGTGAGGTTGCCGTGCAGGTCCATCGTCACCGCGATCACCGCGTCCGGCAGCGCCGCCCGGACCGCGCGCAGCACCCGCACGTCCAGCGACTCGTCGGGCTCGACCACCCCGGCGCCGTGCAGGTCCAGCAGGACCACGTCGCACGAGTCGGGCAGCCGGGCGACCAGCCGGGCCTCCAGGTCGGCGTACACCGCGGCGGGCACCACCCCGGCGGGCTCGGCGCGCGCGTGCAGGGCGCCGACCACCTCCACGCCGACGCAGGCGGCGAGATACCCGCCGACCACCGTCTCCGTGCCCGCGAACTCGGCGACCAGGTCGGCGCCGACGTGCACGGCGAACCCGTCGACCCCGGCGGCGTACGTGCTCGACTCGTGCACGATGCCGCCGACCACCGCTCTCATCGCCGCAGCCCCGCCAGGTTGTAGCCGCGGCGGGCGCGGGCGGTGCGCAGCGGCACGCACTGGTCGAGGTCGGCGCGGACCGCGGCCTCCATCTCGGCGATGCGCAGCACGTCCTCGGCGGCCCGCTCGGCCGTGGCCACCGGCACCACCAAGGCGCCCGCGCCATCGGCGCACACCAGGTCGCCTGGGTGCACCAGCGCGCCGGAAACGTTGATAGGCACCTGGGCGGCGACGAACCGGGCGCGGTTCTTGCCCGACTTCATGAAGCAGCCGCGGCTCCACAGCGAGTAGCCCAGCGCGCGGATGTCGTCGACGTCGCGGCAGGCGCCGTCGATGACCGTGCCCGCCACGCCCCGGCTGACCGCGACCCCGGCGAGGATGTCGCCCCACACCGTGCAGTCCACCCGGCCGCCGTTGGCGATCACCACGACCGCGCCCTCCGGGACGTCGTCGATGAAGTCCGCGGCGGGGGCGTTGGTGCCAGGTTCGACCGGTTCGAACGACACGGTGAACGCGGGTCCGACCACGGTTCCCGCGCCGGAGACGCGGGCCAGCTCGACCAGGCCGCCGTTGATGCCCGCCAGGTCCAGCGCGTCGCTGACCGGGCCGGTGCCGTGGGCGCGGAAGGTCGCCAAGGTGTCAAGATCGGTGCGCATGGGGGCTCCACTAGCGACAGGGGGCGGTTCGCGCCCGCAGGACGGTTTCGCGGATGGTGGTGACGCCGTCGGTCAGGCAGGCGCCGATGCCGGGGGCCGCGCTGGGCTCGACCCAGCCCGGCCGGGCCAGGGTGACGCCGTGGTCGACGCCGTCGTCGACGTAGTAGCGCGAGCTCGGGCCGACGTCGCTGGGCAGCGTCATGTTCGGCAGCGTGGCCAGCGCCAGGTTGGTGAGTCTGCCGACGCCGATCTCGTACTTGGCGCCGACGAAGGTGGCGATGCCGTTGTCCAGGCAGAAGTCGTGCACCCGCACCGCCTCGGCCAGCCCGCCGACCCGACCGACCTTGATGTTGACGACGCGGCACGCGCGCATCCGGTGTGCCCGCTCGACGTCGGCCAGGCCCTTGACCGACTCGTCCAGGCACACCGAGGTGGCCAGGCGCCGCTGCAGGTCCGCGGTGGTCTCCAGGTCGGTCGACCCGAACGGCTGCTCGATCGCCAGCGGCCCGAACTTGTCCAATGTGGACACGTGGTCGAGGTCGCCTGACCCGTAGGCGGCGTTGGCGTCGGCGATCAGCGGCAGCTCCGGGAACGCGGCGCGCACCTCCCGGACCGGGACGACGTCCCAGCCCGGCCGGATCTTGATCCGCACCCGGCGGAACCCGGCGTCGCGGGCCGCGCCGACCGCGGCCAGCAGCTCGTCGATCGACGGCTCGATGCCCACGGTCGCGGCCACCGGCACCGAGACCCGGCGCCCACCGAGTTCCTGGCACAGCGGCAGACCGGCCGCGCGGGCCCGCAGGTCCCACAGCGCGCACTCCAGGGCGGCCTTGGCCTCCTCGTGTCCGTTGATGTGCCGCCACGCCGATGCCGCGGTGAGCGGGTCGGTGTCAGGGGCGGCCAGCACGATCGGCGCCAGGTAGCGCTCAAGGATGTGCCAGGCGGTCTCGACGGTCTCGTAGTTGTAGAACGGGGTCTCCATCGCCGTGCACTCGCCCAGGCCGGACAGCCCGTCGGAGTCGACCTGAACGACCAACTTCGTCCAGGTCTCGAACCGCTGCCAGCGGTTCTCGAACGGCCGGGTCAGCCGCGCGCGCACCATCCGCATCCGCACCTGGTCAACGCGCATCGGCGACCGCCCCCACGTGGACGGCCAGCTTCTGCCCGCCCTGGAAGACGTTGACGCGCGCGTTGAGGCTGGCCTTGGAGCCGAACCCCGCGACGCGGCCGTTGAACAGGTAGGTGTCCAGACTGATCGGCATGGCCACCACCCGCGGCCCGTCGCGGCGCACGGTCGGGTAGGCGGCCGGGGCGACGTGCCGCTGGACCAGGTGGCCTTCGTCGAGGCCCCGCGCGACCGCGGCCAGCCACGACGAGCGGGACACGGCGCGGCCGATGGTGACACCGTCGCCGCGGATGTCGTAGGCCTCCTTGAGAACGTAGGCGGCCTGGTTCTCCACCAGGTCGTCGGCGAGGGAGGCGCCGTTCTCGGCCGTGGCGCGCGGGGTGAGCCTGCGGCCCCAGGGCAGCAGCGACTCCACCAGCGCGCGGTCGTCGTCGGTGAACAGGTGCGCGAACTCTGGTTCGCGCGGCAGGGCCAGCGAAAGCTTGCTCTCGGCGACATAGCGCGCGCCGAAGGGGTTGACATGCACGAACTCGGCGTCGGTGACGATGTCGAGCAGGCGGTGCACCGTGGCCGGGTCCTCGGCGAGCAGCGTGCGCCAGGTGGCGGTGTTGACCTTGTTCCAGCACGCGTCGGCGGGCTTGTCGCCGAAGAAGACGCGCTTGCCGACCAGCCGGGCGTCGCGCGGGTCGGCGAGGAACGCCTCGACCCCGGCGCGGCGCAGCACTTCGACGGTCTCCACGCTCTCCCGGTTGGCCGCGCCGGTCGGCTGCAGGATCGCGATGTGCCCGGGCTCGGGCGCACCGGCCCGGCGCGCGCAGGCCCGCAGGGTGCTCAGCAGCGCGGTGTCCTCGGCGTAGGTGAGCGGCGACCAGTGGGCGCGGGCGCCCAGGTCGGCGAGCAAGCCGCGCACCAGGTGGTTGATGCGCGCGGTGAACAGGGTCCCGGCGGGGGCGTCGGCGTTGTTCTCCAGCAGCACGGGCCGCTCGGTGCCCTGCTCCAGGTAGCCGTCGAGCCTGCACACCGCGACCTCGCCGCCGAGCCGCTGGTCGGCCAGGACCAGCGCCTCCTCCTCGGCGGTGAGCCCGTACCAGCGGCGCACCGAATCCTCGGCGACGTACAGTCGGATGATCTTGTTGAGGAGCTGGACGTACTTCTCCACCGCCGCCGCGTACTCGGTGGCCGCGCCGTGGTCGATCAGGACGGGAACGGGGGAGAGGGGGAAGTCCTTGTTGCGGAACACCTCGCCGCCGCGGACCCGCTCGTCCACCACGTCCCACAAGCCCTCGCGGCTGAGCACGTCGGCCAGCACGCCCGTCATCGCGGCCCAGTCGATCATGCGGCACCCACCATGGCGGCGGTGCGAGCGTCGGAGAAGTACCGCTGCACCAACGCGCGGGTCGCGCTCGCCCGTGGCCATCCCTTGCACGCGTGCTCGTCGAAGCCGCGCACGAACGCGAACTCGATGCCGGTCCCGCACAGAAACGCCTCGTCGGCCCGGTAGGCGTCGACGCGCTCCAGCGTGGTCTCCTCCACCGCTAGGCCGACCTCGGCGGCGGTGTCGAGCACCCACCGGCGGGTGATGCCGGGCAGCACGCCCTCGGTGAGCGCGGGGGTGCGCAGGACGCCGTCGGTGAGCAGGAACAGCGCCGCGGTCGGCGCCTCGCACAGCCTGCCGTGCTGGTTGGTCAGCACGCAGCCGTCGAACCCGGCGTCCTTGGCCTCCAACACCGCCAGGCGCGGCCCGGCGTAGTTGGAGATGTTCTTCGCCGCGGCCGGGAACGACGCCTCGGGGGCGCGCTGCCAGTCGCTGATCCGCAACCGCATGCCCTCGTCGGTGCGCAGCCACCGCTTGCGGCCCATCGGCGTCGCCGAGACCGTCAGCAGCGGCTGGACCGGCTCGGCGATCGTGCCCGGATTGCCCGCGCTCACCGCGATACGCACATAGGCGTCGTCATCGATGCCGTTGCGGGCCACCAGTTCGTCGACCAGCTCGGGGAGCCGGTCGACACCGGGGTCCTCGATGCGCATCATCGCCAGGGACGCGCGCAGCCGGTCGACGTGCGCGCCGAGGAGGAACGGCTGGACCTGGGTTCGGCCCGCCTGCCGGTAGAGCCGGACTCCCTCGAAGACCGACAGGCCGTAACGCATGGCCAGGCTGGCCACCGGCACCGTCGCCTCGGGTTTGGCGACCCACCCGTCCCCGTGGAACACCCGCTGATAGGAGTCCGGCATCGCGCTCACGCCTCCTGGTAGCGGAACACGGGCTCCGACGGGTCGTAGGCCTCGCGCAGGATCGCGTCGAAGTGGTTGTGCCGGGCGTCGAGCGCGCGGCGCAGCGCGTCGATCGCCGCGGCCTGGAGTTCCGCGGTGTCGGCGTAGCGCACCAGCAGCTCGCGCGCGGCGGCGGCGTGCTCGTCCTCCAGATCGCTGACCGCGTCGGCGCCCGCGTCGCTGGAGGCGTGGTGGACGAAGAACTCGTAGCCCCACTCGGGCAGCGCGTAGTCGTCGCGCATGACGCTGAGCATCGAGCGGCCCACGCCGGTGACGATCGGCGGCTGGCCTTCCATGAGCAGCAGCACCGAGGCGACGCCCTGGGTGAAGTGGTTCTCGGAGCTGTTGCACACCGACACGTTGTGCGCGACGACCGCGTCGGTCTCAGGGAAGCGGGCGGCGGTGTCGAGCACGGCTGGGTCCACGCCGACGGCCTTGCCGAAGTCGGCGAAGGTGTCGAGGTGGCGGCGGGAGTCCGACAGCGTTCCGGTCTCCTCCTCGTAGATGTTCTCCACCAGCAGACGCCGCAGCCGGTAGTCGTCGATCCGGGAGGCGATGCCGAGGATGTTGCGGGTCCACAGGTTCTTGATCGGCCAGCGCTGGATCACGAAGGTCCGCAACAGGCGCTCGGTGGCCTTGCCCGCGAGAATCGTCTGGTAGAGGGCGCTGGTCATCTTGCGCCGCTCACCAATCATGCGGTCCAGCTCGGCGACAAAGGTGCTCACGATGGGGTTCCCTTTCAGGAGGACAGGATTCGGTCGCTCAACAGGCTGGTCAGGTCGGATGAATCGCCGCGCAGGGCCTCGATGTCATCCATGTTCAGATTGAGCAGGCTCGTCACGATCGATTCGCATTCCGACCGCGAGTTCCGCTCGATCCACGGCTTGAGGATCTCCGCGCTCGCCTCCGCCAGCACGGCGATGTCGAAAGCGCGGTCGGCGTTGGCGCGCAGATATCCGGCGATGAGTTCCATCGACAGATTCCCGCCGCCCTTGCCCATTCCGCACAGCGACGCGTCGAGAAACGCGCACCCGGTGCGCGCGGCCTCCAGCGAATTGCCGAACGCGAAACTGAGGCCGTCGTGGGCGTGGAAGCCGATGGCGGTGCCCGGCGCGGCGGCCCGTGCGGTGCGCACCACCTCGGCGGCGCCCTCGGGGAACAGACTGCCGTTGGAGTCGGCGACGTAGAAGATGTCGGCCCCGGCGGCGTGCGCGGTGGCCGCGGCGTGGGTGACGCCATCGGGCCCGACCTGGCTGACCCGGATCAGGTTCACCGCCGCGCGCATCCCGGCCGCGTGCGCGGCGGCCACGTGCGGGGCCACCGCGTCGATCGTGGACAGCTTGGCGGGCAGTCGGACCAGGCCGACGCCCAGGTCGGCGAGGCGCTGGTAGACGTCGATGTCGACGTCGGCCATGTGCGCCATCACCACCATGGTCGTCGTGTCGGGCATGCGCTCGCGCAGCGCCGCCAGGTACTCCGGCGGGCACGACGCGGCCGGGGAGCCCGCGCTGTCGCGCCGGGGCCGGATGTAGCCGACCTCGACGTGGTCGATCCCGGCGCGCACGCACGCGTCGACGACGGCGACCGCCTGCGGCAGCGACCAGGAGTGTTTGTTGACGTAACCCCCGTCCCTGAGCGTCACGTCGAGCAAGGTGAGATCTTCGAGTGTGTTGGACATGGCAACCCCCGGATCGGCGGGAAAATCGCATGGCGGCTATTTCGCAACGCTACCTGTGGCGCTTTGTCATGGTCGAGGCAGAATGGTCGGCAGATAACCGGCAGAAAAGGTGTCCCCGGCAGAAAGCTTGGTCTCTCGCGCGCGCGTCGATACGGTCGGAACCGTGACCATCTCTGGGAGGCCGATATGACGGAAGTAGCGGTTCTGCGGGTTTTCGCCGACGCGCACGGCGAATTCGGCAATTTCCTCGGTGTGGTGCTCGACGGGCCGTCGGTGCCCGAGGAGGAACGTATCGAGCTCGCGGCCCGCGTGGGATATTCGGCGACGGTGTTCGTCGACGACGTCCGGACGGCCGCGATGCGGATCTACACCCCGAAGGTGGAGCTGCCCTTCGCGGGACACCCGGTGATCGGGACCGCCTGGTACCTGGCGCGCGAGACCGGGACGGCGCCGACGACCATGCGGCCCCAGGGCGGCGACGCGCCGACCTGGACCGAGGACGGCCGCACGTGGATCACCGCTGGACTGGCCGCGACCCCGCCGTGGTGGCACGAGCGGCTCGCCCACGCCGCCGACGTCGACGCACTGGTGGGCCCGATCGACCCCGCGCAGGACTGCACCCAGCTGTGGGCATGGGAGGACGAGACGCTGGGACACGCCAGGGCGCGGGTGTTCGCCAGCCGCATCGGTGTCACCGAGGACGAGGCATGCGGGTCGGCGTCGATGCGCCTGGCCGCGGTGCTCGGACGGGATCTGACGGTCCGACATGGGCACGGCTCGGTGATCCGGGTCCGACCCGGGGCGAAGGCGGGAACCGCCGACCTGGGCGGGCTGGTCGTAGCCGACCCGCCGCGGCGGCTGTGAGGGGCTCATCGCGCGCCGACCAGCTCATCGGCCACAGTGGACAGTGACAGGCGGTGGATGGCGGCCCTGGCGGACAGGGCCGCCAACGCCATGGGCACCCCCGCGCACGCGGAGATGATCGTCTCCACCGCGCGCGGCTCGGCCTGAACCCGCTCCGCGCCCAGCCTGCGCACGAGCACGGCGTGGGACTCGGCGCGGGAGAGGCGGTCCACGGCGACCGGGTGGGCGCCCTCGGCGACCACGAGATCGGCCAGCGGGTCGCGGCTGGTGACGACCACGACCGAGCCCGACGCGCCGGGCAGCAGCGGCCGGACCTGGTCCACGTCGCACGCGTCGTCCAGCACGATCAGGGTGCGGCGGCCCGCGAGCAGGGAACGGTAGAGCGAGACCCGCGCGTCGAGCGTCTCCGGCACCTCGGTCGCCCCGAGCGCGCCGAGGACACCCCGCAGCGCCTGCGCCGTGGACCCGCGCAGGTCCACATACAGCTGCCCGCCGGGGAACTGGGACCGCACCCGGTGCGCCCACCGCACCGCCAGCGCCGTCTTGCCCACGCCCGCCGCGCCGGTCAGCACCGCGATGGCGACCGCGGTGGGCTGGTCGGCGGCGCGGCCGAGCATGTCGTCGAGCTGGGCGAGTTCGGCCAGGCGGGCGGCGAACACCGGGATGTCCATCGGCAACTGCGCGGGCACCACCGTGTCGTGGACCGGGGTGCGGGGAGTCGGCCGGCGCGGCGCGTCCGGGTGGACGCGCCGCGCCAGGACCTCGAAACCGGCGCGTTCGGTGCCGGTCAGGGTCAGGGCGTCGGCGAGCAGGCGCACCGACTCGCCGTGCGGGCAGGACACCCGGCCGCGTTCCAGGTCGCGGATGGTTCGGACGCTGACGCCCGAGCACAGCGCGAGCTGCTCCTGGCTCAGCGCCGCCGCCGCGCGCAGGGCGCGCAGCAGGGCGCCGAAGGACACCGCGTTCTGGGGTGCGGCCATGGTGGTCATCGAGCCTGGTTCTCCCGCGCCTCGTCGGCGGCGATCACCTGGTCGAGCAGCGCGGCGAGCCTGCCGACGTGCGGGGCCTTCATCACGCTGAAGTGGTCACCGGGCAGCCGGTGCACCCGCACGCCGCCGGTCATCTCCTGCCAGCGCGCCAGGAACTCGCGGTAGGTCTGGCCCGCGGCGACCTCGTGCTCGCCCTTGGCCAGTTCGTCGCTGACGATCAGGTGCAGCGGCCCGTCGTAGCGGCGGTGCCGGTAGGTCAGGCACAGCTCCATGACCTCCCGCCAGACCCGCGCCGCGGGCAGCCACATCTCGCCCGCGCCGTGCTCGGGCAGGGTGATCCCGATCTCGGGGTCGACGTCGTCGACGATGTGGTTGAGCAGCGCCAGGGTCTCCTCGCGCACTGAGCTGTCGCCCGCGTCGAGTCGTTCCAACAGCTCGACGCATCGCTTGATCAGGGTGAACTCGTCCTGCAGCTCGACGCGGTCGTGGCTGTCGATGCCGGGGTCGAGCAGCATGAACGTCACCTGCTCGCCATCGGCGGTGAGCCGGTGGGCGATCTCACTGGCGATGCCGCTGCCGCCGCACCAGCCGAACAGCCGGTACGGGCCGTGCGGCACCGCCGCCCGCAGCTCCGCAAGATACCGGGTCGCCATGTCCTCAGTGGACGGTGCCGGTCCGGTCGGAGATTGCAGGCCCGGCCACTCGAACGCGGCCAGCGGCAGCTCCGGGTCCAGCTCCTCGGCGACCCTCAGGTACCAGTGGGCGCTGCCGCCGCCGGGGTGCACGCAGAACAGCGGGGCGCGCGAGCCGGTGCGGTTGAGCCAGATCAGCGCCTTGGCCGCGGTCGGGGCGCCGGTGATCGAGGCGGCCAGGCGCTCCACGGTCCGGTGCTCCATGAACGCGCGCACCGTCAGGTCGATGGCGTGGCGCTCGCGCAACACCGCGATGATCCGCAGGATCAGCAGCGAATGCCCGCCCAGGGCGAAGAAGTCGTCGTGGACGCCTACCCGCTCGACCCCCAGCACCGCACCCCACGTGCGGGTCAGCGCCCGCTCGGTGGAGTTGCGCGGCGCGACGTAGGCGCGCGCCGAACTGGCCGTCCCCGCCGCGGGCAGCGCCTTGCGGTCGAGCTTGCCGTTGGCGTTGATCGGCATGGCGTCCAGCTCGATCCACGCGGTCGGGACCAGGAAGCTCGGCACCCGGTCGCGCATCAGGTCGGCGAGGCCGTCCAGGGCTACGCCGTCCTCCAGGGCGGCGTAGCCGACGAGGAACTTGGTGCCGTCCGCCCCACGCTGGACCGCGGCGGCGCCGTCGCGGACGCCGGGCAGTGCGGCGATGGCGGTCTCGACCTCGCCGAGTTCGACCCGGTGGCCGCGGATCTTGACCTGGTGGTCGCGCCTGCCGACGAAGTGGATCAAGCCGTCCGGGTCCTGGCGGACGATGTCGCCCGAGCGGTACATCCGGCCGTGGCCGCGCGGGTCCGGCACGAACCGCTCCGCGGTCATGCTCGGGTGGGCCGCGTAGCCTCGGGCCATGCCGGGGCCGCCGATCAGCAGCTCACCGGGCACGCCGAACGGCACCGGGAGCAGCTCCTCGTCCACCACCAGCACATCGGTGTGCGGGATGGGCGGGCCGATCGGGATGACCTTGTCCCCGGGTGACGCGCCACGGTGGATCGTGCTGAACGTGGTGCACTCCGTCGGGCCGTAGGCGTTATTGATCTCCACGCCCAGCTCATTCACCGTCCGCACATGCGCCGGGTTGAGCACGTCACCGCCCACCACCAGGTAACGCAGCGTCGACAGCGCGGCGGGCCGCACGTCGGCGACGTGGTGGAACAGGGCCGTGGCCAGGCACAGCGTCGTCACCTCGTGGTGGCGTAGCAGGTTCTCCAGTTCCTCGGCCGTCGGCGTCCCCGGCGGGCACACCGCCAGCCTGCCGCCGTTGCACAGTGCGCCCCACAGCTCGAACGTCGCGGCGTCGAAGGCCAGTGGCGAGTGCAGCAGGAACGTCTGGTGCTCGTCGAAGGCGCAGTAGTCGGTGGCGTGGACCAGGCGGACGATGCCGCGGTGGCAGATCTGGGCGCCCTTCGGCTGACCGGTGGAACCCGAGGTGTACATCAGGTACGCCAGGTTGTCTGGCGACAGGTCCACCTCGGGTGCCGTGTCCGGGTACCCGGCGGTCGCGGCCCAGTCCGGCTCCAGGCACACCGACGCGAGCCCGGCGAACCGGTGCGCGTACTGGCCCTGGGTGACCACGAACGTGGCCCGCGAGTCGTCCAGCACCAGCCGGACGCGCTGGTCGGGGTGGGCCGGGTCGATCGGCACGTAGCAGCCGCCCGCCTTGAGGATGCCCAGCAGCGCGACGACCACCTCGACCCCGCGGTCCATGCACACCGCGACCGGCGTCTCCACGCCCACACCGTTGGCCCGCAACAGCCGGGCGAGCTGGTTGGCGCGGCGGTCCAGCTGCGCGTAGGTCATCCGCCGCTCACGGAACTCCACGGCGACCTCATCCGGCCGGGCCCGCACCTGCGCGGCGACGAGGTCGGTCACCGTGACCGGCGGCAGCGGCGGGCTGACCCGCGGCTGCCCGGTCTGCTGCTCCAGGCTCGGCGCGCGGAAGGCGCGCGGGTCGGCGTCGAGGTCGGCGGCCATCTCGGTCAGCACGGCGAGGTAGGCGCCCGCCAGGCCGGTCAGCCGCTCGCGGCCCGCCCAGCCCGGCCTGCACGTCACCCGCAGCTCACCGGGGAAGGTCCACACGTCGAGGGTGAACTCGTTGGGGCTGTCGTCCACGATCTCGCCGACGCCGGACTTGTGGTCGTCGAGCACGTGGAAGTCCAGCGCGGCGAAGATCACGTCGATCAGCGGCGCCCCGCCGCCCCACTCCCGCTGCATCGCCGGGACCGGGTAGCGGCGGTGCGGCCACAGCGCCATCTCCTCGGCGAACACCCCACGCAGCAGCTCCCGCCACGACGGCACCGACAGGTCCACCGCGAACGGCACCGTGTTCAGGTACATACCGCGCACCTGGTCGCCGTCGAGGGTCTCCGGCCTGCCGTTGGTGACCGCGCCCGCGAAGAACCTCCGCTGCCCGGTGATCAGGCCCAGCACCTTCAGATGCGCGGTGTAGAGGACGGTCTTGAGTGAGGTCTGGGTCTGCGCGGCGATCCGGCGCAGGCCCGGCTCCAGGTCCCGCCACGGCAGCCGCACCTCGAAGTGCTCGTCGCGCTCGGCGGGCGGCGCGGAGTCCTCGGGCAGGCGCAGCCGGTCGAACCGCTCCAACCGGTCGCGCCAGAACTCGCGGTCCTCCACCGAGGCCAGGGACTTCTTCTCCAAGGCGATGAAGTCGGCGTAGCGGGCGGGCGGCTTGGGCCCTAGACCGGAGCCTTTGCCGTCGCGCAGCGACTTGTAACAGGCGCGCAGCTCACCGATCAGCGAATGGTGGCTCCAGCCGTCGAGGATCGCGTGGCACTCGATGTGGGTGAGCAGCCACTCCCGCTCGCCGAGCTGGTGCACGTGGTAGCGCAGCAGCGGCGCCTGGCTCAGGTCGAACGGGAGCAGCTTGGCCTCGGCCAGATATGCCTGTACCGCTGCCTTCTGGTCCTCTTCGGACAGACCGCGCAGGTCGTCGTAGCCGACCGGCAGGTCGGCGGTCTCATGCACCAACTGCATCGGCTCGGTGTACCCGGTCAGATCGAACGACGTGCGCAGAATCTCGTGCCGGTCGACCAGCAGCCGCACCGCCTCACGCACCGCGTCCAGGGAGAACGGGCCGTCGTCGACGATCTGGAAGTTCGTGACGTTCTGATAGCTGTTCCCGTGTGGGGACGCGATCATCTCGTAGACCATGCCCGCCTGCACCTGACCCATCGGGTAGGCGTCGGCCAGGCCGTCGGGCAGCCGCTTGCGGTCGACCTCGGCCAGCAGCTCGAACCGACCCACCAGCTCGTCGGCCACCGTCTCGCCGGCGACCGACGCGAGCTCGGCCGGGCTCGGGTGGGTGAACACGTGCTGCACCGACACATCGATGCCCTGGGCGCGCAGCGCGCCCACCGCGCGGATCGCCCGGATCGAGTCGCCGCCCGCGTCGAAGAACCGGTCGTGCACACCGATCCGCTCCACGCCGATCGCCTCGGCCATCGCCTCGGCCACCGACCGCTCCAACGGCGTGCGCGGCGCGGTGTATTCACCGGTCAGTGCTGAGCCTGCGGCAGGCTTGGGCAGTGCCTTGCGGTCGACCTTGCCGGACGTGGTCAGCGGCAGCGTGTCCAGCGCGACCCAGTGCGTCGGGATCATCGACTCCGGCAGCCGCTCCCGCAAGAACTTCGCCAGCTCCCGCACATCGGCCGAGCCGACCGGGTAGCCGACGAGCTGTCCATCGTGGACGGTCACGGCCGAGGCGCCGACCTCGGGGTGCTCGGCCAGCACCGACTCGATCTCGCCCAGTTCGATGCGGTGGCCGCGGACCTTCACCTGGTGGTCGATGCGGCCCAGGTAGTCGATCGCGCCGTCCGGGCGGAAGCGGGCCAGATCGCCCGTTCGGTAGCGGCGCTCGCCGCCCGGGCCGGGCACGAACCGCTCGGCGGTCAGCGCGGGTTTGTTGAGGTAGCCGCGCGCCAACTGGACGCCGGCGAGAAGCAGTTCACCCGGCACGCCGACCGGCACGGGGGAGCCGTGGGCGTCGACGATGTGAGTGCGGGTGTTGGCGATCGGGCGGCCGATGGTCACCGGCTCACCCGGCACGCACAGGGTGGCGGTGACATCGACGGCGGCCTCGGTCGGGCCGTAGAGGTTGTGCAGCTCGCCGCCGATGCGCTCATGGGCGCCGGTGACGAGGTCGGCGGGCAGCGCCTCGCCACTGCAGATCACCCGGCGCACCGAGGGCAGCGCGCCGAACGGCTCAGCCAGGAACGCGCGCAGCATCGACGGCACGAAATGCAGCGTGGTGATCCCGGCTTCGCTGATCACCTCGGCGAGGTAGGCCGGGTCGCGGTGCCCGCCGGGGCGGGCCATGACCAGCGTCGCGCCGGTGATCAGCGGCCAGAAGAACTCCCACACCGACACGTCGAAGCTGTACGGCGTCTTCTGCAGCACCCGGTCGGACCCGTCGAGTCCGTAGGCGTCCTGCATCCACAGCAGCCGGTTCACGATCGCCCGGTGCTCCACCATGACACCCTTGGGGCGGCCGGTCGACCCGGACGTGTAGATCACGTACGCCGGATGCGCGGGATGCACCTCGACCGCGTCACCCGCCGCCTCGGGCAGGTCCATCCTCGGGTCGACGGTCCGGATGCCGTGGTCGCGGTCGGAGATCACCAGCGTCGCGCCCGAGTCCGCGAGCATGTAGGCCAGCCGGTCGGCCGGGTAGTCCGGGTCCAGCGGCAGGTACGCGCCGCCCGCCTTGAGGATCGCCAGCAGCGACACCACCAGGTCGATGCCCCGGTCGAGACCGACCGCGACCACCGACTCCGGCCCGACGCCCAGCGTGCGCAGGTGGCTCGCGAGCCTGCCCGCGCGCGCGTCGAGGTCCCGATAGGACAGTTCGGCGTCCTCGAACCGGACGGCCACCGCGTCCGGGCACTGCTCGACGCGGGCCTCGAACAGGCCGGTCAGGGTGCCGGTCGGATAGTCGACGTCGGTGGCGTTCCAGGCCGCCAGCTGCGCGTGTTCGGCCTCGGCCAGCAGTTCCATCCGCCCGACCGGCGCCTCCGGCGTCGCGGCGACGCCCGCCAGCAGCCGGACGAAGTGGCCCGCGAGCCGCTCGACGGTGGCACGGTCGAACAGGGCGGTGGCGAAGTTGATCCCGCCCGCGAACGAGCCGTCGGCGCGCTCGGTGACCGCGAGGGTCAGGTCGAACTTGGCGGTGGACTCGCCGACCGGGATGGACTCCGCGCGCAGGTCCGCCAGCTCGACCCCGGCCGACCCGGACTCCTGCCAGAGGAACATCGCCGAGAACAGGGGAGTGCGCGACGGGTCGCGGTCGGGGACCAGGTCCTCCACCAGCCGCTCGAACGGCAGCCGCTGGTGGCCGTAGGCGTCGAGCACGGTGTCGCGGACCCGGCCGAGCACCTCGGTGAACGACGGATCGCCCGACAGGTCCGTGCGCAGGACCAGGGTGTTGAGGAACAGGCCCAGCATGTCCTGGAACTCGACCCGCTCACGGCCCGCGACCGGCGTGCCCACGGCGACGTCGTCCTGGCGGGCGTAGCGGGCGAGCAGGATCTTGAACGCGGCCAGCAGCGTCATGAACGGCGTCGCGCCGTTGGCCCTGGCCAGCGCGGACAGCGCGTGCGCGACCCCGGCGGGCACGTCGAAGGTGACCTGGTCGCCCGCCGCGTCACGCACCTTGGGGCGGGGCCGGTCGGCGGGCAGCTCCAGCGGGGTGAGCCCGGCGAGCTTGCCGCGCCAGTAGGCGAGCTGCCGGTCGACCACATCGGCGGTCAGCTGGTCGTGCTGCCAGGCCGCGTAGTCGGCGTACTGCACCGGGTGCGGCGGCAGGGCGAGCGATTCACCGGACACGGCGGCGTTGTAGCGGGTGGCGAACTCGCGGACCACCAGTTCCTCCGACCACGCGTCGGAGGCGATGTGGTGCGCGGTGAACACCAGCGCCCACTCCTGCTCGTCCATCCGGGCCAGCGTCGCGCCGAACACGGGGCCCACGGCCAGGTCGATCGGCGCGCGGTCGGAGGTCATGAGTCCGGCGAGCCGCTCGACCTCGCCGCTCAGGTCCACTTCGGACAGAGCGGCAGCGCTCGGCGCGTCGATCACCTGGACCGGCTCGCCGTCCACCACCTCGTACCGGGTCCGCAGCACCTCGTGACGGGCCACGATCCCGTCGAGCGCCACGCGCACCGCGGCCCGGTCGACCGGGCCACGCAGCCGCAGGGCGGTGCTCATCAGGTACTCGGTGGTGCCCGGCTGCAGCTGGTCGAGGATCCACAGCCTGCGCTGCGCCGACGACGGCCGCGGCGGGGTGTCGCGCGACACGCGGGCGATGGACTCGTCACGGACGGGTGCGGCCGTGCCGCGCAGCCGCCGCCGCAGCAGCTCCGCGCGCAGGGTCGCCTGGTCGAGGGTCTCGGTCATCACACACCTTCTCGGGACAGCAGTTCGGCGACGTCGGCGTCGGACAGTCCGGCGATCTCGGCTTCGATGGCATCGGTGACCGCGCCCGCCAGCTCGGCGACGGTGGTCGCTTCGAACAGGGTGCGCAGCGCCAGGTCCACGGCGAAGGTCTGCCGCAGCCGCGCCAGCACCCGGGTGGCCAGCAGCGAATGCCCGCCCAGCTCGAAGAAGTTGTCGTGCACGCCGACCCGCTCGACGCCCAGGACGTCGGCCCAGATCCCGGCGACGGCCTCCTCGCCCGGATCGCGCGGTGCCACGTAGTCACGTTCGGCGTCGGTGCGCACCGGGTCGGGCAGCGCCTTGCGGTCGACCTTCTTGCTCGCGGTCAGTGGCAACTCGGCCAGCGGCACCCACAGCGCGGGGATCATGTACTCCGGCAGCAGCTCCCGCAAATGGGCGCGCAGTTCGGCGACGGTCGGCTCGACATCGCGGGGGACCAGGTAGGCGACGAGTTGCTTGTCGCCCGGCCGCACATCGCGGGCCACGACGACAGCCGCCTGCACCGCGGGGTGCCGCGACAGCGCCGCCTCGATCTCGCCCAGCTCGATCCGGAAGCCCCGCACCTTGACCTGGTGGTCGATGCGGCCCAGGAACTCGATCACCCCGTCGCGCCGGTACCGGACCAGGTCGCCCGTGCGGTACAGCCGCGCGCCGGGCTCGCCGGACAACCCGTCCGGCACGAACCGGTCGGCGGTCAGGCCTGGCCGGTTGAGGTAGCCGCGGGCCAGGCGGACCCCACCCAGGCACAGCTCGCCCGGCACACCCAGCGGCACCGGACGCAGGTCGGCGTCGAGGATGAACGCCTTCGTCCCCGCGACCGGACGCCCGATCGGCAGCGTCGCGTCGGCCCGGTGCCCGGCCGGCTCACCCGCCACCGGGTGCAGCACGCAGGTCACCGTCGCCTCGGTCGGACCGTAGTTGCACAGGAACCGCGCGGGCAGGCCGGTCGCGGCCCACCGGCGCGCGTCGGACACGGTGACCACGTCGCTGCCGACGTTCATCAGCCGCAGGTCGGTCAGCTTGTCCACATCGGACGACTCCAGGATCTCCCGGTAATAGGCGGGGGTGATCTCCATGATCGTCACGCGGTGCTCGGCCAGCCGGGCGGGCAGCTCGGCCGGGGTCCAGAACACCGGGTCGCTGACCACGATCGTCGCGCCCGCGACCAGCGTCGCGGCGATCTGGTCCATGGCCACGTCGAAGGTCAGCGCCGAGAGCAACACCACCCGGTCGTCGACGCCGATGCCGTAGGAGTCGGCGATGATCCGGCAGTGGTGGGCATACGAGCGGTGCTCGATCATCACGCCCTTGGGGCGCCCGGTCGAGCCGGACGTGTAGATGACGTAGGCCAGGTCACGCGGCTGGACCAGGGTCGGCGGGTTGTCCTCGGCGCCGCCCCAGTCGCCGTCGATCAGCACGGTCCGGCGCGCGGGGTCGATCCGGTCGGCGAAGCGGGCCGCGGTGACAACGATGTGCGCGCCCGCGTCGTCGAGCATGAACTCCAGCCGCTCGGCCGGGTGCGCCGGGTCGAACGGGATGTAGACGCCGCCGGACTTGAGTGTGCCCAGGAGTACGACCACCGCGTCGATCCCGCGTTCCATGCAGGAGCCGACGACGACATCCGGGCCGACGCCCAGGGCGCGCAGGTGGTGGGCGAACCGGTTGGCGCGCAGGTTCAGCTCGGCGTAGGTCAGCTCCGCGCCGTCGAAGACGACCGCGACCGCGTCGGGGGTGCGGGCGGCCTGCCGCTCGACGAGTTCGGGGACGGTGAGCCCGCGGTCCTCGACGGGGTCGAGCAGGTCGACGCGGGCGCCATCGGGGTCGGGCCAGTCCAGCAGCAGCGTGTCGCGTTCGTCGGTGGGCAGGACGTCGAGGTCGGTCAGTGTGGTGCCCGGGTCGATCGCGATGCTGTCGAGCAGCCGCAGATAGTGCGCCGCGAGGCGTTCGATGGTCGCCCGGTCGAACAGGCCGGTGGCGTACTCGAACCAGCAGCGCAAGGTGCCGTCGGCGCGCTGCTTGACCGTCAGCGTCAGGTCGAACTTGGCCACCGGCGTGCCCGAGTGCAGCGACTCGATCGACGCGCCGCGCAGCGTGGTGGGGAAGCGGTCGAGGTGCTGGAGCTCGAACATGATCTGGAACAGCGGGTTGCGCGACAGGTCGCGGTCCGGGCGCAGCGCGTCGACCAGGTGCTCGAACTGGACGTCCTCGTTGGCGAAGGCCTCCAGGGTGACCCTGCGGACCTGCGCCAGGAAGTCCACAAAGGACGGGTTGGCACTCGCGTCGGTGCGCAGCACCACGTTGTTGACCAGGAAGCCGAGCACGTCCTCGGTCTCCTGCCGGGTGCGGCCCGCGACCGGGGTGCCCACGGCGATGTCGGCGCGGCCGGTGTAGCGGCCCAGCAGTACGTTGAACGCGGCCAACAGCGTCATGAACAGCGACGCGCCATGCCGCTGCCCCAGCGGGCCGAGCGCCTGCCCGGTCGGGTGCGGCACCTCCACGATCACCGTGTCGCCCGCCGGGTCGCGCAGCGCGGCGCGCGGGCGGTCCATCGGCAGCTCGACCGGGGTCAGGTCGGCGAGCTTGTCGGTCCAGTAAGCCAGCTGCGTGTCGGTGCTCTGCGCCCGCTGCCAGGACGCGAAGTCGGCGTACTGGACGGCGGGCGGGGTGAGCGGGGACGCCTCGCCCGCGGCGAAGGCCTGGTAGGCGGCGTCGAGGTCGCGCATGAAGATGCCCATCGACCAGGCGTCGAAGGCGATGTGGTGCAGGCTGATCGCGACCAGGTGGTCCTCAGCGGTCAACCGGACCACGGTGATCCGCAGCGGGTGGTCGGCGGCCAGGTCGAAGGGGGTGCCGCAGGCCTGGTCGATCAGGTCCAGCGCGTGCGACTCGGTGCGGGCCTCCACGAGGTCGAACCGGACCGCGGCGGGCGGGTCGATGATCTGCACCGGGTCGCCATCGCCGCCGACATAGCGGGTGCGCAGCACCTCGTGGCAGCGGGCGACGTCGTCCACGGCGCTTCGCAGCGCGGGCACGTCGAGCGGGCCGCGCAGCCGCAGGGCCAGCGGGATCAGGTACTCGGCGCTGGCCGGTTCGAGCTGGTCGAGGAACCACATGCGCTGCTGGGCGAACGACAGCGGCAGCCCGCCGCCGCGCGGCACCGGCTGGATCGCCGCCGAGTCCGACACGTCCCCGCCGTCGATCATGGCCGCCAGGTTGGCCACGGTGCGTTCGGTGAACAGCTCACCGACACCGAGTTCGACGTCGAACTCGCGGCGCAGCTTGAGCACCAGCCGGATCGCCAACAGCGAATGCCCACCGAGAGCGAAGAAGTCGTCGTCCGCGCCGATCCGGTCGACACCGAGCACCTCGGCCATCAGCCCGGCCACGGTCTGCTCGGTCGACGTGCGCGGCGCGACGTGCTCGCGCACCTTCACCGCGCGGGCGCCGTCGGGGTCGGGCAGCGCGGCCCGGTCGACCTTGCCGTTCGGGGTCAGCGGCAGCGCGTCGAGGGTGACGAACACCGAGGGGATCATCGCTGCGGGCAGGCGGGCGTCCAGGTGCTCGCGAAGGTCCGCCAGATCGATGGTGTCCGGGACGACGTAGGCGATCAGCTCCACCTCGCCGGTCTCGGCGCGTCGGGTCGTGACCACCGCGGCGGTCACCGCCGGGTGCGCGCACAGCGCGGCCTCGATGTCACCGGGCTCCACGCGTACCCCGCGCACCTTCACCTGCGCGTCGACCCGGCCGACGAACTCCAGCGCGCCGTCCTCGCGCCTGCGCACCAGGTCCCCGGTGCGGTACCAGCGCTCGCCCCTGGCACCGAACGGGTTCGGGGTGAAGCGGTCGGCGGTCAGGTCGCCGCGCGCGGCATACCCGCGGGCCAGGCCCACCCCGCTCAGGCACAGCTCGCCCGGCACCCCCACCGGGACCAGGTCGTCGTCCGGGCCGACGACGAACGTGCGCATGTTCGGCAGCGGCGTGCCGATCGCCACGATCTCGACTTCCTCGGCGGCGTCGTAGGGCCACGCGGTCGCGTCGATCGAGCACTCGGTGGGGCCGTAGGTGTTGAACACCTCGATGTCGACCGTCTCGCGCAGCCGCGCGCACAAGGCGGCGGGCAGCGGCTCACCGGCCGAACACACCAGCCGCAGCGCCGCGCAGTAGACCAGCCCCGGCTCCTCCACCAGCAACCGCAGGATCGACGGCACCACCTGCAGCACGGTCACGTCATGGTCGGCGACCGCGCGCAGCATCGCCGTCGGGTCGCGGTGCGCGCCTTCCGGGGCCATCACGACCGCGCCGCCGGACACCAGCGGCGACAGGAACTCCCACACCGACGCGTCGAACCCGATCGTGGTCTTCTGCAGCACCCGGTCCCGCGCGCCCAGCCGGTACCGGTCCACGGCCCACAGCACCCGGTTGCGGATCCCCGCGTGGGTGATCACCACGCCCTTGGGGCGGCCGGTGGAGCCGGAGGTGAACATGACGTAGGCGGCGTTGTCCTCGCTGATCACCGGCCGGTCGGCGGGGCAGGCACCGAGGATGGTGTACGCGTCGGTGTCCATGGCGACCACCGGCACCGACAGCACCCGGTCCCGCAGCGACTCCACGGTCAGCACCAGCGCCACACCCGCGTCCTCGGCCATGACCGCCAGCCGCTCGGCCGGGTGGTCCACTGGCAGCGGCACGTAGATCCCGCCCGCGGCGAGCACCGCGAGCAGCGCGACCACCAGGTCCGACCCGCGGTGCAGCGCCACACCCACCGGCGTCTCGGCACCGACCCCGCGCGCGATGAGGTGGTTGGTCAGCGCGTCGACCCAGGCGGCCAGGTCGGCGTATGTGAGTTCCTCCTCGTCGGTCACCACGGCGATCGCGTCCGGCGTGGCCGCGGCCTGGGCGGCGACCAGCTCGGGCAGGTTCGACGCTGGAGTGGCCGCGGTCGTGGCGTTCCACTCGACCAGCTGCCTGCGGTCGGCGTCGTCGAGGAGGTCGACGCGGCCCACCGGGGCGGTCGGGTCGGCGGCGACCCCGGCCAGCAGTCGCACGAAGTGGGCCGCGACCCGCTGGATGCGGGCCTGGCCGAACAGCGCGGTGGGGAACAGCAGCTGCGCGACCACCGAACCGTCCGGCCGGTCCAGCAGGTGCAGCGACAGGTCGAACGCCGAACTCGCCCATGGCGTCGGGAACCGCTCGACCTCGATCCCGGTCAGGGTGAACGGCTTGCGCTGGGCGTTCTGCAGGGCGAAGCCGATCTGGAACACCGGGTTGCGAGACAGGTCCCGCTCCGGGGCCAGGTCGGCCACGACGCGCTCGAACGGGATGTCCTGGTTGCCGTAGGCGTCGAGGGTGACCTCGCGGACGCGGGTCAGCAGGTCGGTGAACGATGGTCCGCCGGACAGGTCGGTGCGCAGGACGATCGTGTTGAGGAACAGGCCGATCAGCTGATCGAGCTCGGCCTGGTCGCGCCGGGCCACCGACACCCCGACCGCGATGTCCTGTTTGCGCGAGTAGCGGCTCAGCAGCAGCTGGAACGCGGCCAGGTAGACCATGAACGGGGTCGCGCCGTACGCCTTGCCGACCGCGGTCACCGCGGCGGCCACGTCGGCGGGCACGGTGAACTCGAAGCTGTCGCCGTCGGCGTCCCACCGCGGCGGCCGCGGCCGGTCGGTCGGCAGGTCCAGCGGCTCCAGCCCGGCAAGGCGGCCCCGCCAGTAGTCCAGCTGCGTGGTCAGCGTCGGCGCTGCGGTGTCCCACCACTCGCGTTGCCAGTCGGCGTAGTCGGCGTACTGCAGCGGCAGCGGTACCAGCGGCGAGGGCTCACCGGCGGCGATGGCGTTGTAAATGGTGGTGAGCTCGCTGGTCATGACGTTCCACGACCAGCCGTCGAAGGCGATGTGGTGGACGCTGAACAGCACCACCACTTCGTCGGCGGCGACGCGGACCAGGGTGACCCGCCACGGCGCCTGCTCGCGCAGGTCGATCGGCATCCGCAGCACGTCGGCGCCGATCTCGCGGACCCGGTCCTCCCGCTCGGCCGCGGGCACGTCGGACAGGTCGATCACCGCGGGCGCCACCGGCGCCGGGTCGTCGATGATCTGCACCGCGACATCGCCGTGGGTGTCGTAGCGGGTGCGCAGGATCTCGTGGCGCTCCGACAGCGCCGACAGCGCCGCGGCGAACACCTCGGTGTCCAGCGGCCCACGCAGCCGGTACGCCCGGTGCAGCAGGTACTCCGTCGCCGCCCCGGACCGCAGCTGGTCGAGGAACCACAACTGTTCCTGCGCGAATGACAGCGGGTAGCCGCCGGTAGCCATCGATCGCCTCCTGGTCTTCTACAGCTGGACGGTCATGCGGACGGTTCGGCCATGGCCACGGCGATCTTGCGCGGCCCGGTGAACGGCTCCCGGCCGTGCGCGGCGAGCATGTTGTCCACCACCAGCACGTCGTCCAGACGCCAGTCGAACCGGCGCTGGGCGGCGCGGTAGCAGTCGCGCAGGTGCGCCACGACCTCGTCGGGGATCGGCGCGCCGTCGCCGTAGTAGGTGTTGGTCGGCAGGTCGGCCTCGTCGAACATCTCCCGCAGGCCCGCGCAGACGTCCTCGGCGAGCGTGGTCACGTGGAAGAAGGCCAGGTGGTTGAACCAGACGGTCTCGCCGGTCACCGGGTGGGTGTGCACGGCCTGGCGGCGGGCCCTGGTGCGCAGGCCGGTTCGGCCCACCCACTCGACCTCGACCCCGGTGCGCGCGCAGTACGCCTCGACCTGGGCGCGGTCCTCGGTGTTGAACGCCTGCTGCCACGGCACACCGACGCCGGCGATGAAGTTGCGCACCACCATCCACCCGCGCCGGGCGAACTCGTCGCGCACCGCAGGGTCGATCGCGGCGTAGACCTGGCGGATGTCGGCCAGGGGAGTCGAGCCCAGCGTCATGGGCGGCTGCATGCAGTAGAAGAACAGCGTCAGCGGCCACGTGGCCTGGTAGGAGTTCTCGTTGTGCAGGAAGATCTCCTCACTCGGCGGGTAGTCCGTCGAGGTGTAGACCTGCCCTTTGATGGTGCTGCGCGGCGAGGACCGCTCCGCGTAGGTCAGCGGGGTGCCCGACAGCGCGCGCACCACCCGGTCGAACCCGTCCACCCCGCCGACCTCGAAGCCGCGCAGCAGCACGGCCCCGGTGGTCCGCAGCCGGGAGCGCACGGTCTCGCGTTCAGCGGCGAGATAGGACGCGAGGGACATACCTGCCTGGCCGGCGCTGAGCACCAACGGGAGTGTCGACTCCGGTCCGGAGTCCGCGAGCGCGATCGCAACGTCGGAGGTCGCATCCATGCGCACAGCGTGTCCGTCCGGGCAGGTTCCGCAGCAGAGAAGGACCGGCAATGCTGTGCGCTCGACCCGGATGCGCGTTCTTCTCCCCGGGAACCGGCGGGTCCTCGCCGACGACCACTCAGACAGCGCGGCGGCTTGACGCTCGACCGCCCGACCGAGAGGCTCCCCGCATGACCCGCACCGCCCGCGCCCTGCTCATCGCCGTGGCGCTCGTCCTGGCCACCGCGACCCCCGCGCTCGCGCACAACTCGCTCAAGTCGAGCACCCCCGCCGCGGGCGCCACCCTCGACGCGGCCCCGGCCGCGGTCGCGCTGACCTTCGCCGAGGCGCTCACCCCCGCCACCACGACGGTGACGATCACCGGTCCGGACGGCGCGGCGGCCGCGGGCGCGGTGCAGGTGGCTGGGGTGACCGCGACGGTGCCGTTCACCCCGACGGTCGCGGGCGCGTACAAGGTCGCCTACAAGGTCACCGGCCACGACGGCGACGCCACGTCCAACAGCTACACCTTCACCCTGAGCCCGGCGGCGATCCCGACCACCACGACACCGCCGCCGACCACCACGACCACCCTGGCGCCGACCACTGTCGCCCCGACGACCCAGCCCGCCACCCAGCCCGTCGCGGCCGAGACCGAGTCGACCCCGTGGTGGCCGTGGGCCATCGGCGGGCTCGTGGTGCTGCTCGCGGGCGGCGGGATCGTGGCGCTGCGCCGCCGTTCCGCCTGACCCGCTCCATCCGTGCGGTGTTGCGCCGCGGCCGTTGTCCCGCGGTCCGCGGCGTGGCTACCGTTTCCCCGTGGAGCCAACGATTTCGCGGAGCAAGACCATCGCGGTCGGAGCCGATGTCGTGTGGGGCCTGGTCTCCGACCTGCCCAACATGGGCCGGTTCAGCCCGGAGAACGTCGGCGGACACTGGGTCGACGGCACCGGGCCTGCCGTCGGCGCCCGCTTCCGCGGCACCAACCGCAACGGCGAACGCGAATGGCACACCAACGCCACCGTCGTCGAGTGCGTGCCAGAGCGGCTGCTGACCTTCGACGTGCGCAGCCCCTTCGGCGTGCGCGTGTCGCGATGGTCCTACGTGCTGGAACCGACCGCCACCGGCTGCGTGCTCACCGAGAACTGGTACCGGGTCGGCAGCTGGTTCATCCGCCGCTTCCTGGGACCGAAGGTGACCGGCCGGACCGACCGGCCCGGCTTCAACACCCACTCCATCGACTACACCCTGGCCGCGGTGAAGGCGTTCGCGGAGAACTCAGGGCAGGTAGTCGGGACTCTGTCCACCGGCCAGCCGGAATCCACAGTGGACGAGAGCTAGTTCGCAGAACATCGAGTTCGCCCAGGAGAACCACTCGCGGGTGAACCTGTTGGGATTGTTGACGTCGAAGCTCTCGTGCATCATGCCGGTGCCGCCCGTGGTCGCCAGCAGCAGCGCCAAGATGTCCTCCTGCTCCTGCTTGGTCGTCGCCGTCAGCCCCTGCACGCTCAACGCGATTGGCCAGACGTAGTTCGACGGCGTGTGCGGGCTGCCGATCCCGGCGGCCGCGGTACCGTCGAAGTAGTACGGGTTGTCCGGGCTCAGCAGGAACTCGCGGGTGGCCACATATACCGGGTCGAGCGCGTCGACACAGCCCAGGTACGGCAGCGACAGCAGGCTGGGCACGTTGGCGTCATCGAGCAACACCGACCGGCCGAAGCCGTCGACCTCGTAGGCGTAGACCTTCGTGCCGCGCGGGCCGGTCACCGTGGCGTGCGCGGCCAAGCCCGCGGTCATCTCCCGGTGCAGGCGGTCGGCGTCGGCGGCGAGGGCGTCGTCGTCGAGCAGCTCGCGGGCGATCTCGCCGAGCTGGCGCATCGCGCGGGCGGCGTAGAAGTTGCCGGGGATGTTGAAACCCAGGTCGCAGGCGTCGTCGCTGGGCCGGAACCCGCTCCACACCAGGCCAGTGGGCTTCGTCAGCCTGCCCTTGCCGAAGCGTCCCAGCGTGTTGCGGCCATGGGCGAACCAGCCGCCGCGGCGGAACCGGTAGTGCGAGCGGGTCTCGTGGTCCTGCTCGACGGTGAAGGTGTCCACGATCCGGCGCGCGGCCGTGCGGAAGGTTGACTCACACCAGTCCGTGCTGCCGGTCGCCTTCCACAGCAGGTAGGCGAAGTCGATGCCGTAGGTCAGCGAGTCGATCTCGAACTTGCGCTCCCACACGATCGGATCCATCTTCGTGCGGTCGGAGTGGTGGCCCCGGCCGTTGGGTTCGAGGTTGAACGCGTTGGCGTACGGGTCGATCGTGATGTAGCGCCACTGCCGCAGCAGCAGCCCGGTCAGCAGCTTGACCAGCTCCGGCGCCTCTTCCACCAGGTAGAGCAGCGGACGCAGCTGCGCGGCCGAGTCGCGCAGCCACATCGCCGGGATGTCGCCGGTGATCACGTACGTGGTGCCGTCGGGCTGCTCGGACACCGTGGTCTCGGCGGTGTTGGTCAGGAAGCGGGTGACCGCCTGCGCGACCTGCTCACCACCCATCGCGGCGGTGATCCGCTCGGCGACGGTAGCGAGCAGTTCAGGGCGCAGACGTGCCACGGTGGCCTCCTCGGGGGTCGATCTTCCACACCCTACGCGGTGTGCCCGCCCCACTCCATCAGGTCACGGCGCCGCCACCCCAACGTCGGACAAGGCACGTGAGTTGAGGATGCCTGCTGAGTTACGCCTTCGCGGTCTCCCACAGACCCATCACATTGCCCTCGGGATCAGTGAAGTACGCCGCGAATCCCATGTCGCCGACCGCCATCTTCTCGGTCACCGTCTTGCCGCCGCGCTTGCCGACCTCGGTCAGCGCGTCATCGATGCTGGCGACGTCGACCACGAGGACCGGGGTGGGGGACCACTGGCCGCCTGCCCTGGCCATCATGCCGCCGTTGATGTACCCGGACTCGGTCGGTCCCTGTTCGCCGCTGGGTCCGGTGGACACCATCGTGTAGTTCATCTCGGGCATCTCTTGGATCTGCCAGCCGAACACCTCCTGGTAGAAGGCCCTGGCCCGGTCGCCGTCGTCGAACGGGATCTCGAAGTGCACGACTCGTCCACTCATCTGGCTTACCTCCTTCGGCTCGTCCCTCGACTCTAGGTCCGTCGCGGTGGATCGGCTCGGTGGATCGGCCCAGTGCTAGTCCGCAGGTGGGCCAGTTTGCTGGTGGGCGCCTGTTTGGGTGGTTCGCCTTGATTTGGGGCCCCTAGAAATGGGCCTGTGCGGGTCAAAAGGCGAGCTCAAGGAACCTCACCCGCACCGCGATTTTAGGCCCATTTCCCCCAAATCAAGGCGAACCACCCAAACAGGCCGTTCCGTACGGACCGTCGCGTTTTCGGGGGCCCTGCCTTGGGTGGGTTTTTAGCTCAGACCCTTTGCGATTTGGTCCATTACCGAGCTGTCGGCCAGGGTGGTTGTGTCGCCTACTTCGCGGTTTTCGGCGATGTCGCGGAGAAGCCTTCGCATGATCTTGCCGGAGCGGGTTTTCGGGAGTTCTGGCACGACGAGCACTTGGCGTGGTTTGGCGATTGGGCCGATTTCCTTGGCCACGTGATCTCGTAGTTCCTGCACCGCACCCTCGGCGCCGCCGCGCAGGATGACGAAGGCGACGATGCCCTGGCCGGTGGTCTCATCCGCCGCGCCGACTACCGCTGCCTCGGCGACGCTTGGGTGGGAGACCAGGGCGGACTCGACCTCTGTGGTGGAGATTCGGTGGCCGGACACGTTCATCACGTCGTCCACCCGGCCCAGTAGCCAAATGTCGCCGTCGGCGTCGTATTTGGCGCCGTCGCCTGCGAAGTAGAAGCCCTGGTCGGCGAAGCGGGACCAGTAGGTCTCGCGGAAGCGGTCCTCGTCGCCCCAGATGCCCCGCAGCATCGCGGGCCAGGGCTTGTCAAGGACCAGGTAGCCGCCGCCGCCCGGGCCGACCGGGGTGCCTGAGTCGTCCACGACGGTGGCGCTGATTCCCGGTAGTGCGCGCTGCGCGGACCCTGGCTTGGTTGAGGTCACCCCTGGGAGTGGGCTGATCATCATGGCGCCGGTTTCGGTTTGCCACCAGGTGTCCACGATGGGGCAGCGGTCATCGCCGACGTGTTCGCGGTACCACATCCAGGCTTCGGGGTTGATCGGCTCGCCGACGCTGCCGAGGACCCGCAGCGATGTCAGGTCGTACTCGGCGGGGATCGAGTCGCCCCACTTCATGAAGGTGCGGATCAGGGTCGGGGCCGTGTAATACACCGACACCCCGTACTTCTGGATGATCTCCCAGTGGCGGCCCTGGTGTGGGGTGTCTGGGGTGCCCTCGTAGATCACCTGGGTGGCGCCGTTGGCGAGTGGGCCGTACACGATGTAAGAGTGGCCGGTCACCCAGCCGATGTCGGCGGTGCACCAGTAGACATCAGTCTCCGGTTTGAAGTCGAAGACCACGTTGTGGGTGTAGGCGGCCTGCGTCAGGTAGCCGCCGCTGGTGTGCAGGATGCCTTTCGGATTCCCGGTGGTGCCTGAGGTGTAGAGGATGAACAGCGGGTGCTCGGCATCAAACGCCTGCGGGGTGTGGGTGTCGGGCTGGTGGTCGACCAGGTCGTGCCACCACAGGTCACGGCCCTCCGTCCAGTCCACAGTGGAGCCGGTGCGCCGAACCACCACGACATGCTCGATCGACGGGGTGTCGGCCAGTGCCTCGTCGACACCTGCCTTCATCGGCACCGCGCCGCCTCGGCGGAACTGGCCGTCGGCCGTGATCAGGACCCTGGCCTGGGCGTCGTCGATGCGCGAGCGCAGCGCGGTAGGGGAGAAGCCGCCGAAGACGACCGAGTGGACCAGGCCAAGGCGGGCGCAGGCGAGCATCGCGAACACGGCCTCGGGGATCATCGGGAGTTGGATCGCCACCCGATCGCCCGCGACCAGACCCAGGGAGGCGAGGCCGTTGGCGGTCCTCGACACCTCTTGTCGCAGGTCGCGGTAGGTGATGGTGCGGGTGTCGGCGCCCTCGCCCTCCCAGTGGATCGCCACCCGGTCGCCCAAGCCCGCCTCGACGTGGCGGTCCACGCAGTTGTAGGCGACGTTGAGGGTGCCGCCGACGAACCACTTGGCGAACGGCGCGTCGGACCAGTCCAGGACCTGGGACCACTCGGTCGCCCAGCTCAGCCGCCTGGCCTGGGTGGCCCAGAAGGCGTCGCGGTCGGTATCGGCTTCCGCGTAGAGCTGGGCGGTGGCGTTCGCCGAGGCGCGGAACTGCGCGCTTGGGGCGAAGGTGCGCCGTTCGTCCATCAGGTTGGCCAAGGTCTGTGAGTCCATTGCTGCTCCCGCAAATGCCCGTCGGTGGCCGCCAACGTTAGGAACGGGCCGAGCCCAGGTGGGGCCACGGCGACGGACGGTGCGGGGCGGGGGACGAACGGTCGATGAGTGGTGGCGCGCGGGCGACCGTCCCCTAACATCGTCCCATGTCCGTGCCAGCGCAGCCGCCGACACGGTCCTGGTCGCCATGGGCGTCCCGGGCCGATGCCGCCGCTGTGCTGGGTACCGCCCGCCAGATCGCCGACGATCTGTCCGATGGGCTGGCGGGTACCCGGGTCCGCCAGGTCGCGCGCGGCGTGCGCAAGCTGCTCGACGTCGAGGGCGTGGCCCTGGCCGACCTGTCGGGGCAGCCGGTCTGGTCGGGCAAGGCCGCCCCGGTCGACCGGGTCGCGGCCCTCATGCAGGAGGTCATGCACACCGAGACCAGGGCGGGCCGCTCGCCGCTGCTGGTGTTGCCGCTGCATGTCCACGACGAACTCGCGGGGGTGCTGATCATCTTCGGCGCGGGTCGGGCGTCGGCGATCCGCGAGGTGGCCGAGTGGATCGTCGCGGCGCTGGAGCGGGCCCGGCTGGAGGCCTCGGCCGAGTACGCCGCCCAGGCCGAGCTGCGGGCGCTGCGGGCGGAGATCTCCCCGCACTTCGTCTACAACGCGCTGACCGTGATCGCCTCGCTGGTGCACTCCGACCCCGAGCGGTCCCGCGAGCTGATGCTCGACTTCGCCGACTACAACCGCTACAGCCTGGCCAGCCACGGCGAGTTCACCACCCTGGCCGACGAGTTCCACGCCATCGAGACCTACCTGGCGCTGCAGCGCGCGGTGCTCGGCGACCGGCTGCGGGTGCAGATCCGGGTCGCCCCGGAGGTCCTGGCCGTGACCATCCCTTATCTGGTGTTGCAGCCATTGGTGGAGAACGCGGTCCGACACGGCATCGAGCCCCGCGCGGGCGACGGCGTCGTGCAGGTGCGCGGCGAGGCGGAGGGCAACGACTGCGTGATCAGCGTGGAGGACGACGGGGTGGGGATGGACCCCGCGGTGGCCGAGGCGATCCTGGCCGGCCACGGCCGCGCGGGCAGCATCGGACTGGCCAATGTGGACCGTCGACTGAGGAATGTCTACGGTGCGTGGTACGGCCTGGTGGTGGAGACCGCGCCCGAGGCGGGCACCCGGATCGTCGTGCGCGTGCCGGTGTTCCAGCCGGGGGTGACGCGGTGATGCGGGTACTCGCGGTCGACGACGTCAAGGCGGCGCTCGATGAGCTGTGCAGGTTGCTGCGCGCGGCTCCGGAGGTCGCCGACGTCACCGCGGCGGGCGACGCGCTGACCGCGCTGCGGCTGATCGAGGGCGGCCAGTTCGACGCGGTGTTCCTCGACATCTCCATGCCCGGGATGAACGGGCTGGAGCTGGCCTCGCTGCTGTCGAAGCTGAGCAAGCCGCCGGTGATCGTCTTCGTCACCGCCTACGACGGGCACGCGGTGTCGGCCTACGGCATCGGCGCGGTCGACTACCTGCTCAAACCCGTGCGCGCCGAACGCCTCGCCGCCACGATGTCGCGGGTGGCCCGGATGGTGACCCCGGCGCCTGTGGACAAGACCGCGGCGCCCGCCGCACCGGAGTCGACCAAGCCGGACGCGATGCCGGTGCTGCCGGTGGAGGCCGACGGCCGCATCCGCTACGTGCGGCGCACCGACGTCGAGTTCGTCGAGGCGCAGGGCGACTACGTGCGCCTGCACACCCGCGGCGGCGTTCACCTGGTGCGGATGCCGATCTCCCGGCTGCTGGAGTACTGGGAGAACGCCGGGTTCGCGCGCGTGCACCGCGGCTACCTGGTGGCCATCGACGCGGTCCGGGAGCTGCGCAGCGACTCGGTCGGCGGGATGCTGGCCCACACCGACCTCGGCGACGTGCCGGTGAGCCGTCGACACGCCCGTGAGCTGCGGGAACGGCTGCTGCGCGCGGCGCAGCGCGGCGAGCTCGGCGGGCGGGCCTGATGCCCTCGCGCCGGGTCGCGGTCACCAGCCCCCAGACGCGGCTGGCGCACGCGCGCCGCCGGGTGCTCACCGCGTGGCGGCCGCCGGTGCTGGACCCGTCTGACGTGCAGCACGCCATGCGGATCTACACCGCTCAGCGCAGGCGGGCGTTGCTGCCGCTGATCCTGCTGGTCGTCGTGCTGCTCGGGTTGCCAGCGCTGCTGGCCGCGTTCCCCGGGCTCGACGACGTGCGGCTGCTGGGCATCCCGGTGTCGTGGCTGGCCATGGCCACGCTGCCCTACCCGCTGATGGTCGGTCTGGCGGCCTGGCAGCTGCGCCGGGCCGAACAAGTCGAAGACGACTAGGCATGATCGCGTTCCTGTCGGTCGCCCCGGTCGTGCTCGTCACGCTCCTCATCGGACTGCGCGGCATCGCCGCCATGCGCACCACCTCGGACTTCCTCGTCGCTTCCCGGCGGGTCTCGCCGCTGCTGAACTCGGCGGCGGTGTCGGGGGAGTACCTGTCGGCCGCGTCGTTCCTCGGCGTGGCCGGACTCGTGGTCAAGGACGGCATGGGCGCGCTGTGGTACCCGGTCGGGTTCACCGCGGGCTACGTGGCGATGCTGGTGCTGGTGGCCGCCCCGATGCGCCGCTCCGGCGCGCTGACCGTGCCCGACTTCGCCGTGGCGCGGCTGGCGTCGCACTCGCTGCGCAAGCTCTCGGCCGTGGTCGTGCTGGTGATCGGCGGGCTGTACCTGGTGCCGCAGTTCCGCACGTCCGGGCTCGTCCTGTCGGCGGTCAGTGGCAGTCAGTACTGGGTCGGTGTGGTCATCGCCGCGGCGGCAGTCAGCATCACTCTCGCCCTGGGCGGGATGCGCGCGGCCACCTATGTCCAGGCGTTCCAGTTCTATCTCAAGCTGATCCTGTTCATCGTCCCGGCGATCTGGCTGCTCATCCAGGCGGGCCCGGCGGTGCGACACGAGGCCGTGCACCCGGTGGAGTTCACCCACTTCACCAAGGACACGCCGGTCGACTTCCAGGTCGACGTCACCCTCGAACTGCGGGAACCGACGGAGGTGATCCGCCAGGACGGCGCCCGCGAGACCCTGCCCGCGGGTGAACTGCGCGCACCCGCGGGCACCACGCTCGTCTTCGCCGAGGGAACCCCCGTGCCCCTGCCGCGCGGCGGCGCGGCGCCCGGCGGCCCCGGCTGGCAGCGGCCCCTGCTCGACCTGCGGCACGCGGGCTACCCGCTGCTGGGCACCTGGGCGATCCTGATCGCCACCATGCTCGGCACCATGGGACTGCCGCACGTGCTCGTCCGCTTCCACACCAGCCCCGACGGACGCGCCGCGCGCCGCACCGCCGCGATCACGGTGGGACTGCTCAGCATCTTCTACCTCCTGCCCGGTGTCTACGGGACGCTGGCGAAGGTCCTCGTGCCGCAGCTCTACCTGGCGGGCACCACCGACACCGCCGTGGTCGCCCTGCCGTCCCAAGTGGAGGTCGGCGGCTGGGGCAACGTGTTCACCGGTCTGCTCACCGCGGGCGCCTTCGCCGCGTTCCTCGCCACCTCGCTCGGCCTGCTGCTCGTCGTCTCCGGCGCCATCGCCCACGACCTGCTTCCCGGCGGTCTGAATCGGTTGCGTGGCACGGTGTTCGCCGCCGCCGCGGTCGTGGTCATGCTCGCCCTGCCCTCGGCTCGCATTGACGCGGGCGTACTGGTCACCTGGGGTTTCACGGTCGCCGCGTCGACGTTCTGCCCGCTGTTGGTGCTGGGTATCTGGTGGTCGCGGCTGACGAAGGCGGGCGCGATCGCGGGGGTCACCGTCGGCCTGCTCGCCTCGGCGGGCGCGATCGCGGCGACCCTGTTCGGCGGTGAACTGTCCGGCTGGCAAGCGATCCTGGTCGCCCAGCCCGCGCCGTGGTCGGTGCCGCTGGCTTTCGCTACGATGATCGGAGTATCGCTGTTGGGCCGTCCGCCGTCCTGGGCCGCTGCGGCGATGCTGCGCCTGCACCTCGGCGAGCAGCAGCCCACCCGCCCGGACTCCGGACGTGACCTGGGCCACTCATCCTGGCAAGCCCGCCGTTCGTCGGCCGTTCGTCGCATCACTCGACGTCTGGGCCGCTGACGGGTTCTTCGCGGCGGGATCTTCCTACGGTCACGGGAAACCCGATCCCCATGACGGAGGCCGCGATGACAGTCACCGAACCCGAGGTCCGCCCGCCGGACCAGCACCCGGCCTGGACCGAGATCCAAGCCAGCCCGGAGTTCGTGTCATTGCGCAGGCGCCTGCGTCGGTTCGTCTTCCCGATGACCGCGCTGTTCTTCGTCTGGTACATGGCTTACGTGCTGCTGGCCGACTACGCGCACGGCTTCATGTCGACCAAGCTGTGGGGCAACATCAACGTCGGCCTCGTGCTGGGCCTGCTGCAGTTCGTCACCACCTTCGGGATCACCGCGCTGTATGTGCGGCACGCGACCAAACACCTCGACCCCGCCGCGGAGAAGATCCGCCACGAGATCGAGGGAGACCTGTCATGACGCTGGCCGCGCAGGTGGCGGGCAACAACCCCGTCCTCAACATGGCGATCTTCGGCCTGTTCGTCGCGATCACGCTGGTCGTGGTGTTCCGGGCCAGCCGCAACACCAAGACCGCCGCCGACTACTACGCGGGCGGCCGCTCCTTCACCGGCCCGCAGAACGGCGTCGCCATCTCCGGTGACTACCTGTCGGCCGCGTCGTTCCTCGGCATCGCCGGTGCCATCGCCCTCAACGGCTATGACGGCTTCCTCTACTCCATCGGGTTCCTCGTCGCCTGGCTCGTCGCGCTGCTGCTCGTCGCGGAACTGCTGCGCAACACCGGTAAGTACACGATGGGTGACGTGCTCGCCTTCCGGATGCGCCAGCGCCCGGTGCGGGCCGCCGCCGCGACGTCCACTTTGGTCGTCTCGTTCTTCTACCTGCTGGCCCAGATGGCCGGTGCGGGCGGGCTCGTCGCCCTGCTGCTGGGCATCACCAGCAAGACCGGGCAGGCCGTGGTCATCACCCTCGTCGGCGTGATCATGATCGTGTATGTGCTGGTCGGTGGTATGAAGGGCACCACGTGGGTGCAGATCATCAAGGCCGCGCTGCTCATCACCGGCGCGCTCGCCATGTCGCTGTGGGTGCTGGCGAAGTTCGGGTTCAACCTGTCCGCCGTCCTCGGCGGCGCGGTGGAGAGCGCGGGCACCGAGGCCGTGCTCAACCCGGGTGCCCAGTACGGCAAGACCGAGACCAGCAAGCTCGACTTCGTCTCCCTTGGCCTGGCGCTGGTGCTGGGCACCGCGGGCCTGCCGCACATCCTGATGCGCTTCTACACCGTGCCCAACGCCAAGGAAGCGCGCCGCTCGGTGGTGTGGGCGATCTGGCTGATCGGCATCTTCTACCTGTTCACCCTGGTCCTGGGCTACGGCGCGGGCGCGCTCGTCGGCCCCGACGCCATCAAGGCCGCTCCCGGCAAGGCGAACTCGGCGGCGCCGCTGCTGGCCGAGGCACTGGGCGGGCCGGTCCTGCTGGGCCTGATCGCCGCGGTCGCCTTCGCCACCATCCTGGCCGTGGTCGCGGGCCTGACGATCACCGCGTCGGCGTCGTTCGCCCACGACATCTACGCCAACATCATCAAGAAGGGCAAGGTAGACGACAAGGCCCAGGAAATCCGCGTCGCCCGGATCACCGCGGTGGTGATCGGCGCGGTCGCCATCGTCGGCGGAATCGTCGCGAATGGACAGAATATCGCGTTCCTGGTGGCGCTGGCCTTCGCGGTCGCGGCCTCGGCGAACCTGCCGACCATCGTGTACTCGCTGTTCTGGAAGCGGTTCAACACCTCCGGCGCCCTGTGGAGCATCTACGGCGGTCTGATCTCCAGCATCGTGCTGATCGTGTTCTCGCCCGCGGTGTCGGGCAAGCCCGCGACGGCGGCCACCCAGTCGATGATCAAGGGTGTCGACTTCCACTGGTTCCCGCTGGAGAACCCAGGCCTGGTGTCGATCCCGCTGGCCTTCTTCCTCGGCTGGTTCGGCACCGTGATCTCCAAGCGCGGCGACGCGGCCAAGTACGCGGAGATGGAGGTCCGCGCGCTGACCGGTGCCCACGCCGAGAAGGCGACGGCGCACTAGGAAAAGGGGAGTGTGGGAGCGGGTCGTCCCCCGGACGGCCCGCTCCCGCGCGTAGCCTTGGCAACACTTGTGCCGCTGCCGGTCACTAAGGGGAATGATGACCGAGCGGGTCCATGACCCAGATGACCGCGTCCTGTGGTCACGAGCGGCGTCCGGGGACGAGTCGGCCTTCGGCACACTGTTCGACCGCCACGCGAAAGCGGTCTACAACCACTGCTTCCGACTCACCGCGTCGTGGGCGGCGGCGGAGGAACACCTGCAGAACACGTTTCTCATGGCCTGGCGCAAACGCGACAGCGTGGTGTTGGAGAACGAGTCCGCCCGGCCGTGGCTGCTGGCGGTGGCGACCAACGAGGTGCGGAACTGGCGGCGGACGTTGGCCCGGCGGGTCCGGCTGTTCGACAAGCTCCAGCCCGACCCGCCGATCCCGGACCACGCCGACCAGGTCGCCGACCGCGTCGACGACCAACGGCGGATGGCCGACCTGCTGGCGGCGGTGAACAAGCTGCCCCGCAACGAACGCGAAGCCCTCGCCCTGTGCGTGTGGTCGGAGGTCTCCTACGCCGAGGCCGCCGCCGTCCTTGGCATCGCCGAAGGCAGCGTCCGGGCCAGGGTCAGCAAGGCCAGATCCCGGCTGACCCGCCTGGTCGCCAACGCCCAGCCACTCACCGTCGCCATCTCGGAGGAACGATGAACACCACGCCCCCCGTCGAGCGCGACCTGCCGCTCGACCGCCACCTGGCCATCCGTGCCGACCTCCAGCGCGCGATGCGCACCAAGCGCACCCGCTGGGTCCCAGCCCTCAGCGCCGCGGGCGCGCTCGGTGCCGTGGCCCTGGCGGTGGTCTTCCTGTTGCCGCAGCGCGGCGGGCCTACTGCGGGCCCACCCGGCGCGACGTCGGCCGCGGGCCCACCGGTGCCGGTGATCCCCGGACTCGACTCGGCGGAGCGGGCGCGAATGGAGCAGGGATGTGCCAGCGGCGCCCAGGTCTTCAACCTGATCGCCGACGACGCGGGCAGGCTCGCGCTGCTCTACACCAGGTCCAGCGTCGTGTACTGCGAGATCGGCGGTCCTGAGACGCCGTTCGACGGCGGGTTCAGCGGGGTGCCCGACGTGGGCTGGCTGCCCGGCCACGTGAGCATCGACGTCGACACCGCGTCCGCGGGCGGCGACGCGGGCGGTGCGCCAGGAAAGCGCCCAGGCGCGCGGGGCACCGAACTGGTCGGCGGCCGGATCAGCCCGGACATCGCCAAGGTGAGGGTCACCGTCGGGGGACAGACCGTCGAAGCCGTGATCGCCAACCGCACCTACTTGGCCCGCTTCGTGCACCCGGCGACCTGGTCGATCCCGGAGTCGCCGCGACGCGCGATCGTCCGCGCCTACGACAGTGCGGGCTTACTGCTCGACAGCGTCAACGATCCCGCGTGGACCGACGACTGCTACGAAACCCCGGACGGCACCCAGATGTTCGACCATGGGTCACGGACTAGCGAACTGCCTGTCTGTCGTCCCGCGCCGCCCTGGCGGTGACTCACGATCAGCTGTGCCGCACGGGATCCGTGCGGCACAGCTGTGTGTCAGCGCAAGTAGCCGCCCATCGTGCGGAAGTAGTCCGTGGCCGACAGCTCGGTGCCGTCGTCGAGGCGAATGCGCTCGATCACCAGTGCCTTGCCTTGGCCCCGACGCGCTTCCGGGCCCGCGACGATCGCCACACCGTCGCCCTCGCGGATGAAGACGCGGCCGGGGGTGCCGCCGTAGTTCGCGCGGGACACCGAGGCTCGCAGGATCCGCAGGCGCCTGCCGTTGTGGAAGGTGAAGGCGTTGGGGTACGGGTCGGACAGGGCGCGGACCAGGCGGTCGAGTTCCTCGGCCGACCACGTCCAGTCGATGAGGCTGTCCTCGATCGCCCGCTTGTGGAAGAACGTCGCCTTTGTCCGGTCCTGCGGGGTGAGGACCGCGGTCCCGGTGGCGATCTGGTCCAGACACTCGGCGACCACGGGGGCGATCAGGTCGATCGTCTTGTGGAACAGGTCGGTCGTGGTGTCCCGATCGCCGACCGGGATCGCGCGCTGCAGGACGATCGCCCCGGCGTCGAGTTCGTCGTCCATCATGTGGGCGGTCAGGCCCACCTCCTTCTCGCCGTTGATGAGGGCCCAGATCAACGGGGAGAAGCCCGCGTAGGCGGGCAGCAGCGAGTCGTGCACGTTGAGCGTGCCGTGCCGGGGCAGGGTGAAGATCTTCGGCGGGATGTACGTGCGCCAGTTGTTCGCCACGATGAGGTCGGGCTCCAACGCCTGCAGACGGGCCATCACGTCCTCGTCGGGGCGGTTGCGCAGCATGACCTCGACGCCGTGGTCGGCGGCCAGATCGGCCACCGAGTCAGACCAGATGCGCTCATAGGCGTGGTCGGACTTCGGATGGGTCACCACCAGGGCGACCTCGTGCTCCGAGTCCAGCAACGCCCGCAGCGTCCGGTGGCCCCAGGTCTGGTACCCGAACATGACGACCCGCATGGGGCTCCTCTCATCGTCCCGCACGGTGGTGCACGACACCCAATCAGGTGCAGCTTAGCCTAGCCTAACTTAGGCTAGGGTGACCTTCGTTCACCGTAGATCACACCATCGGAACCAACGAGGGGTAACGAAGATGCAGGGCGAGGGCACACCGGTCCATGACATCGTCGGCGTCGGCTTCGGGCCGTCCAACCTGAGTCTGGCCATCGCGGTCGCCGAGGCGAACACCTCCGGCGCGCGACCGGTGACCGCGCACTTCCTGGAACGCCAACCCAAATTCGGCTGGCACCGGGGCATGCTCATCGACGACGCCACGATGCAGGTCTCGTTCCTCAAGGACCTGGTGACGCTGCGCAACCCGGTGAGCGAGTTCAGCTTCCTGTCCTATCTGCACAGTCGCGGCCGGTTGATCGACTTCGTCAACCACAAGACGCTTTTCCCGCTGCGCGTGGAGTTCCACGACTACTTCGAGTGGTGTGCGGCCAAAGTGGACGATCAGGTCAGCTACGGCCAAGAGGTCGCGGCGGTCAACCCGGTCACGATCGATGGCAAGGTCGAGTACTTCGACGTCGTCTCCCGGCCGACCGCGGGCGGCGACCCGCGGACGGTGCGCGCGCGCAACCTGGTCCTCGCCACCGGCCTGCGGCCGAACCTGCCCGACGGTGTGCGCGCTAGTGACCGTGTGTGGCACAACAGCACGCTGATGCGCGACATCGACACCCTCGATCGGGAGTCCGCGTCACGTTTCGTGGTGATCGGGGCGGGCCAGAGCGCGGCCGAGGTGACCGCGCTGCTGCACACCCGCTTCCCCAACGCTGAGGTGTGCTCGGTGTTCTCCCGCTTCGGCTACAGCCCCGCCGACGACAGCGCCTTCGCCAACCGCGTGTTCGACCCGGCCGCGGTGGACGAGTTCTATCTCGCTCCCGAGGACGTCAAGCGCAAGATCATGGGCTACCACGCCAACACGAACTACTCGGTGGTCGACATCGAGCTGATCGACGACCTCTACCGGCGCGTGTACCAGGAGAAGGTCACCGGCCACCAGCGGCTGCGCATGTTCAACGTCTCCCGGCCAACCGAGATCACTGATCACGGCGACGGCGTGCGGGTGACGGTGGAATCGATGACCACCGGCGAGCGCACCGTCCTGGACAGCGACGTCGTCGTCTACGCCACCGGCTACCGCGGCGACGACTCGCTGGCCCTGCTCGGCGACCTGGCCGCCGACTGCGTCCGCGACGAACACGGCCGCCTGAGCATGACCCGCGACTACCGGGTGCGCGCCGCGCCCGACGTGCGCGCCGGGATCTACCTGCAGGGTGGGGCCACCGAGCACTCGCACGGCATCACCTCGTCGCTGCTGTCCAACAACGCCGTGCGGTCCGGCGAGATCCTGCAATCGATCCTGCGGGCGCACCAGCCGGAGGTCAGGATGGCCGAACTCGCCCTGAGCGGACCCGGCGCGGTGTAGCAAACACCTGGAGAAGATGGGCGGCCCGGAACCGGCGCCCCTTGATCGTTCGCCCCCAGAAGCGAGCCGGTGGCGATCAGGGCTGGCCGGTGCGGAACCGGTCCAACACCCGCCGCTCCCGCTTCGTCGGTCGGCCCGCGCCCCGGTCCCGGCGGGCCACGGGGGCGGCGGCCACCGGCGGCGGCGGTGGCGTGCGGTCGATGAAACAGGTGGCGGCGTCGGCCGCGCCGACCCGTTTCTGGATCACGCGCACGACCTCGAGGATTCGGGTCGTGTCGCCCACCCTGGCCCGCACCTCGTCCCCAGGTACCACGACCGTCGCGGGTTTGGCGGGACGGTCGTTGACCCGGACATGGCCGCCGCGACAGGCAGCGGCGGCGTCGGGGCGGGTCTTGGTCAGCCGGACCGCCCAAAGCCAGCGATCAACACGAGTGGACTCCACAGCACTACATAATGGCGGGTTCGCCCGCGCGTGGCCGCCATACCTGACAGTATGGCGGCATGATCGTGACACTGCCGCTGGACGCCGCCGGAGCCGATCTCGACACCGTCGGAGGCAAAGGAGCGTCGCTCGCCACGCTCGCGCGGGCCGGGCTGCCCGTGCCGCCGGGCATCCACATCACCACCGACGCCTACCGCGTGTTCGTGGCCAGTGGACTCGATGACGACCTTCGCGACGCGCTGACCAGGGACAACGCGGCCGAACGGATCGCGGCGCTGTTCGCGGCGCAGGACATCCCGCCCTCGGTGGCCCAGGCGATCCGGGACGCGGTGCCCACCGGGCCGGTCGCGGTGCGGTCGTCGGCGACCGCCGAGGACCTGCCCGAGCTGTCTTTCGCGGGCCAGCACGACTCGTTCCTCAACGTCTGCGGGGCCGAGGCCGTGCTCGACGCGGTCAAACGGTGTTGGGCCTCCCTGTGGACCGAGCGAGCCATCGGCTACCGCGCCCACCACGGGATCGACGCCGAGGACGTGGCCATCGCCGTCGTCGTGCAGGAGCTGGTTCCGGCCGACGCCGCGGGCGTGCTGTTCACCGCGAACCCGCTGACGGGCGCCCGCGACGAGCAGGTGGTCAACGCCGCGTGGGGGCTCGGGGAGGCAGTCGTCGGCGGGCAGGTCACCCCGGACACCTATGTCGTCGGCGACGGCCACGTGATCAGCCGCGAGATCGCCGACAAGACCGTCATGACGGTCGGCACCGACACCGGGACCGGGGAACGTCCGGTGCCCGACGATCGACGCCGCACCCCGGTGCTCGACGACACGCAAGCCGTCGAGTTGGCCGTCCTCGGCGCGCGGATCGAGGAGCTCTACGGCACGCCGATGGACGTCGAGTGGGCGCTGCGCGACGGCCGGTTCAGCATCCTGCAGGCCCGCCCGATCACCACGCTGCGGCCCGCCGGGGTCGAGTGGAACGACACCCTCGGCGGCGACTACCTGTGGACCTGCGTCAATCTCGGCGAGGCCGTCCCCAGCGTGATGACGCCCGCGACGTGGTCACTGGTCAAGATCCTGTCCTCGGCCGCCGTCGGCCCCTACCGCATCACCGGCAACATCGGCGGCCGCTTCTATCTCAACCTCAGCGTCTCCACCGCCGCCGCGGCCGCCGTGGGGATGGGCGCCGCCGTCCGCAAACAGAGTGAGCAGACCCTCGGCCGCATCCCCGAGGACGTGGAGATTCCGCCGCTGCCGATGTCGCGGCTCGCGGTGATCCGCGCGGCCATCCCGTTCGCCAAGGAAGCCGTCGCCTATCGCCGCAAGCTGCCGCAGCTGGTGGCCGATACCCCGATCCGCTGCCGGGACCTGCGCGAAGACATCGCCGCCGCGGCCGACCCACGCGCCTTGGCCGAGCTGTGGCGCTCCGACCTGGACTCCCTGCTGCACGAGACCTGCCGGGTCCTGGACACGGGCGCGCGCGGCGCCGGGCCGGTCAAACTGGAGCGGGCCCTGCGCGACCTCGTCGGCGACGCCGACGCCACCACTCTCATGACCGGCCTGCACGCCGACGGTGACGAGTTGGCCAGCCTCGGCCCGCTGCTCGGTCTCGCCCGGCTGCGCGCGGGCAAGCTCGACCGCGCTGGCTATGCCGCGACCTGGGGACATCGTTGCCCCGACGAGTTCGAGATCGCCGAACCGCGCCCCGCCGAGGACCCGGCCTGGATCGACCGGCTCATCGACACCGTGGGTGAGCTCGACCCGCGCGCGCTGCTCGACCGGCAGGCCGCCGCCCGTGACGCCGCGTGGCAGCGGCTGGTCGAGCGGCACCCCGGCAAGGCCAAGCGGGTGCGCAGGCAGCTCGACCGGGCCGCCGAGGTGGCGCGGGCCAGGGAGCGGGCGCGGTCGGAGATGGTCCGCGCGTTCTGGGTGCTGCGGGCGTTCGTGCTGCGCGCGGGCGACCTGACCGGCCACGGGGCCGACCTGTTCTTCCTGCCCATCGACCAGATCGTCGCGGTTCTCGATGGGGACGAGTCCCCGCTCGCGACCGTTCCGGCGCAACGGGCCGCTTACGACCGGTATCGCGCGCTGCCGCCGTATCCGACCCTGATTCGCGGCCGGTTCGACCCGGAGGCGTGGGCCGCCGACCCGGACCGCCGGTCCGACCTGTTCGACGCCACCGCCGACCACAAGCCCCTTGGTGAGGCGATCACCGGCTTCCCCGGCGCGGTCGGCGTCGTCGACGGCACCGCCCGCGTGGTGTCCACTGTGGACGAAGCGGCGGCGCTGCGGCCGGGCGAGATCCTGGTGACCACGGTGACCAACGTCGGCTGGACCCCGCTGTTCCCGCGTGCGGCGGCGATCGTCACCGATGTGGGCGCGCCGCTGTCGCACGCCGCGATCGTCGCCCGCGAACTCGGCATCCCGGCGGTGGTCGGCTGCGGCAACGCCACCACGCGACTGTCCACCGGGGACCGGGTGCGCGTGGACGGCGCGAAGGGAACCGTCACACTGGTGGTCGATGACTGACGTTACCCACCTGCGTGCCGACTGTTCCCGCTGCGCCGCCCTGTGCTGTGTGGGGCTGGCGTTCGCCAAGTCGGCGGACTTCGGGTTCGACAAACCCGCCGGGCGGCCGTGTAAGAACCTGCTCGCCGACTACCGCTGCGGCATGCACACCAGCCTGCGCGAGAGCGGCTTTCCGGGTTGCACGGTCTACGAGTGCTTCGGCGCGGGCCAGCAGGTCGTGCAGGTCACCTTCGGCGGCCGGACCTGGCGCGACGACCCGGCGATCGCCCAGCGGCAGTTCGACGCCTTCGGCGTGCTGCGGGTCCTGCACGAGCTGCTCTGGTACCTCGCCGACGCCCTCACCTTCGCGCCAGGACTGACCGCCGACCTCCAGCGTGCCTACGACGAGACCACTCTGCTGACCAAGTCGGACCCGGACGCCCTGCTCGCGCTCGACGTCGCCGCGCACCGGCACGCGGTCAACCAGGTGCTGATCCAGGCCAGCGACCAGGCCCGATCGGGCTTGCGGGCCAAACGCCGCAAATCAGACCTCATCGGCGCGAATCTGCGCCGCGCCGACCTGCGCGGTGCGAGCCTGCGTGGCGCCCTGCTCATCGCCGCCGACCTGCGCGAGGCGGACCTGACCAGGGCCGACGTCATCGGCGCCGACTTCCGTGACGCCCAGGTCCACGGGGCCATCCTCGCCGACGCGCTATTCCTGACCCAATTTCAGCTCAACGCCGCGAAGGGCGACGCGACGACCACGATCCCGGCGGGTCTGGCCCGTCCGAAGCATTGGTGAAGAAACCTTCGCCGAGGTGTCGAACCGGGGGAGTGCTGTTCGTATAGAGGGTGAGGAGCAGGCACGAGCCACGCTCCCGCAGGCCAGGAGGAAGTCCGATGACCCAGTACCTGCTGTCGGTCTACGAGCCCGACATGGAACCGCCGCCCGCCGAGTTCCTCGACCCGATCATGCGCCAGGTCGAGGCCTGGAGCGACGAACTCAAGGCCGCGGGCGCCTGGGTGTTCACCGCCCGGCTGCACCGCCCGCACACCGCCACCGTCGTCAGCGCCAAGGACGACGAGATCATCACCACCGACGGGCCGTTCGCCGAGGGCAAGGAATTCGTCGGCGGGTTCACCGTGATCGACGTGCCCGACCTCGACGCCGCCCTCGACTGGGCGCGCAAGTTCACCGAGATCACCACCCTGCCGCTCGAGGTGCGCCCCTTCCGGGAAACGGGCTGATGCTCGACCGGATCTACCGCGAGGAATACGGGCGCGCGGTGGCCGTCCTGGTCCGCGTCTTCGGCGACATCGACATCGCCGAGGAAGCGGTCCAGGACGCGTTCGCCGCCGCCGTCGAGCGGTGGCCGAACGAAGGTGTCCCGCCCAGCCCGGCGGGCTGGATCATCACCACCGCCCGCCGCCGCGCCATCGACCGGCTGCGCCGCGAGGCGTCGCGGGCCGACCGGCACGCCCAGGCCGCGCTCACCCACGCCGACGAGGACGAGATCGAGGAGGCCGCCGTGCGGGACGACCGGCTCCGGCTGATCTTCACCTGCTGCCACCCGGCGCTGGCGCCCGCCGCCCAGGTCGCGCTCACCCTGCGGCTGCTCGGCGGCCTCACCACCGCCGAGATCGCGCACGCGTTCCTGGTGCCCGAGTCCACCATGGCCCAGCGCCTGGTCCGGGCCAAGGCCAAGATCCGCGACGCCCGCATCCCGTATCGGGTGCCCGAGGAAGCCGACCTGCCCGACCGGCTGCGCCCCGCCCTCGCCGTGGTCTACCTGATCTTCAACGAGGGCTACACCGCCACCTCCGGCGACCATGCCACCCGCGACGACCTGTGCGCGGAGGCGATTCGGCTGGGCAGGCTGTTGGCCCAGCTGATGCCAGACGAACCCGAGGTCATCGGCCTGCTCGCGCTGATGCTGCTCATCGCGTCGCGCCGCCCGGCCAGGGTCGACGCCCACGGCGACCTGGTCCGGCTGGCCGACCAGGACCGCGCCCGGTGGGATGTGGACCTGATCGCCGAGGGACACGAGCTGGTCCGCCGCTGTCTTCGCCGCGACCAGCCAGGGCCATACCAGATCCAGGCCGCGATCAACGCCGTGCACAGCGAGTCGCCGACCGACTGGCAGCAGATCCGCGACCTCTACGACCAGCTCCTCGACTTCGCCCCGACCCCGGTCGTCGCGCTCAACCGCGCGGTCGCCGTCGCCGAAGTGGACGGTCCGGCCGCGGCTCTCGACCTCGTGGACGCCCTGGACCTGCCGGGCTACCACGTCTTCCACGCCATCCGCGCGGATCTTCTCCGCCGCCTCGGCCGCCACACCGACGCGGTCGAGGCGTACGGCCGGGCAATCGAGCTGACGGCCAACCCGGCCGAACGCGTCCTGTTGGAACGCGCGCGGGACCGATCGAGCATGATGGAGCCGTGACCCTCCGCACCGTGACAGCGACCCGCTACGTCACCCCTTTCCGCGAAGGCGGCTCACTGCCCGGTCTCGTCGAGGCCGACGACCTGGGCATGTACGTGCTGAAGTTCCGCGGCGCGGGCCAGGGCATCAAGTCGCTGGTCGCCGAGCTGATCGTCGGCGAACTCGCCAGGGCGCTGGGGTTCAACGTGCCCGAGATCGTCTTCGCCGACCTCGACCCGGAACTGGCGCGCGCCGAACCCGATGAGGAAGTCCAAGACCTGCTGCGGGCCAGCGGCGGACTGAACGTCGGCTTCGACTACCTGCCCGGGTCCTTCGACTTCAACCCGCTCGTCCGCGACCCGGGCCCGGACCTGGCCGCCCGACTGCTCTGGCTCGACGCGCTGACGCTCAACGTCGACCGCAGCTGGAAGAACCCCAACCTGCTGCTCTGGCACCGCGACATCTGGCTCATCGACCACGGCGCGTCGTTGATCTTCCACCATTCCTGGTCGCCTGCCTGGAAACCGGCCGAGACCTACCGCTACGACGCCTCTGACCACGTCATGCTTCCCGTCGCGGGCGACATCGGCGCGGCCGACCGTGACCTCAAGCCTCTTCTCACGCCTGCGCTGCTGGCAGGCGTCCTCGCGAACGTCCCCGATGACTGGCTGGCCGATGACGACGCGACCGCGACGGACATCCGCGCCCGCTATACGGCGTTCTTCACCGCGCGCCTTGACTCGTCACCCGCCTGGGTCGACACCCTGGAGGCGACCCGTGCCGCACGTGTTTGAGTACGCACTGCTCCGTGCGGTCCCCCGGCAGGACCGTGGCGAAGCTCTTAACATCGGCGTGCTGCTTTATTGCGCGTCGCTGGACTATCTGCGTTGTAAGACCTATGTGGACGGACCGAGGCTGCGCACGCTTGACCCGGCCATCGACTTGGAGATGCTGGCCGAGAGTCTGCGGCACCTGTGCCAGTCGTGCGACAGCACGCCGGAAGGCGGCCCGGTCAAGGACATCTCGCCGGGCCGCCGCTTCCGCTGGCTCACCGCACCCCGAAGCACACTGGTGCAAACCTCGCCTACTCACACCGGCCTGACCGACAACCCGGACGCCGACCTGGAGCGGCTGTTCGAGCGTTTGGTCCTGCCTCCCAACTAGGCGCACCCGCAGGCGGTCGTTCTTGTGGGACCGAAGGTCCCTGCACTTCCCCCTGCACCCTCGTCCTTGCGAAGCCCGAACGAGTCCACTAATCGGCGCCCACATACTCCCGCAGATGCTGTGCCGTGAGGGTCTTCGCCTCCGACACCAGGTCCGCAGGGGTGCCGGTGAACACGATTTGGCCGCCGTCGTGGCCGCCGCCCGGCCCGAGGTCGATGATCCAGTCCGCATGCGCCATGACCGCTTGATGGTGTTCGATCACGATCACCGAGTTGCCCGCGTCCACCAACCGGTCGAGCAGCCCAAGCAGCTGATCGACATCCGCCAGGTGCAAACCGGTCGTGGGTTCGTCCAGCACGTAGATCGATGACTTCTCCGCCATTTGGATGGCGAGCTTCACTCGTTGCCGTTCGCCGCCGGACAGTGTGGTCAGCGGCTGTCCCAAGCCGAGATAGCCGAGGCCGACGTCGCACAGTCGGTCCAAGATCGCCCGCGCCTGCCCGGACGGGAAGAACTCTCGTGCCTCGACGATCGACATCCCCAGTACCTCGGAGATGTTCTTGCCCCGTAGCTGATACGTCAGCACCTGCGGGGTGAACCGCTTCCCGTCGCATTCCTCACACACCGTGGCCACGCCTGCCATCATCGCCAGGTCCGTGTACACCAGCCCGAGGCCCTTGCAGGTCGGGCACGCGCCCTCGGAGTTCGCGCTGAACAAGGCCGCCTTCACGCCGTTGGCCTTGGCGAACGCCGTGCGGATCGGGTCGAGCAGGCCGGTGTAGGTCGCCGGGTTGCTTCGCCGGGAACCGCGGATGGGGGACTGGTCGACCACCGCGACCCCGTCCCGCCGCGACAGCGACCCGTGGATCAGCGAGCTCTTGCCGGACCCGGCGACCCCGGTCACGACGGTCAGCACGCCGAGGGGGACGTCGACGCTGACATCCTTGAGGTTGTGCAGCGTGGCCCCGGTGATCGGCAGGTGTCCGGTCGCGGTGCGGACGTTCTGCCGCAGTTGGGCGCGGTGATCGAGGTGTCGCCCGGTCAGGGTGTCGGAGGCCCGCAGGCCCGCGACATCCCCGGTGAAGCACACCCGCCCGCCGGACGGTCCCGCGCCGGGGCCGAGGTCGACCACGTGGTCGGCGATGGCGATGACCTCCGGCTTGTGCTCGACCACCAGCACGGTGTTGCCCTTGTCGCGCAGCTGTCGCAGCAGGTCGTTCATGCGCTGGATGTCGTGCGGGTGCAGGCCCACCGTCGGCTCGTCGAACACATACGTGACGTCGGTGAGGCTCGACCCGAGGTGGCGGACCATCTTCACCCGCTGGCCCTCACCACCGGACAGGGTCGCGGACTCGCGGTCCAGGCTCAGGTACCCGAGACCGATCTCGACCAGCGACTCCAACGTCTCGCGCAGCGTTGTCAGCAGCGGCGCCACCGATGGGTCGTCGATCGCCCGGAGGAACTCGGCCAGGTCGCTGATCTGCATGGCCGCGCACTCGGCGATGTTTCGGCCGTTGATCTTCGAGGACAGGGCGGCCGCGTTGAGCCGGGTGCCGCCGCAGGTCGGGCACTCGGCGAAGGCCACGGCCCGGTCGACGAAGGCGCGGATGTGCGGCTGCATCGACTCGCGGTCCTTGGCCAGGAAGATGCGCTGCACCTTCACCACGAGACCCTCGTAGGTGATGTTCATCGAGTCGACCTTGAGCTTGGTCGACGGCTTGTGGAGGAAGTCCTCCCACTGCTGCTCGGTGTAGTCCTTGAGCTTCACGTCGGGATCGACGAACCCCGAGTGCGCCAGCGACCGCCAGTACCAGGAGTCGACGGTGAAGTTCGGGACCGTGATCGCGCCCTCGTTGAGCGACTTCTCCACGTCGACCAGCTCGTCGATGTCGACCGTCGAGACCCGGCCGAGGCCCTCACACCCAAGACACATGCCGTCGGGGGTGTTGAAGCTGAACGCGCTGGAGGTGCCGATGTGCGGGACGCCGACCCGGCTGAACACGATCCGCAGCATCGTCTGGGCGTCGGTCGCGGTGCCCACCGTCGATCGCGAGTTGGTGCCGATGCGCTCCTGGTCGACGATGATCGCCGCGCTCAGGTTGCGCAGCGCGTCGACGTCGGGCCTGCCGACGCTGGGCATGAAGGACTGCAGGAAGGCCGAGTAGGTCTCGTTGATCAGCCGCTGGGACTCGGCCGCGATCGTGCCGAAGACCAATGAGGACTTGCCGGAGCCGGAGACCCCGGTGAAGACCGTGAGCCGCCGTTTGGGGATGTCGAGGGAGACGTCGGCGAGGTTGTTCGCCCGCGCCCCTCGAACTTCGATTACGTCGTGACTGTCCGCCGCGTGTTCCACGTCCCGCACGATATCGACGGCGACCGACAGTATGCGCCCGGGCAGGGGGCTCGGCGAGGTGAGGACCCGGCCGCCGTGCCTGCTGGGGGCGGGCACGGCGGCGGGCCTCACGACGCACCACCGACCGTGGGGACGGATCTTGTGGTGCGCCTCTTAGGACGCCGCACCTCCCTGCCACGTTCCGACCAAGGTGGCACCAATTCGGCGTGATTCACGCCTCTTTCGACGCCGATCGCGACTCGCCCCGAACCGCCGCAACCGTCATCGGACCGCGTCCTTGGCCGCGAGCAGGCTCTGGTGGGTCGGGGCGGGCGGCACGTGCGCGGGCATGAGCGCGGCGAACTCCTTGCGCAGGACCGGGATCACTTCCTCGCCGAGGATGTCGAGCTGTTCGAGGACGGTCTTGAGCGGCAGGCCCGCGTGGTCGACGAGGAAAAGCTGGCGCTGGTAGTCGCCGAAGGAGTCGCGGAACGTCAGGGTCCGGTCGATCACCTGCTGCGGGCTGCCCACGGTCAGCGGGGTCTGCTCGGCGAAGTCCTCCAGCGATGGCCCGTGGCCGTAGACCGGCGCGTTGTCGAAGTACGGGCGGAACTCGCGCACCGCGTCCTGGCTGTTCTTGCGCATGAAGATGTGCCCGCCGAGCCCGACGATGGCCTGGTCGGCCGAGCCGTGGCCGTAGTGCTCGAACCGCTGGCGGTACAGGCCGATCAGGCGCATGTAGTGTTCCTTCGGCCAGAAGATGTTGTTGGCGAAGAAGCCGTCGCCGTAATACGCGGCTTGCTCGGCGATCTCCGGGCTGCGGATCGACCCGTGCCAAACGAACGGGGGCACGCCGTCGAGCGGGCGCGGCGTCGAGGTGAACGACCGCAGCGGGGTGCGGTGCTTGCCCTCCCAGTCGACGACGTCCTCGCGCCACAGCCTGCGCAGCAGGTGGTAGTTCTCCACGGCCAGGTCGATGCCGTCGCGGATGTCCTTGCCGAACCACGGATAGACCGGGCCGGTGTTGCCCCGGCCCATCATCAGGTCGACCCGGCCGTCGGCCAAGTGCTGCAGCATCGCGTAGTCCTCGGCGATCTTCACCGGGTCGTTGGTGGTGATCAGCGTGGTCGCCGTGGACAGGATCAGCCGCTCGGTGCGGGCGGCGATGTAGCCGAGCATCGTGGTGGGGGAGGACGGGACGAACGGCGGGTTGTGGTGCTCCCCGGTGGCGAAGACGTCGAGGCCGACCTCCTCGGACTTGAGCGCGAGCGTCACCATCGCCTTGATCCGCTCGGCCTCGGTGGGAGTCCGGTCGGTCGTGGGGTCGGTCGTCACGTCGCCGACGGTGAAGATCCCGAACTGCATGTCCACTCCTCCGGTTGGTCAAGCTCTCAACTATCTTGAACGTGTGAGAGCGTCCCCCTATTCCACCCTGTCCCCGCTCAAGGTGTCTGGCAACCCGCTGACCGCCGCCCTGCCCGTGGTCAGCCTCTGTGTCATGCTCCGGTCTCGTGATCGTTCGCCGAGCCGCGCTCGTGGCCGTCCTCGCCCTGGTCGGTGGATGCCAGAGCGACCCGCCGCCGCCCGGCGTGCCCAGCAGCGTGCCGCCCCCTGCGGTGACGACGACCTCGGCCGTGCCCGGTGCTGAGCCGGGCACACCGGGGTGGCAGGTCACTCGTCCGGGGCTGCCGCACGAGATCGAGGGCTTCGCTGACCGGGTGAGCGCGCTGCCCGGTGAGGATGTCCGGCTGTTCGTCTCGACGACGGCGGGCGAGTACACCGTCACCGCGTACCGCATGGGCGCCTATCAGGGGTCGGATGCGCGGCAGGTGTGGCAGTCGGGGGTGTTGCCCGGGGTTCAGCAGCCGCCACGGGTGATCGAGGCGCCTACCAACACGGTGGTGGCGCCGTGGGCTCCGTCGTTGACGTTGTCGACCGGCACCTGGCCAGCGGGGGATTACCTCCTACGGCTGGACACGGGCAGTGGGTCGGCTCAGCAGTTCGTCCCGTTGACTCTGCGGACAGCGTCGAACAAGGGGCGGGTGGTGGTCGTCAACGCGGTCACCACCTGGCAGGCGTACAACCGGTGGGGCGGGTACAGCCTGTATGAGGCGCCGGACGGGAAGCGGGCCAATCGGTCGCGGGCGGTGTCCTTCGACCGGCCCTACCAGGCCGCGGTGATGCATGGCGCGGGGGACTTTCTGTTCTTCGAGCTGCCGTTCCTGACCTTCGCCGAGCGGCTGGGGATCGATCTCGGGTACGCGACCGACGTGGATCTGCACGCTGATCCGAGCTTGCTCGACGGCGCTCGTGCCGTGGTGACTCTGGGCCATGACGAGTACTGGTCGACGGCCATGCGTGCGCACGTGACGGCCGCACGCGACGCCGGGACCAATCTGGCGTTCCTTGGCGGGAACGAGATCTTTCGGCACATCCGGCTTGCCCCTACCGCGAACGGGCCGAATCGGCTGGAGATCGGGTACAAGTCGTTCGCCGATGATCCGATGAGCAAGACGGACCCGACGGAGGCGACGCAGGACTGGCGGTTTCCGCCGCACCCTCGGCCGGAGAGTGTGTTGCTGGGCAACATCTACCAGTGCAATCCGGTGTCGGCTGATCTTGTCGTGGCTGACGAGTCGAGTTGGCTGCTGACCGGGATTGTCCATAAGGGACAGAAACTGCCTGGGTTGGTCGGCAACGAGTATGCCAATGTGGACTTGCGGTATCCGACGCCTCGGCCGATTCAGGTGTTGTTCCGGTCGCCGGTGACTTGTCGGGGCAAGGCTGATTTCGCTGACGCTACGTATTACTCGACCGCGAGTGGGGCAGGGGTGTTCTCGGCGGGGACTCAGTATTGGATCTGCGCGTTGTCGGCGCAGTGTGGGCACAGCGGTGGGGACCCAGTGGCTCATCAGGCCATCAGTGCGATCACCGAGCGTATGCTGCGGGCCTTTGCCGCTGGTCCTGCGGGCGCGACGCATCCGGCCGTCGACAATCTGGCGGCGTTGGGCATCGCCGGGGGATAGCGCTTGCGTGGCCGTCGGGTCAGATCGCGTTCTCCAGAATCTCGTCCTCGTCCGCGTCGGTTGTGGCGTGCGTGCCGACGCCGATCAATCTGCGGTAGCGCAGTGCGATCTCCATTGTGAGGCGTTCCTCGGGGTCGGACAGGTGGTCGCCGAGGAGGGTTTCCAGTTGGTGCATGCGGTAGCGGACGGTCTGGGGGTGTACGTCGAGTCTGGTGGCGATCTCGTTGATTCCGCCCCGGGTCTCCAACCAGGCCAGCAGCGTGCTTTCGAGTCTGTCCCGCTGCTTGGTCGTCAAGTTGGCGAAAGGGAGCAGGACCCGGCCGGTCAGGTGGGAGACCAGGAATTCGTCGGACATCAAGGCCAGGGTAGACAGGTTCTCCACGCACTGGGTGATGGGTTGGTCCGGCAGGACGCCCCGCTGGACCAGGCTCATCGCTTTGCGGGCGCAGCGCAGGGACAGCACCGCGTCGGCGAGGGGGACTGAGGGGCCGATGGCGGCTCGGCGGCCGCGGAGTTCGCGCTGCAGGCCGACGAGGTGTCGGGCGGCGTCGGCGACGACCAGACAGGGTTCGGTGCTTTCGAGGTCGACCAGGACTTCGGGGCCCAGGGCGCTGGCGGGAAGGCGGTGCTGGTCTTCGCGGTATTCGAGGGCGATCACCGAGACCCGGGCGGGCAGGTCCCAGTCGGTGGCGCCCGCCAGGTCCACTATGGACTGTCGGGTGGCGGGCGGGTCGGCCAGGAGGAGTTTGAGCAGTTGGCGCCTGCGGCGTTCGAGTGCGCCGCTGGAGCGGGCCTGGGCGGCGGTGTATCCGGCGATGGCGGCGCTGCAGAGCTCGTCCACCCAGGCGAAGATGGCGTCGGCGAGGTTGAACAGCGCGTCGTGGGGCAGGCCGATCGAGCGGCCCGCGGCGCTGAGTTGGCGCCAGACGACGCGGGCGCCGACGCGGACCGCGGTCTGCAGTGCGTCGAGCGTGCGGCCTTCGAGGAACTCGACGCGACCCGCGTAGCGGAAGGCGGCGTCCCAGTCGGCCTGGGGGGTGTTGGGGTCGCAGATGTTCTCGAAACACTTGACCACGGCCATGTCCACGGCGCCGACGAGGACCTCGCGAAACTTGCCCTGCAACGGCTTGGCGTAGTCCGGCACCGACCGCTGGATCTCCTGAACCGCGGACATGACCAGCTGCGGCGTCATCGGGATCAGCTTGTTCGCCAGCTCCGGCGGGATGGTGCGCCACAGCTTCAACGCGGCGTCGGTCTTGCGCCGGTCGCGGCCGCCGGTCTCGGCGGTGTCCACCGGCGCGAGCTTGCGCATCGCGGTGGCGGTGAGGTCGGCTCGGGGACTTCGGCCGTGCTGTTCGGTCATGTCCTACCTCGGCTGTTGAGAATGCCCGCTCCCGCTTGTGTCGGCGGCCTTTTGCTCGGTTGACGATAAAATCGGCCGACGGCGATGTCAATCAAGGGGGCGCATTTCCGGCTCCGTTTGTGACAGATCGCCAATCTTGTGGCCGACCTTTGTTGATCCGTGACAACTACGCCTCTGAGCTGCGGATTGTCATGTCGACGCAATAAGTGTAGCGCGTTTCTTGATTGGTATGACAATAGTGCTATAGGTGGATGAAAATGGGGTATTGCGGGCCTGAACTACTGGCGGGTACGTTGCCCTGGGATAGCGGGGCCATTTCCGACAATTGTCGCCCATGGCCCATTTCTGTAGCTCCCAGCTATTTGCCGGCTCCGTTCTTGTGCGGTTGGAGACAAAATGACACACCGTAGAGCAAGGCCCCGGCGCCTGGCCGCGCTCGCGGGCGCCACGATCGTCGGCGTCGCGACGACGACGCTGCTGGTGACCGCGAGCGGCGGGGCGGCCGCGGCCGCGCTCGACCTGAACTACTCCTGCACGTTCCCACTGATCGATGTGCAGCCGGTCAAGGTGCACATCAACGCTGACATCCCGGACACCATCACGGCGGGTGTGCCGACCGGGAGGTTCACGATCGAGGCACTCAGCACGCTCAACGAGGACACCGCGACCGGCCTCAAGCTGGTCAAGGTCGCCACGATCGAGGGCAGCGCGATCTCCCAGGCGCACATCACCGCGCCCGGCTTCGACACCGATCTTGACGTTCCGGTCACCGTGGAGAAGACCGCGGTGCCCGCGACCGGTGGGTTCACCGTCCGCGCTGTCGGGCAGACGCCGTCACTGACGTTCCCGACGGCGGGGCCCATCAAGATCACCGTGCACAACCTGACCCTGAACATCACCGCGCGCAAGGCCGACGGCAGCCTGGCCAGCATCCCGCCGTCGAACCCGTTCGAAGCGCCGTGCACGCAGGATCCGGGTCAGAACAACGTGCTGAAGGAAGGCCAGATCCTTCCGAGGCCGGACCCGACCACGACAGTTCCGCCGACGACGACGGAGCCCACAACGGTTCCGCCGACCACAACAGTTCCGCCCACCACAACGGAGCCGACAACGGTCCCGCCGACCACAACAGTTCCGCCCACCACAACGGAGCCGACAACGGTCCCGCCGACCACAACAGTTCCGCCCACCACAACGGAGCCGACAACGGTCCCGCCGACTACCACGGTCCCGCCGACTACCACGGTTCCGCCGACTACCACGGTTCCGCCGACCACGACGGTTCCGCCGACTACCACGGTTCCGCCGACCACGACGGTCCCGACCACCACGACGGTCCCGACCACGACGGTCCCGACCACGACGGTCCCGACGACCACGACGCCCGGCGACGTGATCGAGGTGTCCTACGACGTCAACGGCAAGACCTTCATCAAGAAGCTGAACGCCACGGCGAAGCTCGGCCCTGGTTCGTTCGACGCCAAGGTGGACTTGTCGGCGGGCACGTTCGTCGGTGACCTGGCCCTGCCCGGCACGAAGGTCAACTTCACCCTGTTCGGGTTCCTCCCCGCGACCGCCTCCATCAAGATCGTCCCCAACGGTCAGGTGGTGGGCACCCTCGCGGTGAACGGCTCGGTGAAGGCCACGGCCAAGACCAGCATCGTGCTGACCGACCTGCGGGTCCTCGGCATGCCGATCGCGGGCTCGCCGAACTGCAGGTCGGCGACCTCGATCGACCTGGTCTCCGCCCCGGGCTTCAACCCGATCGGCGGCGGCAAGCTCAACGGCACCTACAACATCCCGCCCTTCGCCAACTGCGGGCCGTTCACCCCGGTCATCAACGCCCAGACCGCGGGTCCGGGCAACACCCTCGAGATCGTGCTCACCATGAAGTGATCCAGGTGCGCGACTCCTGACCGGCCAGCTCGCTCCGGTGCGGCCCCGCACCGGAGCGAGCGTCGGTTCGCCCCAAGAAACCAACCTGGCGACCTCAGCCAGCAGCGGAAGAGGATCTATGAGGATTCGGATGACATCCACGAAGGCCATGGCCGGGCTGCTCGTGGGCGGACTGATCGCCGCGGGCCTCGTCGCCGGGGCGGGCACCGGTGCCGCGGCCGATCAGGTGCGCGTCGACAAGACGCTCACGTTCACCTGCCCCTTCCCGCTGATCGGTCTGCAGGTGCTCAAGACCAGGATCCAGGCCACCTTCACCCTGCCCGCGGCGCCGGGCGACTCGGTGAAGACCTCGGATTTCAAGACCACCGCCACCGTGCCGTCGACCGCGACGGTCGGTCTGCGCGAGGTCGGCGCGACCTCACTGGAGGGCACCGCGGACGCCGCGGTCAGTGTCGCCACCAGCGCGGGCACGTTGCCGATCAAGCTCAAGGGCTTGACCGTGGCGAAGACGGCGATCCCTGACGGCACCGCTTTCGACATGGCGGTGACCGGGTCGGTGCCGGAGTTCGCCCCCGACGAAGGCCACGTGTCGGTGACCATGAAGGACTACACCGCGTTCGTGGTGCCGAAGAAGACCGACGGGAGCTTCACCGGCATCGGCGACATCATCTCGCCGTGCACGCTCGACGCGGGCCAGAACGCCGAGCTGCTCAGCTTCGACGTCGGCGCACCGCCATCGACGACCACGCCCCCACCAGCCGGGGTCAAGTACGCCTACAACCTCAAGGGCGTCTCGAAGCTGAAGAACCTCGCCGGTGACGTGCCGATCTCCGGAACCATCGACGCGACGCTGACTCTGGCCACCAAGAAGTTCGTCGCCGACCTCAAGCTGAACCCGACCACGGCGAACCTGACGATCATGGGTTTCCTGCCGGTGGTCACCAAGGTCGCGTTCGAGAACACCGCGCAGACAACGGGCTCGATCGACGACCAAGGCGTGCTGAGGTCCAACTCCAAGCTGACGATCGCGCTGCCGCAGGTCAACCTGTTCGGATTCCCGATCAGCCAGAGCCCGGACTGCAAGACCACCACGCCATCGGACATCAACCTCGCCTCGGCCGCCGACTTCGACGTCATCGCCGGAGGCAAGCTGACCGGCTCCTACGCGATCGCCCCGCTCAAGGGCTGCGGCGCGTTCAACGACTACATCTCCGGTTTCGCCGCCGCGGATGGCAACAAACTCGACCTGAACCTGACCGCGCGCTGACAAGGGTGAAAACAACGATGAAGTTGACGAAGAAGAAGACGGCGGCGGCTGTCGCGGCCCTGACCACGGCGGGCGCGGTCGTCGCGGGCATGGTGATCACCGCGGGGACCAGCGCGGCGGCCGCGGCGGTCGATCTGAACTACACGTGTCTGTTCCCGCTGATCGACCTGCAGCCCGTCCAGGTGCACATCGATGCGGACATCCCGGACACGATCACCGCGGGGGTGCCGACCGGCGCGTTCAACATCGTGGCGCTGAGCAAGCTCAACGAGGACACCACGACCGGTTTGAAGCTGGTCAAGGTGGCCACGATCGAGGGGACGGCTGTGTCAAGCGCCCACATTTCGGCGCCCGGGTTCGACACCGACCTCGACGTGCCGGTGGTGATCGAGAAGACCACGGTCCCCGGGTCCGGCGGCTTCACGGTCAAGGCGACCGGCAAGACCCCGTCGCTGACGTTCCCGACCCCAGGGCACATCAAGATCACGGTGAAAAATCTGCTGCTGACGATCACCGCCCGCAAGGCCGACGGCTCGTTGGCGAGCATCCCGCCGTCGAACCCGTTCGACTCGCAGTGCGATCAGGACCCCGGGCAGAACAACGTGCTCAAGGAAGGCGAGATCCTCCCGAAGCCCGGCCCGACAACGACCACCACAACGACCACGACCACGGACCCGACGACCACGACCACTACGGCGACGACGGAACCGACCACCACCACCACCACCACCACCGCGCCGTCGACAACCGAGCCGACGACGACCACCACCGAGCCGTCGACCACGGACCCGACTACGACCACGACTGAGCCGTCGACCACCGAGCCGACCACAACGACGGCCACGACGACGGCCACGACGACGGCCACGACCGAACCCACCACCACAACGCCGTCCACGACCACCGCGCCGACCACGACGACGGCCACTACGGACCCGACGACGACCACCACCGCGCCATCGACCACCGCGCCGACCACGACCACATCGACCAAGCCGACGACCACGTCATCGACCAAGCCGACGACGACTGGATCGACGACAACGACTCAGCCGACGACCACCGCGTCGACCACCACGACGACTCAGCTGACGACCACCGTGTCCACCACCGTGCCGTCCACAACGGACACCACGGTCACCACGGATCCGACGACGACCGTGCCGCCGATCCAGACAGTTCCCGCAGGCTACCCGCCGCCGGGCTCGTCCGGCCTGGCCGACACCGGTTACCCGGTTGCTGTGCCGCTCACCATCGGCCTGCTCCTGCTCGGCGTCGGCGGCGGTGTGCTGCTGATCGTCCGCAGGCGCGTTCGCGGCTGACCGTCCACGTCCCGCTAGCTCACCAGACTCGGAGGTCGCGCGGTGCGCTCTCTCTTCTCACGATCCAAAGGCAAAGCGGCACTCGTCGCCGTAGCCCTGATAGCGGCGATCAGCCCGGCTGCGCAGGCCCAGCCGGTCGCCATAGCCGTCGATCCTGGCCCGGCCGACGACTCGTTCTACGTCCCGCCGTCCCCGCTGCCCGCGGGGGCGCCCGGTGACATCATCCGGTGGCGGGTCTCGAAGTCCGGCCAGTTCAGCGACACGGTCAACTCGTGGCAGGTCATGTATCTGTCGACCGATGAGCACGACCGGCCGAACGCGGTCACCGGGACCATCCTGGTGCCTAAGAGCGTCAACCCGGCCACCGCGCCCATCGTCAGCTTCGCAGTGGGCACCCACGGCGGCGCCTTCCGCTGCACCCCGTCCAGCATGATCTCGATCGGCGCGCTCTACGAGCGTCCGGCGGTCGCGGACATGCTCAAGGCGGGCTACGCGGTCGCCGTGACCGACTACGCCGGCTATCACCCGAACCCGAAGACGACTTACATCACCGGCCGGTCCGAGGGCCACGCGGTGATCGACGTCGTGCGGGCGGGGCAGAAGCTGTCGAAGCTGTCCACCACGTCGAAGGTGTTCTTCCGCGGCTACTCCCAGGGCGGCGGCGCCGCGCTGTGGGGTGCCCAGCTGCAGCCCACCTACGGCGCCGAGGTGAACCTCGCCGGTGTCGTGGCGGGCGGTGTGCCGGGCGACCTGGTCCTGGTGACGCTGGGTCTGGACGGCAGCCGCGGGTTCGGGTTCCTGCTGTACGCGCTGATCGGGTTGGACAACGCCTACCCGGAGATCAAGCTGGCGTCGTATCTCAACGACGCGGGCCGTGCGGCGGTGGCCGACCTGCAGACCTCGTCGTGCACGCTGGAGCTGCTGGTGAAGTACAAGGGCAAGAGCCTGTCGGACTTCACTGTGGACACCCCGGTGCAGGATCCGCTGCTGGCCGCGGTGGCGCGGAACAAGCTCGGTGGGATGCCGGTGAAGGTGCCGGTGCTGCAGTACCACGGCGCCTCCGACGACATCGTCGCGTTCGGGCAGGCGGACACGCTGCACAAGACGTACTGCCGCGCTGGGGTGAACCTGTTCTGGAAGACCTACCCGGTGGACCACATCACCGGGATCTACCAGGGCAACGTCGACGCCATGACGTTCCTGAAGGACCGAGTGGCAGGCACGCCCGCCGTCTCCAACTGCTGAATCACCGGCTGACAGCGAGGCCCCGTCGGATGGCGGGGCCTCGCTGCTGTGCGCGTGACGCAGGCCACACGCGGGCCTGTCACATTCCCTCCGTGCCGTGGGTCAGACCGTTGACCCACGAAGCACAGCGGAGGAGAAGCCATGACATCCATCCTGGTCACCGGCGGTACGGGAACGCTCGGCAGCCTGGTCACGCCGCTGCTGCGGGACGCGGGCCACGACGTGCGGATCCTCAGCAGGCAGGACCGCGCGCCCGCGGCCGGTGTCGAGTACGTGACCGGCGACCTGGTCGAGGACGAAGGTGTGGCCGGGGCGGTCGCCGGGGTCGACGTCGTCCTGCACTTGGCCGGTGGCCCCAAGGGCGACGACGTCGCCACGCGCAACCTGGCCCGGGCGGCGGCGCAGGCGGGCGTGCGGCATCTGGTCTACATCTCGGTCATCGGGGCGGACCGGGTCCCGCTGGCCTGGCTCAAGTCCAAATTGGACGCCGAGAGGGCGATCGCCGAGTCGGGGGTGCCGTGGACGACGCTGCGGGCCGCCCAGTTCCACGGCCTGACCCTGGCGATGGTGGCGAAGATGGCGAAGCTGCCGGTGGTCCCGGTTCCCGGTGGACTGCGGCTGCAGCCGGTCGACGCGGCGGACGTGGCGGCACGCCTGGTGGAGTTGACGCTCGGCGAGCCCGCCGGGCTGGTGCCCGACCTGGCCGGGCCGACGGTGTACGGGCTCGGCGAACTGATCCAGGGATACCTTGGCGCGCGCGGAAAGCGTCGCATGAAGGTGCCAGTTCGGATTCCAGGTAAGGCGGGTCGCGCGTATCGGGCGGGCGAGAATCTGTCGCTCGACGGCGCGGTCGGAAAGCGCACCTGGGAGGACTTCCTGGCCGAGCATTTGAGCCAGTAGAAAGGAAAGAGCCCCGCCGCGGAATCGCGACGGGGCTCCTTCGGTGAGCGATTACTTGGCGGTCAGGTCCATGTTGATCGTGTTGCCCGCCGACGCGGCGAACATCGAGATGTAGTCGTTGAACGAGCCACAGCCCTTGAGGGCCGCGATCGAGTACGTGCCGGTCAGTTTGCCACCGGCGATGACGTCGAACTCACCACCGGAGGACAGGTTGATGTCCGACGGCGTCACGGTCTTGCAGTCGGGGCTCTGGCTGATCGGGAAGCCGAACAGGTTGACCTGCGGCAGCGCGATCGTCAGCTTCGAGGTCGACTTCAGCACACCCTGGCTGTCGATCGAGCCCGAGGTCTGGCCCACGTTCTCGAACGCGATCTTGGAGACCACCGGCAGGAAGCCCATGATCGTCAGGTTCGCGGTCGTCTGGTTGAGCTTGAGGTCGGCCACGAACTGCTGGGTCGACAGGGTCAGGGTCGCGTCGATGGTGCCCGACAGCGGAACGTCGCCGGTCATGTTCTTCAGGTTCGACTTGCCCTTGAGGTTGTAGCCGTACTTCACCGTGCCCGGCGGCGGCTTCACCGTGGTGCTGGTGGGCGGCGGCGGAGTCGTGCTGCTGGGCGGCGGCGGGGGCGGCGGGGTCGTGCTGCTGGGCGGTGGAGGCGGCGGTGGGGGAGTCGTGCTGCCATTGCCCGGGAGGATCTCACCCTCCTTGAGGACGTTGTTCTGACCAGCCGGGTCCAGCGCGCAGGGCGCGTCGAAGGGGTTCGACGGCGGGATGCTGGCCAGGGTGCCGTCGGCCTTCTTGGCGGTGATGTTGAGGTCGAGGGCGCCCACCGTGATCTTGATGTGGCCCGGGGTCGGGAACTTCAGCGACGGGGTCTTGCCGGTCGCCTTGACCGTGAACCCGCCGGAGGCGGGGATGGCGGTCTTCTCCACCGTCACCGGAACATCGAGGTCGGTGTCGAAGCCCGGCGCGGTGATGTGCGCGTGGGCGATGGCGGTGCCCTCGATGGTGGCCACCTTGACCAGCTTGAGGCCGGTGGTGGTGTCCTCGTTGAGCTTGGTGAGGGCCACGATATTGAACTGGCCGGTCGGCACGCCCGCGGTGATGGTGTCCGGGATGTCCGCGTCGATGTGCACCTCGACCGGCTGCACGTCGATCAGCGGGAAGGTGCAGGCGTACTTCAGGTCGAGTGCGGCCGCGGCGGAACTCGTGCCTGCACCGATGAGTAGGCCCGCACCCACCAACCCGGCAGTGGTGACCGCGGCCAGGCCGGTGGTCACCTTCTTGGAAATTCTGCGATGATTCACAAATCATCCTTTCGTGGTATCAACGGTGATACGAATACCGCGCTTGCCGTGCGCAGTCGTCGCGAGAAACGAGCTGGCAACCAGTGGCCCGCCGGTGGAGTTGGTGCTGTTACAGCCCTTCTGCCATTAAGGAAACTAGCTTTGCTCCATTGGTGTACGCAAGGCCTCGGTCGATAGCGCGGGAAATCCACCAATCCATTGTCAGAAGCCAATATTTTCGCTCGTCGGCGTTGGTGTGCGCCGGACAAGTCCGCTGGTGACCAGGGTGGGATGCTCACAAACACACAAGTCCGCTGGGCGACTTGCAGCCTGGTGTACGAATTCCACAGGCGGAGTTGACGCGTGTGTCACGCGCATTCTAACTTCGCACCGACGACGCCGAGGAAACATTCATAGCCTCGACGCCAAGTCCCGTAAAGCACCGCCGGTGAGGAGTCGCGTGGAAATCTACGGCAAATCCCTGGTCATCACCGGTGCCGGTCGCGGAATCGGGGCGGCGCTGGCACTGCGCCTGGCCGCGGAGCACCCGCGCGGCGTCGTTGTCGCCGATCTCGACGAGCTCGGCGCCCAGCGGGTGGCCGCCCAGGTGCGTGAGCTCGACGTACCCGCCGTCGGCGTGCGCGTGGACGTGGGTGACAAGTCTGAGGCGCGCGGTCTGATCGAGCTGGCCACCAAGGAGTACGACGGGGTGGACATCGTGTGCTCCAACGCGGGCGTGGCGACCGGGATGGGCATTCACGCGGGGGAGCGGGACTGGGCCAAGGCGTGGTCGGTCAACGTCCGCGCCCACGTGCACCTCGCCCAGGCGGTGCTGCCCGGGATGGCCAGGGCCCGGTCCGGCCACTTCATGATCACCGCGTCCGCCGCGGGCCTGCTCGGCCTGCCCGGCGACGCCCCTTATTCGGTCACCAAGTACGCCGCGGTGGGACTGGCGGAATGGCTCGCCTTCACCTACGGCCCGGTCGGTGTGCACGTGAGCGCGCTGTGCCCGCTGGGAGTGCGCACCGACCTGCTCATGACCGGTCTGGAGGCGGGCCACGTCGCGGCGCGGGCGGTCGCGGGATACGCGCCGATCCTCGAACCGGAGGACATCGCCGAGGCCGCCGTGCTGGGAATCGCCGAAGACCGGTTCCTTATCCTGCCGCACCCGGAAGTCGCGGAACTCTACGAGCGCAAGGCCGCCGATCCGCAGGCGTGGGTCACCGCGCAGCAGGGCGCCGCCCGCCCGCGGGTCCGGACATGACGCGGCCGAACAGCGAGGACGCCATGTCAGCGAGCATCGAACGACCCGGTGTCGTCATCGGAATCACCCTGCCCGGCGCGGCGGACGCGCGGCTGTGCGCCGCGGTCACCGGTGCGGGCGGGCTCGGGGTGCTCGACCTCGGCCGCGGCGACCGCACCGCGCGCGAAGCGCTGACCCAGGTCGCGGGCGGACGCTTTGGCGTGCGGGTGCCGCAGGGGTGCGCGCTCGATGTCGACGACGTGCTCGACGCGCTGGGCGATGGCGCCGATCAGATCGGTGTGATCGTGCTGGGTTGGCAGTCGGCGTGGCAGCTGACCGACATCCCCGGCGAGTATTTCGTGCTGGTGGAGGTCACCTCGGCGATCGAGGCGCAGGTCGCGGTCGACCTCGGCGCGGACGGTCTGATCGTGCGTGGCAGCGAGGCCGGTGGCCGGGTCGGCGACCTGGGTGCTTTCGTGCTGCTGCAGCAGGTGCTCGGCGACCCGCTGGTGACGGTGCCGGTGTGGGTGTGCGGCGGGATCGGGCCGAACACCGCCGCCGGAGCCGTGCTCGCGGGCGCGGCGGGCGTCGTGCTTGATACCCAGCTGGCGTTGCTGCCGGAGGCCGAGCTGCCCGCGGCGACCCGGGCCGCGGTGGCCGCCGGAGACGGGTCTGTGCAGGTCGACGGCTACCCGATCGTCGGCCAAGACGGGTTCCTCGCCCAGGATTTCGCCCAGCGCCACGGTTCGGTGGCCCGCGCCGTGCGCGCGGTGCTGGGCGCGGTCGACGCCGCGCTCGCGCCCGGTGCGCCGACCATGGCCGAGGGCGCGACTCTGGCCCGTGGTCTGGGGACCGCGCTGCCCGTCGCCCAGGGGCCGATGACCCGGGTGAGCGACCAGTCCGCGTTCGCCGACGCCGTCGCCCGGCATGGTGCGCTGCCGTTCCTCGCCCTCGCACTGTCCACTGAGGAGCAAACCAGGACGCTGCTGACCGAGACCAAAGCGACGCTGGGCGACCGTCCCTGGGGGGTCGGGGTGCTCGGCTTCGCCCCGGAGGAGCTGCGGTCGGCCCAGCTCGATGTGATCAAGGAGATCCGCCCGGCCACCGCGCTCATCGCGGGCGGCCGCCCGGACCAGGCCCGCGTGCTGGAGGACGTCGGCATCGCCACGTTCCTGCACGTCCCGTCGCCCGGTCTGCTCAGCCAGTTCCTCGCCGCGGGCGCGCGCCGGTTCGTCTTCGAGGGCAGCGAGTGCGGCGGCCACGTCGGCCCGCTGACCAGCTTCGCACTGTGGTCGGCCCAAGTGGGTGTGCTGCTGGCGGCCGTCGACGCCGGTCTGCCCGCCGAGGAGTTGCAGCTGCTGTTCGCCGGCGGTGTGCACGACGCGCGGTCGGCCGCGGCCGTCGCGGGCGTCGCCGACCCGCTGGCCCGGCGCGGTGCCGGTGTCGGTGTGCTCATGGGGACCGGCTACTTGTTCACCGCCGAGGCCGTCACGTGTGGCGCGGTTCGGCCTACGTTCCAGCGTCAGGTGATCGCCGCGACACGCACGGAACTGCTGCAGACCGCGCCCGGCCACGCGACGCGCTGTGTCAGCAGCCCATTCACCGGCACCTTCCACGCCGTCGGCACGGACCTGCTGGCCCAGGGCGTGCCCGAGCGCGAGGTGTGGGAGCGGCTGGAGCTGCTCAACACCGGCAGGCTGCGCATCGCCAGCAAGGGCGTCCGCCGCGAAGGCGAACACCTGCTCGCGGTGTGCGAGGAGGAACAGGTCGACCATGGCCTGTTCATGGCGGGTGAGGTCGCGGTGCTGCGGTCCGAGGCGACCACCATCGCCGCCCTGCATCATGACGTGACCCGCGGTGCCGCCGCGCTGCGCTCGGCCCGATCCGCGGCGCTGCGGTCCGAAGTGGACCCCGAGCCGGTGGCCGCGCCGCTCGACGTGGCGATCATCGGCATGTCGGCGATGTTCCCCGGCGCCGACGGGCTGGCCGCGTTCTGGTCCACAGTGGTCTCCGGGACCGACGCGGTGACCGAGGTCCCGGCGGGCCGCTGGGACGTCGATACGTACTTCAACCCCGAGGGCGGTCCCGACCGCACCCCGTCGAAGTGGGGCGGGTTCCTCCCGGAGATCCCGTTCGACCCGCTGAGTTACGGCATCCCGCCCGCCACGCTCTCGGCGATCGAACCGGTGCAACTGCTCGCCCTGGAAGCGGCCAGGCGTGCCCTGGCCGACGCGGGCTACCCCGACGGCGGCCCGGCGCGCGAGCGCACGAGCGTGGTGTTCGGCGCCGAGGCGGGCAGCGACCTGGCCACCGCGACGACCTTGCGGATGGCTCTGCCCGAGTACGTCGGAGCTCTGCCCGAACACCTGGCCGACCAGCTGCCCGTGCTGACCGAGGACACGTTCCCCGGTCGGCTGGCCAATGTCATCGCGGGCCGCATCGCCAACCGCCTCGACCTCGGTGGCGCGAACTACACGGTGGACGCGGCGTGCGCGTCGTCGTTGGCCGCGGTCGACATCGCTTGCAAGGAACTGGTCGCGGGCACCAGCGACGTGGTGCTGGCCGGTGGGGCGGACCTGCACAACGCGGTGGACGACTATTTGCTGTTCAGCTCGGTCGGGGCGCTGTCGGCCACCGGCCGCTGCCGCACGTTCGACGCCGCCGCCGACGGCATCGCGTTGGGTGAGGGCGTCGCCTGTGTCGTGCTCAAGCGGCTCGCCGACGCCGAGCGTGACGGAGACCGGGTGTACGCGGTGATCCGCGGCGTCGGCAGCGGCAGCGACGGCAAGGCGCTCGGGCTGACCGCTCCCCGGCCGGAAGGGCAGCGCCGGGCGATCGAGCGCGCCTACCGCGGCGCCCGCGTGTCGCCGAAGGACATCGGTCTCGTCGAGGCGCACGGCACCGGCACCGTCGTCGGCGACCGCACCGAACTCCAGACGCTCGACGCGGTGTTCAGCGAGGCGGGGGCCGCTCCCGGCGCGTGCGTGCTGGGTTCGGTGAAGTCGCAGATCGGGCACACCAAGTGCGCCGCGGGGCTGGCCGGGATGATCAAGGCCGCGCTGGCGGTCCACAACGGGGTGAAGCCGCCGACGCTGCACGTCACCCAGCCGAACCCGGCCTGGAACTCCGAGACCAGCCCGTTCGTGTTCCACGCGGCGGCGGTGCCGTGGACCGAGCCGCCGCTGCGCCGGGTCGCCGGTGTCAGCGCGTTCGGCTTCGGTGGGACCAATTTCCACGTCGTGCTGCGCGGCCACCCCCAGGCCGACTTGGTCCGGCACGGCAGGCACGAGTGGCCCGCCGAGCTGTTGACCTTCCGCGGCACCGACTTGCCCGCCGCCCGGCGTCAGGCTGAGCGCCTGCTCGCGCTGGTCACGGCCAACGCCGCGCACGGCTCGCCGTGGACCTTGCGCGACCTGGCCCGCACCGCCGCCGAGCGAGCCGACCGGGACCGGGCGCCGATCCGGATCGCCGTGGTGGCCCGGGATCTGGCCGAGTTGGACGTTCGGCTGCGGGCCGCCATCGGGGGTGCGACCGCGCCTGGACTGCACTTCGCCGATGAGCGGGCGGCGGGCAAGCTCGCGGTTCTCTTCCCAGGGCAGGGCAGTCAGCGGCCGGGGATGCTGGCGGAGCTGTTCGTCGCGTTCCCCGACCTTGGCAGACTCGCCCGCGCGGTCGGCGCGGACACCAGCGTGATCTTCCCGCCGTCGTCCTTCGGCGCCGAGACCGCGCAGGCCGACCGGCTCCGCGACACCCGCGCCGCGCAGCCCGCGCTGGGTCTGGCGGATCTGGCCGTGCACCACGTGTTGAGCCGCCTTGGCGTCACCGCCGACCTGTTCGCCGGGCACAGCTACGGCGAACTCGTCGCCCTCACCGCCGCCGGGGCGATGGACGCGGCGACCCTGCTGCGACTGAGTTCGGCCAGGGCCGAGGCGATTCTCGACGCCGCGGGCGACGATCCCGGCACGATGGCCGCGGTGTCGGCAGGCCGCGCGGCGACCACGGCCGTGCTCGACGCGGCCGGGCTGACCGGCACCGTGGTCGTGGCCAACGACAACGCGCCCCAGCAGGTCGTGATCTCCGGTCCCACGCCCGCGGTCGACCAGGCCCTCGCCGCACTGCGCGACGCGGGCCTGTCCGCCCAACGGATCCCGGTGGCGTGCGCCTTCCACAGCCCCGTGGTGGCACGGGCGGGGGAGCGGTTCGCCGAGGTCCTGGCGGGCGAGCGGATCGGCGAGCCGGACCGGCCGGTGTGGTCCAACCGCACCGCGTCGGTCTACGGCGGCGACACACGCGCCGAACTGGCCGCGCAGATCGGCTCACCCGTCCGGTTCGCCGAACAAGTCGAGGCGATGTACGCCCATGGCGCGCGGGTGTTCGTGGAAGCCGGACCAGGTCGGGTGCTCACCGGCCTGGTCGGCAAGATCCTCGGCGACCGCCCGCACACCGCGATCCCGTGCGACGGCGACGGCCTGGCCGGCCTGCTCGACGCGGTCGCGCGGCTGGCCGTGGCCGGGGTGGACGTGCGCACTGGCTGGCTGTTCGCAGGCCGCGACGCCCGCGACGTCGGTTCCCTGACCCCGCCGAAGCGTCCAGGATGGACAGTCGACGGCGCGTTCGTCCGTACGGCGGACGGCGCTTTCGTGGCGGGCGGGCTGGCTCCGGCCCGCAAGATCACCCTCGGCACGGTCGCCACCAACCGCGACGAGGTGATCACCGACTTCCTGCGCACCAGCCGCGAACTGATCGCCGCCCAGCGCGACGTCGTTCTCGGCTATCTCGGTGCCGCGCCCGTCCCGGAGCCCGCTTGCCCCGCCGCGCCGGTCGCTGTCGTCCCACTCGTGGTCGAACCGGCCGCCTCGGACGCGCTCACGACCGTCGTCGAGGTGATCGCGGCCCGGACCGGGTACCCGGTGGACTTGATCGACCCGACGTTGGATCTTGAGGCTGATCTGAGTGTGGATTCGATCAAGCGCACTGAGATCGCGGGTGAGGTCGCGGCGCGGTTCGGTTCGGGTTCGGTGGAGGCGCTGGTCAAGGCTCGCACCGCTGCCGGGATGGCCGAAGCTCTGGGCTGCACGCCCCGGCCCGTCGGGAACGACCCGCTGACCGTGGTGATCGAGGTGATCGCCGCGCGCACCGGCTACCCCGTCGACATGATCGGGCCGACGCTGGATCTGGAAGCTGACCTGAGCGTGGACTCGATCAAGCGCACTGAGATCGTGGGTGAGGTCGCGGCGCGGTTCGGTTCGGGTTCGGTGGACGCGCTGGTCAAGGCGCGCACCGCTGCCGCGATGGCCGATGCTCTCAGCGATACCACCCCGACGCCCGCCGTGTCCGAACCCGTGATCGCGGGTTCGCCCACCCAGCGTTTCGTGCTGGACCTCGTGGACTCCGATGCGCGCCCGGTCGAAGAGATCACCGCGTTCGTCGGCACGCACATCCTCATCGCGGGCGGCGACCCGGCGCTGGCCGACGAACTGGCCGACCAGCTCTCCGCCCGCGGCGCGATGGCGATCACCTGCCAGGGCAAGCCCGAACTGCACGAGGACCTCGACCGACTCGACGGGCTGATCTCCCTGCACGCGCTCACCGACGACGAGCCGGTACTGCCGGGCGCGTTCCCACTGCTGAAGGCCGCCCTCGCCCGCAGGCCCCGGTGGCTGCTCGCGGTCGGTGCGGCGGAGGGTCTGCGCGGGCTGTTCCGGTCGCTGGACCGCGAGTATCCCGAGGTGCTGGCGCGGGTGGTCGAGGTCGACGCCGACCTGCCCGCGGTCGAGGTCGCCGCGACCGTGGTGGAGGAACTGTTGATCAGGGCCGACGAGCCGGTGGTCGTCCGGTCCGCCGAGGGCAGGCAGACCGTCCGCATGGTCCCCGAGCCGCTCGGCGCCCTGGCCACGGCCGGTGCCGGACCCGGCGGGATCGGCGCGGCCGAGGCGGCGGCGATCGGCCTGGACCGCGACTCCGTGGTCCTGCTCATCGGCGGCGCGCGCGGCATCACCGCGCAGGTCGCGATCGGGATCGCCCAGGCCGCGGGCTGCCGGATCGAGCTGGCGGGCCGCACCGCCCTGGCCGTGGCACCCGAGCACACCGCGGTCGCCGCTGCTACCGACCTGGCAGGTCTCCGCGCCGCGCTCGCCGGACTCGGCGGCCGCGACCTCGCCGCGGTCGAGCGCGACGCGCGGGAGATCCTGGCCCAGCGCGAGGTGGCCGCGACCCTGCGCGAGATCCGCGACGCGGGCGGCTTGGCCGAGTACCACACCGTCGACGTGCGCGACGGCGCAGCGGTGCGGCAGCTCGTCAAGCAGGTGCACGCCGAACACGGGCGGCTCGACGGCGTCGTCTACGCCGCCGGGGTGATCGAGGACCGGCTGGTCGCAGACAAGGACCCGGACTCGTTCGACCGGGTCTACGGCACCAAGGTCGACGGTGCGACCGCGCTGCTGCGGGTGCTCACCGAACTGGCCATCGAGCCGCGGTTCGTCGTCTTCTTCGGCAGCATCGCCGCCGCCATGGGCAACCGAGGCCAGGCCGACTACGCCGCGGCCAACGACGCCATGGAACACCTCGCCACCATGTGGTCGCGCGGCACCGGCGGGCGTGCGCTGACTGTCCACTGGGGACCGTGGGCGCCGATCGGCACGCACTCCGGCATGGTCAGCGCCGAGTTGGGCCGCGCCTACGCCCAGCGCGGCATCGCCCTGCTCGACCCCGCCGACGGCGTGGCCTGCCTGCTACGTGAACTGGCCTGGGGCGACCCGGCCCGGCATGCCGTGGTTTACACGGCTTCGGAGTGGTGACGCCATGACCGATCTCGACTTGCGGCCCGTGGTGGTCTATCCCGAGCGGGTGCTGATACTCGCCACCTTCCGCCCGGCTGAGCTGAGCGTCCTGCTCGACCGGCCGGACAACGACGTGCTCGCCATGCCCCCCGGCCCGGCCTGCCTGCTGCGCGAGTTGGCCTGGGGCGACCCGGCCCGGCATGCCGTGGTCTACACGGGATTGGAGTGGTGACGCCATGACTGATCTCGACTTGCGGCCCGTGGTGGTCGAACCCGAACGCCTGATACTCGCCGCATCCAGCCCCGCCGAGCTGGGCGTCCTGCTCGACCGGCCGGACAACGGCACTGCCCCCGGCCGGACCGACGGCGTGGCCTGGCTGCTGCGCGAGTTGGCCTGGGGCGACCCGGCCCGGCACGCCGTGGTCTATACGGCTTCGGAGTGGTGACGCCATGACCGATCTCGACCTGCGGCCCGTGGTGGTCGAACCCGAACGCCTGCTGATACTCGCCGCATCCAGCCCCGCCGAGCTGGGCGTCCTGCTCGACCGACCGGACAGGGACGTGCTGGCCCTGCACCCGGGCACGGCCGACGGCGCCCGCCTCGGCATTGTCGACCCCACACCCCGCCGACTCGCGCTGGCCCGCAAGGTCGTTGGCCGAGGGCGCGCGCTGCGCGGCCGCGACGACGTCTGGTTCAGCCCGAACCCGCTGCTGCGCACCGGCGCGACCGCGTTTGTGTTCCCCGGCCTCGAAGCCGACTTCGCGCCGCGGGTGGACGATGTTGCCGAATTGCTCGGGCAGCCGGTGCCCGACCTGGCCACCCACACCGTCGGCAGGCACGGCATGGCCGTGCTCGCCGTCGGCAGGCTGCTCGACGCCGCGCTGCGCAGGCTGCGGATCACCCCGGCGGCGCTGGCCGGGCACAGCGTGGGCGAGTGGACCGCGATGATCGCAGGCGGGGTGGTGACCGGCGCCGACTTCGACGCCATGCTCGCCCGCACCGACCTCGACGCGCTGCGCGTGCCCGGGGTCGAGTTCGCCGTGCTGGGCACCACCGCCGACCGGGTCGCCGCCGCCATCGCCGACCAGCCGGACCTGGTGGTCTCCCACGAGAACTCGACCAATCAAACCGTGGTGTGCGGGCCGGGGGAGCAGATCGAGGCTCTGGTCGCCCGGATGCGCCAGGCTTCCGTGATCTGCCAGGTCCTGCCGTTCCGCTCCGGCTTCCACACCCCGATGCTGGCGCCCTACCTGGGTGAGTTCGAGCAGGGCGTGCCGAGCCTGCGCATGCGCGCCGCGTCGATCCCGGTCTGGTCGGCGACCACCGCCCGGCCGTTCCCGGCTGACCCGGCGGCCGTGCGCGCACTGAGCGTGCGCCACCTGATCGAGCCCGTCCGCTTCCGCGCCACCATCGAGGCGATGTATGCCAGCGGGATCCGCGTGTTCGTCCAGGCGGGCCCCGGCCAGCTCGGCTCGCTCATCGCGGACACCCTCCGCGAGGCCGACCACCTGACCGTCGTGGCCAACACCGCGCAGCGTCCCGGCGTCGACCAGTTGCGTCGGGTGGCGACCGCGCTGTGGGTCGAGGGCGGCGACCCCGACTTCACGGCTCTTACCCCGGCGCCCGCGGTGTCGCGGCTGGCCGAGTGGGGCGACCGGTTCCCGGCCGTGCTGGAGCTGACCGCGCTGATCGAGGACACCACCGCCGCGGTCGAAGCCGTGCTGGCCGCAGCCGTCCAGCCGAGGCCCCGCGCACTCGACCAGACGCTGCGAGTGTCCACAGCGGACATGCCGCACCTGGTCGACCACTGCTTCGCCTGGCAGCGCGACGGCTGGCCGGACGAGGACGACCGCAGGCCCGTCGTGCCCGCGACCACCGTCGTACAGCACCTGATCGACGCCGCCCAGGCCGCCGCGCCCGGACGGCTCGTGCTCGGGGTGGACGACGTGCGGTTGCGCCGCTGGCTCGACGCCGCCCCCGCAGTCGAGGTGCCGGTGCGGGTGCGAACACTCGACGCCGACCGCTTGGCCGTCGAGCTAGGCGACTACGCCAGCGGCACGGTCGTTGTAGGCGCCCGCTACCCGCAGGCGCCCGCGCCGTGGCCGGTCCAGCCAGGCGAGCGGCCGCCCGCGTTGAGCGCGCGCGACCTGTATGCCCAGCGCTGGATGTTCCACGGCCCGTCCTACCAAGGCCTCACCCGCACCGTCGCGGTGTCCAACCGCGCCATCCGCGCCGAGATCACTGTGCCGTCGGCTCCCGGCGCGCTGCTCGACAACGTCGGCCAGGTGCTGGGCCACTGGCTGGTCGACAACCACCCGGACCGCTGGATCGCCTTCCCGATCGCCATCGACCAGATCCGCTTCCACGCCGCCCCACCCGCCATCAGGTCCACAGTGGACTGCGCGGTCCGGGTCACCGACCTCGACGACGCGATGGTCCGGGCCGATGCCCAGGTCCGGTCGGGCGGCGTGGTGGTCGTGTCGATCTCCGGCTGGGCCGACACCCGCTTCGACAGCGACGCCGCGATCGGTGCGGTGCACCGCTTCCCGGAGACCAGCATGCTGTCCGAGCGCACCGCGGGCGGCTGGTGGACCGCGGCCGAACGCTGGCCCGGCCTGGCCTCCCGCGAGTTCTACCTGCGCAAATACCTCGGCTCCGCCGAACGCGCCGAATATGAGGCGTGCCCACCGACCACCCGGCGCCGCTGGCTGCTGCGCCGGGTGGTGGCCAAGGACGCCGTGCGCGGGCACCTGTGGGACTCGGGCTACGGACCGCTGTTCCCGGCCGAGGTGCGCGTGCACGACGACGACTCCGCGCGCTGCGCCGTCAGCGGCGTCGCGGGCCTGGTCATCCCGGACCTGGAGGTTTCGGTCGACAGCAGCCACGAGCTCGGCGTCGCCGTCGTCGGCGGCCGGATCGCCGTGGCGGCCCTGGACGACGCCGATGTCGTGGCCGCCCGCGCCCGGCTCGCCCGCTTCTGGCACACCCCCGATCACCAGTCCGCCGCCGCGGCAGCGACCGGCGGCGGCGGGCTGGATCTCACCGTGTCCCAACCGGGTGTGCGCACCGAGCTGATCGCCAACCCTGCCGGTCTGCCCGCGCGCCACTACGTCGTGGCGTGGACCGCACCGCACAAGGAGGAAACGTCATGACGACCACCACTGGTCCGGCCGTCGAAGCCGTGCTCGACGACATCAGGTCGATGCTGGTCCGGGTATCGGACCAGTACGGCCTCGACGACGTCGAGGTCACCATGGACACCACCTTCCACGATGACCTCGGCTTGGAGAGCATCGACCTGGTGACGGTCGGCTCGATGATGACCGACCAGTACGGCGAGCAGGTCAACCTCGCCGCGTTCCTGGCCGACCTCGACATCGACGACGTGATCGGCCTGCGGGTCGGGATGTTGGTGGACTTCGTGCACGCGGCGCTGAGCGGGCCGCGGCGGACCGGGAGCTGAACCTGTGGGCATGATCGAGGCCAACGGCATCCGCACCCACTACCAGCGGATGCCCGCACGCAACGCCGCCACGGACAAGCCGCCCACGGTGGTGTGCGTGCACGGGCTCGGCTACGACAGCCTGGCCAGCTTCTACCTCACGCTGGCCGCGCCGATGTCGCAGGCGGGCATCGACGTGGTGACCTACGACCTGCGCGCGCACGGCCGCACCGACCGGCCGCTCAGCGGCTACCGGGTCGCCGACTTCGTCGAGGACCTGCGGGCACTGCTCGACGGCACCGGGATCGACGGCCCAGTGCACCTGGTGGGCAACAGCTTCGGCGGCACCATCGCGTTCAGCTTCGCCGAGCGCTACCCGAACCGCGTGCTCAGCATCGTGGCCATCGAAGCCGAGCCCGCCACCGACGAGTGGGCTCGCAAGATGGGCAGCACGCTGAGCAACGTCGTGGACTGGATGCAGGACCAGGACGTACTGGACTGGCTGGAGCAGACCTTCGGCAGCCACCACGCCCGGCTGTCGAAGACCGCGGGCGCGATGATCGCGGCCACCACGATCGTCGAGGAGGTTCCGCAGGGACCACTGCTCGACGCCGCGGCGATGCGTGGCATCCGTTGCCCGGTCCTGTCCATTGTGGGCAGTGAGGGCTTCCAGGCCGACGACCTGACCGCCGTGGCCGCCGCGCTGCCGAACTGCCGGACCGAGGTGATCGAGGGCCAGAACCACTCGGTCCTGGTCGAACGCCACCGCACGGTGCGGGAGCTTCTGCTGGCGTGGATCCGTGACTCTGACATGGCACGGCCTTCGGCCGTGCGGCTCGGACTCTGACATGGCACGGCCTTCGGCCGTGCGGCTCGGACTCTGACATGGCACGGCCTTCGGCCGTGCGGCTCGGCCGCCTGGAAGGTGACGACTTCGGGCACCGCGAACACGACGACTGCGTCGCGTGTTCGCGGCACCCGAAGTCGTCACCGCGGCCGAGCAGTGTGCCGCGGGTGCTGACCTGATGTGCGAGTGTGCGGGTGAAGTGGCAGGTGATGTGGAGGGTGAAGTGGGCGGTGAAGTGTTGAGCGGGGGGCGGTTTCTACTGGTGGTTCCGCCGTTCACTGGGCACGTCAATCCGATGGTCGCGGTCGCGGTCGAGTTGGCGGCGCGGGGGCACCAGGTGGCGTGGGCGGGCGATCCGGTGCTCCTGGCTCGGTTGTTGCCCGCTGGTTCCAAAGTGTTTCCGGTGTGGAGTCCCGTGCCCGAACGGCCTGCCGACGTGCGTGGGTTCGCGGCGTGGCGGTTTCTCTGGGACCGCACCCTGATCCCGCTGGCCCAGGCGATGCTGCCCGGCGTCCTGGAGGCGATCGAGCTTTGGGAGCCCAGCGTGCTCGTGGTGGACCAGCAGGCGCTCGCGGGCGCGCTCGCGGCGCACCGCACCGGGCTGCCGTGGGCGACGTCGGCCACCACCTCATCGGAGATCGCCGACCCGCTGGCGGCCATGCCGGCCGTGCGCCAATGGGTCAGCGGACTGCTCACCGATCTGCGCCTGCGCTTCGGCGATCCGATGGCCACCCACGACCTGCGCTTCTCCCCGCACCTGGTTTTGGCCTTCACCACGTCGGCGCTCGCGGGGGAACCCGTGGTTACCGCGCCGGTTCGGTTCGTCGGGCCTGCCCGCCGGACAGCGCTGCCCGTCGAATTCCCGTGGGAGCGGCTCGACGAGCGGCCGCTGGTGTTCGTCAGTGTGGGCACGCTTAACGCCGACTCGGGCGCGGGCTTCCTGGCGGGCTGCGTAACCGCGCTGCGGGACCGGCCTGACCTGCAGGCCGTGGTCGTGGACCCGGGCGGAATCCTCGACGGGGTGCCCGACCACATCCTGGTGCGCCGCGAAGTGCCGCAGACCGACGTGCTGGACCGGGCCGCGGTCGTGGTCTGCCATGCCGGGCACAACACCGTCTGCGAGGCGCTCGACCGCGCGGTGCCGTTGGTGGTCGCCCCGATCCGCGACGACCAGCCGGTGATCGCCGACCAGGTCGTGCGCGCCGGGGCCGGGGTGCGGCTGCGATTCGCCCACGCCCGCGCCGCGCAGATCGGCCAGGCGATCGACAACGTGCTCGCCGATGACAGTTATCGAGCGGCTGCGAAACGCATTCAGGAATCATTTGCCCACGCGGGCGGCGCGACCGCCGCCGCGACCAGCCTTGAAGCGCTCGGCTGAGTCGGTTTTGTCCTGCCGGACAACCTCGCGCAGGTTTCTTGTCTGCCGCACCAGTATTTCGCCGAACAGCAAAACATCGCTTGACCAGGGCAGATGCGCGCTGCGATCCTTTTGTCATCCGCGTGATACGTAGCACATCCGTCGCAACGGGGAGACAGCGGGGCGTATTTCTGGTGACGAAAGGCAGGGTCTGCCATGCCGGCGGATTGCGTTGTCTTCGACTTGTCAATAGACCATCCGCGTGCCCACGTCTGGAGCATTGTCGGAGATCTCCCGCGGTACTCCCGGTTCTTTCGGGGAATCACTTCCTGCGACCAGGTCTCGGCCCGCGACTTCGGCAAACCCGCCCGCTACCTGCTGCGCGCGTGCCTGGCCCCCGGCGCGGTGTTCGATCACCACCTGGAGACCCCGATCGCCCGCAAGGACGAGCAGCTGGTGATCTCCGGCAGCCCCGACAACGGCAGCTGGGTGTCGATCCGGCTGGAGAACGACAGGCCGGGCCGGACCAACCTCAAGGTCGTGTTCTTCCGGCCGATGCTGCGCCACCCCGCCGCCACCGACTGGACCGAGTCGGAGATCAAGACCTGGGTGCGCGACGGGGTCAACCGGATCAGCGACCACCTCTCCGGCATCTCCGACCCGCGCCCGGTGCTCAAGCGCCGCGACATCGGCTCCTCGCCCATCCGGGTCGCCCGCACCCTGGCCGCGGCCGGGATCCTGACGCCCAGCCGCCCCGACAAGATGCTCCGCCAGCTCAAGGCGGTCGCCCGGTGGGGCGCGACGATGGTCGGCGGCTACACCGCCGCCGCCGGACGCGAGCCCGACGGCGTGGCGGTCATCAACGACGGCGCGGACACGCGCACTTTCCGGGACATGGACGAGCGGTCCACCCTGCTCGCGCACGCGCTGCGCGGGCTCAACGTCAAGCCGGAGAGCAAGGTCGGCATCCTCGCCCGCAACCACGCCATCCTGCTGGAAGCGCTGATCGCCTGCGGCAAGCTCGGCGCGGACGCGGTGTTGCTCAACACCGGGCTTGCCGCGGCCCAGGTCGAGGACACCGTGCGCCACCACAAGACCCGGGTGCTGATCGTCGACGACGATTTCGCCGAGAAGGTCCGCTACGTGCCGGAGAAGGTGGTTCGGATCTGGACCGGCGCCACCGCTCCGCGCCTGGACGACCTGCTCGCCGACCAGCCGCACACCGCGTTCGCCGCGCCGAAGCGGCCCGGCCGGATGATCGTGCTGACCTCGGGCACCACCGGAACCCCCAAGGGCGCCCGCCGTCCGACCCCGAAAGGCCTTGGCGACGCGGCGACCGTGCTGTCGCGGATCCCGCTGCGCGTGGGGGAGCGCGTCCTGGTGGCCGCGCCGGTCTTCCACAGCTGGGGCCTGACCGCGGTGCAGATCGGCATGCCGCTGCGCGCGACCCTGGTTTTGCAGCGGCGGTTCGACGCCGAGAGCGCGCTGCGCGCCATCGAGGAGCACCGCTGCACGGCGATGTTCGTCGTGCCGATCATGCTGCAGCGCATGCTGAACCTGCCCGTGGAGGTCCGCGAGCGCTACGACACCTCCAGCCTGCGGATCGTTGCCAGCAGCGGCTCCGCCATCCCCGGCTCGGTTGTCACCGGGTTCATGGACACCTTCGGCGACATCCTCTACAACTTCTACGGCTCCACCGAGGTCTCGGCGGGCACCATCGCCGACCCATCCGACCTTCGCGCGGCCCCGACCACGGCGGGCCGCCCGCCGCTGGGCACCGCCCTGGGCATCCTGGGCGTCGACGGCGAGCAGGTGCCGCCCGGTGCGGTCGGCCGGATCTTCGTCGGCAACGACATGCTCTTCGACGGCTACACCGACGGGATGGCCAGGGAGATCAAGCACTCGCTGATGGACACCGGCGACCGCGGCTACTTCGACGCCGACGGGCGGCTGTTCGTCGCGGGCCGCGACGACGAGATGATCGTCTCCGGCGGCGAGAACGTGTTCCCGCGACCGGTGGAGGAGGTGCTGGCCGCGCTGCCGCAGGTCGATGAGGTGGCGGTGGTGGGAGTGTCCGACGACGAGTACGGCCAGCGGCTCGCCGCCTATGTTGTGTTGCGTCCCGGAGCAAGATTGGACGCCGGATTAGTCAGATCTTATGTGCATCAGCGCCTCGCCCGATTCTCGGTGCCGCGCGATGTGATATTCGTCGACGAACTGCCGCGCAACCCCACGGGCAAGGTCCTCAAGCGCCTTTTGGCTGACGAGCAGCAGTTGGTTCAGGGTTTGGGCACTTGACCGGGGCGATAAAACCCGGCTGAGAAACGTGTGCATGGTGACAAATTAGCACCGTGGTAAGACATTCCGTGTCGGCCAAATCGTCGCCTTGTTGTCAATCGTGTGACACCTCGGTAATGTCCGCCGAAGTGGCTCGTCGCAATTCCCGATTCCGCTGGCCGGCAGGTGAGAAGCGCTCCCATGATGGTTATTCGACGGTTTCGCGCCGCCCGTTTCGGCGTGCTCGCGCTGGTGGCGTGGACGGCGGGCGCGCTGGTGGCCTCCGGTCCGGAGCCCGGTGTCCCGGTGCCCCACGCGCAGCGTGCGGCGGCGGCCGCGCCCGCTGAGCCGGGTGACTTCCGGGTCAACTTCCGGGTCGACGGCTGGACCAGGATCGCCAAGCTCGGGTCGGCGATGCGGGTCGGGTCCGGCCAGTTCAAGTCGGTCATCAAGCAGGGCCAGGAGGACCCGAGCAACCCGGGCGTCTACCCGGTCACCGGGACCCTGACCATGCCCCCGGCGAACGGCTACTTCGTGGTGTTCCGGTTCGTTCCGGTCACCAACGTCAACTCCTTCGTCCAGGTGGGCACCGCGTCGGGCACCGCCGACATGAACGACTTCCCGACCGTGCACGCCGACATCAAGCTCCAACTGGACCTGGTGATCACCGACGTCAAGCAGAACGGCGTGCCGCTGGAGGTGGGCCGAAACTGCCGCTCCAGGACACCGCTCGCGGTGACGATCAAGGGCGACCTGGACCTGTCGGTCCCCAAGATCACGCCGCAGAACCCGAACCCGAAACCCGCGGCCACGATCGACTCGGAGTACACGATCCCGCCGCTGGTGGGCTGTGGTGTCACCGAGGACCTGACGCCGCTGCTCACCGGGTTGGTCTCCGGCCCGAAGAACCTCCTGCGCACCGAGTTGCGGCTCGAGTGCGCGGGCTGCCCCGCCACGTGAACCGGCCGCGGCCGGACAAGCACAGCCGACGAAACCTTTGGGAGGTGCGATGGGCGTCGAAGTCGTCGTCGAGGGACTGAGCAAGTCCTTCGGCCGCCAGTCCATCTGGCGCGACGTCACTCTGACCCTGCCCGCGGGCGAGGTGACGGCCTTGCTCGGCCCGTCGGGCACCGGCAAGTCGGTGTTCCTCAAGTGCCTCATCGGCCTGCTCAAGCCGCAGCACGGCCGGGTGGTGATCAACGGGGTCGACCTGTGCCACTGCTCGGAGCGCGAGCTGTACGAGATCCGCAAGCTCTTCGGCGTCCTGTTCCAGGATGGCGCGCTGTTCGGGTCGATGAATCTCTTCGACAACGTGGCGTTCCCGCTGCGTGAGCACACGAAGAAGTCCGAGGCCGAGATCAAGCGGATCGTGCTGGACAAGCTTGAGTTGACCGGTTTGCAGGGCGCGGAGAAGAAGCTTCCCGGTGAGATCTCCGGTGGTATGCGTAAACGCGCGGGTCTGGCGCGGGCGTTGGTCCTCGACCCGGAGATCATTCTGTGTGACGAGCCGGACTCGGGTCTGGACCCGGTCCGCACGGCGTATCTGTCGCAGTTGCTTATCGATCTGAACGCGCAGATCGACGCCACCATTCTCATCGTCACGCACAACATCAACCTGGCGCGCACGGTGCCGGACAACCTGGGCATGTTGTTCCGCAAGGAATTGGTCATGTTCGGTCCGCGCGAGGTGTTGCTGACCAGCGATGAGCCTGTGGTGGAGCAGTTCCTCAACGGTCGTCGGCTCGGGCCGATCGGCATGTCCGAGGAGAAGGACGCCGCCCAGATGGCGCTGGAACAGGCGCACGTCGAGGCCGGGCACGCCGACGGATCGTCGTTCGAGGACGTGCGCGGCGTGGTGCCGCAGATCGAGCCGACGCCAGGCATGCCCGTCCGCGACGCGGTTCGCAGGCGCCGCAACCGGGTGCTCGCGATGCTGCACACGCTGCCGGAGAGCGCCCAGCACGGGGTGCTCGCCTCCTTGAACCGCGAGGAGCCCGGCCGCTACGACGACTACGCCCGCCAGGTCGCCGCCGAACGCGTCGCCGCGCGCGGCAGCCACCCGCCGAGCAGCCACCCGACACCGCCCGCGCCGCAGACCAGGCCTGCTCCAAGGCCGCACCCGTCGCAGGCGCCGGACTCGCCGTCCGGCCAGGCGGGCAGGCTGGGGCCGCCGCTGCCGCAGCGGACGCGCCCGTCCACTCAGGACACCCGGCGGCCGGAGGGGCGACCGTGACCTCCGCGCTCGACCGGCTCACCGAGAAGCCGAAAGCCGCCGTCGTCGCCGCGCTGCGCGAGTTCGGCAGGCTGTTCGCGATGGGGCTCGACGTCGTCGTCGGCATGTTCCGCGGCCCGTTCCAGGCCCGCGAGTTCATCCAGCAGTTCTGGTTCATCGCCAGCGTCTCCATCCTGCCCGCCGCGCTGGTCTCCATCCCGTTCGGCGCGGTGATCACCCTGCAGCTCGGCTCGCTGACCAGCCAGATCGGCGCGGAGTCGTTCAACGGGGCGGCGAGCGTGCTGGCGGTGATCCAGCAGGCCAGCCCGATCGTGACGACGTTGATCGTGGCGGGCGCGGGCGGCTCGGCCATCTGCGCCGACCTGGGCTCGCGCACCATCCGCGAGGAGATCGACGCGATGCAGGTGCTCGGCGTGTCGCCGATCCAACGCCTGGTCGTCCCGCGCGTCCAGGCCGCGATGCTCGTGGCCGTGCTGCTCAACGGGATGGTCAGCGTCGTCGGCGTGTGCGGCGGCTACTTCTTCAACGTGATCATGCAGGACGGCACGCCCGGCGCGTTCCTCGCGAGCTTCTCCGCACTCGCGCAGCTGCCCGACCTGTGGGTCGGGGAGCTGAAGGCGGCGATCTTCGGGTTCCTGGCCGGGCTCGTGGCCGCCTACCGCGGCCTGAACCCCAAGGGCGGCCCGAAAGGCGTCGGTGACGCGGTCAACCAGTCCGTCGTCATCACCTTCCTGTTGCTGTTCTTCGTCAACTTCATCATCAGCGTGGTCTACCTGCGCATCGTCCCCGCGAAAGGAGCGTGACCGGTGACCGCGATAACGGGGCGGCACCGCCGCGCGGTCCAGCGCTCGATCAACGGCCTGGAGCGCCTGGGCGACCAGCTGTGGTTCTACCTGCGGGCGCTGGCCTGGACGCCGTTCGCGCTGCGCCGCTACTTCCGGGAGTGCGTGCGCCTGCTCGCCGAGGTCAGCTTCGGCAGCGGCGCGCTGGCGGTCATCGGCGGCACCATCGGCGTGATGGTCGGCATGTGCGTGTTCACCGGCACCGTCGTCGGCCTCCAGGGCTTCTCCGCGCTGAACCAGATCGGCACGTCGGCGTTCGCGGGCTTCCTGTCGGCCTACTTCAACACCCGGGAGATCGCACCGCTCGTCGCCGCGCTCGCGCTGTCGTCCACCGTCGGCTCCGGCTTCACCGCGCAGCTCGGCGCGATGCGGATCTCCGAGGAGATCGACGCGCTGGAGGTGATGGCCGTGCGCAGCCTGCCGTACCTGGTGACCACCCGGATCATCGCCGGGTTCATCGCGATCATCCCGCTGTACGTGATCGGCCTGCTCACCTCCTACATCGCCGCCCGCACCACGACCGTCGAGATCTACGGGCAGTCGGCGGGCACCTACGACCACTACTTCTCGCTGTTCCTCCCACCGGAGGACGTGCTCTGGTCGTTCGTGAAGGTGCTGATCTTCAGCGTCGCGATCATCCTCACGCACTGCTTCTACGGCTACCGCGCCACCGGCGGGCCCGCGGGCGTCGGCGTCGCGGTGGGCCGGTCGGTGCGCACGGCGATCGTGCTGGTCAGCGTGCTCGACTTCTTCCTGAGCCTGGCCATCTGGGGCGCGACGACGACGGTACGGGTGGCGGGCTGATGGAAATCGCACGCGCGCGGCTGCGCAGCCAGGTTCTCGGCCTGGTGTTCATCCTGCTGATGGTCGTCGGCGGCTGGTTCACCATCGCGATCTACCAGAAGCAGTTCAGCTCCGACATCCCCGTGACCCTGCGCGCCGACCGGGTCGGCAACCAGCTCAAGGTCAACGCCGACGTGAAGGTGCGCGGCGTGATCGTCGGCGCGGTCCGCTCGGTCACGGTCACCGCGGACGGTGTCGACATCGGACTCGCGATGGACCCCGACCGGCTCGACCAACTGCCCCGCAACGTCACGGCGCGGCTGCTGCCCAAGACCCTGTTCGGCCAGCGCTACGTCAGCCTGATCCTTCCCGATGAGCCCGACCGGACCAGGCTGGGCGAGGACGACGTCATCGAGCAGGACACCAGCGGCAAGGCCATCGAACTGGAGAAGGCCCTGCGCGACCTGATGCCGGTGCTGCAGGCGGTGCAGCCGCAGAAGCTGGCCAGCACGCTCGGCGCCATCGCCCAGGCGCTGGAGGGCCGGGGCAAGCCGCTGGGCGAGACGATGGTCGCGCTCAACTCCTACCTCACCGAGCTGAACCCGAAGATGCCGCAGCTACAGGCCGACATCACCAAGTTCGCCGACACGCTGGAGAGCTACCGGGAGGCGGGACCGGAGATCGTCGACGCGCTGTCGGACCTGACCACGACCGCCAAGACGTTGGCCGACCAGAAGGACAACGTCGCCGCGCTGTTCTCCTCGGTCACCGGCGCGTCCGACGAGCTGCGCGGGTTCCTCGACAACAACCGCACCAACCTGATCGGGCTGTCCTCGGCGAGCAGGCCGACACTGGAGCTGCTGGCGCGCTACTCGCCGTCGTTCCCGTGTTTGTTCGCCGCCGCGACCGCGCTCAAACCCACCGTCGAGCAGGCGCTGGGCGTGGGCACCAACCACCCAGGACTGCACGTGACACTGACCGTCAAACCGTCGCGGGGCGCGTATCTGCCCGGCAAGGACGCCCCGCGCTACCCCGCGGGCGGGGGACCGAAGTGCTACCAGTCGGGGGCGGGGGTCCAGTCGACCGTGCCGTCCTCGGCCGGGCCGAACTCGCCCGCCGAGGTGCGGTTCCTCAAGGAGCTGCTGGCGGTGACGACCGGTGAGTCGCCGGAGTCGGTGCCGGACTGGAGCGGGCTGCTCGTCGGACCGCTGCTGCGCGGAGCGGAGGTGACGCTGAAATGAGAGACCTCGCCGGACCCCTGCTCAAAGGGGTGATCTTCGCGGTGGTCACCCTGCTGGCCACGCTGATGCTCGGCATCACCATCGCCAACCGAAACGGCGGCGACACCACCACCTACAAGGCCCGGTTCAGCGACGTCACCTCGCTCAACAACGGCGATGACGTGCGCATGTCCGGGGTCCGGGTCGGCCAGGTCGACGACATCGAGATCGTCGACGGCCGCACCGCGGAGATCACCTTCTCGGTCGACCGCCGCTGGCCGCTGTCGGTGTCGACCACCGCGGCGATCAAGTTCCGCAACCTGATCGGCCAGCGCTACATCGCCTTGGACCGCGGCCCGGGGGAGGCCACCCCGATGGCGGCCAACGGGTTGATCCCGCTGGAGCGCACCCGGCCCGCGCTGGACCTCACCGCGATGTTCAACGGATTCAAGCCGCTGTTCCAGGCGTTGGCCCCAGAGGACGTCAACCAGCTGTCCTTCGAGATCGTGCAGGTGCTGCAGGGCGAAGGCGGCACCATCCAGGGCCTGATCCAGCACACCTCGTCGCTGACCCACGCGTTGGCCGACAAGGACAAGGTGATCGGCCAGGTGGTGACCAACCTCAACATCGTGCTCGACCAGGTGAACTCCCGCGGCGACGCGCTGTCCACTTTGGTCACCACGACCCAGGCGCTGGTGTCTGGGCTGGCCAAGGACGCCGAGCCGATCGGCGAGGCCATCGACGGCATCGCAGCCCTCACCACGAGCACCGCCGGGCTGCTGCAGGCGGGCCGCGAGCCGCTGCGCCGCGACATCGACGCACTCGGCGCGCTGTCGAAGTCCCTTGCGGACAACACCCCCGAGTTCGAGAAGTTCATCTCGGCGCTGCCGGGCAAGTACGAGGCCATCGGCCGGACCGCGTCCTACGGGTCCTGGCTGAACCTCTACCTGTGCGGGGCGGCGTCGACCGCCGCGCCAGCGCCGCAGCTGCCGGGGACGGTACCGGTTCCGGTGGGCATCCCGGTCACCGACAGGCGGTGTATGCGATGAAACCGTTCCGCGAACGCGATCCGGTCCGTGTCGGTGTGGTCGGCGGCGTGGTCATGCTGGTGATCGGCGTGCTGACGTTCTTCTGGTCCGACCTGCCCTTCCTCGGCGGCGGCACCACTTACACCGCGCAGTTCCGCGAGGCGGCGGGCCTGCGACCCAACGACGAGGTCCGGGTCGCCGGGGTGAAGGTCGGCGCCGTCACCGACGTCGAGCTGAGCGGCAACGTCGTGCTCATCAGCTTCCGGGTGTCCGGGGTGCGGGTCGGCGACCAGACCGTGGCCGCGATCAAGATCAAGACGCTGCTGGGGCAGAAGAACCTCAACCTCGACCCGCGCGGCGGCGCCGAGCAGAACCCCGACGAGCCGATCCCCGTGAGCCGCACGATCACGCCCTACGACGTGACCGACGCGTTCGGCGACCTCTCGAAGACGGTGGGCGAGATCGACACCGGCCAGCTCGCCGACAGCTTCAAGATGCTCTCGCAGACCTTCGACAGCGCCACGCCGGAGGAGGTCCGCTCGGCTCTCGACGGCCTGTCGGCGCTGTCCAAGACGATCTCCTCGCGCGATGAGGAACTGAAGAAGCTGCTCAGCGGAACCGGCACCTTCACCAAGACCATCGCCGACCGCAACGCCCAGTTCGAGGCACTGATCAAGGACGGCGGGATCCTGCTGGAGGTGATCAGCAAGCGCAAGGAGTCGGTGTCGGCGCTGCTCTCTGGCACGAAGAACCTGTCCCAGCAGCTCGCCGGTCTCGTCGCGGAGAACCAGGCCCAGCTCGGCCCCGCGCTCGAACAGCTCGACCGGGTGTCGGAGGTGCTGCAGCGCAACCAGCAGCATCTGGACAAGGCGCTGCGGCTGGCCGGGCCGTTCTACCGGCTGGTCGGCAACGCGGTCGGCAACGGGCGCTGGATCGACACCTACATCTGCGGGCTCGTGCCCGCCGCGGGCGGCGGCTGCGTTCCCGCGAAACCAGGAGGGGGTCGCTGATGGCGGGCTCACGCACGGGAAAGTGGCTGCGCCGGATCGCCCTGCTGACGGCGGCTCTGGTGGTGCCGGCCGCCGGGGTCGGTTGGATGGTCGTGCGGCTGCAGCCGCAGAAGCAGGTCACCGCCTACTTCACCGCCGCGATCGGCGTCTACCCGGGATCCGACGTGCGGGTGCTCGGGGTCAAGATCGGCACTATCGACGCGGTCGAACCACGGGGCAAGACAGTGCGCGTGTCCATGCTGCTCGACCCCGACATCGCCGTCCCGGCCAACGCCAAGGCGCTCGTCGTCACCCCAAGCCTGGTCAGCGACCGCTATGTCCAGCTCACCCCTGCCTACACCGCGGGCCCCAGGCTCGGCGGCGGCGAGACCATCCCAGTCACCGACACCGCCGTGCCCGTCGAGCTCGACGACCTGTTCACCAGCCTCGACCGGCTCACCACCGCGCTCGGCCCCGACGGGGTCAACAAGGACGGCGCGCTGTCCGACCTGCTCAACAGCGGGGCCAAGATGCTCGACGGCAACGGCAAGAAGCTCAGCGAGTCGATCAAGGCGCTGGGCGAGTCGACCCGCACGCTCAGCGGCTCGCAGGACGACCTGTTCGCCACGGTCGACAGCGTGCAGAAGTTCACCACCATGCTCGCCGCCAATGACGCGCTCGTCGGCAAGCTCAACGACCAGCTCGCCGAGGTGTCGGGGTTCCTGGCGGGCGAGCGCGACGAGTTCGGCGCCGCGATGCACGAGCTGGCGGGCGCGCTGTCGTCGGTCGAGACCTTCATCAAGGACAACCGGGGCCGCATCAAGTCCAGTGTGGACAAGTTGCAGGGCACCGCCCAGCTGCTGTCGGACCAGCGCGCGTCGCTGGCCGAGGCGCTCGACGCGGCGCCGCTGGCACTGACGAACCTGCTCGCCGCCTACGACCCGACGACCGGGACGATCGACGGCCGCGGCAACCTCACCGAGTTCGTCGTCGCCAACCCGCCGCTGCCGCTGGTGGGTGGCCGGTGAAGCGCCTCGTGATCGGCTGCTGCGTCCTGCTGGCCACTAGCTGTAGCTCCCTTGGCGGCGCCTACGACCTGCCGCTGCCCGGCGGCGCCGACCTCGGCGACCACCCGTACCGGGTCACCGCCCAGTTCCGCGACGTGCTCGACCTGGTGCCCCAGTCCGGGGTCAAGGTCAACGACGTCGCCGTCGGCCGGGTGGAGAAGATCGAACTGGCGCCGGACGGCCGCAGCGCGCTGGTCAGCGTCGTGATCAACGGGTCGGTGCCACTGCCCGCCAACGCCGTGGCCCGGCTGCGTCAGTCCAGCGTGCTGGGGGAGAAGTTCGTCGAACTGGACAAGCCGCCCGGCGGGATCGCCGAGGGCAGGCTCACCGACGGCGCCCGTATCCCGCTGGAGCGCACCGACCGCAACCCCGAGATGGAAGAGGTCTTCGGCGCGCTGTCGATGCTGCTCAACGGTGGCGGCGTCGGCCAGCTCCGGCAGATCAACCGCGAGTTCAACGCCGCGCTAGGCGGCAACGAGAAGGAGATCCGGTCCCTCCTGACGAACCTGAACACGTTCGTGGCGGGCCTGGACGAGCGCAAGGGTGAGATCACCCGCGCTCTCGACGCGATGGGCGGCCTGGCCGAGTCGCTGGCCTCCCGCAAAGACCAGATCGCCAACCTGATCGAGAACCTCGGCCCCGGTATCGACGTGCTGACCAAGCAGCGCGACCAATTCGTCACGATGCTGCGGTCGCTGGACATGCTCTCCGGGGTCGCGGTGGACACCATCAACCGGGCCAAAGAGGACTTGGTCGCCGACCTGCGGGCGCTGGAGCCGACCCTGCGCAAGCTCACCGAGGCCGGGCAGAACCTGCCGAAGGCGATGGAACTGCTGTTCACCTTCCCCTTCACCAACGGCGCGATGGACGCGATCAGGGGCGACTACATCAACACCTACCTCAAGCTCGACTCGCGCGTCCCGAAGACCGCGGTGGAAGCGGCGGCGGCGCCCGCCCTGCCACTGCCCTCGGTCACTGGAGGTGGCTGATGCTGACCGCGAAAGTCCGGATCCAGGTCACCGCATTCGTGCTGATCGCCCTGCTCGGGGTCACCTACGTCGGCGCCCGCTACGCCGGGCTCGGCGCGCTGTTCGGCGACGGCGGCTACACCGTCACCGCGCGGCTGGCCGACTCCGGCGGCATCTTCACCCACGCCGAGGTCACCTACCGCGGCGTGGCGATCGGCCGGGTCGGCGACCTGCGCCTGGTGCCCTCTGGGGTGGAGGTAGAGCTGCTGATCGACCCGTCGGCGCCCGCCGTGCCCGCCGAGGTGAACGCCGTGGTGACCAACCGCTCGGCGGTCGGCGAGCAGTACGTGGACCTGCGCCCCCGCCGCGACGGTCAGCCGTATCTGGTGGAGGGCTCGGTGATCCGCCAGGAGGACACCGCGCTGCCGCTGCCGGTGCAGACTCTGCTGCTGAACCTGGACAAGCTGGTCGAGTCGGTCCCGGCGGACTCGCTGCGCACCGTGGTCGACGAACTCTACGACGCGACCCTCGACACCGGCCCGAACCTGCAGGTCCTGCTGGACTCGGCGTCGAGCTTCACCAAGGAGGCCGTGGAGCACCTGCCGCAGACGATTCAGCTGATCACCGACGCCGACTTGGTGCTCACCCGGCAGATCGAGAGCTCATCGGCGATCAAGGAGTTCGGCAAGAACACCAAGCTGATCGCCGAACAGCTCACGTCCTCCGACGGTGACCTGCGGACTCTGCTGGCGTCGGCGCCGTCGGTGGCCACCGAGGTGGGCGGTCTGATCAAGGAGATCGGCCCGGCGACCGGTGTGCTGCTGGCCAACCTGCTGACGACCTCGAACGTGCTGGTGACCCGGCAGGGCGCGTTGGAACAGCTGCTGGTGGTGACACCGCAGGCCGTGGCCGCCGCGGGGCAGGTTCTGCGGCCCGACGGCGCGCACTTCGGTCTGGCGACCACGTTCTTTGAGCCGCTGCCGTGCACGACGGGGTACGGCACGCCGTATCGCAACGGGCTTGACACTTCCGCGGCGCCGTTCAACAGCCAGGCCCGCTGTGCGTTGGCGCCGTCGACTGGGGTGGGCGTGCGCGGTTCGCAGAACGCGCCGGGGTCTCACGCGGTGCCGCCTGCGGCGAAACCAGGGAGTTGAGATGACTCGTCTTCGGTTGGGTGTGGTGTTTGTGGTTCTGGCGGCGGTGTTCGCGGGGTGGGGTGGGTGGACGTTGTGGCAGGCGGGCCGTCCCTTTGATGCCGAGGTCGCTCGTGACGCTGCCCTGCAAGCGGGGCGGTCCGGGGTGGCCACACTGACCACTTTGGACTATCAGAGCATCGACGCTGGGTTCGGGCGGTGGCTTGAGGTGTCCGCCGGGCCGCTGCGTGAGGAGCTGTCATCGGCGCAGGATGCGAGTAAGCAGCAGATCGCCAAGGCTAAGACGGTCACCACGGGGACGGTTTTGGAGGCCGCGGTGACGGAGTTGGACGTGACGGTCGGGACCGCGCGGGTGATCGCCGCTGTGGAGATCGTGGTGAGGCCTGAGGTGGGGGAGCAGGCGGCCAAGCGGAGTCGGTTCCAGGCGGACTTGGCCCGCACTGACACTGGGTGGAAGTTGACCGGGCTTGCCCAGGTTCCTTACGTGCCTGCTTGAGGAGGTTCGTGATGCGCAACGGAAAACCTGTCAAGCGGCGGCCGGTGGTGGCCGGGACGCGACGGCGGACCGCGGTGGCGGTGCTGGATCCGGTTCCGGACGTCGAACCCGCCGAAGACCTTCCAGATGATGTTGAGGCTGACAGCGGGGTCGCACCGTCTCGACGGGCGTTCGCGGTGCTGGTGGGGATTTCGGTGGCGCTCGTCGCCACCGGGGTGATCGCCCTGGTCGCCGCAGGGCGGGTCGGCCCGGACAACTCCGCGTTGGTCGATGTGGACACGACGTCGCAGGTCGGGCAGGAGATCGACGCGGGCTTGGAGCAGATCTTCTCCTACCGCTTCGACGACACCAAGACCACCGAGAACGCCGCGGCGGACCTGCTGGTCGGCGATGCCAAGGCGCAGTACGAGAAGCTGTTCGACCAGGTCCGCAGGCACTCCGGCGAGCAGAAGCTGAGCCTGCGGTCCCGCGTCGCGATCTCCGGGGTGACGATGCTGTCCGGCGACCGCGCGCAGCTGCTGGTGTTCATCGACCAGAGCGCCACCCGCGGCGACACCGACGTCAGCAGCTCGGGCGCCGCGCAGCTAAGCGTCCAGGCACAGCGGGTCGACGACCGGTGGCGGATCACAGGCTTGCGCTCGCTCTAGCACTAGGCACTGTCCTCGCCGGAGTGGGCGGCCAGGTCGAGCCCGCGCAGCCGGGCCGGGTCGGCGACCACGTCGTACTTTGTGATCCGGCCGTCCTCGACCGTGACGATCAGCGCGAGCAGGACGCGGCCGTGCGGGGCCACGACGATGCCCACGGCACCGTCGACCAGCATCGGGACCGCGAACCGGGAGTTGCGCCGCAGCACGACCGTCTCCTCCGCCACCGCGCGGGCGCCGCGGACCACGGTCGCCACCCCGAGGGGCAAAGCCGCGGCGTCGGCGCGGCGGACCACGTCGGGCGCGAGGACCGCGAGCAGCCCGTCCAAATCGCCCGCCCTGGCCGCGGCCAGGAACGCGTCCACGACCTGGCGCTGGTGCGTGAGCCGGTCTTCTGAGACCGCGGGTGTGCCCTGCACCCGCTGGCGGGCGCGGCTGGCGAGTTTTTTGGTGGCGACTGGGGTGCGGCCGACTATGGGGGCGATTCGGTCGAATGGGACGGCGAACAGGTCGTGTAGCACGAAAGCGACTCGTTCGGCGGGGCTGAGGGTGTTGAGGACCACCAGCAGGGCGCGCCCGACCGAGTCGACCAGTATCGCCTCGGCTTGTGGGTCGCCTGCTTCGGCGATTCGGTCGGGGACTTCTCCGACGGTGTCTTCCCGTCTGGCGGCCCGTGAACGCAGCAGGTCGAGGCAAATTCGCGACACCACCGTGGTCAGCCAGGCGGCCAGGTTGTCCACCGCGCTGACGTCGGTTCGGCTGAGTCGGAACCAGGCTTCCTGGACCGCGTCCTCGGCCTCGGGTGCTGAGCCGAGCATCCGGTAGGCCACGCCGCGCAAGTGGGTGCGGTGGGACTCGAACCGTGCTGCCAGCTCGTCCATCGGTCACCTTTCCGCACCGCCGCCCGTCGACCGGGATGAGACACGACAGCACCGACAGAAGGCGAGTTCCGATGATCTCCACGCTGCACGACCAGCCGCTGCTGCGCCCGGCCGACCTCGGCGACCTGCATCTGCCCAACCGGGTCGTGATGGCTCCCACAACGCGGGCGCGCGCCGCCAACGCAGCCCTCGCGCCGACAGACCTGCACGTCGCCTATTACGCGCAGCGGGCCAGTGCGGGGCTCATCGTCACCGAGGGGACTTGGGTCAGCGAGCGTGCGATCGGCTTCGTCAACGTGCCCGGCGTCTACAGCGAGGAGCAGGTGGGCGCGTGGCGGCGGGTCACCGAGGTCGTGCACGCGCTCGGCGGCCGGATCGTCTGCCAGCTGTGGCACTCCGGGGCGGTGTCGCACCCCGACCACCTCGGCGGCGACCTGCCCACGGGCCCGTCAGCGGTCAATCCACATGAGACGGTCTACACCGCGACTGGGCCCAGGGACACCCCGACACCCCGCGCGATGACAGTCGCCGACATCGACCAGGCGGTCGCCGACTTCGGTTCGGCCGCGGCTAACGCGCGCCGCGCCGGGTTCGACGGGGTGGAGATCCTGGGCATCGGGTCATTCCTGATCCCGCAGTTCCTCAACCCGGGGCTGAACCTGCGCACCGACTCCTATGGCGGCGACATCGCCGGGCGCGGCCGCCTGCTCTTCGAGATCATCGACGCGGTGGCCGACGCCTGGAGTCGCCGTTGTGTCGGCGTCCGCCTGTCGCCCTACTGGACGTCGAGTGACCGGTTCGCGCCTGACGAGCGGACTCTGGCCGACTATGACGTCGTCGTGGCCGAGCTCAACGAACACCCGGTGGCGTATTTGCACCTGCGGGGAGCCGATCCGGTCGATGACATCGCGGACCTTGCGGCCATCGCGCGTTATCGGAAGCTGTTCGCGGGCCCGCTGATCGCCAACAACGGCTTTGACCGCGCGACGGCCAACGCGGCGGTGTCGACCGGGGTCGCCGACGCGGTGTCGTTCGCGCGGCACTTCATCGCCAACCCGGACCTGGTGACCCGCTTCGCGCTCGACCACGGCCTGGCCGAGGGGGATCCGGCCACGTACTACACCGGTTCGGCGGGCGGCTACGTCGACTACCCGGCGAGCGGCTGGCCCAGGTAACGCTCAGTCCTCATCGTCGTCGTCGGGATCGTGGTCCTGGCGGTCGTGGGTTCGTTGCGCGCGCAGGGCCACTTCCAGGTCGAACCGGACGTCGGGGTTGTTCAGCCGGGACCCGAACAGGCGGTCCAACTGCCGCATCCGGTAGCGGACGGTCTGGGGGTGGATATCCAGCAACTGGGCGATCTCGGGCGCGCTGCCGCGGGTCTCCAGCCAGGTCAGCAGGGTCTCGCTCAGCTTTCGCCGTTGCTTGGTCGTTAGCTTCGCCATCGGCGCGAGCGCCCGTTCGATGATCTCGGCGACCAGCAGCGGGTCGTTGAGCAGCCACAGCGACGACATGTGGTTGTCGAACCAGGTCACCTGGGCGGCGGGCAGGATCCCCCGATCGACCAGCGCCAGGGTCCGCCGCGCCCACCGCAGCGATTCCCCGGCGTCGGTGGCGTCGACCGCGGGGCCGACAGCCGCCCGCCAGCCGGGCAGGTCCGTTGGCAGATCCTTGAACGCGTCCTGGTGTTCCTCGGCGGCGAGCAGGCACGGTTCCTGTCCTTCGAGATCGACCAGGATCCGCGGGTCGAACTGGGCCGCCGGGTACTCCGCGGGGTCTTCGTCGAGGTCGATGGCGACCGCGACGACCCGCGGGGGAACCGGCCACTTGGCCGCGTCCGCGAGCCGCCGACTGGGCAGTTGTTTGGCGTCGCCTGCGGCCGATAGCAGCAGTTCCAGCAGTTGCCTGCGTCGGCGCTCCACGATCCCGACGGCGCGGGCCTGCGCGGAGGCGTGTCCCTCGATCGACAGCGCCGACAGCTCGTCGATGTAGGCGAAGATCGCCTCGGCGAGCAGGCACAGCGTCGTGGTCGGCACCCCGGCCCGCTCGCCCACGCGGGCCATGTGCCGCCACGCGACGCGGGCGCCGACCCGGTAGGCCATCTGCAGCACGTCGAGGATCGGCCCCTCGTAGATCTCGTGCAGGCCCAGGTCGCGGAAGAGCTGGGCGCGGTCGGCCTGCGGCGCGGTGGGGTCGGCGAGCCGGTCGACGAACTGCAGGATCGCCTGCTGGATACCCTCCACAATGGACTTTCCGGCCGCGCTCTCCACCGGCTTGGCCAGCGCCGGGATGGTCAGCCGGATCTCCCGGAGGATCTCCTGGGCCAGGTCTTGGGCGGTGGGGCGGAACAGGATGGCGAGTTCACGCGGCAGCTGGGACCACAGGTCGACCAGGTCGTCGGAGCGGCGGGCGGGGGCGGCGGAGAGCAGTGAGTCGAAGGCGATGCGGACCGGCCTGCCGGTCGCGCTCTCCTGATCTGGCCCCGCCACCATCGGCCTCCCGTACGTTGGGTTCGAGCCCGGGAAACCCCCGATCGCGGCTGGAGACAAATCGCCGACGCGCACTCGACATCGCGAGAATGGAATATACCGGCGACGTCGCGGGTAAACCAACGTCGAACACGATTGCCGCATATTCTCCGCGAGTATTGTCGAAACGCGTTAAACGAGGTGCGGGTTTGCTGTGCGGACCTTAGTGGCGATGCGCCGAACACGCAGCGCGATCTCCAGGTCGAGTCGCGAGTTGGCGTTCTCCAGCTGGGCGCCGAAAAGTTTGTCGACCAGTTTCATACGATAACGAACGGTTTGTGGGTGGATGTTGAGCCGGTCGGCCATCGCGGGCGCGCTGCCGCGGGTCTCCAGCCACGCCAGGACCGTGTCCATGGTGCTTGCCCGCTGCTTGTCGGTGAGCCCGGTCAGCGGGGCCAGGGTCCGTTCGAGGAGCTGCTCGACCAGGAACTCGTCGGCCAGCAGCCACAGCGTCGACAGGTGGTCGCGACACCAGGTGATCTGCTTGTCGGGCAGCACGCCCTGTTCGACGTAGTTCATCGCCCGCCGCGCCCAGCGCAGCGACGACGGGACATCGGCCAGCGACACGGACGGGCCTACGCAGACCCGCAGGCCGCGCAGGTGGCCGGACAGTCGGTGCAGGTGCTCGGCGGGGTCGGGGCTGATCATGCACGGGTTGTCGCTGTCGAGGTCCATCAATATGTCGGGAAGGCGGGGCAGCGACTGCTCGTAGTCGGCATCGTCGGAGCGTTCGAGCGCGATCGCGGCGACCTTGCCCGGGAGCTTCCACTTGACCTGGTCGGCCAGTTTGACGATGGCGTGACGCGGCGCGCGCGGTTCGGTGATCAGCAGGTCGAGGAGTCGTTGTCGGCGTCTTTCCGCCACACCCGCGGACTCGGCCTGGGCCTGGGTGTAGCCCTCGATGGACAGGGTGGAGATCTCGTCGACATAGGCGAAGATCGCTTCAGCGGCCACGGTGAACATGGCGGTGGGCAGCCGTTGCTGCTGGCCCCAGGCGGCCACGTGCCGCCACGCCACCCGGCCGCCGACCCGGTAGGCGGTCTGCAGGCAGTCCAGGCTGCGACCCTCGGCGAACTCGACGCGGCCCAGTCGCCGGAACACCGCGGCCCAGTTCTCGTCGGGGGAACCGCCGACGCCGACGGTGTCGAGGATGTGCAGCACCGACTGCTCCACCCCGGCGGTCATGATCGCGCCGAAGTGGCCTTTGAGCGGACGCGCGTACTCGGGCACCGCCAGTTGGATCTCGCGGATCATCTCCCTGGTCAGCTGGCCGACCATCGGGTGGAACTTGCTCACCAGTTCGCGCGGCAGCGACGCCCACAGTGCCGTGGCCCGGTCTTTGGCCGGTGCGCCCGGCTGAATCGCCATACTCGTCCCCGCCTTATCATTGAGAACGCATGAATGACAACGTCGAATGACAGTGAACTTTGTGCGCTCAACGTTAAGGATGCCTGCCTTGACGTGTCAAACTCGGGTGTCAGGAACGAACAACGGCCCGACGGGTTTCTGTGCCCCGCTGACAAAACCGCCGTGATGATCAATATCGTGCTTGCTCGCCTTCGTCACGCGCCAGTAACGTGCGAATCCACGCCGCGGCCGTATTCCCCGCCCGGTTCATTCGCTATTCGGCGCCTGTCTTGGAAGAGGAAGCGAACATGATTCGACGTGTGATCGCCGCGGCCACGCTGGCAATGTGCACCTGTGCCACCGCGGCCGCGTGCGGTTCGGACAAGGGACCGCAGGCCAACGCACCGGCGATCGCGTGGTCGGAGCAGGTGTGCAAGGCGATCGACGCGGGCGCGGCCAAGCTGTCCCAGCTCCCCGCGGTCGACCCGAGCAACCCGCAGGCGGCCAAGGACAGCCTGGTGGTCTACCTCGGCTCACTGTCCGACGCGCTGGGCGGCGTCTCCGAGGGACTCAAGACCGCGGGCACGCCACCGGTCACCGACGGCCAGGCCGCCCTGGACAAGGCGATGACCACGGTGACCACCACCAGGTCCACAGTGGACACCGCGAAGACCAAGCTGCAGGCCGCGCCGGTCACCGACACCGTCACGTTCCAGGCCGCGATCAGCGACATCAGCAAGGTCATGAGCCAACTGACCGACAACGAGGGCCCGGCCAAGGACCTCAAGAGCAACCCAGAACTGGCCACCGCGTTCGCCTCTGCGGCCACCTGCCAAAGGGTCGAAGGCGCTTGACCGCCTCCCCGAAATTCTAAGCTTGGTCACCAGCCGAGCGAATGTTGCGGATAGTGGGTAACCGTGGCCAGCTGCTGTCACGGTCCCCTTAGGTGCCGGTCATCGACGCGAAACTGCCCCGGGAGCCCAGGGCAGTTTCGCGTTCAGCGCGTTCGGCGGAAGTTTCTGGCGGCCAGCAGAGCGCCGACGGTCGCGGTGACCGCCACCAATCCCAGGGCCGCGGCCAGTGACCAGCCCAGCGGCTTGTCCAGCGACAGCGCGCGGGTCGTGTCGATGGCGTAGGTGACCGGGTTGACCGTGGACACCGTGCGGATCCAGCCCGGCATCGCCTCGACCGGGACGTACGCGCTGGAGGCGAACATCAGCGGGAACATCACGATGAACGAGATCGCCTGCATCGTCTCGGGTTTGCCCTGCCAGGTGGCCAGAGCGACGAAGATCCAGCCGAGGCCCCAGCCGACGACCACGGTCAGCAGGACCGCCGCGACCACACCGCCCGCCCCGGCCGGGGTGAAGCCGAGGAACGCCACCGCGGCGGCGACCGTCACCACCAGTTGCACCAGCAGCCGCACCGCGTCGGACAGGGTGCGCGCCACCAGCAGGGCGAACAGGTTGATCGGCATCGACCGCAGCCTGCCGATGAAGCCGGTGTAGATCTCGGTGAGCATGCCGACCCCGGAACTCATCGCCGTGGTCATGGCGATGTTCACCAGCGTGGCGGGCATCAGGAAGTTGATGTAGCCCGAGTACTCGACCACGCCGGGCATCGCGCCAAGGCCGCTGAACACCTGGCTGAACAGCAGCAGCATCACCACCGGTTGCAGCAGCCCGAAGAACACCAGCCGGTAGTCGCCGAACGCGGTGCGCAACGACCGGCCGGTCAGCACCCGGATCTGGGTGAGCAGGGAACTGCCGCCCCAGTCGGTGCTGATGCGGAGGTCGCCGACATAGAGCACGACGGTGTCGTCGGCCCGCTTGCGCGTCTTGATGGCGTGGCGGCTCACGCGGTCCGCGCCGCCCTGTGCAGCGCGAGGTAGACGTCGTCCAGGGTCGGTTCGGTGACGGTCAGGTCGGTGGGCGCGATGCCCCATTTGTCCAGCGCGCGTACGAGTCCGGTGATGTGGTGCCCGGCGGCGACCGGCACGACGATCGCGCAGAACGCCTCCTCCGGCTGGGCGTGGATCCCGGCGTAGGCCAGCGCGCCCGCGGCGTTGCGGGTGGTCGGCACGTCGGCGAAGGTGACCTTGGCCGAGCGGCTGCCGACCTTCGCCTTGAGCGCGGCGGGCGTTCCCCTCGCCACCACGTGCCCGCCGGCCAGGACGACCAGCTCGCCCGCCAGCCGGTCGGCCTCCTCCAGGTACTGAGTGGTCAGCACCACCGAGGTGCCGTCGCGGGCCAGCCGCTCGATGAACGTCCACAGCTCCGACCGGCTCACCGGGTCCAGACCGGTGGACGGCTCGTCCAGGAACAGAACCTCCGGCCTGCCCAGCATCCCGGCGGCCAAGTCCAGCCTGCGCCGCATCCCGCCGGAGTAGGTGGCGGGCTTGCGTTTGGCGGCCTCGGCCAGACCGAACACGGCCAGCAGTTCGTCGGCGCGGGCCGCGGCCTGTTTGGCGGTGGCCCCAAGCAGGCGGGCGACCAGGATCAGGTTGGCCCGGCCCGACATCGTCTCGTCCACCGAGGTGAACTGGCTGGACATGCCGATGCAGCGGCGCACCTTCTCGCCGTAGCGGACCACGTCCCACCCGCACACCGTCGCCGACCCGGCAGTCGGGCGAGTGCGGGTCGCCAGGATGTCGATCAGCGTCGTCTTCCCGGCGCCGTTGTGGCCGAGCACACCGAGCACCGTCCCCGCGCCCACCTTCAGGTTGACGTTCGTCAGCGCGGCCAGGGGTCCATAGGACTTCCCGAGGCCGACGACGGAGATACGGGGCCGTTCCATCCAGGTTCCCGTCACTTTGCTTGGGGCGCAGCGGTTTCCCAGCGAACATACCGACTGGATCGCACGCCGCGGAGCCCGTCGGGTGATCGGACCGCGATTCGTGTGGAAACCGCGCAGCGTCTTTTCCAGAGTTGTCGGGACATGACAAAGCCGCTTGACGCCCGCCGGCTCAAGTCACGACGATGGGATCGGGGGGTCACACATGAACAAGCGGGTGCCGCACGCCGATCCGGGTACGCCGGACGCGCGGGGGCCTTGGCACTACCTGTGGTGGCTGGTGATCAGCCAACGCGGCCGGGTCGCGTTCGGCGCCCTGTGGGGCACGCTGTGGATGCTCGGACTCATGGTGCCGCCGTATCTCGTCGCGCGCGCCATCGACGACGGTCTGCGCGCCCGCGATGTCGGCGCGCTGGTGTTCTGGGCGGTCGCCATCCTGGTCAGCGGTCTGGTCAACGCCGGGTTGGGCGCGCTGCGGCACGGCACGATGACGCGCGTGCGCACCGACGCGGCGTATCGGACGGTGCAGGTCATCGCCCGCCGGTCGGTCGAACTGGGCGCGGCGCTGCCGCGGCGGGTGTCGACCGGTGAGCTGACCACCATCCACGCCTCCGACCTGTTCCGCATCGCCCAGGCGCTGACCATGGCCGGGCCGGGCGTCGGCGCGATCATCGCCTACACGGCCACCGCCGTGCTGCTGTTCACTATCTCCACCCTCCTGGCCACGGTGGTCGTGGTCGGGGTGCCGGTGCTGTGCGTGGTCATCGGCCCGCTGCTGGCCCGGCTGCGGCGGGTCGAGGCCGAGTACCGAACCCGGCAGGGTGAGCTGACCGCGCGGGCCGCCGACATCGTGGCAGGACTGCGCGTGCTGTGCGGCATCGGCGGCAAGGCCACGTTCGCGGCGAACTACCGGCGCGGATCGCGCGCACTGCTCAAGGAGGGCTACCGGGTCGGCGGGGTGGCCAGCTGGGCGCAGGCGGCCGGGGCGTTCCTGCCGATGCTGTTCCTCGCCGCCGTCGTGTGGATCTCGGCGCGGATGGCGGCCGCGGGCACCATCACGATCGGGGAGATGGTCGCGGTCTACGGGTATGTCGCGGTGCTGGTCGTGCCGGTGTCGTTCCTGATCGACGACACCGACGCCGTGGCCAGGGCGCTTGTGTCGGCCGAGCGGGTGCTCGGGATCCTGACGCTGACCCCCGACGTCGAGGACGCCACCGGCAAGCCCGGCCCGGCGGGCCCCGCGCCGCTGCGCGACCCGGCTTCGGGCCTGGTCGTCGCCCCCGGCCGATTGATCGCCGTGGCCACCGACGATCCGGCCGCGGCCATCGCCGTCGTCGACCGCCTCGGCCGCTACGCCGAGTCCGACGTGACCTGGGGTGAGGTGCCGCTCGCCGCGGTCGCGCTGGCCGAGGTCCGGCGCCGGGTCATGGTCAGCGACAACGACGCGTACCTGTTCGCCGGGCCGCTGCGCGCGGTGATCGGTGCCCCAGCGGACGACTCGGCGACCGACGCCGCGCTGCGCGTGGCCAACGCACACGACATCGTCGACGCACTCGCCGACGGCTTGGACAGCGAGGTGCAGGCCCAGGGCCGGGACCTGTCCGGGGGCCAGCGCCAGCGAATCCGGCTGGTCCGGGCGCTGCTGGCCGACCCGGAGGTGCTGCTGCTGGTCGAGCCGACCTCGGCGGTCGACTCGAACACCGAGGCGGTGATCGCACACCGCCTGCGCGCGGCCCGCGCGGGTCGCGCGACAGTGCTGGTGAGCACGTCACCGCTGGTGCTGGACGTCGCCGACGAGGTGGCCTACCTCGTCGGCGGCCGGGTGGCGGCAATGGGACGGCACACCGACCTGCTCGCCGAGCATCCCGGCTACCGCGACCTGGTATTCCGCGGCGAAGAGGTGTCCGCCCGATGAAGCTGCCGATCGCGGATCGACAGACCGTCCGGCGGGCCGCCGGGCGGCTGATCATGGCCGACTGGCGGTCCATGGTCGGGATCATCCTGCTGACCTGCCTGTCCGCGGTGGCCGGACTCGGCGGCCCTTTCCTCCTCGGCCGCATCATCGACCGCGTCGAGCAGGGCACCGCCACCACCGACGCGATCGACGCGCTCGCGCTCGCGGTCGCCGGGTGCGCCGTCGCCTACCTGTTGCTCACCCGGATCGCCGCCAACGCGGCCTACCGGTTCGGCGAACGGACACTGGCGCGGCTGCGGGAGGACTTCGTCACCGACACGCTGGCGTTGCCGACCCGCGTGGTCGAGCGCGCGGGCACCGGTGACCTGGCCACCCGCGCGTCCGGTGACGTCGGCATGGTCGGCACGGCGCTGCGGGACGGGGTTCCGGTCGTCGTCGTGGGCAGCATCCAGGTGACGTTCATCTTCATCGCGGTGTTCGTGCTGCACCCGCTGCTCGGCCTGTGCGCGCTCGTCGGCCTGCCGCTGATCATGTGGGCGGCGCGGTGGTATCTGCTGCGGGCCCGCGACGCCTACCTCGCCGAGGGCGCGGCGAGTTCGAGCGTCGCCGACAGCATCGCGGCCACCGCCGAGGGCGCGAGGACCGTCGAGGCGCTCAACCTCGGCGCGGCCCGCGTGCGCCACGCCGACGCCACGGTCGACGTCGCCTTCGGCGCGCGGATGCGGACACTGGGGCTGCGGCTGGTCCTGTTCCCGGTGTCGGAGACCTCCCACGCCCTGCCGATGGCGGCGATCCTGCTGATCGGCGGACTGTCCTATCTGGACGGCTGGGTGTCGCTGGGCGCGGTCGCCGCGGGCAGCCTCTACATGTGGCAGCTGGTCGAGCCGCTCGACCGCGTGCTGATGTTCCTGGAGGCACTGCAGAGCGGCGCCGCGTCGTTCGCCAGGGTCGCCGGGGTCGGCTGCGTGAGCGACCCGCGCGAAGCCGCCACCGCCGCGCCCGCCGACGACCGCATCGAGGTCCGCGACGTGTCCTTCGCCTACGTCGACGGCCACGACGTACTGCGCGACGTCGATCTGACCGTCCGGCCGGGGGAGCGCCTGGCGATCGTCGGGCCGTCGGGCGCGGGCAAGTCCACCCTCGGCCGCCTGCTGTCCGGAATGGACATTCCGCGGTCCGGCACGGTGCGGGTGGGCGGGGTCGCGGTGGCCGACCTGCCGGTCGAGGAGCTGAGCAGGCGGATCGTGCTGGTCACCCAGGAACACCACGTCTTCATCGGCTCCCTGCGCGAGAACCTGACCATGGCCGCCCCCGACGCCACGACCGCCGACCTGCGGGCCGCGCTGGCCGCCGTCGACGCGGACTGGGCGCTGGAACTGCCGCTGGACACCCGACTCGGCGCGGGCGGCCTGCACCTCGACGCCGCCCGGTCCCAGCAACTGGCGCTGGCCAGGGTCGTCCTGGCCGATCCGCACACGGTGATCCTCGACGAGGCAATGGCCCTGCTCGACCCGACGACGGCCCGGCACACCGAACGCTCCCTCGGCGCCGTCCTCGACGGCCGCACGGTGATCGCGATCGCCCACCGCCTGCACACCGCCCACGACGCCGACCGGGTGGCCGTGGTCGAGTCCGGTCGGATCACCGAACTGGGCACCCACGACGAACTCGTCGCCGCGGGCGGCGCCTATGCCGAGCTTTGGCGGTCCTGGCAGGTCGGCAGTTAGTGGAGCGGCGCCCGCCTGGGATCGCCAGGCGGGCACCGAGTCTGTGGGGATACATCTGTTGCGCTCACCTATCCGTCGATCGGCCCGGGGTGAAATCGACAGAGCTCCACGAGAAAGTTTTGGGGGACTTTGGGAGAGGGCCGCCGCCTAGGGTGATGTCATGTTGCGACGCACCATCGGCGACGACCGCCTGCGGCTGGAGGTCAGCCGCCTGTGCCTGGGGACGATGAACTTCGGCACCCGCACCGACGAGGCGACCTCGTTCGCGATCCTCGACCGCTTCCGCGACGCGGGCGGCACCTTCCTCGACACCTCGAACAACTACAACCAGTGGCATTGGAGGAGACAGTCGGCGCGTTCGCCGAGCTGGCCGCGGCCGGGACGGCGGGGGTGATCGGCGGCGGCAACCTCGCAGGCTGGCGGCTCGAACAGGCCCGCCAGATCGCCGCCCACAACGGCTGGGCGCCGTACACCTGTGTGCAGCAGGCGCACACCTACCTCGTGCCGCGCGCCCGGACCCGGCAGCTGCACATCGTCAGCGACGAGATCGCCGACTACGCGGCCACCAATCCCGATGTCACCGTCACCGCGTACTCACCGCTGTTCGCGGGCTACTACGCCCGCCGCGCCCAGCCGCGCGAGCTGCCGACCGACGCCGTGTCGAGCTGGCGGCGGCTGGAGGTGCCGGGCACCGACTACGACCACGCGTCGAACTGGCGGCGGCTGGAAGTCCTGGACGAGGTGGTGGCGGAAACCGGCGCGACGCCCAACCAAGTCGTGCTGGCCTGGATCCTCGGCGGCGACACCCCGCTGATCCCGATCTTCAGCGCCAGCTCGATCGAGCAACTTGACGAGTGCCTCGGCGCGCTCGACCTGGTCCTGGACGACGATCACCGCAAGCGGCTCGACGAAGCCTGCTGAGACCTGGGTGGCTGGGGCGGACCCTGCATCCGCCCCGGCCCCCTGCCTTACCCGATGAACCGTGGTGCCGGGGCCCGCGCGGGCCCCGGCACCATGTCGGTCAGCCCCGACCGAACTGGTTGTTGCCCAGCGGCAGGGGCTTGCCCGCCGCGTCGAAGGCGGCCAGGTTCGACGGCTCGGTCGTGGAGTAGTCGAACCACCAGACCTTGATCGAGGCGTCCTCGCTCCAGTCGGCCTGGTGGGCCTGGACGGTGTTGCCGCCGATCTTGGCGGTGATCTTCGCCGCCGGGCCCGAGTAGTAGCCGAAGGCCGGGATGCGGCCGGTCTCGAACGCGACGCTGGCGCCGTGGAAGCCGGGGGCCTTGTCGGAGCCCTCGGTCTCATTGGTCGAGTAGATGCCGTCGAACACGCCCTGGGCGTTGGTGCGGCCCGCGAGCAGACCGAAGTGGACACCCGGCAGCTGCGCGACGTCGACCTTGGTGAAGCGGAACACCAACTCGCCGCCCGGTCCCCGCACCCCGGTCTTCACCGGCTCGCCCAGGAAAACGTGCTCCGGCTCGGCGGGCGCCGTGGGCTTCCCTGGACGCGCGGGCTTGGTCGCCGTCGTCGGGATGGGCGTCGGCGAGGTGTTGGTCGGCGTGGCGGTGGGCTGCCCGTGGGCGGCCGCGACCACGGCGACGTCCGGTTCGGCGCCCGCGGTGGCCATCGCGACCCCCGAGGTGGCGATGGCCGCGGCCCCGATGGCGACCGCGGTGACGGCCCAGCGCCGGTTCAGTCCTGACATGTGGTTTACCCCTGTTCGGCTGGAATGGCTTGCGGCGGAGAAGACGGGCCACACCCCCGGGAAAGTTCTTCGCGAACCACGCAACTTTTCCGGCGCCCCGCTCGTCAGGACAGGACATGGGGGATTCGCATGGCGCGAGGTGACACGGAGTTCGTCGAGTTCGTGCGAGCCGCGTCCGGCAGGCTGCTGCACGCCGCCTACCTGTTGACCAGCGACCGGCACCAGGCGGAGGACATCGTGCAGACCGCGTTGGCCCGCAGCTACGCGGCCTGGTCACGCATCCGCGACCAGGACCCGTACGCCTACACCCGCAAGACCATGGTCAACCACGTCATCGACCGCTGGCGCAGACCGATGCGCGAGCACCCGGCCGAGGTGGTGCCCGAGCAGGCGGTCGCGGGCGGGCAGGGCGTGGTGGTGGAACGGGACTGGCTCATGGACATGCTCGACGGGCTCACCCCGCGTGAGCGGTCAGTGGTGGTGCTGCGGCACTACTTCGATCTCCCGGAGGCCGATGTGGCCAGTGAGCTGCGGATCTCGGTCGGCACGGTCAAGAGCACCAACGCCCGCGCGTTGGGCAAACTGCGGACCAGCACCGCGAACGGAGGCAGGCGATGACCGACTTGGACCGCCTCCGCGCGGCGATGCAGGAATCTCCGCCGGTCGTGTTCGCCCCGGTCGACCTTGAGCGGGTGATGGCCGAGGGCACGCGGCTGCGTCGCCGTCGCCAGGCCCGGATTGTCGTTGGTTCCGTCACGGCGGTCGCGGCGGTGACCGCCATCGCCGTGGCGGGTGCCTCCTGGTTGCGGCCCCCGGATCCTGGCATGGTCGGGGCACCGCCGTCGATCTCGACGCCCACCCCGACACCGACGACGGTCCCGACGACTCCGCCCGACCCATCAGGCCCGCCGATGCTCGGCGACATGATCCGCACCGGCGAGGCCGACGCGTCCGGCGAGTTGGTCTTCTATGTTCACGAACTCGCTCAGGGCCGATTCGGCATCACGGCGGGGCGACGTGCCGCCGACGGCACGGTCAGTTATCGCTACACGACCAACGAGACCGATGGGACTGATCGCGGGCCGGGATTCCACGGCGCCAGCGTCGCGACCGGCACCACCCCCGCGTTCGGCTACTACGTCGGTCCGGCCGTGAAGATCACCGCCAAGATCGCGGGCAAGACAGCTGTCGCGCATCAGGCTGAGTGGTCGGTCGACCGGTCGTTGAAGATCTGGTGGTTCGACCTGTCGACCGACGAACCCACTGGCCTGGCCGCCTTTGACGCGGGCGGCAAGCCGCTGCCCGCAGGTAACACCGGGTTCGGCCGGGGCTGACCGCCTGCGGTCAGCCCACGTGGACCCCGGGACGCAGCGACGGGTCCGGTTCGTGTTTGCGCAGGATCTCGCGGACGACTGGTGCGGTGTCGCCCTGGCCGAGCAGCAGGTACCGGAAGACGTGGTGCAGTGGGCTGCCCTCGGACCATTCGAAGTGGCAGTGTGGCCGCACGCCGGTGGTGTCGCGCAAAGCGAACAGGATCGCGGCGACGGCGTTGGGTACGGCCGGGCTTTCGGCGCGCAGGATGCGGTGGCCGTCGATCTCGACGCCGCGCACCGTCAGCACGCCGCTGAACTGCGAGGGGTCGGTGACGTCGATCTCCAGGAACATCACGTCGGCGGTGCCCGGGACCGGGTTCATGCCGCGCTGTTCGTTCTCCTTCTCCGCGTACTCGGCCGCGTCGCCCGCTTGGCGTTTGTTGGCGATGAGGGTGATCCGGTTGTCGTGGGCGAGGGTGTCGGTGACGAACCGGCGGGCGGCTTCGTCGAACTCGATGCGCTCGGCCCGCAGTTCGGTGGTGCGGGAGACCCGGGAGATCAAGGAGATCACCAGGATGCCCGCGATGAAGGCCGCCGAGATGGCGATGCCGTCGGGCTTCTCGATGATGTTCTCGACCAGTGCGTAGAGCATCACCAGGGTGAGCACGGTAAAACCGATGGTGGCGGTGCGCTGTTTCCTGCGGAAGGCCGAGACCGTCACCGCGAACGCGCCGGAGACCATCATCGCCAGGATTCCGGTGGCGTAGGCGCCTGCTTGGGCGTTGACGTCGGCGCCGAAGGCGATGGTGATGCCGATGCTGACCACCGTGTAGACGATCACGACCGGTCGGACCGACCGGCTCCATTCGGGCGCCATGCCGTAGGAGGGCAGGTAGCGGGGCACGATGTTGATCAGACCGGCCATCGCCGACGCGCCCGCGAACCACAGGATCAGGATGCTGCTGATGTCGTAGGCGGTGCCGAAGACCCCGCCGAGCTGTTCGTGGCCCAGGTAGGCCATCGCGCGACCGTTGGCCTTGCCGCCCGGTTGGAACTCGTTGGCCGGGATGAGCACGGTGGTCACGAAGCTGGTCGCGATGAGATAGACCGACATGATCAGCGCGGCCACGGTGAGCAGCTTGCGGGTGTTGCGGATGCGGTCGTTGAGCCGTTCCTCCGGGGTCTTCCCCTCGGCGGCGACCAGCGGCATCATGCTCACGCCGGTCTCGAAACCGGACAAACCGAGCACCAGCAGCGGGAACGCGACCACAGCGGGCCAGACGACGTCCATCAGACCGCCGCGACCCTCGGTGAGCGCGTCGGTCCAGCGGGACAGTGCCTCCGGGTTGTCGAACAGCTCGACCACGCCCGCGCCGACGATGACGGCGTTGAGCAGCAGGAAGACCGCGACCAGCGGGATCGCGACGCCGACGGCCTCGCTGAAGCCCAGCAGGAACACCGCGCCGAGGATGAGCAGCAGGATGACGGTGATCGTCACCTCGTTGCCGTGCAGGAAGCCGGGGAAGCTCGGATTCTCCACCATGTGCACGCTCGCGTCGGCCGCCGACAGCGTGATGGTGATGATCCACGAGGTGGCCACGAAGCCGAGCAGCGCCAAGACGAACAGCTTGCCCCGCCAGAACGGGAGCAGGTTCTCCAGCATCGACACGGACCCTTGCCCGTGCGGGCTCTCCTTGGCCACCCGCCGATACATCGGCAGCATCCCGAACAGCGTCAGCGCCACGATCAGCAGCGTCGCCAGCGGGGAGAGCGCCCCGGCGGCGAGCGCGGCGATGGCGGGCAGGTACGACAGGGTGGAGAAGTAGTCCACGCCGGTCAGGCACATGACCTTCCACCAGGACTGCGGCTTGGCGTGCCCTTCCTCGGTCTCCGGGCCGACTGGGGCGACGTGGTGGCGGAACAGCCAGCGGGCCAGGCCGCTGGTCGGCTGTTTCGGCTGCACGGGGCTCTCGATGGCGGCCGGGATCGCCAGTTCGGGCGAAGCACTCACTTGGCCACCTCACAGGCTCGGTGGCTCCACTCGCGAAGGCACTGTGTCGAGGATTCGCTCGCAAGCTCGCTCATGCCCGTAGCATGGCGGATCCTCTGAGGACATGCTGAGTCGACCCGCCGGGCTCCGCGCGAAGGGCAATGAGGTCCCGAAGCTGCTGGTCATCCCGTGGAGTGTGCTCAGCCCGGCGCGGACCACGCGTGGACGCGGCCGGGGATCAGTCGCCAGTTCGACCAAAGTAACGGCGACGGCAGGCATCGCGGCCTAGGCTCCCAGTCATGGGGACCGACGGCCTGCCGTGTCCGCCGACGTCCGCGACAGGAAAGAGGCCAGACGATTAAGCTCACCGTCCACACCTTCGTGTCCTTCGACGGTGTCATGCAGGGCCCGGGCGCCCCGGAGGAGGATCCCAGCGGTGGGTTCACCCTCGGCGGCTGGCTGGTCCCGCACGTCGACGACGACTTCGGCCGCGTCGTGGACCACTGGTTCGGCCACGCCGACGAGATCCTGCTTGGCCGGTCCACCTACGACATGATGTACCCCTTCTGGAGCCAGATCACCGAGCCGGACAACGTGGTGGCCACGAAGCTGAACATGCTTCCCAAACATGTCGTGTCGACGACGTTGACCGATCCGGCCTGGAACAACACGACCGTGATCGCCTCGGATGTGGTGGCCGCGGTCGCCGCGCTCAAGGATCGGCCGGGTCGAGAGTTGCAGGTGCACGGCAGCTGGCGGTTGGTGCGCACTCTGCATGACGCGGGCCTGGTCGACGAGTACCGGGTGCTGGTGTTCCCCGTGGTGCTGGGTATGGGCAAGCGCCTGTTCCCCGAGGGCGCCACCCCGTCCGGTCTCACCCTGGTCCACAGTGAGGCCACCAGCACCGGCGTCACCTACCACGTACTGTTGCCGCGACCGCTCACCGCGGGGACGATCACCATCGAGGACGGCGCTGAAGTCCTCCACACGCCCTAGCTGTACTTACGCTGGTGCTGCCTTCGCGGGCAGCGGCAGCAGTCTGCGGACCGCCTCGTCCAGGATGGTGATGATCTCGGCGGGTGCGCGGCCGGTGGTGACGCCGACCATGGCGCCGAGGAACAGGCAGCTCAGGACGGCCGCGACGGCGTCGAGGTCGTCCTGGGTGTGGCCGCCGAGGTCGCCCGCGCGCAGGGTCTCGCCGATCCAGGTCGCGCGTTCGGGGCCGTAGCCGACTTGGCCGTCCAGCGCGGCCAGCTCGGCGCCGCCGGCCACATAGGCCCGGTAGAGCGCGCGGTAGAGCAGGGGTTTCCGCGCGGCCTGGCGCAGGATGTTGGTGAAGACGCGGCTGACGCGGTCGCCTGGGCCGTCGCCGCGCGGCTTGCGCTTGCGCAGTGCCTCGGTCGAGCGGGTGCCCAGTGTCATCAGGGCCTCGATCAGCAGTTGGTCCTTCGAGCTCACGTGCTGGTAGGCGGTGGGCACCGAGACCTCGGCCGCGGCCGCCACGGCCCGGATGCCGACCGCGTCGTAGCCGCCCTCGGTGGCCAGGGCGATGGCGGCCTCGATCAGCCGGTCGCGGGTGGCGGCCCGGGCGGGGGAGAGCACCCGCTGCACGACTCGGTGTTCCATGCGCCCAGCATAGTAGACGGTTCGCTATACGCGTGATTGACACGTGTCTACTCGCGTGTTGGACTGACCCCCATGGACCTGCGTGAGACCGGCGCCCAGCGTGCGCTCCGCCAAGAACTGCGGGCCTACTTCGCCGAACTGCTCCCCGAAGACGAACGCCGTGACGCCGGTGAGGGCGGCGCGGGCGGCGACCGATTCCGTGAGGTCGTGCGCCTACTCGGCCGCGACGGCTGGCTGGGGGTCGGCTGGCCGACGGAGTACGGCGGCCAGGGGCGTTCGATCGAGGAGCAGTACGTGTTCTTCGACGAGGTCCAGCGCGCGGGCCTGCCGTTCCCGTTCGTCACCGTCAACACCGTCGGCCCGACCCTCATGCGTTTCGGCACCGACGAGCAGAAACACCGCTACCTGCCGGGCATTCTGCGCGGCGACATCGTCTTCGCCATCGGCTACACCGAGCCAGAGGCGGGCACCGACCTGGCCTCGCTGCGCACCCGCGCGGTGCGCGACGGCGACGAGTTCGTCATCGACGGGAGCAAGGTCTTCACCACCGGCGGCAACACCGCCGACTACGTCTGGCTCGCCGCCCGCACCAACCCGGACGCACCCAAGCACCAGGGCATCTCCATCGTGATCGTCCCATGTGCCGACCCCGGCTTCTCGTGGAGTCCGATCAGGACAGTCGGCGGGATGACCGTCACCGCCACCTACTACACCGGCATCCGGGTCCCGGCCGCCAACGTGGTCGGCCCGGTCGACGGCGGTTGGGCGCTGATCACCGCCCAGCTCAACCACGAGCGCGTCGGCCTGGCCGCGCTCGGCGGGCGGATGATCCAGCTGTGGGAGCGGGTGCTGGCCTGGGCCAAGGACACCGGCGTCATCGAACGCCCCTGGGTGCGCCACGAGTTCGCCCGCACCTACGCCAAGCTCGACGCGATGCGGCTGATGAACTGGCGGATGACCGCGGCCGTCGCCGAGGACACCATCACCGGCGCCACCGCCGGGGCAGCCAAGACCTACGGCACCGAGACCCACATCGATTTGCAGCGCACGCTGACCCAGATCCTCGGCGCCGCGGGCCGCGTCCGTCCCGGATCGCCGGGAGCGGTCCTCGGCGGCCAGGTCGAGCAGCTGTCGCGGCAAGGCATCGTCAACACCTTCGGCGGCGGGGTCAACGACGTCCTGCGCGACATGGTCGCCACCCAGGGACTCGGCCTGCCCCGGCTCGGGAGGGCCAAGTGACCTACGAGGACCGCCTTCAGGCATTCGTCGGCCGAACCATCACCCCGCGCACCCCCGGCCAGGACCCGGTCAACATCCCCATGATCCGGCACTGGGTCGAGGCCATGGGCGACCCGAACCCGATCTACCTGGCCGACGACGCGGCCAAGGCCACCGGCAGGCCGGGCGTCGTCGCGCCCGCGTCGATGGCCCAGGCGTGGACCATGCGCGGCTACGCGGCCTCGATGGACCCGGCCGGGGCGGGCCCGGCCCAGGACCTGACCGCCCTGCTCGCCGAGGGCGGCTACACCTCGGTCGTGGCCACCGACTCCGACTTCGACTTCGTCCGCGAGCTGCGACCCGGCGACCACGTCAGCGCCGAGGAGGTGGTCGAGTCGATCTCTCCGGAGAAGACCACCGCGCTGGGCGCGGGCCGGTTCGTCACGTCGATGCGGACCTACCGCGACGCCGACAGCGAGGTCGTGGCCACCCAGCGGTGGCGGATCCTGCGGTTCCGGCCCAAGCAAGCCACCGCGCCCAGGCCGCGGCCCGCGATCAACCTCGACAACCAGTTCTGGTTCGAGGCCGCCAACGCCCACCGGCTTGTCATCCAGCGCTGCGCCGACTGCGCGACCCTGCGCCATCCGCCCGGACCGTGCTGTCCGCACTGCCAGTCCTTCGCCTGGGACACCGTCGAAGCCTCCGGGCGGGCCACCCTGCACAGCTTCGTGGTCGCACATCATCCCAAGCACCCGGCGTTCGACTACCCGCTGCTGATCGCCGTGGTCGACCTCGCCGAAGGCACCCGGCTGGTCACCAACCTGGTCGGCGTCGACGCCGCCGACGTCGCCATCGGCATGCCGCTGGTCCTGGACTGGCTCGACGCCGACGCCGACCTCACCCTGCCGGTCTTCCGTCCCGCCCAGGAGCGCTGATGGACTTCCACCTCGACGAGGACCTGCGGTCGGTTCAGGACCTGGCCGCCGCGATCTTCACCGACAAGGCCACCCCGGACCGACTGCGCGAAGTCGAGGCCACTGACAGCCGCGTCGATGACGCGCTCTGGGACGAGGTGCGCAAAGCGGGCCTGCTCGGTGCCGCGCTGCCACCGGAGCACGGCGGTCTCGGCCTGCCAGGGCTCTGCGTGCTGCTCACCGAACAGGGGCGGCGGGTCGCGCCGATCCCGCTGTGGTCGGCGGGTGTCGCGGGCCTGGTCATCGCGGGCCACGGCACGCACCGGCAGCGGGCCGACCTGCTGCCCGGCGTCGCGGACGGGTCCCTGCGGGTCGCCTTGGCGTTGGAGGACTTCGACGGCGACCCGCCCTGCGAAGCGGTCCCGGACGGCGACGGCTGGCGGCTGACCGGCACCAAAGCCGTCGTCCCGGCACCGTGGGGCGCCGACTGGGTCCTTGTCTCGGCGGGCGAGTTGTTCCTGGTCCCCGCCTCGGCAGGCGCGTGGGAGCCCGTCGAGACGACGAGCCTCGACCGCGCGGGCACCCTCACCCTGACCGACGCGCCCGCCCAGCCCCTTGCGCCCGGCGCGCTCGCCGCGGCCCGCGACCTGACCGCGGTCGCGCTCGCCGCCGTCCAACTCGGCGTCGCCGAGGGCGCGCTGCGGCTGGCCGCCGACTACACCAGCGGCCGCCACCAGTTCGGCAGGCCGCTGGCCACCTTCCAGTCCCTGCAACACCACCTGGCCGACTGCCAGATCGACATCGACGCCATGCGGGTGACGCTGTGGCAGGCGATGACCCGGCCAGAGGACGCCAAGGCGGTGCTGGTCGCCAAGTGGTGGTGCGCGCAGGCCGGTCTCGACGTCGTGCACCGGGTGCAGCACGTCCACGGCGGCATCGGCGTCGATGTGGACTACCCGGTGCACCGCTACTTCCTGTGGGGCAAGCAGTTGGCGAGCACCCTGGGTGGTTCGGGGGCCGCGCTCGACGAACTCGGCGACGTCCTCGCCGGAGAGGACGTGTGGTCATGATCGTCGGCGACCGCCTGCCCGACCTGGTCATCCCGCTGACCCGCACGCTGATCGTCGCCACGGCGATCGCGAGCCGCGACTACCAGGACGTCCACCACGACCCCGACCTCGCCGCCGAGCGCGGGTCCAAGGACATCTTCATGAACATCCTCACCACCGACGGCCTGATCGACCGTTTCGTCACCTCGTGGGCCGGACCGGCCGCGGTCGTCCGCAAGATCAAGATCAGGCTGGGCGCCCCCAACTATCCCGGCGACACCATGACCTTGACCGGCCAGGTCACCGCCGTGGACGGCGGCAGGGTCGAGGTCGCGGTGCGCGGCGACAACAGCATCGGCGCGCACGTCACCGGGACCGTCGTCGTCGAGCTTCCCGAGGGGGCCTGACATGCGTGCCTCCACCGCCATCGCGGGCATCGGCGCCACCGAGTTCTCCAAGGCGTCCGGCCGCAGCGAGTTGCGGCTGGCCTGCGAGGCCGTGCTCGCCGCCATCGCCGACGCGGGCCTGCGTCCGTCCGATGTGGACGGGATGGTGACGTTCAGCGCCGAGTCCAGCTCGGAGATCCACATCGCCCGGGACACCGGGATCGGCGAGCTGAGGTTCTTCTCCCGCGTGCCGCACGGCGGCGGCGCGGCGTGCGGCACGGTGGCCCACGCGGTAGCCGCGATCACCGCGGGTCTGGCCGAGGTGGTGGTGTGCTGGCGGGCGTTCAACGAGCGGTCGGGGGAGCGCTACGGGCTGGGCACGGCCGACCGTCCACTGCAGACCAGCGCCGACCGGGCCGCCTACAGCTGGCTCACGCCGTTCGGGCTGTCCACCCCCGCGAAGTGGGTCGCCATGTTCGCCCGCCGCTACATGCACGAGTACGGCGCGACCTCGGAGGACTTCGGCCGGGTCGCGGTGGTCGACCGCAAGCACGCCGCCACCAACCCCAACGCGTGGTTCCACGGCAGGCCGATCACCCTGGCCGACCACCAGGCGTCGCGCTGGATCGCCGAACCCCTGCACCTGCTCGACTGCTGCCAGGAGACCGACGGCGGCCAGGCCGTCGTGGTGGTGTCGGCCGAGCGGGCCAGGGACCTGCCGAATCCGCCCGCCTATGTGCTCGGCGCCGCCCAAGGCTCCGGCGTCGACCAGCACATGATGACCTCCTACTACCGGCCATCGATCACGGGCATCCCCGAGATCGGCCTGGTCGGCGACCAGCTGTGGGCACAGAGCGGACTGCGGCCGCGGGACATGCAGGCCGCCATCCTCTATGACCACTTCACCCCGTTCGTCCTGCCGCAGCTGGAGGAACTCGGGTTCTGCGACCGCGGCGAGGCCCGACACTTCATCGCCGACGGCAACCTGGAGCTGGGCGGGAAGCTGCCCATGAACACCCACGGCGGCCAACTCGGCGAGGCCTACCTGCACGGCATGAACGGCATCGCCGAGGCGGTGCGGCTGGTGCGCGGCACGTCGGTCAACCAGCCGGACTCGGTGACCAACGTCGTGGTCACCGCGGGCACCGGGGTGCCGACGAGCGGCCTGGTCCTCGGCGCGGCGTAACCCGGTTGTCCCGGCCGCGGGCGATGCGGTGGAATCGGCCAGTGCACCAGCTCAGGACCCCGGCCGACGTCGCCGCCGCCACCGACGACCCGCTGATCAACTGGGGCGCACAGTCGCTCGCCCCCGGGTATCTGTATCCCGGCGGCGGCGCGTGGACCCTCGACGGCGCGACCGCGGTCCACAGCCCCGGCCTGTACCGGCGCGACCGGATCCTGCTGGCCGGACCGCCCGAACCGGCGCTCAAGCTGCTCGCCGCCCTGACCGCCGACCTGCCCGGCCCGCCGATCCCCGTGGCGGCAACGGAGCTTGTCGACCGGATGCGCGACCTCGACCCGCGGGTGGTCGACCTGGCGATCTTCGGCTGGATGACCACCTCGACGCCGTCCCCGCGACCGCCGACCGGTCCCCGCTGGCTTACCGACACCGAACTCGACCAAGCAGACGCGCTGGTGCGCGCGGCCAACCCGGACTCCTGGGTCATGCCTGGTGAACCCGGCACCCGCCGCTGGGCGGGCCAGTTCGACGGCGACACGCTGATCTCGGTCGCCGGGGACTGCTGGCCCTCGCCCGCCGTCGGGTTCATGGCGGGGGTCGCGACCCACCCGGATCACCGCGGCCGGGGCGCGTCCGGTGCCGTCTGTGCGTTCCTGCGCGACGAACTCGTCGCCGAACACGGCACGTGCGCGCTGATGGTCTACCAGAACAACGCCACCGCGATCCGGATCTACGAGCGGCTCGGCTTCACCTATCACCGCATGACCGCGCTCGAATTGGCCTGAGTGTCGGTCGCGGTTGGTAGCGTCCGTCGGGTGCTTACCGAGTTCGATCTCAAACTGGACGACGGCCGTGTCCTGCACGCCTACGACACCGGCGGCGACGATCGGCTCGCCGTCTTCTGGCACCACGGCACCCCGAACATCGGCACGCCCCCGGCTCCACTGTTTCCCGCCGCGGAGCGGCTCGGGATCCGCTGGGTGTCCTTCGACCGGCCCGGCTACGGCGGCTCGACGGAACTGCGCGGCCGCGACATCGCCTCGGCGGCCCAGTGCGCAGCCGCCATCGCCGACGAGTTGGGGATCGGGCGGTTCGCGGTGATGGGCCACTCCGGCGGCGGCCCGCACGCCCTGGCCTGCGCGGGTATGTTGCCCGAGCGCGTGCTGAGTGTGGTGAGTGTGGCGGGCCTCGCGCCGTTCGGCGCCGCCGGACTCGACTGGTACGCGGGCATGGTGCCCACCGGCGTCGACTCCCTGCGCGCCGCCGAGCAGGGCCCCGCTGTGAAAGAGGCATACGAGACCTCCGGCGCCGGGTACGACCCGGAGTTCACCGAGGCTGACACCGCCGCCCTGACCGGCGAGTGGTCGTGGCTGCGCGAGGTCCTCCGGCCCGCGCTGGCGGCCGGACCGGGCGGCCTGATCGCCGACGACATCGCCTACGTCACGCCGTGGGGCTTCGACCCGACCCGGGTCACCGCGCCGATCCTGCTGTCGCACGGCGGCAAAGATCGAGTGGTACCCGCCTCCCACAGCCGCTGGCTGGCCGACCACTGCCCGATCGCCGAACTGCGGTTCTCCCCGCAGGACGGACACCTCTCGATCCTCACCGACGCCGAATCCGCACTGGAGTGGATCCGGTCGCGTGCTTGACCCGGCGGGCCCCTCGACGCCCGCCGGGTCAGGCCCGCGTTCGCGCCTTGAAACAAAGAGACGAATCTGTATCATCAGTTCATGACCTTGGTCGACGACCTGCCCGGACCCGGTTCCCTGCACTGGCGCTACGGCGGTGACCGCCGTGGATACCTGCTGATGGTGAAGGCGGGTCTGCTCCAGCTCATGCACCCCGGCCTCGGCGCGGGCGTCGAACAGCACTCCGACTTCTTCAACGAGCCATGGGAGCGAGTCCTGCGTTCGGTGCCGCAGATCCAGGGCACGACGTTCGACTGGCCGAACGGCGCGAAGACCGCACGCAAGATCCGCGACTATCACACCCACATCAAGGGCGTCGACGGTCACGGCAGGCGCTACCACGCCCTCGATCCCGAGGTGTACTTCTGGGCGCACGCCACGATCTTCGACAGCCTCTTCCAGCTGATCGACCTGTTCGACCACCCGATGACCGACGCCGAGAAGGACCGTCTCTACGCCGAGGGCTGTGCCATCTACCGCGCCTACGGGGTCAGCGACCGGGTCATGCCGCCGGACTGGCCGTCCTTCCAGGAGTACTTCGACCGGGTGTGCCGCGAGGACCTGGAGATCACCCCGGCCGCGCGCGGCCTGCTGGAATTCAGCAAGAACCCGCCCGAGACGTTCCCGATGATCCCGCCCGCGCTGTACCGCCTGGTGCGCAAGCCCAGTGCCAAACCGCTGTGGTGGCTCGCCGTGGGGACCCTGCCCGAGCCGGTGCGGGAGCTGATCGGGGAGCGCTGGTCCGACCGCGACGAACGGCGGTTCGTCCGTGTCCAGCGCGCGATCCGCACGACGTTCCCGTTGCTGCCGCGGTCGGTGCGCACGGCTCCCGGGGCGCGCGCGGGATATCGGCGGACCGGCGTGGGTCCGCGCGGCCACCGTAAGCTCGCGGTGTGACCGACCACGGCGGACTTCTCGACCTCGTGCTCGCCGGGACCGAGGTGGACGCGGTCGGCGAAACCATCCTCGACGCCGCCCTTGAGGAGCTGCTCGCATATGGGCTGCGCCGGACCAGCGTGGAGACCGTGGCCAAACGCGCGGGCGTGTCCCGCGCGACCCTGTACCGGCGGTTCGACACCAAGGACTCGCTGGTGCAGGCCGTCCTGGTGCGGGAGGCGCGCCGGTTCTACGCCGAGGTCGCCGCCGCCGTCGCCGATCTGTCCACTGTGGAGGAACGACTGGTCGAGGGGTTCGTGGTCGGCGTCCGGTCGGCACGGGCCGACCGGCTGATGAACCGCTTGCTGGCCAGCGACCCCGAGGCGCTGCTGCCCTACCTGACGGTCAACGGCTACGCCGTGGTCGCCGCGTCCCGCGACTTCCTGGTCCACCAGGGCGAACAGGTCGCCGGTGCGCTGCGCCCGGTCGGCGGCCGGGTCCCGGCGGGGGTCGCGGAGATCTTCATCCGGCTGGCGATCTCGTTCACCCTGACCCCGCAGAGCTGTATCCCGCTGGCCGACGACGACGAGGTCCGCCGGTTCGCCCGCACCTACCTGTCCGTGCTGATGCGCGAGCCCTGACCGGAATGCGAAACCGCCGCACGGGGTACCCCGCGGGCATGACGAATCCCTCGACGCTTGTCGTGCTCGACCCCGCCGGGACCGCGGCCCACGGCACGCTCCCGGCCACGTGGCGACCCTTCGCCGCGGAACATCCCGTGGTGTGGTGCGCGGTGTCGGACACCGACCCGCGCGCGGCGCTCGGCCGGACGCGGGGTCCGGTGGACCTGCTCGCGGCCGGGTCGGCCGCCGATTCCGCGCTGGAACTGGCCGCCGAGTCGCCCGACCGGGTGGGGCGGGTCCTGCTGGTGGACCCCGGTGCCCACGGCGCCGTCGCGGCGGGCCATCCCGCGCACCGGGCCAACGACGAGTGGATGTCGGCCCAGGCCGATCGCCGCCAGGCGCTGGCGGCCCAGGGAGTCGAGGTCGTGCTCGTCGCCCACAGCGACGGCGGCGGCCGGGACCGCGTGCCCGCGCCGATACCGCTGGGCCACCCTGACGTGCTCGCCGCGGTGCGGGCCGCGTTGGGCTCCGGCTCGTCAGGCGAGCGTGACGCCGTCGGGGAGGCCGTCGAGTGACCACCCGTCCGCGCGGACTTCCAAGCTGGGGTGCGCGCCCGCCAGTGTCAGGTTCGTGATCCGCAGCGGCAGCATGCCCGCAGGCAGCGCCGGGGCCAGCCGCACGGTTCCGCCGGGCAGGTCCGGCTCGAACCGCAGCAGCGTGCGCATCAGCAGCAGCGGGGTGGCCGCGGCCCACGCCTGCGGTGAGCACGACGTCGGATACGGGACGGGTGCGGGGAATTCGGTCCGGTCGAACCCGCAGAACAGCTCCGGCAGCCTGCCGCCGAAGTGGCGGGCGGCCGCGAACAGCCCGTCGGCGACCATGGTGGCCTCCTCGACGAAGCCGTAGCGCATCAGGCCCGCCGCGGCGATGGCGCTGTCGTGCGGCCAGACCGAGCCGTTGTGGTAGCTGATCGGGTTGTAGGCGCCCATGTCGTCGGCCAGGGTGCGGACGCCGAACCCGGTCCACATGCGCGGGCCGGTCAGCGCGGCGGCCACGGCGGCGGCCTTGTCGTCGGCGACGATGCCGGTCCACAGGCAGTGGCCCAAGTTCGAGGTCAGCGCGTCGATCGGGCGCTTATCCGCGTCGAGCCCGATGGCGAACCATCCCCGTCCGGGCAGCCAGAACCGCTCGTTGAACGCGGCTTTGAGCCGCGCGGCCTTGTCGGTGTATGCCGCGGCGGTGGCGCTGTCGCCGAGGGCGGCGGCGATGTCCGAACGCGCGAGATAGGCGGCGTAGACGTAGCCCTGGACCTCGGCCAGGGCGATCGGGGCCGTGGCCAGGGTGCCCGCTGCGTCGTTGACACCGTCGAACGAGTCCTTCCAGCCCTGGTTGCGCAGCCCGCCGTCGGTGGCACGCGCGTATTCGACGAACAGGTCGCCGTCGCGGTCGCCGTACTCGGTGATCCACCGCAGCGCCCGATCCGCGGCGGGCAGCAGCTCGGTCAGCTCGTGCTCGGGCAACCCCCAGCGGTGCAGCTCGCCCAGCAGGGCGACGAACAGCGGGGTGGCGTCGGCGGTGCCGTAGTAAGCCGTGCCGCCGCCCAGGTGGTGCGCGGCCTCGCGGCCCAGCCGCACCTCGTGCAGGATCCGCCCTGGCTGTTCCTCGGTCCGCGCGTCGACCTTCGTCCCTTGGCGGTCGGCGAGGGCGCGCAGCGTGCCCAGGGCAAGCCGCTGGTCGAGGGGCAGCGCCATCCAACTGGTCAGCAGCGAGTCGCGGCCGAACAGCGCCATGTACCACGGGGCACCCGCGGCCACGACGCGGCGCCGCGGGTGGTCGGGATCGTGGATCTGCAGGGCGCCAAGGTCGGCGGCGCTGACGCGCAAGGTGTCGGCCAGGCTGTCGTCGGCCGTGATGGTGCGGGGGATCGCCGACCGCCATGCGCTCAGCCTGTCCTGTGGCGACTGGGCGCTCGGCCCGCCGTTGGACGCGCGCACGGTCAGCCGGGTCGACCATTCCCCCCGGGCGGGGACCACGACCCGAAACTCGATCCGCCCCGCGTTGATCACCGGCGCTCCGGTCGCCGACACGGTCACGTTCGTGGCGTCGTCGCCCACCAGGGTGAGGGAATCGGTTCCCACCTGCGCGGCGATACCGGCGTCGACGTGGACTCGGCTCTCTTTGACCGCGAAGAGATCGGCGAAGTCGGCCGCGACCGCCACCCCCACCACGACTTCAGCTGGTTCTCGGGACAGGTTGCGCAGCACCACGTCCTCGGTCATGCCGCCACCGAGTGAACGCCGCCGCACCACCAGCAGCGTGCTGTCGGCCAAGCCCGCGGCAGGCCGGGTGCGGCCGGTGAACGTCGCGGTGAACGGCTGGTCGGTGCTGGTGCTCAACGGCTGGACCGGCTGCCCGTCGACGGTGAGCCGCCACATCGACAGGATTCGGGTGTCGGACACGAACAGCCCGTGCGGCCGGTCGGAGTGGATCTCGCCGTCGGCGCCGGACTGGCAGAACGTCGTCCCGTCCACCAGCGTCGTCGTGCCGTCGGCCGCCGCGGGCTGGGGCGAACCGCCTTCCGCTGCCCACGCCGTCATCCGATCATCTCCTCGTCCCGTTCCGACCACCATTTCCGGTGCCGAGACCGAGCGCAAGGGGACCAGGGGAAGGGTGGGACACCCGGTGGAGTTGGGTGTCCCGGGATGCTCAGCTCTCCTCGGCCGCCTCCGCGGCCGGTTCGGCCTCGGGTTCGGCGGCGGTCTCCTCGGCCGGGGCTTCGTCGACCTGGTCCTCGGCGGCGGCGGTGTCGTCGTCGGACATGACTCTCCTCCTGAGCTGTACGGGAGTTGACGAAAGTCCGACGCTAGGGCCGCCGGGTGAACATCCGGGGTCGGGCTAGGTCATCCGGGTGGGTTTCCGGAAGGCGGCAACGGAGTTTCACTCGATCGGCCTAGGTTCTCCAAGATCAACGAGGCTGGCGGGACTCCGCTTTCCGAAGGAGCCGCCGCTGCGTGCGGCGTCCGTGCGCGACGGCGATGGGCGCGGCGCGCAGACCCAGCCTGGGAAAGAGGTCGGCCAGCCTGGCTTGCAGGCCCCGCCAGGTGGGGATGGTGGTCACGGGGCGAGGCTTGTCGAGCACCTTGCTGACCGCGGCCACCACCTCGTCGGGCTGCAGCAGCTTGCCGGAGAAGGAAAGCGCCGAGCTTGGGTCGTCGAGCTTGTCGTGCAGCATCGGCGTCCAGATGCCATCGGGGCAGACACACGAGATGTCGATGTCCTCGATGCCCGCCAGCCGCAGATCAGCCAGCGTGCTGAGGCTGAACCCGATCGCGGCGTGTTTGGAGCCCGCGTACACCGCCTCGCCGGGGACGGCGGTGAGGCCCGCGAGGGAGACGACGTTGACGATGTGCCCGCCGTGCCCGCGCATGCCTTCGATGGCGGCCACGGTGCCGTTGATGGTGCCGAGCGCGTTGACCTCCACCATCAGCCTGCGTTGGTCGGCGCTCTGCTCCCAGGCCGGGCCGGTGACCAGTACGCCCGCGTTGTTGACCCACACGTCGAGCCTGCCCGCGGCGCGCACGATCGCGTCCCGGGCCGCGGTGACCTGGGCGTTGTCGCGGACGTCGACCGCCATCGACGTGGCGGTGCCGCTGATCTCGGCGGCGGCGTCGGCGACGGCGGTGGAGTCGATGTCGGTGAGCAGCACCTGGTAGCCGCGCTGCGCCAGCAATCGGGCGATCTCCTTGCCGAGCCCGCGCCCAGCGCCGGTGACCACTGCTCCCGCGGGTGCCCGGCTCATCGCAGGCCCCCGGTGATCCGGCCGTACTCGATCCCGCCGTGGACATAGGAGGGCACGACCGGCCAGAACCGCTTCCAGGGGGCCAACTCGGTGGACGGCAGGATCTGCAGCCAACGCGGGTCGGCCTTGCACGGGTCGGCCAGGGTCTTCTCCTTGATCATGGAGTCGTATTGGTCGAGCGAGTCCTCAAGGGTGTTCGCGTTGGGGCAGATCTCTCGGCCGAACTGCTGGTGATACTTGCGCACGCCGGGGATCTTCGACAGTTCCGGCTGCCAGTTGTCCAGGGAGATGCCGTTCTCCGACGACACCCACACGCCATCGGGGGTGTTGAGCACGAGGGAGTGGTTGCCGTCGGTGTGGCCCGGTGTCCACAGCAGAGCGATGCCGGGACCGAGCTCGATGTCGCCGTCGAACGTTGCGAACTTCGCCGGATCCACGCCACCCAGGCCGCCGTCGACGTACCACGCCCACTGCATCGGGTGCAGCGACTGCAGCGTCGCGAGCTCACGGCTGTGCACCAGCAGCTTCGCGTCGCCGAACAGTGGCGCGCGGGGGGCGGACTCACCCTCGATGACGTCGGTCGAGCCGAGGATCATGCGCGGGTCCTGCACATGCAGGTGGTCGAAGGTGCAGAAGTCGATGTCGTCGGGGGTGAGCCCGAGCTGGGCCAGCACGTCGCCGGGCTCGTTGTAGTAGCGCAGCACCGTCCGCTCAAGCAGGTGTCCGCCGGGGAGGCGGTCCATCAGCTTGCGCAGGTTGCGGTAGAAGGGCGCCTCGGCGGAGCCGTCGGGCACGGTCGGCTCGAAGACCAGGGTGCGCGCGGTGCCGTTCCAGTCGTCGTACTGCACGACGATCATGCGGTTGATCATCGAGATCAGCGGCAGGGTGGGCACCGAGACCGCGTCGTGGAAGGCGTATTTGACCGGGTATGGGGCCGCTGCGATGTCGACGGACTTGACCGCCCGTACCTGCCCCTGCTCCTTGAATCGCACCTTGTAGGCCGCCGCCGCCTCCCGCACGGCACGGAGCCGGTCGCCCCGCGGCCACACCTCGTGCACCCCGTCGAATTCGGGGATCGCGCGGGCACCGATGTCGGTCCGCGCCGTGCTCGTGACGTTCGCCATGGATGTTCACCTTCCTCGTCGGCTCGTTACCGAATACTGGACCCCCGGGGCCCGCCGGACTTGTTTCTGCGCGACACTCGGGGCATGGGCCCGATGATTCGCGCCGCCAGCCTGCGGGGATTCACCCACCTCGTCGGCGAGCTCGGCGGTGACCCCGACGCGCTGCTGTCCCGGTTCGGGATCGACGCCGCCGTGCTGCGCGACGACGACGGGCTGATCCCGATCACGGCTCATGACCTCATGCTCGATGTCGCCGCGAGGGAGCTCGACTGCCCGGATCTGGGGCTCCGGCTCGCGACCGCTCAAGACCTGTCGATCCTGGGCCCGCTCGCGATCGCCATCCAGGCCTCCTCGACGGTCGCCGATGCCCTGGACTGTGCCTCCAGATTCCTCTTCGTGCACAGCGCGGCACTGAGGGTTGGGGTGGAGGCCGATCCCCTGGGCAGGCGGGGTGTGGTCGCGCTGACCTACCGCAAGGACCTGCGGGAGTCGACCTACTCGCCGCAGGGCATCGAGCTCGGGCTCGGAGTGTTCCACCGGGTGGCGAGCTCACTGCTCGGCAGTGTGCGTTCACTGCGTTCGGTGCACCTCCCGCACCAGCCCCTCTCGCCGGTGCGTCGCTACCTGGACTTCTTTGGCGTCGATGTCCGCTTCGGCGGGCAGATCGCGGCGCTGTGCGTGCAGCGGCACGTGCTTGAGGAGACCTTCTCGGGTGCCGACGCCGCGATCCGGGCGGTGGCGCTCGAACACCTGGCCAGCCAGTTCAGCGACCCTGGTCTCGACTTCGTGTCGCAGGTCAGGCTCGGCATCGCGGAGTCCCTGCGCACCGCACCGCCCACGATCGCGAGCATCGCGAAGCTCTTCGCGATGCACCCCCGCACCCTCCAACGCAGGCTCGCCGAGCAGGAGACGTCGTTCGCCACCATCCTCGACGACGTGCGCCGAGAGGCTGCCCACCGCTATCTGACCACGACCGACCTGCCGGTCGGGCAGGTCGCGCTCATGGTCGGCTTCGGGGAGCAGTCGTCGCTGGCACACGCCGTCCGCCGCTGGTTCGGCGTCTCGCCGCGCGAGCTGCGATGACGCCGCAGCCTGGTCGCTGATGGTTCTCCGGCAGGCTGCTCAGGGTGATCGGGAGGACCGTTGCGGCTGTTCGTGGGTGATGACTGGGCTGAGGCTCATCACGATGTGGAGGTGATGGACGGCTCCGGTCGGAAGCCGGCCAAGGCCCGGCTGCCCGAGGCACTTGGCGCAGCCGTCGCTGAGTCAGCGTATGCAGCGCCATCGCGGGCCACCGGTACTCGTTTCGTCGGTCGGCCCGGGGCATCCGCTCGGATATGCCCTAGCCGAGTACTGAGGTGTAGCCGTTCAGGGCGGGCTGGCCGCCGAGGTGCGCGTAGAGGACGTTGGAGTCGTGGGGGATCTCGCCGCGGGTTACGAGGTCGATGAGGCCCGCCATGGACTTGCCTTCGTAGACCGGGTCGGTGATCACGCCTTCCAGGCGGGCCAAGGTGTGGATCGCATCCACTGTGGACTCGTCAGGGATGCCGTAGATGCCCGCGTGATAGCGCTCGTCGAGTTCGGTCGGCGCGGGTTCCCTGGCGCCGATCAAGGAGGCGGTGGCGCGGGCGATGCGGGTGACCTGGTCACGGGTCTCGGCGGGTTTCGCCGAGGCATCGATGCCGATGACGCGGCGGGGCTTGCCCGTCAGGGCTGTGCCCGCGATCATGCCCGCCTGGGTGCTGCCGGTGACCGAGCAGACCACGATCGTGTCGAAGAAGACGCCGAGTTCCTGTTCCTGCGCTTCGAGTTCGACGATCCAGTTCGCGAAACCGAGACCGCCAAGGCGGTGGTCGGAGCCGCCCGCCGGGATGGCGTAAGGCGTGCCACCGCCCGCTTCTATCTCCTTGATTGTGTTCTCCCAGCTCTCCTTGAAGCTGATACCGAAGCCCGCGTCGACCATGCGGATGTCGGCGCCGAGGATGCGGGAAAGCTGGATGTTGCCGACGCGGTCGTAGAGTGGGTCGTGCCAATCGACCCAGCTTTCCTGGACCAGCACCGCCTTCAGGCCCGCGCGGGCCGCCGCCGCGGCGACCTGGCGGGTGTGGTTGGACTGCACGCCGCCGATCGAGATGAGCGTGTCGGCGCCGGTGGCGAGTGCGTCAGCGACCAGGTACTCGAGTTTACGGGTCTTGTTGCCGCCGAAAGCGAGCCCGGAGTTGACGTCCTCGCGCTTCGCCCAGACCTTGGCGCCGCCGAGGTGCGCCGTGAGGCGATCGAGCGGGTGTACCGGGGAGGGGCCGAAGAGCAGGGGGTAACGGGCGAAGTTCAGCATCATGCCTCCAGCAGCGATTCGAGCTCGGTCCAGATCACGCGGGTGATGCGAAGTGCGGCCTCCGTCTCGTGTGCTTCAAGTGCGACGATGAGGTCTTCGTGCCGTCTCACCGAGTGGTGCGCGGGCAGCGAGGAAAAACGCGCGTATTCGAGGCGGCGCAGCAGCGGGGTGTAGCGGTCGAGGGTCGCCGCGAGCGCTTGGTTGCCGCAGGCATTTACCGGCACGGCATGCAGTCTGTCGTCGGCGGCGATGGCGGCTTCGACGTCGCCACAGTTGATCGCCCCGCTGAATTCCGCGTTGGCCTCTCGCATCGCGGAGATCTGGGGTTCTCCCATGCGGGGCAGCGCGGCGCGGGTCGCCAGTTCGTGCAGGCCGCCGACGAGGTGCAGCGCGTCGCGTACGTCGTCGGTCACCACTTGGGCAACGCGGGTATAGCTCTGCGGCTTGGACTCGACGAGCCCTTCTGCGGCGAGTCGGGTGAGCGCTTGGCGTACCGGCGCCCGTGACAGCCCGAGCTCCTCGGCCAGGTCCGCGTCGCGCAGGTTCGAGCCCGGCGGGAGGGTGCCGTCGACGATGGCCCGGCGCAGTGTCTCGTAGGCCTCGTCGCGCAGGAGTGAACGGGACAGCCTTGGCAAGCTACTCACATCTAACATGTTAGATGATAGAGGTGTCCGATGGAAGGGGCAAGTGGGACAGCAAGGGCGACATCGAGGCGAGCAGCAACGGCAAACCGGTGTCTGCCGCGGGTGCCGTTGGTGCCGGTAGTCGGGTGGGCCACCGGCTGGCGGGCCGCGACCGGATCCCGTTCGGCAAGCCGGCCATCGCGAATCGCAATCAGGCGAGTGCGCGGGCCGATCGACTCAGAGCAGGCCGTGGTCGCGCGCGTACAGCGCGGCCTGGGTGCGGTCGCGCAGGCCCAGGCGGGTCAGGACGCGGGAGATGTGGTTCTTCACGGTGCCCTCGCTGAGAAACAGCCGCTCGGCGATCTCCCGGTTCGTCGCCCCACCCGCGACCAGCTTCAGCACCTCGGCCTCCCGCACCGTCAGCGCCGACCCGCCTTGCTCGCCGGAGCGGTCCAGCGCCGCGGCCAGGCGGGCCGCGGCGGCCGGGTCGAACTGGGCGACCCCCGCGTGGGCCAGCCGCACCGCGCCCGCCAGCTCCCGCGACGGCAGGTCTTTGAGCAGGTAGCCCGCCGCGCCCGCGCGCAGCGAGCGCACGACGTAGTCCTCGTCGTCGAAGGTCGTCAGCATGACCACGCGGCAGCCCGGCACGCGGCGGCGCAGCGCGGCGACGGCCTCGACACCGTCCATCTCGGGCATCCGCACGTCCATCAGCACCACGTCCGGGGCCAGCTCGACGGCTTTCTCCACCGCGTCGCGGCCGTCGGTGGCGGTGCCGACGACCTCGATGCCGGGCTGGATGCCCAGCAGCGACGCGATGCCCTCGCGGATGAGCTGCTGGTCGTCGACCACCAGCACGCGCACCGGCGCCTCGGTCATCACACTGTCCTCTGTGGAATGGTCACGGTCAGTCGGGTGCCCGCGCCCGGGGCGCTGTCGATGTCCACCCGACCGCCCGCGAGCGCCACCCGTTCGCGCATGCCGATCAGCCCGAAGCCCTCCCGGCCGCGGCTGAACCCCCGCCCGTCGTCGGCGACGGTCAGCCGGGCACGGGACTCGTCGAGGTCTACCGACACCGCGATCCGGCTGGCCTTGGCGTGGCGGCGGGAGTTGGTGACGCCCTCCTGAGCCGCCCGGTACAGCGCCTGCAGCGCGGCCACGTCGTAGCGGTCCTCGTCGCCGGTCACATCGAGGGTTACGTCGGATTGGCCGCCGACCAACTCGTCCAGCGCGGGTGCCAGGCCGAACGGCGCCGACCGCAGCGTCCGCACGGACTCGCGGACATCGGTGAGCGCGCGGCGGGCGGAGCGCTCGGCGTCCTCGATGGCTTGCTGGGCGGCGCCCGCGTCGCGGTCGCGGAACGCGGTGGCCTTCTCCAGCAGCACGACGATGGCGGTGAGGTGGTGGCCGAGGTCGTCGTGCAGGTCGCGGGCGACCCGGCTGCGCTCGGCCGCCGCCGACAGTTCGGCCACCTGCCGGTGCGACTCCTGCAGCCGGATCCGGCCCTGTCGCTCCTGGACCGCGACCGCGGCCATGGCGATGGTCAGCACCAGGCCGACGGTGAACATGACCAGGTCGGAGACCTTCTCCACCTCGGCGTACCAACCGGGGGTGCTCACCGCCGCCAACCCGACACACGCCACGCCGAGCACGATGGCCGTCGTCTGCCCGAAGGCGAAGTACGCGGTGAAGGGGAGAAGCAGGAACAGCACCCGGGCCAGCCCTGAGCCGTCGACGAACGCGACGCCCGAGTAGAGCGCCGCGCGCAGGACGAGGAGCACCGCCGCTACCCGGTGTGGGGTTTGGACCGGGTAGCGGCGGTGCTCGGCCAGGTCGAGTCCGACCAGCGCGGCCAGTCCGCCGATCAGCAGCGGCAGCGCGGTCGTTCCGATCCCGGCCATGGCGGCATACAGTCCCGCGACCAGCACCGCGGCACAGAGCACGGGGGATACCCACGGTGCGGGTCGCGAGGTGTGCATGCCGGTCAGGCTAGTGCGCGTTCGGCCGCAGGACTGGAGTGTCGAGACCACACCGTCATCGACAGCCAGATCAGCACCGCGGCGCACACCACGTGCAGCACACCGGTCAGCGGGGTGTCGGGCAGCACGGCGAACACGGCCAGCAGGGTGAACGACACGCCGTAGCCCCATGCGGGCACGGTCGGGAACACCTTGGCCCGCACCATCGACGCACCGAAAAGGGCCGTGCCGATCACGAAGACCAGCGACCCCGCCTGCAGCGCGATCTTCGTCGGCATGGGCACGACCGGCGCGTTCTGGAAGAAGATCACCAGGTTGAGCGCGAACGCCACCCCGGTGAACAGCCCAAGGCCGATCATGTTCGCCGCGTAGGCGACCGCGCCGAACTTGCCCGACGCGGCGGCCTGGTGGCCGTGGAAGGCGACGATCGCGGGCGCGCCGAACGCGGTGCCCAGCCCGATGACCAAGCTGGTCAGCGCCGTCTCGCCGGTGAACGCCTCGATGGCGCCGGGCACGCCGATCGACAGCGCCAAGAGGATTCCGCACACCGCGCCGAAGCGGGGCAGCCAGGGGGTAGCCATCGGGGCCGATCTCCTTGTCAGTCACACGTTCTCGGGGAATCGGTGTGACCGTAGAAGCGGCGGCGGTGTGTGTGTCAGTGCTGACCGGCCACAGCGTTGGCCGCTGGTAACGCCGCCACCTCGCCGTTGGGCACGTGCCGCCACCGCGGCGCGCCGGGCAGGGTGACGGTGACGAGGAGCCCGCCGCCGACGCGGGGTTCGGCGTAGACCATGCCGCCGTGGGCGGTGGCTACCGCGCGCACGATCGACAGGCCGAGCCCGGCGCCGCCGGTGGCCTGCCGCTCTCCGGCCAGCCTGCGGAACGGCTCGAACAGGCCGGGGATCTCGTAGGGGGGCACGACCGGCCCGGTGTTGCTCACCTGCACCAGCGCCCTCCCGTCGACCTCGGTGGTGCTGACGACCCGCACCCACCCGCCGGTGTCGACGTTGTGCCGCACCCCGTTGTCCACCAGGTTCTGCACGAGCCGTTCCAGCAGCACCGGGTTGCCGGTGGTGGGCGCCTCGGCGGCCTCGACGCGCATGGTGACCGAGCCCGCCGGGGTCTGCTCGGCGACGTGCTCGACGATGTCGGCCAGGTCGACGAACGAGCTCTCCCCGGCCTGCCGCTCGGAGCGGGCGAGCACGAGCAGCCCGTCGATGAGCCGCTCGTGCCGGGCGTTGATCTCCAGCAGCGTGTTGGCGAGCTGGCGGACCTCCGGGGTCCCGGAGCCGCGGTGCACCGCGACCTCCAGCAGTGCCCGGTTGATCGTGAGCGGGGTGCGCAGCTCGTGGGAGGCGTTGGCGATGAACCGGCGCTGCCCGTCGAAGGAGTGGTCCAGGGCGGCGAGCATGACGTCGAAGGTGTCGGCGAGTTCCTTGACCTCGTCGTGCGGGCCGGTCATCGCGATACGTTCCCGCAGGCCGCGGTCGGGCGCGGGGGTGTATGCGATGCGGCGGGCGGTCTCGGTCATCCGGTGCAGCGGCTGCAGCAGGCGACCGGCGATGAGCCAGCCGAACGCGGTCGCGGCGATGCCGACGACACCCAGGGCGATACCGCCTTGGGTGAGCAGGGCGCTGAGCGCGTCGGTCCGCAGGTCGTCGGCGACCTGCATGATCCGCACCTGCGGCCCGGCCGCCGGATCATGCGGCAGCTCGCTGGTGATGCCCCTGGCCCGGATCGGCAGCTGCTGGGACACCAGCGCGTAGGTCGCGGCCAGCAGGACGACGCCCGCCAGCAGGAACAGTCCGCCATAGACGAGGGTGAGGCGCGCGCGGATCGTCAGCCTGGTCATGGGATGCGGTACCCCACGCCCGGCTCGGTGCGCACCAGCTGCGGCTCGCCGAGTTTGCGCCGCAGCTTCAGGATCGTCATCCGCACGGCGTTGGTGAACGGGTCGGTGTGCTCGTCCCAGGCCTTCTCCAGCAACTGCTCGGCCGACACCGCCGCGCCGTCGGCCAGCAGCAACTCGGCGAGCACCGCGAACTCCTTGCGCGAGAGCGGCACATACCGTCCGTCGCGGTAGACCTCCCGGCGGTGCGGGTCCAGCCGCACCCCGGCGCGGGCCAGGATCGGCGGCGCCGCGGCCCTGGCCCGTCTGCCCAGCGCTACCACCCGCGCGGCCAGTTCGGGGAAGGCGAAGGGCTTGGGCAGGTAGTCGTCGGCGCCCAGGGCGAGCCCGGCCACCCGGTCGTCGATCTCGGTGGCTGCGGTGAGCATCAGCACCCGCACCGACGAGTCATCCGCGACCAGCGCTTTGCACACGTCGTCGCCGTGCACGACGGGCAGGTCGCGGTCGAGCACCACGACGTCATAGTCGTGCACCCCGATCCGCTCCAGGGCCGCGCCGCCGTCGCCGACCACGTCGACCGCGTGCGCGTCGCCGCGCAGCCACCGGGCCACCGCCTCGGCCAGCAGCGGCTCGTCCTCCACCACCAGGATCCGCATCGGTCCATGGTGGCCCCCTGCGGTGTTTCCTCAGCGTCAACGTTTTCGGCAACGGCCGGGAAATGCCCCGCGGAGTCCACTTCGGTGGGTGGCCGGAACCCTCCGGCCGCTGACCAGGGAGACGACGATGCGGATCAGGACAGGCCTGGCGGCAGGCCTGCTGGCAGTGGCGCTGGCGGGCTGTGGGGCCAACGACGACGGCGGTGACGGCGTGGCCAGCTTGGGCGGACCGGGCAGCACCACGACCACGCCCGGCGCCTCGGGTGGTGTGTCCGGTGACGCAGGCGCGAGCTTCGCTCAGTGCATGCGCGACCGCGGCGTGGACATGCCCGACCCGGACGGCGACGGCGGGCGCGGCGTGCGGGTCAGGATCCCCGAGGGCGCCGACAAGTCGAAGATCGACGCGGCCATGGCCGAGTGCAAGCAGTTCCTGCCCAACGGCGGCGAGCCGCCCAAGCTCGACGCCGAGCAGCAGGAGCAGTTCCGGAAGATGTCGCAGTGCATGCGGGACAACGGGGTGCCCGACTTCCCCGACCCCGAGCCCGACGGCGGCATCCGCATCGAGTCCAAGCCAGGGTCGCGCCTCAACCCGGAGGACCCGACGTTCCGCGCCGCCCAGGAGAAGTGCGAGCAGTTCATGCCGATGCGTCCTGGCGGACCGGACGGCCCGATGACGGACAAGGTAGAGGGATGAGCGAGCCCGCGAGCGAATCAATGACACAGTGCGCGGCGAGCGAGGTGGTCTCATGAGGGGGCGAACCCGCTGGGTCGCGGGTGTGACGGTGTTGGTGTTGGCGGGCGGTGGCGCGGCGGCGGCCGCGACCGGGTTCGGCTTCGACGACAAGTCCGGCGACGACGGGAAGAAGGACACCAAGGCGCCGTCGATAGCGAAGGTGGGTCGGCAGACGCTGGTCGACACCGAGAGGCACTCCGGTGATCTCGGGTTCGGCGACGCGGCCACGGTCAGCGGCAGGCTGAACGGCACGGTGACCGGCCTGCCCGCCACTGGGTCCACTGTGGACCGCGGCCAGGCCCTCTACCAGGTGGACAACACCCCGGTCGTGCTGATGTTCGGCGGCTTGCCCGCCTACCGCGCGCTGGCGTCGGGAACCGAGGGCGCCGACGTGAAGCAGTTCGAGGACAACCTGGCCGCGTTGGGCTACAAGGGGTTCACGGTGGATGAGAAGTTCTCCGACGCGACCGCGACCGCGGTGAAGAAGTGGCAGGACGACCTCGGCCTCACCGAGACCGGCGTGGTCGACCTCGGCCGCGTCGTCTACACCACGGGCGCGGTGCGGGTCGACGCGCACAAACTCGCGGTGGGTGACGAGCTGCGGCCGGGGACCGCGCTGCTCACCTACACCGGCCTGGCCCGCGTGGTCACCGTCAGCCTCGACGTGTCCGACCAGCGGCTGGCGGTCAAGGACGCGGCGGTCACGATCACGCTGCCCAACGGCAAGTCGGTCGGCGGCAAGATCATCGCGGTGGCCACGGTGATCGAGGCAGGCGAGGGCGGCATGGGCAGCGACGAGCCGACCACCAAGATCGAGGTCACCGTCGCCATCGACGACCCGGCGGCGCTGACCGGGCTGGACCAGGCCGCGGTCGACGTCGGGTTCACCGCCGCGAAGCGGGAGAACGTCCTCACCGTGCCGGTCGCCGCGCTGCTGGCGCTGGCGGAGGGCGGCTACGGGGTGCAGGTGGTCGATGGGTCGGCCACGCGGATCGTCGCGGTCACCACCGGCATGTTCGCCGGTGGCCGGGTCGAGGTCACCGGGGACGGGCTGGCCGAGGGCGTGACGGTGGGGGTGCCGTCATGACGGCGATCGAACTGGCGGAGGTCACCAAGTCCTACCCGGGCGGGGTGTCGGCGCTGCGGGGGGTCACGCTGTCGGTGGACTACGGGGAGATGGTCGCCATCGTCGGCCCGTCCGGTTCGGGCAAGTCGACCATGCTGCACGTCATCGGTACCCTCGACCGCCCGTCAACCGGGTCGGTGCGCGTCGACGGGCACGACGTGGCCGGGTTGTCCGACCGCAACCTCTCGGCGCTGCGCGCGCGGCGGATCGGGTTCGTCTTCCAGCAGTTCCACCTCGCCCCCGGACAGTCCGCTGTGGACAATGTGGCCGACGGGCTGCTCTACACCGGCACGCCGTTGCGCAAGCGGCGGGACCGGGCGCGCACGGCGCTGGCCAGGGTCGGGTTGGACGACCGGCTCGACCACGCCCCGCACGAACTCTCGGGCGGGGAGCGGCAGCGGGTGGCCATCGCGCGGGCGGTGGTAGGGGAGCCCGCGCTGCTGCTGGCCGACGAGCCCACCGGCAACCTCGACTCCGCCTCCGGCGCCGAGGTGATGGGCCTGCTGCGGGAACTGCACGCCTCCGGCGCGACCGTCCTGGTGATCACCCACGACCGGTCTATCGCCGCCGAGCTGCCCCGCCAGGTGTCGATGCGCGACGGGATGGTGGTGCCCGGTGAGTAGGCCGCTCGCACCCGCCCGGCTGCGGCCCGGCGACGTGCTCCGCGTCGGCGGCGCGGGCCTGCGGACCCGGCCGCTGCGGGTGTTCCTGTCCGCGTTGGGCATCGCCATCGGGATCGCGGCGATGACCGCCGTCGTCGGGATCTCCTCGTCGAGCCGCGCCGAACTCGACGCGCGTCTCGCCGCACTGGGCACCAACCTGCTCACCGTGGCCCCCGGCGACACCATGTTCGGGGAGGCGGCCACGCTGCCCGTCGAGTCGGTGTCGATGATCTCCCGGATCGGCCCGGTCGACCAGGTCGCCGCCACCGGGAAGGTCCCCGGCGCCAAGGTGTACCGCAACGACCACATCCCCAGCGGGCAGTCCGGCGGCATCTCGGTGCAGGCGGCCAACCTGGACCTGCCCGAGACCGTGGGCGCCACCCAGGCCGCGGGCACCTGGCTCAACGCCGCCACCTCCACCTACCCGGCCGCGGTACTCGGCGCCGCGGCGGCCGAGAGGCTCGGCGTCACCGCGCCGGGGCCCGACATCCAGGTCCTGCTCGGCGGCCGCTGGTTCACTGTGATCGGCATTCTCGACCCGGTGCCGCTGGCCCCGGAACTGGACTCGGCCGCGCTGATCGGCTGGCCCGCCGCACAGTCCTATCTGGACTTCGACGGCTACCCGACCACGGTCTACACCCGGGCCCGCGACACCCAGGTCGAGGCCGTGCGCGCGGTGCTGGCCGCCACCGCCAACCCGGGGGCGCCCAACGAGGTCAAGGTGTCGCGCCCGTCGGACGCGCTGGCCGCGCGCCAGGCCACCGACCGCGCGTTCACCGGCCTGCTTCTGGGCCTGGGCGCGGTGGCATTGCTCGTCGGCGGCGTCGGGGTGGCCAACACGATGGTGATCTCCGTGCTGGAACGGCGCGCGGAGATCGGCCTGCGCCGCTCGCTTGGCGCGACCCGGACGCAGATCCTGGTCCAGTTCCTCACCGAGTCGCTGCTGCTCTCGGCGCTGGGCGGGATCGGGGGAGTGCTGCTCGGTATCGCGGTCACCACCCTGTACGCGGGCACACAGGACTGGCCGACCGTGGTCCCGGCGTGGGTGACCGGCGGCGGGGTGGCCGCCACGCTGGTCATCGGCATGATCGCGGGCCTCTATCCGGCGGTCCGCGCGGCCCGCCTGGCGCCGACGGAGGCGCTGGCGGCGCCGTGATCGGGGGCGGTGCGGGAGGAGGAAACAGGCACTCCTCCCGCACCGGGGGCTCGCGACCGCAAATACCCGGTTGGAGTAGTACTGGTAACGGGAAAAATCACGGTTGGAAAACTCTTCCCATTTATTCGGCCGCGCGCATACGTTTCAGATCCCCTGCTTCCCAGCGTCAAGGAGTAGCCGATGGGACGTCCCACCACCCTGCGCGCGGCGGGCATCGCCACGTTCGCCGCGGCGGCGCTCGCCATCACCCCGTTCGCGTCGAGCGTGCCCACATCGACCGCGATCACCAGCTCACTCGCCGCGGACTGCTTCATCCCGCAGACCAACCAGGGCGCCGCGGCCAAGGGCGGGCGCGGCCTCGACCACGACCCCATGACCGCCGCCGACGTCGCCCGCGTCGAGGAGCAGACCAAGGTCCTGCTGGCCGAGAAGAAGGCCCAGGGCAAGTTCGTGCCGCAGGGCGCGCTGGCCGCGGCCACCGTCCCGGTGTACTTCCACGTCATGGCGGGCGCCAACGGCGAGGGGAACGTCACCGACGCCCAGATCAACGCCCAGATGGCCGTGCTGAACAAGACGTTCGCGGGCCAGGAGTCCTCGCAGGCGGCCAACACCGGCTTCACCTTCACCCTCGCGGGCATCGATCGCTTCTACAACAACAACTGGCACGTCGACAAGCAGAGCTCGACGTACCGCACCAAGACTCGCCAGGGCGGGATGAACGCGCTCAACATCTGGTTGGTCGAGTTCGACTACCTGGGTATCGCGACGTTCCCGTGGAGCGGCAGCAAGAAGATCGACGGTATCCGCGTCCACTGGAACTCCCTGCCCGGTGGGAGCATCCCGAACTACAACCTCGGCGAGACCGCCACCCACGAGGCGGGCCACTGGTTCGGGCTCTACCACACCTTCCAGGGCGGTTGCACCTCCACCAATGACGAGGTCGCCGACACCGCGGCGCAGTCCAGTCCCACCAACGGTTGCCCGGTGGGCCGCGACTCCTGCACACTGCCGGGCATCGACCCGATCCACAACTACATGGACTACAGCTACGACTCCTGCTACGACCAGTTCACGCCCGGCCAGAGCACCCGCATGAGCGACATGTGGACCGCCTACCGCGCCTGATGGTTCGTGACAGCGCGCCCCGCCCGGTTTCGGGTGGGGCGCGCTGTCGTTTCCGAATGTGGTCAGATAGTTGCCTACGCGTCAGGTCGGCGAGCGATCGGAAACGACTATGGGCGAGACGAACACGGATGAGGCGCGGGTCGCCAACGCCCGGCCGGGGCGGGCCACGGGCAAGGTCGGCGAGCCTGAGCTGCGCCAGCTGCTGGCGGGGCTCACCGCGGTCCGCGACGGCGATTTCGGCACTCGGCTGCCCGATCACGCGGGCGGGTTGCTCGGCGAGATCGCGGGCGTGTTCAACGGCATGGTCGACCAGCTCTCACTGTTCACCTCCGAGGTGACGCGCGTGGCGCGCGAGGTGGGCACCGAGGGTCAGCTCGGTGGCCAGGCGCAGGTGCCGGGGGTGTCGGGCACGTGGGAGGACCTGACCGACTCGGTGAACGCGATGGCGGGCAACCTGACCAGCCAGGTCCGCGACATCGCCCAGGTCGCGACGGCGGTGGCCAAGGGCGACCTGTCGCAGAAGATCGACGTCGACGCGCGCGGGGAGATCCTGGAACTGAAGGAGACCGTCAACACGATGGTCGACCAGCTCTCGTCGTTCGCCGACGAGGTGACGCGGGTGGCCCGCGAGGTCGGCAGCGAGGGCCGTCTCGGCGGCCAGGCCGACGTGAAGGGTGTGTCGGGCACCTGGCGGGACCTGACGGACTCGGTGAACTTCATGGCGGGCAACCTGACCGCCCAGGTCCGCAACATCGCCCAGGTCACCACCGCGGTCGCCAAGGGCGACCTGTCGCAGAAGATCGACGTCGACGCGCGCGGGGAGATCCTGGAGCTGAAGAACACCATCAACACGATGGTCGACCAACTGTCCTCCTTCGCCGCGGAGGTCACGCGGGTGGCCCGCGAAGTCGGCACCGAGGGTCTGCTCGGCGGCCAGGCCGACGTGAAGGGTGTGTCGGGCACCTGGCGGGACCTGACGGACTCGGTGAACTTCATGGCGGGCAACCTGACCGCACAGGTCCGCTCGATCGCCCAGGTCTCCGCCGCGGTCGCCAAGGGCGACCTGTCCCAGAAGATCACGGTCACCGCGCGCGGCGAGATCCTCGAACTGAAGAACACCATCAACACGATGGTCGACCAGCTCTCCGCGTTCGCCGACGAGGTGACGCGCGTGGCCCGCGAGGTCGGCACCGAGGGCCGCCTCGGCGGCCAGGCCGACGTCAAGGGCGTGTCGGGCACCTGGAAGGACCTCACCGAGTCGGTGAACGTCATGGGTGACAACCTGACCGCCCAGGTTCGCTCCATCGCCGAGGTCACCACCGCCGTCGCGCGGGGTGATCTCTCGCAGAAGATCCGGGTCGACGCGCGCGGGGAGATCCTGGAACTCAAGGAGACCATCAACACGATGGTCGACCAGCTCTCCGCGTTCGCCGACGAGGTGACGCGTGTGGCCCGCGAGGTGGGCACCGAGGGCAACCTGGGTGGGCAGGCCACGGTGCGCGGTGTGTCGGGCACGTGGAAGGACCTCACCGACAACGTCAATGTCATGGCGTCGAACCTGACCGGGCAGGTGCGCTCCATCACCCAGGTCGCGACCGCGGTCGCGCGCGGCGACCTCTCCCAAAAGATCATCGTCGAGGCCAAGGGCGAGGTCGCCGCGCTGGCCGGGGTGATCAACACGATGGTCGACACGCTCTCGGCGTTCGCCGACGAGGTGACGCGCGTGGCCCGCGAAGTGGGCACCGAGGGCATGCTGGGCGGGCAGGCGCGGGTGCCGAACGTGGCGGGCACCTGGAAGGACCTGACCGACAACGTCAACTTCATGGCGAACAACCTGACCAGCCAGGTCCGCAACATCGCCCAGGTGACCACCGCGGTCGCCCAGGGCGACCTGACCCGCAAGATCGACGTCGACGCCCGCGGCGAGATCCTGGAACTGAAGACGACGATCAACACGATGGTCGACCAGCTCTCGTCGTTCGCCGCGGAGGTCACCCGCGTGGCCCGCGAGGTCGGCAGCGACGGCCGCCTGGGCGGCCAGGCCGAGGTCGAGGGCGTGTCGGGCACGTGGAAGCGGCTCACCGAGAACGTCAACGAGCTGGCCGGGAACCTGACCCGCCAGGTGCGCGCGATCGCCGGGGTGACCAGCGCGGTCGCCGAGGGGGACCTGACCCGCTCGATCACCGTGGAGGCCTCCGGTGAGGTCGCCGAGCTCAAGGACAACATCAACTCGATGGTGGAGTCGCTGCGCGAGACCACCAGGGCCAACCAGGACCAGGACTGGCTCAAGTCGAACCTGGCCCGCATGTCCGGGCTCATGCAGGGCCGCCGCGACCTCGCCGTGGTCGCCGAGCTGATCGTCGACGAGCTGACCCCGCTGGTCTCGGCCCAGTACGGCGCGTTCTACCTGGCCGAGGACGCCTCCGACGGACCGGAGCTGGGCCTGATCGGCTCCTACGGCAGGTCGAAGGGCACCGCACCGGACCAGCGGTTCAGGTTCGGCGAGTCGCTGGTCGGGCAGGCCGCGCGCAGCCGCCGCACCATCGCCGTGGACGACCTGCCACCCGGCTACGTCACCGTCTCCTCCGGCCTGGGTCAGGCCCCGCCCGCGAGCCTGATCGTGCTGCCGATGGTGGTCGAGGACCAGGTCCTCGGCGTGATCGAGCTGGCCGCGGTGCACCGGTTCACCCAGATCCAGCGTGACTTCCTCGAACAGCTGATGGAGACCATCGCGGTCAACGTCAACACCCTCGTCGCCAACGCCCGCACCGACGAACTGCTCGGCGAGTCCCAGCGCCTGGCCGCCGAACTGCAGGCCCGCTCCAGCGAGCTGCAGACCCGGCAGGAGGAACTGCAGTCCTCCAACGCCGAACTGGAGGAGAAGGCGGCGCTGCTGGCCGCGCAGAACCGCGACATCGAGACCAAGAACCTGGAGATCGAGCAGGCCCGCCAGGAACTCGAGGCCCGCGCCCAGCAGCTGGCCCGCACGTCGAAGTACAAGTCGGAGTTCCTGGCGAACATGAGCCACGAGCTGCGCACCCCGCTCAACAGCCTGCTGATCCTGGCCCAGCTGCTCGCCCAGAACCCGACCCGGAACCTGACCCCCAAACAGGTCGAATACGCCGGGATCATCCACTCGGCGGGCTCGGACCTGCTGCAGCTGATCAACGACATCCTCGACCTGTCCAAGGTCGAGGCGGGCAAGATGGACGTCAGCCCAGAACGCATCCCACTGCGCAGGCTGCTCGACTACGCCGAGGCCACCTTCCGGCCGCTGACCACGCAGAAGAACCTCGACTTCCGGATCAGCTCCACCGGCGGCGTGCCCACCGAGGTCGTCACCGACGACGCCCGGCTGCGCCAGGTGCTGCGCAACCTGCTGTCCAACGCGGTGAAGTTCACCGAGTCCGGCACCGTCGAACTCAAGATCGAACCCGCCGACCCGACCGAGCTGCCCGCCACCGTCGGCAGCCATGGCACCGCCATCGCCCTGCGCGTCGTGGACACCGGCATCGGCATCGCCGAACAGCAACTCGACTCGATCTTCGGCGCCTTCCAGCAGGCCGACGGCACCACCAGCCGCAAATACGGCGGCACCGGCCTCGGCCTGTCGATCAGCCGCGAGATCGCCCACCTGCTCGGCGGGTCGCTCACCGTGGACAGCGCCCCCGGCAAGGGCAGCCGGTTCACCTTCTTCATCCCGGTCGCCCGCCCCGACTTCCTCGACCTGCTCGCCGCCGACTCCGGCAAGACGCTGGGCCCCGCGGACGAGCACGCCAACCCCGACACGTCCGCAGCCGCGGGTCTGCGCAGGCTGCTGGTGATCGAGGAACACCGCCCCGGCCTGCTGTCGCTGGTCGCCGAGAGCGCCGCGGCCGAACTGGCCGCCACCCCCGACCTGTCCGACGCGCGCGGTCCGGTCGAGGTGATCACCGCCGTCGACGTCACCGAGGCCGCCCACGCCCTGGCCGACCACACCTGCCACTGCGTGGTGCTGGAACTGGGCATGGCCGACGGGGCCGCGATCCTCGACCTGATGGACGAACGCCCCGACCTGGCCGCGGTGCCCGTGCTGGCCCACAACAGCGGCCGCCTCGACGTCGACCTCGAACGCGGCCTGCAGGCCCGCACCGGCGCACGCCCACTCGAACTGCTGTCAAGCCTGGACGAACTGCGCGAACGCATCGCCCTGCACCTCAACGCCGACCGCCCCGGCGACGTGCTCCCACTCGTGCGCGGCCACGTCGCCGACGCACCCGCCGTCGACGGCAGGCTCAGCGGCCGCACCGTCCTCGTCGTCGACGACGACGCCCGCACCGTCTACGCCCTCACCGGCATCCTGGAAACCCACGGCATGCACGTCCTGCACGCCACCAACGGCCGCGAAGGAATCGAGGCCCTCACCAGCAACTACGCCGTCGACCTGATCCTGATGGACGTCATGATGCCGGAGATGGACGGCTACACCGCCACCGCCGCCATCCGCGCCATGCCCGAGTACACCAACCTGCCGATCATCGCCGTCACCGCCAAGGCCATGGTCGGCGACCGCGAGAAGGCACTGGCCGCGGGCGCCAACGACTACGTCACCAAACCGGTCGACGCGAACGACCTGATCACCCGCATCCAGGACCGGCTGCGCGCCTAGAGCGTGTGTCCACGAACGTCGCCAGGCTATCGACGGCCCAGCTTCCCGCCGGCCGCACCGCCGAAACGCCCAAGTACACCCACTACGAGCGGCATTCCGGCCGCACGCCCAGCGGAAACCTGGATCCGCCGATAGCCCGACAACGCTCATGGACACACCACTGGACAGAAGGTGCCAACGATGTCGACCGAGCCCCCCACGGCCGAGGACCGCCTGGTGGCCACCGTGGAGCGGCTGCGCGACGAACTCGGCCAGGCCAGAGCCGACGCCGACGCCCGCGCCCTGGTCGAGCTGGCCAAAGGGGTCCTGGTCGAACGCCTCCGGGTCGGCCCGACCGCCGCCGCCCGCGAACTCGACACCATCGCCGCCCAAGCCGGGATGTCGGTCACCGAACTGGCCGCCGACATCGTCAACCACTCCGCCCACGACGAAGTCGCCGAACTGCCCCGACACGACACCGCCGACCCGCTGCCCGTCGTGCAGCGGCTGCGCACCGCCGAGAGCGGCGTGCTGGCCGCCGACGACGTCCAGGCCGTCGCCGAGGCCATGCTCGAACACGCGCTCACCCCGCTGGGCGCCACCGCCGTCGCGGTCTGGGCCGTCGGCGCCGACGCCTCGCTGAGCCTGTCCGGCGCCGCCGGTTTCGCCCCGCAGGAGATCGACCGCTGGCGCTACGTCCCCCCGGCCGTGGCCACCGCCGCCTCCGCCGCCCTCGACGAACGCGGCACCCTCTGGTTCACCGGCGCCGACCTGGCCGCCGTGCCCTCCATCGGCGCCGACCAGTTCCGCGACGGCACCCGCGTCGCCCTGCCCGCCATGGTCGGCGGCCGGGTCATGGGCGTGGTCGAGATCTGCTGGCCCACCGCCATCCCACCGCAGCCGCGCCGCATCGTGCGCCAACTCGTCGCGCTGGGCGAACTCTGCGGGCACGCCATGCACACCCTGCCCGTCGCCTCCCCGCTGCCCGCCGACGCCGACCTGGTGCGCCTGTCCGAGGTGGCCGACGCGCTGGTCGACCCGGCGCTGGTGCTGGTGCCCCGGCACGCCGTCGACGGCGCCATGGCCGACTTCGACATCCACCACGCCAACGCGGGCGCGGCCCACTCCGTCACCGGCGCCACCCTGCTCGAATGCTTCCCGACGGCGGCCGTCCTGTTCGACACCGTCGCCCGAGTCCACGCCACCGGTGAGCCGGTCCAGGTCGAACGCCTCCCGGTCGAGCCGTTCAGCGAGGTCGCCGGGGTCGGCGTGAGCCGGGTCGGCGACGCCGTGCTGCTCACCTGGCGGCCCAGCGACGGCTCGGCGCGCTGGGCCGACGTCCTGCGCCAGACCCAGCGGCTCAGCCAGGTCGGCGGCTTCGAGGAGGACGCGCTCAGCGGCGAGGTCATCTGGACCAGCGAGCTGTTCGCGCTGGTCGGCCGGACCCCTGGCGACGGGCCGATCCCGCTGTTGGACCTGCCCGGCCACGTCCACCCCGACGACGCCGTCGCGGCGTCGCGGTTCGTGCGCACCCTGCGCCACCACCGCAGGCCCGCCTCGACCACGCTGCGCCTGCGCCGCCCCGACGGCGGCTACCGGCACACCCGGGTGCTCGCCGAGCCCGTGCTCGACGCCGACGGGGGCCTGGTCGCGGTGCGCGGGGCCTGCCAGGAGATCTCCGCGCAGTACTGGACCGAGGTCGCGCTGTCGGTGACGCGCGATCAGCTGGCCTCCACCGAGCAGGAGTCCGCCGAGCGCAACCGGCTGGCCCGCCAGCTGCAGCAGGCGATCATGCCGCCCACCCGCGACCCGCTCGAGCTGCCCGACCTGCGGGTGGGCGTGCGCTACCGGCCCGCGGAGAAGGACCACCTGGTCGGCGGCGACTGGTATGACGCGCTGGTGCTGCCGTCGGGGCAGGTCATGGTGTCGGTCGGCGACATCGCGGGCCACGGCATCGAGGCGGCCACCGGGATGGTGGTGCTGCGCAACGCCCTGCGCGGGCTCGCGGTGACCGGAGCGCCGCCCGGCCAGCTGCTCGCGTGGCTCAACAACGTCGCCTGCGGCCTGTCCGGCGGGATCCACGCGACCGCGCTGTGCGGGCTCTACGACCCCGTCACGCGGGTGTTGCGCTGGGCGCGGGCCGGGCATCTGCCACCGGTGCTGGCAGGCGACGGGCGGGCGGAAACGCTGCCGCTGATCAAGGGCCTGATGTTCGGGGTGCGCCCGAACGTCGCCTACGAGGAGGGCGTGGTTCGGCTACGCGAGCATGACCTCCTCGTGCTCTACACCGACGGGCTGATCGAGCGCCGCGACGTGTCGATCGACGAGTCGATGGACCACCTGCGGGGCTTGGTCGCCGCCGAGTCCGCCGACCTGGACCGGTGCCTGGACCGGCTGCTGGCCGAAGGCGACGGCGACACCGACGACGACGCGTGCATCGTCGGCATCCAACTCCGGTGAGCTACTGAGAGTAGTCGGCCTTCCCACACTTGAGGGAGTCTCACGTCTCCGAGTGGCCCGGGTCACACACTCTGGAGCGGGGTTTTGTCCGCATTTGCGGTAAGTCGTTACTCCATTAGGGTGACGATGGTCGGCGCTCGGCCAAACGGCCGTATAGCTCCTTGCGCCCCTCCGAGTTTCGCTGATAACAACCGATGCCACGACGGCAAACAATGAAACACGTTCCAGTCACGCGGATGACGGAGGGTCATGCCTACCGAACTCGTCGAGGTGGACCACACCCTCGACCATTCGCCGGATCAGGTGTGGGACATCCTCAGCGACCCTGAGCTGTACCCGAGATTCGCCCGCGAGATCGCCTCGTGCGAACGCGTCGGGACGAACTCGGCGGGCCGCGTCGGCGCCCGCTTCCGGGTCCGATTCGCCGTCGACGGCGCCCCGCCGGTCGCCGACGAGGTCGAGATCCTCGTGTGCCGCCCCGCCGAGCACCTCGTGCTGGTGAGCCCCCTGTGGGAAGGCGGCCACCTCACCGTCCGCATGGAACCCGCCAGCCGCGGCCGCACCCACGTCCAGGTCATGCTGTCGCTGCCCGCCGGACTCACCTCGGGCACCGTGCTCACCGGCTCCTGGCTGCGCAAACGCATCCGCCGCACCCTGGCCATGATCGACCACCACCTCGCCGGGCGCGCCGTCACCACCGCACCCACCCGCATCGACCAGGCCGCCCGCGGCCAGTCCACCCTCACCGTGGCACTGACCCTGGCCAAGGCGGGCGTGTTCACCCCCGGCCGCCCCGACCGGATGATCCGCCAACTCAACGCCCTCACCCGCTGGGGACCGACCATCGCGGGCGGCTACCGCGCCGCCGCCGCGAGCAGCCCGACCGCCGCCGCCATCATCGACGAACGCGGCGAACTCACTTTCGAGGAAGTCGACCGGCGCACCACCCGGCTGGCCAACGGCCTGGCCGAGTACGGCGTGCGCGCGGGCCGCCGGGTCGCGGTCATGTGCCGCAACCACGCCGGGATCGTCGAGGCCGCCATCGCCTGCGGCAAACTCGGCGCCGACGTCCTGCTGCTCAACACCGGCCTGGCCGCCGACCAGATCGCCGACATCGTCGCCGCCCACGGCCCCATCGCCCTGCTCGCCGACGACGAGTTCGCCCCGCTGTTCCACAACCTGCCCACGTCGCTGCCCTGGATCTCCACCTGGACCCCGGCCCGCGGCGCCACCAGCGTCGACACCCTCATCCAGGACGCCTCCGCCGCCACCCTGCGCCCGCCCGCCACCGCGTCCAAGATCATCGTGCTGACCTCCGGCACCACCGGCACCCCCAAGGGCGCCCGCAGACGCAACCCCGCGGGCATGAGCACCGCCGCCTCGGTCTACTCCCGCATCCCGCTGCGCTTCGGCGAACGCATGCTGGTCTCCGCGCCGATCTTCCACACCTGGGGCCTGGCCGCGGTCCAACTCGGCATGCCGCTGCGCGCCACCATGGTCCTGCAGCGCCGCTTCGACCCGGAGTCCGCCCTGCGCGCCATCGACGAGCTCAGGTGCACCTCGATGTTCGCCGTGCCGATCATGCTCCAGCGCATCCTCGCCCTGCCCGCCCGCATCCGCGCCCGCTACGACCTGTCCTCGCTGCGGGTCGTGGCCAGCAGCGGCTCGGCGATGGCAGGCCCGTTCGTCACCGAGTTCATGGACACCTTCGGCGACATCCTCTACAACCTCTACGGGTCTACCGAGGTTTCTTGGGCCAGCATCGCCGACCCCGCCGACCTGCGCGCCGCGCCGACGACCGCTGGTCGCTGCCCGGTCGGCACCAAGGTCGGCATTCTCGGCCCTGGTGGCGTTCCACAGCCGCCGGGCACCGTCGGCAGTATCTGTGTCGGCAACGACATGCTCTACGAGGGCTACACCAACGGCACCCGCAACGCCATGCACGACGACCTCATGGTCACCGGCGACCGAGGCTACCTCGACGCCGATGGCCGCCTGTTCGTCAGTGGCCGCGATGACGACATGATCATCTCCGGCGGCGAGAACGTCTTTCCCCGCCCGGTCGAGGAATTGCTGCTCAGCCTCGACGGGGTCGTCGACGCGGCCGTGGTGGGCGTCCCGGACCCCGAGTACGGCCAGCGCTTCGCCGCCTACGTCGCCCTGGGGCCGGGCGTCCACCTCGAGGCCACCGACGTCCGCCACTACGTCCACGACCACCTGGAGCGGTTCTCGGTGCCCCGCGACGTCTACTTCGTCCGGAAAGTCCCCCGCAACGCGACCGGCAAAGTGGTCAAGGGCCTGCTCCCGGAGCAGGAAGTCGCGGGCTGACCGCTGAGCAGAGGTATGACAGCTCAGTAGTTCCCGACCGCACCGGCTCATGACAGCCCCCGATCCGCACCACCTCGACCACGTATACATCGCATGTATACGTGGTATGTATAGTCGGCATGTATACGCAGTATGCATAGTCGAGCTCGGGGGGCAACGATGCAGTTCAGAGTGCTGATGGCGGCTGTCTTGATAGGACTGACGGCGTGCTCGGCGCCGCTGGCGTCGCCGGTGCCGCAGGCCAGGCCGATGCCCGTGATGCCATCCGCGCCGGGTTCGCCACCGGCGCCACCGATCGACCCGGCGAGCGTCGTCGGCGGAGTCCGGTCAGTGGTGAAGAACGCGACCGTCAGCGCGGTCGTCTACGACCGCGCCATCGGCGTCGAACCGCTCTCCATCAAGGCGGACCGGCAGTTCGACTCGGCGTCACTGGTCAAACTGCTCATCGCGATCGACGTGCTGGAGACCAAAACCACCCAGGAGGACCGCAAGCGGATCACCCGCATGCTGTCGGCGAGCGACGACACGGCGGCCAGCCACTTCTGGCTCCGCGGCGGGCGCACCGACATCGTCGCCCGCATGCGCGAGCGCATCGGCCTGACCGGCACCGAACCACCGGCGAATCCAGACCGGTGGGGCTCGGTTCGCACGACGGCCAACGACATCGTCCGGGTCTACCAGCATGTGCTCGGCAAACTGCCCGGCGACGACAACGCGCTCATCCTCACCGCGCTCGAGTCCGCGCCACGAAACGCCGCCGACGGGTTCGACCAGCACTTCGGCATCCCGGACGCGCTGCGCGTTCCCTGGGCGGTCAAGCAGGGGTGGGGCAACAACAAGCAGGCGAAGGTCGTGCACAGCACCGGCCTGGCCGGGCCGGAGTTCCGCTACATCGTCGTGCTGCTCACCGAGCACCCGCTCAGAACCCCGACCGCGACCGCCGCGAAGGCGGTCACGGCCGGGGCGAGCGCGCTGACGGTGCTGTTCCCGGCGGGCAAACCCCGGCGGTGAGGGCCCGGCGACCTCGTCAGCCGATCACCGCGTACGCGCGCACCGGGAACGTGCCCAGCCCGACCACCGGCACCGGCGCCGCGTGGAACCGGAACCCCGACGGCGGCAGCTGCTCCAGCCCACGCAGGTGCTCCACCACTGGGATGCCCGCGCCCAGCAGCGCCGTGTGCGCGGGCCGCAGCGGGTCGTCGGTGCTGTCGATGTTGAGGCTGTCGATGCCGACCAGTGCGGCGCCCTGTTCGACCAGCCATCCCGCCGCGTCCGACGTGACGTACGGGTGGTCCTCGAAGTAAGCCGGAGTGCGCCAGTGCGCGTCCCAGCCGGTGTGGATCAGCACGGCGCGACCCGTGACGTCGAACGGCAGCAGGGCGGCCTTGTCGATCGCCCGCAGGCCGTCGCCCGCCACGCGGATCACTACGCCGTCCAGGTCGGCGAAGCTGGACAGGGGGAGGCCTGACAGGTCGGTTCGGCCGTCATAGCGGTGGGCGGGGGAGTCGAGGTAGGTGCCGGTGTTGGTGACCATCGAGATCGTTCCGATGTGGAACTCCGTGCCGGGACCGTAGAACTCCCGCGACGCGTCGCGGGTCAGGTAGTCGCCGATCTCCGGGCCGGGGACGCCGGGCAGCGTGGCCATTCCATGCTCTATCCGGTGGCTCAGCTCGACCAGCCGCGACCCGGTGGCAGGCCCGGTGTCGACGCCCCTTGAGCCCTTGTGTGGCTCGGCGATCATCCGTCGGTTCGACACCCGCACCGAGCCGACCATCAGCAACCCCAGGTGCCGCACCAAGAGTTCACCTGTGGCCGCGTCGTCCAGTTCGGCGGCGGGGGAGTCCAGGCGGAACCCCTCGACCGTCAACGAGCCGCCGTTACGGAACTCGACCTCCGCGTCGAACTCGACGCGCCACCCCTGTCCATTGTTGTTCGTCACGCCTCGAACCTAGCAGTGACCAGGGGAAACAGGGCAACTCTCACGGTCAAGTCGAGGGTTATGGATGTCGAGTCGAACCCTCGACTACAGGTTCACTGTGGACAGTTCGGGGGAGCGGACCGGCCGCCGCCGCGTGCCCCGTACGCTGTGCGGGTGGTCGCCCCCGCCGTGCCCCAGGAGCCCTCGATGGCCGCCAGCCCCGACGCGCCCGCCCGCCGGGTCCGACTGGCCGTCGCCCTGCGCGCGCTGGCCGCGCTCGCCGCCGGTGGGCTGGTCTTCCTCAGCGTCCCCCCGCGGCCCACGTGGTGGCTCGCGCCGCTGGGGTTCGCCGTGCTCGCCCTGCTGCTGCACGACCGCCGCCCGCGCGCCGGGTTCGGCTACGGCTTCCTCTTCGGCCTTGGCTTCATGACCCCGCTGCTGGCGTGGACCGGGGTGTTCGTCGGCCCCGTCGCCTGGCTGCCGCTCAGCGCGCTGGAAGCCCTGCTCGTCGGCGTGCCGTGCGCCGCCATCGCCATGGTGACCCGCCTGCGCGGCTGGTACCTGTGGGCGGCGCTGCTGTGGGTCACCGGTGAGACCCTGCGCGCGATGTTCCCCTTCGGCGGCTTCCCCTGGGGCAAACTCGCCTTCGGCCAGCCCGAAGGGCTCTACCTGCCGCTGGCAGCCCTCGGCGGCACCCCGCTGATCGCCTTCGCCGTCACCCTCACCGGCTTCGGCCTCGGCGAGCTGATCCGCCGCGCCGCCATCACCCGCGCCCCACGAGCCCTCGTCGTGCCCGCGTTCGCAGCGGTCCTGCCGCTGGCGGCGGGCATCGCCGCCATCCCCGCCGTGGGCACCGACGCCGACGCGGGCGAGATCACCGTCGCCGCCATCCAGGGCAACGTCCCCCGCGCGGGCCTGGACTTCAACGCCCAGCGCCGCGCCGTCCTCGACAACCACGTCAAACGCACCGAGGAACTCGCCGCCGACGTCGCCGCGGGCAAGATCGCGCAGCCCGACATCGTGATCTGGCCGGAGAACGCCTCCGACATCGACCCGTACCGCAACCTCGACGCAGCCCAGGCCATCACCCGCGCCGTGGAGGCCATCGACGCGCCCGTCGCGCTGGGCGCGGTGGTCGTGCGCCCCGACGGCCCACGCAACATGGTCATCCAGTGGGAACCCGGCCGCGGCCCGGTCGACGAGTACATCAAGCGGCAGCTGCAGCCCTTCGGCGAGACCATGCCGATGCGCGAGTTCTTCCGCCTGTTCAGCTCCACCGTCGACCGCGCGGGCACCTTCCAGCCCGGCGACGAGGCCACCGTGTTCGCCATGGGCGAGGCCAGGGTGGCCCTCGTCACCTGCTACGAGGTCGCCTTCGACGGGGTCGTCCGCGACTCGGTGCTCAACGGCTCCAACCTGCTCGCCGTGCCCACCAACAACGCCACCTTCGGCCGCACCGAGATGACCTACCAGCAGCTGGCCATGGACCGCGTCCGCGCCGTCGAACACGGCCGCACCGTCATCGTGGCGGCCACCAGCGGGGTCAGCGCCATCGTGCTTCCCGACGGCACCGTGACGCAACGCACGGACCTGTTCACGCCAGCGGCCTTGGTCGAGCGCGTCCCACTGCGGACAGCGACTACCATGGCGGACCGACTGGGTGCATGGCCCGAATGGAGCATGGTGTTCGCGGGCCTGGCCGCGCTGGTGTTCGCACTGGCGACCGGCAGGCGCCCACGGTCCGCCGCACGGGACCCGCAGTCCCCGGCAGACAACCAGGGGTAAGACGTATCGGCCCGGCGCGCCCACGCGCCGGCGAGGAGGAAGCAACCGATGGCGGACCAGCCGCACGGCGAGGACAAGCTCGACCCGGTCCTGGTGGTGATCCCGACCTACAACGAGCGGGACAACATCGAGATCATCGTCGAGCGGTTGCACGCCGCCCTGCCGCAGACCCACGTGCTGATCGTCGACGACGGCAGCCCGGACGGCACCGGCGACCTCGCCGACGCGATGGCCGAGAAGGACGACCGCGTCAACGTGCTGCACCGCACCGAGAAGGCGGGCCTGGGCGCGGCCTACATCGCGGGCTTCAAGTGGGCGCTGGCGCGCGACTACGCGGTCATCTGCGAGATGGACGCCGACGGCTCCCACGCCCCGGAGGACCTCCCGCGCATCCTCGACGCGCTCACCGACGCCGATCTGGCGCTGGGGTCGCGCTGGGTGCCCGGCGGCAAGGTCGTCAACTGGCCCAAGTCCCGCGAGTTCATCTCCCGCGGCGGCAGCTTGTACTCACGGCTGGCCCTGGGCGCCTCGATCCGCGACATGACCGGCGGCTTCCGCGCGTTCCGCCGCGCGGTCCTGGAGAAGCTCAAGCTCGACACGGTGGCGTCGGCTGGCTACTGCTTCCAGATCGACCTGGCGTGGCGGACCATCGAGGCGGGCTTCACCGTCGTCGAGGTGCCGATCACCTTCGCCGAACGCGAACGCGGCGAGTCGAAGATGAGCGGCAACATCGTCCGCGAGGCCCTGATCCGGGTCACCAAGTGGGGCCTGCGCCGCCGCGGCAACCAGCTCAAGCACTTGCTGCGCATCAAGAAGTAGCCGACAGCCGAAGAGGCCGTGCCCCGAGTCGGGGGCACGGCCTCTTCGGATCTCCGGGGTGAGCGCCGAAATCAACCCTTGTAGATCTGGGTTTGAGCTTGGGCGGGCGAGTCGAACGGAAGTGCCGCGGTATCGCCCAGGCGCTTGGCCTCGGCGTCCGTCACCACGGCGAGGCGAATGAACTCGCGCGTTCCCGACGGGCCGGGCAACTGCACATCCGAACAAACAAAGCTGGTGCCGGTCACTGCGCACGGACCCTGAACGAGTTCCGTGGAACCACTTTCGGGCCGGGCCGACATCCATATCTGATAACCGCTGCTCCATTCGGTGACCTCGCCGCCCAAATCGTCTCCCGATGCGAGGGTCCAACCGGATCCCGGGTAGCGAATGGCAATTGTCCCGGTGAAGGGCCGGGTGTTCGCGGGCTGCGCGGCATCGACTTGACGCTGGGGTGGTGTCCGCCAATACCAGGCCGCCACCAGAGCGACGATGCCTGCGACGATGAGCATGATCGCGAGACACAGGGCGACGATCCTGTTGCGGACGCGCGTGCCGGATCCGCGCCGCAGCAGGCGCCACGACCACACACAGCCACCCACCACGGCGAGCACTCCGGTGATCAGCGGTACGACGACCCGGCTTGATGTGGCTGCCTGCACGACGCTGACGACGTTCGCCACGATGGCCAATACACCGGTCAGCCAGGTGCCCAACTGCGACCGCTGTGAACGAGCCTCGGCCGTGCCACCGTTCTCTTTCGGCGTGGTCATCGAGCCTCCGCGTCTCGGGTGGCACCGAATCGTAGTGGCCCAGAACACAAGCGACAGCACCCAAATGTCGCGCTTTGTCGTGTTCTCGCGCAACGGGTGGCTGAAACTTGCACATCAGCTGAATCTACGGCGGGAACGCGGCGGCAATGGTACTTGTGGAGCACTGACAATCCACCGAGCGGTGGAAGGTCAGAATGGCAGGCGCGTCGACGCCAGGGAAGGGAATGCGAAGGTGACCTATCCAGTGCCGAGGCCACAGGCTCTGCGGGCAGGTGGGCTGTTCGATGGGGAGCGGGCCATCGGCCGGGGCATGGTGGTGATCGACGGCGGCAGGATCGTCGATGTCGACACCACCGGCGCCGCGCCGCCGACGGCGGCGGAGGTCGTCGATCTGGGGGAGGACGCGTGGATCCTGCCTGGCTTGATCGACACTCACGTGCACCTCGCCTTCGACGCCACCGCCGACGTGGTGGCCACCGTGACGACGGCGAACGATGAGACGGTGCTGGAGGGCATGCGCGCCGCGGCCGCGCGGGCGCTGCGGGCGGGCATCACCACAGTGCGTGACCTGGGTGACCGTGACTATCTGTCGTTGCGGCTGCGCCGCGAGTGGGTGGGCCGCCCGCACGCCGGGCCGCACATCGTCGCTTCCGGCCCGCCGATCACCACGCCGGGTGGCCACTGTCATTTCCTCGGGGGCGAGGCGGCCGGGGCGGGTGCGCTGCGGGCGGCGGTGCGGGCGCGTCACGAGCGTGGTTGCGAGGTGGTCAAGGTGATGGTGAGCGGGGGTGTCATGACCCCGGGCAGTGCCGCGCACGCGTCGCAGTTCGGGTTGGCGGATCTGCGGGTCGTGGTCGAGGAGGCGCACCGGCTCGGGATGTCGACCGCGGGCCACGCGCACGCCGGGTCCGCGATCGGCGACGCGCTGGAGGCAGGCTTCGACTCGCTCGAACACGTCACGTTCATCACCGAGGACGGCGTCGCGGCCGACGCGCGTCTGGTGGAGCGCATCGCCAGGCGGGGGGTCGTGGTCGGCACGACCGTGGGGAAGCTGCCCGGCGCCCGCGCGGTGTCGGCCGCCACGACTGGGCGGCGCGCGGGCATCGACCAGGTCCGGGCCGAGCTCTACCTCGCCGGTGCGCGGATGTCGGCGGGAACCGACGCGGGTATCGCCCCGGACAAGCCGCACGATGTGCTGCCCTACGGCATCGCCCACCTCGTCGACGTGATCGGAATGCGGCCGCATGAGGCGCTCAAGGCCGCCACCGTCGTCGCCGCCGAGGCCTGCGGCCTGTCGGAGGTCAAGGGCAGGCTGCGCGCGGGCATGGACGCCGACCTGGTCGTGGTGGGGCGCGACCCGCTCGCCGACATGTCCGCCTTGCGCGACGTCCGCGCCGTCTACCGCGCCGGACATCGTGTCGTCGGTGGTCAACGCTGAGTGCGGACATGGGACAGCCGCCCGGAAGGGGGGAGGTCCGGGCGGCTGTCGGTCTGGTGGTTACGCGCTACGGGCGCCGCGGCGGCCGCGGAGTTCCTGGAGGCGCTCGGTGAGCAGGTCTTCCAGCTCCGGGATCGTGCGGCGCTCGAGCAGCATGTCCCAGTGGGTGCGCGGCGGCTTGGTCTTCTTCGGCTCGGGGGCCGAGCCGTCGATCATCTTCGATTCCAGCCCGTGCAGGCGGCACTCCCACACCGAGGGGATCTCGGCGTCGTCGGAGAACGGCACCTCGAAGTCGTGGTCCTTCGGGCACGCGTAGCGAACCGTTCGGCGCGGGGCAAGGTCGTGATTGCGGTCAGTCTCGTAGCTGACCGCTCCCAGCCTGCTACCACGAAGCACACGGTCGGCCATGGCGGTGTCCTTTCGCTCGGCCCAGGAAACCCCGGGCCAGGGTGTTGCTTACCCAGAGCAACGGACGAAGGGGCGCAAAAATTCCCGCCCACCCGTCGCGGTCGCTCAGGGTGACAAGCTTCACCCGTCAACAACAGCATCCTCCTAAGGGATGCCCGCCCGCCGGTTTTGTGACGCGTTATCGCACATTCGGCACGGACATATCACCCCTCCGGGTGATGCTAGCGGGTAACCGCCTTGTCAGGCGAACGATAGTTGACCTTGGACCCCCGGGTCGGTACCGAGGTCCCCCAAGCGGAAGTGGCGCCGGCAGAGCACCTGGTAACGGACGGTAGTTGTACGGTGTTCGGAGAGGGGTTCACTGTGCGTACCGACACGAGAGTGCCCCGTGTCCGCGACGAGAACGGTGTCCCCGGCCCGTGTCACCTGGCCGCCCTGGACGCGGGCGTTGAACCGTGCGGGCAGCCCACACCAGCACAGCACGTCGACCTGGACGGGCTGCAGGTCGTCGGCGAGTTCGAACAGCCGCCGCGACCCGGGGAACAGCTCGCTGCGGAAGTCGGTGGCGATCCCGAAGCAGTAGACGTCGACTTGGGAGTCGTCGGCCAGTTCGGCGAGCTGGTCGACCTGGGTGGGAGCGAGGAACTGGGCTTCGTCGACGATCAGGTAGTCCACTCGCGCCCCGACGGCCCAGTGCCCGCGCACCAGGTCGAGTAGATCGACCTCGGGGTGTACCTCGATGGCCGAGCGGGTGATCCCGATGCGGCTGGAGATCTGCGGCAGCCCGGAGCGGTCCAGGTGCACCAGCAGCAGCCCCTTGCGGCCCTGCCGGGCCTGATTGTGGTCGACCTGCAGGGCCAGCGTGGACTTCCCGCAGTCCATCGGCCCGTAGTAGAAGCGCAGGTGCCCGGTGACGGGCCGGGCCCGTCGGGACCCCGCCGCGGGCACGGCGGAGAGGGCGTCGGTCGGGTCGGCGGCGGGAGTCGGCTCGATACTCACGGGCGGGAACCCTAGTGGGCGCGGACCGTCCCATGGGGTCGCTGCGTGCTGAGCCGCGCGCCCGGTCAGAGGACCGCGGGTTCTGGGTTGCCCACGGCCTGGATCGCGCGCCGGACGGGGACGAAATACATCAGGACCAGGCCGACGAAGAAGAAGATGACCAGCGAGATGATCGCGTACCGGTAGGAGCCGGTCGCCCCGGCCATGAACGCGAACAGCAGCGGGCCCAGCCACGACGTGGCGCGCTCGCCGATCTCGTAGACGGCGAAGTACTGGGCTTCCTTGCCCGGGGGCACCATCTGGCTGAACAGTGACCGCGACAGCGCGTTCGTGCCGCCCAGCACCAGGCCGATGCCGCCCGCGACCAGGTAGAACTGGAGCGCTTGGCCCGCCTGCACGAAGTAGGCACCGCCGATCACCAGCACCCACACCGCGAGGCTGATCATGATCGTCTTCTTCGCGCCGATGTGCTTGGCGACCAAGCCGTGCAGCATTCCGCCGAAGAAGGCGACGAACTGGACGATGAGGATGGTGGTGATCAGCACGTCGGCGGGGAACTTCAGTTCCTCGCGGCCGTACTGCGCGGAGACGTTGGCGACGGTGGCGATGCCGTCGGTGTAGATCAGGTAGGTGCCGAGGAAGGCCAGGGTCAGCGGAAAGGTCCGCGCATGGCGCAGGGTCGCGCCGAGTTCGCGGAAGCCCGCGGTGATGACCGAGCCCTCGACCAGCCCTTCCTTGGCGGGGTTGTGCCCGCGCAGGCGACGCAGCGGGATCAGGGTGAACAGCGCCCACCACACCCCGGAGATGACGAACGCTATCCGCGCGGCGTCGCCCTCGGTGATGCCCAGCGCCTCGTGGGACAGCACGATCGCCAACTGCACCGCCAGCGCGGTGCCGCTGCCCAGGTAGCCGAACGCCCAGCCGCGGGTGGACAGCCCGTCGCGCTCGTCGGCGGTGGCGATCTCGGGGATGTAGGAGTAGTAGATGACCACCGACGTGCCGAAGCCGATGTTGCCGAGGATGAACAGCACCACGCCCAGTTGCCAGTTCGACCCGGTGACCAGCGCCATCGCGGCGGTGGCGATCGACCCGCCGAAGGCGAAGAACGCCATCATCGGCTTCTTGTTGGCCGAGCGGTCGGCGATCGCGCCCATCAGCGGCACGATCAGCACCTGGATGATCGTGGCGAACGACAGCAGGTAGCCCCACAGCGAGCCCGCGGCGAACTCCAGCCCGAACAGGCTGATGTCGCAGTCCTTGAGCTTGTTGGTGTTGCCGTCCGCGTCGGCCGGGCAGGGGTTGGGCCCGTTGCGCGCGGTGTCGGCGATAGCGGCCTCGGCCGCGATCGCGGTCAGATAGAGCGAACCGAAGACCGTGGTCACCGAGGTGGGGAACACCGAGTTCGCCCAGTCGTACCAGCACCAGCCGCGCTGTTCGCGCTTGCGGGCAGCCTCGTCCGCCGCCGCGGGGTTGTCGTCCACGATGCTCAAGGCCCGCCTCCGCCGTCCACACCAGACCGCACCCTGCTCGCCCGGTCTGGCGGAGAGTACTGGCCTGACCACGCCACCGGCGCGGCCGAGTCCAAACATTGATCCAGCCCGTCACCAGGCTGATCGCTTGTCCCCCGATCGGCGTGTCGCGCACCCACCCACGCGGGTGACGTGTGATGCTCATGGTTTCGCTGTTGCGGTTGTGGCGGATGTGATTCGGGCTTACCGTCCTCTGTCATGGCTGGTAAGAGCGTTCGCAGAGGCATCTCGCGGCTGGTCCTGCTCGTGCTGACGATCGGCACCGCCGCCGCGCTCACCGGTGGCTCGGCCGCCGCCGACCCGCCCGCGGGGGACTGGGGCAAGCTGCGGATGTGCGAGTCCAGCGGCCGATACACCGTCAACACCGGCTCGGGCTACTACGGCGCGTACCAGTTCGACCTCCCGACGTGGCGCAGCGTCGGCGGCGCCGGGTACCCGCACCAGGCGAGCCCGGCCGAGCAGGACTTCCGCGCGCTGTATCTGTACCGGATGCGCGGCTGGCAGCCGTGGGAGTGCGCGGGCATGGTCGGTCTCGTCCCCGACCGCGACGCGCGCAGCAAGCGGGTCCCCACCCGCGCCGAGTCCGCCTACATCGGCGGGGGCTCCTCGGCGCCGCCGAGTGTGAACATCGCGCCCGCGTGGCCGGGGAAGGTCTACGTGTTCGGCGACTGCGATCCGTCGCTGCGCGCCTGGCAGCTGCGGATGAACGCCTACGGCTACGACTTCCAGGGCACCGGCTGCTACTTCGCCGAGACCCAGCGGGCCGTGCTGGCGCTGCAGCGGGCCAACGGCATCAACGACTCGGGCAAGCTCGGCCCGAAGACCTGGCGCGCGGCCTGGGAGGGCGTGGCTCCTCGCCGCTGAGCTCTCGAGGTGGGGACTAGACATGTGACCATTTGGTCACCTATCCTGGTGTGGTGAACGACGACCGGGTCTTCAAGGCATTGGCCGACCCGACCCGTCGCCTGCTGCTCGACCGGCTGTTCGCCCGTGATGGGCAGACCCTGGGCGAGTTGGAGGCCGATCAGGAGATGACGCGGTTCGGCGTCATGAAGCACCTGAAGGTCCTGGAGGCGGCGGGCCTGGTCGTCACACGCCGGTCCGGGCGGGAGAAGTTGCACTTCCTCAACCCGGTGCCCATCCGCCTGATCCACGACCGGTGGATCGACAAGTACACCGACGAGCAGCACGTCAGTGCCCTCGTCGAGCTCAAAAGGCAACTGGAGGACGAGACATGACCACCACCCAGACGACCACGACCACCAGGACCACCCAGGTCTACAAGGTCTACATCAAGGCGACCCCGGAGGCGATCTGGGAAGCGATCACCAAGCCGGAGTGGACCGAGCGCTACGGCTACACCGGCCTTATCGACGTCGACCTCAAGGCGGGCGGCGCGCTGAAGATCCGCTCATCGGAGGAGATGCGCCGCTCGGCCGAGGCCAACGGCTACGGCGTGCCGGACCTGATCATCGACGGCGAGGTGCTGGAGGCCGACGCGCCCCGCAAGCTGGTCACGACGTGGCGGATGCTGATGGATCCGACCATGGCGGAAGAGGGGTTCACGACGCTGACCCACGAGATCGCCGAGCTGCAGGGCGGCTACTGCTCTCTCACCCTGGTCCACGACCTGACCGGCGCGCCCGGACTGGCCGCGATGGTGGCGGGCGGCGACGCCGACCCGAACCAGGGCGGCGGCGGGTGGCCGTGGGTGCTCAGCGACCTCAAGTCGCTGCTGGAGACCGGCAAGGCGCTGGCGGGCTGAGCCCGCGGCTGGGTCTGGGTGGCCCCCGGGTCCACCCAGACCCACCGGTCAGCCCAGTTTCGCGCGCAGCGCGGCCAGTTGGTCGGCGTCGAGTTCGATGCCGAACCCGGGCAGGATCTCGTCGAGCTGGTCGAGCCCGAACGGCGTGGTGCTCGTGCGGCCGTCGGCGTGCACGACCGTCAGCTCGTCACCGATCAGCCGCCTGCTGATGCCCGGTTCGAGCTGCTTGACGATCAGCTTGCCGGGGAACGGCGATTTCGCGCCGGTGGCGGCGTAGTGGTTGCCGACCTCGAAGTCCGCGGGCTGCATCGGCAGGTCCTCGAACTCGTGGTCGGGCATCCACTCGCCGTCGTCGCCGTGTGTCCACAGTGTCCACCCGATCTCGGTCGGGGTGAGCTTGCGCGGCCAGCCCGCCTGGTCGACCTCGGCACCGTCGACCAGCGGCATCGGCTGCCACATCTGCGCGCCCCAGCCGACATCGACCAGATGGTCGGCGCCGTCGATGGTGGCGACGAGCATCATGTGGGTGCGGGGCCCGCCGCGGTGCGGGGAGACCCGGGCGATCCTGCGCCGGATGGCGTACCCGAGCTGTTCGGCGGCGGCGGCGAACAAGGTGGCGTGCTCGAAGCAGTACCCGCCGCGCCGCTGTCCGACGAGCTTGTCCGCCACCGCCTTGACGGTGATTTCGGGCGTGCCGTCGAGCAGAACGGTGATGTTCTCGAACGGGATGGCCCGCACGTGGGCGCTGTGCAGGGTGCGCAGCGCCGCCAACGTGGGCGCCACCTTCGGGTGGTCGACGCGCGCGAGGTAGCTGTCGAGGTCTAAGTCCTCGACACCCCAGTCCGGCGTGGGGGTTGTGGTCATGCCGCTATGGCATCACCTCCACCGCACTGGAGGTCAAGCGACTTTCGGCGCCACCGCCCGACCGGCGATGGCGATCAGCAGCCGCTTGGGGATCAACCGGGTCAGCCGGGCCAGGGCCGAGTTCGCCGCGCCGTCGATCACGCTCGGCGCGCCGCGGCGCAGTCCGCGCAGGGTGGTCGCCACGACCTGCTCAGTGGTGCGGCGCGGGCCGACCGCGGCGTCGTCGGTGCCGACGACCTCGAAGAACTCGGTCTGGGTCGCCCCCGGGCACACCGCGATCACCCGCACGCCCTTGGGCCGCGTCTCGGCCCACAATGCCTCGCTGAACGACAGGACGAACGCCTTGGTCGCCCCATAGACGGCCATGTGCGGTATCGGCTGGAACGCCGCGGTGCTGGCGACGTTGATCACAGTGCCCCGGCCGCGCGCGGTCATGCCCGGCAGGAACCGCCGGGTCAGGTCGACCACAGCGACGCAGTTGAGCTGGATCTGCTCGACGAGCCGGTCCGGGTCGGCCGCGGCGAGCGCGCCGTGAGTGGCGAAGCCCGCGTTGTTGACCAGGATGTCCACCGTCCGCCCGAGCGCCTCGACGCGCGCGGCCACGTCGCGGCCCACGTCGGGCAGCGACAGGTCCGCGGCCACGACGTCGACCTGTCGGCCGTGCGCGGAACGCAGCTCGGCGGCCAACTCCGCCAGCTTGTCCTCGCGGCGGGCCACCAGGATCAGGTCGGCGCCCTGGGCGGCGAACGCGCGGGCGTAGTCGGCGCCGATGCCGCTGGACGCGCCGGTAACGAGAGCGGTCTGACCATTCATAGGGGTGAACTCCTTCACGCGACAGGGGCGGGGGACTTGGAGGGCCGGGCGACTCGCCCGGCGACGGCGATCGACACGCGGCGCGGCAGCACGCGGGGGAGCAGCGCGAGCAGGGCGTTGACGGTGCCGTCGACGACGCTGGGGCGGCCTCGGCGAAGGCCCGCGCGGGTGGACTTCACGACCTGCTCGGGCGTGCGGATCCCGGTGGCGGTGACGACCTCGGTGCCGTTGGCCTCGAAGAACTCGGTCCGGGTCGCCCCCGGGCACACCGCGATCACCCGCACCCCGTTGGGCCGCGTCTCGGCCCACAGCGCCTCGCTGAAGGACAGCACGAACGCCTTCGTCGCGGCGTAGACCGCCAGGTGCGGCATCGGCTGGAACGCGGCGCCGCTGGCCACGTTGATGACCGTGCCGCGGCCGCGCTCGATCATGCCCGGCAGCAGCCGCCTGGTCAGGTCGACCACGGCCACGCAGTTGAGCCGCACCTGGGCGATCAGCCGGTCGGGGTCGGTGTCGGCGACGAGGCCCTGGGTGCCGATCCCGGCGTTGTTGACCAGGATGTCCACGGTCCGGCCCAGCGCGTCGACCCGCGCGACCAGGTCCCGCGCGGCGCCGTCGACGGCGAGGTCGGCCGCCAACACGTCCACCTCGCGGCCATGGGCGGCGCGTAGTTCGACGGCCAACGCCTCCAGTTTGTCCTCGCGGCGGGCGACCAGGATCAGGTCGGCGCCGCGGGCGGCGAGGTCGCGCGCGTATCCGGCGCCGATGCCCGCCGACGCGCCGGTGATGAGCGCGGTCTGTCCGGTGTGGTCCATGGATCTCCTCCTGCAAAAAACCGACCGAGCGGTTTGTTTTGAGTTCATGCGGGTGTCATGAGGGAATCGAGCGGGGTTCAGCGGAGCAGTGCGTGTTCGGCCAGGGTCATGAGGGTGGTGGCGCGGGAGGCGAACCGGTCGGGGTCGTTCGCGTAGTCCAGGACGTCGGCCAGGGACTTGAGCCCGTCGAACGCGGCGACCAGCACCTCGGCGACGGCCTCGGGGTCCACGTCCTCGCGCAGGTCGCCCTCGGCCTGGCCGCGTCGGATGATGTCGGCCACCAGCGTCACCCACGACGCCATCGGCTTGCTGATCTCGGGCAGGTCGGGATTGGCGGCGAACTCCTTGCACAGCCGCATCACGACCCACGCGTCGGGCGCTGCGGCGAACAGGTCGAGCAGCGCGGGCACGACCGCGCGCAGCTGCGCGAGCGCCGTGGGCTCGGCCAGCACCCGTTCGGTGATGTGGGCCAGCCAGCGGCCCTCCTGCTCGGCGACCACCGCCAGCGCCAAGTCGAGCTTGGACTTGAAGTAGAAGTAGAACGCGCCCTTGGTCAGCCCGGACGCGGCGATCAGGTCGCTCTGCGTGGTCCCGGCGTAGCCGTGCTCGGCGAACATCCGCGCGGCGGTGCGCAGCAGATACGCGCGCGTCGCCTCGCCCTTCGCCGTCGCCGGGACCGTCATACCGACCACGATAGCAGAAAATACCGGGCGGTCGGTTTTATGCTGGGTCAGTTGATGGGCGCCCAGGCGCCGCGCTCGATCAGCACGTCCTTGAGCACCTGCGGCCGATCGGTCATCAGCCCGTCCACACCCAGGTCGAGCAACTCGTGCATCTGCGCGGCGTCGTCGATGGTCCACACGTGCACCTCGGCGCCGCGGTGGCGGGCCACGGCGATGAGCCGCTTGTCGACCACCGTCAGCCGACCCTGCTTCACCGGCACCTGGCACACCAGCGGCCGCGCCGACTTGCGCGCCATGACCTGCGGGAGCTTCGCCGAGGCCCAGAACCCGGCCATCGCCCGCATCCCCATCGACGTCAGCACGGCCGGGCCCGCCTGCTTGCGGACCCGCTTCATCCGCGCCTCGGAGAACGACGCCAGGCACACCCGGTCGAAGGCGTCCATGCGGCGCAGCACCGCCAGCATCGGCTCGACCACGGCGTCGGACTTCAAGTCGATGTTCACCAGCGCGTCGGGCAGCTCTTCGAGGAGGTCCTCGACGCGGGACACCGGCTCCCGGCCGCCGATCCTGGCCGCGCTCACCGTCTTCCACGGCAGCAGCGCCACCGCGCCGGTCGCATCGGTGGTGCGGTCGAGCAACTCGTCGTGGTGCACCACGACAACCCCGTCGCTGGTGGCGTGGACGTCGGTCTCGACGTAGCGGTAGCCCTCGGCGATGGCGCGCTTGAACGCGGCCAGGGAGTTCTCCATGCCCGCGAGCTCGTCGTAGTGCCAGCCGCGGTGGACGAACGCCCGCGGGTACGGGCCGCTGAGGAAACCATGGTCGGAGTGCACGGCAAGAGTGTCGCACCGAGGCGCCAAACCGGCGTGGCGTGTCGGTGCACTCAGGGTGTCCAGATAGCGTCCACCGGTATGGCGGTGGTGACCCAACCGGTGGACGTGCTGCGCAGACGCGACGAACCCCGGCACTGTGGCTGGTGCGGCAGGCAACTGCCCGGCGACCCGCGCGCGGGCAGGCCCCGCCGCTACTGTGCCCAATCGTGCAGGCAGCGCGCCTATGAGCGCCGCGCCGCGGTCCAGCGCGGCGGCCTGCCCGAGGACGCGATCGTGCTCTCGGCCACCGAACTCGCCGACCTGCAAGATCGACTTTTCCAACTCAGGTGCGCCGCTGAGGACGTCGCCACCGCGGCCCAGGACGGGGCCACCGCCGCTGAGCTGCGCGGACTCGCGGAAGCGATCAAGATCAGCGCCAAGGGGCTTGAGCGCCTGCGCTGAGCCGGGTCGGTCCACTACGCTTCGTGCGCATGTCCCCACAAGAATGGGTGAGGGAGACCGGGTGACGGACCATGAGACCGCCCCCGCGGAGATCCTGTCCGCCACGGACACCGCGTTCGCGCTGACCGACCGCGCGGGCACGGTGCGCTGGGTCAACCCCGCGATGGCGATGCTGCTCGGGCTCACCGAGGCCCAAAGCGTCGGCAGGTCGCTGTGCGCGCTGCTGTCCGGCGCACCCGACGCGCCCAGCGACAACGACGTCATGATGCCGCTGCCCGGGGTCAGCGGCGGCTACCGCTGGCTGGAGGTGCGCTGCACCGCCACCGACGACGGCCTGCTCTACCGGGCCGTCGACGTCACCCGGTGGCGCACCCGGGAGCTGGACTCGGCCGCGGTGCACCAGGAGGAGCTGCTGCGCCTGGTCGACGAGGACCCGCTGACCGGGCTGCCCAACCGCCGCGCGCTGACCAGGGAACTGGAGCGCCAGCTCGCCCTCGGGGTACGCGGCGCGTTCCTGCTGCTGGACCTGGACCACTTCAAGGACGTCAACGACCTGCACGGCCACCCCACCGGCGACAAGGTCATGTGCACGCTGGCCTCGCTGCTGCGCGACCGCATCGGCGGCGGCCAGGTGCTGGGCAGGCTCTCCGGCGACGAGTTCGCCGCGGTGCTGGCCGACACCGACGAACGCGAGGCGGTGGCGGTGGCCGACCGGCTGCGCAACGCCATCGCCGCCATCCCGATGAACGGGGTCGCCGGGGCCAGCCGGATCACCGTCAGCATCGGCGTGGCCACCTTCGACTCCGGGGTGTCGTGGCAGGAGGTGCTGGCCAACGCCGACATGGCGCTCTACGCGTCGAAGGCGGCGGGCCGCAACCGCGCCACCGTCTACGAGCCCGGCCACTACCAGGACACCCAGATGCGGGTCACGGTGATCGAGCGGGTCCGCGCCGCCCTCAAGCACGGCGGGTTCGTGCTGCACGCGATGCCGATGGTCAAACTCGGCAGCGGCCGCGTCATCGGCCACGAGCTGCTGCTGCGCCTGGAGGACGGCAAGGAGCCGCGCCTTGGCCCCGGCGAGTTCCTGCTGGCCGCCGAGCGCAGCGACCTGGTGTTCGAGATCGACCGGTGGGTGGCCGACAAGGCGATCCAGACGCTGGTGGAGCACCCGTATCCGGGGCTGCGGTTCAACGTCAACGTCTCCGGCCGCACCCTGGAGGACGAGGACTTCGGCGACTTCGTCCTCGACCGGCTCACCGCCGCGGGCGTGGCCCCCGGCCGCCTGGGTTTCGAGATCACCGAGACCGCCGCGGTCACCAACCTCGACGCCGCGCGCAGCCTGGCCCAGCAGCTGCGTGCCAGCGGCTGCCGGATCACCCTGGACGACTTCGGCTCCGGGTTCGGCTCGTTCGTCCACCTCAAGGAACTGCCGATCACCGGGTTGAAGATCGACGGCGAGTTCATCCACGGCATCGACTACGGCAGCCGCGACACCGTGCTGGTGCAGGGCATCGTCGACATCGCCCGCGGCCTGGGCCTGTCGGTGGTGGCCGAGTGGGTGGAGCGCTCCACCCAGGTCGAGGCGCTGTCCCGGCTCGGGGTGCGCGTTGCCCAGGGCTTCCACCTTGGCAAACCCGAGCCGCTGGAGTCCCTGCTGGCGCGTCCGCACGGGGTGTGGATGCGGCGCCCGACGCTGATGCACGAACTGCAGCCACTGGAAACCCATCCCTGACAGAAGGTGTCAGGGATGCGTCGTAGGTTCGAGGTCATGACGGTCCTTGAGCTGCGCCAGTACACCCTGCACCCGGGCAAGCGCGACGAGCTGATCACGTTGTTCGAACGCGAGTTCGTCGACGGTCAACTCGCCGTGGGCATGACGCTGCCGGGGCTGTTCCGCGATTTGGACGACCCGGACCGGTTCGTGTGGCTGCGCGGCTTCACCGACATGGCCGCGCGCCGCGAGGCGTTGACGGCGTTCTATTCCGGCCCGGTGTGGCAGGCGCACCGCGACCAGGCCAACGCCACCATGATCGACTCGGACAACGTGCTGCTGCTGCGCCCGCTGCGCGGCTTTCCGACCGAGCCGGTGGCCGGGCCGATCAGCGCGACGATCCACTATTTCGACGCGCCGGTGTCCGATGACGTGCTGGAGAAGGCGTTGGCCGAGCCATTCCTCGCCGTCGCGGTCACCGAGCACGCCGAGAACACGTTCCCCCAGCTGCCGGTCCGTGTGGGTGAGCACGTGGTGGTGACGTTTGGCTCAGGTGTCGACCTGTCGGAACGGGTCGAACACCTGAGCCTGGAGGCCACATCATTCAGGTGACGGTGAAGTTCGCCATCATCGCCATGTCCTCGTGTTCGAGGTTGTGGCAGTGCATGACGTAGCGGCCGCGGAACCCGCTGAACCGGGTGATCACCTCGACCGCCTCACCGGGCAGCAGGTCCACGGTGTCCTTCATGCCGAGGTCCTTGGGCGGCGGGGTGCGGTTGTTGCGCGACAGCACCTGGAAGTGCGCCAGGTGCACGTGCACGGGGTGGTGAACGTCGGTGAGGAACCGCCACACCTCGACGTCGCCCAGTCTGGGGGTGGCGACGTCGCGGTCCACGGCGAAGCTCTGCCCGTTGATGGTCCAGCGGTGCGCCGGTGAGTGCGGCCCGGTGTGTGGGTCGTTCGCGGGGGCGCGGTTGAGTTGGAAGTGGAAGTCGCGGGTGGTGGTGGCCTGGGCGCGGTCCAGCGGCTCGATCGTGGCCAGCTTCTCGGGGATGTTCGTGTCGTCTTTGGCCGAGCGCGCCACGACGAACCGCATGACCTCGGCGGTGGAGTCGCCGCCGAACCCGTTGCGCACGGTCACCTGGGTGCCGACCGGGTAGCCGGAGAAGTCGACGATCACCTCGGCGCGCTCGGCGGGCGCCAGAGTGATGTCGTCCACGGCGACCGGCTTGTCAAGCAACCCGACGTCGCTGCCGATGCGGGTGAACGCCTTGCCCGACGGCGGCGGGTCGAGGGTGAGCTGGTAGCGGCGCGCGTTGGAGCCGTTGAGCAGCCGCAGCCGGTACCTCGCGGTCGACACGTCGTGCGTGGGCCACGGGACACCGTTGACCAGGATCACGTCGCCGAGGACACCACCGAGGTAGCCCTCCTCCACCCCCGCGTGTTCCTGGGCGGCGGACAGGGCGGGGTAGCGGAACTGGGCGTCGCCGTCGAAGGCGCGGTCGGTGATCACCAGCGGCAGGTCGCGGTCCTCGCGCGGCAGCGGCAGCGCGTCGTCGGCCGCGTCGCCGACGACGAAGAACCCGGCCAGCCCGGCGTAGACGTTCGGGCCGGTGAAGTCCATCGCGTGGTCGTGGTACCAGAGCGTCGCGGCGGGCTGCCGCAGCGGATAGGTGTAGGTGCGTTCGCCCACGGTGGTCTTCCCAGGCATCTGGTGTCGGGTCAGACCGGCGGTGGGCAGGATCAGGTCGGTCGGGTAGCCGTCGCTCTCGGGCGGGGTGACCCCGCCGTGCAGGTGCACCACCGTGGCCACCGACAACTCCGAACGGACACGCACCTCGAGCTGCTCACCGGAGCGGGCCTTGATCGTCGGCCCGGGGAACGTGCCGTCGTAGCCGAGGATTCTGGTGCGCCGCCCGGGAAGGATCTCCACGTCGGCGGCGCGCTGCACCAGCTCGACCCGGCCGTCGACCATCTTCGCCACGTTCGGCAGCCGCAGTGGCTGCCGGAACCGCTCCGGCAGCGGCACCTGGCTGGCCAGCAGCGTCCCGGTCTGCCCGCCAGGGTTCGACGCGAACAGCCCCAACCCGCCCGCGACACCCACGAGCGCCACCCCGCCGCCGAAGCGCAATGCCTGCCTGCGGGTGAAGTTCACGACGGGCTCCCGACCCGCTTGCGCCACGCCCACCCGGTCACCAGCAGCGAGCCGATGATCAGGGCGGTGCCCAGCGGCAGGTGCAGGGCCATCGCCCGGGAGTGACCGGCGGTCAGCTGCACCAGCTCGGCCACCAGCAGCGCCGCGGCCACCCCGATCGGCCAGCCCGCGATCCGCCCCGGCCGCCACAGCACTACGGCCGCGACGAGTTGCAGGACGCCGGTCACCATCATGATCCCGCCGCTGGAGGAATGCATGCCCAGGGCGCTGTACTGGCCGTTGAGGAACATCCCGGCGAGGATCGGCTGCATCGCCAGCTGAATGAACTGCAGCGCGCACAGCACCCGGAACACCCACAGCGTGCTCGCCCGCAGCGGCGCTTTGGTCGTCGTCGTCACGTGTCCCGAGACTAGATCATGCGCGCTCACGCGGTCGGTTGAGGACCGCACACCTGTGTCGTCGGCATGTCTGCGACCTTGGTAGCGTTCGACCTGTCCGCGATGGCCGACCCGAGGAGGTGGGAACCCATGACCGCTAGGTCAGACCGGGCGCTCTCCCTCACCGGACCCGCGGTTCGATGACCGCCTGAGCGCCCGCCTGCTTCCCCGAAAGGCGCGCTCATGTCAGTGGTCACCATCGTCAACACCCTCCGAGCGGCGGGCTGCGTGTTCGCCGAGGACGAGGCACGGCTCCTCATCGACACCGCAAGCGGACCCGCGGATCTCGACGCCATGATCGGCAGGCGGGTCGCGGGCCACCCCCTCGAACACGTCCTGGGCTGGGCCGAGTTCGCGGGCCTGCGCGTCGCCGTGGATCCCGGCGTGTTCGTGCCCCGCCGCCGCACCGAGTTCCTCGCCGACCAAGCCGCCGCCCTTGCCCACCCCGGCGCCGTGGTCGTCGACCTGTGCTGCGGCACCGGCGCGGTCGGCGCCGCCATCCACGCCGCCGTCGCCGTCGACCTGCACGCCGTCGACATCGACCCCGCCGCGGTGGGCTGCGCCCGGCGCAACGTCACCGGCCACGTCCACGAAGGCGACCTCTACGACCCGCTGCCGCCCGACCTGCGCGGCCGGGTCGACGTCCTGGTCGCCAACGCCCCCTATGTGCCCACCGACTCGATCGGCCTCATGCCGCCGGAGGCCCGCCTCCACGAACCCCGCGTCGCCCTCGACGGCGGCACCGACGGCCTGGCCATCCAGCGCCGCGTCATCGCCGCCGCCCGCACCTGGCTGGCCCCCGGCGGACACCTGCTGATCGAGACCAGCGCCCAGCAGGCCCCACACACCGCCGCCACCTACACCCGCCACGGCCTGCGCGCCCACGTCGCCACATCGGCCGAGGTGGACGCCACCGTCGTCATCGGCACCCCGACCTAGAATCCGGCCTCATGGGGACCGACGGACCAGCCCTGATCTCCGACGACACCGCCGCCGACGTCCGCGACGCCTACCGCGACGCCCTGGCCCACGGGCGCACCGACGACGACGCCGAGGCCGCGGCGCTGCGCGAGTTCGCCGACGAAGACCAGGTCGTGGTCGTGCTCGCCCTGGCCGTGACCGAGTCGACCATGGGCAGGCTCGGCGACGACCTGCGCGCGCGGGCCTTGACCATGCTCGACGCCGGAGGCGACCTGGACCGGTGGGCCGAGGCGGGCCCGGCGGCGGTTCGGCGCCGGGCCGCGGCCCTGGCGAAGGTCCGAGCGCAGATCGAGGGCCCGCAGCCGGCACGCCGCACGGTCCGCCGACGCCGGTTGCCCACGCCCACGGTCGGCGTCGGCCAGGTCCTGGCGCACCGCGACGGCCGAGGGCGGGTCCACCTGCTGCGGGTGGTCGGCGCCGCCGCGGACACCTGCGGGGCCGAGGTGCACGTGCGGGTACTCGACCACGAAGGCACCGACGTGCCCGACGACGTCACCGCGATCCCGGCCCGCACCCGCAGACCACCGTGGAAGAAGGTCCACATCAGGATCATCGACGACACCCCCGCCCGCCGCGCCGCCGCGGGCGTCGTCGAGGTGGGCCCCGCGCCCGATCCGGTCCCGGGCGCCGCGGACACCGTCGGCGCGGTGGCGATGGACTGGGCGGGCCTGGTCTCCTACCTCGACAGCAGGCCACCGACCGAGACGGACACATGAGCGAATCATTGACACAGTGGCGCGAACGCCACCGAGCGCGCGAGGTGGCCCGATGAGCACCGACTGGACCACCCGCGCCGAGACCGACGCCGACATCCCCGCCATCCGCGCCGTCGTACAGGCCGCCTTCGACACCGGCGACGAGGCCGACCTGGTCGACCGCCTGCGCACCGATCCCTCGTGGATCGAGGGACTGTCGATCGTCGCCACCGACGACTCCGGCGCCGTCGTCGGACACACCCTGCTCACCCGCTGCCACATCGGCGACACCGAGGCCCTGTGCCTGGCGCCGTGCGCGGTCGCCCCGGACCACCAGCGGACCGGGGCGGGCTCGGCGGCCATCCGCGCGGCACTGGACGCGGCCGCGGACCTGGGGGAGCGGTTCGTCGTCGTCCTGGGCCACCCGACGTACTACCCCAGGTTCGGCTTCACCCGCGCCTCCGCGCACGGGATCCGGGTGTCCATCGAGGTGCCCGACGACGCGCTGATGGCGTTGGCCCTCAAGGATGATCCGCTGCCCGGCGGCACAATCCACTACGCCGCGCCGTTCGGAATCTAGGAGAGTTCCCCGCCCTCTTCAACGTATAGCGCACAGGGGGTCTTGCGGCAAGACCCTGGTTGTGGCGCAGAATCTCCCGCCGACGCCACAACCAGGGGAAATCGGGGGATCTCATGATCGACGTGATCGTCGCGGGCGGCGGACCGACCGGCTTGATGCTGGCCTGCGAACTGCGGCTGCAAGGCGTGCACGCACTCGTGGTGGAGAAGGACCCCGAGCCGACCAAGGTCGTCCGCTCGCTCGGTCTGCACGCGCGCACTGTCGAGGTGATGGACCAGCGCGGTCTGCTGGAACGGTTCCTCGCGCTCGGCACGAAATACCCCCTCGGCGGCTTCTTCGCGGGCATCACCAAGCCCGCCCCGGAGCGGCTGGACACCACACATCCGTATGTCCTGGGCATCCCGCAGCCCAGCACCGACCGCCTGCTCACCGAGCACGCCGCCGAGGTGGGCGTCGAGATCCGGCGCGGCTGCGAGCTGGTCGGGCTGGACCAGGACGACGACGGGGTCACCGTCGAGCTGGCGGACGGCACCCGGCTGGGCGCGCGCTACCTCGTCGGCTGCGACGGCGGCCGCAGCACGGTGCGCGGGCTGCTCGGTGTCGGCTTCCCCGGTGAGCCCTCCCGGGTCGACACGCTGCTGGGCGAGATGCGGGTGACCGCGCCACCGGAGACGCTTTCCGCGGTGGTGGCCGAGGTCCGCAAGACCCAGCTCCGGTTCGGCGCCATGCCCCTCGGGGACGGGGTGTACCGCATCGGCGTGCCCGCCGAGGGGGTGGCCGAGGACCGCTCGGTCCCGCCGACATTGGAGGAATTCCGGCGGCAGCTGCGGGTGGTCGCGGGCACCGACTTCGGCGTGCACTCACCGCGCTGGCTCTCCCGCTTCGGCGACGCCACCCGGCTGGCCGAGCGCTACCGCACCGGCCGGGTGCTGCTGGCGGGCGACGCGGCGCACATCCACCCGCCGACCGGCGGGCAGGGCCTCAACCTCGGCGTCCAGGACGCGTTCAACCTGGGGTGGAAGCTGGCCGCCGAGGTCAACGGCTGGGCTCCGGAGGGCCTGTTGGACAGCTACCACACCGAACGGCACCCGGTGGCCGCCGCCGTGCTGGACAACACCCGCGCGCAGATGCAGCTGATGTCCACCGAGCCCGGTCCCCAGTCGGTGCGCCGGTTGGTGGCGGAGCTGATGGACTTCGAGGACGTGAACCGGTACCTGATCGAGAAGATCACCGCGATCGGGATCCGCTACGACTTCGGCGAGGGGCACGAGTTGCTCGGCCGCAGGCTGCGGGACGTGGGCCTGAAGCGGGGACGCCTCTACGAGCTGATGCGCGGCGGCCGCGGGCTGCTGCTCGACCAGACCGGCACGCTGTCGGTGGCGGGCTGGGCCGACCGGGTCGACCACGTGGTCGACGTCAGCGAGGAACTCGACGTGCCCGCGGCGCTGCTGCGGCCCGACGGCCACGTCGCTTGGGTCGGCGAGGACCAGCGCGACCTGCTCAGCAGGCTCCCGACGTGGTTCGGCGCGGCCGTCGACTGAAGCACGCGGTCGCGGCTTTCGGCCGACCTGAATGTTCTCCCACATTGATAGGCCGATCGGGTACCGATCCATTCGCCGCCGGATTGGCACTGGTGGACCACCTGGGACAACCGCAGGCTGATCGGGTTCGCCGAACAGGGAGATAGCGAATGAGACGTATGCAACGAATCGCCGTGACAGCCGCGGCACTCATACTTGTGCCATTGTCGCCTGCATTGTCGGCGCAGGCGGAGCCGGACGTTCGGGGCGGCCTGGCGGAGAAGCTGGTCCGAAAAGTGACGATCGGCGCCGTCCATCGGCATCTGATCGCGTTTCAGCGTATCGCGGACCGCAATGGCGGCAATCGGGCCGATCCGTCGCCGGGAGCCAGGGAAAGTCTGGATTATGTCGCGGAAAGGGTTCGTGCCGCCGGGTTCGAGGTGACGATTCAGGAATTCGGCTATGACCGGAGGGTCATCGACGCGGAGAGTCTCACCGTGGCGGCGACTCGGGTGGTGCCCGATCACATGACCGGCTCGCCGCAGACCCCGGTGGGCGGGCTCACGGCAGGCTTGGTCGTCGTGCCGGCGGACTCGACCACCGGCTGCGAGCCCGAGGACTACACCGGAATCGACGTGGCGGGCGCCATCGTTCTGATCCGTCGCGGCGGCTGTTCGTTCGTCACCAAGGAGAGAGTCGCGGCCGACGCGGGCGCGATCGCCGGGGTGGTCTACAACAACAGCCCTGGCCCGATGGGCGGCGAGGTGAATCCCGCCACCGCGCGCATTCCGATGGTCGGGCTGGTCGGGGTCGATGGCACCGCGTTGATCGCACTGGCGGGCAAGCAGGCCACGCTGGACGCGCGACATCACATCGAGCCGACCAACAGCCGCAATCTGATCGCGTCAACGCGCACCGGGCGCCGGGACAACGCCGTCATCGTGGGGGCGCACCTGGACAGCCTTCCCGCTGTTCCCGGCATCAACGAGAACGCCACCAGCGTCGCGGCCATGCTGGAGACCGCGCTGCAGCTCGGCGGTTCACCGAAAGTGAACAACTCCGTGCGGTTCATCTGGTGGGGCGGAGACTGGGACAACACAGGTTCTGATGCCTACCTGAGATCGCTCTCCTTCGAACAGCAGCTCGACATCGCGCTGCATATCGAGCTCGAAGCGATCGGCTCACCGAACGGAGGGTATTTCGTCTTCGACGGCGACGGCTCATCGACGGGTGGTTCGGGGCCGTACGGTTCCGGGCAGATCGAACAGGCTTTCGCGGACTACTACGCCTCTCGCGGAATCGCCACCGAACCCACCAAATTTCCGGGACCGGGCGCCTACTCGGACTTCATGCCCGCCGGAATACCCACCGGCGGCCTGTTCTCCGGCTTGTTCCACACCAAGACGCAGGCGCAGGCCGAGAAGTGGGGCGGCACCGCGGGCGCGCTGTTCGACCCGTGCAACCACTCGGTCTGCGACAATCTCGGAAACATCAACCGCGACCTGCTGGACAAGAACGCCGACGCCGTCGCCCACATCACCGGCAGGTTCGCGAGATCGACGCGGGATGTCAACGGCGTGGAGTCCAGGGCGCACCGAGCGTCGGTTCGCCAGGCAGCGACCAGGCAGGCAGCCGGAATATCCGTCGTAACCGAATGACCGGCGGAGACTCCGCTGTTGTGCCCCTGTGAACGAGTTCGTCAGGACACGCGCCGCGGTCTCACACGATCTCGTTCAGCTGCCCCGTGGCCACGTCGAAGAACCTTGGGCCTGGTCGGTGTGCGGGACTGACCAGGTCGCGGGCGACGGCGTCGAGCATCCTGGCCTCGTTGTTCCTCATGGGCTGAAAGTCGCGGGCCGCCGCCCTACGGGGTGGCGGCCCGTTCGATCAGCCGGGCAGGTCGGGGCCGACGACTCGCCGGAGGTGTTCCAGGTCGTCGTTGAGCGCCTGGGTGGACAGCCGCAGCGTCGTCACTTCGGCTTCGGCCCGTTCGGCGCGGTGCTTGGCGGCCCCGAGTTCCTGGTGCAGCTTCGCTTGGGTGGCCTGGTGGGCGTCGGTCGCCGCGGCGAGGCGGGTCTCGGCCCGGTCCAATGTCCGGTCGAGTTCCGCGCGGTGCTTGTCGGCGGCCTGAGCGGCTTCGGCGTTGTGGCGCTCAGCGGCGTGAGCCGCTTCCCTGCGAGTGCCTGCGAGGTCGGCGCGGGCCGCGGTGAGGTCGGCCTCGGCGCGTTCGAGCGCGCGTGCGCCGCTGGAGCGTTCGTCCACGAGCCGCTGTTCGAGCCCGGCGAGTTCGGCGCGCAGTGACGCGGTCTCCTGGCGGGCGACGGCGGCGGCCTCGGTGGCTTGGTGTTCGCGGTGGGCGGCGTCGCGGGCTCGGTGTTCGGCGTGCTCGGCCCGCTCGTGTTCGGCGTCGCGGCGGGACTCGGCGCGGGCCTGTTTGAGTTCGGCGGCTTTCATCCGGGCGAGGGCCTCGTCGCGGGAGTGTTCGGCGGCGGCCCGCGCGGCACCGTGTTCGGCGGTCAGCGCGTGGGCTTCCCGCGCGGCCCGCTCGGCTTCGGCGGCCTGACCTTCGGCGTGTTCACGCAGCCCCCGGTCCAGGGCTGCCGCTTTCTCCGCGGCGTCGACGGCCGCCAGCGCGGTGGTCACTTCCCCGTCGAGCCGGGTGACGACCTGCTCCAGCACCGCCTTGAGCGCCTCGGCGGGCCCGAGGACGCGGTCGATGTGTTCACGAACCTCCGTGGCGACCCCACCCAGCGCAGCCGTCCCCGACTCGACGCCGAGCGCGGCCCGCAGCGCGTTCTCCGCGGCGGCCAGTTGCTTGCAGGTCACGTTTCCCGGCCAGGTCCGCTCAGGACAGAACTCGTAGGGGCGTCCACCACGGGGCCCCGGCGGGGGCAGCGGGTTTCGGCACCGGCTGAACCCGCACAACGCGTTTCCGTCGACCGTCTGCTGCATGATCTAACCCTAGTCGATCGGTTATTCAACCTACAACCGAGGTTAGAAGTTATCTCTCTATAACCGCGGTTACCTACGAAACAGACCTTTCGTTGGTAAGCCGAAGCGGCCCCTGGATCGGTGGCAAGATCAGGGGAAACACGAGCGTGGGGAGTCACCGATGGCGAAATTGAGGGTCCACAACCTGGCGATGTCGCTCGACGGCTACGTCGCCGGGCCGCGGCAGAGCCTGGAGGACCCGCTGGGGGTCGACGGTGAGAAGCTGCACGAGTGGCTCTTCGCCGATGACCGCGCGAGCATCGTCGACGACCTCATCGAACGCGGTGAGAACGGGATCGGCGCCACGATCATGGGGCGCAACATGTTCGGCCCGATCCGCGGACCGTGGGGCGAGGACACCTGGACCGGCTGGTGGGGCCCGAACCCGCCCTACCACCACCCGGTGTTCGTCCTGACCCACCACCCGCACCCGCCCATCACCATGGAGGGCGCGACCACCTTCCACTTCGTCGACGGCGGCGTCGACGCCGCCCTGGCCCTGGCCGTCGACGCGGCGGGCGGGCTCGACGTGCGGCTCGGCGGGGGAGCGGCCACCGTCCGGCAGTACCTGCGGGCGGGCCTGGTCGACGAGCTCAACGTCTCCGTGGTGCCGATCCTGCTCGGCTCCGGCGAACGCGTGTTCGAGGACGGGATCACCGCCCTCGAGTGCACCGAGTCGGTCACCGTCGACCGGGTGACCCACCTGCGCCTGGTGAAGGCCGCCAGTCCTTCGTGACCCTCGCCCGTCTGGAGACTATCCCCGCGTTCAAGTGCCGTCTGGTCCGGAACACCTTGCAGCGACATGCGCACGCGAAGATCACTGCTTCTTCATAGTCCTTCGGCAGTGTTTCCAGCGTGACCTTCCTCCGCGCGGCCCTCGCCGCTCTGATTCTGGCCCTTGTGACTGTCGCGGCGCCGCAGGCGGCGGCTGGGCAGGGTGTCGGCGTCGTCCAGTACAACCTCGGCGATCAGGCGTTCCGGCATCCCGAGGTGTCCGTGCCGATGGAGTTGGCCGCCGTCGTGCACTACCCGCGCGACCTCGGCGGCCGCACGCACCCGCTGATCGTGCAGTCGCACGGCAGTTGGTGGACCTGCGTGGACCCCATCGCGAGGACGCCACACGGCCAGTGGCCCTGCGCGCGGCGGCAGCGACCGCTGCCGAGCTTTCGTGGCTACGACTACCTTGGCGAGAAGCTCGCCGAGCAGGGTTTCATCGTCGTCTCGATCAGCGCCAACGCCATCAACGCGCACCTGCTTGGCGACGAGGGCTACTACTCCCGCGCCTATCTGGTCAACAAGCACCTGGAGCTGTGGCGCGACCTCGCGCGCGGTGAGGGGCCGCTGGCGGGCGCCCTCGGGCGTTTCCGCGGGCGCGTCGACCTCACCCGCGTCGGCACGATGGGGCATTCCCGCGGTGGCAAGGCAGTGATGTGGCAGGCCTCCGACAAGCACACCGCCAAGTGGCCCGCGGGCGTCCGGATCCGCGCGGTCGTCCCGCTCGCGCCGGTCTACTTCAACTCCGACGAGGACGACAACAGCGACGTGCTGGTCACCCGGGTGCCGTTCAAGGTCGTCATCGCCGCCTGCGACGGTGACGTCGGCGATGTGGGCCTGCAGTACGTCAAGGACGTCGCGGGCAGGAACCCCGATGCGAGCTCGGTGACGATCACCGGCGCGAACCACAACTTCTTCAACACCGAATGGTCGCCCGGCAAGATCGGCGGGGAGGACGACGCGCCGGCGGACTGCGCGGGCAAGCTGACACCGGCACAGCAGCGCGGCGACGCCGCCCGCGAGATCGTCTCATTCTTCGCGAGCCGCCTGAGGTAAGGGAAGCGGCGTTGCCCGTATGCTGATCAACCCGAACACCACGAGCGGGGGAGCCGACGTGACCGACGTGCTCGTCGCCGCGGGCGAGGACATCTGGCCCGGCGTCGACGATCCCGCCCGGCTGCTGGCCATGATCGGTGACTGGCTGCTCGGCTACGCCAACCGCGCCACCCGACACAAGTACGCCGAATCCCTCGGCCTGCCGGTCAGCGCCGCGGACCTCGCCCCCTGGCGCGACCGCCCCGAACTCGCGCCCGTCGTCCACGCCTACGCCCACACCCTCGGCCTGCCCACGCGGCCACCGGCGGTCACCGCGAACCGGCCGCCACCGGCGCGGCGCGGCAGGCTGCGGCACCTGCACTGGCTGCGCTGGTGCGGCGCGCGCGGCCTGGACCCGCTGCGCGCCAACACCACCCACGTCAAGGAATGGCTCGACGACCTCACCGACCACGGCGCCGCGAAAGCCACCCGCGACCGCATGCTCGGTACCCTCAAAGCCTTCTACGGCCACCTCGCCGAGGCGGGGGAGATCGCCGCCAATCCCGCGGCCCTGTCCCGCAGGCGTCTCAACGTCGCCACCGACCATGACACCACCCGCACCGTCACCCTCACCGCCCACCAGGTCCGCGTCCTGCTCGACGCCGCCGCCGCGCCCAGACCCGGCCGCGACCGGCTCGGCACCCTGCGCGCCACCGCCGTGGTCGCCCTGTTCACCCTCGGCGTGCGCGTCTCCGAACTGTGCGACCTGACCCGCGCCGATCTGCACTCCACCCGCGGCCGCACCGCACTGCGCGTACCGGGCAAAGGCGACAAACCGCGCGTCGTCTACCTCTCCGGACTGGCCCAGGACGCACTCAACGCCTACCTGCACCACCGCGCGGGCGACACCGCCCCCGCCCTGCGCGGCCAGGTCAAGGCGGGCACCCAACCGCTGATCGGCACCCGCGACGACAAACCCATGGCCCGCGCCGACGTGTGGGCGCTGCTGCGCCGCATCGCCGCATCGGCAGGCCCCGACCTCGCCGACGTGGCCACCCGAATCCACCCGCACGCCCTGCGCCACTTCTACGTCACCGCCGCGGTCGAGGCGGGCGCCGAACTGGTCACCGTGCAGGCCGACGTCGGCCACGCCAGCGTCGACACCACCAACCGCACCTACAACTCCGCGGCCCGCGCCCCGCAGCGCAGCGCCGTCGACCTCGTCGCCGAGGCCATCACCGGGTCAGGCTGAGCAGCATCACCACCGCGAACCCGGTCATGGTCGCGGCCACCAGCGCGTCGAGCACCTTCCACGACGACGGGCGGGCGAAGAACCCGGTGAGCAGGCGTGCCCCGAACCCGAGCGCGGAGAACCAGCACACACTCGCCGCGACCGCGCCCAGCGCGAACCCCCACCGCAGCGACCCGTGCGCCGAGGCCAGCGATCCCAGCAGCAGCACGTCGACATAGACGTGCGGGTTGAGCCAGGTCAGCGCCATCGCCGTCAGCACCGCGGGCCGCGCCGACCCGCCCGCCACCACCAGCGCCGAGGGCCGCAACGCCCGACGCGCGGCGAGAGCCCCGTAGCCGAGCAGGAAAGCGGCACCGACCAGCGTCAGCACCGTCGTCGCCCCCGGCCACGCGCCCACGACCGCGCCCACCCCGGCCACCCCCAGGGTGATCAACACCGCGTCGGATCCCGCGCAGACGGCCACGACCACGGGGACCGCGTGCCGGTGGATGCCCTGGCGCAGCACGAACGCGTTCTGCGCGCCGATCGCGACGATGAGCGAGAGACCGGTGCCGAACCCCGTGGCCACGGCGAGCATGAACTGACCCATGACCCGAGGCTATGAACCCACCGGTCAACAGTCCAGTTCAAGATTTTGACGTAACATTAGCGCTCGTGATGCCCGACCTGCCGCTGGACCTGGTCCGCACCCTGCTCGCCGTCATCGACGAAGGCACCTTCGACGCCGCGGCCGCCGCCCTGCACGTGACCCCCTCCGCGGTCAGCCAGCGCGTCAAGACCCTCGAACAGCGCACCGGCCGGGTCCTGCTCCTGCGCACCAAACCCGCCACCCCCACCGCCTCCGGCGAGATCGTCGTGCGCTTCGGCCGCCAACTGCTCCAACTCGAACGCGACACCCGCGCCGACCTCGGGATGTCCGACGAAGGCGAGCCCGCGCGGCTGCCCATCGCCGTGAACGCCGACTCACTGTCAACCTGGTTCATCCCCGCGCTCACCCGCGTCCCCGACATCCACTTCGAACTGCACCGCGAGGACGAGGGCCACACCACCGCCCTGCTGCGCGAAGGACTCGTCATGGCCGCTGTCACCTCCACCCCCGACCCCGTCCAAGGCTGCCTCGTGCGACCCCTCGGCCACATGCGCTACCTGCCCACCGCCAGCCCCGACTTCCTCGCCCGCCACCTCGACGGCCCCCTGCGCGCCCACATCGCCGACGCACCCGTCGTCGTCTTCGACCGCCGCGACGACCTGCAGGACCGCTTCGCCCGCACCCGCACCGGCGGCCGCGGCGCCAGCCACCACCGCCACCACATCCCCTCCTCGGAGGGATTCGTCGACGCCGTGGCCGCCGGACTCGGCTGGGGCATGGTCCCGCAGGTCCAAGCCCGCCCCCGCATCCGCGAAGGCACCCTGGTCGACCTCGCCCCCGACCACCCCATCGACGTCCCCCTCTACTGGCAGCAGTGGAAACTCGACTCGCCCACGCTGGCCGCGGCCGCCCGCGCCATCCACGACACCGCCGCCCAAGCCCTGGACCAGACTCGGCCCTAAAGCTCAGCGGCCACCGGCGTCCGACGCAGCCAGCGGGGCAGCAGCAACGCCACGAACGCGACCAGCGCGGCCACCCCGAACACCTCACCCACCGCCCACGCCCCGTACAGGGCCACCGCCGACACCTCGACCCCGATCTCGGCCACCGACGTCACCGTCGCCCGCGCCTGCCCCTCGATGGTGTCCTGCAGCCGCGCCTCACCGACGACCAGCACCATCCGGTACAGCCCGTAGAACACCGCGACCGCGACCAGGCCGACCGGCGCGCGCAGAACCCCGGAGAACAACAGCACCAGCACCGCGGCACCCAGCACCAGCGCCAACGTCAGCGTCGTCAGCCGGTTGGCATAGCCGCCCAGCGACGCGCCCGCCGCACCCGCCAAGGGGATCGCCGCCATGGCCACCGGCACCCAGCCCGACGGCACACCCCAGTCCTGCGCCATCAGCGGGAAGTACTCCTCGAAGGCGTCCAGCCCGCCGAGCAGCGCCACCACGATCACCGCGTGCCGCACGTTGACGCTGCGCGCGGCCTCCCGGACACCGGCTCTGAGCAGGTCCACATAACCCAGCTCGTCGTCGTCCTCGTCGCGCGGCGGTTCGGGGAAACGGGAAGCGACCACCGCGCCCGCCACGCACACACCGACGCTGACCCACCCCGCCAGCTGGTAGCCACCCACCATGAACAGCACCGTCGCCAAGCCCGCCGTCGGGATCTCGGTGACCAGGTTGAGCGCCGTCACCCGCCCGTTGACCTGCGCGAACCGGGACTCCTCACCGTGGGCGGCCAACCCGTCGTAGAGCAGCGCGTCGAACGCGCCCGACTCCAGCGCGCCGCCCAGGCCCCACAACACGAACCCCGCCGCGAACCCGGCGAACCCGGGCAGCGTCACCCACACGACATAGCCGACCGCCTGCAGCAGGCTCGCCGCCACCAGCGCCGAGCGCCGCGAGAACCGGTCCGCGAGCGCACCCAGCGGCACCTCGCCGAGGATCCCGACCGCCGACCAGATCAGGAACAGCGCCGAGATCTGCGCCCCGGACAACCCGGTGTCGGAGAACAGCACGGCGTACAGCGGATAGATCGGGACCAGATAGGTGAGCACCGCCCACCACATCGACACCCGGATCAACCCGGCCGTGGACTCAGCGTGGAAACGTCAACCGAACGGCATGCCGGGAGACTAGACCGCCCGCCCGGCCCGCGCAGCCGAGTTTCCCCACTCGCCCGGGGCGTCCCACGCCGAGAGCCGCAACGCGCTCTCGAACCGGCGCGGCACCCCGCTCACCGGGTCGGTGAACTCCAGGACCTTCGCCAGCAGCTGCAGCGGCCGGGTGAAGTCGCCCAGCGGCTTCTCCGTCAACACCGGGTAGAAGTCGTCACCCAGGATCGGCACACCCAGACCGCTCATGTGCAGCCGCAGCTGGTGGGTACGCCCGGTCTCCGGCGACAGCCGATACCGCCCGACCCCGCCCCGCACCTCGACAAGCTCCACCGTCGTGCGCGCGTTGGGCTCACCGGGGACCTCCTGCGCGGTGATCACCCCGCGCTCCTTGACGATGCGGCTGACCACCGTGCGCGGCAACTCCAGCGCCGGGTCATGCCGGGCGATCGCCTCATACTGCTTGCCCACCAACCGATCGCGGAACATCGTCTGGTACTTGCCGCGCAGCTCCGGGCGCACGACGAACAGCAACAGCCCAGCCGTGACCCGGTCCAGCCGGTGCGCCGGGCTCAGCGTCGGGATGCCCAGGTCCCGCCGCAGCCGCACCAGCGCGGTCTGCACGATGTGCTGACCGCGGGGGATGGTCGCCAGGAAATGCGGCTTGTCCACGACCAGGATGTCCTCGTCGCGGTGCACGACGCCGACCTCGAACGGCACCGGCACCTCCACCGGCAGATCCCGGTGGAACCACACGAACGACCCCGGCAGATACGGCGCGTCCACCGCCACCGGCCCGTCCACCCCGACGATCCGCTCCTCCCGCAGCATCACGTCGATGCGCCCCGGGTCGACCCGGGGCAGCCGCTCCACCAGGTGATCGCGGATCGTGGCCCACTCACCCTCGTCGGGCAGCCGCAGACGCGCGGCGTCGAGGCCGTGGCGCTGCGGCAGGGGAGAGCGAAGCTTGCGTCTCATCCCGGCCAGCCTAAGGTCCGATGGCCCGACGAAGCCAAACCGGCCCCCCGCCAAACGTGAGACCCTGAAGACCTACGCGCACCCCCACACCCCGCCGACCCACGTTCGGCCAGGCCACGGGAGCGCCACTCGGCCCAGGAGCGGACGCCGCCACATCCAGGCGCGTTTCACCGCACCCGGTCATCCCGACCAGCACAAACCCCCACCGCGCCATGCCCACATCCGGGCAGACACACCCCACAAGGGAGACACTCCATCACCACCTCCGCGCCGTCACCGACGCTCGCCGCACCCCGCACCCTCACCGACATCTACGGCCCCGACATCGCCGTCTGCGCCCGCCCCGCCCAGGAAACCGCCGTCCCCTCCAGCAGACACCGCAACACCCGCGACGTCCTCACCACCCGACCCATCGCCGTCGCCGCCGACACCACCGTCATCTGCAGCGCGGGCGGCACCGAACCCGCCCTCCTCGCCGAACTCCGCCACGGCGGCCTCCCCATCGGCACCGACCTACGCGAATTCCGCACCGAAACCGAATTCACCACCCGCGTCACCGAAGCCATGAGCGACGGCCTGCTCATCTCCATGGAATACCCACAGCCCACCGCACTGTGCCCCGACGAACGCTCCCTCAAAAGCGCCGAACTCGTCGGCTACCTCAACAACAAAGCCAGCATCAGCACCTTCGTCGACCCCCGCTTCCAAGCCCGCCGCACCATCGTCACCCTCGACGACCTCACCGACGCCGCCCCCGCCGAAAAGTCCTGGGTCCTCAAAGCCGCCACCAACGCCGCCCACGGCGCCAGCCTCGACGTCTACCTCCACCAAGCGGGCCAACCCGTCACCCTGCCCGCCTTCGCCGACATCCTCACCGAATTCGTCATCGAGGAATACCTCCACATCCACCGCAACTGGGGCATCCAGCTCTACATCGCCGCCGACGCCCAAGCCCGCCTGCTCGCCGTCACCGAACAACGCGTCGACGCCGACGGCATCTACACCGGCGGCCGCTTCGGCCACGTCACCCCACTACCGGCCGAACTCCGCACCGAATGCCTCGCCATCGCCCAACGCGCCGCCGACGTCGGCTACCGCGGCCTCTGCAGCCTCGACTGCGCCCAAACCCGCGACGGCCAACTCGCCATGCTCGACCTGAACTTCCGCATCACCAGCGGATCCATCCCCCTGCTCGCCCTGCGCTCCATCCGACCCGACGCACTCGACCGGCCCGCCGAGTCCGTCAAACTCACCGCCGACACCCCGATCGCCACCCTCCTGGACGCACTGCGCCCAGCCCTGCGCGCGGGCGGACTCCTCGTCACCGGCGGCCACGACACCCGCCGCACCGACAACCCCATCAACCAGTCCACCCTGCACCTACTCGTCTACGGCGACGACCCCGCCGACGTCGCCACCCGCCGCGACGCCATCGAAACCACATTCGGACACTGACCTACAAGTCCGACAAGTCCGCCAACACCCGATAGGTCCGGTTGCTCGCCGCCGCCGCCCGGCGGTGGGCACCGGTGGCCTCGATGTAGTTCTGACTCGTGTTCAGACTCGCGTGCCCCAACAACGCCATGATCTCCACCGCGTTCGCCCCATCCTCAGCCAACCGGGTCGCGAACGTGTGCCGCAACGCGTGCAAATTCGCCCCCGCGGGCACCCGATCATGCATCCCCGCCGCCCGAAAACACGACTTCACCAAATAATCCAACGCGCCCCGCCCGATCGCAGCCCCATCCGAACCCACCAACAACGGCGACTCACCACCGAACCGGATCCCCGGGAACCGCCCGTCACACGACCCCACATACGACTCGATCACCCGCTCCATCGGCGCCTCGATCGGGATCGACCGCTCCTGATTGCCCTTCCCGTGCACGAACAACCGCCGCTCACCGGCCCGCCCCACCACCGACGACCGCACCAACGCCCGCATCTCCGAGGACCGCAACCCCGCGACCAACCCCAACGCCAACACCAACAGATCCCGCTCCGGCCACGGCACCCGAGCCCGCCGCGCCCCACCCGCGATCGCCGACAACAACTGCTCCGGCGTCGACTCACCCCGCAACGGCTTCGGCGACAGCGGAGCCGCCCGCGGCCGACCGATCGCCCCCATCGGATTCCCCGCACACAAACCATCAGCCACACAGAACTGAAAGAACTGATTCCACGTCGACCACGCCCGCGCCACCGAACTCTTCGCGTGCGTATCGGCGAACACCCCGAACGCCGCCCGCAACACCGGCGCCGACACCTCCGCCAACCCCAGCCCCGCCACCTGCCCCACACCCACCACATCGACCACACACGCCGACACCACCGCCAGATCCCGCCGATACGCCGCCGTCGTGTGCGGCGAATCCTTCCGCGCCTTCCGCGCGACGAAGAACGCGTCCTGAGCCTCGATCAACATCACCGTACGTATATAGCGGATCACACCGACAACTCCCCGACATCAGCCCGCCACCCGAAACCTGCACCAACCCACCACGCGCCGCGAACTCCCACTCCGCCTCCGTCGGCAACCTCGTCCACCCGCAATACGCCACCGCGTCCGCCCACGACACATGCACCACCGGATGACTCTGCCGCGCCGAGACCACCGACCCCGGCCCCTCCGGCCGCCGCCAGAACGCCCCCGACGTCGCCCGCCACCACGGCGTGCGCCCGGCAGCGGGGGAGCGGTCCGACCCGTCCAGATCGCGAACGGGCTCAACGTCACATCCCGCACCGGGCCCTCACCATCACCCGGATACCCGACCCCGTCGTCGGTCCCCATCAGGAACGCGCCACCGGCCAACCCCACCATCCGCTTCGACGGCACCGACCGCGCCACCACCACCGCACCACCCGGACCGCGTCCCGTTCCGGCGTACAGCAAGACATCCCGACTCCCTCCCCACGGTGTGGGCGCGGCACCCCGCGCCCACACCTGTGCCCACCAGCTCGCGCGGTCAGCGGCCAACTGGGCGGCCAACGCCGGGACACCCCACGCCTGCTCCTGCGCGGGCGTCGCCCCATGCAGCTTGTTCACCAACTGGAACGGGTCATTGACCAGGTCGTAGTACTCACGGAACCGCACCTGACCCGTACCCACCTCATTGCCACCGGCATCGGTGTGCACGTCGTAGTACTCGACGTACTGCTCGGTCTTGCTCACATACGACGCCCACGTGTCCTTCACCGACGCGCCCGAACCCTGCTTCCACCACTCGGTGAGGAGGTGGCCGCGACCCGCCGAAGACAGCAACGACTGCCCATCCGGCGAACCCGCCGGGGTGATCCCGGCCGCGTCGAGCACCGTCGGCGCGACATCGATGTTGGCCACGATCCGGTTGTCCACCGTGCCCGCGCCCAAGCCCGCCGCGGGCCACGACAGGTAGAACGGGACCTCGTGGGCGGGGGAGTAGGGCGTGGCCTTGCCGAGCAGACCATGGCCGGCCCAGTGGTACCCGTTGTCCGGCACGTAGATCACCAGCGTGTCCTGCAGCTGCCCGAGCGCGGCCAACTTGTCCTTGAACGCCTGCACCGCGTCGTCGACCGACAGCAGGCTGCGCAGCTGCCGACGCCGCTGCGCCTTGCCGTCGGCCAACGTGCTCGTCCCGTTCCGCACGTACTGCGGCTTGTCACTTCGGTCGGCCTCGGGCACCGACGGCCTGCCGTCCCACGCCGGGACCACCGTGTCGGCGTACTTCGCCTCGGACACGTTCGGCTCGTGCGACGCGTACGGGTCAAGATCGCGAACCACGGACGCGTGTCGGTCGTCGACTGGTCGATGAAGTTCAGGGTCCGGTCGCGCAGGACGTTGGTCGTGTACCCGCCGATCGTCCTGACGGTGCCGTTGTCGTTGTACTGGCCGTCGTGAACGTCGGCTTGAGCACCAGCCAGCTGTCGAAGCCGGGCGGGTTGTCGCTCAGCGTCCAGGAGTTGAGGTACTTGCCGAACAGGCCAGTGCGGTAGCCGCCCTGCCGCAGCTGACGCTGCAGCGTGGTGCTCTGCTCCAGGTTGTACGGATGCCCGTTGTCGCGCACCCCGTGGTTGTGGGCGTACTTCCCAGAGAAGACAGTCGCCGTGGTGGCCGATCAGGATCCGTGCCCGCGCCCAAGCCCGCCGCGGGCCACGACAGGTAGAACAGGACCTCGTGGGCGGGGGAGCAGGGCGGAGGTCGCGCGGGTCGGTGGTCGCTCGTCGGTGCGGGCCGGGCCGGTGCTCGGACAGGAACAGCGGGCCGTGCTCGCGTCCGGCGATCAGCCGGGGCAGCAGGTGGGCGGTGTCGGTGCCCCAGGTGATCCACATGGTGTCGCCGCCCTTGACGGTGACGCGGGCCTGTTTGTTGGGCAAGTCCAGGTCCTCGACATTCAGGGCGAGGACCGCGCTGGCGCGGCTGGCGGACTCGTAGAGCATCCGCCACAGCGTCTTCTCGCGCAGCGGGACGTCGCGGCGTCGGCACAGCCGGTCGATCCGGGGCCGCGACACGGCTTTGGTGTCGTCGTTGTTCTCGCGTCGCCGTTCGGCGGCCGCGGGCACCGTCGGCGCGGTCCAGTGCTGCTTGTCGGCGCACCAGGTCAGCCAGGAGCCGACGGCGGCGCGGTTGCGGTTCCAGGTCGCTGGCTTCGCCGTTCCCCACAGTGAGGTGAGCGCGTCGGCGATCTCGTCGTCGACGACCTCGGCCAGCGTCCGGTTCTGTCCGAACACTTCGGCGGTCCGATCGAGCACGCCTGTGTAGGCGCGCAGGGTGTTCGGGTTGTTCTTGATGTTCGGGGTGTTGAGGAAGGCGTCGGTGGCGGCGCGGACGGTCGGCCCACCGATATGGATCACTCCACCGGATAATGGCCTATTTTCCGGTGGGTTTGGCGGGCAGGAGGAACCGGTGAAGCGGACTAGCGGCATCACCAACTAGAGCAGAGGTCGTTTTCCGGGCAGAACATGACCCACACGCTGTTGTAGCCGGGCGACACGGTCACCGGATTCGGGTCGGGATCGCCGTTGAGAAAAGACCCCGGGTCGGGTGTGGCGGTCAGGGTGACGGTCGTTCCGCTTGGGAAGTTCGCGGAGCACGCGCCGGTTGGGGGCTGTTGTGGTGTGGTCCCGTCCGGGTTCCACGCCGACTGGTGGCAGTTGATCCCGGGCGGCCGGCTGGTCACGGTGCCGCCGCCCCATCCGTCGCTGATCCACGCATACAGCTGACCTGTCCGGGTTGGGTAGCCGGATTGAGCCCAAACGGGGGCGGCGGTGCTGAGCATGGCCGCGGTAGCCAGCGCGGAGATGATCACGATCGCGCGCCGTGGTGTGGTTCTGGTCATTGCCGTTCACCTTCCTCATTCAGAAACAGCTTGGTAACTGAAAGTGAAACCAGCGCCCGGCGAATCACTGCGCGAAGGTCACGCCTGCCGCACGGAATCGGGCGAGCATTGCCGCCATCAGCTCCTCCGGCGGAGGGCCGTGCGGCGGATCGGGCACCGCGAGCGTGGCTGCCGGCTCGCTGAACTCGTCGAAGGTCGTCTCGAGCCCTGCGGGTGTGACGAGGTAGACGAAGTGAGCTTTCGGGCTGTTGATCGTGAAGTGGTGCTGCAGCCCGCGGGGGAGGTAGACGAACTGCCCGTCGGTAGCGTGCATGGTCTGCTCGCCGACGTGGAAGGTGACGTCGCCGGTGATGACGAGCGCCGCTTCGTCCTCGTAGGTGTGGGTGTGTGGTGGGGGTTCGCTGCCGGGCCGGGCCCGCACGTCGAGAAGGGAGTAGGCGCCGCCGGTGTCCTCGGCCCGGGCGAGCCAGGTGAACAGCGCGCCCGGGTACCACCGGGACTGATCGAGCGCGCGGCCGCGCTGATAGGGCGTCGTGAGGATCGCGGTTGCTTCTTTGGTCGGCGGTGTGGTCACGGTGGCCTCCTAGGTTCGATGTTTCGTCGGAATTGACGCTAGGCACGGCCATGGTGGCTCAGGTATCCCGAAAACTTGGGGTTTGCGAACCACGACGGCAGGCGCACCATCGATTGGTGCATACCGAGCAAATCGATCGGACTCGTGACCGGATCCGGGATCTGGCCAGGACGGCGTCGCACGCCGAGGAATACCGCCAGGGCATGCTCCGCCTGGTCGGCGAGGTGGTGCCCTGGGATGGTGCAGTCCTTACGGCGCTCGACCCGGCCACGCACCTGGTGACCGCGGCGACGTTGCTCGACCTGGACAGCAGCCGGTGCGCCACGGCCATAGAGATCGAACTAGCGGAATGCGACGGCAATCTCTACACCGCTCTCGCCCGGCAGACGCCCGGCGTGGCGGTGCTGAGTCATGCAGTAGGGGGCGACATGGCGCGCAGCGCCCGGTACCGAGACCTGTACCGACCAGCCGGCCTACACGACGAGCTACGGGCCGTCGCCCGGGCAGGCGGATCCTGCTGGGGCGCCCTGTCACTGGCACGCCGGCCCGGTCACAACTTCACCGACGACGACATCGCCGCGCTGGCCACACTCGAAGGCGCGATCGCTGACGGCCTACGGGTCATGTTGCTGCGCGCCGTCGGCGCCGCCGCGAGCGATCGGCAGGCGGCGGGACCCGCAGTGATCGTGCTCGACTCGGCAGGCGAAGTGGAAAGCTGCACCGCCGAGGCGCTTGACCTTCTCGCCGGGCTGAGTTGGCGAGAGGTCGACCTGCCGGCGCTGCTCCTACCTGTGCGTAGTGCCGCAGCGCGACTCCGCCGCGGCTCGCGCGACGTCGCCGGCGTCCGGCTACACGCTGTCGACGGCAGCTGGCTGTTGTTGCATGCAGCACCACTCTGTTCAACCAACGGCACCTCGCGCACCGTGGTGACCATCGAGCCAGCGCGACCGCCCGAGGTCGTCTCCATCGTCGCGGCCGTCATCGGCCTGACCGCACGCGAGACCGAAGTGCTCGAACACCTGCTCGCCGGCCACACGAGTATCGAAATTGGCCGCAAGCTGTACCTCAGCCCGTACACCGTCAACGACCACGTCCAGCACATCTTCGACAAAGCTGGTGTGCGTAACCGCAAGGAACTCATGACCTGGCTCTTCTTCAGCCACTACTCCCAGGGCGCGTGATCTGCAGGCAGGGCAGCTCATGTTGCTCCGCGCGCGACCAGATGGCCATGCGCTACTAGTTGGGTCAGAAGAGGGTGTCGCGCACGCGCAGCGGCCGGTACCCGGTGGGGCCGAGCTGGGCGAGGTCTGCGCGTCACACACCTCCAGCCAGCACCCAAGTTCCCCAGCTCAGAAGCCTACTTGGCCATATCCGCCCGAAGTTTCTTAAGTACTACGGGGACCCCAACAGAGAGCGCTGGCGGTCGCGCCGAGGTCGATGTGAATTCGCGCGGTAAGGAATTGCCCGAATGCCATGCCTCCGAGGGGATTGGCGGCCACGGAATGCCCACAAGGCGCCGATCGACTCGTCCCACATGTCGATAAGTCATATTGATGCATAATAGACGTTATGCATGAAACATACGTTCGAGTGTGGGATGTGACCGTGGGGTAGTTCCTGGCTGCCCAGGACGCCTGCGACGCTCGCACGCCCCGTGGTGCGCACGCCTCCCGCATGTCCGGGCCGAGCCGCGGACTGATCGATCCGAGCGTCGGCGAGCGAACGCGACGTACCGAACGTGCCTATGAAGGCCCCGTTCAACCGCGTCCGAATCATCGTCAATAACGTCACCGTGACGCAATCATCCGGTGTCGGTGGACGTTATCCAGCTCGATCCGTAAGTTCGATAATCGACATTATGTTAAGTAACGAGGGTGAAGGGCGACATCGACACGATGTCGGTCTCGCATGGCAGCGGGCACCACTCCCGCGTCACGGTGAACCGATACGCCTGCCCCGGCTCGACGACCGCGGTGACGGCGGGTGGTCTGAACCTGGTTACGCGATGAGCCAACTGGAGGTGCCGAACAGGGCGGGTTCGACCGCGCGCGGCAAGGTCGGGGTGATGGTGATGTCCTCGTCGAGCTGGGTCATGTGCAGGCAGGCGAGGACGGGTCCGCAGGCCAGGACGCGCAGGGTGCGGTCGCGGCGGGCGCAGGCGCGGTAGGCGCGGGAGAGCACGGCGGTGCTGGCCCAGCTCAGGAAGGTGACCGCGGTGAGGTCGATGACGACCCGTTTGGTGTCGTCGTCGGAGGTGCAGGCGGTCATGATCTGGTCGTGCCAGGGTCCTTCGGTGGCCAGGTCGATGCGGCCGGTGGCGGCGACGGCGACGGTGCGGCCGGTGCGTTCGACGGTGAGGCGCAGTTCTCGTCTGGCTTGCTCGGCCGGTGTGCGGGTGAACTTCAATGCCACTGCGTGTCCCCGTTCCTGCTGGAGGCCGTTGCCCTACTCCCCCTTGATCCGGGTTGTCGGCGAAAGGTTGCCTCGGATCGGGAAATCTGAAACCAATTGTGCGCCCCGGTAGTGTCGGTTGGGTGAAGTCCCTGGTCACACTGCCGAAAGTCCACCTCCACGTCCATCTGGAAAGCACGGTGCGACCGGAGACGGCGCGGGAGCTGGCGGCGGCCAATGGTGTCCCCTCCCCCGCCTCTGGGCCGTTCGCGTTCCAGGGGTTTCGGGAGTTCGCGGACTTCAATTCGGGGGTGCGGGCGTGTTTGGTGCGGCCGGAGGACTTTCACCGGGTCGCGGTGGAGTTCTGCGCGGACGAGGCGGCTCAGGGCGCGCGGTACGCGGAGGCGATGTTCACTGCGGCGTCGCATGGCGAGCGGCTTGGTGAGCTGGAGATGCCGTTGGCGGCGGTGATGGCGGGCCTTGCTGAGGGCAGGCGCCGCTACGGGGTCGAGGTGGGCTTGTTCTTGGACCATTCACGGCGGCGATCGGTGGCGCGGGCGCGGCGGTCGGTGGAGTTGGCGGTGCGGTTCGGCGCGGTCGGGGTGGGTTTGGCCGGGGATGAGGGGTTCCCGGCGGCGCCGTTCGCGCAGGTGTTTGAGGAGGCGCGGGCGGCGGGGTTGCGGGTGGTGCACCACGCGGGTGAGTGCGCGGGTCCGGAGAGTGTGCGGGAGGCGTTGGCGACGGGGTCGGAGCGGTTGGGGCATGGTTTTCGGGTGTTGGAGGATCCCGAGTTGACCGCGCGGGTGCGGGAGTTGGGGGTCGCGCTGGAGGTGTGTCCGTCGTCGAATGTGGTGTTGGGGTTGGTGCCGTCGTTGGCTGAGCATCCGTTGCCGCGGTTGGTTGCCGCGGGGCTGGTGGTCACGTTGAACACCGATATCCCCAATGTCACGGGCATGACGTTGGTCGACGAGTTCGAGGTGGCGCGGTCGGTGTTCGGGTTCGGTGACGATGTGTTGGCGGGGTTCGCGGCGGCGTCGGTGCGGGCGTCGTTCGCGTCGGAGGGGCTCAAGCGGGAGTTGCTGGCGGGGGTGGCCGCGTGGTCGGCGGCGTGATCACGCGGCGACGAGCACCGCGGCGGTGGGGCGGTTGTGTTCGACCCAGCGGATCGCGGGGCCCATGGCCAGGGCCGCGCCGAGGAACAGGGCGCCGAGGGTGAGCCAGCCGAGTGGGCCCCAGGTGAGGATCATGGTGGTGAGCAGCAGCGGGCCGACCATGCGGGCCACTGCGAATCCGGAGCCGAAGAATCCTTGGTACCAGGCGGGCCGGGAGTACGGGCGGCGGCACTCGTTGATCGTGGAGGTCCTCGGGCGGGACTTCGCGGGGGTGGCGTCGCTGATCCCGTCGACCGCGGGGCTGCATGTGTGCGTGGAGAGCGACGCGCCGATGGCGGAGTTCGCAGCCCGGGCGCGGGAGCGAGGTATCGGGGTGAACACGATCGAGGGTCTGTCCGGACACCGGGGGCCGGTCGGGTTTCGCGCTCGGGTTCGGCGCGGTGCGGTTCGAGGACGTCGAGGAGGGTTTGGAGCTGCTGCGGGGCTGCCTCTAGGACAGAAGGTGTCCGGTACGGGTGCGACACTGGGTGGGTGTTGGAGACCTCGGCGCGGCTGCTGCGCCTGCTGTCGCTGCTGCAGACCAGGCGGGACTGGTCGGGCGCGGACTTGGCCGACCGGCTGGGCGTGACGGACCGGACCGTGCGCCGCGACGTCGACAAGCTGCGTTCCCTGGGGTATCCGGTGCACGCGGTCACCGGCACCGCGGGCGGCTACCGGCTCGGCGCCGGGGCGGACCTGCCGCCGCTGCTGCTCGACGACGACGAGGCCGTCGCCGTGGCGGTCGGGCTGCGCACCGCGTCCGGTGGCACGATCGCGGGTATCGAGGAGACGTCGGTGCGTGCGCTGGCGAAGTTGGAGCAGGTGCTGCCCTCGCGGCTGCGGCACCGGGTGCACGCGCTGCAGTCGATCACGGTGCCCATCCCGCACAGCGGGCCCACCGTGGACTCGGCGACGCTGACCGCGATCGCCAACGCCTGCCGCGACAACGAACGCCTGCGGTTCGACTACCGCGACCACGACGGCACCGAGAGCGTGCGGTCGGTGGAACCCCATCGGCTCGTGCACACCGGCCGCCGCTGGTACCTGGTGGCGTTCGACGTCGACCGTGACGACTGGCGCACCTTCCGCGTGGACCGGGTCAGCCCGCGCGTGCCGACCGGGCCGAGGTTCGTCCCGCGCGACCCGCCCGCCGAGGACATGGCCGCCTACACCGCCCACGGGCTGTCGAACCGCGCCTACCGCTACCAGGCGGTGATCACCCTGCACCTGTCGGCGCAGGAGGCCGCCGAGCACATCACCCCGACCTCGGGGATCCTCGAACCCGTCGACGAGCACACCTGCACGCTGCACGCAGGGGCCAACCACCTCGACGGGATCGCGGTGTGGATATCGCTGATCGGCTGCGAGTTCGACGTGCGCGAACCACCTGAGCTCATCGCGAAGCTGCGGGACATGGCCGGGCGGATCGGCCGCGCCGCCGACCGGGCGGGATGATCATCACCTGAACGCGTGGGGGCTGGTCATTCATTTGGCGGTACCGGCGTGAGAGTGTTGCACCGATGGCTACGACTCTGCCCGACACATCGTGCTCCGCGGTGTCCCGCGCGCTCAACGAACCACTCGCGGGCACCGCGGCGACCGCGACCACCTGGCTGTGCCTGGAACAACCCGGCCCGTGGGGCCGCGACGCCATGGTCGACAGCCACCTCGACCCCGCTGTCGGCGCCGAACTGGTCGCCCGCACCAAAGGCACCGGCGTGCGGGTCGTGCTGATCCGCCGCCCCGGCATGCACCCCGACCGGCACGTGCCCGGCCCCTCGAAGGTCTACCTGGCCCACACCGCCCCCGGCCGCACCCGGCTGCGGCGGGCGATGGTGACCGAGCCCAAGGACCTCCTCGACCTCGACTTCACCGCCCTCGGCGCCGGCGAGGTCGTCGGGTTCGGCGACCCGATCCCCGGTCCCCTGCTGCTGGTGTGCACCAACGGCCGCCGCGACGTGTGCTGCGCGGTGCGCGGCAGGCCCATCGCCGACGAACTGGCCTTCGACCACGGCGACACCGTGTGGGAGTGCACCCACATCGGCGGGCACCGCTTCGCCCCCACCGCGCTGCTGCTGCCCACCGGCTACTCCTACGGCGCCATCGACCCCGACTTCGCCCGCGGCCTGCTCACCGGCGACGTCGTCACCGACCGCTGCCGCGGCCGCTCCACCTGGCCGCCTGCCGCGCAGGCCGCCGAACTCGCCGTGCGCGCCCACTTCGACGTCACCGACCCCGACGCGCTCACCGTGCGACCCGACGCCGACGCCTGGCTCGTGTCCCACGCGCAGGGCCGCACCTGGCGGGTCGAGGTCACCGAACACGCCGCCCGCCCCGACCGCCCCGCCAGCTGCGGCGCGCTCCCCGGACCGGCCACCACCCACACGGTCGACCGAATCACCTGAACCCCATGAACATCAGCCGCGCGCAGGTCATGGCTTACCGGATCGCCCGACACGGCCTGCACCGCGACACCACGAACCGCGACACCACGAACCTGGCCGTCCTCGACCTCGGCGTGCAGGACGCGGGCAACGGCTCCCCACAGGTGGCGCTCGCCGCCCGCGTCCCCGCCGACACCCCACTCGACGACGACGCGCTCACCACCGTGTGGACTTTCCGCGGCGCCCCCCACCTGATGCGCCGCGCCGACGTCGCCGATCTGGCCGCCCGCCTGTGGCCACGCGGTGAGACCGACGCCATCGCCCGCCTCGGTGGAGCCGGGACGGTGTTCAAGAAGGCGGGCGTGTCCGGTATGTCCGCCTTCAGCGACGCGGCGCACGCCATGCACGACGTCGTCCACACCGAGCTGCCCAGGGGCGAGGTCAGCACCGAGGTCACCCGGCGGCTGCCACCGGACGACTCCTATGACTGCCGCACCTGCCAGGCCACCCACATCTACGGCAGCCTCTTCCAGCTCGTCGGCCTAGCCGCGGGGATCGAGGTCGACGGCCGGGCCCGGCCCACCCTGCTTCGCCCGCTCCCCCACCGCCATCCCGTGCCCGACGCGGGCAGCGGCGCCGCGCCCGTCATCGAGACCTACCTGCGCCTGCACGGCCCCGCCACCACCGCCGACGCCGCCGCGTTCCTGGAGACCACCAAGAAAGAGGCCGCCGCCATGTGGCCGTCGGGGCTGGCCGAGATCACCGTGGACGGCCGCGCCACATCCCTGCCCGAGTCCGAAGTGGACACCCTGCGCGCCGCGCCCGACCCGGACCTCGTGCGGCTGCTGCCGCCACTGGACCCGTTCCTGCAGGGCCGCGACCGCGACCTGCTCGTCCCCGACGCCGCCCACCGCAAAGCCCTGTGGCGCGTCATCGGCAACCCCGGCGCCGTCCTCGCGGGCGGGGAGATCGTCGGCACCTGGCGGGCGAAGGCCTCAGGCCGCAAACTCGCCATCACGGTCGAACCGTTCACCAAACTCACCCGCGCCACCACCCGCGCCGCCAAAGCAGAGTCGCAGCGTGTCGCGGCCGCGCGCGGGTTCGCCGAGGCCACATTCGCTGTCACCGACAGCTGAACGGCACGCCCAGACCCGCCCGCGCGCCGGACATGGGCTGCGACCCATGTCCGGCAACGCGACTTCCGGGGAGGCGGACCAGCTACTTCACCTACCGGATGGTCCTTGCGGCCACTGCGGCGGAGTGATCGACTGCGTCCGCTCCGAATCCAGTTGCTGCGGTTGGGCCTGCTGCGGCATCCCGGGCGGCAGGTTCGCGGGCATCGCCGGCTGCCCGGGAGTCTGCACACCTTGCTGCACTGGCGCCGCGGGCGGCAGCGCCTGCACCGCCGCGGGCGACACCGGAGCCACTGGGCTCGACGCGCCGGGCGGTGCGACTTCTTTGCGCGCCACCGCCTCGGCCGCGGCGACCGCCTCGGCGATGCGCGGGTCGGTGGAGGTGTCGAACCAGTCGGCGACCGAGGCGTCCTCGTCCTCCGGGCGGGCCAGGCCCTGCTCCGGCGCGGGCGGCTCGTAGCGGAACACACCGTCCTCGCCGGGCGCCCCCAGCATCCGCGCGAAGCCCTCCAGGGACTTGCCGAACTCGGTGGGGATCATCCACACCTTGTTCGCGTCACCCTGCGCCAGCTGCGGCAGGGTCTGCAGGTACTGGTAGGCCAGCACCTCCGGGGTCGGGCGCCCGGCCTTGATCGCGGCGAACACCTTCTCGATCGCCTTGGCCTGACCCTGCGCCTGCAGGTAACGCGCGGCCCGCTCACCCTGGGCCTTGAGGATGCGCGACTGCCGGTCGGCCTCGGCGGCCATGATCGTGGCCTGCTTGGCGCCCTCGGCCGACAGGATCTGGCTCTGCTTCTGGCCCTCAGCGGTCTTGATCGCCGCCTCCCGCTGACCCTCCGCGGTGAGGATGATCGCGCGCTTCTCCCGGTCGGCGCGCATCTGCTTCTCCATCGAGTCCTGGATGGACGGCGGCGGGTCGATCGCCTTCAGCTCCACCCGCGCCACCCGGATACCCCAGCGGCCGGTCTCCTCGTCGAGCACCCCACGCAGCTGCCCGTTGATCTGGTCACGCGAGGTCAGCGTCTCCTCCAGCGACATGCCACCGACGACGTTGCGCAGCGTCGTGATCGTCAGCTGCTCCACCGCCACGATGTAGTTCGCGATCTCATACACCGCGCGCCGCGAGTCAGTGACCTGGAAATAGATGACGGTGTCGATCGACACCGTCAGGTTGTCCTGGGTGATCACCGGCTGCGGCGGGAACGACACCACCTGCTCGCGCAGGTCGATCCGGGCCCGCACCCGGTCCAGGAACGGCACCAGGAAATTCAGCCCCGGCTCGGCCACCCCCTTGAACCGGCCCAGCCGCTCGATCACCGCCGACTGGGCCTGCGGGATCACCAGGATCGACTTGACCACGATCGTGAGCACGAACAGCACCACGACAGCGGCGACGATGACAGTCGCGCTCACCATTCCTCCAAAATTGTCCACACCTAGAGTCGCTCGGACATGACCACCGCGGTCGCGCCGGAGATCTCCACCACGGTCACGATCGTCCCCGGCTCCAGCACTTCTGTCTCGTCGAACGCGCGCGCCGACCAGTCCGACCCGTTGAGCTTGATCCGGCCACCCGCGCTGTCCACAGTGGACGTCACGGTGGCGCGGGCGCCCGCGAGGGCGGCGACGTTGTCGCGGATGTGCTCGCCGTGCATGCGGCGCTTGAGCCACGGCCGCGCCACCGTGATCAGTCCGATCGAGACCGCGGCGAACACCGCCGAGCTGACGAACACATTGCCGAAGGCGAACTCGGCGCCCGCACCTGCCAGCGCCGCCGCGCCGATCATCAACAGGACAAAGTCACCCGAGAGAACCTCCGCCAGGATGAGGACAACGCCCGCGATCAGCCAAATCAGCGCCATGCACACATCGTGACAGAAACCCGCCGGTCACATCGCCGATCGGACCAAAAGATCGCCATCAGTTACCTGGGTCGGTGACGAAGTCGATCAACCGCTCGACCGCCCCCACCAGCGCGGGCTCCAGGTCACGGAAACCCGACACCGCAGCCCGCACCCGCCGCCACCCGTCAGCCGGTTCACCCCAGCCCAGCGCCGCACACACCCCGACCTTCCACTCCGTGCCGCGCGGCACCACCGGCCACGCCTCGATACCCACCACCGACGGCTTCACCGCCTGCCACACGTCCACGAACGGGTGCCCCGTCACCACCACGTTCGGGTCCCGCAGCCCGCCGACGATCCGCGACTCCTTGCTGCCCGCCACCAGGTGGTCGACCAACACCCCCAGGCGCCTGCCCGGGCCCGTGCCGAACTCCGCGACCCGCTCGACCAGGTGATCGATACCGTCCAACGGTTCCACCACCACACCCTCGACCCGCAGGTCATGGCCCCACACCAGCTCCACCAGCTCCGCGTCGTGGATGCCCTCCACCCAGATCCGCGACTCCCGCGCCGTGCGCGCCCGCAGACCCTCCACCCGCGTCGAGCCCGACGCCGACACCGTCTTCACCGGCGCCGCCGCCACCTTGGGCCGCACCAGCGTCACCGGGGCCCCGTCGAGCAGGAACCCCGCCGGGGTCAGCGGGAACAACCGCCGCCCACCGCGCCGGTCCTCCAACACCACATTGCCGTACTCGAAGCCGACCACCGCGCCGCAGAACCCGCTGCCCGGGTCCTCCACGACAAGACCGTTCTCGGCCGCGACCTCGGGGACCTGCTTACGGGGACGCCCGGACAGGATGTCGCCGTACTCGTGGGAACGCACGGCGAAAACCTAGCGAGACCACCCGATCGGTTGGTGCCGCCACGCCGACAGCGAGAAATCTCCGGATTCGCCCGTCGGAGTTCGGTCCCCCCGGACGACGATGGGGATGTGAGCACGCAACCGGGCGTGCGGCCCGACCCGGCGTTGGGGCTGCTCTCCCGCTACGACGAGGCACTGCCACAGGTGTACGGCTACCTGCTGGCCCGCTGCCGCGTCGCCGCACTGGCCGAGGACCTCACCGCGGAGACCTTCCTGGCCGCGGTCGCCGCCCTGCGCAAACCCGGCGCCCCCGACCTCAGCGTCGCCTGGCTCATCGGCGTCGCCCGACACAAACTCGCCGACCACTGGCGCCGCGAGGAACGCGAACGCCGCGGCCTGGCCGTGCTCGACGGCGAACCAGACCCGGTCGACGACCCATGGGACGTCCACCTCGACGCGATCATCGCCCACGACGTGCTCGCCGAACTCGGCCCACACCACCGCGCCGCGCTCACCCTGCGCTACCTCGACGGACTCCCCGTCCCCGAGGTCGCCGACTGCCTCGGCCGCACCGTCCACGCCACCGAGGCACTGCTCGTGCGCGCCAGAAGCGCGTTCCGCAAGACCTACCCGGGAAAGGAGGGCTGACCCATGACCGATCCGCTCCACGCCCTCCGCGCACCGCTCACCCCGGTGTCCCCCGACCCCACATTCGCCGACGACCTGCGCGAACGACTCCACCGCGCGATCCTCGGCCCGACAGGAGCAGAGATGACCCAGACACGCACCCCCACCGTCATCCCCGAGAACGAAACGGCCTGGCCCCCGACCATCACCCCGTACATCGCCGTGTCCGACGCGCGAGCCGCGATCGCCTGGTACATCGACGTCTTCGGCGGCCACCAGCGCGGCGAGCTGTACGTCATGGACGACGGCAAGATCGGCCACGCCGAGATCGGCATCGGCGACGCCGTGCTGATGGTGTCCGAAGGCGGTTTCGAGGGCGTCCCCGTCGCCGCACCCGACACCACCGCGCCGACCACGTACAGCCAGTCCCTCCACATCCAGGTCCGCGACGTCGACGGCACCGTCCGCCGAGCCGTCGACACCGGCGCCCGCCTCGAACGCGAACCCGCCGACCAGCCCTACGGCCGCACCGCCACCCTGGTCGACCCCTACGGTCACCGGTGGCTGCTCAACACCCCACCCATGAACGCCACCCGCCACCGCCCCGGCGACGTCTCCTACGTCACGATGGTCGTGGCCGACATCGACAAGACCAAGGCGTTCTACGGCGCGGTCCTCGGCTGGACCTACGAACCGGGATATGTGGAGAACGGCTGGGGAGTGGAAGGCAAGGAAGACTTCGGCCTGTGGGGGGACAAATCCCAGAAGCCCGAGGTGCAACTCTGCTACCGAGTCACCGACATCAACACGGCACTCACCGCAGTCCGCGACAACGGCGGCCAGACCCAGGAGATCCAGAACAAGCCCTACGGGCAACTCGCCGAGTGCACCGACAACCAGGGCGCCCGCTTCCAACTCTGGCAACCATAAGAAACAAGGCCTCCACCAGCACAAACGCAACGGGCCGAACAGGCGCCAACAGTCCATGACCGCCTAGAAAATCGGCCAGGGGATCGGCCGCAGGTCCGCGTCCGGCGTCGGATAGACGGGCGCGGCCAGCAGACGGGCTACCCGGGAGCGAAGAGCCTTGACCTCCCGAACAGTCAGGTGCGCCGCCAACGTCTCCCTCAACTCGCCGTCCAGAGCCGCGCGCAGCGTCGACAGCCCGTCGACCACCTCGTCGTCCAAGGGTTCCCCGGCCCAGCCCCACAACACAGTCCGCAACTTGTTCTCACTGTGCAGGCTGATCCCATGGTCCACCCCATACACACCACCGTCGGTGCCATGCAGGACATGCCCGCCCTTGCGATCAGCGTTATTGATCACGATGTCGAGCGCAGCCAGCCGAGCCACCGCCGGATGATCCGAATGCACCACCACAGCCGGATCCCCATGCCGATCACGCGCGTGCAACACCGGCCGCCACCCAGGCGGGAACGAACGCGGCGGCAGCACGTCCACCAGGTCGTCACCCTCCTTGGTGTCGACCCACAACTGCACCATCCCCGGACCCACCGGACCATCCCGCAACACCGTCGGCGGAATCAACGGCCACCCCGCCGCGCACGCCACCAGATACGACGCCACCTCACGCCCCGCCAGCGTCCCGTCCGGAAAATCCCACAGCGGCCGCTCCCCCGCCACCGGCTTATAAACGCACTGCGCTGACACACCGTCCAACTCGATCGCGCAGAACAGGGTCGCGTTGGAGGCGTCGACCAGCCTGCCCTCGATCTCGATGTCGCCGCGCAGCAGCAACTCGGCCGCGCCCGGGTCGGTGGGGAGCACTCAGCCCTCTTCGGTGCGGCGGTACCCGTTCTGCCGGGGACACACATGGCCCTCCGGGTCCAACGGCTCAGCACACAGCGGACACGGCTTGCGACCTGCGTTGACCACGCGGTCGGCCCGCTCAGCGAACGCGCGCGCCTCCACCGGGGACAGGAACACCCGCACCGCGTCCGGGCCCTCGTCGGTGTCGTCCAGGACCACCGACTCGTCGACCTCGCCCTCGGTGACCGCCAACAGTTCGATCACCACCGCGCGCGTCTCGGCGTCCCAGCCCAGGCCCATCGTGCCCACCCGGAACTCCTCCTCCACCGGGATCTGCAGCGGATCGGCATCGAGAACCTCATCGGGGACGTCCTCGGGCAGCTCCGCGCCGAACCGGCGGTGGACCTCCTCCAGCAGCGAGCCGATGCGCTCGGCGAGCACCGCGACCTGCGCCTTCTCGATGGTCACACTGACGGTGCGGGCGCTCTCGACGGCCTGCAGATAGAACACGCGGTCGCCGGGCTGCCCGACCGTGCCTGCAACGAAGCGGTCGGGCTGACGGAAGACATGAATGACACGAGCCATGGCACCCCAAACCCTATTGCACTTCGCGGCGGCAGGCAGACCATGCCCCCGAGGACCGGGGTCACACTCACACGGTAGCCAACACCGCACCGCCGGTCGGTACTGTCTGTGCTGTGGTGAAGATCGCTTCCTACGGGACATGGACATCGCCGATCGACGCGGCCGTCGTCGCACGATCCGGGCGCAGGCCGAGCTGGACCAGCACCCACGCGGGCAGCGTGTGGTGGACCGAGAGCAGGCCGGACGAGGGCGGCAGACTCGCCCTCATGCGCCACGACGGCGCCGGGCCGGTCGAAGTGCTCGCCGCGCCCTGGAACGTGCGCACCAGAGTCCACGAATACGGCGGCACCCCCTACGTCGTGATCGGTGACCACGTCGCGTTCACCAACTGGGACGACCAGCGCGTCTACGCCATACCCGCCGACGGCGGCGAACCCACCGCGATCACCCCCGAACCCGACCGCCACCACGGCGCCCGCTACGCCGACCTCATCGCCGGCGGCAGCGATGTGTGGTGCGTCCGCGAGACCGCCACCGGCGACCGGCCCGTCGACGTCCGCCGCGACCTCGTCGCCATCCCCCTGACCGGCGAAGGCCCCCGCGTGCTCGCCGCGACCCACCACTTCATGACCGCGCCCAAACCCAGCCCCGACGGCCGCCACGCCACCTGGATCGGCTGGGAACACCCGAACATGCCGTGGGACGGCACCGAACTGTGCGTCGCCGAAGTCCTCGCCGACGGCACCTTCGGCCCCCACCGCGTCGTCGCGGGCGGCCCCCGCGAAGCCGTGTGCCAGGTCGAATGGGAGGACAACGACTCCCTGCTCGCCCTCACCGACCCCGACGGCTGGTGGAACCTGCACCGCATCGGCCTCGACGGCAAAGCCGTCAACCTCGCCCCCGTCCAACAGGAACTCGGCGGCGCCCTCTGGGTCCTCGGGTCACGCTGGTTCACCCCACTGGGCCGCGGCCGCCACGCCGTGCTCCGCGCCGGACACCTCGCCATCCTCGACGAACGCAGCGGCACCGTCACCGATGTCGACACCGACCTGCCCACCTGGGCCAGCGACCTCAGCGTCGCCGACGGCGTCCTCACCGCCACCGCGGGCGGCCCCGTCACCGAACTCGCCGTCGTCTCACTCGACCTGTCCAACGGCGAACTCACCGTCCTGTCCGAACCCTCACCCGGCATCCCCGACGAGCGCTACCTGCCCAAACCCGTCGAACGCACCTTCCGCGCCGCCGACGGCCGCGACATCCCCGCCTACGTGTTCGCACCCACCAACCCCGACTACACCGCACCAGAAGGCGAACTGCCGCCCTACCTCGTGCACGTCCACGGCGGACCGACCTCGGCGTTCACCCCACTGCTGAGCCTGAGCCTGGCCTACTTCACCAGCCGCGGCCTCGGCGTCGTCGCGGTCAACCACGGCGGCTCCACCGGCAACGGCCGCGAATTCCGCGACGTGCTGCTCGGCCAATGGGGAGTCGTGGACGTCCACGACTGCGCCACCGTCGCCGCCGCCCTCGGCGCCGAACGCACCGCCGACCCCGAACGCCTCGCCGTGCGCGGCGGCAGCGCGGGCGGCTGGACCGCCGCCGCGTCCATGACCACCGTCGACACCTACGCCTGCGGCGCCATCCACTTCCCCATCCTCGACCTCACCGGCTGGACCAGCGGCGGCGGCGAAACCCACGACTTCGAATCCCAGTACGTCGAAGGCCTCGTCGGCTCCCTGCCTGAACACGCCGACCGCTACGCCGACCGGTCCCCCATCAACCACATCGACAAACTCGCGGGCCCCGTCCTGCTCCTGCAAGGCCTCGAAGACGAGGTCTGCCCACCGGAACAGGCCGACAGGTTCGTCGCGGGCCTCGACGGCACCGGCATCCCCCACGCCTACCTGACCTTCGAAGGCGAACAACACGGCTTCCGCCGCGCCGAGTCGATCATCGCCGCGCACGAGGCCGAAGTGTCCTTCTACGGCCAGGTGTTCGGATTCGACCCGCCAGGGCTGCCCGTGCTGGAACTGCGCCGGTGACCAGACCGAACCGGCTGGCCCCCGGCTCGACCGTCGCCGTCGTCGCACCCGCGGGCCCCGTCGACCCCGACCGGCTCGACCACGGCGTGGCCGTCCTCGAATCATGGGGACTGCGCGTCACCGTCGGCAAACACGTCCACGACCGCCACCCCACCCTGCCCTACCTCGCCGGACGCGACGCCGACCGCGCCGCCGACCTGGTCCGTGCCTGGACCGACCCCGGGGTGGACGCGGTGCTTTGCGCCCGCGGCGGCTACGGCTGCCAGCGCATGGTCGACCTGCTCGACCTCGACGCCATGGCCGCGGCAGGCCCGAAGGTGTTCGCCGGATCCAGCGACGTCACCGTCCTGCACGCCGCCATCGGCGCCGAACTGGGCCAGTCGACCCTGTTCGCGCCGATGATCGCGGGCGACCTGTTCGACCACGCCGCCCAGCGGCACTTCCGGGCGACCCTGTTCGAACCCGACACCGTCCGCGAACTGATCGGCCCCAACACCGCCACCGCCGGACACGGCGTGGCCGAGGGCATCACCGTCGGCGGCACCCTGAGCCTCATCGCCGCCGACCTCGGCGCACCCGGCTCGACGCCACCGCCCGACGGGTCGATCCTGCTGCTCGAAGACGTCGCCGAAGCGCCCTACCGGATCGACCGGCTACTGACCCAACTGCTGCGCGCGGGCTGGTTCACCGGCGTGTCCGGCATCGCCCTGGGCTCCTGGGCGGACTGCGGCGACGTGCGGCCGGTGGTCGCCGACCTGCTCGCCAGCCTCGGTGTGCCGATGGTGTGGAACCTCGGATTCGGCCACTGCCCCGGCCAGCTCACCGTCCCCCTGGGCGCGGCGGCCGTCCTCGACGCCGACAACGGCACCCTCACCATGGTCGAACCCGCCCTCGCGTGACTCCCCGGGCGGTCGGCCCGGGGAGCCGCGCCGGTCAGGCCGAGTACCCGCGCGCCGCGATCCAGTGCGCCATGCGAGTCGTGTCCATCCAGTACCAGCCATAGCCGTTGGCGTCGGCCGAGTCGGCCAGCTTCACCGTCCAGCCGTTGTTGCTGTAGCCGACGATCGTCAGATAGTGCCCGCCGCTGTAGGTGTGCCAGTCGCCGTCGGTGTCCATCGCGCTGCCCACGACATTGGCGACGATCGGATAGTTGCGATCGATGTCGTAGACGACGTCCCACTGCAGCCGGTTGATCTCGGCCTGCGTCGCCGACTGACCCGGGATCCACTTGGTCTCGTAGAAGGCGGTCGCACCCAGGTTGTTGAGCACCCGGGTGGTGTCGGCGGCCGAGTTCGTGCCGTTGGTCGTGGTGCCGAGCCTGCCCGCGATATAGGACTGGGTGAAGTACTTCCCGCGCGCTGTGAGCGCCATCCTGGTCGCGGCGGGACCGCAGAAGTAGTAGTTCTCCTGCCATTGGAACTGGTAGTTGAGGACCTTCGAGGTGGCCGCACCGGCCGGGGCCGCCGTGACGACCAGACCGCTGATCATCAGCACAGCGATGGCGAACAGGCGCAGTAATCGGGACGTTCCGAGGGGCATCGCGACTCCTGAACGTTGGGGAATTGGTGACAACGTGTCAGTGCGAATGGGGATGCGGCAACCATAACCCTAGAAGTGAACATCGGTGTTCATCTTTTAGGGGGTAAGGACGTACCGGAGGAATGCAATGATCGGCTCCCGGAGACCGGGGATGTCACCGATGCGGTCCTCCGCCAGCGCAGCCATCACCATCGAGCTGACCGCGCCGCCGATCACCGCCACCGCGAAGTCGGGATCAGGCACCCCCGCCCACCCCGGATGGCCTGCGAAGGTCTCGACGATGCGCCTGCCCATCTGCGCCTGCACCGCGAACCTGATCCGCCGGGCCCGCTCCCCCGCCGCGAAACTCTCCAGGAAGTACATCTTCGCCAACGCCGACTGCGCGACGATCGTGTTCAAGTACAGCGCCATCGCCCGATCGAACTGATCCAGCGGATCAAGGTCCGGCTCGGCCAAAGGGACCTCGACGATGTTGGTCAACAACGCCGCACACCCGTCGAGCGCGGCCAGGAAGCAGTCCTCTTTGTCCGAGAAGTGCTGGTAGAACGTGTCCCGTGAGATGTGGACCCGCTTGAGGACATCAGCCACCGACGTCGCCGCGTAACCCTTCTCCGCCACCACCATCGCCATGCCGTACAGCAGTCGGCCTCGCTGCGCCGACTCCACCTGGTCACGAGTCAGGTTGTGCCTGCCCCTGGGCAGCGCCGCGAAGTCAGCCTCATCCACGCGGGGCAGGTTATCCCGCCGCCGCCCGCAACGCCGCGCCGGCGTTGCCGATCACCGGATCACCATGCCCGAAGCACGCCGTGTCGACATCGAGCGCGGCCTGCACACGGAAGGACTCACGCGCCTGGTCCGGGTCCGCGTTGAACACCCCGAGCAACACCCGCCCCTCGAACTCGGCGACCGTGTCCCCACAGAACAGCACCCCATGCTCAGGCAGATGGATCGCGACGCTGCCCGGCGTGTGCCCGGCCACCGGGATCACCCGCGCCCCACCCCCGAAGTCCAGCACCTCCCCACCGGCGAGCTCCACATCCACCACACACGGCGGCGCCGCGGCGACCCCAGGGACCACCGACTCGAACAACGGCCGCTCCCACTCCGCCAACACCGGCTCCGGCGGCCCCACCAGCCCCCTCACCAGCGGCGCGTCGGCCTGGTGGGCCAACACCGAAGCCCCATGCCAGGCCCGCACCGCCGCCGCACCACCCGCGTGGTCGTTGTGCCCATGGGTCAACACGACCCGCCGAACCGACTCCGTCGACAACCCGAGCCCACGAACAGCCGCGGCAATCGCCGCGTCGTCGCCCGCCTGCCCGGCATCGATCAAGGTCAGCTCGTCGCCGTCCCGCCACAGGTACGCCTGACTGACCCCGAACCGAACCATCGTCAGCCGCTCAGAGATCCGCATATCCCCGACCGTAGAAGCCCACCCCCACCGGGCGCCGCCCGTTTCACCCACAGCGGACCAGGCTCCCCCGTCGTTTGCTGTCTTTGTTTTCGCCAGATCAGCTGCCCAGCTGAAAATGACCGCCCATCCATTATCTTGATAGTGGATAGTTGATAATTAGATACAAGGGGAGTGGGCTGACAGCTGGAGATCAGGGGTGCGACTGTCGAAAGTGGACGAACGAGGGACGATCCGGCGGTGTCAACTCACCGCGCGGAGCCTCAGGCGTTGACGGGCTCCCGGGGAACCAGTTCTTCCCTGTCGCTGAACAGACCCAGCGGATCGTTGCGCAGCAGCGAGAAACCCGCCAGCAGCGACACCGCCACCGCACCGGCCATGAACAGCCAGTTGTAGAGCAGGTCCTCCCCCGCGGGCGAGTACGTCAGCACGAGGAACACCGCGGCGCTCACCAGGATCGCGAGTTGGCGCTTCTGCCAGCGCAGCGCGGCGGCGATCACGAAGCCCCAGGTCAGGTACCACGGCAGCGTCGCGGGCGACAGGACGGCCAGGGCGAACAGCGCGAACGCCATCCGGCGCACGGCCTCCGGCCCGCCGTCGCGGGACTGCCACCACAGGCGGATGGCGATCACGAAGAAGATGATGCCGCCGATGCCGCGGGCGATGTTGACGAACCAGCTCTTGTTGCCGTCGATGAAGATGCCCACCAGCGTATGGACGAACTCCCCCACCGCGGTCGGCAGCGACAGCCAGTTGACGATGTTGCCCGGCGCCTGGAGGCCCTTGAGCCAGCCGAGGTCGACGTCGGCGATCACCGTCGTCAAAGCGAACGTGGCGACGAAGGTGGCGAACGCGCACGCGGTGGCGCGGACGAAGTTGCGCCAGAACGTCGAACTCAGGTGCGCGGCCCACACCCACACCAGGAACGGCAGCGCCATCACCGCCGTGACCTTCACCGCGGCGCCCAGGGTCACCAGGAACACACCGAGGACATGGCGGCGTTCCAGCACGCACACGGTCCCCGCGGCGAGCAGGCCGACCATCAGCAGGTCGTTGTGCGGGCCGCCGACCAGGTGCACGACGGTCATCGGGCCCGCGATCGCCAGCCACAGGGTGACGGCTTTGTCGCCGCCGAGGTGACGGGTCAGGCGGGGCAGCGACCACAGCAGCAGCGCGATCCCGGCGAGCATCGCCACGCGCATCAGCACGACGCCCAGGATCAGCGAGCCGTCGCTGAGCCAGGCCACGCCCTTGGCGATCAGGATGAACAGCGGGCCGTAGTTGGCGGGCTGGGCCTGCCAGAACGGGTGCACGTTCTGCACGACGTCGGGCAGGTTCAGCACGTCCGGGCCGACCGCGTACGGGTCGAAGCCGAGCAGCGGCAGGGTGCCGTAGGCGAAGTACGAGTACGGGTCGCGGGTGAACAGCGGCGGCGCGAAGACGAGGGGCGCGATCCAGGCGGTGCTCGCCCACAGGACCGCGCGGGTGCCGACCCGGCCCGCCAGCACGTGCCTGCCCAGGCGCACCCACGCCCACACCACCAGCGCGAAGCCGGTGTAGAGGACGATCGTGGCGAGCATGTGGCCGTGGCCGTAGCGGATCCACGAGAGCGGGCCCCGGCCCAGCACCGGGTCGCTGACCAGCACGCTGCCCGCGCCGAACGAGGTGATCAGGATGAGCAGGCTGCCGACGGCGCCCAGCGCGATGGTCCGGATCGGCAGGGCTCGGCCGTCGCCCGCAGGCGCCGCGATGGTCGCGGCGGGCTGCTTAGGGTGCTCAGCGACCAAGGACTCGTTCACCTCTGAGGACGGTTTCGCGGGGTATCGCCACCGAGGCTTGAGATTACACAGCACGGCCGAGTCGCTCGCGCAATGGCCAAGTTAGCGCCACTGCCTAAGGCATCCGGGCGATTACCGGGGGGTTTACGGCGCGGGCGAGGAACTCGCGGGCGCGTTCGGCGTCGAGCAGAGGGGGGCCGGACCGGCGCGGGTGGACCGTTCCGATGGACAGGGCGGCGCGGATCCGGTGGCCGGGCGCGTCGGGGTGCAGCGACCACAGCAGGGCGGCGGTCGCGGCGACCACGGCGGCGGCGACCCCGTTGCCGTTGGCCGGACCGGTCGGGCCGGGGACATTCTCCCCCGGTGCCAGCAGGCCGCGGGGGTCCTCGTCGAGGTCGGCGAACCAGCTGACCCGCCCGGACGGCGCGCAGGACACCACCGGCAGCACCCACGGGTGGCTGGTGAGCGCGGTGAGGGGCCCTCCGGGTGCGATGATCAGGACGCCGCGTTCGGCGGCTCGGTCGACGGTCTCGTCGAGTCTTGGGACGCGTTCCTCGGGTCCTGAGGAGCCCAGGACGATCACTCGCGCGGGTCCGTCCAGCAGGTCGGTCAGTGGAGCGACCAGGTCATCGGCCACCGTGCGCGGCAGGACCGGACACAGCGGGCAGATCGACAGCGGGTCGGCGCTGAGGACGCCCGCGAGCGCGGTGATGTCCGCCTCGGTGGCGACGAGTCCGACCGCGATGTCGGCTGACCCGGCGCCGCGGCGCTGGACCGAGTTCAGCCGGACGAGGTCGAGCAGTGGTGAGCGCTCGCGCCTGCGGACCCCGATCATCGCCGCACCCCTACCCGGACAAGTCGGCCGCGGGGAGGTCTCCGCCCGGCAGGAGCGAACTGTAGTGGCCCGACGCCGGTGTGTGATCACTCCAAGCGAGTGAACCTCAGCCTGCGGGTGACCACACTCGGCCACCGGAGAACTGGTGCACGGCGTCGAGGATGTCGTCGCGGTCGCGGGTGAACAGCCGGGTGTCGACGGGCAGGCCGGGGCCGGAGGCGACCGGCCAGGCGTCGCGGCGGTGCAGGCCGGTGACGCCCGGGGTGTTCGGGGTGACGCCCGCGCGGAGGCGGAAGCGCAGGGTGGGGCCGTCGACGACGACCTGGCGCAGGGTGTCCCACGGCAGGAACGCCGGTCCCTGGGCGGTGGGCAGGCACACGCCGATCACGTCGACGGTCAGCGGCGACTCGCGGCGCCTGCGCCTGGCCACGTATTCGCTGAGTTTGGCCGCGGGCATGGCCAGCGCGGCGGCCAGCGCGAGTAGTCCGGCCGCGGCGGGCAGCCAGCTCGCGATCATGGCCACTATCACCACCAGCACGGCCACGCAGCCGCCGCCGACCCAGGGAACCAGTGGCCGCCGCCACGCCTCCCAGTCGACCTCGGCAATGAACGGCACCCCTGCCCCCGACGTCATCTCCCCAGTCCTCCCACCCCGTGAATCTTGTGGGCGGGACGCTACGCGACCTGCGGGTACCGGCGGGTAACAACACGCGGATCGGTCCGGATCGAGTCGGTCACGGACATGAATCGGCGGGCGTCGCTTCCTCGTCGACACCCGCCGCCGCCCATCATGCCAACTCGACCCTCGCGCGTTCCAGTCGAATCGCCGCCTACCCTTGATCAATGATCGCCGATGGCTTCCGCACGTCGTTCGAGTCCGACGATCCGGTGCCGACGTGGACCGACGCCGTCGAGGTGGGCGACGCCGGGATCCCGCTGGCCGATGGCGTCTCGCTGCGCACCCGGGTGGGTGGCGGGCCCGCCGACGCGCCGTCGGCCCGATCGGGTGTCGGGTTCACCGGATCGAGTGCCCTGCGCTATGAGGGCGAGCACACAGCGGCAGGGTTGGCGTTCCGCACGAACCGGATCTTCTGGACCGAGCTGACCGTCGAGGCGGACACCGAGCTCAGCTACGTGATCTATCCGGAGTTGACCGGTGGCGACCTGCGGTATCCGAGCACGTACGCCGCGATCGACCTGGTCTTCACCGACGGCACCTATCTCAGCGAGCTCGGCGCGGTCGACCAGCTCGGCTTTCCGCTGACCCCGCTGGGGCAGGGCGAGTCGCGGGCGCTGCTGCCGGACCAGTGGAATCACCGGGTGGTGCGGCTGGGCGAGGTCGCGCTGGGCAAGTCGGTGTCGCGGATCCTGCTGGCCTACCGGTCGCCGCACGGGCCCGCCCAGTTCGCGGGCTGGGTCGACGACGTCGTGATCGCGTCGGTCCGGCGTCCCGCGCGGGCTCCGGTCGACCGGGTGATCACCACTCGCGGCACCCATTCGTCCGGGGCGTATTCGCGCGGCAACACCTTCCCGGCGACCGCGGTGCCGCACGGGTTCAACTTCTGGACCCCGGTGACCAACGCGGCGGTGACGAACTGGTTCTACGAGTTCCACCGCGGCTCGACGCCCGCGAACCGGCCCGCGCTGGAGGCCATCGGGATCAGCCACCAGCCCAGCCCGTGGATGGGTGACCGGCACACCTTCCACCTGATGCCGACCCAGGGCACCAGCGTCGGCCACACGGCCCGCGCGCTGACCTTCAGCCACGACAACGAGACCGCCCAGCCCCACTACTACGCCGTCGACTTCGACAGCGGTGTCCGGGTCGAGATCGCGCCGACCGACCACGCCGCCGTGCTGCGGTTCACCTTCCCGCCCGGCGCGGCGAACCTCGTGCTGGACAACGTGGGCGCGGGCGCGGTCCGGGTCGGCGGGGACGGGACGATCACCGGCTACTCCGATGTCCGCAGTGGACTGTCGGCGGGCGCGGGCCGGATGTATGTGCACGCCACGGTCGACCAGCCGTTGGCAGGCGCCCAACGCCGCTTGCGCGGGCTATCGCTGACCAGGACCGCGCTGCTGCGGTTCCAGCCCGGCCAGGACGGCACCGTGGTGACCGTGCGGATCGCGACGTCGCTGATCAGCCCCGAGCAGGCGCGGCGGAACCTGGAGGCGGAGATCGCCGCCGACGACACCGTCGAGTCGGTGAGCGAACGGGCGCGGGCGCTGTGGGCGGATCTGCTGGGCCGGGTCGAGGTCGATGGCGCGACCGACGACCAGCTGACGACCCTGTACTCGTGCCTGTATCGGCTGTACCTCTATCCGAATTCCGGATATGAGATCACCGAGTCGGGGCCGCGGTACGCCAGTCCGGTGCGCCCGCCCGCGGTGGTCGACGGCAAGGTGTTCGTCAACAACGGGTTCTGGGACACCTACCGCACCTGCTGGCCCGCCTACGCGCTGCTCACCCCGACCCGCTGCGGCGAGCTGGTCGACGGGTTCCTGCAGCAGTACCGCGACGGCGGCTGGGTGTCGCGGTGGTCCTCCCCCGGCTACGCGAACCTGATGACGGGCACCAGCTCGGACGTCGCGTTCGCCGACGCCTACCTCAAGGGCGTGCCCGGGTTCGACGTCCAGGACGCCTACGCCGCGGCCCTGCGCAACGCCACGGTCACCTCGCCGGAGGAGAGCGTGGGCCGCAAAGGGCTCGACCAGTCGATCTTCCTGCACTACACGCCGACCGCCACCACGGAGGGCCTGTCGTGGGCGATGGAGGGGTGCGTCAACGACTTCGGCATCGCGCTGCTCGCCGAGGCGCTGGGCGACGAGGACAACCACCTGTACTTCCTCGACCGCGCCCGCCACTACGCCCACCTGTTCGACCAGCGCGTCGGGTTCTTCCAGGGCAAGGACGCGGCGGGCCGGTGGCGGTGGCAGCCCAAGGACTACGACCCCAGGGTGTGGGGGCACGACTACACCGAGACCAACGGCTGGACCGCCGCTTTCGCCGTCTCGCACGACGCGCCCGGCCTGGCCGAGCTGTACGGCGGCCGCGACGAACTGGCCGCCAAGCTGGACAAGTACTTCGCCACGCCGGAGACCGCGACGCTGCCCGGTTCGTACCGAAGGCCCATCCACGAGATGCTCGAGGCCCGCGATGTGCGGATGGGCCAGTTCGGGCACAGCAACCAGCCCGCCCACCACATCCCCTACCTGTACACCGAGGCCGGGGTGCCCGCGCGCACGCAGGAGAAGGTCCGCGACGTGCTCGCCCGCCTCTACCAGGGCAGCGAGATCGGCCAGGGCTATCTGGGCGACGAGGACAACGGCGAGCTGTCGGCCTGGTTCCTGTTCAGCGCCCTGGGCTTCTACCCGCTGCGCGTGGGCAGCCCGTTCTACGCGATCGGCTCGCCGCTGTTCCCGCGCGCGGTCGTGCACCTGGAGAACGGCCGCGACCTCGTGGTCACGGCGGCGAACCAGAGTCGGACCAACGTCTACGTGCAGAGCCTGCGGGTCGACGGCGAGCCATACGACCGCACCTACATCGCGCACTCGGTGCTCGCGGCGGGCGCGCGTTTGGAATTCGAGATGGGGCCCGACCCGTCTGACTGGGGCAAGTCCACTCCCCCGCCGCTGGGCACCGGGCCGACCCTGCGCGACCTCACCCGCGGCAAGCCGGGCCCGCTGTTCGACGACACCACCCGCACGGAGTCCGAAGTGGACACCCCGGTCACGGTGCGCACCGAGTTGGCCGAGGTCACCCTCTACACGATCACCTCGGGCAGCCGCGGCCCCGACCCGTCGACGTGGGTGCTGCGCGGGTCCATCGACGGTTCCCGCTGGCACGAACTCGACCGCCGCGAGGACGAGAAGTTCCCCTGGCGCAAACAGACCCGGCCCTTCAAGGTGAAGGCACCGGGTCCGTATCGGCACTACCAGCTGGCGATCGAGGGTGTGGTGACCGTCGCCCAGATCCAGCTGCTGGCTCAGTAGCGTCCGCGCTGGGCACCCATCCATCCGCCCACACTGGACACCCAGGTTTGGACGAGGCTGATCGTCGGCAGGACCGCGAAGAACACCGCGAACAAGGTGACGGCCACCCGGGCACCTTCCGGGTCCTCCGGGTCGACGTTCGGGATCGCGTTGATCAAGATCAGGTACGTCAGGCACAGACCAAGCTGCAGGACGTTGCCCACCGTCAGCGCGACGCGGTCCTTGCCCTGCAGCGCCATCACGCCACCGAAGATCAGCAGCAGGAGACCCACCAGCTGAGCCGCGGCCAGTCCGCCGACAACCGGGAAGGCGCCGTCGCGCAGGTCGACGGCGATCCCGACGACGCCCAGTGTGGAGATGGCGGTCAGACCGGCCTGGACGAACGCCAGGACAGCCGCCGACATCACCACCCCGGGCCGCGGCACCCGGACCTGACCGGGTTCGGCGGGCGCCATGGGCAGCCCGCTGAACTGCTGGTACGGCTGCTGTGGATAGCCAGGTTGCTGATAGGCAGGGAAGCCCTCGTGCGGGCCGCCCTGCCCCCATCCCTGGGTCATCAGCGCGCGCGGCGCGACTGCAGGAACTGCGTCGTGGCGCCGCCCTGCGCCTGGATCAGGCTGATCACCGGCATCACCGCGAACAGCAGCGCGATGACGATGAGCGTGGCCTTGGCGCCTTCGACGAAATCGAAGCCCTGGGACTCGATCAGGCCGAACAGGACCGCGTACGCCAGCGAGATGAGGATCTCCAGGACGTTGCCCGCGACCAGCAGGTTGCGGCTCTTGCCCTGGATCAGCTGCACGCCGCCCATGATCAGCAAGATGATTCCGACGGTCTGGGCCAGACCGAGCGCCCAGGACCGGCCCGCGTCGGTGTTGGCGGAGTTGGCGGCCCCGGCCAGCACGAGGATCGTGGTGATCGTGGTGATGCCGCCCTGGACGAAGGCCAGCACCGCGGCCGAGGTGGCCGTGCCGGGACGAGGGATCGGCCCGCCGCCGCCGTACTCGGCGGGCGCCATCGGCAGGCCGCCCGCCTGCGGATACCCGGGGGCCTGCGGGTATCCGCCCGGCTGCTGCTGATAGCCCGGCGCCTGCGGGAAGCCGCCCTGCTGGGGGTAGCCCCCTTGCTGCGGGTAACCGGGGGCCTGCGGATAACCACCCTGCTGCGGGTCCTGGCCGTAGCCACCCTGGCCTTGGCCCTGACCCCAGTCCTGTGTCATTCGAGCTCCTCATCGATGGATCAGAAGGCCGCACTATCCCACGTAGATGATAGGAACATCGTCCGATTCCGCATTACGTGACACGGTGGGGTCTTCCCCAACCCTCAACGCCCGGTCGAGCCACCCACCACGGCGTCCTCGGCGGCCACCTCGACCTCAGGTCGAGCGTTGGGTTCCGGTGGGACGACACCCGAAAGCGCACTGCCACAGTCGTTCATCCGCAGTACGAACGGCCTGGTCTCGGTGTAGCGGACCACCGACACCGACGACGGGTCGACCATGATCCGCTGGAACGAGTCCAGGTGCTGGGCCAGCGCGTCGGCGAGGATGGCCTTGATCACGTCGCCGTGGCTGCACAGCAGCCAGACCGCGTGGTCGCCGTGCTCGGCGGTGATCTTGGCGTCGTGCGCGCGGACCGCGGCGACCGCCCTGGCCTGCACGGCGGCGAGCCCTTCGCCGCCGGGGAACACCGCGGCCGACGGGTGCTGCTGCACGACCTTCCACAGCGGCTCGCCGACCAGGTCCTTGATCGCGCGGTTGGTCCAGGTCCCGTAGTCGACCTCGGCGACCGCGTCCTCGGTGACCGGGACCAGCCCGCGCGCGGCGGCCAGCGGGGCGACGGTCTCGGCGCAGCGGGTCAGCGGGGAGGACACGATCGCGGCCAGTGGCACGTCGGCCAGGCGCGCGACGAGGCCGTCGGCCTGGGTGCGGCCGGTGTCGTCGAGGTGCACCCCCTCGGCGCGGCCGGCGAGGACGCCGGAGCCGTTGGCGGTGGAGCGGGCGTGTCGGAGCAGAACGACTGTGGCCACGACCCGAGCCTAGATGGGGTCGACGACGCCCGTCGCGAGCAGGCCGCAGAGGACGGCGCCGATGGCGATGCGGTACCAGACGAAGACCATGTAGCTGTGCTTGGAGACGTACTTCAGCAGCCAGGCCACGCACGCGTAGCCGACGACGAAGGACACGGCGGTGGCCACGATCGTCTGTGGGATGGTGGCCTGGAGGCCGGGTCCGCTGCGGTCGAGGACGTCGGGGATGGAGAAGATGCCCGCGCCGAAGACCGCGGGGATGGCGAGCAGGAACGAATAGCGCGCGGCGGACTCACGGTTGAGGCCCAGGAACAGGCCCGCGGTCAGGGTGCCGCCGGAGCGGGAGACGCCGGGGATCAGCGCCATCGCCTGGGCCAGGCCCATCAGCACGCTGTCCTTCATGGTCAGCGTGTTCCGCTCGAGTTTGGCGGTCTCGTCGGCCACGGCGAGGAACACCGCGAACACCATGAGCACGATCGCGGTGATCCACAGGTTGCGCAGGCCGCTGCGGATCTCGTCTTTGAAGATCACGCCGAGCACGCTGATCGGGATCGAGCCGATGATCACGTACCAGGCGAGCTTGTAGTCGGGGTCATGACGCGTGTCGGGCTGGAACAGGCCGCGGAACCAGGCGGTGAGCAGCCGCCAGATGTCCTTGGCGAAGTAGATGATCACCGCGGCCTCGGTGCCGAGCTGGATGACCGCGGTGAACGACGCGCCCGCGTCGCCGCCGAACCAGAGTTCGGAGACGATGCGGATGTGGGCCGACGAGGAGATCGGGAGGAACTCGGTCAGACCTTGGACGATGCCGAGGACTAGGGCTTGAAACCAGGTCAACTACCGACTCCCGCGAGATCCAGAGCATCGACGGCGGTGCGCAGCGCCGCCTTGGCTTGCTCCAGATCTTGCAGGATCGGTGAAACGGTCAGTGTGGTGACCCCCGCCGCGGCCAGGGCCTGCATCTTCTCGGCGATGCGCTCCTTGGGTCCCAGCAGCGTGGTGTCGTCGATGAAGCCCAGCGGCACCTTGGCCGCGGCGCCCGCGTAGTCCTTGGCGAGGTAGAGGTCCTGGCACTCGGCCGCCTCCTTCTCGTAGCCCATGCGGCAGGCGAGCTGGTTGTAGAAGTTCTGCTCGCGGCTGCCCATACCGCCGACGTAGAGCGCGGCGTAGGGGCGCACGGTCTCGGCGGCCTGCTGCCAGTCGTCGCCGACGACGATCGGGGTGGTCGGCACGACGTCGAAGCCCTCGAGGGTCTTGCCCGCCTTGGCCCGGCCGTTGGCGATGATCTCCAGGGACTCCTTGCCGTGTTCGGGCGAGAAGAAGATGGCCAGCCAGCCGTCGGCGATCTCGCCGGTCAGCTCCAGGTTCTTCGGGCCGATGGAGGCCAGGTAGATCGGGATCTCCTCGCGCACGGGGTGCACGGTGAGCTTGAGCGGCTTGCCGGGGCCGTCCGGGATCGGCTGCAGGAAGTGCTTGCCCGCATAGCTGACACGCTCGCGGCGCAAGGCCATGCGCACGATGTCGACGTACTCGCGGGTGCGGGCCAGCGGCTTGTCGAACTTGACGCCGTACCAGCCCTCGGAGACCTGTGGCCCGGACACGCCCAGGCCAAGGCGGAACCGGCCGCCGGAGAGAGTGTCGAGGGTGGCCGCGGTCATCGCGGTCATGGTCGGGCGCCGCGCCGGGATCTGCAGGATCGCGCTGCCGACGTCGATGCGTTCGGTCTGGGCGGCGACCCAGGCCAGCACGGTCGGCGCGTCGCTGCCGTAGGCCTCGGCGACCCAGGCCACCGAGTAGCCGAGCCGGTCGGCCTCCTTGGCCAGTTCGAGATTCGCCGAGTCGTTGCCCGCACCCCAGTAACCCATGTTCAGTCCAAGTCGCACGCCGCGACATTACTTGCCAGTAGCCATTTGGGCCAGGGGAACTCCGCGAACAGCGACCTAAGGGGACCGTGATGGCAGTCGACCCGGGTAGCAGGACGACGCATGGTTGTATGACCACGGTGACCCACCGTAAGAATTCCGGGGAGGCGGGCCAGTGGAGCAACGACAGGTCGGGCGCAGTGGGCTGCGGGTGTCCCGGATGGCGCTAGGGACGATGACCTGGGGCGGGGACACCGAGCCGGATGAGGCCGCCAGCCAGCTGACCGCGTTCGTCGACGTCGGCGGCACCTTGGTCGACACCGCCGACGTCTACTGCGACGGCGAGTCCGAACGTGTCCTGGGCACCTTGCTCGATGACGTGATGCCGCGCGAAAGCGTGGTGTTGGCCACCAAGGCGGTCGCCCGCCGCACCGATGGGCCGTTCGGCGGCGGCGCGTCGCGGGGTGCGCTGCTGAGCGCGCTGGAGCAGTCGCTGATCCGGCTTGACACCGACCATGTCGACCTGTGGCAGCTGCACGCGTGGGATCCGTCGGTGCCGCTGGAGGAGACGCTGTGCGCGGTGGACGCCGCGGTGCGCAGCGGGAAGGTCCGCTACGCGGGCATCTCGAACTACACCGGCTGGCAGACCGCCACCGCAGCGAGCCGCCAGTCGGCGACGGCGGGTGCGGCGCCGCTGGTCAGCACCCAGGTCGAGTACTCGCTGCTGGAGCGCGGCATCGAGCGTGAGGTGGTCGCGGCCGCCGACCATCACGGCCTGGGCATCTTGCCGTGGGCGCCGCTGGGCCGCGGGGTTTTGACGGGCAAGTACCGCAACAGCACCCCGGCGGACTCGCGCGGCGCGTCGGCCGCGTTCGCGCCGTATGTCGACCACCACCGGACGGACCGGGCGTCGCGGATCGTGCAGGCGGTGGTCACCGCGGCCGACGGGTTGGGCACCTCGCCGCTGGCCGTGGCGCTGGCGTGGGTGCGCGACCGGCCGGGGGTGGTGGCGCCGATCGTGGGCGCGCGTGACACCGCGCAACTGCTCGGGTCGCTGGTGGCCGAGGAGCTGGAGCTGCCGCCCGCGATCCGTGCGGCGCTCGATGACGTCAGCGATGTCGAGCTCGGTTATCCGGAGCGCAGGCTCGGATGATCTGTGACCCGGATGACGGGTGACCTGCAAGGTTGGTTAGCCTATGCTCACTTGGCTGGGGACCGCTCGAAGCCAAGGATGACCAGTGGAGACAGTCAGCGCGCCTGAACGCCTCGGCGTGCCGTTCGTCCACTCGTTGGCCGACTTCGGTGACCGGATCGCGGTCGTCACCCCCTCCGGCTCGCTGACCTATCGCGCGTTGGCTTCCCGCGTGGCGTCGGTGGGCGAGGTGCTGGGATCAACCCGGCGGCTTGTGCTGGTCGCGGCGGGCAACGACCTCGACAGCGTGGTCACCTACCTGGCCGCCCTGCGCGGCGGCCATCCCGTCTTGCTGACCTCCCCCGACGGGAAGCAGCTCGACACTCTGGTCGACGCATACGACCCTGACGTCGTCCAACTCGGCGGCGAGCTTCGGGAGCGGCGGGCGGGCACCGCCCACGAGTTGCACTCGGACCTGGCGTTGCTGCTGTCGACGTCGGGGAGCACGGGTTCGCCGAAGCTGGTGCGCCTCTCGGCGTCGAACCTGCAGTCCAACGCCACCTCGATCGCCGAGTACCTCGACATCCGCGACACCGACCGCGCGGCGCTGACCCTGCCGCTGCACTACTGCTACGGCCTGTCGGTCCTCAACAGCAACCTTTCCCGCGGCGCGGCGGTGCTGCTCAGCGACCTGTCGGTGGTCGACCCGGAATTCTGGTCGATGTTCCAGGGCCACGGCGGGACCAGCCTGCACGGGGTGCCGTACACGTTCGACCTGCTCGACCGCGCGGGCTTCGCCGACCGGGACCTGCCTGCCCTGCGTTATGTCACCCAGGCGGGCGGGCGGCTCGCTCCGACCCAGGTCCGCCGCTACGCCGGGCTGGCGTCGGCGGGCGGGTGGCGGTTCTTCGTGATGTACGGCCAGACCGAGGCCACCGCCCGCATGGCCTACCTGCCCGCCGAGTTGGCCGTCACCCGCCCGGAGGCCGTCGGCATCCCCATCCCCGGCGGCTCCTTCGAGATCCACCCGGACGGCGAACTCGTCTACCGCGGCCCCAACGTCATGCTCGGCTACGCCCGCGGGCCCGCGGACTTGGCTTTGGGCGCCACCCTGGGCGACCTGCCCACCGGCGACCTGGCCCGCCGGGCGGCGGACGGCCTCTACGAGGTCATCGGCCGCAAGAGCCGCTTCGTGAAACTGTTCGGCCTGCGCGTCGACCTCGACGAGATCGAGCGCCACCTGACCCGCGCGGGCTTCACCGCCGCCGCCGCGGGCGACGACACCGCGATCACCCTTGCCATGGTCAACGGCCAGGACACCCACGCGGCGGCCACGCTGGTCGCCACCCGCGTCGGCCTGCCCGTCGACCACGTCCGGGTCCGCGAGTACGCCGAGTTCCCCCGCCTGGCCACCGGCAAAGTCGACTACGCGGGTATCCAGAGTTGTCCACAGGCACCCCCAAACCAAGATCATCCGTCGGCCGGGCCGGATAGACTGGCCAAGGGCCGTCCCCCCGGGGATGGGTGGGGGCTGCGTGCGCTGAGGTTCGGGGCGCGGGTTCCGCGGCGGTTCGGGTTTCCGGGTCAGGGCGGGCGTTCCGAGACACGGATCGTGGACGGGTCCGCGTCGTCGCCAACTTCGGTGTCCCCGCGCGGGTCCGCGTCGTCGTCAGGTTCCCTGTTCTCGCGCGGGTCCTCGGCCGGGTCTGTTCGGCAGATCTTCCAGCGCGCGCTCAACGTCGGCGACATCCCCGACGACGCGACCTTCGTCAGCCTCGGCGGCGACTCGCTCACCTACGTACGCGCGTCCATCGACCTCGAACGACTCCTCGGCGAAGTCCCCGCCGCCTGGCACACCATTCCAGTCGCCGAGCTCGAACGGGCAGGCCCCAAGCGCGGCAGGCTGCGCTCGCTGGAGACCAACATCCTCCTGCGGGCCCTGGCCATCACCCTGATCGTGTCCACCCACGTCGGCCTCACCCAGGTCTGGGGCGGCGCCCACCTGCTGCTCGTGATCGCGGGCTGGAGCTTCGCCCGGTTCGCCCTCGCCCCGGTGGCCCCTGAGCGAATGGCGAGCCGGATCGCGAAGGCGGCGGCGCGGATCGCGGTCCCGTCGGCGATCTTCCTCACCTGGCGCGCGGCGGTGTCGGACAACGTGGCCGTGACGAACGCCTTGCTGGTCAACAACTTCATCCAACACGGCACCATCTCGTACTGGTACGTCGAAGTCCTCGTGCAGATCCTGGCCGCGCTGGCTCTGCTGTTCCTGATCCCCGGGGTACGCCGCGCCGCGGTGGAGCACGGGTTCGCGCTGGCCGCCGGTGTCCTCGCGATCACCCTCATCGCGCGGATGTCAGCGGTGCACGTGCCCATGTCGTCCGGGTACTCGGCCCGCGACATGAGCATCCACGGCGTCCTGTGGCTGTTCGTCCTCGGCTGGCTGGTGCAGCGCGCGACCACGCTCCCCCAGCGCGCCGCCGCCGCGGCCATGGCGCTGGTGCTGATCCCCGGATGGTTCGACGACCCGGTCCGCGACGCCATCGTCATCGCGGGCGTGCTCCTGGTGCTGTTCGTCCCGACGGTCCGCGTCCCAGGGGCCGTGGTCCGGGTCGCGGGGCTGGTCGCGGGCGCGTCCCTCTACATCTATTTGACGCACTACATCGTGTTCATGCAGCTGCGCCCGCTGCTGCCGCTCTGGGTGGTCGTGGCGATCACCGTCGCGGTCGGCGTCATCGTGTGGCGAGCGGTGTGCGCCCTCGGCAAACTCCGCGCCCGTTTGGCCTAACCCCGTCCATCCGCGGATTCAACACGCCTCATTGACAAAACAGATTTTTACGTCAAGACTGATTTTGCCATGAGAGAAGTCCTGTACCTCGATCAGATCGAGCAGGCCGAGACCCTGCTCAAACCGCAGCGCGTCGAGATCCTGCGGCAGCTGGCCGAACCCCGCTCGTGCACCGAGGTCGCCGCGCGGCTCGACCAGACACCGCAACGCGTCTACTACCACGTGAAACGCCTGGTCGACGCCGGTCTGGTCACCCTCATCGCCGAGCGCAAGGTGCGCGGCATCCACGAAGGCGTCTACCAGGCCACGGCCCGCTCCTACTGGCTCTCGCCCCGGCTGGTCGGCCGGGTCGGCGCGAGCCGGGGCGAACGCGGCCTGGGCTACCTGCTCGACCTCATGGAGGAAGTCCAGGCCGATATCGCCGCGCTCGACCGCACGGCCCCGGACCTGCCCTCCGTGGGTGTCTCCGGGTCCATCCGGGTCGAGCCGGAACGCCGCCAGGAGTTCCTCGACGACCTGCGCACCACGCTGCAAGACCTGTTCGCCCGCTACGGCGGCACCGAGGGCGACGCGTTCAACCTGGCCGTCGCCTGCTACCCGAAAGGAGAACCCGATGACTGACATGACGCTGCGCGTGCGGGTCCCAGCCCCGGTCGACCGTGTCCACCGCGCCCTGACCGACGCCGACGAGCTGACCGCCTGGTTCGCCGAGCACGCCGAGGTATCCCTGCCCGACACCTACACCTTCTGGGGCCGCCACACCCCCGGCGGCGACCGCCCCGCCCAGCGCCTGCTGCACGTCGACGACACCAGCCTGCGCTTCACCTGGACACTCGACGACGTCGAGACCACCGTCGACATCGCGCTCGAAGCCGAGACCGCCGACACCACCGTCCTCACACTCACCCAGTCGGACATGCCGACCTGGGACGAGATGAAGCTCGAACAGGACGCGCGGTCGGCGCTGCAGACGTTCTGGGCGATGGCGGTGGCCAACCTGGTCGATCACCTCGACGACCGCGACCTCACCGCCCTGTGCGACTTCACCGACCCGGAGATGCGCGCCGTGTTCACCATCGACGCCGAGCCCGCGCGTGTCTTCCACGCGCTCGTCGACCCGCCCACCTTCTCCCGCTGGTTCGGTGCGAGGATCGAGATCGAGCCATACGTCGGGGGCCGATTCGCCATGGGCGGATTCGACAACGACGCGGAAGCCGCGAAGATCGTCGACTTCGACGAAGGCCGCTCGCTGGCATTGGCCTGGCCGGGCACCGAGGTAGCCACCTGGGAGCTGGAAGGCACCGAGGGCAAGACCCGGCTCACCTTCACCCAGACCGGCTTCGACCCCGAACACCCGCCCTACGGCTCGTGGATGGGCTGGCTCAGCGGCTTCGCCGAGTTGCGCCGGTTCTTCGAGGTGCCCGACTGGCGCACGATCTGGCTCGGCGTCGACATGCCACAGCTGCCCGAGGGCATCCTGACCATCGGCGAGTGATCAGACCCGCTCGTCCGCCTGCTCGAAGAACTCGCGCACGTCCGCCCGATAGACCAGGTGGGCGCCGAACCCGACCGCGGTCAGCATCGGCAGGACCACGACGACGTCGAACGGGCCGCTGATCAGCCCCACCGACAGCAGCGCGGACAGACCCGACACGACGACGGCCCCGGTGCGCGCCCAGTCGCGGCCATCGGTCACGCACACCGCGAACCACAGGGTGAGGGCGAGCGGAACGAAGTAGAGGGACAGATCGACACCGGTGTTCGCCCAGCTGACGGTCAGGTGCAGCACCGACAGCGCGACCTGGGTGACGAACAGTCCGCAGGCCACGCGCACCGGGGTGGGCGCGGGCGTCGGACGGGGATCGCCGAGGATGGGCAGGTGGGCCGGGTCGATCGCCATGGTCACCTCCGTGTCCACTCCGTCGACGCCCAACCCCGATTTGTTACAGATCGGTGTCCACTCGGTGTCCATGTGTGAGACACGTGTCGGCGCGGGACGTGGCTTCCCGGGCCGACGTGCGGGATGCTGGAGGCAAGACTGTTCACCGAGGTTGCCCGGAGGAAGCTTGTTGCGACGCTTTGCCGCCGCCGTCGCCATCACCGCGCTCGCCGCGGGCTGCTCGTCCGACGCGCAGCCGCAGGACGAGCTGATGGTCTCCGCCAACCCGGTCGCCGCCACCGCCGCCCGCTCCCCCGCCCCCACCGCGACGCCCGCGGGCACGGTCATGCCGCTGTCCGGGGTCACCGCCGCGGTCGTCGACGGCCGCACCCGCACGCTCGCCGTCGCCGTCGAATCAGCCCCTGGCCTGCGGCTTTACGACATCGATGCGCTCGACAGGGCGCCGCGCGCGGTCGAACTGCCCGCCATGGCCGAGACACTGACGCTGGCCAAGGAAGGCGGCCCGCTGCTCGCCGCGACCAGCAAGGGCGTCGTCCAGGTCACCCTGCCCGACGTGCGTGTGACGACCCTCGACGGCGCCGCCGCGGGCGCGGCGGGCTACGGCGACAGCACGCTGGTGGCGGTTCGCGAGACCAAGTCGGTGGCGGTGCTCGCGGGCAACGGGACCCACCGGTCCATCAGCGGCGGCCTGCTCAGCGCCGATCAGGTCTACACCGTCGGCGAGCGCGCCGCCGTGCTCGACCGGCTGCGCAACGCGGTGTTCGAGATGGACGTCGCCAAAGGCACCATCGGCGAGGGCCTGCGCGCGGGCCAGGGCGCGACCAACGGCGTCGTCGACCGGTTCGGCCGGATCTTGGTGACCGACACCCGCGGTGGCGCGCTGCTGGCGTTCTCGCTGGACCCGCTGCTGATGCGCCAGCGCTTCCCGGTCGCGGGCGGCCCGTTCGCGATCGCCTACGACCCGCGCCGCGACCTGGCGTGGGTCACCCTGACCGAGACGAACGAGGTCGTCGGCTTCCACGTCGCGGCCGAGCAACCTGAGCAGCGGTACCGGTTCCCGACCGTCGGCCAGCCCAACGCGGTGGCCGTCGACCCGGCCAGCGGGCGCGTGGTGGTGGCGTCCGCCAACGGAGGAGGTGTCCAGGTGATCGAACCATGACAGACGGGGTGATCGACGGCGACTGGGAGTACCGGCCGCTGCGGCTGCCCCCCGGGGTGTCGCGGCTGACAGCGGCCACGCAACTGTCCATCCACGCGGAGTTCGCCGGGTGGGAGCTGTCCAACGTGCGGCTCTACTCCGACGGCACCCGCAAGATCTGGCTGCGGCGCAAGCGGCGGGCGAGCCCGCTGCCCGGCCTGATCACCTGACGGGCAGCTTGTCGAACCCGTCCCACACCGCCCGCGCCCCGGCCTCGCCGACGCGGTAGACGTGCACGGTCGCGGCCACCCCGGCGCCGACCGACAGTATCGCGACGACGATGAGTGCCGCCTTGGTCCACGACGGCGGCTGCGCGCTGTTGGCCGCGCGGTGCACCAGCATCAGCCCCAGCGCGATCACGAACACCGGCACCGTGAAGTAGATCATCAGGTCGCCGAGCCGCTCGTGGGTGTTGATCAGCTCCTGCTCGGGCAGCCTGGCGGCGAGCTTCTTGCCGCTGTTCGCGGTGAACGGCGTCAGCAGCGCGGCCAACGCCGCCGCGCCGACCACGATCCAGCCCAACCGCGCCCGCGCGGCGGGCCACAACGCGATCATTATCGTGCCCAGGGCGGCCGCCGGGATCAGGATGACGACAAGGTGGACGATCAGCGGGTGCAGCGGAAGTCCGTCGACGAACTCAGGCATGTGAGCCACCTCCACGATCCGGTACGCGAGCTGTGACAGAACGGTTCACCGCCGCGACGCCGCGTGCACCAAGCCCACCAGCCGGGGCAGCACCTGGGCCACGCCTTCGAGCGGGAGCATGTGGCCCAGGCCGGGCAGGACCACCGAGGTGCCGTCCTGCACCGCGCCGGCCAGCGCCTCGGCGTGCGATTCGGGAACCAAGCGGTCCCGGTCACCGACCATCGCCACCACCGGCGTATCCGAGGCGACGGTCAGCGCGGCCTCGCGGTCATAGCGGTCGAGGGCGGGTTTGAACAGCGCGACGGTGTCCGGCCAGTGCGCGGCCACCATCTCCGCGACCAGCCGGACATCGTCGGGATCGGGGTCCTCGCCCAGCAGCAGCCAACGCAACCCGATGGTCTTGGCCTTGTCGATGCGCTGACTCACCCGGTCGATGATCTTCGCGCCGAGGATGGCCCGCAGGTCTTGGACCAGCTTGCCGACCGAACTGGGCAGCGCGGCCTCCATGGCCGAGCCCGCCGCCGTCGACAGGAACGCCAACCCCGCCACCCGCTCGGTGAACAGCGCCGGGTGGCGGGCGGTCAGCGCCATCAGCGTCAACCCGCCCATGCCGTGCCCCACCAACACGACCCGACCCCGCGGGACCGCCCCGTCGATCACCTCGGCCAGGTCGTCACCGAGGCGCTCGACGGTCGCGGTCTGCTCGTCAGCGGCGCTGGACTGGCCATGCCCGCGATGGTCGTAGGCCACCACCTGCACCGGCCAATCCCCGGCGTCGGGCAGGGTGTCGATGATCTTGTGCCAGACCCTCTGGTCCTGCGCGTAGCTGTGCGCGAGGACAACGGTCACAGCCGCGCCAGGATCGCCCGCGCGCGACAACGCGAGCTTCGCCCCGTCGGACAGGGCGAATCGCTCGGTTGTGGGCACGGGCGAATCCTGGCATGTCCTCAGCAGCTTCGCAGGAACCGATCCAACACCCGCGTCCCGAACTGCAACGCGTCGACCGGAACCCGCTCGTCAACGCCGTGGAAGAGAGCGGAGAAGTCGAGGTCGGCGGGCAACTTCAACGGGGCGAAACCGAAGCAGCGGATCCCCAACGTGTGGAACGCCTTGGCATCCGTGCCACCCGACAGCATGTAGGGGATCGCGCGGGCACCAGGATCCTCGGCCACGATCGACGCGCTCATCGCCTCGACCAGCGCACCGTCGAACGTCGTCTCGACCGGCGGAAGACTGGCGATCCACTCGCGCTCGACGTCGGGCCCGAGGATCTCGTCGAGCTCGCGCTCGAAGGCCTCCTGCCTGCCCGGCAGCACCCGGCAGTCCACGACGGCCTCGGCCACCGAGGGGATGACGTTGGCCTTGTAACCGGCAGTCAGCATCGTCGGGTTCGCGGTGTCCCGAATCGTCGCACCCACGACCCGCGCCACCGCGCCCAGCTTGGCCACGGCCCCGTCAAGGTCGGCCTCGTCGAACTCCATCCCGGTCATCTCGGTGATCGCGGCGAGGAACTCCCTCACGGAGTCGGTCAGAACGAGCGGGAACTTGTGCGTGCCCAACCGGGCCACGGCCTGAGTCAGCTTCGTGACCGCGTTGTCCTCATGAACCATCGACCCATGCCCGGCCCGCCCCCGAACCCGCAACTTCAACCAGGCGATCCCCTTCTCCGCGGTCTCGATCAGATAGGCCCGCACATCGTCCTTGACGGTGACTGAGAAGCCCCCGACCTCGGAGATCGCCTCCGTCGCCCCCTCGAACAACTCCGGCCGATTCCGCACCAACCACTGCGACCCGTAGTCCCCCGCGGCCTCCTCATCGGCAAGGAAGGCGAAAATGATGTCCCGCGGCGGCACGATGTTGTCCCGCTTCATCCGCCGAGCCGTGGCGAGCGTCATCGCCACCATGTCCTTCATGTCGACGGCCCCCCGCCCCCACACGTAGCCGTCCTGCACCGCCCCGGAGAACGGATGAACCGACCACTCCGAGGGATCAGCGGGCACCGCGTCGAGGTGCCCGTGCACCAACAACGCCCCCCGACTCGGGTCCGCACCCTCCAACCGCGCGAAAACGTTCCCCCGCCCCTTGGCCCCAGACTCGACGTAAGTGGTCTCGAACCCCACCTCAGCCAACTTCTCAGCCACAAACTCAGCCGCCACCCGCTCCCCCACCACGGTCGCCGGATCTCCGGTGTTCGTGGTGTCGATCCTGATCAAGTCACTGGTCAACTGCACCGACTCGGCCTCAGCTAGCGCCAGGGTGTCCCTCTGCTCCACGGTCACACCGCTTTCCTACCACTCCCCGTGAGGATGGGCGCCCCCGATTTGGGACCACTGCACCCCATCCGATACTCTGTGCGCACACCAGCGGGAGACCGCAAGTCCGGGTGGCGGAATGGCAGACGCGCTAGCTTGAGGTGCTAGTGCCCTTAACGGGCGTGGGGGTTCAAGTCCCCCCTCGGACACCAGAACGTGGGAATTCTCCCGCACACAGATGGCTCGTTTGTGATCACGCAGCGAGCTCGTAGGATCGCTTTTCGACCCTTTGGTCGACCCGCCCCCCTGCTCGGCGTTGGCGGGGGTGTCGACCATGAGTGACCGCCGAATCGCCGCGCTCATCCCTCCCCGAGTGACCACCACCGTGGCCGGACGAGGGCCTGTTACCCCGAGCGCTCCACTGCCGCTGGCCGAGTTGCCGCCCCTTCCCCGCGCCGGATCTCTCCGCTACGGCATGGCGCGGGTCGATTCCAAGGGCTGGGTGTCCAACGGGCCTACCGTCACTGCGCTGGGTTGGACCCACGGGGACCGCCTGCATATCTCTGTGGTCGACGCCTCGGTCGTGATACATCGCGAGCCGACAGGGGCGTTCGGCATGGGCACCAAGCCCTACGTCATGCTCCCGGCCGTCGTGCGCCACCGCGTGGGCATCGCCGCCGGAGATCAAGTCCTCCTCGTCGCCGACCCCAACTACGACGTCCTGGTCGTGCACCCACTGGCCGCGCTCGACACGATGATCACCGCCTACCACGCCACCCTCTCCCAAGGGCGTGAGTCCCGATGACCAACGAACCCGAGGTTCTCGCCGCAGCGCGGATGCTGCTGCAGCGCATGGGCGTAGACCCCTCCGACCTCATGAACGAACCCGAAGACCGCAAACCGGTGCCGACATTCGACGCCTACATCCCAGTCGTCGAAGCCGCCATGAAGGAAAACACCGCGCGCAGCTACATGACCTACTGGAAACGAATCGCGGCCAAATGGGGATCCCGCACCCTGCTCGAACCCACCCCAAGCGAGATCGCACAACTCCGCGAAGAAATCCAGGCCAACGCCATCATCCGCCGCAACTCCCGCGGCGGCCGTAACACCGCCGAGAACTTCATCGCCGCCCTGCGATGCCTCTACAAACACGCCGAGAACGACGGCCTCATCACCGAAGCCGAGAACCCCGCACGCCGCGCCGACAAACCCCGCCGACTCCCCTCCACCCGCGGCGCACTGTCCAACCACCAACTCGCCGAGATCAACCACTACGCCGCCACCACCGGCGACGAACCCGAACTCGACGCCCTCCTCGTCCGCCTCCACACCGAGACCGCCTGCCGACGAGGCGGCGCACTCGACCTACGACCACGCGACCTCAACCCCGCCCAATGCACCATCTACCTACGCGAGAAAGCCGAAACCGCCCGCTGGCAACCCGTCTCCCCCAGCCTCATGGCCCACCTGATCGACCACGCCCAACAACGCGGCGCCACCGACCCACAATCCAAACTCCTGCGCTACCGAAACGGCGCCCCCATCACCTCCCGCCGCTACGACCACCTCTGGAACCGCATCGGCCGCTACCTCCCCTGGGTCACCACGTTGAACGTCTCCACCCACTGGCTCCGCCACACCACCCTCACCTGGGTCGAACGCAACTTCGGCTACGCCGTCGCCCACGCCTACGCAGGCCACAACGACGCAACCGACCACGCAAACGCCACCATGACCTACGTCAAAGCCACCCTCAACGACGTCGCCACCGCACTCGCCACCATGACCAACGAACCCCACCCGCTCGCCAACTAATGCCGACAACGCCACATTCAGCTGGGTGGTGGACCGCACCTCCTACGTCAACAGCGGCGACGGCCGCTCGGCCCGCTGGAGGAATCCAGCGGCATGTTGGGGTGGGTGATGACCCACCGCGCCGCTCGGGTTGACCAACGCGTCGACGGTCGGCGGCGCAGGCCCGGGTGCTGACCCGCGCCTCCCGCTCGGGCAAGGCCGACGTCACCCTGGCCGCCAACGCCACCCGGCGGGTGCTCTGGCGAGCCGACGCGGTCCTCTGCCTGGGCGTCGACCCGACCGTGTGGATCGACCGGGCGCTGACGGACTTCCGCGCCGGACTCACCATCGCGGCGCCTGCGGTGGATGCGGCGATCACCGTCCGGTTTGGCATCGGCGTCGACGAGCTCGTCGAGCGCCTGGTCGATCCGGAGCACGGACTCACCGCCCACGGCAGCCGTTTCAGCACGCACGACGCCGCGGCGGCGGTGGCGGACGCGTTGCCGTTCGGCGCGAGCCTCGGCGAGGTGGAGATTCTCACCGCCGCCGCCCTGGCCCACCCCGCGGTCATCTCCCTCGCACAAGGCGACCTGGTCGCCCGCGCCACGGGGCGACCAGGCAGCTCGCCAGCCAGCGGCGAGCTCCATACGACCGCCGACGTCCCCCACGCCGAACTCAGCGACCGCCGGCTCGACGCCGCGATCACCGCCGCCGACACCGCCCTGACCACCGCGACCACCGGCCACGCCGAGACGATCGCCCGCCGCGACGAGCACCAGGCCGCCCTCGACACCGGCCGCGGCCCCGCCGAACAAGCCGTCGACTACCGACTCGCCGCCCTGCAGGCCTCAGCCTCGGCGTTGGCCGCCCGAGCCGATGCGCAGGCCGCCGTCGACGTCGCCCGCCGCGACTACCAGCGGCACATGCGCGGCATCGCCGCCCTGCAGACCACCCAACCCGCCGCCGCGTAACCAGTCCGTGCCTGCGCCCACGTCTGGTCACGTCCGCCGCTTCGGCTGATCCTCCCGAGGCAGCAACATGTGACCCAGGTCCGCATCGAGCGCGCGCAACGCCATCCCGGTGTCGCAGGTGAGAAGGGTGACCGGCGTTCCCGCGATGGCCTGCACCGCAGCCGCCCGATCAATGATCTCCTGGTCGGCGATCGCCATGCGCGTGTGCCCGACGGGGTCGTTGAACAGCACTATCTCGACCCTGGGAGTCTCGCTGAGCACGCCGCCTGACCGGATCACCCGGTCGATCGTCGCCAGCGAGTACGCAGCGCGCCAGCGCACGTCGCTGTGCTTGGTACCGTCGAGTTCGTCGACCACGATCATCGGCACGACGAGCCGCAGCCGCGGCAACTTGGCGCCCATCGCGGCCACCCAGTCGATGGCCTCCAGCTTGTCCTGATACGCGAGGTACACGCTGGTGTCGAGCACCGCTATCGGCATGCCGTCCGACCACTGGCTGATCAGTACCTCGACTGCCGCGCACGCGGCACCGAAAGTATCGTGGCGCTCGGTGATCTCGTCGCCGACCACGTCATGCAGGATGCGTTCCTGGGCGTTCCCGCCCACAGCTGCTGCCCACGCGGGCGCCATGGCCATCAGCGCCTCGTAGCCCTTCCAGTCGAGAAGCGCCGCCGCATCCTCTCGGAAGATCACGTTGGCCAGCTGACGTTCGGCCTTGCGGATCCATTCAAGGTAGGCCCACATCTTCCCCGCAGACGAGCCAGGGCCCACGCCGCCACCGGAGTGCAGGTTGTATACGCCATCGCGCAGCTGCCGCAGCACCTCAAGGGCGTCGGGAAGGGTACGGCCGGGGTTCGGAGTGATCAGCACGCGCGGATCGTGACACAGCACGAGCACCCTGGCTGATCACCACGACGTGATCGCGGGCAGGCCGAAACCGTTCGCGACAATGAGGGGACATGTTCCCGCCACCGCAGTGGGCCGACATCATAGATCAGCAATCCGCAGTGCGCCGCCCGCTCCACCGGACCCGGCCGGTCCGCCGTCGCCACGAACGGCCCGAAACCCCTGCCCCCACGAACCTGTCGACTCACCGAACAGTGGAAGGCCCGTCACAACCAAATGAGCCAACACCCTGAGGCGTCGAACCCGCCTGTACGCCCTATACGCCCTATACGCCCGTTGTCCGCTGTGAAAGTCGCCCTGGTTGCCTTGGCAGCTGTCCTGGCCGGTGTAGCAGGGACCGTGGTGCTATGGCTGGTGGGCGCGGAGGGGCTCAGACCGAGGTCAACCACGTCAACCTGCGGCGACCGTGGTGCGCTGGCAGTGGCGCCACTCGGCCCAGTTCCGTGCGGATTGAGCTGCGACGCCGGGACGGGTAGCGGCCAGGTGGGTCCACCAGCCGCCGAGGTACGCGGCGAAGGCGTCCAGCGTCGCCGGGTCGGCGTCGCGGCCGGTGGGCAGGCCGCGCGCCCACGCTTCAGCCGCGGCCGGGTCGTGTCCAGCGATGATCAGCCTCAGCGTGATCAGGGCGGTGTCCACCCACCCGGCTCCGGCGGAGACGTAGCCCCAGTCGATGACGCGCGGCCCGGCTGCGGTGATGAGGATCTGGTCGGGGTGCAGGTCGCTGTGCACGAGCCGGTCACCGTCGGCCAGCGCGGGGACCGGCGCACTCAGCCGGGTCATCTCGTCCAGGTCCCAGCCTGCGACCACGCCGGGCGAGTGCTCGGCGCAGCGCTGCCACCAGTCCGTGGCCGCCCAGCGCCGCGCCAGCGACCAGACGCCGGGCGGTGCCTCAACCGCGGCCAAGTCCTGGAGGACGCCAGCCACGATGTCCAGGTCGGGTGAGCCGGGGGCGAGGCTGGCCGGTCGGCCGTCGACGTGCTCGGTCATGACCACCAGCCACGGCGTGCCGTCCTCGTCGTCGAGGTCGACGTGGGCCAGGACTGCGGGTACCAGGTCGGGGAGCGTGGCCGCGCCGATGAGGGTTTCGTTGCGCAGCAGGCGCATCCGGAAGTCGATGCCGCGCACGGCCTTGACGAACACACGCCCCGCTGGGGTGGTGACTACCGTGGTGAGGTCTGCGCGGCTGCCCGCGGTGATGTCGTCGGCCGCGCTGACCGGCCCGAGGTGTGTGTTCACGGCGTCGAGGACCGCGTCCGGGGCATCGGTCCACTTCATCGCGACTCCCTACGGGCCCTTCTTGCGGGTCTCGGTGTTCTCGGTGCCGTCCTCGCCGCCCGAGCTGCATCCGCCTTCCTCGTGGCAGGATGTGCATCGGGCGGTAAGCGACCACAGCTCCGGGTCCACTGTGTACCCGGCGGCCGTGATCGCCTCGATCGTACGGGCCACCGCCCCGGACGGCCCGGTTCCGCCGCTGGTGCTCTCGGCCGGGTCGTCGGGCACGTGGTCCACGAACGCGCCGACGCTGGCACAGAACGCGCGATAATCCTTGGTACGCAACAGGAATTCATGCCATGCGAGGTCGATCAACGGGCTCGGTGTGAGTCGCCGCCCGGGGTCGGCGGCCGCCGTGGCGATGAACGCGGCGGCCTGGTCCACGACGCGCATGGCCACCGCGCGATCCATGTCGTGGTGCTCAGTACAGACCCGTGCTACGAGCACCTCGAACAGGTCCGGGTCCAGAAGGTCCCGCCCCCGGCGGGTGTCCACGACGGCGGTCACGCTCTCCTCCTCGGTCAGGCGGTCGGTCACGCACTCCAGCACGATACGCATCTGCGCGATGACGGACAGTGGCCGAAAGGGTGAAGGGTTACGCGCCAGGGGCGGGATACTCACTCAGTGCTTGGCGCCGTCGGCACCAGAGCGCGTGATCAGAGCGTGTCGGCGATCGCCGAGTGCAGCATCCTCAGCAGGGCGACCTCGGTGTCGTTGAGCGGGGCCACGTCGCTGTCGGAGAGGAAGACCGCGTTCCCTTTGATCGTGGTGTCCTCCGGGGCGCGCAGTCGCACGGCCATGGCGGTCGCCAACGGGTTGTCCGGGGCGGTGGGGTCGTCCAGGTACACGACGGTGAACACACCGTCCGGGCTGGGCGCGGTCACGATCAGCCGGTCACCGAAGTGACCGGACGCGGTCAGTACCTGGGTGACCTGCCCCTTGAGACCGATCTCCTCCCGGGCGTAGAGGAACGCGCTGTTCAGGACGGTGAGCTTCCCGCCGGGGGTCACCACCACAAAGTGGACGGGATCTGGCACGTGCGTCGCTCCTTCACTCGGATGTGTGCGCTGGGCGTGGGCGAACCCGAACAGGCCAGCAGCCGACGGCGTGGCCGTGCCTGGACGTGTTCACTTGCACCGACCTGGGGCGCTCCGCTGAGTCCGCTGACCGGCCGGGTGGCAGGCGAGAGGCTAGTGGCGCGACTGCCCAGGGGGCGGCGTCGACCGAGTTGGGATCCTCACGAACCGAACGCGCCGGTCCGTGCTATCCCGCCGCTAGGCGGGAGTGGCCGCACGCCGAGTTCCGGATGCGACGCGAGCCAGCATAGAACGACCGGCCGACAATCCCGGCAGGGAGTGCCCGGCTCTCCGCGGCCGGGGTAACACAGTCGTGATCGAGTTCGACGTGTTCGACACGCGTTCCCGCTGTTCGGAGGTGGCTGTGGCCGGTGTTGTCGTGCTGTCACCACGTGCCCGGGAGACCGGGCTGTTCGTCGTCTGGGCGCTGGTGATGGTGGCGATCCCGCCGGGACTGCTGCTGGTCGTCGCCGAACCCGACGGGATGCTGGTACCGATGTTGGTGCTCAGCGGCGTGATGGCGGTCCCCGTGGCGATCTTTGTCTGGTTGATCTGGTGCCACAACCGGGCGGCGACCCGGCAGATGGCCGTGCGTCACCACCAGTTGCGCGACCTTCTCCAGCGCGCCGACGGCCTGGACGTGCTCAGTTCGGGTCCCGTGGTTCTGTTGCCTCACCACGACTTCGACGTCGACGAGGGCACGGTCGAAGGGTTTCTCCGGGTCGCGGCCACCACGACGGACCCGACGGTGGTCAGCCTGGATTCCCGGCCCACACCCCGCAGCGGCGAGCTGTTCGTGGTGCAGCGCAACCGGCCCGTCGTGCACCGGCGGGTGGTCCCGGTGACGTTCACCGCGGGCGGGCGAGCGCGCACCTCACGCCAGCGTCCTCGAGAGGACCGTCGTCGACGCACCGCGCGGCAGGTCGTCGCCGACACCCTGGCCGACGCCCGGCGAGCGCGCGCGGGCACCGGGGTCGCCACACTGCGCGAACTCGACGACCTCATCGCCCAAGCCCGCGACGCCCTGAGCTGGCCCGGATCGCCGGCGACCACGCGGCAACCCGCCGACGGCACCCGAGGCTGACCTCGGCCACCTGGCGCGTTCCACCGGGTGCTCCTGCCTCGGGCACCCAACGCCGCCGCTACGACGACGTCTGATCAAGTAAGGCCCGTCTGAACAGGAGCGCGGCTCGTGGCGGCCGGGCTTCCGAACTTGCCCGCCGCCACGAGAACGGCCCCTACCCGGCGACACCAGCGAGAACCGTATGCAGTTCCCGAGGTGTGATCCCATACTCGAACGCTGTCTGGAGAAGGCGGGTCAGGTAGATGGTCGGATCGGCGGCGGCAGCGATCTTCAGAGCGAGGTTGGCCTGCAGGCCGTCGCCGGAGAGATACTGCGCGACCGCGAGCAGGAGCGCTGGACCTGACCGTTCGGGTCCGTCGGACATCGCCTGCACCAGTCGCGTCCACAGGCTGATGGACCGGACGCGGTCCTCATCCTTGACCAGGTCGAGTAGGCACCGGTCGAGGATGCTGCGGTCGGTCAGGGCGTACCCGATTCGCGCGAGGGTGTCATCGTCGAGGTCGCCGACGCCGCTGGTTCCAGTCGAGGTCGCCTCGATCGTCGTCTCGATCGACTCGTAGCCGCCGACTGGGCTTGCACCCGCGGCGCGAAGTTCGGCGATCCGACGCGCCCGTCGTTCACGGGCCTCCGGCTGGTCGTGGTCGAGCGTGGCCCGCAGCTCCGAAATGGACTTGTAGGTGGGCAATCCCCGAAACGCCCTCGTCGCGGCCGCGGTCGTGGCGGCCGGATCAGGAACGAGGCCGTCGCAGTCTCCGGCACTGCAGGTCCACCGCTCGCCCGCGGCGATAGCCGGGACCAACCAGGCCCCGCGGGTCTCGACCCCGGCGCCCTCCAGGTCGCCGATCAACCGGTCGATCAAGTCGTGTGAGGAGGTCGTGGCGTCCTCATCGTGGCGGCCGACGACAACCAGGAAGACCTTCCGCCCATGGCGGGAGACAACGTCAGTGACGTGACGGGAGAACCCGCTGTGGCCTGCGACCCCTGGCAGGTCGACACGAAGCATCGGCCCGTCCGATACATCGACGATGAGCGAGTTGGCCGGGGTGCAGCCGAGGATGGCGGGAATGGTGGCGATGAACTCCCCAGGTTCCCGAACCTGGATCGTTGCCGCGACGTCGAACGGCTCCGCGTGGCTGAGCTCCGCAGTCGTGGGCGTCGGGGCCGACCCGTGCCCATGTTGGAACTCGTCGGTGTGCTTGTTCTCGGTCATGAGGGCCTCCGAGCCTGTGTGGGTGCGTGGACCCACCCCGGAACAGCGGATGGAGCGGGCGCACGGCAGGGATCGGCGTCAGCCGACCGCGGAGCGGCCTGCCTTGCCGTGTGCCCGCTCCATCCGCTTGCTTGGTGGGTCCTTGCCCAGCACGGCGTCGTGAGGCGCCCGAGGCGAGCCCGTGCGATGCGGCATCGAGGTCGGACGGCCACCCGCCACGGCGCGTCTACAGGGGTGTAGACAGTCTATCTACACCCCTGTAGATTGCCTACATCCGACGCGAATGGAGACCATCCATGACCACTGAGTCGTTCCCGGCGGTGTCATCGCCGTGGGAATCGCTCGCCAGGCACGCCCGCTGGTTGGCCGATCACGCCGAGCACGTGGCCACGCTGTCCCCGGCCGAGCGATACGAGCCATCCACGGATCAGGAGGCCGACGTCGACCACCTGGCCGCCATTCAGGAACGGGTCGATGCCCTGTCCTCGGTCGCCGCGGCGTGCCGCCGACAGACCTGGCAGGCCCTCGTCGATGAGGGCTGGTCACAGAAGCGGATCGCCGACCGCTGGGGAGTGACCAACAAGGCCGTGTCCGCGGCGTTGAGCCGCGGCCGCCGGCCGGTGACGACCGGATCCTCGCACCGCACGCCCGTCACGGAGGGAGCAGAGCGATGAACTTGTCGTCGATCTTCCGGCCGACGCGGATGCCCCGAGCCGCACGGCAGCGCTGGCAGACGGCCTCCACCTTGCGCGAGCTCGGGGAGCTGACCGCGTTGTGGCTGGAAGGACAGCTTGACTCTCAGCCCGGTTACGCTCCCGGCTGCGGCCCGGACGAGGAGACCGCGCCACTGGTCCCGGTTCTCGCCAAGCTCAACCGGATCGGGTACCTGACCGACTGCTCCCAGCCAGGGTGGGGGCCGCGCCCCGGCTACGACGGCGCTACCTGGTGCCAACGTGCCGGTGTGAGCGGCTTCGCCGCCGACGACCTGGCCGGCGCCATCGCGACGGCCGCGACGGAGGCCGGGATGCTGGTCAGCGCAACAAACGTCGGCCGCCGACGACGGCTCTACGACTCCGGCGCGATCACCGTCACCACTCGCTCGGGCAAGTCCTACACCGCGTTGGGCGGCCATCGCCCGACCGGTGAACTGGAGTTCTGCTACAAGGAGTGCTCCAACGCCGCGATCGATGCCGTGTGCGCCGCGGTGCAGCTCACCGTTGTCGACCCCGAGTGGGGCGCACGCGACACTCTGTGGACGCTGCTGGACGGCATCGCCACCATGGCTGGCTAGAGACCTGTCGGATCGGCCCGAAGCGAGCCGATCCGACGTCTGGTGCGGCTGGACCGGCGCGCTCTAGAGGCGGCTCAGGACGTGGTTCGCTGAGTCCACGACCGTGGCTGTCCCGTCACGCAGCAGTTCGTGGCACCCCTTCGACATAGCCGACGTGATCGGACCAGGAACCGCCAGCACAGTGTTCCCGAGAGCCTTGGCACTGAGTGCGACATTGCGGGCGCCGCTGCGAATCCCCGCCTCGGTGATCACGGTGACGGTGCTGGTGGCGAGCAACCTGCTTCGGGCCCGAATCCGGTTCTTGGCCGGCTGCGTCCCCTGCGGATACTCGCTGACCACCGCGCCGGTTTCGGCAATCCGGTCGAGCAGCCTGCCGTGGGCGGCGGGGTACCGGACATCGACTCCGCAGGCGAGCACGGCGATTGTGGTGCCCTCCGCGGTCAACGCGCCGCGAAGTGCTGCGCCATCCGCGCCGTGTGCCGCGCCGGAAACGACAGTCACTCCGGCATCGGCGAGTCCGTAGCCAAAGTCGGCGGCGACGTGTTCGCCGTACCCGGTCGCCGCCCGCGCGCCGGTCACCGAAACCGCCCGCTGCAGCGCGGATCCGAGGTCGGCTGGACCGCGGACCCACAACGCCAAGGGCGCCGCAGCCCATTCCAGGCCACGAGCGCCGCCGTTGTGCAGCGAGAGCGCCATCGCGGCGGGCCACTCCGCATCCTCGGGTGTCACCAGCCTGGCATCAACCGCGGCCGCGACGGCGAAATCGTGGTCGATCCACTCCGCGTCGCACCGGCCAGACGTCGCGTCCAACACTGGATTGGGCGCCTCGCCGGAGCGGAGACGCTCTGCCGCCTCGACCGGGCCGTGGACCTCGACGAAGGCGACCACCGTCGGCGCGGGCGGCTCGGCGACGCGGAGGAGGTACGCGCGGGCCCGCCGAACTGGATCGTCTGTCTCGTATGGACTCATGAATCGAACTTCCTGTCTGGATCGTGGACATCGGTGCCGCGCGGGCGGGACCCGGCTGTCGTGCTCTTCCGTGTTTCCTGTCGCGGCGGCCCGTGGGCGCGGCACCGACAGCAGGGGCACGAGGGCGGCGGCGAACCTCGGCGACGCCGCCGCGCGACGAGCTCGGTCGAGCCGCCCTCGTGCCCCTGCTTGACTGCGCGAACCACGGATCCGGCGCACCGGACATGGCAGGAGGCCACAACTGGCCGCCGGAGCGGCGCGGTAAACGAATCTGTTGACAGGAACGTGTCAACCGATACGTTTACAGCCATGGACGCTCCGTTGGAGAACCCCATCCCGAGCAGCGAGGCCACCGGCCCGCTCGCTCGCTACGCCCCGGCCGACGGCTCGCGATCTCCTGCCGCCGGGACGCTGATCGCCGGAGTGGTGCGGGCGGTCCGCGCTGGTAGCGAGCCCGCCCTTCCTGACCCGGCCGACGTCACCGTCAGCGATCTAGTCGCCGCGTTGAAGTTGTTCCCCGAGCACGCAGAGAATGTGAAGCGCGACGAGTGCACGTTGATCGAGGCGGCGATGGACCGCGGCAGCAGTTGGGAAGCCCTGGGCCGGGAACTCGGCGGCCGGTCGCGGCAGGCCATGTACCAGCACTACCGCCGTATCGGTGGCACGCGCACATGGGCAACCACCCGAACAGGCCTGGAGCCGCTGCTCGTCGATCGCGACGACCTCACCTGGCGACTGGGGCCCGGCGACGAACCGACTTACCACGTCAGCATCACCTCGCGGCCCCCCGAAACCCTGCCCGAGCATCTCCCCCTCACTCGGCTGAGCAGCGAGCGCGGGCCACTGCGCCACCGGATTGCCTGCCCCGACGAGCTCGATGCCCGGCTTACCGACCTGCTGGTTTCCGCCGCTGGTCGAGCGATATCCAGCCTGGCTGTCGCGCTGGACGCCACCGCGGCGCAGTTGCCACACGGAGTCAAAAGCCTGGCCGTCGGGCGCCCTGGCGCCACCGAGACCGATCTGATGGAAAGGCTCGCGTACAAAGCCGGTTCAATCCAGCCCGACGACCAAGTCCCCGAGGCCATCGCCGGCCTGGTCGAAGTGCTCCTGACACTGCAGGGTGGACCGACGACGGTCGTGGACCTGGGCGACGTGCTCTTGTCCGCGCTCGGGCAGGCAGCGGCACGCATCGGCGGCCCCCGAGCCCTGTTCACAAAGGCGTTGTGGCGCGAGGACTTCTTGCGGCACATCGTGACACGGCGCACCAAGTACTTCCTGACCGACTGAGCGCCACCCTGTCTGTTTAGGGCGTTCGACGCGGAGATCGACACCGGTTGACGGTCGTCACCCCCGCCTGGTCCAGGATCCGAGGGGCATCGGGCGCGCGTAGCGGCTGGCCCCGGTCGTGGTCGAACTGAGCGAGATCGCCGTCGCCGCCACGCAGCGAACCCGCTGACGCGCGGGGCAACGACCTATGGCAACGAGTCGACGAGATCACGAAGGCGAGGAGGAGATGCGCGAGGTGAGTGGCACCGGGAACAATTGGATGAGGCAGGCGATGATCAGGTGGATCGGCTCAGTGTTGGTAGCGGCGGCCGTCGTCGTAACCGCTCGTCGCCGCCGTAGCGCCCCTGCGGCGAAGTCTGGCCCGAGCCGCGACCCCAGCCCGGCGGCCACACCACCGATACCCAGCGGGGATTCCGTCCGCGCGCTGGCCTGGCACTTCGCCGGCATGGTCACCCTGATTTGCGCCCTCGTCGCACTTACCGCTGTGGCGGCTGTCAGGTTCCTCGACGTGTCATCGTCCCCGTCGCCGGTCGAGGCTCCCGGAAAGGTTCTGCTCTACTTCGACCAGCCGAACGTCGCGGCTCTGATGGACATGAAGATTGATGAGAGCAGCGGCAGCACCTTACTTCACTTCGGCATCACCGCGAAGGACTTCTCCGGCGACTCGGTTGGGTTCATGATCGCGCTGGTAGGCAACTCGCGAGCCGCGACGAGGTATCCGAACGGCGAGGCATCCGAGGTCGTCAGTGGCTGTTGGGCGAGCGGCTTGACCGTGCATGCCGACTCCGTTGAGTGCTACACCGCGCGGCTAGCGCCCGAATCGCTCTACGCCGCGCCGGAAGTCCGCGCGGACACGCAGGTGATCACCGGTCGGATGACGAAGGACAGCGGCTCTGATAGGCGGCTCGACCTGTGGGTCTCGACGGACGCGAGGTACTCGGTCAGCGCGGGGAAGCGCACGTACTTCGCTCTCCCCAAAATTGGTACCAGCTACCGACCTGAGAACCTCCGGGGCAAGCTGACGATCGACCTCGGTCGCGATCAAGCCAGTTTCGTCCCCTCCCCCCTGGACATCGTGGTCAATTACCGCGACCTGACGCAGGTCGAACGGGTCGACAACGTGACGCCGCAGCCGTTGACTGGGAGGTTGACTTGGGCGGAGGTCGACGCCTCGACCGTTGCGGCCAGTGGGTCCCTGGTCGACACTCAGAAGGAGGAACGCGGTCAGCAGGAGGTATTCGCGATCGGCATCTACGCGGGCTTCGTCGCAAGTGTGTTGCCACGTCGTGTCCTGGTTGGGTACCGCACGTTCCGCCGACTCGTCGCTGCAAGGCGTCGATAGAGCCGTCGTACGGCGCACCAGTGACAGCCGCGTGCTCGACGGTGAGCGTCACGGGAAATGCGCGGTGGAACGGCGCGCGGCGGCGCTACCGTGCGGGGGTGACGAACCCGCCCAGCGACCTCGACGCGGCCTTGGTGTCGTTCTTCGACGACGTCCGTCGGCGGCCTGACGACTTCGTGGGCCTGGCCGAGCGAGACGCTGCGGAGGCGATGGCAGAGCTACCCACCGCCGACCGCGTCCGCGAGGTCGCCCTCAGCACCGCTGTCGCCAACCGCTACCTGGTCGACCGTCGTAGAGCAGCCAGCACCCAGGTCGCCGCGGGACGCGAGCTCTCCGGCCCGGTGCTGCATCGTCTCGGGCTCGCGGGGCTGCTGCGCTCCGGCGAGCCTGTCGACGCGACGGTGCTCGCCGCTCAGACGGCCGCCTACCTGTCGGGACCGGCGATCCCGCTGCACCGGCATCTTGTCCTCAACGTCGACTGGGATCTCGCCGAGCCGCTCACGCTGGCGGGATGGCGGTTGTGGCGACCGAGTGAGCAGGACTGGGACGCGATGCGGCCGGTGCCGCTCGCGGCTGACTTCGCCGCGAAGCCGTCGTTCGACCCCATGCTGGCGTTCGGGGAGCACCTGGTGCTCTCGGCCGAGGACCCTGACGCCGAACCAGCCCGTCACCGGGTCCCCTTTCGGCTGTTCCGACGTCCTGTCCAGGAGTCGCCAGCCTGGGCTCCGCTGTTGTGCCTGAACCTCGCGCGGGACACCCCTGTCATGCCGGTCGCGGAGTACCTCGTCGAACCCGGCCGGGCCGTGACCGCTTACTACGAGTCGATCCCTACCAACCTCCTCGGTCCCGACGGCGACTACGAGGTTCCCCTGCTCGGCCCCTTGCGCGTGGAGGACGATCAGGCGGGCTGGTTGACGGGCTTCCTCTCGGCGCTGTCCGGCAGGCTGGATGTGTGGACCGCTTCCGAGCCGATGCCCAAGACGGGCAAGCGCCTGCGACCGATCGCGGGCAGGTTCCTCGACACGTGCGCGAAGGTCGCCTTCGACGCCGTGGTCAGCATCGGGCAGGACCCGGCCGAGGTGGCGTTCAACTACGTCGTGGCGTTGGAGAGGCTGGTATCGGCGAACGGCGACCAGGGCGACCTCAAACGGCGGACCGCCCAGCGGACAGCCGTGCTGGTTGGCCGTGACGACGCTGAACGCCTGGCGATCTACAGCCACGTCGACACGGCCTACAAGGTGCGCAACGCGGTGGCCCACGGTAGCGAGGCCAAGGAGAAGCAACTCACTGCCACCATCACCCACCTGCGGGCGATCGTGCGACGTGCCCTGATCAGAACCATCGTTCTCGGGCCACACCTGGACCCGGACACCGTGTTCGATGAGGCGCTGCTGTCCACTCAGGTGCGTCACGAGCGCATCGAGCAGGAGGTCGCCGCGTTCCTCGAGCCGCTGACGTCCCGGCCCGCGCGCATCATCTAGGCGAGGTCACCCCGCTCGACCCTTCCGGTTGTCGTCCGGGTCTCCTGAGCGGGAGGCGCCGCGGGTCCAGCGCCCTTCCAGTGGTCGGCCCGACGGCGAACCGACGTCAAGATCGGGGAGTGGCCCCGGGCCTGGGCCTTTCGCGTGGACAGTTCCTAATCGGGGCGGGTGGGCCACAAGAATGCGCATCGTGGAACCCGGAGTTTCAGGGATGCCCTATACTCGGAATGGACTCGAACCGAGTCGGCCCGGCTGCCCCGCAACAGGGGTAACCGGGCAGTGCTATATCCATCACCCCTGCGGGATTTGGCACCCCCATCAGATGGGGGTATTATTGATTTGTCGGAGCAGAGAGCCGAAACTGTCCAGGGTCAAGACTCTCCACCCCGGCTGGTCATGCGAGGTCAGGCCATAGCCTGAGCAGCAACGACAGCAGTTGCAGGAGGCGGTCCAGCAGGGCCAACGAGCGCTGCCGGTACCGCCTCCGCTCGTATTTACGGGCGGCTTCCATGGTTCACCTCCCCTCACGAAGATTAAATTCGCCGCCTGCGGGATTTGGGCTGTCCAGGCAATGTTTCAAGCATCTACCCATGCCGCTTCGGACCTAAATTCATACCCACAATGAACGGGGGTATGAATTTAGGCTCGCAGGGGTATTAGCTTGTTCGTTTGCCCAGGCTGGGAAGCCCGCCGCCGACCGTGCGCACGCTCCCGCCCTTGGGCCGGGTTCCTATGGTGCCGTCGGCCTGCCGCCACTGCCGCCCGCACAGGTGCGCGCCGCGGTTACCGCAGGCAGGGCACGCTTCCCCAGGCGTGATGGGCTGGGGAATCCCCAGATGATGGCGGGCCTGCCGGCAGGCAAGGTCGGGATCAGGTTGTCCAGTCAGTTCACACAGCTCGCTCTGGGCCTTCTGGTGCTCGATAAGCTGGCCCACTCCAAGGCCTCGACCGCGGCGACGTTCAGCCAACTGCGTGTACGTGTCCAGCGCCGCCTGGAGGCGCGCGAGATCGACGGCGTCGTCGGCGTGCTCGGAGTCCACGCGCTCAGCTCCATCCGGCCCGTGCCGCGGACCTGCGCGGCTGTGAACCGGCCCCGGCGAACCTGCGTAGTCACTGGCCACGGTAGAAGCCCGCTTGTCATCAGCCCGGACCGCCACGCAGGTCCGCCGGACGCACCACTCGACCGGCGCAGCCGCAGTGTGGTTCCGGCCGATCACCGGCCCCGCCTGTACATGCGGCCGGGCACATCTCGGGAAATGCGCCGCGCAGGTGCGCGATCTCGCCAGCCCCCGTATTGCTAGCGGATGCGGCGTGCCAGCCGCTCCGGGTCCAGGATCAGGGCGCTCTTGAACTCCAGGCGCAGCCAGCCGCGTTGGGCGAAGTCGGCCAGCGCCTTGTTGACCGTCTCGCGTGAGGCGCCGACGAGCTGGGCGATCTCCGCCTGCGTCAGCTCGTGGTTGACCCGCAGTCGGCCCGCCTCCTGAGTGCCGAAGCGCTGCGCGAGCAGGAGCAGCATCTTGGCCACGCGGCCGGGGACGTCGGTGAAGGTCAGATCGGAGACCATGGTGGTCGTGCGCCGCATCCGCCGCGCCAGGGCGCGCAGCAGTTGCTCGGCGAGTTCCGGGCGATGGGCCATCCACTGCCGCAGGGCAGCGCGCTCGACGCTGATCGCGTGGTCGTTGCGGCCGAGCGGTCGTCCCGATTCGGGACGACCGCACGGCCGCGTACGGAACTCGGCGAACTAGGGCGGCGGCCTGCGGTCGATGCCGATGCCGTCGGGGCCCAGGGTGATCAGCCCGGCCCGGTGCGCAGCCGCGCCAGCGGATCACCGCGAGCCACTCCTGGCGCCAGTACGCGCACGCCGAGCCGAGCGCGGTCAACCGGGTGTTGAGCCTTCGCTGTGCACGCGCCCCAGGCGGGGCTGAACCAGCCCTCTACCCGGTCCGGGTTCAGCAGCCACACGTTCGCATCCGCACCGAAGTCGCGCACCATCCGGCCCAACGCGATCGCGTACCCGCGGCGGGTGCTCGCCACCATGATCGTGTCCAGAAACGCGGCCACTGGTCGGCCAACCGCACACTCGCCGCGGTCGGCAACGCCCGCACCGGCCCACTCGAACCACCCCATCGCGCTACTGCAGCAAGTTCGACCAGGGCGCCCCAGTTGCCGCAAGATGTTGTCGGGTTACATCCCATTCTGGCCCCACCGTCACAGACGCGACCCATAGAATGTCATCCATGTTGACATTTCCTGCTCTGCGCGGAACCGGCGTGCCCGCTTGGCGGGCTGGGTTCGCCCATGTCAACCTCACCAGTCCCGCACTGGGGGTACCCACGACCACGGCGATCGATGACTCGATCGACGGCGGATCCGTCGATGCGGAGCGGCGATGACTGGCTCGGCCGCGGGAACGAGTCGGGATCCTCAAGCTGCGGATGGCGGCCACCATCGGCTGCGCCCGCTGCGCAATGGGCCCGATTCCGTCCCGATCACTCGCGAGCTGTACCAGTTGACGACCAACCCGTACGTACTCGCGTTTCAAGCCTCGGTCGGGTTCCACGTCACCGGCGACCCGCCATTGACACTGGCCCAACTGGCGGCGACCTGGGGAGCGTCGCGGCGGGTCGCCGCGGCCGCCCGCCGCGAACTCGTCGAACTCGGCTACTGGGCCGAGGTACGCGCCAGGCTGCCCCACGGCCACATCGAAACCGAGACCCGCCACGCACACACCCGCTACACCGACCGCGACATCGAGGAACTGGCCGCTGAATACGCCCCTTCGAGCCAGATCACCGTGGGCGGCCAGACCTACCGCGTCGCTGCCGATGGCAGGCCCGTCCCCCACCGACACACCAGATCCGGTCATTCGGCGCCACCTGCCGATCTCTCGACCGGACTACCGCGAGCGGCAACTCGGTCCGACCGGGCCACGGGCCCCACCGGCATACCGAAACTGGTCACCCGGTCCGACCAGGTGCGACGACCGCCGAACCCAGGTCGCACCGAAGGACCGGAACCGGTCGCCCTTCATGCATCAGTCCGAAGGACTGATGAGAAAGAACAAACCATGCATGACCAGTTCTGGATGGTGATCACCACCTCGATCGCCGCCGTCGACGCGGGCGGACAGCGCGCCGTGCACCGCGAAATCGACGTCGCGTTCACCCGTGGCTGGACCCCGCACACACTCGCCGACTGGATCAAGGCCCAGATCGAATCAGCGCGGGCCGCGATCGCCAACAAGGCCGGATTCGTCGTCGCTCGCCTCCGAGCCATCCCGCCACCTCCCCCGCGACCGACATCGAAGCCCACGCCCGCCGCGAACACCTGCGACCGGGTACGCGCCGACGGCGACGACCCGTGCGATGCCAGAACCCGCTTACGGACTCGGCCGGACGGCACCGTGTACCGCTGCGAGTGCAACCCACGCACCAAAGGCGCCCGCCGGCCGGAACACCCGTCGCCGCCCGATCGAGCGGACCCTACGCGAATGGGCACCGGTGATCACCGGCCCACGCCCAGACCAGTGATCACCGGGTGCCGTGATGCCGACCTCTCCTGATCATGTCGATCCCGCCGCGTTGCCGCCGCAGGACCTCACCGCCGAACAGGCGGTCCTCGGGGGAATGCTGCTGTCCCAGGACGCGATCGGTGAAGTCACCGAAATCCTGGAGGAACGCGACTTCTACCTGCCAAACCACGCCCGCGTGTTCTCCGCCATCCTGAACCTCTACACCCAAGGCGAACCCGCAGACCCGATCACCATCGCGGCCGCACTGCAGCGCGACGGAGCGCTGGCCCGCATCGGCGGACACGGGTTCCTCCACACCCTCATCACCTCAGTACCCACCGCGGTCAACGCCGCCTACTACGCCGAGATCGTCGCCCAGAAGGCAATCCTGCGGCGCCTGGTGCAAGCCGGTACCCGTATCGCCCAATTCGGTCTCCACGGCGTCGGCGGAGCCGACGTCACCGACATCGTCGACCGCGCGGAAGCGACGCTCTTCGACGCCACCGCAGGCGCCCAAGACGATTCCCGCGGACCCATCACCGGCGGGCTCGCCGCCACCACAGTTCTCGCGATGCTGGATGAGACGACGCCCCGTGACCTCGTGCGCACCGGACTGCGCGACCTCGACGACATCATCGGCGGCCTGGAACCCGGCGAGATCACCGTCGTCTGCGGACGGCCAGGCCACGGCAAGACCCTCCTAGGCCTTCAATTCGCGCGACACGCCGCCCTGGAACAGGACAAACACGTACTCATCCAGAGCCTGGAAATGTCGCAAACCTTGCTGATGCAGCGAATGCTGGCCGCCATCCCTCCCCGTGGCGTCCCCCTGGACCGCGTGTCCAAGAAACCCGGCTGCCCCCTAAGCGAGGACGACCGCCGCCAACTCACCGCCGCGCACAAGAAACTGGAGAACTCCGCCCTCTGGGTCGACGACGCCAGCTACCAGACCAGCAACACGATCCGATCCACCGTCCGCCGCCACACACAGAGGCACGGGCGCCTCGACCTCGTCATCATCGACCACCTCGGCCTCGTCGCCACCACGGGCCGCCCCGAGACCCGCGCACTGGAACTCGCCCGACTCACCCGCGAGCTGAAAATCTTCGCCGGCGAACTCGACATACCGATAGTCCTGCTCCACCAACTCAACCGGCAGTCCGCCCAGCGCGTCGACAGACGCCCCCAACTCGCCGACCTACGCGACTCCGGCGCCGTCGAACAAGACGCATTCGCCGTCATCGGCGTACACACCCCAGCCGTCGACGACCCCACCGACCCCCACGCAGGCGAATCAGACCTCTGCGTCATCAAGAACCGCCAAGGCCGCACCGGAACCGCACACACCGCATGGCAAGCCCACTACGCACGCTTCGCCAACCTGGCCATCGACTGACCTTCTCCGCCCCGCCAACTTGCCACCTCGAAGTTGTCGGCTGATCGGGTGATCACCCGCATTCCCTGATCCACCCCGACTGCTCACATTGACTGAGCCACCGGTCCCCAGTCCCGCACTTCAGTGAGCCCTGAACCCGGACACCGGACAACCGGCGGCACGCGGTGGAGGACTCGATGCCGTCGAAGATCGCGGTGGCCCAGTCCTCGGCGACCCGGGACGCGCCGACCACCGTGACGGTGACGACCCCGTCTGTCCCGCGGGCGGGCTCACCAGCGGTGGGCGGAGCGGATCGCCGCGGCGAGTCCGGAACGCAACGCCGCCGCAGGGTCGACGACCGCAGGCAGCTCATGCTTGAAGACCAGGGGCCAGAACTCAGCGGCAGGAATGTCGGACAGCGCAGGGATGTGCGCACTCGGTCGGGTGCGGGGGCGGCCACCTGCCGGCCGAGCGATGCGGATACCACCCAGCACCACCTGAAACTGGGGAGAGCCATCGCGCTGTCCTGCGACGACCAGCGACAACGGCCGCTGTCCTTGTTCGACAGCCAAATGCAACTTCGCGGTCCACCCACCCGGTGACCGGCCCAGCGCGTGATCATCCGGCTCCGACTCTCTCTCACCCCGCCCGGCGTTTCCTGCTGCGCATCCCCTTTTCCGTGCTCCGGCGGCGTGCTGGTGCGCGCGGGCGATGATCGAATCCACAGAGACATAGCCAGATCGAGGCGTCAATACCTGTGGGTTTATCGCCTCATGGGCTCCCCTTCAGCAGGTCAAGCAGGGAGCCCCAGGTCTCTCGGCAGTATTCATCTAATACCCGATCCGAGGGCAATTCACGTCCTCTAAAGCTGTTCCGAAAAAGTAGCGTCGCGATCATTAACGTCACAGATTCTTTAAATAGGGCGAACCAGCGCGCGAAATATTCTGGGTCCCAGCGCCTGTAGATGGGATCCTGGTACCTTGCCGACGTGTAGTGAACATACTGATTGAGCACGCGAATGTGTTCTTTTAGTCTAGATTTCATCGCTGGCGTCTCGGCGAATAGTTTGTCAGCAATCTTGCTACCGGAGGGCAAGTAGACATCACCCTCCTTCCACTCTTGATCATCCCCCATGAAGAAGAAATATGTGTCGAGCAGCACAATCTCGCAAAAGGACCGCAGCAATGCGCAAGCGGCTCGATAGTGACCCACGAGCACAAGGTATACGGACGATTCCAACTCATCGCCACATTCGTAGGTCAACCCTGTAGAGAGCGGGAATTCAATCATGCCAACTAGCTCGCCGAAGAATCGTTGCAACTCTACACAGCCGTGCAAGCGATCTACTTCAACTTCGAGCGTTACTAGTCGCGCTGGTACGCCCGCATCTCGCCCCGCATACTCTTCGTAGGTTGCTGGGACTCGGAGTACGTCTTCTACGATAGACTCGGCGGAATGTCCTTCGATTTTGGAAAGCCCCAGGTCTATCACGACTCGAAGAATTCGGCTCTCGATAGACTCGAAATATTCTCCATCGGTCATATTCAGCCCGTTCATTCTGCGAGAATCTGCTACGTTCCGATAGCCTATCGGCGGTCTCGAATGGCCGTGCCACTGCACCGCAACGCCGAACAGGTCCTGGCCCGCCTCACCCAGGCATGACACCGGTGGTCTGGACGAAGTCCAGGATCGCGGACAATTACAGCCGTCGTCTCCCGTTGAGTTCCGACCACGCCACCTGGGCCTTCGCCGCTCACTCCGCGCCGTCCTCGGCCAGCAGGTGCCGCAGGAACCGCTGCGGCGAGTCCAGGAACCCGCGCGTGAGCATGACCGGCTCCGCCTCGTCGTAGGTGACCCGCTCGATCTGCCCGTCACCGTCGACCTGCAGGATCCGAGCCCCGGGCACCGCCAGCAGGATCGGCGAGTGCGTGGCGATCACGAACTGGCTGCCCTGTCCGGTCAGCTCTGCGATCCGCGCGACCAGCGCCAGACAGCCCTTCACCGACAGCGCAGCCTCCGGCTCGTCGAGCAGATACAACCCGCCCGGCCCGAACCGATGCGTCACCAGGTCCAAAAAGGACTCGCCGTGGGAGCGTTCGTGCGGCGAAACGCCGCCGTAGGCGGCCAGCAGCGACGGGCCCGGCTCCTTGGCGAGTTCCTCGATCTCGGTGGCCACGTTGTAGAACGACTCCGCGCGCAGGAAGAACCCGGTACGGGGCTTGCGGGTGCCCCACCACAGGATCAAGTGATCACCGAGACTGGATTCGGTGGCGCGGGTGGCGAACCGGAACGACGCCGACCCGCCCTCCGGGTTGAACCCGGCCGCCACCGCGAGCGCCTCCACCAGGGTGGACTTGCCGGAGCCGTTGTCGCCGACCAGGAACGTCACGGCTGGGTCCAACTCCAGCCCACCCACCCGGTCGAGGTGGCGCACGATGGGCAGCGTGAACGGGTAGCGGCCGGTGCCCGCGTGCGGGTCCAGCCGCACCCGCTCGATGAACCCGCCGGTGCGGGTGCGTGCCCTGCTCACGAGGAGTCCTGTCGTGCGTCATCGGGCAGTGCGCGGGTCGGGGTCTCGCCCAGCAGGGTGAACGCCGCGCTCACCGCCAACCTGGCACGCGCGCTCTCCACCGCGATCGTGTCCAGGAACTCCGCAACCGCGTCGGCCAACGGCACCCAGGCCACCCTCGCAGGCAGTGCACCTACCGCGCCCACCCCGACCGCCTCCAGGCTGTCGCAGATACTTCCCGATTCGACCCGACGCAACGGATCATCGCGCCAGGTCGCCCCTCAAGCTACCGCAGGCAGCGGGCCGCCATCTGCGGCAACTGCTGAGCTCCGGATTCTCGAATCTGCGCCTCACGCCCCCTGGTCAAAGCCGTTGAGATCGCTGATCGAGTGGTCGCCGGAGTCATCGTGGCCGGTCCAGCCCTCGTCGACCGCCCCTCGACACCGCCGGAGCAGATATGGCACGGCCGTGGCCAACTCGGCCAAAAGACCATGGCAGGAGTACGACAAACCGGGAACGCTGGCGAGTCGGCAGCTGACATCGTCAAGAATACGACCCGCGTAGAATCGTATGCAGGCAGAAACCTATCGTGTTCCTGACGTGCTCAACGACGACGCGATTGGTGAGGTTAGGAACGTGGCATACCAGTCATATAGCAGCCAACTTCGCAGCGGCGTCATCTACGCTAAAAATAGACGGCCTCATATTTGAGCTAACCGTTTGGCCGGGGGACGTGACAAAGCTGTCCGCCCAGATCGAAGCAGCAGTGACGCGGGGCGGCGTCATACTAAAGCACCTAAAGTATCTCCCATACCCAACCAGCGCCGCCCTCGTGTTACCGCCGGAGAACTCATGGACAAGCTGAACAACGACCCAGAGTTCGTCGCCGCGGCACGTCACCGCGAACAGGTACGCCAACAGCGTCGAGAGGAGTACGCCGCGCTGGAGCGACCGTGGGTCGACCAGCTACGCGAGGCAGGGTACGACGTCGACTCCGTCTGGGACCTGTTCAACAAGAAGTTGGACTACCACGCCGCCATCCCCATGCTCATGGAGTGGTTGCCCCAAGTCACCGACCGGCGGGTGAAGGAATCCTTGGTCCGGGCACTGTCGGTGCGTTGGGCTAAACCACAGGCCGCACCGCTTCTCATCAGCCAGTTCCGCGACCTCGACGACGACGCACAGAGCGGGCTCCGCTGGGCGATCGGCAACGCACTTGAAGTGGTCGCCGATGACAGCGTGTGCGCCGATCTGGTCGAACTCGCCCGCGACCGCCGCTACGGCAAGGCTCGCGAGATGATCGTTATCGCCCTGGGCAAGATGAAGAAGACCCGGCCCGTCCAGGTACTCATCGAACTGCTCGACGACGAGGTCGTCGCCGGCCACGCGATCGTCGCACTCCGCAAACTCAAAGCACCAGAAGCGTCAGAGGCACTCGAACCATTCCTAAACCACCCTGACACTTGGATCCGCAACGAAGCCAAGAAAGCACTGGGAATAGGCAAGAAAGCCACACCGTAACCGGACTGCCCATGGCACGGTCCCTTCGACGGGCGTTCGGCGACGAGGCCGCCGGAAGCTCGTGTCGCCGAGCTGATCAGCGGCGGGCGTGCCAGGCGCGAAGAGCGTCCTCTCCGGGCTTCTCGGTGCGTGTGCGGATGGCGTAGTCCGGTATCCATTGGTCCTGCAGCCAGATCGGCGCCCGGCCGTCGATGTGGTCGACCGGGTAGGTGACCCGGCCCATGAACTCGCCGCTGTCGATCGGCTTCCACGCGCTCAGCAGGCCAGGGACTTCGCCGGCGAGCACGATCCCAGCGGGATTCAGATGCCTAGGCTTTCCGGGGCCGCGGATGTAGAGCAGCCCCAGCCGGACCCATACGGGCTTCGAGTGTTCTCGGATGCCGTGATCGATGTCGACCAGCGGGGCTTCCCAACCCTCGGTCCCAACCTCGCCATCCGAACGCATGTTCGAGACGGTAACCGCTGGTCGCGCGTCCGCCAAGTGCGATCTCGGCCACGTGATCGAGATACCGCGCGATCGATCACGGTTGCTCCCCGCGCTCGGGCGAGTTCGTCGCCACCTCCGCTTCGCAAACGTGCCGTCCCCGCACGATCGGCGGTGGTAGATCTCAGGCACTGGCCCACCCGTAACCGCCCGCCCAATGCCCGCCACATCAATACCCGTTGGAGACCAACTTGCCGACCTGAAGCATGGACACGACCCTCATCGATCGCGTCCACGTCGACGACCGAGTGATAACCGCGATCCCGTGATGGTCCCCGCCGGGCACGTCTCGACCGCCGGCCCAGGTGCGCTCCGTTCGCTGCCGCACCGGACCAACCAAAGATGGCGGCCATCGTCAGTCCCGGCAGCTCAACCTGAGTCGTTGGCCGCACGTTGGCGACGTTGCTCGATCAATGTCTGCAACATCGAGGTGACAAGAGGAACATCGTCTGGATGCAACTCGGTGAGTTGTCGCAGATGTAGACCCTTCACCTCGAGTTCCGCGAGGCCATTCACCAAACCGAGCTTCCCAAGCACGACCGCCAGTTCGATCTCGGCGTCGATCACCTTGGCTCGGTCAGAGTCAGTGAAGTAGCCGACCGGAACCTTGAAGAAGGACGCGATGGCCTCCAAGCGGGAGGCAAGAACCTCGACCGCCGCGCCTTTGCGAATCTGTCCAACCCACTGACGAGAGCAGGCAGATCCCGTCTGGCTCGTAATGTGATCGGCTAGGTCGGAGTTGGTCCACTTGCGCCCGTCCGGCCGCTTGGCCACCTCGAACAACCGATTGACCTGCCGCGCGAGTTGTGTCACGTGCTGGTTGGAACCCACCGCCGATGCACCCCTGCTGTTCGCCGGTCCCTTTCCTGGCCACAGTAGGGCATAGCCGCCCGAATGTCATGTTGCATAACATTCGATCCGAGGCGCTTCTTCCCGGCAGGTGCAGCCCTGCAGAGACCATCACCTTCTGGATTCAGCGTCAACCCACTCGACGATGGGATGCGGCCTGGCGCGGGTAGGAGCGCTGGACGGCAAGGTCACGCCGCACAAAGACACCGAGAGGCTCCAGCACCGCTTGTTGGTGAACTCCAACACCGGCGGGAGCAACTACACCCGCGACCCCCTCTCGCTGGGGTAAGCCTGGCTGGTCCGCGACAGCCAACCCGACCTCGGCGCCGTCGCGCTGGCCGTCCTCGGCCGCCGCTACTGGGCAGCGCGAGGCTGCGGCACCCACGGCGACGACGTCGCCATCGCACTCAACTGGACCAGCCGGATAGACGAGGCGATCATCGCCATCGGCGACCACGGCGGCACCGGCCCGAACAGCCAGTCCAGGATCGCCGACGGCAGGCTCGACGTCTCGATCACCCTGGGCAATTGGCCCTGAGAAACCGCCGCCGGTGTGGCCCGCGATCTGACCACCCTCGACATCGAGCCCGTCGCCGCTCGCCTGTTCAACCTGCTCGCCCGTCACCGTGAGGCCCACCTGCGACCGGCGTAGCGGTGACCGACACTCTGATCACCGCCGCCAACCGTGCGGACATCGTCGCCACCCCTGTCGATCCCGTGTTCGCCGCTGACGGCATCGTCTTGAGGACAGACGCGTGCCTGCCATGGCCTCCTGCGCACTGGCCAGCCTCCGCCGCGCCACCCACTCTGACTCGACTGGCTGGACGCCCTCATCGACCTCGACGGTCGCGCCCTACGTGCGCGCTCTGGCTGCGCATGCCCCCTGCCACCGCCGCCCACAGCTGGACCACCTGCGCTGGGTCGGCAACGCCTACACCACCCTCGCCGATTACGACCCCCACATGCGAGCGCACGACGGGACCGGCCGCGACGGCGACCAGACGCACAGCGCCATCCGCGCACTCGCCGTTCACCCGATCGGCGAACTCGTGTTCGACAGCTGCCGAGATCACGACACCGCCGCCAACGATCACACACAGCGGCTGCAGTACTAGCCGCCCCCGTGGAATCACTGGGCAACGATTGGGCCGATCGGAAGTACCAGTGAAAACACGAGTAGGCAACGAGTCGCACCGCGCCTAGCGTTGGTACCAGTCGCTCGAACCGGGACAACCGCACAGGGCAGCGGAATCCCTTGCCGCACCCGGGAGTTACCAACTCCGCCAGGCAACGGACCAGCCCTGAGCGCGACGGGACAGTGCGGCACAGGAAAGTCCCTCGCCAGCCCTCGGGTGCCACATCCGGGCAGGTCGGATGACCAGCCATTCACAGTTTCGGGGGAACACAATGAGCACGCCGGCTAAGGGACGCCCGGGACGTCGCGCTAGCGCTCGAAACCGACGCCCGTCGACGGCCGCGGTCACCTCAACGAGGACGGTTGGTTGCCCAGGCAGCCTCCTTCCTGGCCAGTCGGTCACCGTGGCGAGCGGGGCCGACCTAGTCCAGCGTGCCAATCCGCTGAAAAGACCAATCGAAACCGCACAGCCAGCACCCGACAGTCTGGGTCACGATCTGCCCGCCGCGGAGCGCTCCACCGCTTGGGTCGGCTGCTCCCAGAGCCGACAGCACCACCACTCACGGTCAAGTCACACCTAAAGGGAGATTCTCAACATGCGAAAGGTGATCATCGTCGCCGCCCTGGCGGCCGCCGCCGCTATCTGGGCGGCGGCCCCGGCGATAGCGGCGGACACGCTTCGCCCCCCGCCGCATCGGCCTGTTTCGGACTCGCAGCCCCATCTTCGGCTCCGCTGGTGGCCCCGGCAGACACCGCCAGCCATAGCCCCGATCAAAGGAAGTGCCAAGGCGCGGTCATCTGGTCGAGAAACCTGTCGAGCACGTCCTTTCTTCTTCCACACAACGACGTCACTCAGGGGATCGAGGAACGCTCGCCGTCATGGGGGTGTGGGACGACGCTGCCATTGGGTGCGTTCAACGCCACCGTCCACATCGCCGGGGATTCACCCTTCGACCCTACATACATCTCTTCGATGTGGGATCGGCCTAAGTGGATCTCTGGCCGTCGACGAGCCTGCCGAAGGGTTCCGAATTAGGAGTGGGCAGAAGGTGTCGACAACTTCAACGATAAGAGCGAAGTGCGCTGAGATTCTTGACGGGATGGATATCCCGCAACCCTTCAGCGTTACTCGCCTGCTTGCAACTGTGGCACGGCGTAGAGGAACGCGCATTCTTCTGGTTCCTACCCATTGGGGTGGTTCAGCGCCGTGCGGTGCCCTCGTAACCACTGACCATGTCGTCTATGTCTGCTACCACGCGGATACCTCGGCCGTCCATCAAACGCAGATCATCTTCCACGAACTTGGTCATCTTCTCCTTGGACACGCTGACATGCGCGTAGCGGACCAGTCGAGACAGGGACAGCTCGACGCGCCGAAGCCTCAGGCTGAAGAGATGGCCGTGCTGCAGAGGTTGGTGCCAAACCTGTCGCCCGCCTTAATCCGCGCCCTCATGGCCCGCAATTTGTACAAGGACGAACTGGAACAAGCCGCGGAGATGTTCGCCTCAACCCTGATGAGCCGAGTCGCACGCGCATCGATGCACATGCGAGCCGCTCCCGCGCTGCAACGCGCCCACACGGGTCGATCCCTGAACGCCATCACTCCCCTGTGGACCGCACTTGCGAGCATCTTGCCCGAGATCGTGCTGTCGTCCGATGACTACACGTCCGCCGACGACGTTGACCTGCTATGTCGCCGGGCTGTGGAGATCCGCGACGCGAAGTTGCGCCTTCGCGCCTACGTCGCGCCTGAGGTCTCGGAGAAGATCAATGTTCTGGTCAACCGAGTTCCGCAGTCGCGGACGGACGCGCAAGCGTTGCGAGACGCTGGTGAGCTCACCGCCGCAATCGAGGCCGTACGACTCGGCCGTCCAATGGCGATCTCGGCGTCACCGATCAACCGGCGAACCGATCGGGATTGGACTCTGGCCTACAACGACCTCGTCGAGGAGGCTCGGTGGTCGGCGCGGGTCACAGGGTGGATGGGGCACCCGTTCATGACAGACATCCGGCGCCTCGTCGCAGGCACGTGATCACCGGCTCGTGGGCGCGGCGACCGCCACCGCAGTGGCTGTGCGCGTCGGCCAGGATGCACCCGCCCGACGGCGCGCGGTGACGTTGATAGTGCATTCCGCGCTCGCCTGCGCGCCCAGCCGCAGTGCGGCAACCGACCTGGGCGGGTACCCGGGCTGTACTGGGCGCGGCCGTGTTGTGAGTCGCGGTCGCATCTAACATGCGCTGGCAGTAGCTGAGGCGCTTGCAGTCTGTCGAGATCATCGGGCGACGCGAGGGTTGCCCACATCGGACGCCGACCTGATCCCATGACCAGATGGGATTTCGTCGGCGTCGTCCTGACTGCGGGAAGTCGGAATCACTACCAGCAGCGTCGAATCTCGACAGGAGGGGGCCGGGTCAAACCGCTGGGTCGAGGACGGCGCACCGCCCGATCGGAGGGAGGATCGGCGGTGGGCCATCCTCGCGCGGTTTGCCGCGGCCACCGGAGTCGACCAGCGTGCGCGGCGCCGCCCGGTGCGCGACGCGCCCCCGGACGTCCTCGACCTCGCCCCACAAACCTGTTACTGGGCAACAAACCCACGTCGCGCCGCGCCCCGGGGAGGTGGCGCGTCGCCGTCGTCGGGCTGGACGGCGAGCACCAGTGGGGTCTCCGGTCCGATCCCGGTGGCCAGGCTGCGGGCGAGCGCTGCCTCATCGAGCAGGGTTTCCAACGCGGCGTGGATGAGGCGCGGCTTCAGGTAGCGTGCGCCGAATCCGTTGCTGAAGTATGGGTAGCTGTTGGGGCCGAAGTGGGCGTCCTGCACCCAGTAGGTTTCGTCGACCAGCCGGGACAGGTGGTAGCTGTGCGCATCCGTGGCCCCCGCGAACTGGATGAGCAGGTTCGCGTCGAGGCCGACCATGCGGCCGAGGATGCCGTTTTCCTCGCGGCGTTCGATGGTGACGACCGTGGCGGTGACAGTGGACAGCTCCGCGCCGGTATCAGGGTCGGTGATGACGACGGATCGGGCGGGGATGACAGGGTCGGCGGTGGCGTGAGGCATCGAAGCTCTCCATTCGTATCTGGTGTGACTGGCCCGCCACCGACCCAAGGGGCGTTGGCCAGGCTTTGGTGGTTGGGTATGGCGATCGCGGTGCCGCGGTTCGCGCGGGGTCGAACCGGCTACCTATCCAGCAGCGTGGCTGATGCCGGGGTACCGAGTGGTCACGAGCAAGGTCGCTACGCGGCGAGGCTTCTGAGAATTTGGTGCAGTTCCCGAGGGGAAACCCCGTGCTCGAAGGCGGTCCTGAGAAGTCGGGTCAGGTGGCGGGTCGGGTCGGCGGTGTCCGCGATCAGCAGTGCGCGGTTGGCCAGCGGGCTGTCGCCGGAGAGGTGCTTGGCGAGCGCGAGCAGGATCGCGGGAGCCGACCGCTCGCGACCTGGGATCGCTTGCACCAGTCGCGTCCACAGGGCTGTGGACTGGACGCCGCCCGTATCGCTCGCCAGGTCGAGTAGGCACTGGCCGAACACGCCGTCGTCGGCGGTCAGGGCGTACCCGATCCGCGTGAGGGTATCCTCGTCGAGGTCACCGACACTCGTGCCGGTTGAGGCCGCCTCGACAGCCGTCTTGATCAACTCGTATCCGTCATTGGCGCACCCGGTCGTCGCGCGGAGTTCGGCGAGGCGGCGCGCGCGACGTTCAAGGGCGTCGGGCGCGTCCTGGGCGAGGGTGGCCTGCAGCTCCGCGCTGGACGAATAGGTCGGCATTCCACGGAACGCCCTCTTCGCGGCGGCGACCGTCGCGGTGGGGTCAGGAACGATGCCGTGCCGGTCGCCCCTGCTGCAGGTCCACCGTTCGCCCGCTGCGATGGACGAGACCCACCAGGCCGCGCGGGTCTCGACCCCGGCGTCCGACAGGTCACCGATCAGCCTGCTGATCAGATCGCGCGCGGAAGTCGCGGTGTCGTCGTGGCCGCCGACGACGACCAGGATCACCGTGTGCCCATGGCGTGAGACGACGTCGGTGACGTGTCGGGACAACCCGCTGGTGCCGGCGGCGGTTGGTAGGTCGACCCGAAGTGTCGGCCCGTCAACGATCTGGACGACGAGCGAGTCGGACGGGGTGAATCCGAGGATGGCGGGGATGCTGGCGATGAAGTCCCCCGGATCCTGGACCCGGATCGGGGCATCGGCGTCGAAAGAGTCGTGGCTGAAGTCGGGCATTCTGTTCTCCTACGGGTTGAGTGGGACCCGCTGGCGTGGGACAAAGTTGGCGCTGTGACGTGTCGGCGCCGCGCAACCGGATCGGTGTCGAAGTCCTCGCTGTGCCGAGCCCGCTACCGATCCAGCAGCGCCAGCTGGCCGTGCAACATGTCGCCGGTGACGGGGAGCCTGGCGGGCATACTGCGCTCGGTTGCGCTCGATACACACAAACTCCTGGCCGCCGTGCGGCGGTCGCGCCCAGGGGTCCCGATTGTGGAAGGACAGGCGGCCAATGCCGGCGGCCAGGTCGATGATCCGGTTACCACCGACGTGCAGGGCCAAGCAGCCCGCCAGCCCGGCCGGGGTGAAGTACGCCCGGTCGGAGGCAGACCGGGCTGTCGACGACGCCCTCCAGTGGTCGAGGACGAATGCGCGTTCCTCCACCGTCAGGTCACGGTCGAGGTCGGTCAGCTGGCCGCCTGGGCATGCAGACGTTGCTGTTCGTGGGTCACTTTGGCCACGAGTGCCCCTTTCTGACTCGGTTCGCCCCCCGGCCGGGCTGGTCGGTCCAGCCAGTGCGCGAAAACCACGTGCTGGGATCGGCGTTCGCTCTCGAGGGAGGTCCTAGGGCTTGGCCACCAGGTGGTGGCGCTCCGCTCGGCGGGGCGCGCCCCGGTGGCGCTGGTGCCGGGGGAAGGGGGCAAGCCACGCTTTTCGGCTTGCGCCCGGCCCGGCTCCGGCGCAACGTGTGAGCGCCCCCGAGCGGGGTGACGCCGCGCTCAGTTCGTCAAGTTCGGCTGTCGCTGCGCGGAGGTCGTCGATGTCAAGCGGCGGCGACGTGGCACCGCCTATAACCTCGCAGTCGACCGAGGGACAGCGCACCGCGCGACGGTCTTGGCAGGAGACGCCCGGTTCAGCACGCCGTCACCGCCGTGGGGCAGCACCGGACCTGCGTGAACCGGCGCGCCGCAACGCTCAGGACGTACTCAACCGACGCGGCACGCATCAACCGTGTGAAGCACCCCCGTGCGCCGATGGCGAGGACATTGGCAAGCACCGAAATCAACACACGGACCGCGGCCGCTGGATCGCCGCGCCAGGTCGGCTCGTCACTGGCAACCAGTTGCTCCAGATGATCAACGAGCGTGCCATGCCTGACCCGGAAGCCGAGCTGGTCGATCAGGTTGCTGGCGAACGCGGCGGGGTCGCTGGCAAGGTCGGCCTCGAGTTGCGACGGCTCGTCGTCGGTGGCCGGATCGGCCTGGGAGAAGCCCGCCGGTAGGACACTCGGAACTGGATGCATCCGCCGACCTGACCGGGGTCGGCGTGTCGGCACCAGATGCAGTCCGTGCTGATTGGGGACCCGTCCCCAGCGCGTCCACCCCTGCTCAATGTCAACGTCGCCCCGGACTGCCGCGGCGCGCGCGGCAACGTGGACATCGACCGTGTCGACCCAGTCGTCGGGGGCGTGTTGTGGGTTGAAGGCGAGCGTGCACGCGGTGTTGGCCAAGCAGGGTCTGCATCTGCAGGTGGCCGATGTGTTCGGGGTGCGTGGGCGGGTGTTGTTGGCGGCGGCGCCGTTGGATCCGGTGTTCCGGGCCCGGGTGAACTCGTTGTGTCGGTTGATCGAGGCGGTCGATTTCGAGGTCGCCACTGTTACGGGGTTGATCATCCGCCGGGTCGCGAAGGATCCCGGTTGGCGCGCGATCCAGGCCATTCCCGGGGTGGGCCCGATCCTGGCGGCGGTGATCGTCGCCGAGGTCGGGGACGTGCACCGCTTCGGTGGGCCACGCCAGTTGTGTTCCTGGGCCGGGCTCACCCCCAGGCACCGCGAGTCCGACACCACGGTGCACCGGGGGCGGATCACCAAACAAGGGTCGCGGCTGTTGCGGTGGGCGGTGGTGGAGGCCGCGCAACGTGTCCCCTCCGACACCGGGTGGCTGACCGCGACCCGGGACGGGATCGCGGCGCGGCGGGGCCGAAACATCGCCGTCGTCGCGGTGGCCCGCAAGCTGCTCACCCTGGCGTTCTACGGGCTGCGTGATGGACACATCCGCGCGTTGAGCGTCGTCCCACGACCCCGGGTCACCGGGTGAACGGGATGGAAGGTGGTGATCGGGTGCGTGGTCGCTGCGGGTCTGCATCCCCACCCATGTCGGTGGCGTGTTCGAACCTTTGATTGATCCCCACCCGATCACCGGCCGCAACCCACCATGCCCCACCCCCCGCGCAAAGGGGGGGTGGCATCGCGAATGGATGACCGGCACCCCCACAAAGGGGCTGCCCGCCCAGCACCGGCTGGACCTGGTGAAAGCGACCGAACCACACCCCCTGCGCCCGGAAAGACCCAAGCCCTTGGAACCAGTCCGGCCAACTCCATGATCGCGTGACCCGAGGCGACAGCGTCAAGGCCAAGCCCCTCCGGGGCGGGGCCTACGGCCCCGGCCCTGACCCCGCCGCCACGATCACGCACACCCCAAACCAGGCCGAACCACAACAACAACAGTCCTTGACCGACCCCACTCCTTCATGGATGACCCGTACATGCCTTTCGATCTTGGTCCATTTGAATTTGTAGAGGTAGGCGCCGGTCTCCCGGTCGCCGAACACCCACTTGTCCTGCCGAAACGAGTTGAACTTGCCGAAGTACCTGGAGACGGCCCAGGTCATCGACTTCCTCGGGTGTGTATGTTTCGCCCCACTTCTTCGTGAGGATCCACACGTAGTGATCCAAGGACGCGAACGTCTTCGTGGATACCACCGTCCGATAGTAGGTAGCCCACCCACGGATGATCGGGTTGAGCTTCTTCACCACGGCTCGGGAGTTCACTCCTCGCAGAGCGAGCACCTCGTCGTGGAGCCTCTTTCGGACCCTCTTGACGGCCGCCTTGCTAGGTTTGATGATCATTTTGTCGCCATGTCGGCGGACGTTGAATCCGAGGAAATCAAATCCTTCGGTGAGGTGCACGACTCGCGTTTTTTCCTCATTGAAGGATAGCCCTCTGGGTTCAAGCCACCGAGACAGCTCTTCCTTGACCTTGTATGCTTCAGCTTCGCTATGACACAGTGCCACGAAGTCATCCGCATACGTCACCAGCGTCGGCTTGTCCCGGCGTGCCCAGTTAGTCTGCGACACGGTGGTACAGCCAGCGGCCATACTCATCCCGCATAAGGCGATATTGAGTAGCAACGGACTGATCACGCCGCCCTGCGGCGTTCCTTCCACAGTGGGAGCGAAACGCCCCTTGTCCATGACTCCTGCTCGCAGCCAGCCGCGGATCATGTCCCGTCCGGGGAACGATCCGATGGTGCACAGCAGGTGGTCATGGTCGATTCGATCGAATGCCGCAGACAGGTCCGCGTCGAGAACCCACAATCTCTTGGCCCGTTTCAGGGCCGTGACCTTGAAGATCGCCTCGATCGCGTCGTGGCAGCTCCGACCAGGGCGGAAGCCGTAGGTTCGTTCCTCGAACCTGGCTTCCCACTCGGGTTCCAGCGCATTCTTCGCGCGAGCTTGATACACGCGGTCACGCAGTACGGGAATCCCGAGTGGGCGTTGTTCTCCGTTTGCCTTGGGGATGTACACGCGCCGAACCGGACGGGCATCGTAAGACATCGGGTTGGCGGCAATCTCCGCCACCATCCGTCCTCGCTCGGTAGGAGTGAGGGCTGTCTCGTGGTCGATTCCCGCAGTCCGACGGCCAGCGCTCAACTGCGTCACCCTCTTGACGCTGACCAGCATGTTCGAGTGAGAACGCAGCATGAGTTTCTGCAAGTTCCGGACCTTGACCAGGTCCTCTTCCTGCGCGGCCTTGAAGATGCGCTGCCGCAGTCGCCGTACTGATGCCTCGGCCGTCGCCCAGTCGATACTGTGCCACGCCCGCGCATAGCCCTCGGGTCCGTTCGCCGACGCTGGCAGATCAGCCACGGTCGCGGTTGTTTCCACCTGAGCCTCCGGCATCTAACTTGTCCCTCGGTTCTGACTTCCCGGCACTTGGTCTTCATGGGCCTACCTGATCCGCGTCAGCTCCCTTTCGGGCCGGGCATCGCCCGTATCCGGCGGGTTATGCGGGACGGCGAGGAAGCCGCGTATCCGTTTTCCCCTGGGCTTTCGCCCCACCGGCGTTCGCTTCTCGGATCATCCTGTCCCGCTGGAGAGTTGTGCCTTTGTTGCCTCCGGCCTACCGGGCGCGCCGCCCGGACTCCAACGGGGTTTCCACGTTCCGCTCCGTCAAGATGCGATTGGGTTGGGCGCCCTCTTAACCCCGGAACCTGCGGTGTCCGTTCCACCCCAACCAAAAATAGGGAGGCCGCTTTACGCTCTTCCGCGTCAGGCCCTAGCGCCGCCGAATACACCGCCATCGGCACGACGTAAGAGTAACGAGGCGTCATCAAGGGTTCATTCACATTCGCCCGGCCAATCTTCCCCTTCACCTGTTGCAACCCGATGGCGCGGGCCGCTCTTGGGCTTTCACACTCGGCTTCACACCCCGCCGTTACCAGCGACGCATGCGAGCGTGGGGACGGACCTGGACACAGGTCCGAAACGACCCTCAACTCACTTTCTCCTCTCATAGGGCCGTTTGCTTGAATGGAGCGACTTCGTGTCGCACCTCGGTCACTCTTTCAGTTCTCGTCGGGTCGGTTTCCGCCGGTCTGTCAGCGCTCCCGGTTGGGTGGCGGCGGACGGGCGCGTACCCGGAGCTGTGTGGCGTTTCCCAAGGGCGGCAACAACATCGTGCACACTCCTCCCCTCGGTCGGGATCGGCTGTGGCTGGTCTCGCAGTCTGCTGGAGCACCCCGACAACTCGGCTGGCTATTCCAGCCGCCGGAGTCCGCGCATAACGCGGTCGAGCAGGTCGGGGTCGGCCTGGATGGGCACCGGCCGCAGCGGTTCCGGGATGCTGCCGGGCTCGCGGCGGGGCAGCTCGGCGACCGCGCTGGTGGTGCTGGGGTCTGGCATGTCGTCCTCGATCCTGGGCAGTACCCCGGTGGGCCAGTCGTCGTCGGTGGTCGTGGCCAAGCCACGCGGGTCGGTGTCGTCCGCCGACCAGTTCAGGCGCAGGGCGCGGCCCTGCTCGGCGGCGCGGATCAGCAGGTCGGCCACGGAGACGGCCTCGTCGCTGTGCCCGTCATGGCGGCCCATGGCGACCGGTGCCGGGCTGTAGAGCAGGGCCAGCCGGATGGCGGCGGCCCGGCTTCGGCGCTGGCGCAGCACATCGCGGGCCAGCCACCCGCCGAACCCGGCCAGACAGGCGGCCACGACGATCGCTGCGGCGAGTTGGGCGGACACCGGTCACGGCCGTGGTCCGGCAGCACGGCGGCGGTGTGGCCACCAGCGGGCCAGGCGCACCGCGAACGTGGCCGCCGCGACGATCTCCGCCCACGCGACGGTGCTCACGACGAACACCCGCGTTGGCTGGTGCACAGCCGCGCGGCGGCGGGCGGTAGCCCGCCGTCCATGATTCGCACGGCCGCGCCGGTCCGGCGGATCTGGGCCACCAGCTCGGTCACGACGTCGGCCTGCCACGACAGGTGCCCGCCGTCGACCAGGACCACGGCAGCGGCCCGCTTCGGCCCGGTCACCGCGCCGAGCAGGCCGCGGAACCCGACCCGGTCCTCGGTGTCCAGCGCGGAGCAGACGTCGGTGAACACCGCGCCCAGCTCCCAGCCCTCCCGGGAACACCAGGTCTCCAACGCTTCCCGGCATGCCTCCAGGAACCCGGGCCGGTCGACCCCGCTGCGTGTGTACCCGAACACCAGTTGAGGGCACTGTCCGATCGCGGTGCGCATCACGGCGCCCACAGCAGGGACTGGCTGATGACCAGGCTGGGGGCGCCGGGTTCGCCGGGTTCGGGCAGGCCGAGCAGGTCGGTGACCACCTCGGCGACGTCGGTGCCGTCGCGCATCCACACGCAGCCGCCGCCGTACTCCTCGGCCTGGACCCTCGCGGCGATGACGTGCGAGCGGTCGAACAGGTAGATCGCGTCGGTGTACTGGTCCACCGACCGGCTCCCGGCCAGGCCCATGAGCTGGTCGTGCTGGTCATGAAACGGCCGGAACACCCAGCCCGCGTCACGGATGCCCGCCAGCTGAGCCAGCTCGGGATATCGGCTCACCGCATCGGCCTCGGTGATCGGTGTCCTCGCCTCGTCCACGACAGTCCCTCCAGCACGTCGGCAGTGGGAGGCACCCGGTGCCGGGAACGATCGGGTTCTGACCGGTCCTGCCTGCCCCGCCCTCGCGGGCAGGACCCGGGGGAAGCTCGTCCGGCCGGTCTCGCACCGGCACCAGGTGCCCTGCCATCGAGCCTGCTCGCAGCAGGTCGCGGCGGGAACCGAGCCGACCACGGAGATCAAGACCGGCCGCACCCGGCGGATTGAGCAGGCCGGGCACGGAGGATTGGACGGAGGATTCGCCACTCACACCCGCGTTTTCCCAGCGGGAGAGCTACGCTGGGCAGTCGAGTCGTCGCGGAGGGATGACGGGTGTCCGGCGAACCGAACGACCTGCTGCGGGCTGCCCGCGAAGCCGCGAACCTGACCCAAGGGCAGCTCGCGGAGCTGGCGAACACCCAGGTAGAGCAGGCGACCGGCACCGCTGGGGCGATGGACGCTGACTACATCGGCAAGCTCGAACGCGGCATCCACCGCTGGCCCAACCAGCAGTACCGGGCCGCCCTGCGGCAGGCACTGCACCGGTCCAGCGATGGCGATCTGGGCTTCTTCAGTACCCGCTCTCGCGCCGCTACCGTGGAGTCACCCCGCCCGCCGCACGATGGAGGTGACGACGTGGAACGCAAAACCTTCCTGCGGGTGCTGACCGGCTCAGTCGCCGGAATGGCCTTCGCCGATCCGCTCGGCGCGTTCGCCGCCGCGGCGTCACCCGACACACCACCACGCCGGGTCGGGCAGGCCGAGGTCGACCAGGTGCGCCACCTCGCCCGCATGTTCGCCACCCAGGACCACCTGTTCGGCAGCGGCCTGTCCGCCGACGCCGTCGTCACCCAGCTGTCCACCTCCGCGCAGCTGCTGCACGGCCGCTTCGCCACCGAAACAGTGCGCCAGCACCTGTTCTCCGCGGTGGCCGACCTCGCCGACATCGCCGGCGGCATGTGCTTCGACGCCGGAGCCCACGCCAAGGCCGAACGCTGCTTCCGGTTCGGGGTCGGTGCCGCCACCGAGGCCGGCGACTGGGCCATGCGCGGCAAAGCGCTCTCCGGGCTGGCCAACCTCGCCGTGCACCAAGGGCGACCTGACGACGCGCTCAGCTTCGCCGAGACCGCCCTGGTCCGCGCCGACCGACTCACCCCGGTGGTCAAGGCCGTCATGCACACCCGCCACGCCCGCGCTCTCGGCCTCGCCGGAGGACACCGCGAAGCCGACTGCCTCACCGCCACCGGCCAAGCCCAGGACGCCTTCGCGCGCAGCGGAGGAGACGAACCGGACTGGATCGCCTACTACGGGCCCGCCCACCTCGAACGCGACCTCGGCCGCGCCCTGCTGCACCTGGCGGTCAACGGCGGCGACCACACCGCAGCCCAGGCCCACCTCGTCGCCGCGATCGACCGGTTCCCCCAGCAACAGTCACGCGGCAAGACCCTGGCCATGGCCAACCTCGCCCACCTCACCATGGCCCGCGACGACCCGAACCACGCCGCCACCCTCGGCCACAGCGCACTCGACGGCCTCGGCCCCATCCGCTCCGACCGGGTGTTCGAGGCCCTGCGGCAACTGCGCATCGCCGGACGCCGACACCGCACCATCCCCGCTGTGCGGGAACTCAACGCCCGGATCGACCGGGCTCTGAAACCGGCGTAACCGGCTCGCGACCTGATGGTCGAGCACGGGGTTCAGCGGCTGCCCGCTCGCGGCGGAAGGTGCTGGCTGTGCGGGATGCCCGCCAGGTGGGCGGAGAAGCTGCCCGGCCGCCACCGCGCCGCCTGCTGTGCCAGCGCCACGCCGACCTGGTGTTCGGTGACGAGCACCAGCCCGAGCAGCGCCCTGTTGACCAGTAGTGTCGCTGCCCATGGAGTCACGCGAGCTGCTGCAATCGTCTCGGCGCTGGACCGCGATCGGACTCGCTGCGTTCCCCCCGGGCGGGCACTCCCACGACTTCGCGGTCCACCACATCGGCATCGCACTCGAGCACCTGCTCAAGAGCTACCTCGCCTCGCTGCATCCCGCGCTCGTCGTTGACCCGAAAGACTTCGACTCGATGTTGCACGCGACCGGTCACGGAAACCGAGCCAAGCGACCGGTGACACCGACGAAGACCATCGGCCTTGCAGCGGCGTTCCAAGGCGTCAAACGCCTGCTGCCCAAGCAGATCACGGTCAGCGAACCGCAGTTCGAGCCCGTGCTCGCCGCTCGCAACGGGATCGCTCATGCGGCAACCCACGACCGTGACGAGGTGAGGGATGTCCTGACCACCTTCGTTCGAGTCGTCGACCCGGTCCTGGCCGAGTTGGGGCAAGATCCCGGGCAGTACTGGGGTGACTTCCTCGCGCTTCATGACCAGCTCGTGGACGACCACGCCAGCGAACTGAAGGTGGCGTTCGCCGCGAAGGTGGCGCGCGCGAAGGACGCCTACACCCGGCGGATTCAGGGTTTGGTGAGCCAGAAACGCATCCAGATCGTTGCCGCGTTGAGCGCGGCAAACCCTTACTCCAGCGACCATGACCATCCCGTCGGCTGCCCGGCCTGCGAGGGAAGGGGTTGGCTCCACGGAATCACCGACGTCGACTGGGGCGGGATCGACGAGGACGGCGCACCTTCCCCGATGGTCGTGTTCTACGCCGATGCCTACGACTGTGCGCTCTGCGGGCTTCACCTCGAGAATGACGAACTTGACCTCGCGGGGCTGGACACCGAGATCGAACTGCCTGACGAGGAACCATACGCCGACTACGAGCCAGACGAAGATCTCTGGCGGGGTCGCTAGAGAGACTGGTCGGGGCCAGGCAGAGCGTTCGTAACGTCGGTGATCTTGACCGCGAACGCACCGGCGTCGCCGCCCACGCCGCAGCGGAAGCAGTGGAAGGTGCCGAACGCGGGCCGGACCCGCAAGGCTTGCGAGCGGGAGAACGGGCAGGCACCACGCAACTGGCTCTCGCCGAATGGTCGCAGCACTGTGTACCGGCCCACGACCTCGACGATGTCCTGCTCACCTGGCCCCGGGAGAGGAGCCGCCACGATCCGCATACGGGCACCGTATGCCAACGCGCACCCAAATCTGGATTCAGCCAGCCTGGCGGGGCGCGCGCTGGCGGGGCGGCAGATTGAGTTCCCGCTAAATCCTGGCCAGATGGCCGGGAGACATGCCCAGGCGCCTGCCGATCTCGGTCTTGGTCAAGGTTTCGTCCCAGAGGCGGATGACCTCGCGGCGATCGCAGCGATCTCGCTGCGCCTGCGACCGCAGAGGAAGATCCATGTCGAACGCTCGGCGGTGAACGACGATGATGGACACGCCGAGTCGCTGCGCGACCGCACCCTCCCAGAGGTACAGGTTGCCTTGGCCGGCGGTGGTCAGAGTGAGTTCGTGGGCGGTGAGCCAGTCGAGCAGCACGACGGCGGCGCGGATGTTGCGTTGGGCTGCGACGGCCTGGTCGTTACGGCACCCCATGCGCGCACGAGCGTGCCTGCTTCTCTGAACTAAGTGCAGGTTGAGCTCCCGAAGGAGTTGAGGCGCGTCGGTGTCCGAGCGTGTCCGAGATGACCGGGGCCGACGCTGGTGACGCGTCCCGCAAGACCGGCTGCTATGACGTCAAGAGTCGTCAACGCAACCAGGAGATCGGGATGTGGCAGCAGATCGGCACAACCATCCGGAAGGCCATGAATAATTGGGGGATGACCGCGCGGCTGTGTGTGTGTGTGTGCGTGGGCGTTCTGACCGCCGCCGCGGTGGTCATCATCTGGGTCCAGGCGCAGGTGTGAGAAGGAGCCGGTCGTGACCGACGACGCGCAGCGCGCCGTGGCCAAGTTCCTTGCCGAGCTAGCCGAACTGCGGCTGGTAGCTGGCAATCCGTCCTTGCGCCGGATGGAGGTCTAGTCTAAGAGGGCCAAGCGCCCCCGCCTGCCGCACAGCACCGCTGGCGATGCCCTGAAGGGCTCGCGCCTGCCGCCGATCCAGGTCGTTCTGGGCATCGTGCACGCCTGCAGGGACGCCGCCCGCGAGGACGGGGTCCGCGTCGACCCCGAACTGTTCGACACGATCAAGTGGCAGGACCGCTGGTTCAAGGTTGGCCAACTCTGCGCGGAACATCAGGGACCTGCCCATCAGCCTCTGCTGGACCGGATGCCGGTGGCCACACCACCCGGCATGATGTGGCTTCCTGACCGCAAGCGCTCGGCCTATGTGATGCTCGGCAACGCCTCCTCGCCCGCAGCCCACCCCCTGCCTGGGGTCATCGACAACATCGAGCAGTTGACGGCCAGCCTGAAGTCGGCCGCGCCTTGGATGCAGGTCACCACCGTTCTTGACGCCACTATGCAGGAGGCAACGTCTGCGTTGCGGTCAGCAGCCCGGCAGACCCAAGACGTCCTTATCGTCCACGTCTTGGGTCACGGTTACCTCGATGATCAGATGGCCCTCCGCCTTCTAACCAGCGATTCCCGCCCTGATGACCTTGCAACGACGACCTTGAATCTCACCACGGTGATTGATGATGTCGAAGCGAGTTCGAACGCGGCGGCACTCGTGCTGATCGTCGACACCTGCTTCGCCGGTCAAACGATCCCGAAAAGCAGCGGAAGACTTAAGAAGCACCTTTTCGTCCTCGCCGCGACCGACGCACATAGTGTCGCCTGGGACGGGCCCAACTCGCTGACCGGGGTGATGGCCTCAGTCCTCGGCGAGGGTGTTCCGGACTGCCCGTTTCCCATGCTCTCGGTAGATCTCCTCGCTCAAGAGTGCGCTCGTGTCCACGAGCAGCGCCAGATACCAAGCCAGGTCATTACAACATTTAGCCACGGCGACGCCCATAAGATTACCTTCGGCCTCAACGCCGACGGCGCGTCCTGACGAGCCATCTCGTTGTCCTCGGTTAGTGGGTTGTTTCGATGTCCGAAACCTGCCGAGATGCTCGGGAATACCGAGGTTGACGGTGGTGGGTGCGGTGGGGGTGGGTGTCAAGCTGGGTGAGTTTGTCTGTGGCGTGGGCCAGGCTGATGCCGAGGATCTCGGCCTCCCCGAGCCAGCTCGCTTGCTCGGTCTCGCGATTCGGGCAGTCAGGTTCTCCCGAATTTCCTGCAAACGAGCCGGGTCAACGCGAATGACCGGACATCGGACGCAACTTTTCTGGCTCTACGCCACCGAGCTGGGACGGCGGGTTCTGATCCAACGGCGCTTCCTTAGATGATCTTCGGGTTATGATCTTGTTGTGGCTGGTGTGACGAGTGGGTCTGGTGTGACAGGGAGCCGGTTGCCGAAGCGGGTGGCGATCGGGGTTCTGACCAGTGTGTTTCGGCCGGATCTGGTGGATGAGGTGGTCGCCGAGGCTGGCGTGCGGGAGCAGCGGACTCGGTTGTTGCCGGCCAGATTGACGGTGTACTTCACCCTCGCGCTGTGGCTGTTCCCTCGGGTCGGTGATGACGGGGTCTTGCGGCAGCTGGTTGAGGGGCTGCGCTGGACCCGCCCTGGCTGGCAGGGGTGGACGGTTCCGTCCACGGGGTCGATCACCAAGGCCCGGGCCAAATTGGGATGGCCGGTGTTCGCGGACTTGTTCGCGCGGATAGCGGGGCTGGCGGGCGACCGAGTCGACGCCGGGAGTCCACTGGCGGCAGCACCGGGTGACCGCCATCGACGGCACGACACTGGATGTCGCTGACACGCCCGCGAACGAGGCCGCGTTCGGCCGGCCCAGGGCCATCAGCGGCCCCGGCCCGTTCCCTCAGGCTCGCGTGGTCATCCATGCCGAGTGCGGCACTCGCGCGCTGATCGGCGCGACGGTGGGCGGGCATCAGAACGGCGAGCAGACACTGGCGCTTGACCTGTTGGCAGGCATGGGGCCGGGCATGCTGGTCCTGGCGGATCGGAACTTTCCCTCCTACACCCTGTGGCGCGACACCGCGGCCACCGGCGCGGACCTGCTCTGGCGGATGAGCGCGTCGTTCACCCTGCCAGTACAACGGGTACTCCCCGACGGCACCTACCTCTCCGCGCTGCAGAAGGGACGGGGCCGCGACAAGCAGCCCATCGAGTACACCGTCACCGACGACCACGGCGGGGTATCCGAACTGTTCTGCCTGACAACGACGCTGCTCGACCCCGAACTGGCGCCTGCCGCCGAACTGGCCGACCTCTACACCCGCCGCTGGCAGGCCGAAACCCTGCTCGCCGCCCTGCAAAGCGACCGCGGCTCAGCAGGCATCGTGCTGCGCTCCCACCATCCCGACGGCGTGCGCGCGGAAATGTGGGCCGGGCTGTGCGTCTACCAAGCCATCGCAGACCTGATCTGCGACACCGCCGAGCACAGCGGTCTGGACCCTCAACGAATCAGCTTCAAACGCGCTCTGCTCGCCGCCCGCCGCACCACCAGCGGCGCATTTTCCCCCTAACCGCAACGGATTCCAAGCACTGCTCGACGCCGTACGCGCCGAACTCGCCTCCCGCCCGAAACCCCTACGGCCCAACAGAAACAGCCCAAGAACCGTCAAGAAACGCGGCGGCTAGTACAAAGTCAACGGCACCGGCCACAAACCAACCCAACGCACAACCTGGCGCATCGTCCTCCACCCACTCCGACCGACCTAAGGAAGCGCCGTTGGGTTCTGATCCGTGGTCGCGTGATCCTCGCGGATTCGGCCGTGGTTGAGCAATAGTCGCAGTCGGGGTCGCGTCAACGCCCCCAACGTCAAGCACAAGTGGCCCAACATTTACGCGTGGATGACTGGCGCGATGGCCTCCACCTTGATCGGCTGCGTGGGCTTGTTCTACATTTTCGACTGGCCCAACTGGATCATCGGCGTGGAACTCCTCCTGATCGCGGAGTTCGCAGTCTTCTGGGCAATCCAGACCAACGATCTTCGGGGTGCGGCGAACCGCAAGGAACGGGCGGAAGAACGCGGCAAGGAGACCCAAGTCAAGACTCCGCAAGTTGACCCACACCGACATGTGGACCAAATTGCTGCCCGCGACGGGCTTGCACACCGTTGATCTCGGTCTTCGTGAGACCGGCCGGGCATGCCTGTGCTACTGCGCAGCGTGCAGCGCTACGTCAAAACCCGGCTTCGCCGTCGTCCACCACGCCACCGAGGCACTGTCCAGTCCGGCGACGCGGCTGAACACGGCATCACCGCTGGTCAGGGATATCCGCCCGAAATGTCCCAGTACTACGGCGACCCCAGGACATGCACACGTTCGAGAGCCACGACATCCCGGAACGAGCAGCGAGTCGGTCGCCCTACTGGAGCGTGTAACCGCACCCCCGCGATGGCCTGCTGCCGCATGACTGGCCCGTCACCGGTCCTGTTGGGCCATCGTGGCGGCTCGATCCAGGTTGCTGCGGTTGATCTCGGTTTCGGGGTGGTCGGGGCCGAGGACCCGTTCCCGGATCGCCAGTGTGTGCCGGTGCATGTCGAGTGCTTCCTGGTGGCGGCCGAGGTGGCTCAGTGAGTTCGCGAGGTTGCCTCGGTTGGCCAGGGTGTCGGGGTGCTCGGCGCCGAGGACGCGTTCTCGGTCGGCCAGTACCTGGCGGGCCAGGTCGAGTGCTTCCTGGTGGCGGCCGAGCGAGGTCAGGCTGGCGGCGGTTGCCTCGAGTGGCCAGAGTGTCGCGGTGGTCGGGGCCGAGGACGCGCTCGCGGATGGTGAGGACGTCCTGTCGAAGTGCGAGCGCTTCCTCGTGTCTGTCGACGCAGCCGAGGGCGGTGGCGAGGTCGCAGCGGCTGAGGAGGGTCTGCGGGTGTTCTGGACCGGATACCCGGGCCATCGCTTTGGCGACCGCTTCGGCCAGGGTGAATGCCTCGTCGTAGCGCCCGAAGTTGATGAGTGCGGCCGCGAGGTCGCCCCGGCTGGTGAGGGTGTCCGGGTGGTCGGGGCCGAGTACCCGTTCGCGGTGGGCCAGGGTTCGCTGCTCCAGGTCCAGGGCGTCCTGGTAGCGGCCGAGCGAGATGAGCGCGCGGGCGAGTTCGGCCGCGCTCGACAGCGTGTCCGGGTGGTCTTGGCCGAGCACGGCGGCTTGTCTGGTCTGGATGAGGCGGGCGAGGTCGGTTCGGGCCTGCGCGCGCCCGGCGTCGCCGAGCACCCTGGCGACCTTGGCGGCCATCGCGCAGGCGGCGGCTCGCGCCGAGTCGCTGTCGGTCAGTCCCGTGAGCATCGGAATGTGTGGCGCGAGCAGTTCGACGGCGTTCCAGCCGGCTCGACCCGCGGCCATCGACTCGACGGCGTGCGCGGTCAACGCGCGGTCGGCGACGTCCCGCCAGGCGGGGAGCTGCCCGGTCTTCTCCAGGAGCGCGACCCCCGCCTCGCGCACAACCAGGTGGACCGAGACGGTGGGCAAGTCCTTGGTGAACGCGATCGCGGGCACATCGATGAGGCCGTAGCGGTGCAAGCCCGCCAGGGTGCCGTCGATCGCGGTGGCCGCGACATCGTGGCCGACGATCTCGGCGAGCGCGGCCGGGGCGATGAGTTTCCGAGGGACCGGCGCGTTGGCGAACAGGGAGAGGAAGCGCTGGATGGGCCGCGCCAGCGCCATGCCCTCCGATTCCAGCTGGTCCAACGACAGTTCCCAGGTATAGCCGACAAGCATTCTGGCGACGGCAGGATCGGACGCATCAGGACGATCGGGCAGGACGGGCAGCGTGCGGTCATCGAGCGCCCGCGTGTAGCTCGCGAGACTCTGGAACCTGCTCGTCGGTTCGTTGAGCATGGCTCCGGCGGCTCTGAGTGCCAGGGGCAGGCCGCCCAGACGCTGCGACAGTTCCCTGGCGTCGGCGACTGTGCCCGCGTTCGGGGCGATATCGGTGAGCACCTGGCAGCCCGCGTCGTCCTCCAGCGGACGCAGCTCCATCAGCTCGGCACCGGTTCCCCACGTGTCCGGATGGCGGTCCCGGCTGGTGATGAGCAGCAGCCCCCGCCGGGCGGGCCGGATCCAACCGCGGTACTCGGTCAGGATCTCGCCCGCGTCGACGACGTCCTGGGGCCGGTCGAGGTTGTCGACCACGACGAGCCAGGGCCGCTTGGCATGGTCGAGGTGGCCCCACACCAGCTCAGTCAGCGTGGCGTTGCTCTGCTGGGCCCGGCTGACCAGGTCGGGTTTGAGCCCGGTGCTCACGGCGATCTCCGCGAGCCGTGCGCCGAGGTCGGCCGCACTGTGGTGCCGGACCCAGAACACCGCGAGCCCGTCGGCCTGCGCCTGTTTCGCCGCGGCGGCCGCGGTGGTCGTCTTGCCGAGGCCGCCCGCGCCGCACAGCACCGCGAACCTCCCACCGGGAGCCCGGCTAAGTTTGCGCAGGCGCTTCAGGTGGTCGACCCTGCCGTGCAGCTCGCGGTCGAGCGCGGGTGGGCGCAGCGAGGCCGCCACGCCGCCAAATCGAGGGTATGCCGGGCCCGGCCGGTCCGGCGCGCGGTCGAGAAAGAGGGTCAGGCAGATCGTCGCCAGGACAATCATCACGATGATCAGCCAGACAACCGTTGGATTGGCGAGAAAGGCCGGCTTGCTGTCGGTGTCGGCGACATAGTTGATCAGGATTCCGACCGCGGGCCCGGCAACGACAACGCCCAGGATGGCGGCACGCGCACCTGTTCGTGACATGGCCTCGACCTCGTTTCACGCAGGCAATGCCTATGCGTGATGTCGCGTGCGCCGCGAAGAACGTTGCTCCCAATGGTCCAGCAGCGCCAGCCGGTCGTGCTCCATCCACGACTCGTAGCCCACGTCTGCGCGAATTGCAGTGCAAGGGGACTGTGGAGGGGCCTTTGACTACCGACAAGGCTGGCGAGCGACAGTTCGGCCCCGGACCGCAGCCGCACCGGCCTCGCGGAGGCGGCGGGCGACTAGCACAGATGGTGCTGAGTGGTTCGGATTCGGTGCCCCCGACCTGGGCTCCTACCAGGATCGTGCACTTCGGCGGGTACGACTAGGCCATTCGGGGTACGGTCGGCTCGCTGACGAATTTGAGGTGGGCAGCATGGCGCGCGAGTCCCGGGGCGGTCGGTCAGTGGCGCCCGCCTGGATCGAGCCGATGCTGGCCAAACCCGATGGTGGCAGGCTGCGCACAGGCCCGAACTGGTCCTATGAGTACAAGCTGGATGGGTATCGAGCGGCGATGCGGATCGCCGCAGACGGCACGACGGCGCTAACCAGCCGGAACGGCATCGACATCACGCACGAGTTCGCCTCGCTGGTCGGGGTTCTCGCGCCGACACTCGATGGGCGAGCGGCGGTGCTTGACGGGGAGATCGTCGTCTACAACGACGCGGGCCAAGTCGACTTCGGCGCGATGCAACAGCGCCGCGGCCGCTACCGATCGCACGTCAGTTCCCCGCGCCGCCACGAGGCATTCCTGGATGTGGCGGTGCGGTTCTTGGCGTTCGACCTGCTGCAGTTGGGCGACCAGTCGCTGCTGACCATTCCGTATGACGAGCGGCGGGCGCGGCTGGAACAGTTGGCGATGCCGGACCCGTCGCTTGTCTCGGTGGTGCCTGCGTTCACCTTCGCCGCGCTGGCCGCCGATCGGCGCACCCCGCAAGACTTGCTGAACAGGGCCGCGGCCGAGGGCTTCGAGGGCCTGGTCGCCAAACTCCGGACGTCTACCTACCAGCCGGGGAAGCGGCCAGACTCGTGGTTGAAGCATCCGCTGATACAGACCCGCGAGGTGATCGTCTGCGGTTGGCGGCCCGGGCAGAGCCGATTCACCGGCATCCTCGGCGGCCTGCTGCTCGGCGCCCACAACCCCGACACTGGTGACCTCGTCTACATAGGAGACGTCGGTACCGGGTTCTCCGAAGCCGATCGGAGTCAGCTGCAGACCCGTCTGGAGACACTGGAGCGGCGGGCGCACCCGTTCGCGGTGGAGCCGCCGCGGGAGGACATCCGGCGCGCCCGCTGGGTCACACCAACACTTGTGGGTGAAGTGGTCTACCGACAATTCACCCGGGATGGTCGACTCCGCCACACCGCGTGGCGCGGATTGCGCGAAGACCGTGTGCCGGCGGATGTCACCTCACCACAGTCGAACCTGTACGGCCCGACCCCAGCGGCCCCGGCGAAGCCTGCGGAGCAGGTTGTGACATCGAGTGCCCGGGTGGCCGTCCAGGTCGGGGACCGCAGGCTCACCTTGTCCAATCTGGACAAGGTGCTGTACCCGGCAGCCGGATTCACCAAGGGCGAGGTGATCCGCTACTACTCCCTCATCGCACCAGTCCTACTCCCCCACTTGGCGGGCAGACCGGTCACGACCATCCGATTCCCCGACGGCGTGCACGCCGACAAGTTCTTCGAGAAGAACGTCCCCCGCGGTGCGCCCGACTGGCTGCCCACCGTCCGACTGCCCAGCAGCGGATCCCGCGGTAGCGGTGACATGATCGACTATCCGCTGATCTACGAACTTGCAGCACTGGTGTGGGCGGCCAATCTCGCCGCGCTGGAACTCCACGTGCCACAGTGGACCGTGGCCCCCGGCCCGACACGAGGATTGCCCGACCGGCTGGTGTTCGACCTCGATCCCGGACCAGGCGCGACAGTAATCGACTGCGCCCGAGTCGCCGAACGGCTTCACGAAGCCCTCATCGACCGGGGACTCACCCCTGTCGCCAAGACCAGCGGCTCCAAAGGCATGCAGGTCTACGCCGCCGTGCGCGTCTCCCGCGCCGAGCAGACGTCGACTTACGCCAAAGACCTTGCCGAACGGTTCGCCGCGGAGACCCCCGACCTGGTCACAGCGAGAATGACGAAAACACTTCGGGCAGGCAAGGTATTCATCGACTGGAGCCAGAACCACCCCGCGAAAACCACCATCGCCCCGTACTCACTACGCGGACGCGACGACCCGACCGTGTCCACCCCGGTCGCCTGGCCCGAAGTCCGCGCCAGCCAACATGTCCACGACCTCACCTTCACCGCCGACGACGTCCTCGACCGCGTCGAACGGCTCGGTGACCCGTTTGCGGCACTACTCGACAGCTCCTACCAGATCTGACATACGCCCGGCCCAACTTGGCGCCGCCGGGCACCGCCGCAGCGCCGCGAGGCGGATCAGCCCGAGAACGCCGCCATCGTCGCCTTCTTGCCGTTACCCGCCGGAGCTGCGGCGTGGGCCTGCTCGAACGCCTTGACGACCGCGGCCGGGATGCGTCCCCGCTCTGAGATGTCGTGCCCGTTTCGCCGAGCCCAATCCCGAATGGCGCGCGTCTGCTCCTTATTGCGCGCTTCGCCGAAAGCCTTGCCGCTCAGCGCAAGCCCGCGTTTGATGCGCCCGCCACTTCGGCGCGCGGCGTCTACGAACTCCGCCAAGTTGTCGCGCAGCGTCGCGGCGTTGGACTCGGTCAGGTCAATCTCGTAGGAGATGCCGTCCAAGGCGAACTCGACCGTGCGAATGTCATCGCCGGACGTGCCGTCAAGGTCGTCAAACAACTGGACGATGGTCTTCTGAGCCACGGGAAGCACCTCGCGAGAGTGAACCGAATTGCGTACAGGTTTGAGGCTAGCAGCCACTCACCCGGTCCTCCGATAGCCGAATAGGCACCCTAACCACTACTCCACTGTGAGCGAGCCGCCTTCGCCTTGGACGACGATTGTGGAAGCGAACCCAGTGCCCGTCACCACTCGATCTCGCACGGCAAGGCGAAGCCTGAGTGGCCCACCGGTTGAATCGCTCCGCGCTCGTCCAGGTACGCAGGATGGGAACCCCGGTTGGAATCGGCTTGGTTCGCGCTTCCGCACCGGCGGGAGTAACCCCGTCCCAAAGCAGCCCCACCTTCCTCGGACCCTCCCGTCGCCGCCCTCGTTCATCCCCGAGCGCCGACCCGAACAGTGGGCAGCCCGCGCCGAAACCGTCGGTTCCTGCGGCCCGGCACGGGCACAGCAGGCGAGTCGGAACTCGGCACCTAGACACTGGTGGGCACCGCGTTGCACCGTCCGCGCCGCTACCTCGGCGCCGTACCGTACGGTACGGCATGTTGCGCCAAATGGCGGTTGGCCGACTTCCCGACCCGTTGGACGATGGCATTCCCAACCCCGACAGGGCTGGGTACTGGGGAGCAACTGTGCATAAACGCATAATCGGCGTCATCAGCGCCATGGTCGTACTGTTGATCACACTCGCCACCACCGCTTCTGCGGCACCGTATTACTATCTGGTAGGCCACCCGATGCACTTCGGATCGCCGAATAGTGCTGACTACTGCACTGGAAACTACGCCGTTCGGGGAACCTCCGGCATGTTCGTGATGACCGCCGGACATTGCTCGAAGGCCGCCGACGGCACGGGCGCAACCGGGGCCGTGGTATACGGGACAAGTCGCCGATTCGGGCAGATCATCAGAAACGATTTCCGTGGAGACTTCTACACCACCAACTCTGTAGACGCAGCGCTGGTCAAACTGGACCCAGGTGACGATGCGTATCAGATCGTCGTCGATCCACTCACGGGCCGCTCGCCTGGCGATGGCCGCGTGAAGGGCTACTACGCGAACTCGGCCCTGAGCGAGGGCTTTGTCATCGGGAAAATGGGCAGGAAAACCGGCTGGACCGAAGGCATGATCACCGGCTGGGAGACAGTTCCGTTTGCCGACGGTCGGGACTACTTGATCTGCACGACGGCGCACTCTGCCCCTGGCGACAGCGGCGGACCTGTGTGGCGTCACGACCACAACGGGGTCATGGCGATCGGCATGGTCATCGGCAGCAACGCCAGCGGCGGCATGTGCTTCAAACCGATTCAGAATCTTCTGAACCGATTCGGCGCCTGGATTCCCACGTTCGGACCGACCCTGGCAACCAATGACAGTCGATCAATGACCCTGGCAGGAGACGCCGGTCTAGTGATCACGAAGCGCACCGGTCCCGCGTTGCGCGTTCTCCCAACCGGCGGACTGGGTGTTCGGAACTAGCATTCCGACCTGCCACCGCGGCGCGCTCAGCGTCGTCGACTTCACGCCCCTCGCCGTGAGCAGGCGTCGACGACCCGAGTCCGCAGCGTTCCTACGCTAGCGAACAAGCCCCCCAGGACCTGAAACTTCAGGCCTGGGGGGCTTGGGCGTTACTACAGCGGGTCCAGCACCGACCTACCCGGTGACGCGGAGGTGCCAGTGGAGACGATCCGGGAGGCGGTCAGGCAGTTCATGTCCGATCCAAACGAACCCCCGACAGTCGCGCGCTGGCGCAAGGTGAGGTAACGGCGGAGCGGTCGGTGTCGACGTAGGGCATACCGTTGAGCTAACCCCCAGGGCTCAACGAAACGGCCCCGTCTCCCACAGGAGGACGGGGCCGATGTATGTCCATCCCGGCATCCAAGCAATCAGCTCGTGCTGTCTCTGGACGCACCAGGTACCCAGCCAGTGCGGCTGATCACCACCGCCACGGCCACTGGTCGCAGCCGTGAATGTCCACAGCAGCACTCCGCGCTCGCAAGCGTCTGTCGCGTATACCGATCAACTGGGCGAATCGGTAGGAGGATGCGTTGTCGCGACGTGCTCGTGGCTATTGCCATGTCCTGATTCGGTCGTAGACCAGTGGTCCGCGCCCCCGGGTCGCGCACACCTTGTCGGGGCTGGGCTCGGCGTCGTAGAGGTCGCTGCGACGCAGATGGATCACCGCGTTGATGGTCGGGTCGGTGTGTCGAACGGGCACCTCGTAGCCCTGGTACAGGCACGGGTCGCACACGCAGACGAAGCGCTCGACACAGTCGACGCGCAGCGGAAGCCCGAGCAGCGGGTCAGTCAGTCGGTCGATGACGAGTCCGTGCGGCAGGTCGCCTGACCACTCGACTTCGATGGCGGTCCTGTCGGTCGTGCTGTTGTTCCACAGATCGAGGAAGTTCAGCGTGCCGGTCGTGTGGAACAGCCGGGCCCGGCGAAGGACCGCGCTAAGCAACCTTCCGGTGACTTGGTCTTGTGCGACGTCAGGGTTGAGCAGGACGGAGTTGTAGCAGGCGGTCGGAACGTGGTCGTCTGGACGGGTGACTGCTCGCGACGACGCGCCCAACGTCACTAGCTCGCGGGCGATCACGGTGCACCACTCGATCTTGCTTGCACCTGTCACAGTGATGCGTCCGCCATGGATTGTGTCCATCAAGATCGTGTTCGAGTGGGTGAAGGCCAGTCGCAGACCTGCGACGCCACTGACGGTGTCTGTTTCCAGGTCGTGGATGTTGACCAGCCGGAGGACGAGTTTCGCGAAGGTGGCGGGGTCTGCGCTGGGCACCAAGGTCAGGGTGTTGCGCGTGGGCAGGCTTGCCATGATCCCGAACGGTCCGCGGCCCGCCGCTGGGACGCGGAGTCTGGTGGTGGGGTCGCCGGACAGCATCGACATGCCTAGCGCGAATAGCACGCGGGCCTCAAAGCATGCTTGGGCGAGTGAGGAAGCCTCGGGGATCAGCGGACTATCGGCGGCATCGGCGCGGACGCATCCCACGGCTTGTGCGTGGGTTTCGCCTGTGAGGCCGCATCGGCGGTTCAGGTAGTGACGGTGCCGTCGAGTGTCGATCATGAGTCTCCCTGGCACGCACCCGGTGTTGTGCCATGGCAGACGACGAAGTCGATGTCCGCAGGTCACGTGATGACTGCAATCAGTCGGCGAGGCCGTTTCGTCCGATGGTGCCGCTACCGGGCGCGGAACCGACGAGGCGGCTGAAGCCACCATCGCCACAGGATCGGGCAACCGCCCGGCGCCGGCAAGTCGACACGCTGCTGGATGGCGGGCCCCGTCTCGACGGTCTCGATCCTTGTCGGCGGAGACTTCGACACCACAACCGACGCACGCGGTCGCATGTCGCACAATCGCTGGCACAAGCAGACAGGTCGCGATCGGAGCAGGCGCCCCACAGCGACCGGCCGGCGTGTGGTTGGCAGCCCCTGGGACGGGCTAACGCTGCGCCCTCCGTCGCGCTCTTGTCGCGGCTGGCCAAGTCCGGCAGCCGCACGTTGTCGAGTGGGCGCAGGACAGCGCCGATGCGTCCTTCGATCCGACGGACAAGGACTCCGTCGGTTTCCAGAACCACCAGGCGGATCCAGCGGGCAGCGCGTCCGTTCGCGACGTGCTCCTGAACGCGGTCACCGACCGGCTACGCACCGGCGCGGACGGTGTTTCCGAGCTGCTCGACGACTTGGCGACTTCCGTGGAGATCGCCGGGTCTGCCGTCGTGCAGGCCCGCGCCTGAGGCGGCGTCAGCGGCCACCGATCACCGCGGTCGTGCAGAGCTGTCGTCGGCGCCTAGCGCGGACGCTAAGCACCTGGCCAGAAGTCTTGTCCGTAGCACCGCGTGCGTGGGTGGGTGCCGCCGGGCAGCACGGCCGAACCTGGTGAGACACCGAGGGCACGGTGTCGCTCGCCCATGACGCCATCGACGGCTACCCGGCCGCCACCTTCGGCCTGCTCACCGGCGACGCCGACACCACCACCGCAGAACCCGCCGCGGCAGCAACACAGCTCCAAGCCGGGGATCTCCTCGGAGACATCGTCTGCGAACAGAACGCGGCACTCGCTCCGCGTGGGGTGCCCGCCCTGCCCATCCCGGACCGCGTCACCGTCACCTGGCCATCCACCCTGGTCACGGCGGCGGGCTGATCGGCATACAACTACGCCCCCGCTCTCCCAGTCGCTACGCCCCCAGCGCCCACACAACCGAAGCGCCGCCCGGACCTGACGAACTCACCGTCACCCTCGACGTGCCGTCATCGGCCGAGCCGGAGCTGCACCGGGTCTGGATCGTGCACGCCGACAAGTTCAGCGTGTCGTTGGCCATCGGCCGCGTCCCCACGCTGCCGCCCCTCCACACGCCTACGATCGCCACGAAGGAGACACGACGTGACCACGCGCCTCCACGGAATCATCTGGCTCAACGGCGCATTCGGCGCTGGCAAAACCTCGGTCGCCACCTCACTGCTCGACCGCATCCCCAACGCCGCCCTCTACGACCCCGAAGAAGTCGGCTTCATGCTGCGCAAACAACTCCCCGGATGGACCGGCGACTTCCAGGACCTACCGGGATGGCGATCGCTCGTCGTGCACACCGCACGCACGCTCCTCGACCACACCGGTGGACCGCTCATCGCACCCATGAGCGTGCTTAACGAGAGGTACGCGTACGACATCTTCGGTGGCTTCGATTACGCGGGCATCGCGGTCCGCCACATCGTCCTGCATGCGGACCCACCGTCATCCGCCAGCGGATCCTCAACGACACCGCGAACAGCCATGGAAAGTGGGACTTCCGGCTCAGCAGGTTGGCCGCGTATGGCGCCGCCCACGCCAGTTGGATGCCAACGCAAGCAGAGATCATCGACAGTACTCGGAGCGATCCCGAACAACTCGCTGACATGATCGTCGCGGCACCAGCGATCACAGCGTCCCAGACTCGCGACGGCGACGTTTGATGCGTGCTCCATCCGCCGCGATGGTGGTTCTCCTCACGCTCAGCGCGTGCACGGGACCATCCGCGGAGCGGTACAGCCCACTTCCGAGGCCGCTTGATGACCGGCGGTCGGCATCGCGCCCCGCCGGCCGCCGGACTGATCAACATGTCTGAGGCGAGATCCGGCTCTGCTCACCCCCAAGAGCAGAGCCTGATCTCGTGCAAGTCACGACCCCGGTGCTAGGCGGAGGTGGTGACCAATGCCCGGTTCGGCGTATGCGTGACCGGGGCGACCTCCACCCGGTTGCGGCCGGCGTCCTTCGCCACCCTGAGCGCGCGATCGGCCAGATCGTGCAGCGTGGCGAGATCCTGGGCGTGGCGAGGTGAGGTGGCCACGCCGATGGATGCGGTGATCGGCCACGCGGTGCCCTTCCCAATCTTGAAGTTGTCCCCACCCGCCGGTCTGGTAGCGGTCGTGGTGATCTCGGCCACGGCATTGCGCAGATTGTTCGCCACGTCGACGGCATCCGCTGTACCTGTGTTGGGCAGCAGGACCACGAACTCCTCCCCGCCCCACCGAGCGATCAGGTCGCTGGACCTGATCGCTCGGCTCAAGATGCGCCCGACCTTGACCAGGACTTGGTCCCCGCCAGCATGACCAAATGCGGTGTTGAACCCCTTGAACAGGTCGAGGTCGACCAGCAGCAGCGATGTGGTTTGGTCGAGGCCTTGGTCGACGGTCAGGTGAAACTTCGCCTCGGGCTTGAAGGCGTGGCGGTTGGGCAGGCCGGTGAGGTTGTCGACCAAAGCGGCGACACGAAGCACACCGTTCTCGGTCACCAACTCGATGACCACGATCGCGCCGACCATGATGACAACCAGGAATGGCGGCGCCACGAGGTTGATCACCCCAGCGACAATGCCGACGACTATGCCGATGACGATTTGCCGATTGTCTTTGCGGGTGCCGATAGTGCGGCCCAGCGTCACGCGACGCTCGACATTGTCGGCGTCCTCGGGTCCATACCGGATGCGGATCGCGCGGTAGCCGCCGACGGGGATCGCCGCGGCCAGGAAGTAGCCGGGGATCACCAGAATCAGCAGCAGGCCGTTGCGTAGTCCGGTAATCGGGTCGGTGTTCATGCCTTCGGTGAGCCATGTGCCCCCGCTGAGGCTGTCCCTGATCCAGCCGGTGGCCAGGACCGACATCACGATCGTGCTGGTGGTGCTGATCCACAGGCCGATCGGCTTGCGCGCGACGAGGTAGCGCGCGGCCTGAATCACCAGGACCACGGCCACCGCTAGCGACATGGGCAACGTCAGTGCTGCCGCGACGCACCAGATCGTGCTCATGTCGACGTGCTCGACTTTGCGCTTCTGCAGGCGCTCGGCACGGCGGCGTTCCTCGACCGGCCGGGTCCACCAGAGGTAGACGATGGTGGCCGCCAGCAGGCAACCGAACCGCCACCAGTCGGTCAAGACCAGACTCGACTCGTCGTGGGTCCGCAGCGCCACCAGAATCGCGCCGATCATGTCGATGAGCAGCACGACAGCGATGGTGGGACCGCCCAGACCCCACAATCGGTTGCCGTTGCCGCGTTTTCGCTGTTGACGGGCTTCCGTGCCCTTGGCAGCGCGTGCCACCCTACGCATGCCCATGTACCCCCCTGGGTTCGCGGTGAGGGCCGATCGGGCCCTCGCCGGGATCGGTGCACCTTGACGAGCACTGCGGAGGTGAGTTCGCGATGCTCGACGCTGGTCGCTGTGTGTAGTCGTTCGGCTGGTATCGGTGGGCGTCACTGGTCACGCAGCGTCGTTCGACCGCCTCATCGCGGCGGTTCGTCGGTCTCCTCGCGGAAAGGAGAGCCCACGATGCGCAACCGCGACATGTGACCCCGATTCGGCGGTCTTCCCCCTGTGTCCCTGCGCCGCGCGATCGCGGCCGCCACCACAAAGTCGAGATGAGGTCGTCGTGCGCAACCGCGACATGTGAGCCCGGCCCCGCTTTCCCGGGCCCTTCCGGGGCCGTCACCCGAGCGTCGAGATGAGGTCGTCGTGCGCAACCGCGACATGTGAGCCCGGCCCCGCCGCCGTCAACGTCCCCGCGGCACCGAGCGCAGTCCCCGCCCAGCGATGGAGGAAATCCGTGCGCAACCGCGACATGTGAACTGATGATGATCACGCGGCAGCCCCCGATGGCGCTCTGCTGATCGTCCGCGCCCACGCGGCGGCGCACGCGACCGCCGCGAGGGATCCCAGCACGCCGATGACGGCGACCGCCGTCGACGGCGACCCGAGCAGGTCGGCCAGCAGGCCCCCGGCGAGGATGCCGACGCCTTGGCCTGCCCGCAGCCCGGTGCGCATCCAGCCCCAGACACGTCCGCTGGTGCCCTCGGGAGCAAGGTTGAGGGCCACCGTGACCACCGTGGGCAGGTAGGCCGCGCCCACGCCGGAGGCGAACATCGCAACGACCACAACGATCGGGCCTGGGTGCGTGGCGAACACCAGCAGTGGCGCCACCGCGCAGACGAGCATCGGGCCGACCAGCGCGACCCGCACTTGGTGGTCAACTCGGCGCAGGGTCAGTGCGGTGGTGCCGACCAGGATGCCCACGACATCAGCGGCGAGGAATAGCCCGGCCATCCACGACGGCGCGTGCATCTCGTGGGTGAGCGGCACGATCACGGCCTCGGGGAGGATCGCCACCGTGCCGACCAGGATGACCAGAGTGGCCGCGCGCAGTCGTGGGTTGTTCCAGACCAGGCCGAACCCGCGCCGGGCGTCTCTCGCCGCCGCCGCTACCGGGGGTTGACGGGTCAGGCCAAGCCGGACGAGTACCGCGACGACGACGTAGGTGCCGGCGTTGATCAGTAGGGCGGCTGTGGTGCCGATGTAGGCCACGGCCACAGCCGAGGCCGCCAAGCCCGCGAGCTGCCCGACTTCGCGGATCGTGGTCATCACGGCCTGGACCTTGTCCCGGGCGGGGCCCTCCGGTACGACCTCGCGCGCCGTGACACCTTGGGCTGCCTTGTAGGGGGCCGCCACCATCGCGATCGCGACCACGCAGGCCAGCACAACGGGAACGGGCATCCCCGGGATCGCCAGCGCCGCGGCGCACACGGCTTGCAGCGCGGCGCAGACTGCCATCACGGTCCGCCGCGGGCGACGGTCCACCAGCGGAGCGAGCAGTGGTCCCGCGACGAGGTCCGGGAGGAACGTCGCGGCCAAAGTCAGCGCGGCCGCAGCCGCGGAGCCGGTAGTGTCGAACACTCGAACGGCGACGGCGACCAGGGCGAGTTGATCGCCCAGAGTCGACACGCCTTCGCTGATCGCCAGTACGCGAAACTCCCGCCCGAAACGGTCCGCGCGCCGCCCTTCCCCCATGCCGTTCCCCCCGATGAACCCTCTACCTGCGCAGACAACTGATGTGCGTCAGATCGATGGCACCGAGCGTATGTCAGTTGCCTGTGTCGGGGCAGAAGCCCAGCGTGATCCACTCGAATGGCCTAAAGACCTAGCGGTGGGTCACCAGGTAGGGGTACGTGGCATCAACAAAACTGACATTGCTTCAGAATGGCCATGCGGGGAAACTCAGTTGCGTGGGTGAAGTGGCAAGGGGGTTCCATGGACGACGACCACCGCTCCGCCGCGGACGACGAGCACGACGCCGCGCCTGACGCAGGTGACGACTCGGCGTCCGGTCAATCTGCCGACTGGGGGGAGGCTGAGGTCAACGCCTCGTTCAGCCAACGCCTCCAGACGCTGTTCCGTCTGGGCCGGAAGGCTGAGACGGCCGCGGACGGCACGACCACAACCCGTCCCTACACCAGCGTTGACGTCGCGGCCGAGATAGGGCGGACTGCGGCCTATATCAACTACTGGCGCAATGGAACGCGGACGAACCCGGGCATCGTGGAATGTCGGAAGATCGAGAAGGTCTTCGGCGTCAGCGAGGGATACTTGACGGTCGGCGATGACGACCCGATGGTGGCCAGAGTCGAGGAGCAGCTGCAGAAGCTGCGCAAGTTCCAGGATGGGGGCGTCTTCCAGGTCGCCGAGCGCATGTCACTGATCAAGACGCCAGCCGGCATCGAGGCGGTCAACAACATGATCGAGACTGTCCTGAAACTGGAGCAGCAGTCGGTTCCGGACGGCGCCGATGACTTTGGACCGAACGAGTGACACAGGGAGCAGCCGTCGGATAGCGTGCGGTCACGTCGCCGCCGCCCGTCGGGGCTCAGGTTCGGCGCTGGCGCGGGAGCGGGAAAGGTGACCTGGGACGGCCGGACATCCAGTCGAAAGGCGCGTCGTGTGGCCACCGAGGCCGTCGACCGTCTGCTCGCTGACGTCCCGCTAGACCCGGACACACCGTTCGACCTGTGCGACTTCGTCGACCGGCTCGCCGCCCATCGCGGTAGGCCGTTGCGCCTGGTCCCCATGAGCGAGTACCTGAGCGAGGGGCAAGTCGCTCCGGCGACCGGCCTTCTGATCTCGCTGCCGCACTGCGACTACATCTTCTACGACGACACCGTGGCCGCTTCCTACAGCCGCGTGGTGTGTATGCACGAGCTCGGGCATTTGCTGCTCGGTCACCGAGCCCGCGGCGAGCTGAGCAACTCGGCCCAGCTGCTGTTGGACATCCTGTTCCCCGACCTCGACCCCGAGATGGTCCGCGCCCAGCTGGGACCGGTGCTCTGTCGCGACGCCTTCAGCGACCAACCGGATCTGGAGGAGGAGGCCGAACAGTTCGGGACAGTGCTGCTGCAGCGGGTCGCAGGCCGCGACGTGATGATCCGGGAGGAACCGGACCTCGCCCCGGCAGACCGGCAGGTCGTCGATCGGCTCGCCGAGGTCCTCGGCGAGCACCCGCACCTGGACAGCACATCGTGAACAGCAACACGCTGATGTTCGGCGCGGTCTTGGCTGGTGTGGTGGCGACGGGGACCAAGCTCCGGCTGGTGGTCCGTGGCGGCGGCAGCCCCGCGATGCGCTCGCTGCTGCTGTCGACGTTGCTGCTGCTGAGCGCACTGGCTGTCGGCCTGCCCGCCGTGCACCCGGCGATCAACAGCTCGGCGGGCTTCAACCTCGTGTGGCCGGTACAGCACACCCTCGTGATCGGCACCGGGCTCTTCACGCTCGCATTCTTCGAGTACTCGATCCAGCCTGATCTGGCCGTGGTGCGCCGCAGCCGCCGCTTGCACACCGTGATCGCGATCGCGGTCGCCGCGACGATGGTCGGCTTCTTCGCGGCCGTGCCCGCCTCGATCGACTTCGTCTACGGCCCCGGCGGCCGCAACGAGATCGGCGGACCAGCCGACCCAATGGCCAGCCTCGCGTTCCTCATATTCGGCCTCTACCTCGCCGCCGCCGAGGTCTCGGTGCTGGTGCTGTCGACACGGTGGGCACGCCGCTCGCGGCACGTGCCCTGGTTGCGCGCCGCCCTGTATCTCATCGCCGTGGGGATGTGTTTCGGCGTGATCTTCGCCGGACACAAGATCGTCTACCAGACCCTCCAGTTGATCGGCCTGACACTGCCCTGGCCGCACGCGGCGGTCGAGGGCTGGTCCATGCCGATCGGTGCGGGCCTTTGCATGATCGGCCTGGCCTTGGCCGCCTACGGCGCTCGGGTCGGCAGGCGCCCGATCGGACCCTTCCGGCTGTGGTGGGAGCACTACCGCGCTCGTCGCGCCCTCTACCCGCTGTGGTGGCGGGTCCGCGCCGCGATGCCGCAGGTCGGCCTGCAGCCATTGCCCAAGTACCTCCCCGACGTCCTTGTGTTCACCGACGTCGGACACAGGCTGCTGAGGTGCGTGACCGAGATCTGGGACGGCCACCGGCTCATCCGCGCGGCGCTGCCACCGACCCACCCAATCTCCGCCCACGCGTACCGGACCGCGACAAGGGCCGGGTACTCCGACGACCGCGCCGCGGCCGCAGTGGCCGCCGTCATCATGCTCGTCGGGCTTGACAGGTGGCCGTGCGCGGTCACCCAGGGCGCAGCAGCGGTCCGGATGCCCGGCGGGCGACTGGCCGAGGAGATCTCCTGGTGGCGCAAGATCGCCGCCGCAGTCGAGACCTGCCCAGTCGTCCGCACCGTGTATGGCGCATACCGCGCCGGAGACCTGAACCACCTGTTCACCGCCCAGGCCGTTGGCCCCGAGATCGAAGCAGTGTGATGGACCGCAGGCATTACGTGAAGCTCATCGAAACCCTCGACCCAGACGTCGACTACGAGAAGATCATCCGCTACACCGCGCTGCACGACTTCACCTTCGACACCGCGCTGTCGCTACAGATGGCCTTCTATCGCACCTACGCCATTCCCGGCATCGCTGCGGTGCTCGGCGGCAGCGGCGAGATCGCCGCACGTCCGATCAAACGGGGCGAGGACACCGGCCTCATGGTCTTCGAGATCATCGAGCACGGCTTCGACCACCCTCGTTCGCAGCGCGTGCTGAACGCGATGAACGCGATGCACAGCCGCTGGGACATCACCAACGATCAGTTCCTCTACGTGCTCGGGGTCTTCCTCATTCCCTGGATGCGCTGGCTGCGTAATTACGGCTGGCGCCAACCCACCGCGACGGAAACCGCTGCGGCCCACCGCTTCTACGCCGAGATGGGCGGGCGGATGGGGATCACCGACATCCCCGCGACCTTCGAGGCCTTCGAGCAGTGGTTCGACCGCTACGAGAGCATCCACCTGGCCCCGAACGAGCACGGCCAGCGACTGCTTCACGCCAGCCACAAGCTGTTCACCAACAGGTTCCCCCCGCGGCTGGCCTTCCTAGGCATCACCTTCGGCAACGCGCTACTCGACGACGCGCTACGGCACGCACTTGGCGTCAACGGTCCGTCGGCCCCTGCCCGCGGGCTGATCCGCCTGATCTTCAAGGTTCGCGCCAGGATCCTTCGGTGGCACAAGGCCCCCACCAACTCCGGCTTCACCCCGGACGGGGTGACCCCCGGCTACCCGGACGGATACAGCTTGGAACAGCTGGGCCCGCCGCAGTCCTGAACCGCCGGATCTCGCCCGCCGTCGGAATTCCGGACGGCGGGCGAGTCCAGCTCGCTGGGCGTAGGGGCGTGCGCGGCTCAGTTCCGACCACGTGAAGCCGCCGGATTGACCGCCAGCCCCCAAATCGCCGACGACCCACCCTCCGCTGTCCACTGCGAGCGTTCACCCGCGTAGCGGTTGGTCTGGGCATCTCCGCAATCCTCCCGCCCGTGCGCGTTTCGTCAAATCCTCACGGCCCAGCGGTTCTCACCCGGCCAAGCACCCAGCGTAGTCAGGCACCTCACCGTTGCTACTCCAATCGGGTGACAGATCAGACGAATGTCAGGAAAGGACTTGTTGTTACATAGAGCGACAGTTTAGACCTTGCAGGACCCGGTAGGGTCGGATTTGGTGACAACGTGTAGCGGGTTTCGAGTTTTGAGCCTCTGAGGGCTCGTTTGATCACTCGTCAGCACGGGTCTCTGGTCCATCGGCGGCTACATCGAGTGATCACCTCGATGGCGTAGCCGCGACGCGCGAGGAGTTGGGGGTAAGGGCCATGGCGGTGGTGAGCGAGTCGGAGACGTCGGCGCGCGACGGTGGGTTCGTGCCCGCAGCCATGACGCTGGCACCGTGGGCGGTGGCCGGGCGGGGACATGAGGTGCGGGGTCCCAACACCGACTGCGCCGGGCATGATCCGGCGCCAGGAGTGGGCGTTCCGTCCTACATGGACACGTTCATCGGGCGTGCTTCCCTGCTGGAGGAGATCGGACGCCTGCTGGGGTCCGAGCACCGGCTGGTGACGTTGACAGGCCCTGGTGGTGTGGGCAAGACCCGCGCGGGTATGCGGGCGGCCGCGTGGGCCGAGGCGTCGCAGCGTTTCGCACACGGGGTCGCGGTGGCCGAACTCGCCGATGTCCCCGGAGATGATCACGCCCAGCTCTACTCGCGGCTGCTGACCGCGGTCGGAATCCTGGACAACTCGCCGGACACGCCGCACACACGGCTGATCGAGCACCTACGCGGCCGGGACCTGCTCCTGGTGATCGACAACTGCGAGCATGCGTTGTCGCTGTTGGTTCCCATACTGCGGGCGCTGCTGCGAGCCGCGCCCCGGCTGCGTGTCCTGGCGACCAGCCGGGCCACGCTGGGGTTGCAAGGCGAGCACCGGGTCGACGTGCCGCCGCTGAACCAGGTCCCGGCCGACGGACGCCCCAGTGAGGCCGTACGGCTACTGGTGGCGCGCGCTGCCGCGGCGCAGGTGACGGTGTCGCCGGACGACCCTGACGCCGCGAGGCTGTGTGCACTTGTAGATGGGCTGCCCCTGGCCATCGAGTTGGTGGTGGGCAGGCTTCGTGTGCGTGACCTTGGCGCGGTCGTCGAGGCCGTGCGCGCGTCGCTGGACCAGGTGGGCGAGGATCCGCACGCCGAGCAGAGCCACCACAGGACCCTGCGCGCCACGATGGACTGGTCGTACTCGCTGGCCAGCGAGCACGAGCGGGTCATGTGGGCCGTGCTGGCCGAATTCCACGGGGACTTCTGCCCGCGCCTGGCCGTCGATCTGTGCGCCCAACTGGGCATCGCAGAATCCGACGCCCTCGACGGGTTGGCCCGGCTGCTGGACACCTCGATCCTGACCACGATCTCCCAGCCCTGGGGCGACACCTGGTTTCGCATGCTGGACTCCCTGCGCCGCTACGGTCGTCACCTCGATCCAACCGGGATCGACCGCGACCGCGTGCGCCGCGCGCACGCGGAATACTTCGCATTCCTGGCGCGATACACCGCGACGGACTGGTTCGGCCCGGAAGAGGTCGAACTGCTGCGAGCGCTGACCGGGTCGATATCGAGCATCACCGAGTCCATCAACTACTTCCTCGACCGGCCCGACGAAAGCGATCGCGGCCTGGCGCTCGCGGTGGACCTCGCGCGGTCCCGGGTGCACATGTACGGGTCGCTGCTGGCCACCAGTCGGCGCGCGTTGGCCCAGGCCCGCAGCCGACAACCAACTGGGCCGCCGACGCCGTTGATGGTCACGGCGACCGCGTTGGAGGCATTCGCCGCGTTCAGCCAGGGCGACACCGGGTCCGGGCTGTCGATGCTCGTCGATGCCCTCGGCCACGCCGAGGCGTTGGGCGGGCCGACGCAGTCCACGATGTTGTTCGTGACCGGCGTGGGCATGGCGCTGAGCCCGGATCGGGACACGTGGGCCCAGAGCGTCCGTGTGCTCGACCAAGCCGTGGACGCGGCCACCGCCGAGGGTGAGCGCAGCGACGCGGCACGGTGCAGGCTGTTCGCCACCATCGCAGACGGATTCCACGGCGACGCCAGGGCCATCGACAGGGCCCGCGACGTCCTCGCCGACGCCGAAGCGGCCGGCGCGGAGTGGGCTGTGAGCTGGGCGTTGTGGGCATTGGCGCTGTCGGAGCACCAACACGGCGACATCGACCAAGCCGCGCGGGTGCTCCACCGCGCTTTGCTGATCCATGACGACCTCGGCGACTTCAGCGGCATGACCTGGACGACCTGGTTGGCGGCCATGGTCGCCGCTGGTCGAGGCGACCATTCCGCAGCCGCGACACTGATCGGCGCCGTGCGCGGACTGCAGCGCCACGTCGGAGTCAGTGTCAGCGGCATCGGCCCGTTCTCGAGGGTGGAGATCACCGCGAGGTCTGCGGTGCTCAGGGCGCTGGGCGAGAACGGGTACGCCACGCGGGTTGAGGCCGGGGAAGCATTGTGCCGCAAGGATGTGGTCACCCTCGCGCTGTCCACCTTGGACACACCAGACCCGACTTCGACCGATGCCGAGGTGGCGGAAGACCAGCGCCTAAGTGGGTTGACCGCACGGGAGTCGCAGGTCGTCGCGCTCGTGGCGCGCGGATACTCCAACAGGCAGATCGCCGCGGAGCTCGTCGTGTCTGAACGCACCGTGGAATGGCATGTCAGCAACGCCCTGGCCAAGGTCGGCGCGGCAAACAGGGCAGGCCTGGCGCATTGGCATCTGACCTGCGTCGCCGACCGCAGGTAGGGCTCCCTGGGCAGGCCTCACGCGGACCGCACCGGACTGCACGCTGGCCCGCGTCAACGCGTGAGGACTGCTCGCTCTGAGCCGCGGATCGCGGCGACGATGTTGAGCAATCGGCGCGCGGCATCGGCGTAGCTGATGGCATCCATGTGTGACTCGGGCCCAGATCCCGAACCCGCGACGCCCCGGCCGTCACCGACTGCAGGGTCCGGACTGCGTGCGCGTGCCGAAGGGCACGTGGTCTCCTTCGGTCCGCGCGCGAACCGTCCGCGCTAGAAATTCCCGCGCCGCCGCGCGGGCCTCTCATGGCGCCAGGCGCCCGGGTGCGACCACGGGGGTACCGTCCCGAGTACCACGGGGTATCCGTCAACGCCACGGGGTTCCACCCTTGGTACATCGGGAATCGACACGACCTTCTGCACCCAGGCATCAAACTCCCAGGTCAAAGACTCACAGCGGCTGCGTGGTGCCGACTACTGGCAGCCACGATCGACTGCGGGTGGTGTGGTTCGACCGGGTTCCGATTCGTCGAATGGTGCCGCCCAACGCCCCCCCAGTGGAATCACCGGGGGCAAGTGTGGACCGGTCGGGAAATACAGGTGGAAGCACGAGTTCACAGCCAATGCTGCCGCGCCTAGCGTTGATCTCAGCCGCTCGAACCGGGACAACCGTGCAGGGCGAGCGGAAATCCCTCGTCACACCGGGAAGTAAATCGCGTCGGTTGGTGTGACTCACCACGCCAGATAGACGGCGACTCGGTGGACACCTTGGGCACTGCGGGGGGCGGAGCCCAGGGCGTACGAGGGGGAGCCGAAGGCCGGCGCGGTGCGGGGCAAGTCCCGCGCCGGCCCTCCGGCACCACAACCGGGCAGGTCACGGCGGCCAGCCTTCACCGTTCCGGGGGGAACACGATGAGCAATGCCCGACTCGACTCCGATGCCGCCACGGTCATGAGCGGGTGGGACCTGGGCGCCGTCGGCGACGTCGACCAACCACCTGTGGCGGATCAGCACTGACCACTCGGTCCGCGCATCGAGTCCTGCGCGGACCTGACCCCGGCGACCCATCGCGGTCTGCCCCATGAACGCCGGCCACAACCTGTGGTCGGCGGGCCCCAATGAGCGGCCGGCACCCGACCACCTCCGGGTGCCGGCCGCGGCCGGGGCCGGCACGCACCCCGAAGAAGGGATCTCCACCATGCGAAAAGCGATCATCGTCGGCGCTCTCGCGGTCGCGGCTGCGCTGGGCGCCGCCACTCCGGCCCTCGCCGCGATCTCGGCGGACGCGCCGAGCACAACCCACGGCTACGGCTACGCCTACAAGTACGGCCACAGCGAAGGGCAGGCCCCGGTCGGGCCCGCAATCCAGGACCCGTGGCCGTGATCGGCCCGATCACGCAGTCCTGACCTGTCGGTGCGCGCCTGAACAAGGCCGGCCGCGTCCGACGCCGATCACATCGTGATCGGTGGCTCGTCGTGGCCGCCGGTGCCCCACTTCCCCGGGGCACCGGCGGCCACGAGAGCCGATCCACACATCCAAGGGGGAAAATCTGTTATGCGTAAAGCAATCCTCGCCGTCGCTCTCGCGGTCACCGCCGCCGTGGCCGCTGCGGTCCCGGCCTCGGCCCAGATGGTCGCCGCCTCCCCGGCCGGCGCCACGATCAGCGTCTCCACCACCGACAACAACGTCGCGACGCCGGTCGGTGCCACCGCCGGCTACGCCTACTCGGCGTCTCTGGCGTCGATCTCGGGCGCCGCCGGTGTGCGAGCCGCGGCCGCCGGATACCTACCCGCCGCGGGCTACTCGACGGGCAACTACGTTCGGATTCGCACGAGCCCAGTCAACGGCTCACTCGTCGCATACCTGTTCAAGGGACAGCAAGTCAGCGTGCTGTGCTCCACCACCGGCAGCGACGGATGGACCTGGTACCTGGTGGCCCGGCCCTACCCATACGCGATGGGTTGGACCAGCAGCTTGTGGCTCAGGTTGTACAACTACCCCCACCTCCGGCCGACTGCCTGCAGGTAGGACACCACCGCGCTGCGGACCCGGAACCCACTCAGTCCCAGTGCATCTACCGACCTGCCGGGCAACCCGGCGGTCACCTCATCAGCCCGTGCGAGGGACGGCCGAACGTGCTGCCCCTTCGCACTCCCGGGACGCCCGCCCAACTCCCCCCTGAGGGCGGGCGTCCCGCCAACCAAGCAACACATGCGGACAAGGAAACGGCCCGCCGGTCGACGGGACCGGCGGGCCGCTTCCTGTTCCACACAACGAATTCCTACGAGGGGAACCGCATGTTGATCACTGTCATCGAGGTGGCGGGCGGGACGCTGCTACTCAGCGCGTTCGGCGCCACCACCATCGCAGCTCCAGTGGCTGACGCCGGCAGCAGCCTCGCCGGTCGCATCACCATCCGGATCATCGGTCGGGCGGCTACTCGGTCTGTCGCTCGCGTCGCCGGTGGTGTCGCCGCCCGCATCGCCGCCGCCGTGGCCACGCCGGGGGGCGCGCTGATGTGCATGAGCGCGAACGCCGCCGGCGCCGCCGGCTTGGCCGTCGCCGCCGCAGCGGAGCGTGATTGGGTGTTTCTGCTGGTGGAAGCGGTGTGGGCGCTGGTGGCGCTGTGCCGCGTCTTCCCGCTGGCACGCCGCGCGCGGCGCCGAGACCCGCGCCCGAGCGGTCCGACGATCGTGGACCGGCTCCCGGCCGACACTGCGCACCCACACGCCGTCGACCCCGCCACCGCCATGGCGCTGAGGTGGCAGCGATGACCGAGGGCCGCACCGGACAAGCCCGACTGGGCGACGACGAGCTGGGCAAGGCCCACCGAGTGATCCCGCTGTTTCGTGACACCTACCAGGTGGCACAGGGCCGCCAGTGGGTCCAGGCCCAGAGCCTGTGGTGGGTTCTGCTTTATCTGCGCGACAACGGAATCCGCCCGGACTGGGCAGTCCTCGGCGCCGACGAACTCCGCCCCACCGTGACCTCCATGGGTCTGCCCGCCGGACACGGCCCGGTCGATGACGGGATCGCCGGCAACTTCTCGATGTGGTGGACGTTGTTCGCCGATCTCGCGGGCGCGGCCTACCTCGGCGCCCCGCTGCCGGACGCCACCCGCATCGAGGCCGTTGCGTGGGAGGCCGGCCTGCGACCGTGGAACTCAAGCGGCACCTATGAGGAGATCTCCGGGGTCGTGCGGGCCATGGACGGCATCCGCGACCACATCCGGGACCATCGCGGCGATCCCGAGGATTTCCTGGCGCGGGTGCTGGCGCCGAGCCTGCTGATCACCGAGCTGGTCTGGCTGCATACCCCGGAAGGGCGACCCGGTCGTCATCGTGTGCGGGTGCTTCTGCCCGACCGCTATGGCCGGGCCCTGAACAAACTTCGTGGCGGCGGGCGGTTGAGCCCGGTGGATCACATGTACCTGAACGTCGGCGCCCTGCTCGGTCGCGTCGAGCAGGCCCAGCCGGCCGAGCCGCACCTGGTGCGCGTCGCGGAGTACATGGGCGAGTTGGCCCGCGCCCAAGCGGCCGCGCGGGCCACGCCCCCGCTGGATTCGGCGGCGGGTGAGGTGGCATGAGCGTCGCGGCGGCATCGACGACACTGTCGCCATTGGACCTCGGCGGGTCGCGGCCGGTGTTGCCGATCGCTGATCACTGCGCGCGCGTCGACCGACTGGGCCGCGACCAGGACCCGCACGGGCAGCCGCTGCTGGTGCGGCTGCGGCCGCTGGTGCCGGTGCCGATCCGCCCTGTCCCCGACCCTCGGGTGGCTCCGGTGGCCGTGTTGCCGGTTTGGGCCGCCCCGGGTTTGCCGTTGTGGGTGCCCGTGGTCGACAGGTGTCCGGGATGGGTGCTGGTGCTGCTGCCGTGTCGCCCCGACGGCGTCGTGGGATGGGTGCGGACGGACGATCGGGTCGAGCAGGTTCACCACCACACCCTTCTGGTCGTCGACACCCGGACTCGGCTGGTGACCTTGCAGCGACTCGGCGACAGGCGGACCTGGGTGGCTGGGGTCGGCAAGCCCGGTCGCCCGACTCCCTGCGGTCGCACCTTCATCCTTGGACCGGTCGAGCCCGCGCGCGGCGTGGTGGACCTGGCGTTGGTCCTCGCCGCGCACGCACCCACGCACCTGCGCCATGGCGCCGGGCTGGACGCGGTCGGAGTCCACGCGTGGCCGGGCGTCGAGCATCACCCTCCGGCCACCGACGGATCGGTCATCGTGCCCGCCGCGGCCATGACCGTCCTGACCTCAGCGGCACCGCCCGGCACACCAGTGCTCATTCACTGACTGCTCAGATTCCCAGGGGGACAAGGCATGTACGTCACGCGAGCCGAAATGCCACGGTGGACGCCGCAGGAGGTCACCGCGGTGGTGACGGTGTCGACGCCGCCACGAACACGCAGGTTATGGGGACTGGCCTTGGCCACCTGCGCAGTCGGCACCAGCGGGCATGCGGTGGCCGGTTTGCTGCCGATCATGGCCGCCGAGCTCCACACCGGGGCCATGCTCATCGGGCAGCTTGCGACGATCTTCGCGTTGGTGTGCGCGGTGTCGGCGCCGTTGCTGGCGGTGGCGACCGGCCGGTGGGAACGGCGCAGGCTGCTCGTGGTGTGCCTGCAGGTGACCGCGATCGGCAATGCGGTGGCCGCGGTCGCGCCCACGTACCTGGCGCTGGTGGCGGGGCGGGTGGTGACCGCGCTCGGCGCGGCGATGACCACGGCTGTCGCGGTCGGCATCGCCGCGGCCGCGACCCCGCCACGTCGACGTGCTCGCGCGATGGCCGCGGTGCTGTGCGGGCTGACCGTCGGTTTGCTCGTCGGGGTGCCCGGCGCGGCGGCCATCGCCTACTGGGCCGGGTATCGCCTCGCGTTGTGGGCTGTGGCCGCGGTGTGCGTGGGCGCGGCCGTCGCGGTCATCCTCACCGCGCCGACTCTGCCCGCCCCTCCCCCGGTGTCGCTGCGCGCGCGGATCGGCGTGGCCGCCCGGCCCGGGGTGCTCGGCGTGCTCGGCGGCGGGCTGCTGGCCTGGGTCTCCAGTGGGGTCGTCTACCCGTACCTGGCGGTGGTCGTCGGCGGGCCCGACTGGAGTGGGCCGACGTCGCTGTACCTGGCGGCCTACGGAGCCGGGGCCGCGGTCGGAACCCTCGGCGGCGGGCGCCTCGTCGACTGGATCGGGCCCCGCCCCACCTTGTACGCGGCCACGCTGACCGCTGCGGGCGCACTGCTCGCGGTGCCGGCGGCGGCCGGCCCGATCAGTGGCCCTGCCGTCGTGGCCGTGTGGGGAGCCGCCGCTTGGGCGACGACACCGGCTCTCAACGCGTGGCTCGACAGGATCGCCCCGGCCGGAGGGGCGGCGTTGCTGCTTGCCTTGGCCGGAAGCGCCATATATCTGGGAATGGGCCTGGGGTCCCTGCTCGGCGGGGTCGTCCTTGTGCGGTCCGGCCCTGGGGCGTTGACCACGGTGGCCGCTGTCCTCGCCGTCGCCGCAGCCGCGTTGATCGACCGCTCGAAGCCACGCCGATCACGGCCGCGGAAAGCCCGCGGCCGAGCGAGCGACCACCGCGAAGGCCAGCAGATCACGGGAATGTCGGTGACGCTGCGGAGGCCTCAGCGAGCCCGCCGATCCGCGCCTCGTCGACTCATCGGAGTAGGGTCCCTGCTCGCGATGACGTTGTCGGCCGGTTGCGGCGACAACCCGCCGCCCGACCCGTTGTCGAGCCCGACCGTGGAGACGTCGGTGGCCATGCCGCCACCGGATCAGCGCGGGCCACAGGTCACCGTGGCGGGGACGGTGACGTGGACGGGCTCCCGCCCAGGCTGTGTTCATCTGGAAACCGCGTCGGGGCAGAACTTCCAGCTGACTGGCGCGGCCGTCACCGACAACCGGCAGCGCGTCGCGGCGGGCAGGCAGCCGAACGTGCAACGCGTCACCATCACCGGATACGTGCCTGAAGCGGGGGCTTCGGTGTGCAGCTCCGGTCGCGCGTTTGTCGCTGAAGAGGTGACAACCATGGTCGGCTAATAGTCGAAAGTCGCGCTGACATCCCGTTCTTTCAGCCGGATTTCTCGTGGAGATCCGGGGCTTTGTCGTGCCCGAAATTCCATAGAGAAATCGGTTCTCAGAAATGCGGAAGAATGGTTGACAACGGCGTTTGTCGCATTGCACAGTGGACTCGACAGGCGGAGGTCCGCAGGTCGACAGCCAGCAAGGGGACGCTGGCGACATCGGAGGACGCATCGACGTCCCGCAGGGGAATTAGCGGAAGTGGCGCTTCGCGCGCCTGCTCTGCATTGTCGCTGCGCTTATCAAATGCGGCGCGAGAACGCTCGACTCGCCGGACGGTCCGATGCATCCGGTAAGCAATGAATCGGGGGCTTTTCATGGCAGTACGACCACCATCCCGTGCGGCCGCGTTGCTCGCAGGTTGTGCGGTGTTGGCCGGCATCGGCGGAGCGACTGCGGCGCAGGCGACTCCGGCGGCGCTGGCCAACGACGCCACCGCGATCGAGGGCAGTGCGCCGGACTGGGCGACACCGTCGGCCAAGGTGGGCGAGGTCGACGGCGGCGAGGTGCGGCAGATTCAGGTGGCCTTGTCGTTGAAGGATCCGCGCGGTGCCGAGGCCCTGGCGCGGGCTGTCACGACGCCGGGAAGTCCAGCGCACGGCCGGTTCCTGAGCTCTGCGCAGTTCGTCGACCGGTTCGCGGCCGACCCTGCCACCGTCGACAGGGTCGCGAAGTGGCTGCGTGGCCAGGGGCTGAAGGTCACGGGCGTCTCGGCGAACCGGCACTTCATCACCGCCGAGGCGGCGGTGTCGACGCTGCAGGCGGCGTTCAAGGTGCGGCTGTCGAAGTATCAGCACACCAGTAAGAGGGGCGCGCTCGTGCTGACCGCTCCCGACCAGGCGGTGTCGGTGCCGCGCCACCTTCGCGGGTCGGTGCAGGCCGTGCTCGGCCTCGACGACAGCGAGCTGACGATCGCCCCGAAGCAGGTCGCGATGCGCTCGCCTCAGGGCACCCGCGTCGGCGTGGCACCTGCCGCCCCGGGCGATGCCCAGTCCTGCGCGCGGTATTGGGGCGAGGCCAACAACACCGGGGTACCGCAGCGGTTCGCCGCGGGAAACCAATCGAACGTGCTCTGCGGCTACAACACCGCCCAGATGCGCTCGATCTACGGCCTGAACAGCGCCAACAGCGGTAGCGGGTCGACGGTCGCGATCGTCGGCGCCTACAACCACACCGCGATCGTCGGCGACACGAACCGCGCGGCGGCGAGCTTCGGGTCCCCGCAGCTCGCGGCCGGGCAGTACAGCGCGGTGCTGCCGCCCTCCTACGACAACCAGGACCGGTGCGCGCCGGAGAGTTGGGCCGGGGAGCAGGCGCTCGACGTGCAGGCCATCCACACGATCGCGCCGGCCGCGAAGATCGTCTACTACGGCGCATCCTCCTGCTACACGCTGCTCGACGCGCTGAACAAGGCCGTGCAGGAGAACAAGGCCTCGGTGATCAGCAACTCCTGGGGCTACGCCGGTGAGTCCGCGGTGCCCGCCGCGAACCGCCAACAGATGGACTCCATCGCGCTGCAGGCGGCCATCCAGGGACAGGCCATCACCGTCAGCTCCGGCGACGCGGGCGACAACTCCGGTGGCTCCTCGATCGGCAAGGTCGAGGCGGACTTCCCGGCCAGCCACCCGTGGGTCACCGCGGTCGGGGGTACGTCCGTGGCGCTCGGGGCCGACAACAAGGTGCGCTTCCAGGCCGGGTGGGAGATCTCCGGCTTCACCCAGTCCGGCACCAACTGGACGGCGCAGGCCGACGCCGACGGCCGCTTCGCCGGCGGCGCCGGCGGCGGCCGCAGCCTGCTGTTCGACCAGCCCGACTACCAGAAGGGCGTGGTCCCCGACGGGATCGCTGCGGGCAAGCGCGCCACCCCGGACATCAGCGCCCTGGCCGACGCCTACACCGGCTTCGCCGTGGGCTACACCGACAGCGGGCACGGCTATGTCGAGTACGCCTCGGGCGGCACGTCCGCGGCGGCGCCGATCGTGGCCGCGCTGGTCGCCAACGCCCAGCAGTCCCAGGGTGTGGCGCGGATGGGCTTCCTGAACGCGGCGATCTACCAACTCGCCGGAAAGGCCGCCGTCACCGACGTCAAGCCTGTTGCGGCCGGTGTCTGGTCGCCGTACATGGTCGGCTACGGCAAGGTCACCGTCCCCACGACGCAGGGCAGCTACCTGGCGGCGTTCGACTCCAAGCCGCAGTCGCTGCAGAGCGCTCCGGGCTGGGACACCGTCACCGGCGTCGGCACTCCGAACGCCGGGTTCCTCACAGCGCTCGGCAAGTAGCGGCCCGGCAGGCCACACGGGACTGACCAGGACCGCCCAGGTCCGCAGGTGGTGCTCACCGCCGCTCGGGGGCGAACGGCGAGCACCACCTGCTCAAACCCCCCATCCAGAAGAAAGGAGGTGCCCAGTGATCGTCGACGACGGCCGCCTCACCCCGACCGATCAGGGCGAGGCGCAGCGTGGCGCAGGCATCGGCCCGACCACCCCTTCGGGAGAGCGGCCCTCTATCGAGCAGCCGCCCGCGGTGCGGCGCCGCCCGTCCGTGCTGGTGATGGTCGGAGGGTTGGCCGTCGTCGCGGTCACTGTGCTCGTGTTCGCGCTGATCAACAGGCCCTCGCGGTCCACCGCGGTCGAGATGCCCCCGGCCGTTGATGGGCCGACCGCGGTGCACGTCGGCGACGCGCGGCAGGGTGCGCCGGTCATCGCGCCCCGGCCGGTGACTGGTGAGGATCTCGCCCGGCTTCCGCAGGCGACCACCTTCGGTGTCACGCCGGGCGCACCGCGCGATCCCGCGCCCGCGCAGATGCCGGTCGGGCGCGTCGCGCATCCGACCGTCGCCGTGGCCGCGTTCGCCGGGCCCGGGGACGCGCCGATCGCGGCCGTGCCCGCGCACCAGCCGATCGGGATCGCGCCGAACCAGGTGCTCAGCGACACGTGGCTGCCGATCCTGCAGGAGCGGCCCGGTTGGGCACTTGTCGCGCTCCCGTCGCGGCCCAACGGGTCGGTCGGCTGGCTCTACATCGACGATCCGGCGATCACGGTCGCGGCCACGCCCAGCGTGATCACCGTCGACCGGGCCCGGTTCGAGCTCACACTCACCACCGAGGGAAGCGAGCCTCGCCGCTGGACGATCGGCGTGGGCAAGCCCGGCTCGGCCACTCCAGGCGGGCGGACCTTCCTGCTCGCGGCGATCAGCGACACCAATCCCACCTTCTCCCCGATCGTGCTGCCCTTGGGTTCGCACTCGGACACCTATGAGAACTACGGCGGCGGTCCCGGGACCGTCGGCGTGCACACCTGGCCGTCGGCGGATGTCTACGGAAAGGCCAGTTCAGACGGCTGCGTCCGAGTTCCGCCGGAGGCGCTGCAAGTCCTCGCCGAAGTCCCACTCGGGACGGCGGTGTTGATCAAGTGAAGTTCCCGTCATCGGCCCGATGGGCCACACCACACCAAGGGGGACCAGTGGTCCGCACTACTACCCATCCACGCACCGTTCTGGCGGGCATCGGCGTCGGCGCGCTCACCGCGGGAGCGCTCACCATGGTGCTCGCGAGTACGCCCGCCGACGCCCAGACCGCCGCATCCACCGCCTATGGCGTGTCCGCCAGCGGGGTGGAGCCGAAGTCCGCGCAGCCCTCGGTCAGCAGCAACGCCGCGGTGCAGACCGCGTCGGGCTCGGTGTCCGGCATGGGCTGGAGCGCCAGCGGGATCACCGTGAAGGCCGGAGCAGGCACGGCCGAGGCCACCGTCGGCAACGTCACCGTGGGCGGTAAGGCCATCGGATCGGTGGCGGCGAAGTGCGTCGACGGTGTGACCACCTTCTCCCACGGGGGCAACGCGCCCACCGACGCGAAGCTGAAGGTGTCTTTCGGCGGCGGAGCGGGCGCAACCATCCAGATCCTCGGCGCCGGCGACAAGCCGGTGCAGACGATCACGGTCGCGGTCGTCACGTGCGGCAAGGGCAGCACCACGCCGCCACCGACCCAGGAACCCACGGCGACTCCCGTGCCCACGGGCACGCAGGAGCCGACAGCCACGGCGACCCCGGTGCCCACCGGCACACAGGAGCCCACGGCCACACCTACGCAGAGGCCGACCGACATCGGTGGGCCGACGATCACGCTGACGGAGGAGCCGGCCGACAAGCCGGTGAAGCCGGCGCCCAAGCCGCAGCTCAAGCCAGGGCATCACCCGGTGACCGGCTGACCCGGCGACCGATCTGGGCAGGCCCGCCCCGCATCCGACAGGGGCGGGCCGCCCACCTTCATCGACAACCAGAAGCAGGTCCACAAGGGGGACACAGTGCACACGACTACGGGACACACGGGCGGCAGGTGGGGCGCCATGGCAGCGCTGCTGCTGCTGACGCTGGCGGGCTGCGCGGACACCGTGAAGGGCGCGCCGCAGGCCGAGGCCCAGGTGCGCGACGCAGCCGCATCGGCAAGTGCCGCGGCGACGTCGGCGGCGAAGTCCGCGCCGAAGACCGGGGCGGCGAACGCAGCGCCTGGACAGGACTCGATGGCCGCGGCCTACACGGTGATGCGCAAGGTCGACCCGTGCGCGCTGCACTCGCTGGACGCGGCGGCGAAGGTCACCGGCATGCAGCCCGACGAGATCATGCCGGGCATCAGCCTCGGCGCCTGCGATCTGGACTTGGTGCCGAGCCCGCGAGAGTTGCCCGTCTGGACGCTGATCGCCCGCGTGGGCGTGACCTTCGACGAGCGCCGCAAGAAGGCCGCCGTCGAGGAGCAGATCGGCGACATTCGCTTCTACAAGCTGGCCGAACCGGCGGGGTCGGGCAGCTCGGACCGCTCGTGCAGCTACGTCATGAGGTTGGGTGAGGAGACCGGCGTCGAGCTGCAGGTGCGCCGCGGAGCCGCCGATCCGCAGCCCAAGACACCGTGCCAGGTGGCAACGGAGTACCTCGCCGAGGTCGGGCGGTACTGGAAGCAGCCCGCGATCCGCGCCGACAAGGTCACCAGTCCGACTTTGCGGGTCGCCGACGTCGACCCGTGCGCGGGCCAGGACGCGCTCGCCGCGGTCCTCGGGGCGCCGGTCCACTCGCTGTTCACCGACCCGTTCACCTGCACGACCGTTCCATCGACCGGCGGGAAGTCGAACGTCTCGGCGATGGTGAGCGCCGAGGTCGCGGTCGAAACCGACCCTCGGGGCCTGCTCGGAGGCTCGATGGGCACGGACTACCGCGCGGTGACCGTCAACGGAAAGCCGGGCGTGGCCAAGGAGTTCGTGGTGAACAAGAAGCCGACGTGCTCCTTGACGGTGATCGCCGACGAGCAGGTCGTGCTGGTGGCCGATCAGGCCAAGCCCGACGCGCAGAAGTCCTTCCAGGTCGTCAAGGCACGCGCCCAGACCTGCGACGTCGCCACGAAGGCCGCGGAAATCCTGCTGAGCGCGATGCGCTGACATCCAGCCACATCAAAGGGGGAACGACATGAATATGATCCGAAAAGGACAGTTGGCCGGACTTCTCGTCACCACGGTCGTCGTGCTGGGCGTCTCGGCATGCGGCGACTCGAACGACAACGCGACTGGGCCGGTCGGCGCGGGGGTCACTGCGGAGAACAGTGAACCGCAGACGGATCCCGGCCTTGAACAGCGCCGCGCCGGGCGAGGTGAGGGAACGATCAAGCTCGGTGACCTCAACAAGCCCAAGGACGCCACCGAAGTGGGTGCACCGTTCGATCCGTGCACGACGATCACGTGGGCCGACTTCCCGGGCGAGGTGCGGCCCACCGACGGCAAGCCGCATCCGCCTCAGCTGCGTGCCCCGGAGAAAGACGACCCGTTCGACGTGCGGTGCCTTTTCGACAACAGCGGAGCGATCACCCTCGACAGCAACGGCGACCGGACAGGGGCGCAGGGCAGTTACTTCATGGTCAGTGTCGTGTGGGGCACCAAACTCGAAGCCGACCCGGCCAAGCGCAAAGGGTCCGAGGCCAAGACCTGGACCGGCAAGTCGGGCCTGATCCACCGGATGCCTGACGACCCGAAGACGGGTAAGGGGTGCATCGGGCTGGCCACGTTGGGATCCGGCGTGGGCGGGGTGGCGGTGACCAACAGCAGGTTCGGCACCGACGCGTGCGCGGTGGTCGACGCCCTGATGGGCGCCATCACGACGAGGTCGAAGTGACCACGCCCCGGGCCGCGGCGAGCGTCGCGTCGGTGGCCGTGACCGGACCCGTCGGGCTTACCACGAGCGGTCGGCACGTCCGATGATGCCGCGCCTGTCCGTCCTGACCGGCGCGGCGGTGCTCGCCGCCGCACTTGCGGCGTGCTCGGTGCGCCCTGCCGTTGGCGGGACTGATGGGCGATCGGGCGCGGCGAGGTCGGTGCCCGTGCCGTCGAGTGGTCGTGGGACCGGGGTGGTGCTGCCGACGGTGACGCCGTACACGCCCGCGACGGGCGTGGACGCGCCATCGACCGTACCGCCCGCTCCCCCGCCACCGGACAGCTCAGCAGCGACGTACGCCGCACCGACCAGCGTCGCCACGGCCTGGATGACGCAGTGGTGCGCCACCGACTACCGCGAACCGATCAACGCGGCCATCGAACGGGCGGCGACGTTCGCCACGCCCGCGGGCACGGCCGCGGACCTCGCGAAGGGAGACACGCCCGCCACCTACCGCACGAGCGTCGAGCTGAAAGTCGGCAACCGATGCGACCACATCTCCGCCACCGTCAGCCCGGAGGCTCCGCGGGCACCCGGCGCGGTGTACGTAGTGATCACCGCGCGCCGCACTCAGCTCGCCGATGATCACCCGTTCCAGGTCGTGCCGGTCGTGACGACACGCGCTGTGCTGCGCCAGCCCGACGGACGGTGGCTCGTCGACGTGCACGTGGAGGCGGGCTGATGCTGAAGAAACTCCTGCTGCCTGCCGTGGCTGTCTTCCTCACGTTGATCTTCGCGCTCGTGCTGCTTCTCGGTGGCGGCGGAAGCTCCGAAGCCGAGTCGATCGCGCAGCCGGTGCCGACGTGCACGGTCCCCGAGCAGGGGCCGACCGCCGCGCCGCGGCAGCCGGGAACAGGCACCTACGCCGGGGTCACGCTCTCCCCTGCCCAGGTCGACGCTGTTCAGAAGGTCCTCGGCACTGCAAAGGGCATGGGCATCGTTCGTCGGGGCGCGGTGATCGCTGTCCAGACCGCGATGCAGGAGAGCACGTTGAACCCGCAGGCCACCAACGGAAACGCGGTCGGCCTGTTTCAACAGATCGCGCCCGGGCCGTGGAACGCCTACGTCGGCTACGACCGCGCCGACCCCGCTGCCGCGGCGAAGGGATTCTTCTCCGTCCTGACCAGGCGCGCGCCTGCGTACGAGACCGACCCGAGGCCAAATCACGAACTCGCCGAGGACGTCGAACGATCCGGCGAGGGATGGCGCTACGAGAAATGGCAACCGTTCGCCGAAGCGGTCACGGGCGCGTTGTTCGACGGATCGGGCCCGCCGCTGGACTGCACCAGCAAGAGCACCCAAGGGCGGATCACGGTTCAGATCCGCGGCACCGACGTGACATTGCCGCAGGAAGCCGGCATTCCGGGCGTGGTCCACACGGCCGACCCGAAGATCGCCACGGCGGTCGCCGCGGGCCTGTCATGGCTGGGCACCACCTACGCGTGGGGCGGCGGCGATGAGAACGGCCCGACACGGGGTGTCCGCGACGGTGGCGTCGCCGACGAGCACGGCGACTTCGACAAGGTCGGTTTCGACTGCTCCGGGCTGACTCTGTACGCCTACGCGCAAGCAGGGGTGCGGTTGACCAGGCCGTCGATCTCGCAGTTGACCAACGCCGCGGTGACCGTCTCGTTCCACCAGGCCCGTGCCGGGGACCTGCTGTTCTGGGGGTCGCATCACGTCGCGCTGTATCTCGGTCAGATCGCCGGGCGGTACCTGGCTTTGGAGGCGCCGCAGAGCGGTGACGTCGTCAAGGTCTCGACCGTGCGCACCGGCGGCGACTTCCGCGGTGTCGTTGCTCGACCGATTCCAGGGGGGTGAATGACCACGATGGCGATGTCAGACAACGCATCCGGATACGGGGTCGAAGCGCCGGTGGATCTTTCCCACGCGGTCGCCCCGAGCGCGGCCGCCCCACCGGCGGCCCCGCCGACGATCATCCCGTCGGATCGCGACGGTATGGGGGCATTGATGCCCGAGCCGCCGTCGGTGACAACCGACCCGGCGCTGTGGGGGTGGCGGGCCCGCGTGCGGCGGGCGACGTTCGGCCTGATCAAGCCCGGCGCAGGTCGAGATGAAGTTCGATACCGGCAGGCTGAGGTCGCGGTGCGCCAACATCTCGGAGGGGCGCGGCTGGTGATGGTGGCCAACCCGAAGGGCGGCAGTGCCGTCACCACAACGACGCTGATGCTAGCGCATGTCTTCGCGGCTCTTCGCGGCGGCAGCGTGGCCGCATGGGACAACAACGAGAGCCGCGGCACGCTGGGCGATCGAGCCGAGACAGGCGAACCGCAGACCACGGTGTGGCACCTTCTGGGCGCTTTCGAGCAGCTGGCGGGCCAGGCCGGTAGCGCTGGAGACATGAGTCACTATCTGCGCGCGCAGCCATCGCGGGCGGAGGTCCTGGCCAGCGACACCGACCCGACGCGCGTCGAGCAGGTCGGAGCGACCGAATGCGGCAAGGTCGCGCTGTTGATGTCCCGCCACTACCGAATGACGATCATGGATACCGGTAACAACGTCCGCGCCATGAACTGGCGATGGGCCGCCGGTGCCGCGCACCAACTGGTCGTGCCGCTCAGATGGGAGCCCGACACGGCGCAGGCAGCGGCGTGGATGCTCGACGTGCTCGCCCGCCGCAGGCCCGACCTCGTCGCCGGGGCGGTAGTGGTGGCCGGGCCCTGCTCAACGCCGCCGGATAGCCAGATTCGGCAGCGGATGCTGGCTTACTTCGCCTCGCGGTGCGCCGTGGTGGTGGAGGTGCCGTTCGACGCGCAGTTGGCCGGCGGCGGGCCGGTGGTGTTCTCACGAGTCGGTGAACCGACCCGACGGTCGTGGGTCGCGGCCGCGGCGGCGGTGGCCGACCGGCTCGCCGCGGTCCGCAGCACCCGGCCAGATCAACTGCATCGGCTCCACGATCACCCGCCGGCCTCCGGCGATGACGCCTCCGCTGGGGACGGCGGTCGACCAACCGAACAGCAGCCCGGTGATCACGGCCACGGAGGGTCGGTTTCGGCCCTGCCCGTCAGGAAGGCGCAGACACGATGATCCGACACCATCTGCAGACAGCCGCAAACCTGCTGGCCGTTCAGCCTCCCGAACCGGCGCCCGGTGGAGCTCAGAACCCGTTCGACGGCGTCACCCCCGACTTCGCGGTCTTCGGGGTCGAGTTCACCGAGGCGTGGCAGAAGGTGCTCGGCGGCATGTGGGGGCTCGCGTTCGTCGCGGTGGCGTTCGGGGCGATTCGCGCGGTGGTGGAGTTGCAGCACGCCAAGCGCGGCGGGCACCAAACCTCGGTGCTGGAGCACTCCGAGTCGGCGAAGCGATCCGGCCTGGCGCTGGCGGCGTTGGCCGGGCTCGGGATCATCTTCGGTGCGGTAGTCGCACTCTTCTGAGGAACCGGAGAAACACATGGCCAACCACGCTCCCACAACCACTCGCCGCCTGCCGTTGCCGTGGCTCGCCGCCCTAGTGCTCGTCGCGGTCGCCGCGTTCGCGCTTGGACGCTGGGTCCTGCCTGGCGAGGACCACCAGGGCAGCGGGACCGACCACACGGTCGGCTCGTCGACCGCTTCACCGTCGGCCGGAACGCTCGGCGCCCCGCACGGCCCGGCGAAGGTCGTCAGCGGTGTGCCTTCGGGCTACACCCGCGACAAGGCCGGTGCCGCCACGGCCGCGGGCAACGCCGTGCAGGTGCAGGTCGCGGTCGCGCACGGCCAAGCCGACCCGGGCACGGTGAAGTCCACCTGGATCGCGTCCAACGCCACCGACCAGGCCCGCGCCGCCTTGTCCGCGGGGAAGAACACCGATGGCGAGGACCAGACCAACAAGTTGCCCGTCTCCACGCGAATCACCGCGTTCACCGACACGTCGGCGACCGTGGAGGTCTGGGTCGTGGCCGTCGGCGCCGCAACCGGCGTGGGCGGCGGAACGCTGACCGCGGCGCGCTGGTCGACCGTGACCTTCCAGCTCACCTGGGAAGGCGATTGGAAGGTCACCACGTTCAAGTCGGTCTCGGGCCCACAGCCCGGTGCAAGCACCGACGGCGCTGCGCTGCCCGCGTTGACCAACGGCCTCTACACCTTCTACATCGAGTAGAACCGCTCATCTTGGGGGGAGCATGATCCAACGCCTTACCGCGCTCGTGATGGTGATCGCGGCACTTCTCACATTCTCCGCATCGGCTGCCGCTGCGCAGCCTCTGACTCCGACCGGGAAGGTGCCGGAAGGATTCCCGCCTGAGCTGACCAAATTCGTGGCAGGCACACCGGAATTCCAGAACGGGCCCTGGTTTCAGGGCGCGTGCAAGGGCCGTGGCGGCGACATCGGGCGCTACATCAACGATGTCATGGATCATGAAGCACGACTGTTGTATTGGTCCACTCCCCCACAAGCGCGGTTCAGCTACTGGTTCACCGACCCGCTGAACCCTCCGAAGAACATCGACATCACCAAAGAGCCACCGAGCCTGCCGAAACTGTTCCCCGCCGCGGCGTCCGATGGTGACGCCTACTCGGTATCCAGCGGCAGCCGGTTCTGCGTGAACGACCTCAAGCAGTTCGTGAATCCCGCGAACAACGCGTGGGGCTTCACATGGGCTCAAGCGCCTGACGGCGACTCGGTCGAGAAGATCCGCCAACAAAACGGCAGCATCTACAAGGATGACACCCTAGACGAGATCCAAAACCCCTGCGCGGAACGAAACTCCCCGTACTGCCAGAAGGCATTCTGGCTCGACTGCTCTCGAGCCGCGATGAACCCGGACACGAAAGCCGTATGCCTGGAGTGGAACTTCAACATCGGCCAACTGTTCACCGGTATCACCAATTTCATCGAAGCCAACACCACCTGGCTGGACAGGATCGGCCAATTCTTCGGGATCATCGGCGACGCCCTGTGGACAGCCGGTGTGGCCATCGTCGACGCGTTCGTCGGGATCGTCCTGTTCATCGCCGGGATCGTCATGTTCGTCATCAACCCCGCCTCCGCCGTCGACGACCTGGCCAACGCGATGCACGCGGGCGCGGTCGGGTTCACGACCTCGGTACTGCAAGGACTCGCCAGCGTCGGCCACTTCGATCCGGGCGCCCCCTGGTTCCTCAAGACCTACGCCGCCAGCACTGGAATCGGGCTCGTGGTGATGGCGTTCATGGCGGTGCTGATGATCTGGCGCACCGGCAGTGGCGGAGGCAGCCGCGAGGACCTCCACGAGTCCCTGTTCAAACAGCTACCGCTGGGGGCGTTCCTCGCCGCGTTCGCACCCGCGATCGGGGCAGTGCTCAGCGAACTCACCAGGGCGTTGACCAACGGGATCGCGGCGTGGACGGCCGACAACCTCAACGCGGCGATCGCCAAGCTCGCGCTGATGGGAATCATCACCGCCCACAAGATCCCGGGCGGCGCGTTCATCGGCATCATCCTGTTCCTGCTGATGATCTTCGGCACGCTGGCTGTGTTCGTGGGCATGGCGATCCAGTCGATCGCGCTGCCGATCGCCGGGGCGGTCGCCGGGATCTCGTGGGGCATGTGGGTGCATCCACGCTGGCGGCGCAAGGCGCTCAAGGTGCCGTTCGCCTACCTCGGCGTCCTGCTGTCCAAACCGCTGCTGTTCCTCCTGCTGGGCATCGTGTTCGCGATCATCGACGGCAACTCGAGTATTCCGGCGATGATCGGCGGCGGTCTGCCGCTGCTCGTGCAGTTGGTCCTGGCCGCTGTCGCGCTCATGGTCGCGGGGCTCGCCCCGTTCTCACTGCTCAAGCACGCCCCGTTGCTGCCGACCGCGGCCGACGCGCTCGACTCTCAACCCGGCGGCGGTTTCGGCACGGCCGCCGTGGTCGGCGCGGGTGTGAGCGCGGCCGGCGACCGAGGAACCTCACGCGGCGAGAGCGGCGCGCAGACCGCCGGATCCGGGGGACAGCACACGATCGCGCAGAACTACGCCCAACAGCAGCCCCAGGGCTCTCAGACGCCGCAGCCACGAACCGCGTCTCCCGCCGCGGGAGGCAACACGAGCGGCGGAGCCGGTGCGGGCCCAGGCGGCGCCGGGCAGAAGGCTGGGCAAGCCGCGGGCGGCGCCGGACAGCGCGGGGGCGCAGGTGCGGCGGCGGGCGGCGCGGGCGGGATGGTGGGAGCCGGAGGCGCGGCGGCGGTCGGCGCCGCGGCGAGTGCCACTCGGGGGGCGGCCGCGGCCTCCAGCGCAGCCACTGGCGCCATGCCGGTCACAGGCGCCCGCGCGACACCCGGCGGCGCTGCTGCAGGCGGTCAGGGTGCGGCGGCGGCGCAGGGAACCGCCAGCGGCGCGGCACGCGCAGGCGCGGCGTCCGGAGCCGCCGCCAGCGTGGCTGGTGTGGCCGCGCAGGTCGCGGTAGCCGGCCTCAACAAGGCCCGCAGTGCCGCCCACACGCGGCATGCCCCTGAGGTGGACGACGACGTGGTACGGGGGGATGACTGATGAGGACCGCTGTCCTGGGAGGAGAGGTCGCGCGGCGAGGATTGTTCGGGGCGCTGCCCAAACCCGCCTACGCCGCCCTCGGCGTCGCGGTCATCACCGCGTTCATCCTGTGGCTGGGCGTGGGTGGGATGACTGGCGCGATCAGCGGTTTCGTGGTGCTCGCAGCGACCTACGTGCTGGTCAATCCGTGGTCGCGGCACCGGTCGATAGCCGAGAACGGGCTGTGGGCGCTGCGATGGCGCCTGCGGCGCCGCAGTGGCCAGACGAGGTTCGCCGCACCGGGCGCCCTCGCGGTCGCGGAGCGCGAGCCCGGCGAGATCGTCGAGCCGCTGTGGGAGCTTCCGGTGCCGCTGGGGCGGGTCGAGCCGCTGGATCTGGCGGGCACCGACCATGAGCAGTTTTTCATCCTGCACCACCACAACCCCGGCGAGCCCGACTACCTCTCGGTGATGATGGAGGTGCAAGGCCAGGCCAGTGGGCTGCGCGCCGAGCGCGCCTACGACACCGTGTCGATGCGGTACGGGATCATGCTCGCGCAGTTGGCCAAGACCGGTTCCTACATCCGGGGTCTGCAGCAGATCAACCGGATCGTGCCGCACGACCCGACGCCGCACCGTGCGTTCGTGACGACGCGTGTGTCCCAGCGGGCCGGTCTGGAGGACGTCATCGCCTCCTATGAGGAGTTGGTGGACTCGACTGCCTCCACCGCCGAGCAACACCGCAACTACCTGGTCGCGCGCCTCCCGCTCACGGGCGGCTTCTTCGACGAGGCCCGCGGCTACGGCGACGGGGCCGCGGGTTGGGCAGGTTTGGTGCGCGAGGAACTGGCCCGCCTCGCCGACCTGGCCGTGCGCGCCGAACTGACCCGACCCCGCGTCCTCGGCGAGCAACGCTCCTGCGCGGTGCTGCGCTCGCTTCAAGATCCGCGCTGGCCGATCGACCGACATGAAGGAGTGCGGTGGAGCAACTGCTGGCAGAGCTACCGCGCCGAGCGGGATCGACTGGTGGTCAACGACTTGTGGCACACCCGCACGGCGTTCCTACCCCGGTCGGGCATCGCACCGGCCCAACTCGGGCCGCGGTGGCTCTCGCCACTGCTGACCAAGGTGAACCCATCGGTCGTCCGGACGCTGTCGGTGCGGATGGAGTTCGTTCCCGACGCGCTCGCCCGGGCGAAGGCCGTGATCGACGTCGCCCAGGACGGCGCATCGCTGCTGGGTGCCGACGAGAAGGGCAAGGTCGGCGACGGCACTGAGCAGGTCATGCTGTCGGCTTCAGCGCGCAGGCTGCGTGACCTCGCGCCCGGTTCCGGCCACGCTGGCGTGAACTGGTCGATGGCCATCTCGGTGACCGCCGCGGACCCCGGTGAGCTACGCCGGGCCTGCATGCGCGTGGCCAACGAAGCTGCGCAGTCGGCGTTGACCGACTTGGACTGGCAGGACACCCAGCACGACGTCGCGGTCCTGGCTACCTACCCGCTCGCGCGGGGAATGGCGGTGGCCTGATGCCCGCACCCGAATCCCTGCATTACGGACGGCTCGACGCTGCTGGTCGGTTCGCCGAAGCGGACCCGCATCAGCTCCACCGGCAGGTCGAGTCCACTGTCGAACGCGGTTGCCGCGACGCGGCGCCCGAGGAGTTCTTCCCGGCGGACGGAACCCGCTTCTCCCGCGAAGCCTTACTGGAGGAACGCGACCGCATCGACACGCTGTGCCGATCGTGCCCGGTGCGCGAGGAGTGCCTGGCTGCGGCGTTGCTGCGCGGCGAGATCTATGGCGGCTGGGGCGGGCTCACACAGCCGGACTACCAAGTGGTGCAACGGTTGTGGCGCCAACGTAAATCCGATCGGGCGGCATGATGGCCTCGCGCACCCGCGGATCTCGACCGCGGCCACCTCAGGTCGGCTGGCAGCCGACGCCGCCGCCGCACACGCCGGTCGCTCCAGCACTGCGGCCGCCGCCTCGACGGCACCGTTGGCTGGACCGGTGGGGCTGGTACGAGCCGCGTGTGGAGCCGATGCGCTCCACGACGCGGCAATGCGAAGCGCTCAACCTGGCGCTGAGTTCACCGCCGACCAGCTACCGGGGCTTGATCGTCGGTACGGACCTGTTGTCGGGCCAGTTGGTCACCCACGACCCGTTCATCGCCTACGAGGACAAGGTGATCAGCTCGGTCAACGCCGCGGTGATCGGCGACGTCGGCAAGGGCAAGTCCTCGCTGCTGAAGACCTGGGCGTGCACCCGGCAACTACTGCTGGACAACCGCCGTGTGGTGGTGCTGGACAAGAAGCTGCAGGCCGGGGTCGGCGAGTACACGGCACTGGCGGGGTTCCTGGGGGCGCCGAGCATCAGGTTCACCGTTGACGGGCGGGGCAGCAGGCTCAACCTGTTGGACCCGGCGATCACCCTCGGCGGTGACGAGCCCGACGACGCCGACGGCGAGGGCGGTGGCTCCGGTTTGTCGCGACCGACCGGCCAGATGATGCTGCTGCGCGCCGTGCTGGGCGAGGCGTTGGGTCGTCCGGTCAGCGAGCGCGAAGGCAAGGCGTTGAGGCTGGCGCTGGTGGCAGCCACACGCGACGCGCGTGAACGGCGACGAGTGCCTGTCATCGGGGATGTCGTGCACCATCTGCTGAACCCGACCCCGCAGGACGCGGCGAGCCTGGACCGGCGCCAGCGGGAGTTGCAGGAGTGGGGGTTGGACCCGGCATTCGCGCTGGAACGGATGATCGAGGAAGACCTCGCCGGGCTCGTCGACACCGAGACCTCCCTCGACGTGCACCTCGATCACCCCAGCGGGTTCACCCACTTCGACATCTCCGGGCTCCCGGTGGACGGTCCCGCGCTGCGTGTGGTCATGACTCTGATCAACACGTGGCAGTTCAACATGCTCGCGGCTCGTTCGACCCTCGCCCAGCAGACGGTCAACGTCATCGAGGAGGGCTGGCACGTCGCCGAGGGCAGCGTCGGGGCGATCTTCCGCCGCAACACCAAGCTGTCGCGTGGCTTGGGGCTGGCCACCATCGCCGGGTTCCACCACATCAGCGATCTCCCCGAGAACTCCCCTGCCAGGTCACTGCTGCAGGAGGCGGAAACGGTGTTCATTTACGGCCAAGGGTCACTCGACGACGCCGCGGCGTGCGTCGACCTTTACAACCTGCCAGCCGGCACTGAGGAGACGATCATGGCATTGGAGCAAGGCACGTGCCTGCTCAAGGTCGGGTCCCGGGACCCGGTGCTGCTGCGCCATGAACGCAGCCCTCGGGAAGTCGTGTTGACCGACACCGACGCGGCATTGACCGGGGTGGCCCATGGCCGCGCGACCTGACGAACAGCCACCGCCGCAAGCCCGGCCAGTGATCGGGGTGTTTTACCCGGCCCTGCTCGCCCTGCTCGTCGCCGTCGCCGTCGCCGCGCTGCTCGGCGCGGCTCTGTCCGGCGCGATCGGCGGAACCGGGTGGGCATGGCCCTCATGGCGCGAGTTGCCCGCGATCGTGACCAGATGGGCCTCAGCTCCCGGCGACCCCGCCACGGCGTGGCCCGCTGATCCTCGTCCCGGTCCGGCCGTGGTGACGTACCTGCTGGTCGCGGCGGTGGCCACGCTGGAGACGGCCGCGTGGATGTTGTTCGCGGCGTCGCGCAGGCGCGGGCGTGCTCGTACGGCCGAGCAACGCTCCGGGCTGGCGCAGGCCCGCGCGCTGGACGAGCGGCTGGGGCGCAAGGCTGTGGCGAAGGGCGCTGCGCGGCTCCGGCCGTCGCTGGCGGGGGCACGGCGTGTTGACCCGGACGAGGCTGGTGCGCGGTTCGCCGTGCAGCGCAGCACCGGTGCGTTGCTGTACGCCACGCACGAGGACTCGAAGTTGTGCGTCGCGCCCGTCCGCATGGGAAAGACCGGCCGTCAAGCCGTCGCCGACATCATGCGAGCACCCGGCGCGGTCCTGGCCACCAGCACCCGGTTCGACCTGCTCGAGTTGACGATGATGGAGCGCGCCCGATCCGGCCGGATCATGGTGTTCGACCCGGAGGGTCGGACCCCGTGGCATTGGCGGATGCGGTGGTCATTGATCACCGGGTGTGAGGACTACGACGTCGCCCTTCGGCGGGCGGTCGCGGTCTGCTCGGCGCGCCCGCTCGGTGACACCAAGGACTCCGGCTATTTCGGCGGCCAGGCCGAGGGTGTGATGGCCGCGCTGCTACACGCCGCCGCGTTGACCAAGGCAGGGGTCGATGAGTTGCGGCTGTGGACCAACACGCAATCGCGGAAACCAGCCGAGATCCTCGACACCGACATTCGCGCGGCGTTCGGAGTCTCCGCTGAGCTGAGCAAGATCATCGACAGCGCCTCGTCGAGCAACGACGCCTCCGGGGGCGCGGCGATCTACGCAACCCTGGCTCTTCTGCTCAGACCTCTTGCCTCCCCCGCCGTTCGCGCCGCATGCAGTCCCGGGCCCGACGATGAGCATCTCGACGTCGACGCCTTCATCCGCGGTGGCCGAGACACCCTGTATCTGGTCAGCCGGGGCCGGAAGAACTCGGCGGCGCCGATCATCAACGCGCTGGCCAAGGAGATCCTGCACCGCGCCGACGTGCTGTCCCAGCACCCGACCGCCGAACTGCTCGCCGCACCGGCTGCCGGTGACCTGCGCCTGGACCCGCCGCTGCGGGCGGTCCTGGACGAGGCCGCCAATGTCACCCCGCTCGACGACCTGGCCAGCCTGATGGCCGACTCCGGCGGCCGCGGGATCCAGCTCTACGTCTACGTGCAGTCGCTTTCACAACTGCGGCAGCGGTGGGGGCCCGAGCAGGCCACGGAGATCTGGGATAACGCCTCGATCAAGCTGGTTCTGGGCGGGTTGTCCCACAGCCGCGATCTTGAGGAGATGGCTCGGTTGCTGCCCGAGCGGGCCATCGACCAGGCCAGCATCTCCAGCGGACCAGCTCGCAGCCAAGTGACTGTCTCCCAACGGATGCGGCGCGCGCTAACCGGGAACGAGATCCGCGAGCTGCCTGACGGGCAGGCGCTGATGTTCTACCGGAACCTGGCCGGGGCAATCGTCGATCTGCCGGGATGGTGGGAGGCCGCGGACCTGCGGGAGCGGGTGCAATCCTCCCGCGACGAAACCCGGCGGCTGGTCGCCGAGCACGGCGGAGGGCCGCCGAAGGAACCCGAGGTGACCGACACGGACCACGACGCCCCGGAACCGGATGAGCAGGACGCGGCGGCCGGCGACCATGTCTGACGCGCTGGTCGATCCGGACGGCGAGGAGCCGGGTGTGTTCGAGGATGTGCCGGTCCTCGACGAGTCGATGCTGCCCGAGGTCGTCGCCGAACTGTCCGGGCAGATGCACCGGCTCGACGACCACGTCGCCGCCCACGACGAGCATCTGCGAGCGCTGCACGAGTCGTTCGAGGCGCTGGAGAACAGCCTGACCGAAAAGGTCAACCTCGCGCGCCCGAACCGGTGGGCGTGGGAGTTCCTCACCCGCGAGCAGGCGACGCAGCTGTGGGCGGAGACGCGCTGGTTCGCCGACTACCTCATCCGCCGGTATCCGCTGCCCAGCGAGGTCAGCATCCCACCGTGCTGGTACCGCCACTCCGTGGCCGTCGACGAACTCTCCGACGTCTACGCGGCCTGGCGCGAGGCGTACTGCTCGGGGGATCGGCCCTCGACGGCGATGACGGCCTGGCGCGACCGGTGGCTGTGGCCGATGCTGCACCGCTTGGCGAGCTACGCCGACTGGCGCGAGTGCAAGGAACGCCGCAGGCACGTCGACCCGACCGCGCGACAACAGAGCACCGACGACGAGTTCGCCGACTTCGTCACCGCGGACGTGGAAACGCGGCCGGAGAAGACCCCGATGGTGCTGCCGTGGCCAACCAAGCGCGGGAAGCCGCGCGCGCATGCTGCCGACTCGGCACCGTAACCGGTCGCACGCACCCTCGGCGAGTCTCATCGGTGCGCGGCCGCTTCGTCACGCTCGCCAGGAAGCTGCGCGACCTCATCATGATCCGCGACCAACTCGACATACATCCCGCTGCCCGCCCAGTGGTCACGTGCCGACGAACGCAACCTCGCGATCGTGTCGGGGCTGCTGCGTGGTCAGGAGCTACCTCTGCCTCCCCGCCATCGCCGTCTGCCACCAACTATGCACGGCCGAGGAAGCCCAGATCCTGATGGACTACCTCGAAGCCGGCCCCGGCGCCCGGCTCAGCTTCCAGCTGATCGGCCTGTCCCTGCCGGTGGCCGGCGTGCGGATCCCGGTCGACCCGCTGCATGTGACCTTCACCCGGGCCAGGATCAGCAACTCCGCCGAGGTCACCGATGCGCTTGAGCGCGGCGAGAACGTCGTACCTGTCGACATCGGCCCCGCGCCCGGCTCCCCCGTGCTCGGACGAAGCAGCCCGGACGTCGACCCGGTCACCGAGGCCGACGGGTGACCACCAGGTCGCTGATCACACGGCCCGGACAGGGACGACGATCCGCTCGACATCGAGACCCAGCAGCTCCTTGTGGGTCTGGTAGGGCAGAACGAACACCGACTGGGGCTCGGTCCGGCCCGGCCCACACCAGACGATCTTGAAGTGACACCGGCGGTGCTGCGGGCCTTGTTTGCCTGCGCCCGGCGTGATGTCGCCAGCCGCGGCCGCCGCACGCATCCGCATCAGGTTCGGTCCGAGTCGCCACCCCGTCTTGATCAACCGTGGTGGCTTGGCCGGCCGCCCGGTGGAGGTCTTGGCCTTGCCGGGCTTGCGTTTGCCCGGTCGCGCGAGGATCTCCTCGATGTCAGGGGTCTTGCTGCACAGGTACAGCAACGCGTTGACCGCAAGTTTGGTGATCTTCGCGGTCCACTCTTTCTCCGCGTCGGCGGCGATGGGGCCAAACCCGTCGGGGTTGACGGTGTAGCCGCCGAGCATCTTCTCGACGGCTTCGTCGATGGTGAATCGGCCGTCCATGGGCACCGAGACGCGGCTCATGTCGCGGTTCGATGACCTGGCCGCGGTCGTCGAGGACCTCGCAGATCGTCATCAACCCGAGCGCCTTGTTGGCTGGATCGTGCGTGGAGCACAGTCGCCGGTCGCCTCGTTGCTGGCCACCGCTGGTGCCGTAGGCGTAGAACCCGAGGATGCGGTATGGCCGTCCGTCGATACCTCGTTCGAGCACCGGGTCCGGGAAGGTGACCAGGGGGGTTCTCGTAGGGCAGGCGGTGGAACACCTGGGCGGTCATCTGGTCGGCGGCGGCGCGCATGATCTCGGCGACCAGGTCGGGGTGCATCGCGAACACTACTCTGCTGCGGCGCTACATGAGCTCGATCGCGCTGCTGACACACATCATCGACGCGCTGCGGGGGGCGATGGTCAGCGGCTGCGGGGGTGGGCGGCCGTGGATCTGGCCGCCGGAGGCCATGCTCGCCACGTCAGCCCAGACCTGCTCCCCCCGTAGAAAGCGTTCTTGGTACTTCATCCCGTCACAAATGCGCTCGGCGACACGCGTGGCCGCAGAGGCCAGCGAGAAGTCAGTGATCATCCGGTCACCCCTATGAAGAGAGCGGTCAGCGCGCACCCGGCTGCAGGATCGGATCCAGTTCGCGATCGGATGCGGTCCATTCGGCGGCGGGCGGCTGCTCATGCTTCCGCACGAACGGCGTTCACGATCGGGTGATCCCCACCGTGCTGGGGGAACAGCGAGGAAGGGGGCCGGATCCGGTGGTGGAGTGGACGCACGAGTGCGCCCCCACCCCCAGCCTGGGGGTCACCGGGGGTGAGGGCGCATTACCTCGGGTGCGACTGGGGGGTCCACACCCTCGCGCGGTTGACGTCGTCAACGCCGCAGATCGAAGTGCGGCGGCGGCCCGAGCCCCGTGTTGCGGGGTTCAACCTCGCTGGCGTCGAGGTTACCTGTTGTCCCGCGGGATTTCCTCCGAGAACGAAGCCTGTTCACTGCCCGGGGCGCGGGCCTTGAGTGGGTTTGGGGCTTCGGCGGCCCGGGTCGTGAGCCTGGTGTTGCGCTTGGCGTTGCTGTTCGGCGATCCGGGCGGCGCGGTGCCGGGCTTCGTCGGCGGCCTGGCTGACGGCCGGTGCGGGTGGCCGGTTCTTGTCGGCGGGCACCGTCGTGTGCTGGGCGGTGGTGCGGGTGTCGGATCGAGACGGCGCAGCGGCGGGCCGGGTCAGCTGTTGTCGGGCGCGTTGTGCCGCCTGGTAGGCGGTGTGGGTGTCTGAGGCGGGTGGGGGCGGGCCGAGCGGGTCAGGACCGGAGACGCCGTGCTGCTCGCGGTAGGCGGCGATCGTGGTGATGTTGGCGAGGTAGCGGGCGCGCTGCGCGGCGCCTGCGGGGGCGGGGCCGAGTTGTTCGACCCAGTCGGGCCGGTTGCGGGCGGCTTCGCGGCCGAGGTCGACGACGCGGCGGCGTATGTCGCGGGCGTCGACGCGGCCGGCTTCGGCAATCGAGCGGACGCGGCCCTCCAGCCCTGCCGGGTCGACGGGAGCCGGTAGCCAAGAGGGCCACATCGCGTCGTGGCTCGAGGGTTCAGGTGCGGTCGCGGTCTGGGCTCTGAGCCAGGAGTTGGTGCGTTCGTAGGCGGGGACCATGGTGTCCAGGGTCGGTTCCCGCGGAATCTGGTGGGACGGGTTGGCGGGGACCTGCTGTCCGCCGCGGGCGGCCACCAGGATCTCGGTCATGGTGGCCCGGTTGTCGGCATCTTGTTGTGGCGAGGACAGGAGTGGGTCGCCGGGAGCGGCGCCGATGGCGGTGAGCGCGGCGTCTACGTTGGGTGCGTTGAGCGCGGCGTGCATGGCCCTCACGTCGTCGTCATTCCATGTCACGCCGGGCGCCCGCCAGTCGTCGCCACCGGGGTTTCGCCACCAGGTGTCGAGCGCGGCGATCGCGCCGGCGACTTGGGCGGGTGTCAGCTGCTGCTCGTCGGTCATGGCGAGTTCCTTGGGTGGTATTTGGGCTGCCGGGGTTGCGGCTGGGCGTGGCTGGTCGGCGGCGCCAGCGCGGACTCGGGCTGCGAGGAACGCGCTGGGGTTGGAGATCTGTGGCCGGGCGACGGTGTCGGGGTCGATGCCGCGCAGGATGGCGCGCGGGTCGTGTCCGGCGGCGGCCGCGGTGGCGAGGTTCTGGGCGAGGGCGCCGATAGCCGGGCCGCTGATGACGCGGTCGACGACTGGGTGCTGGCCCCATTCCGCGCGCAGGAGGTTGGCCGCTGCGGCGCGCTGGGTGTTCTCGGCGGTGTCGGCGCGGGCTTGGCGTTGGGCCTTGGTCAGTGGTCGGGGGCGGGGCCTGGTGGTGGTCGGGTCGGTGAGTGCGATCTCCTTGACCAGGGACGCGGCCAAACGGCTGGCGTCGCGGACGTGCGGCGCGGTCATCTCGTCGGGGTCGATGCCGCGCAGCACGGCGCGGGGGTCGCCGCCGGCGTTGTCGATGCGGTCGAGCCAGCGGGCCAGTGTGCTGAACGCCGGGCCGTCGATGACGCGGTCGACGGCCGGGTGCTCGCCCCATTCCTTGTTCAGCAGTGCTTCGGCTTTGGCGCGGCGGACGACTTCGGCGGCGTGGTTCTTGGCGCGGAAGGCCTTCTTCCGTTCGATGTCGTCTGGGGTGGGGGTGTGCTGCCCGGGTTGCGCGGCGGTGGTGGTGTGGCGCCGGGGGTTGGGGTCGTCGAGGAGGCCGAGGTCGACGAGGACGGGGGTGTCGTTGCGGTTGATCTCGGTGGCCTTGGCGCGGTCGATGAGCTTGGTGATCACGCGGCGGGTGCGGTCCCACGCGGTGCGCGGCAGGCCGAGTAGGTACTCGTCCTGGGAGCCTTCGACGTCTCTGCGCGCGATGAACATGAACATGGCGAGTTTGTGGCGGCTGGCGGCGACGTAGCTGCCGGGGTTGTCGGCGCCTGCGGCGCTGAACAGCACCGCTCCCCCACGACGTTCGCCGTCCGGGCCGGTCCAGGTCGCGCCGTCGGAGCCGACGGTCATGCCCTGGGATTTGTGGATAGTGATGGCGTAGCCGAGGTTGAGTCCGCCCTTGGCGACGAACTGCGGCTCGAGGAGTGCGGATTCGGTGATTCGGCCGTCGCCGGTGTCGCGTTCCCATCGCACGGCGAGGCTTCCGTCGTCGTGGATGGTGTCGATGACGCCGCGGTAGCCGTTGAGGACGTCGGGTCCGGTGGTGCCGCGCTCGTTGACGCGGATCATGATGTGGTCGCCCTCGTGCAGGGTCTGGGTGTTGCCGCCAGCGAGCTGGTAGGTGCGGCTCGCGCCGAGTTCACCGGCGACGGCGCGCAGGGCCTGGGCGCCGTCGTTGAGCCGGTCGACCATCTCGTTGGTGCTGGCCACCATGAGCAGGCCGCGTTGCTCGACGAACGGGTTCGGCGCGCCCTTGCGTTGGTCGACCCAGGTGGCGAGCATCGCGGCGGTGGCTTCCTGGCCGGTCTCGGTGACGACGAGGCGGTCGCGGTCGGCCCAGGAGGTGAGTGCCTCGGCGTAGTCGCCGCGCCGCCACGCGGCGATCGCGGCGCGTTCGTCGGCTTCGGCCTGTCGCCGGTTCTCCGTGAGGGCTCCGCCACCGACGATCTTGTGCACCACGCCGAAGGAGGATCCGACCCCGACGCCGCGCAGCTGCTTGGGGTCGCCGATCTCGACGATCTTCGTGCCAGCGGCGGCCGCGGCGAAGTAGAGCCGGGCGCGGTCGCGGTCGTTGATCATGCCCGCTTCGTCGAGCACGAGGACGTCGACGCCGCGCAGGCCCGGCCCGGTGTCGATGCGCCAGAGCCACTGGGCGACGGTGCGGCTGGGGATGCCGGACTCGGCTTGCAGGGTCTGCGCGGTCACGCCCTGGGTGGCGCCGCCGGCGATGATGATGCCCTCGGCCTGGTAGGCGGCGCGGACGGCGTCCATGAGGGTGGTCTTGCCGCTGCCGGGCGGGCCGATGAGCGCGTCGAGCGCGCGGCCGGAGGTGGTGATGCGCAGCAGTTCGCTGCGTTGCTCGGCGGAGAGCTCGAAGCCGCCGGCGGCCTCGATGGTGCTGGCCGCCATCTCGGCGGTGACGGGGCTGACGCGGATGTCGGTCTGGTCGGGGTGGCTGGCTTCGGCGGCCGCGACGATGACCTTCTCGACGTCGATGACGTCTTGGGTGGTGTAGAGCGCGGCGTTGGCCATGTGCCCGGCGGCGAGCTGGCGTCGTTCGCCGTTGGTGGGTTGGGGCTCGGTGGTGCGGGCGGGTTTCTTGGAGAGTTTGACGAACCCGGCGTGCTCGAGGACGTGGTCGGTGAGTTGCTCGATCTCGGCGTGGGTGCCGCCGTTGGGCAGGGCGTCGGCGACCGCGGCGAGGGCGTCGGCGCGGGAGAACCTGCGTGTGTGCGCGGTGAGGCCGGAGTCGACGTTCTGCAGCAGTGTGGCGAGCTCGTCGAGGGTTGGGCGCGAAACCGGGGCGGTGGGGCCGCCGCCGAATGCGTCGCGGGTGATTTGGTCGGGGTCGAGTCCGGCGGCGATGGCTTCGCGCCGCCAGTGTCCGGCGAGTGTCTCGTCGGTGGCGGTGGTGCTCTCGCCTTTGCGTTCGCGGGTCTGTGACGCCGCGACGCGGCGCACTGCCTTGGTGGCTTCTTCGGGGCTCATACCCATCTTGATCAGCGCTTTGTCGATGCCTTGGCCGCGTTTGGCGTACAGGAGGATGGCCTCGTCGGAGATGGAGGCGAGCTCCCAGAGGCCGGTGCGGTCGCTGCGTCGGAACTGCGCGCCGTAGCGGCGGGTGAGCACGTCGCGGACGGCGGCCTGCAGGAGCTTGTCGACCACCTTCGCGTGGCGCATGAGGTCGCGGCCGCCCGAGGCGATGGTGGACCATTTGCCGTCCTCGCCCATGGTCATGTTGGCGATCGTGTAGTGCACGTGCCAGTGCGGGTCGCCGACCGCGGCGCCGTCGACGGGTCGGGCGGTGCGGTGGAACATCGCCCAGCCGGCGAAGCCGTTGCCTTGGGTGACGGTGGCGGTCTGGCCATCGCCGTGGTGGCCGCGCATGCCGTAGGCGGTGGCGCCTTCGAGCCAGTTGAAGGTGGCCATGGCCTGGTCGGTGTAGATGGCGTCGAGTTCGGCGCGGGTGGCGTCGTCGACCAGGCCGTAGGCGGCGCGGAAGGAGCCGTCCAGGGTGAGGGTCACGTCGTAGGCGAGGTTGCCGACGACAACCCGGTTGTCGAACGTTCTCCGGGTGCCGTCGGGCATCGTGATGGTGATGTTCAGTTGGGCGACGGCGTCGGTGAAGGTCTGCTCGCCCCACACTTCGTCGGGGGTGAGTCCGGCGGCGTCGGCGAGTTGTCCGGCGTGGTCGGCGCGCAGCGCGGCGCCTTCGCCCTCGCGGTCGACGGCGCGTTGAGCGCGCGCGTATATCTCGCGCATCCGGGCGCTGGTGAGGACTTCCTCGATGGGGACGGCGGCTTCCCGGGTGACGCCCTCGATCATCCGGACCAGTGGGGCGAGGGCGACTTTCGCGCCGCGGGGCACGCCTGTCTTGTGCGCGACGAGTTGCTCGCCGGTGTGCGGGTGGTAGCCGGCGACCACGGCGCGGGCCATGTCGAATTGCTCGGGGGTGAGCTCGGTTCCGGCTTCGATTCCGAGGTCGGCCAGCGCGCTGCCGACCCACATCAGCGGGCGCTCGCGCATATCGGTTTGTTGATCGAGTTGAGCGTCGCTGATTTCCTCGGTGACACAGCCGTGTCCGAGGCCGAGCCGGTAGTCGATCTGAGTCGGGTCCGACCCGATTGGGGTCACCCACGCCATCCAGTCACCTCCCCCAAGGTGAGCTGGGAAAACAATCCCCCTAAAGATCATTTCCCCCGAATTCCGTGACGATACCTTAGCTCAAATAAGTTGATCTTGTGGACGGTTTACCGTCCACGCAGCCCGCGAATTTGCGGGCGAGTGCACTGTCGGCCGTTCGGCCGTCCGTTGTGTTTCACCTCGATTGGGCGAGGTGGTGGCGCGGAAGGAGCTGCGGTGGGCCGCCTTGTGGCGGGTGAAAGCGTCGGTGTCCAGGGCCAAGCCGGGACGTCGCCGGGGCTGTCGCGCGCAGGCCGTGGGGCGGCGGATCCGAGGGCAGTGCCCGCCACCACCACTCCCCTGGGGGCGGATTGGGTCGTGGCCCAGTTGGGCCGCGCTGTGTGGACGGTGAGCAGCGAGAATCGGATGCTTGACGGTGGGGTGCTGGGTTAGCGTGGGGCGGGGCCGAGGGGAGGATTCGATCTAGGGGAGGTCGATGTGGCGAGTGCACGTGAGATCCGGGCGCGGCTGCGTAAGAAGGACGATGACGATCGGCGCAGGCGTGAGGATGCTGTGGTCGCTGTTGGCCACGCGGCGGCGGCTGCTGCCGGGGCCCGGTCGGCGAACGATGCTGTGTTGCGTGAGAAGGTCGAAGCGGCGCTGAGGGTGCCTGAGGGTGATGCCCGTGCGCCGAGGCTGCGGGAGGTGTTCGAGGCGGCGCTGGCCGACAGTCCGTCGGTTGTGAGGGCGGAGTTGGCGGCTGGTCGCGCGGTGCTCGCGGCGGAGGCGATGAGGGTCACGCGGGTCGAGTTGGCCGAGTTGACCGAAGTGCGGGTCGAGGACCTGCGGTTCTGGGCGCAGATGGCCCGGAGCGAGGCGGGTGCCGCCGCGGCTTTCGTTGCTTCCGAGGGCCAGGTCGCGGCTGGCAAGCCGGTGGCTGGGTATTCGGTGGTCTTGCCGAGGGCGGGCCAGCGTGAGGAAGGCGATTCGATGGCGGGCAGCGATGCCTCGGCTGTGGCCGGGAACCGTTAGGTTCACCGCGTTGTCGCAGTTGCCCGGATCTAACGGTGCCCGGATCTAACGGTGCCCGGATCTAACGGTGCCCGGATCTAACGGTGCCCGGATCTAACGGTGCCCGGATCTAACGGTGCCCGGATCTAACGGTGCCCGGATCTAACGGTGCCCGGATCTAACGGTGCCCGGATCTAACGGTGCCCGGATCTAACGGTGCCCGGCCGCCACAGGGAGGGTGTGGTGGCTGGGGCCGTCAGATGTCGAAGAGGCTGAGTTGGTCGGCGAAGGCGTCGCCGAGGGCGAGGACGGCCTCGACGACGGTGGCGAGGGCGTCGGGGTCGGTGGTGCCTTCGGTGATGGCGGCGAGGACGGCTTGGCGGATGGCGTGGGATTGGCCTGCCTGGCCGCGTTTGTCGGCGCGGTCGATGCGGTGGCTGCCGCCGCCGGTGTGGGCGAGGCGGTTGAGTTCGGCGGCCATGAGCAGGTTCTGCTGCTGGGTGCCTGCGCGTAGGTGGTCGAGTCGGACGCAGATGGGCACGTTGCAGGTGTGCATGATGACGGTGCGCGGGGGGATGGGGCCGTAGTGGGCCCACCAGATCCAGCGGCTGACACGGACGATGTCGGAGCGGACGGCGGCAGGGAGGTCGGCGTCGGTGTAGTTCGGGTCGTGGAAGCGGCCGTAGCCGTCGTCGGCGAGGCTTCGGACCCAGATGTGGTGGTTTGAGGTGATGACGATCTTGCGGCTGAAGCGTTCCCAAGCTTTGGCTGTGGCATGGAGTGGTACGGGCAGCAGTGTGCGGGTCAACGTCGCCGCCTTCCGTCACGTGCCGGCTCGGCTGGGTAGCCGGTCGTGGTCATCATGCATGCGGGCGGCGACAGAATCGGCGCGGACGACTGTGGTGGGTCGCGGTCCGGCACCGAGGCTTCCGGTGCCGGACCAAGGCGGGGTGGTCAGGCTGCTGCGGTGATCGGCTCCTGGGCGGGTGTGTTGGCGGCGAGTGCTTCGTCGGTGGCGTCGGGGCCCATCGGGACCACTGCGGCGATGGACCAGTTCAGGTCGGGGCCTGCGTAGTTGGCGACGATCGACTGGCGGGGGACGTTGTAGCCGCCGGTGGCGCGGAAGCTGTCGTTGCGCGGTTTGCCGACGACGATGAGTCGGAGGCCGACGCCCTGCTTGGGCTGGCGGGCGAAGGTGGCCATGATGTTGTGGGCGAGCTTCGTGTAGGCGACGACGGTGTAGAGGACCTTGTTCGGGTGCCATTCGTCGCCGACCTTCTCGCCGTGGTCGACGACCATGACGAACTTGAACTCGAGGTTCTTCTTGATCGTGAGGCGGTCGCCGATGATCTCCCTGACGTAGCCGATGTAGGTGCTGTTGTCGGTCATGGCGGGCTCCTTGTGGCTGGGGTTGGTGGAACGCGGCTGTGCCTCAGCGGGCCGGGTGGGAGGTCCGAAGGACGGCGGGGAATCGGGCTGGGTCATCCCAGTGGGATCGCGCGTGAGCGCGACCGAGCGCAGCGAGGCTGGTCTCACTGGGATGGCTCGGCCGGGTTCATCGGCGCGCGCCTCCCTGCCGGTTTGCTGACCTGTGGGCGGTCCACAAGTCCCGGTTGCCGCGGCTCGACGTGAACGGGAATGCGTTCGGGGGTTCGGTTGATCGACGGACGCCGGCCGGGTGGGACGCGGTTGGTCGAGCGGCGTTGGCACCGCTCTCGTGTTGGCTTGCCCTCGGCCCGGTAGTGGAGTCGGTCTCCGCCTCGTGTGCGTCGGTTCGCTAGAGGTCGAGTCCGTCTGCTGCCGGGCGTGGGATTCGGCAGCGAGTGGTCTTGCGGTGGGCGCCTGGCGCCGCGTTCGGTGCGGTTGTGCGCTGGACCGGCGCGCACGCCGAGGGCCGAGTTGCTGTGAGCGCGTGGCGGACGGGTGAAGAGTTGTCCGACGGCGCGGCCGCTTGGTGCCGCGCCGTCGGAGCGATCACTGCTCGGTGTCAGGTTCTCCGTCGAGGCGGGTGGTGGCCGACCAGTATGTGACGGCGTTCGCGTCTGCGGTGCTGATGTGCGGGGCGAGGTATTGGTCGGCTTCCAGGGCGGTGATCAGGTCGTCGGGGATGTGCGCGTAGTTCCTGACTTCGGCGATGATGTCTTCGGCGTGGGACACGGTCTCGTATGGCGGTCCGGCGGTGGCCACCATGGTTGGAAAGTCGCAGGCCTTGTAGACCTGGGACATGAAGCTGCTGGTGCGGCGGTCGTAGCCGACCCAGATGGTGTCGGCTGTGGCGGTGTCTTTTGTGGTGAGGTAGTGCCTGGTCATTGTGTGTGCCTTCCGGGCTGTGGTGGAGCTGACGCGCCCCGGTTCAGCGCGGCGGCCGGGGCCTGTTGGGCGGCGGCTGGGCGGTGCGCGGTCGTCGCGCAGCCCCGGCCGGTGTGCTGTTGTGGTGTGTCGGCTCGCTGCGGATCGGGTGGCCGCGCGGGGCGCGGCGTGGTCGTCGGTTGGTCGCCCCGGCGGTTGTGGCTGGGGCGACGGCCGGGGTCTATCGACGCAGGCCGCGGGCGAGGGTGGCCAGTTTGTTGTGGTCGGTGAGCAGCACTGCGGCGATGATGCTGGTGGCGGCGAGAATTCCTGCGAGGAGGATTTCGGGGGCGTAGCGGGTGAGGGTGGAGAGCTTGTCGCTGGACGCGGTTCTGTCCACCACTGCCGAGATCTGGATCTTGAATCCGTTGATCTCGCCGTCGTAGGCGACGGTGCCGGTGACGGCCTTGGTGGATGGGGTCAGGCCGAGCGTGTCTGCCCACTGGCGTGCGGCTCGACGGGCGGCGTCGGGTCGCCGGTTGGCGATGTAGCCGACCAGGACGGGTGGGCGTGCGGCGGGGTCGCGGAAGTCATAGTCGGTGCTCCACAACCACGTTGGGGCCTCGTATCCGAGCTGGCCGCCGAGGTCGTCGAGGTGGTCGATGACCTCGTCGGCCAAGTCGAGGAACAGGCCGGCGGCGTGAAGCAGGTGGTGGGTCGGGAATGCGCTGGGCATGTGGTCGTTGGGCACGCTGTCTCCTGAGCTGGGTGCTGGTTGATCGCGGCGCAGCCCAGCGCGCCGGGGCGGGGCCCGGAGGGGCGGCGGGGGTTGCGGCTGGTCGGGGCGGGTGGCCCGCAGCGCAGCGAGGACTGTCACCCGCGCTGATCGGGCCGTGTTCATCGCCGCGGACCCCGCTTCAGGTGTGCTGCCATCGGGCGATCTGCCGGTCCCAGCCGGGTGCAGAGACGGCACCAGGCGCGCGTTGCTCGACGACGTCGTGGGGGCCGGGCTCGGCTTCTGACACCACCCACGCGCGATGGGTTGCGGTGCGGGGCGGTCCCCTGGCGGCGATGTTCTTGGCTGTGGCGCGCGGTCCAGAAGCTGGCGCGGTTGGCTGTGAAGCGCCGCCTGGCGCGAACGGCCTCAGGGTGGTGCCGTCAGGCGCCACCACCCTGGACGGGGTGGTATTCGGGTGGAGGCGCCCCTGGCGCCGGAACCCGGATTCGATAACAGGGGTTCTTCGCGGAGCGCCGTTAGGCGCGGAGCCAGCGGGGGCGGCGCCGCCAGGCGACGACCCCGCCGTCAGCGCAGCATCCGGGTGCAGGCGCCCCAGGCGCCGGAACCCGGATTCGGTGCCCGCCGCCAGGCGGGCCGGGCGGGCGGGTGGGCGCAGGGGGAGCACGAGGGGGGCGCGAGGCCCCCTCGTATCGGTGTGGCCGGCTCGATGCCGGTCACACCGATGGCGCGACGGGCGGGCGGGTGCCTGGTGTGCGGGGATCGGCGGCCGGTGGGGTCCGGCCGCCGATCGCGGGTCACTTGCGGCTCGTGCTGATCGCGGCGTTGTACTCGTGGGCGGCGCGAATCGCCTTCGTAAGCACTTTCAGGGCGGCGGTGTTTTCCTTGCCCTGTGCCCAGGGCTTCATGTCGTCGTAGTCCTCGCCATTGCGGGTCCACGCGCGGGCGGCTGCGGCGACGCCGGCGCCGGTGACTTTGCCGTTTGCCCAGTGGGCGACGGCGGCGCGGAGTCCGGTTTCCGCCTGGTACTCGGTGAGGTGGGGAAGTGCGAACATCACCACGTCAATTCCGACCGACATTGCAGAGTTCCGGTCGGTCTTGGTCTCCCTCTCCGGGGCGGTCGCCGGGAACCTTTTCGGCTCGACGAATCGGACAGTCACTACACCGGGGGCGGGGCGCTGGGCGGCAACGGCGGGCTCGACCGCATCACGGCAGGCGGCGGAGCAGAACCGCGCTTCCGCGCGCAGGACGGAAATATCGGCGTCGCAGTTCCCGCAAACGCGGGCTTCGCCGGGGGTCCGGGCAACGGCAGGGGTGGGCGGGTACAGGAAGTCGTGCAGGCACTCGGGGCAGAACGTGATGTCCTCGGCGGTGGTGACAGCGGGTGCGCCTTCGCCCTGTTCGGTGTTGTAGGCGGCGATCAGGTCGGCGTCGGTGGCGTAGGTGCGCGTGCACTCAAAGCACACCTGAAATGGCGCCTCGGTGTCGTTGGCGCCGGTCTGGCTGTCGACGGCGGGGGCGCTGGCGCTGGGCTTCGTCGGCAGGATCAGGGCGGGAACGATAACGCCGCTCTCGTGGCAGTCCTCGCACAAGCCATTGAGCCGGACAATGCGCGAACGTTCCCGAGCGCTCAGTTCAAGGCTGCATTCCGCGTTGCGGCATACGGCGGTGAGGGCGGGGGCGTCTTCGGTGCGGTACAGGTTGAGGGATGCGGGGCGGTCGGTGAGGGTCGCAGACATGGCGTTTCCTTTGTGTCGTTCGCGGATCGTGTTCCCGGAGGTTTGGCGACTCCGGCGGGGCTTTTCCGTTCCCCTCGAACAAGGGAAATATTACCCGCGTAGCGGCCTAAAGACAATCTGTAGCCGGGCCGCCAAGATAACGGGTTCGTATCCATATTCGCAGGTCAGAGGGTGTGCGAGAGTCGCGTTTCGCCTTCCATGAGTTGCTTTGCGTACCGTTTCAAGAATAGGCGAGACCCGGACGCTATTGAATTCGCGAATTCTGGCGGGGCTTTACCCCTCCCCCAGAAGCGGTGTCCGGGTCCGGGGCGGAGCTCCGGCGGGTCCAGGGCTTGGCCCTGGTGGGTTCGGGCGACGCCCGTCCGGCCTCTGGGCCGGTGCGGTAGACCTGGGAGGTGGGCCTGGAACGGCCCTTCTCTGTGGTCTCCCCCATCGCGGCGCGAGCTGGTTTCATCCAGACCGGGCTGACGGGCGCAAGCGTGGAGCGCTGGTCCGTTCCGGTGTGATCGCGCGTCAGCGCGACCCCGAAGGGGCTTGTCTCGCCGGAACGGATTGGCGTGGAACGCTTGCGCCCGTCAGCCCGGTCTGGCTCAGCTCGTTCGTGCCGCGATGGGGGAGACCACAGGGCCGTTCCAGGCCCACCTCCCCCACCCCGTGGTCCGGAGGCCGCCGGACCCAAGGTCGGTGCCCGGCGGGCGGCGCGACGATCGCCGCCACCGGGACGTGCGCCGGGAAGTCAGAACATTCTGGGACGCCGGTGTGCTGGGCAGTGGCCATCTGAATGAGCAGGACTATCCAGGACAGCGCGACCAGGAGTGCGAGTCGCCAGGTGATGCGGGTGTCCGCAGATGCGGATGGCGCCCTTGATCAGGGCGGCGACGACTCAGAATTGGGCGATGATCTCGATCACGGGCGACTCCCGAGTGGTTGAGGGACGAGGACGGTGCCGGGCGGGCCTCGGGGGCCCGCCCGGTAGGCGCTCACCAGTCGGATCCGCCCAGCTCCGCGGTTTCGAGGTCGATGCGCACCAGGTCGGCGTAGGCATCGTGGTCGTCGAAGTCGCGCCATCCCCGATCGGCGATGAACTGGGCCCCCAGCTCGTGGTGGAGCAGCTCGAGCGCGGAGGTCTCGGCGAGGACGTCGGCGAACAAGTCGGTGTAGGTCGCGGTGATCATCGGGGTCTCCTGGGCTGGGGTGTCGGTGGAACGCGGCCCTGCCTCAGCACGGCGGGAGGGGCCCGAAGGGGCGTGCAGGTGCGCAGCGCTCGTCGGTTCCGGTGTGATCGCGCGCAGCGCGACCCCGAAGGGGCTTGTCTCACCGGAACGGATGGGCGTGGAGTGCTTGCACGCGAACCCCTCCCGTCGTGCTGACCTCTGGGCGGTCCACAGGCGCTCCACCCCCGCGGGACCAAGAGCGCGACAAGCTCCGCCCGGGCGTCAGTCACCTTCGCGACGTCGCCGGAACCGGTTCCGCGGACTGTGGTGGCCCAGCGCGCTCATGTCGGGTGCGGCTCGGCGATAGGCCCGATCGCGCGGTGACACCGGACGACGGCGTAGCGGGGCTTCCGGAAAGCGTCGACATGGAGCCGGCAGGGACATCCGGCGAGGGCCTGGTGGCGTGGCTGGAAGGTGAGACGGCGGGAGCGACTCAGGTTGACCAGGCTGGTAGTGCGCCACGAAGTTCCTTGGTGTGCAACAAGTTTGGGCTGAGCGCTTCGTGTGTGGCGGGCCGCCACGCTCAGGGCGGGAGCGAGACGGTGGGCGCCGATGCACAAGTGCGCGGCCGGGGTCGTACCGGAGAGGGTCGGTCCCGCCCGGGCAGCGGCATCGGTGACGCAGGTGGGTCAGGCCGTCAGGTTGGTGATAGCCCTCGGGGTGCTCTTGCCTGCGGCCAGTCCGTTGCGGATGTGGTGTTGGGCTTCGTGGGTGTTCCATCGGTCGATGCCGTTGTGGCCCTGGGCGGCGTCGAGCAGGACCCGCTCGGCGAGTTGTTCGTCGAGGGCTCCGGCGCCGACGAGGCTGCCCAGTGCGGCGGCGGAGCGGAACAGGACGCCTGCCCTGGTGCCCGGTGCGGCGGCGGCGACGGTGCGTGCCTCGTCGTCGAGGGCGGCGCGGATGTAGTTGGCCAGGCGCTGCCCTCCTTCCATCTGCGGGATGGGTGCGCGTGGTGCGGGTGGTGGCGGAGTCAGGCTGGTGATCAGAAACTGTGGAAGCGGCTGCAGGGTGTGCGGGCGGAGCGGGTGCGTCCGGTAGCGCCGTTTGGCGCCGTCGATCACAGTCAGCGACCCGGCCGCGACGATGAAGCCGCCGTGGGCACGGACGTCGATCAGGGGGCCGAGTCCGATTCCGAGGTGGCCGATGGTGTTGCGCAGTTGGATGTCGGGCGGCGCCTCGAAGTAGCGGTGTTCGCCGGTGGTGGGTGAAATAACCGAGTAGGTGTCGATCGGGTCGGGCTCTCCAGCGCGATCGGCGAGGATGGCGAGAACGTCGCGGCCGTGTTCGACGCCGAGGTGCGCCCAGTCGGATGGAAGGGTGCCGTGGGCGACGTCGAGGTCGATGACGACGATCCCGGCGGGTCCGCAGGGCACGCCGATGTTGTAGGGCGCGGTCGCCCACCAGCGTCGCAGTTGCCGTTCGTCAGTGGTGGCGCGCCTCTCCCAGTCGGTGATGGCGGGCTTCTTTTTGTGTTGGTAGAGCGGGAATACCGGCCAGCCACGGGCGGCCGCGGCGAGCGCCGCTCGCAGGCGTGGCGGGTCTGTGCGGTGGTGGCGGGTGGCCGGTTCGCTCCTGGTGCGGTTGGTGGTCATTGGTTCCTCCCCTGGGTCGAGGGTATGTGGAAGCGGTGCTCCCGCGCAGAGGTAGACGCTGGTCACTGGGTTGGAACGGGGTCGATGACGAGGGCGGTGACGTCAGCGGCGCCGGTTCGCGTTCCGGCAGCGACGATCAAGTGGGCGCTGGTGGTCGGGTGTGGGATGCCGACGGCCAGGGCGGTGAGCGTGTCGTGCGGCACGGCGTTGTGCAGGTCACCTGCGGTGAGAACCAGCCGGCCGCGAGGTCGGCTGGTGTGGGTGTGCCTGACCGTTGATGAGGCCGCGCGGTCGGTTGTCAGCGGCACGAGGCATTCGCCGCGCACTTCGTAGGCGCGGCAGTCGCCGATCCAGGCGATCGAGTACCCCGGCACGTCATGCCGCGCGACGACGAGAGCAACGGAGGGCGCTGGCCTGTGGGTCGGGTCGCAAGCGGGCATGGCCAGGGATAAGGCGGCCTCGGTCGGGAGGCCGCGGTCGACGATGTCGTCGGTGGCGAGGCGCGCGGCGCGTGCGGCGGCGGGGCTGCGGTCGTGGACGGCCCAGGCGGAGGCGTTGGCTCGGGCTCCCCCGACGCGCGCGGCTGCGGGGTCGGTGTGGTCGGGATCTGTTGTGTGGTAGGCGATGCCGCAGTGGAAAACGGGCCATTCGTCCGGCCAGCGCAGGTGGGCGCGGGCGAGGGCGCGGGCTTCGCTGCGGCCGCCGGGTGGGTCGATTCTCTGCGACCACCCGCAGATGATGCAGCGCGCGGCGGCTGGTTGGCCCAGCTGGGGTTTGCTGGTGACGGTCCGGTGTAGGACGCGTCCGGTCGTCTTGCTGCGCACGATGGCGCTCATGGCGGACTCCTGAGGCTCGGCGGGGCTCGTGAATGTGGTGGAGGCGTTGTGCGGGGCGCTGATGGCCCCGCCCCACGACGGTCAGCCCCGGCCGGTGATCAGAACCTGGGTGAACCTGAGGCGAAGCGGGTACCGCTTGGTGGTGTCGGCCACCGTGTACTTCGGGCTGCGCAACCAGCGGACGCGGTCGGTGGATGCCTCGTCCAACAGAACCTCGCAGGTGCGATCGGTCTTGTTCACCGACGCGACAGCGCCGATCAGTCCGGCGAGAAACTTGGGCCTGACGTCGATGACCACGACCTGGTCGCCTGTGGTCAACCCGGACGCGAGCGCCTCGATCCGTCGCTTGCGGGCGCCGTTGAGCGTCGTGAGGTCCTCAATCGTGGCGTGGTTGAGGAAGAAGTCGACGACCTGGGCGAAGCTCTGGGCAGAGTCGAGAGCTTCCAGGGCGGCCAAAGGGATTCCGTCGAGCTGCTGCTGGCGGTGTTCGGCGGCCGAGCGTTCGTCGAGCGTGATCTCCGCGGCCTTGCCGTTCATGGATCGCACCACCCCGACCAGGCCGCACAGCGTCCTCGGCCTCATGTTGTCGCGGATCTTGACCGTGCTCCCGACCGTGACCAGCGCGGTGATCCGAGCGGCGTGCTGGTCCTTGAGCAGCTTGTGCCGGGCGATCAGGGCTGTGGTGAGGGCGGCGGCCTGGGGCTGGCTGAGCGCGTCGACGTTGGCCAACGCGGTGTCGATGTTCACGACGTCTCCGTCTGTAGGGGCGGATGGAACGCCCAGAGCGGAGCGCGCCGCCGGGCCGCCGCATGGGTTGGACAAACCGGTGGCCGCTGGCCCGGCGGTGTGCTGGGCTGCGGGCGTCCTCCGCCCACTGGCACGGAGATCTCGCTACCTACGGCGCGGAGTTGCTCTCGCGGGAAAGAGACGGGATGGGCTTGCCGGGCGACGGAGGGTGCGCCGACTGATCGGGCCCGCTGTCATGCCCCTGGGCGGCGGCGCGGGGATGCGTTTCGGCTCGTCCCGGGTCCGCGACGTGAATCCGGGACGAGCCGACGACGCAGCGAGGCGATCAGCCCTCCCATCGCTGCTTGCGTGCGTACTGGCGTCCGGCCTGGCGCTCGCGGCGATTGGCGGCGGTCTTGACCGCCTTGGCCTCTCCGGCCTTGGGCCGTTCGGTTCGCCGGTGATCGAACATGTCGATCTCGGTCCCGTTCAGACGAACGCGGCGGCCGGTGCTGGGTCGCGTGCTCATCGGTGGCCTCCTGCTCGGTGGGTACTGCGTGGACGGGCGCAGCCCTGCAGCGCCGTGCCGGGGCCCGCAGGGGTGGCGGGGGTTCCGGTTGGGCCATCCCGGTGGGATCGCGCGTCAGCGCGACCGAGCGCAGCGAGGCTGGTCTCACCGGGATGGTTCGGCCGGGTTCATCGGCGCGTAGCCCCGACGCGGTGCTGCTGCCCTGAAGAGTCCTCGCCGTCCCGTCGGGCGGGTGCCACCCGGGGCGTTCGCGGTGGAGGGCCGGGTTCATACAAGGACGTCGGTTCGGGCATGGCCGCGAGCAGGTGGCTTCGCCAGGCCAGGGCGTAGGTGGGGCAGCTCGAACAGGTTGCGTGGGCTGCGGCGCAGGTCGGGTGTCGTCGCCCGGCTCGGCGGGCGCTGTAGGACCAGGTGGCGGTGTCGCAGGAGGCGATGAGGTGTCCATAGCGGCGCAACCCGCCGCCCTTGACGCCGTGCAGGACCAGCGGAGCGCGGTCGAGCAGTGATGTCACGATGGCGGCGACCTCGGGGGTCGCCTGGCGGGAGGCGATGGACCCGATGCCGACGCGCGGCAGTGTGGCCAGGTCGACGCCGTACCTGTCGAACAGGTCCCAGCACAGGTGAAAGTCGCGTTCGGTTCGCCCCTGCAGTGACGGGATGATCGGGCAGTCGCCCGGATCGCCGCCGCTCGACCAGGTCGAGGTAGTTGGTGACTGTGTTCCACAGGTGCGCGTCGACCGGCAGCCCGGTGCGGCGTAGCTGGTCGTCGCCGACCAGCCAGTCCATTTGACCGGCGAACGCGAGGTTGCCGACCTCTTCGGCCAGGCGGCGTACCCCTGTGATGTAGGTGTGCGGGGACAACGTGTCCCACCCGCCATGCGTGCTCAGGCGGTTGAAGGCGCCGGAGTCGAGCAGCCAGGGCGCCCGCGCCCGCGGCAGGGTCCGCCGTTTGGAGAGGTGGTGGTAGGCCAGGCAGAGCGGCACGTCCAGGTCGGCCAGCCACCGTGGGTTCGCGGTGCCGAGGAAGAACATCGCCGCGCGGGGAGCCGGACTGGGCGGTTTCGGCTTCTAGGAGGCGAGGTCAGACGGTCTCGTCGGTGAGGGTGAATCGCACGTCGATGGTGTGCTGATCGACTCGATGCACCCGGGCGGCGGTGAGCAGTCGGGCCTGGTGGCGGATCAGTTCGAGAGCGCCGGAGAGTCGGTGGGGTGTCGGGGTGAGTACGTCCAGAACGGTGTCGTAGTCGTTGACCTCGAGTAGGTAGGCCAGTTGGGCGTCCAGTTCACGTTGGTTGATGCGTGCGGCGTGCTGCTCGGCGTGGTCGTGCAGCGTGTCGTGTGCCGCTGCGTCGGAGAGTTCGGGAAGGGCGCCTGAGTTGTAGGCGATCGCGGCGTCTTCACCGGCGGCGTCGAGCACCGGCTCGACTAGGTCGTCGGGGGTGGTGCCGAACAGTGCGGTGGCCAGACGCAGGCGCGCCAGGTTCTCGTCGGCTGCGCCGGGTGAGATGGAGGGAAGTGACATGACCAGGTCCTTCTCGTGATCGAGGGCACCGTCGAAGGGCGGTGCGGGACGGGCCGCCGCTGGCAGCCGCCCACTGGACGACCTTCTCCGCGGTCGGGAGCCGGCGAGGGGCGGCTGCTTTGCTGGGCCCGTGCCGCACCGCGCGGGGCGGTGTGGACAGCGAGTTGTGTCACCTTCGCTGCGCCTCGTGGGCCTATCGGGGATCTCGATGGGCGGGCGCCGCGGACGACATCGCGCGAGGGAGGTCGGCGGCTCGATCTGGAGCGGGTGGCTGCGATCTGCGGATGGAGGCGAGGACCTGGCGCTGGTAGCCGATTCCGGGTGCGGCTTCGTAGACGTCGTGTATGAGCACGGTGGCTTCGGTGAGTTGGCACAGCAGGTCCACCGCGGCCCGCAAGCGCGTCCGGTAGAGGTGGGGCAGGAACGCGTAGATGTCGGTGCCGGAGGTGATCTGGTGCGTCAGCAACTGTGTGGCCAGTGAGGGCACCGGAATCGAACCTGTGTCGGTCATCGTCTGGTCGTAGGGGTCGATCTCGGTGTCGGGGGTGATCAATCCGTGACGGGCCGACAGGATTAGCACGGAGGCGGGCAGCCCCGATTCGGTGGTGAGCGCGGCTTCCCGCTCGACTACGCGTAGGGCGAGGCGGAAGGTCGACCCGGTGTAGAGCAGCCGCGCGGGGGCGCGGTGGGTGAGCTTGCTGTTGCTGCAGGGCACCACGAACAGCGCCCGTGTGGCGGTCACAGGTCTCCTCGGAGTGAGAGCGAGGACGTGGCAAAACCGCTGGTGGGCCGCCCGGTACCGGGCGGCCCACCAGGGCTGGTCAGGCGGCCAGGTCCACCTGGTCGTCGTCCTGGACCGATACGTCATCGGCATCGATCGGGGTCACCCTCGCGAGAGGCGCGTCGGCGGGCTTGTCGTCGTCGGAGTCGAGGTTCTCGTCGCCGGGCGTGGTTTCCTGGTCGTCCTGGTCGTCCTGGTCGTCCTGGTCGTCCTCGTCGTCCTCGTCGTCCTCGTCGTTCGGGCTGGCCTCGACCTCGATTTCGTCGACCACCGCGGCGGCGAGGGCCGCGTCCACCGGCTCGGACTGGTCTAGGACCAGCGCCTCGACGTCGGAGAGCACCCAGTCTTTGAGGCCGGAAGGCTCCACTGTCTGCAGCTTGAGCGTCTGTAGCTTGGCGAAGTGGGCGACCTCCTCGTCGCTGGGCCGCTCCCACGTCGTGCGGCGGCTGACGCCGTCCTCCACCGCGGCCAGCACCATGACCATGCCGATCACGCGGGCCCGTTCCGGCTTGGCCTTGAGGATCTCCTGCATGAGGGCCTTCTTGGTGCCGTAGCCGCCGAACTTGTCGTCCCAGCCGAGCAGCTTCAGTGCCAGGCGGTGTCCCCTGCCGGCGGCGTCGGCGTAGCGGCCGCTGCTGGCGCGCATCGCCTCCAGCCAGGTGTCCTCGCCCTGGGGCAGGCTGCGGCGCTTGGCGAACTGCGACAGGGCCTCCAGGCGCTTGATCGTGGCCGAGTCCCACGCCTTGCCGTTGTCGATCACCGTCTTGCGGTACTTCTTCTGCTCCTCGGTCATCGGGCCCTTCTGGACACCGCCTCCGCTGAAGTGGAGGGTGCGCTCGACGAGCGTCTTGCCTGCCTCGGCGTTGCGCTCGGCGTGCTTGTACCTCTGGAAGTCGGTGCAGACATGGATGACGCGGACGCGGCCCTCCTTGTTGAAGTACGTCGCCTGCTGGTAGGTGAGGTAGGCGGCGTGGCCGGGGCACTTGGAGTGCCGCTTGACGCTCAGTGCGCTGCCCGGCTTGGTCTTGGCCGTCGGGCGCAGGTCCGCGATCTGCCGGACCTGCGGGCCGGAGAGGGTGTCGGGGCGGTCGATGACCGCCACGCCCTCCGCAGCCAGCTTGGCTGCTTCTGCCTCGAGCGCCAGGCGCTCGGTGCGCGCGTCCCGCAGCCGCTGGGCGATCTGGTGGAGCTTGCGGGGAGTGGACTGGGCGGCCTCGGTCAGTTCCTCGACCGCCGCGGCCTCGTCGCCGTGTGCCTCGAACTCGGCGACCACCGCGCTGTCGGACAGCCCCAACACACCCTGCTGGGCCAGTTCGGCGGCATGGGTGCTCTGCGCGACCGCGACGAGCACTACGGCGTCCTTGTCCTTGAGTCGCAGGCGCTTGCCCACCTGGTCGGGTTCGACGCCCAGGTCCAGCAGCCCCTGGACGGTGCGCAGGTGGTCGGCCTCGGTCATCGCGAAACGCAGGAAGTTCGCGCCATGCTGCTCGACCAGGCGCTCGATCTCCGCGGCCCGCTCAACGGTGATGAAGAAATCCTGTGCCAGGACCAGGGCCGGGTGCCAGGTGTCCTCGCCCCGCGCGAGTGCGCGGCGCTTGGCCTCGCGCAGACCGTGGGTTCGAACCTGCCCGTCGCGTACGACCAACTGCCCGAACCTGTCGTACCTGGCGATGATGGGCACGTAGTTGCCGCGGTCGACGAGGTCGTCGACGAAGTCTGGGTCGAGGTCCTCTGGCTGAAAGGTGCGGGCGTTGTGGCCGATGACCAACTGGTCCGCGTCGACGTGCAGGAGCTTGAAGTCCTTGACCTCCTCGGCGCTGGTCGGCAGGACCAGCTCAAGCGCAGCCATGTTCACGTCGAGGTCCGAGGCCTCGGGCAACACGACGTCGGAAGGGATGTCGATCTCGGGGGCGAGTTCGGTCGTGGTCATAGCGCTTCTCCAGTTCACGAATGCCGGCAGAGTGGAACTGCCGGAGAGTCGAAGCAGTCGAGACACGAGAGGCCTGTCTGCTTGCCCCGTTGCGGGACGCACTCGCCACAGCGCCGCCGCCCGCAGACCGCGGCGAGGACACGCCGCGCTACCTGTGGATGGGATCCGTGTGGGCTCGGGGGCGTGTCCTCGGTGCGGTGCGGCCGCGGCGCTAGAGTGCGTGTCCCGCATCACGGCAAGCCGACGAATCGCGTGCTTCTGTTGCACGCGTTGCGGTCCACAACCCGCTCGGCGCGCAACCCGCGCCGCCCTGGCGGGTGGGCAAAGTGGATGCTCGGTGCCCGGTGTCCACCGGGCACCGAGCCGTTGTCAGACCCACTGGATCCCGCGCTGGTTGTCCCGGCACCACAGGGCGATCTTGTGGAGCTCTCGGACCTCGTCCTGCTCCTCCGGGATATCGGCGCCATGCCCGCTCGCGGTTACGCGCAGGGTCGGCCGGGCATGAGAACGTCCGGGTCCGCAGGGGGCAGCGCCAGGGCGATGAGGACCCGGTCGAGGAACTCTGCGCTGTCGGCGCTGCCGCTGTACTCCCCCGCCTTGAGTTCGGCGTACCCGAGCGCGTCGAGCAGCAGGTTCGCGGTGGCGTAGGAAACCTGGAGCTGGGGCCCAGCGTTGTCGTAGATCGGCTGCGTGCTGGGTCCCAGGAAGCTGCAGTTGTCGGGGCGCTCGCAGCCGGGCAGCACCGCGTAGGCGGTCTTGGTCGCACCCGCCTGCTCCCGCAGTCGCCGGACGATCTCGGCCGCTGCGGCGTAGCTGTCGTACCGGACGGCGGCGGCGGTGACCTGTGCGCACCCGCAGGTGACGACGTGCGCGGACGGGTCGAGGACCTCTGCGCAGAAGGTGATGGACATCGTGGCTCCCATGGGGCTGGTAGTGGGGACGCCACGAAGCACCGGCGGAGCGCCGCATGGGCCGGAACAGGGCTCGGCGCAGCCGATCGCGCAGCGACTCCGGCCCTTGGAGGTCCATGCGGCGCTCCGCTTGGCTGTGGGCGCCCAGCGCCGGCCCATGGGAGCCGAGCCGCCGTGGGCGACGACGAGCAACGCCCTCAGCGGGATCGTTGTCACTCGGACGCGGTGACCATCCAGCAAGGTTGCGCTGTCATGTGCGTGACGCCCAGCAACGCGAGGGCGGCAGCCAACTTGGCGTCCCAGCCCTCGGCCTGGTGCCGCCCGTGCAGGTCGAGCAGGTCGACCTGCACCGGGGTGTCGTAGTACGCCGTCGTGATGCTCGCCGCGAGCACGAACGACGGTGCTACCTCCCAGCTGTAGCACTCGAGGTGTGCACCGACGCGAGCGGCGGCGGCGGATGCAGGATCGGCGACGGCCGTGTGGTCGACCGGACGGTCGGCGCATGCGAGACGCAGATTGGCTTGGTCGCGGAAGTCGTAGATGCTGTCGGGGTCGTACCAGCTCAGCTCGTGAGGGGACTGGACACGGTGCTGGGGAGCGGCAGTGTGTCGCACTTGCCAGGGTTGGTCGCCGCCGCCGAGGTCGACACCGTAGAGCAGCGACCCGTTGATCGTGGTGGTCATAGTCTCGACCTCCTGTTCAGCGTGGGATTCGGCCGGTGGTGACAGCGCGAGCGACGCGGGCGGAGGCGACTCTGCCCTGTCGGGTATGGCTGCTGCGGCGGCTGGTCTGCAGGTAGTCGCGGACGCGGATCTTGCGCGTCGCGGGTTCGTCGACGAGTTGGTCGGGCGCCGTGGCGGGACGCGCTTCGCTGAGGTCGCGCGGCTCAGTGTTGTGTGCGTGGGCGGGTGATTTGGCCGGTGGGGTGAGGTCGGTCGTCATCGGTGGTCCTTGGTGGATGGCGGGTTGGAACAGCGCCGGTCCTATGTGGAGCGCGGCGTGGTTCCGGGACGCGCTCGCCAGGCACCGGCGCCCGTCCATCCGGCCGCCGACGTGGTGACCGCACGGGAAGCCGCGCTGTGGTCGGATGGGCGGGGGTCGGTCACAGTGCGCGGGGTCCGGTACTGCCGTGGCATGGGATGTCCATGTCCGGTTCGGACGTAGGTGTCGGCCTGCGCATGGGCAGCCGATTGTGCCTACCTTCACCGCCCGCCGCGTATTCGTCCGGCGCCCGGTGATAGGCCTGGTGTGCTGACCTCGGCGGCGCGGTCGACACGTGACTGCTGCGCACAAGCATGGTTGGCGCTGGTCAGAGCCGTGCACACGGCGCCGCGTGTGCGGACCTACTCTGTGGGTATGTAGGCAGCGATCGCGGCCCTGATGGCGTTGGTGTCCTGGACCGACACCGGGTGTTTGGCTCCCCCGAGCCGCTGTCGAGCGGGCTTCGGTGCGGGAACGGCCAAGCGCCACAGTGCCTCGCCCAACGTCTTGGTGTCCCAGCCGATGCGGGCGGCGAGGTCTGCGGTGGCGACGACACCGGTCTCGTCGTCGTGGAGCACTACCGCGAGCAGATCCAGGACCACGGGCCGCTCGTCGGCGGCGTCCTCGTCGTGGTGATCGTCGGTGAGGGCGGTCAGCAGGTCGGGATCGACGGGTTGAGGTGGTTCGGTTCCGGCGGCGTCACCGGTGAGGAGCCCCAACTCGCGGCGCCGGTGGCGTCCCTGTGTGGCGGCGGCGTCGCTGGCGGGGAGGTCGATCTTGGCGGCTCGGACGATGACGCCTTCGGCGGCGTCGACGCCGGACAGGTCATCGGCGAGCAGCCACGCGGCGCCGCGGTGGCGTTCGGTGAATTTGGTGGCGTCGACCCCGGCGGACGCCTTGCCGGTGCCCAGGGCCATGTCGTTGGACTGCTGGGTCGGCAGGCGCAGCGCGATGCGGCTGGAGATGTTGTCGCGCAGGCGGGTGGGGATGGATCCGCGGTCGGGCTTCTGGGTGGCCAGCAGCACTGTCACCCCGGCTGCCGGGCCTTTGCGGACGAGCCAGGACAGCTTGTCGACGATCATGCGACGCAGCTCGCGCACGGCCTTGGTGTCGCTTGCCAGTTCCTCGCAGGCGAGTTGACACTCGTCGATGGCCGCGACCAGCCACGGCATGGAGTCCTCGGCCAGGGCGCGGGTGATCTTGCCTTCGGGGACGTCGGCCTTGGGCATGGTCTTGAACTGCCGGTAGCGGTCGAGGACTTCGTTCTCGAGCTCGATCAGCAGGGCAAGCAACCGCAGGAGGGTTTGCTCGGTGTCCGTGCCTTCGGCGGAGGCGATGAGCAGCCGGTGCGCGACCGGGGCCAACGGGGTGAAGTCCGCGCCGTCCTTGAGGTCAACGGCGTAGATGCGCGTGTGTGGGTCCAGGCAGGCGGCGATTAGGAACAGTCGGAGCACATTGGACTTGCCGTAGCGGGGTAGGCCGGCGATCAGCCACGAGGTCCAGCACAGGGCCACTACGACATTGCGGCCCCGGGCGGTGGCGCCGAGGGGAACGCCGTCCCAGATCGACAGGGTGGGCAGGTCCTGCAGCGGCGAGCGCAGGGCTGGCTGGGCGAGCGGGTCGATGTCGGCGACCCAGCATGCCAGCCGCCCGGCGTGCCCGCCGGAGCCGCGGACGCGTTCCAGCACCAGTTGGGCCTCGTCGACGCCGAGGGCGCTGGCCAGCGCTTCCCTGGTGGCGATGGCGGCCGAGGCTTTGCGCCCGGCGGGGAGGTCCACCACTACTGCCCAACCGGCGCCGTCGCGTCGGGACCGCGACGGGAAGGTCAGCGCTTCCTTCGGCCCGATGATCTTCGCGGCGCGGAACGCTTCGACGAGGTCGGCGCCGTTGACCGTCCACGACAGACTCAGGCCACTGGGGAACACGCCGCGGCGACCGGGTGCCTGGTTCTTGCGGCGCCCTGCCCCGCGAGTGCGGCCGCTGCGGCAGCCGAGGTGTACCACCAGACCGCGGGGCCCCAGAAGCGGTCGGCGACGACCAGGGCGGTGGCCCCCGCACCGACCGCGCCTACCGTCCACCAGCGGCGGCGAGAACGGTGCCCGTGGATCTCGGAGTAGCGGTCGGCCAGCTTGTCGATGGCCTGAGCGGCGTCGTAGAGGTCTCGGACGCGGACCCATTTCCACCATGCCCGCAGGGTGACCACCAGGCCGTAGCCGACGGCGCCGCCGAGGCTGCCGGAGGCTTCCGCGGTGGCGGCGACAGCACGGAGGCCGGGGTTACGTTCGGTGGCGCGGCGCCACCGCGCGGGCAGGGCCGTCACCGCGGTGGGTAGCGCCCGCTGCAGGCGGGTGTGGCGGTACTCCTCCGCGCTGATCAGTTCGCCGTCGAGAGCGTCGACGTGGGGCGGGGACGCGGGGACGGCCGGCACCGGTGCGCTCGATCCGGGCGGGTCGTCGGAGGGCGGCGTGGTGGGCATGTCGGAACTCCCCGGTCGAACGCGTACGTGGACCGGGGACGGGCAGCAAGACATGTCGCCCCGTGCCGGTTCTGTTCCCTGGCACGGGGGCGACCGGTCTTGCTAACGTGCGCGTCCACGTTGCGGTGGTGAGCGCATCGCTCAGGGCTCGCGCGCAGCCGACGTCGAAGGCGAGGCGTGGCCGAGCGGGGCACCGTGGTCTCGGACTCGCGCGATCACTGGTTCGAGTCGCTCGGGCACGGCGGGATCCTCGGGGCCGTAGAACGCTATGGAGGTGGTCGGCCTTTCGTCGCGGCAGCGGCGTTTCGCTCTGTACATCGCCAGGTCCGCGGCGTGCATAAGACGGTCCACGCGGTGGCGCACCGCGGCTTCGGCGGCGGGATCGCGAGCTACGACGTCGACCGGGCGCACGGCGCCGAACGCCGCGCCGCAGCGCAGGTCGCCGACATCCACGGCGCAGGCGCCCGCGACCACCTCCAGGTAGTGCCGCCAGTTTCCGTCGGGCAGATCGAGCAGCACCGCGAACTCGTCGCCGCCAAGCCTGCCGATCAGCGCCGACATACCCGTCAGAACATGCAGGCGCCGGGTGATCTCGCGTAAGAGGTCGTCCCCGGCGGCGTGGCCGAGGATGTCGTTGACGGGTTTGAGGTTGTTGACATCGAGCAGAAGCAGCACCGGATCGCGCAAGGTGGGCAGCGCTTCCTTGGCGGCGTCGGTCCAGGCCAGCCGCAGCAGAACCCCTGTGACCGGATCGCGGCGCAGACGCTCGTTCTCCCGTCGCAGGCGCTCGTTCTCGGCGAGGAGCCGGATAAGCGCGGCCTGCGTGAGGTCGAGTGCGCGCCGGTCGCGGCGGCGGGCCACGAGCGCTGCGACCAGCGAACGAGGGCGGATGAGGGGCATGAGGGGCTCCGGGCGCGTGGTGACCGTCCCAAGGCGGTCACGACGAAGCAGCTCCCGGCGGGCCGGGCCTCTGCGTGGACGCGCTGGTGGTCAGCGGCCCGATCCCGGCCACGTCAAGGGAGGCGGGTCAGCACGGCGGAGCCGGTGCGCATCCCTTGACGTGACCGGGTGGCGCCGCTTGGCTGTCGCGTTCACGCAGTGGCGAGGTCAGCCGTGCGGCGGGGTGGGCGCGGGGGCGTCGGCCATGAAGGCGTCCGCGGCGCGCGCCGCGCGGGACAGGACGGCGGCGTGTGTTGGCAGATCGCGGTGGCTGGGGTCGAGCAGGATCCAGTCGCCGCCCAAGGAGGGCAGGCTGTGGGCGACGCGACCGCTGGTGTCGAGGATGCGGATCGGGTCGTCAGTGCCGAGACGGACTTGCAGCGTGGAGGGCTGGGCGTCGGCATCGTGCATCTCGAGGTCGAAGTTCGCCTGTCCCACAGGGGTTCGCTCGCGATGTCTCGTCGGTGTCACTCGCCACGCGTGCTCGACCGGTGCGTCTGGGGCGCGACGACAGTCTCCTTCCACGATCAACTGCCCTGGGCGGAGGTCGTGCAGGAACTCGATCGGCAGGTTGGGCGGGTGAGAAGAGGTCTGCGATCATTCGGGCGGCCAGCAGCAGCGCACCGGAGTGGAGGCCGTCGCGGCGGCGGGCGTCGGTGTGCGTGATGGTTTCGGCATGTTCGCGCAGTAGCGTCACCGCCTGATGTGGCTGACCGCCGAATGCCAGCACCCTGGCCAGGGTCACGACCTGGCCGGTGGTGCGGTCTTCCCGCAGATCCTGGCGGGTGCGCCAGTCGCGGTCGCGGCGAGGGCGAAGGATGCCGTGGTTGTAGTCGGAGTCCAGCCGCCGCAAGTGGAAGGCAAGCTCGCGGGCGCTGTGCCCGCGCCTGGCCGACTGGTCGCCGCCGAGACTGATGGTGTTGGCTGCCGCGCGAAGTGGGCCTCGGGCGGCGTCACGCAGTGGCTCGTCACCGACGGCGACGCTATGCAGGACGGCCGCCAGGTGCAGGCCGCTGATCCCGCCGAACCGGTTGCCCGTACCCGGGTCTGGTAGTTCGCCGTACTCGTCGTGGTCCTGCCACGAGGCGAGTGCGGCGTAGACCTGCTCGGCGCGGCGGGTCCAGTCGATCTGGGTGCCGCGCGGATCGACCGGCCCTTCCAACGCCGCCACGTAGGTGCGTGCAGACCGCGGGGTGAAGTTCAGCTCGACGTCGGCGGCCAGCCGGGTCCACCAGGCATGCCGCAAGCGGTCGGTGAAGCGGGTGACTGGGACGCCGGATTCGGCGTGACGCACGTGCCACCGCTGCGGGCTGCCGCACCGGTAGGCCAGCAGGCCGCCCCCCTCGGAGAGAAACACCTCCCGCGCGGCGGCGACGGCCGCCAGCAACCTCTGGCGGGCGTCGCCGAAGAACCCGTCGGCGGAAGGGTGGTCGGCCGAGGGTGGCATAGCGGCCCGGTGGTCGAGCACGTGCGCGGCATCGGCGAACGGCGCTTCGGCGCGCGGGGCGACAAGAGTCGGGCGATCAACTGCACGCGGCGGCCCGCGTAGCCCATGACGGGCGGGGTGCACTCCGTGGGATGGATTTGGGACGACGGATGGGTCATCTCTGCTCCTGGAAACGCTGGTACCGGCCGGACGGCCGGCGGTCGAGGCGTTACAGGGCGGCCCTGAGCCTGTTGGGGCGGCTTCGATTGGCCAGGGCCGCCCTACGCTGAGCGACCGGCGGGCCGTTCGCCGGGACTCCCGCCAGGCCCCGCGTGGAACCGGGCGGCCTGGCGTCTCGGGACTGCTGCAGGCCGCCGACCCAAGGTCGGTCATGCGATGCGTTCTGCACCCATGGCCGCCGATCAACCACGGTGCGGCGAGGTCGACGGTTCACGGGGAGCGGCTAGTCCTCGGCGTGGGTGCTGGCCTGGCACATCGCCGGGCACCGGTCGTCGACGCGGTGCGCGGCTTCACCGGAGTGCTGACACCATTGGCCGAGGTCGTTGTTGTGGTTGTTCCACGTCGCACCTTGGCGCTCGAACCAGGTATAGCCGGTGAAGTCGTGGTGGTGCTGCTGGTCGCAGTCCTCGCCAATGCAGAAGGCATTCCAACAGTTGCGAACTTCTGGCCACTCCCATACGGCTTTGATCTCTCCGGACCCGAAGGCGCCGAGCGCGGGAAGCTCCTTCGCCTCACAGATCGATAGCTTGTCCGGGTCGGTGCACTTCGGCGTGAGGTTGTTCTTGATGTACTCACGTACATCGGATGCCACGGCGTCAGGCGAGAGCCCGAAGCTGTCACACCACACCTCCGTCGGGACGTGCACGCTGAAGTTGGTGAATCGGACGTGGGTGAAGTGCTTGTCCGGGACTTCGGTCATGGCTTCTTCCTGATCACACGTGGTGGCCCGAGTCCAAAGCGGACGCGGGCCACCGAACACTTCATTTGGGTGAGGGACTGGGAACCGGCGCACTGGCGGTACAGCGGCGCCCGGCGAAAGCTGGTTCATCGTCCGCGGAGGTCACCACGTCGCTGTGCGGACGCAGGCGCAGGTGTCGGAGCCTTCTGCCTCGTCTCGGCGGGCCACCAAGCCCGCACCGGAGCAAAGGAGGCAGGACCGCAGAGCGCAGAGGTACTCGTTCGCGGCGTCGGTAAATTGCGGCAGGTACACCCACTCCCCCGTCAGCAGATCGCGCTCGGGCAGGCGAAGGACGAGGAAGTCGCCAGGCTGAACGAGTTCGCGCCACCCCAATTCCTGGAGGTCATCCAGGCGGGTGGCGGCCGCCAGGTCTTCGTCGACGACCTTCACTGCCCGCTCCCAGTCGGCGCCGTCGGCGGTGCGCCACGCCGCGAGGCTCGGCGACAGGTCGGTGTAGCGCTCCCACAGGGCGTAGCCGCTGCCGTCGAGGACCTGCTGGAGCGTCGGGCCGATCGGGTCGGCCCACCGGTGCTCGATGTCGACGACAATGACGGTGGCCGTGGGTATAGCAGCGGTGACCAGCCGCGTGGCATCGAGGATCTGGTGGAAGTGGTTCGTGCGCGTCGCGTTCTCGTACTGCGCGGCGGCGGCGTGCCGATCGCGGGTAACGGGGTTGTCGGAGTCGGGAAGAAGACTGATCACGGCCGTGTTCTCCTGAGTCGAGTGCTGGTGGACCGGCATCACCCAGCGCGGCGCGAGGGGCCGTAGGACAGGCAAGGGGGCGCGCAAAACCGGTCGGTCCGCAATCGCCCCTTGCCTGTGTCCCCTCGCGCCGTGCTGGACTCCGGCGGCCACCAGCGCTCGGCCAGGCCCGCGTGGTCGCGGTGGAACCCGCCGAAGGTGAGCAGGGTGTGCTCGACGGTTCGTGGATTCGGGGAAACAAGTACTCGCGGAGTGGGGTGTCGAGGGAGCCGACATCACGCGGCCTGCATGTCAAGGTCGTGGTCGGCCAGCAGATCCAATTCCAGGCCAAGGGCGACCCACACGTCTGGTCGGACACCGCACCCCAGGTCGCGGGCATTGTGTTCGACGTGGCGCAGCGCAGGGTGCTCGGGTCCAACGATCCTCATCGTGAGGACACCGCGGGCCGCCAGTGCGCGCAGCAAGTCCGGATCTTGGAGCCAGCTATCGGCCGAGATCATCGTCAGTGTGCTCACGGTGCCGCTGATCAGTGCGGGGATGCCGCCCTCGGTGTCGGCTGCGGTGAGCACGACGATCTCGTACCCTCCGCCGGAGGGTCGCGCCCAGGCGCCGGTCATCAACTCGCGGTAGCCCGGCGCCGGTATCCATGTGGCGGTGGCGGAACGGGCGGAGAGGGTGGTCGTCACGGGAGCTCCCAACGTGGTGGGTGCGCCGGCCCGGTGGTGGTCGGGCGGCGCGTGGATGGGGCTTCGATCTGCGGGGCCCTCCCGGTCAGGCCAAGGGGTCCGCGCCAGCGGCGCGTGAGCGCCTTGCCCTGGCCGGGAGCGGTCTGCTGTGGTTCCCGCATCCACGCACGGGGTGCGTTTCAAGATGGCCCGTCTACGCGGAACTGCCCTGTGGGCGGCGCGGTGCTCACCCGAGCGCGGCGGCGACGCGAGCGACGTTGGCGGATCGGGGCTGCTCGGGCGCCGTCTCCGCTGTTGTTCCGCCCGGCTGCTGTGCGAGCGGCTCGGTCACCGTGGAACTGGGTGGCCCGGAGTCGGTGCCGTGTGGCTCTGGCGCCACTTGCGCCCCGGCTGAGTTGATCCGCTCGATCAGCTCCTGGTTGTCGGGTTCGGCGGTCCGCGCGACGTACCACAGGTCCCGCAGCTCCTGGGCTCCCTTGGCAGCGGCGTCGGCGATCGCGGCGTCCCAGTCGAAGGGTGTCGTGTCCAGGATCGCGTGCTCGTCGTCCACGCCGGCGGCGTCGACGACCACGATGCGTTCGCGCTGTCCGGGGGCGCCATCGGCGTGCACGCGGGCAGCGGCGAGCACCTCGTCCGCGAGCATGGCCTCGTCGAAGTGGTAGTCGGCGGTATCGTCGACGTCGATCATCCGGCCAGTCGGTATGCCGTCCTGGTCGACCTCGGCACCGAGTTCCTCAGGGGTGTAGTGCAGACCGAACAGGACATCCTGGCAGGCGTCACGCGCAACCTCGGTTAGCGTGCGAGCTTTGAGCAGGGCCGGTGTGTACCGCTCCCATGGCAACGCCTTGCCCTCCTTGCTGCGGGCGATCGGCTTGCCGTTGATGAGGCGGACCAGTTGTGACTCGACGGCGCGGTGGATCGTCCAGTCGGAACGGAACACGAAGTCTGGATCGTCGGTGCGGATGATTTCGGCGTAGGCCGGGTCGTTGAACGATGAGCCGCCGCGGATGCGGAGCCTGTGGCCGGCGCGGCGCACCAGGTATCCGATGAGACTGGCCGAGGCGGTTGGCTTGCCCTCGATGACGTTCACGCCGGTGATGGCGGCCATCGTAGGGATATTCAGCATCCTGCCGAACTCGACCGCCCACAGGATGTTGGCGGGCTGGCGGCGATAGTTGCCCGGCAGCAGCACGGACTTGGACAGCCGCTCCGCGTAGCCCTCGGCGGTGTCGAGCGCGTCGGCGGTGGGCATGGTCGCTGCGGCGGAGCCCACGAGCACTAGTTCGCCGCGCCGGGCCTGATGGGTCGTTCGCAGACGCTGTTGAAGGCGTGCGGTATCCACTGGGGATCTCTCCTTGGGGTTGCAGGTCAACCGGCCCTGGTCGGCCGGGGCGTGAGGGCGCGACGTCAGACGAAGGCGGCCTTGGGCAGAAAGACCCGACCGCGGAACCGGCGGTCCTTAGGCCGGTCGGCCAGCACTGCGCGCCAGTCGACGTAGTCACAGGTGCGCGTGTAGCGGCGGACGATCTCGGGTTCGGTGGCCTTGGCCCAGGCGTAGTCGTCGAAGCGGCCGGTGTGCTTCCAGGTCGCAGCGACCGTGCCGTCAACGGTCAGGACCTCCGCGTCGCCGGTGATCGCGAACAACTCGGCGTTGACCGTGTCGAGTTGGTCTGCCAGCTCCTTGAGCTGGGCCTTGATGCGCGCCTGACGGCGCATCGCCACCGCGGCCGCGGTGCCGCCTTCGCGGGTGGGCACATCGACGGTGGGGTGCAGGGCTCGCATGACGGAGCCGGCACCGGGGTCCAGCGGCGGCGCTACCTGCGGTAGGACGTGGTGGTGCCAGAAGTCGGCGCCCATCTGCACCAGTAGCTCGATCAGCGCGTCGTCGCGCTCGACCCGGCGGTAAATGAACTCGCGGGTGTCAAGGAACAAGCAGGCGATCCAGGCGTGCGAGCGGCCGGAGACCTTGAGTTGCCACTGGACCTGCAGCAGGTAATGGTCGGGTACGGACTCCTGGCCGTGGGGGTCTTCCCACTCGAAGGCGAAATTGCTGGTGGTGGTCTTGGCCTCGACCAGGCCACCGTCGTCGGACAGAGCGTCGAGGCTGGCCAGCATCCAGGGGTGCTCGCGGCTGGCGAGCATGCCGATGCGGCGCGTGCGCAGCCCGGTCGCCTCGCGGAACCGGGACAAGACGTACGGTTCCAGGTCGCGGCCCACCCGCATGCGGTCGCTGTCGGGCGTGGTGAAGCCGTGCACCTTCTCCGCAAACAGGGTCGTCAGGTCGGACCAGGGACTGCTCCCACCGACGGTTGCCGCGTCGGAGGCGCCGAGGCCCTCGCGGCGGCGCGCGAGCCACAGCGCGTGGGGTGCCTTGGCCGGCAGGACCGTTTTCCCGGCAGGGCACCGCCATGACGGCTTGGGCGCCTGCGCGGCGGTGGCAGGTGTCGGCGGCGCGTGGGAGGTGGTTGCCACGGCAGCTCGCTTTCGGTCGGGGTCGCGCCTCCCGGTCGGGAGGCGCGCACCACACGACCGGCATGCGTGTCGTCGTCCACGAGCTGGGTTGGGCCGACCGGTGTGATCCGGGGTCGGCGCGGTGACGAAGGCGTTGCCGCATGCCGGATCACCCGTGTCGGCGTCGGCCCGGGTCGTGGACGGCGGCGCGGCTGGACGGTCAGGCTGCGCGCTGGCTCCCGCCCGGAAGGCCATCCCCGAGCCACTTGGAGGTGGCCGCGGTGATCGGGCCTCTCTATGTGCGGTGTCACGGGCCTGCGGATCAGCGGCGGTAGTAGTGGAGAAGCATCCACATGACGCCGAGGGCAGCGAGGACCATCAGGGCGAACATGGCGACGTCGGTCCAAGCGAGAGGAGCGAGGTCGCAGGTATCGGCGAGAGGATGGATGCCAGCGGCGCCAGTGGCCAGGACGGTGTTGATCACAGTGAACTCCCTGTGGTGTCGGGTGCGGACGGGCGCGTCCAGAGCAGGCCATCGACCCCGCGCAGGGTCCGCGTCAGCGGCGCGCAGCGACCTGTGCGGGGTCGATGGCCTGCTGCGCTGCAGCCGGCGCGTCGCCCAGGAACACGGCTGGGGCTGCGGGGTCGTTCCTGGGTTCATGCCGCCGTGGGTGACATAGTCAGCGCGGGCACGTCGCCGTTGCGGGCCGCTTCCCGCGCTTGCGCGGCAACCCATTCCTGCTCGAAGCCCTTGCGCTCCTTGGGCGTCACCGGGCCGGGCACGACCGCGTAGGCGTGTGTGGTGACCGGCCACTCGGCCACCTTCTTCGGCATCGGCCGAATCTCCAGGCGGGGGACGTCGCCGTGGCAGGCGACTGCGGCACCGTGTTCCCGGGCCAGTCGCTCGAGGACGGCGACCGCGTCGTCGACGGTGTCGGCCACGGTATGCGGGCGCATGGACCGCCATGCCCGGCCCTTCTTCGTGGGGTCCTTGACGGTCCTGCCGCCGCGGCCGCGGACGCTCTTTCCGGTCTCCGGGTCCTTGACCGACGCCGGCCGGTACACGCGCCGCACTTCGACCACGGTGTAGCCACAGTCGACGTTTGGGCTGAGGGCCTCGGCCTCGCGACCACGTCGGCAAGCCCGTACTCCTGGACGAACTCGGCCGCGGAGTAGGTGCCGAACAACTTCTGCTTGGGATTGAGGGCCAGTGCCCTGCGTTCCATCCGCAGCGAGATCAGAGCCGCCGCAGGCTCCTTGCGCCAGCGCAGAGCCAGATCGACGCGGCCTGTGGTGGGAGCCTGGTAGCAGCAGAACTGGCAGCAGCTGCGCGGCCAGCGGAAGTCCGGGTCGTGCTCGGTGCGGAGCAGTTCGTGCAGGAACTGGTCGCATGCCCGCCGATCCCAGTTCCACTCGACGAGCGGGTACCAGGGATCACGGGAGTTGGTGGTGTACGAGGTGTCCTTCTCGACCCTGTCCGGTTCGTCGGCGGCATATCCGATGACGTGCCGGAAGACCGGGGCGATCCGTCCGGCGACGAGTTCGTCGGCGATGGCGGCGTCAAGCACTTCCCCTTTCGCCCGATAAGTGCTTCACTGCACCACGCAAGTCGACGCACCGACGATGAGCGACGGCGAGCCGCGCTACTCCCATAGATCCGATGATGTGGAGCGCGCAGAGCATCCGCTCATGCCGATGAGCGCGCGACCCCACCGCTGTATCGCCTGGCTATATGCACATCGAGGAGCTTGATCGCCAAGTCGTGTCGGTCACCTGCGCCCACGCCATTTGGACAGGATCCAACAAGGAATTGGTACCAAGCCCCGCGACATGGTCATGGGCCGACGCTGAGAGCCTGTGGGTCAACGAAGCAACCTGGTAGATATGGCTGACCGATGCCGGGTTATCGCTGTCGACACGCACGGAGCCCGTTCACCGACAACGAGAGGGCTCACGTAATCGACCGATAGCCAAGTGGTCCCGATCGCCGGCAGACTCGGTAGCGCGATCCGAACGGCGAAGCGGATTCCGCACACCCTGGCCAATTCGGCCGTTACGGCGGGGATCGCCCCTGTGCCCTGACCCGAACAATCCGCCCGAAAGTGTGCCGTTGCGACCAACCAGTAACGGCTCAGACTAGTCGAACGACTATACCGGGGAATCGCTTTCCACTAACGACAGGAGGATGTGATGGGCGACTTGGCGGCCGTGTTCGTCCACGGACTATTTTCTGACTCGACCACGTGGGAATCTATTGCCTCACAGATTTCGCAGGACGAGGATCTTAGTAATGTCGATGTGAAGCTCTTTCAATATGATTCACCAGTGTTCAGGAGGTGGCCGACAAGGCGAATACCGAGCATGGACACTCTCGGCCTGAGACTGCGAACCTGGCTTGCGAATAGCACTTCCGAGTATAAGAAAATAGTATTGGTGTCTCACAGTATGGGCGGCTTGGTGGTGCAAAACTACTTAGCTGTCGAGGTTACGGAAGGAAGGGCGAGGAATCTTCAGAAGATCGCTTCGGTAGCCTTGATTACGTGCCCGAACGAGGGGTCTGAATTTCTGATTCTTTTGAGGAGGTTTGCCCCATTCTGGAATCAACCTCAGGAGCGATCACTACGTCCGATGCAAAAGGAGATCGACGAGACCAGGCGAATAGTCCTTCAGCGCATCGCGTATGCGCGCGACTTGACGGACAGTACTTGCCCAATCCCTATTTGGGTATATACGGCAGAGTCTGACGGCGTGGTGACGCGAAGGTCGGCGCTCAGCATGTTCAACAGCGGCAACTACGGGGCTCTACCGGGAGGGCATAGCGACGTAATTCAGGTGGCCGGTCAGGATGACGAAACATACCTTGCAATTAAGGCACGACTTTTAGATGCGGTAGCATCTGTAACCTCAGCCGACTTGGGAATGTACGCGCGGATGACACCTGATGATATTTGCCACGCCCTTCGTGCCCTACGTGAACACTGGCAAGTACAGCCGGAGATAAAGGTGTTTTTGGAAAGTGCGTATACAGATCTGCGTCATGCAATTGACCAGTTGGACCTTAGATCGAAACTTTCGAAGGAAGACTATGAGTGGCTCTTGCTGGGTGCATTACATGACGGCTACCTACCACGGTCACTCGTGCCAGAGCCAAATAATCACGCGGCACTTACGGCTTCAGAGTTCTGGCTCCGTCGAACGAGTCCTAGGTTTCCTCGGTATCGCGCCGCGTTGCTTCTAGAGAGGAGCAGTTTGGCCGAGAGGTCCACCGTTGCACGTCGAGCAATCTCAGAATCGCGGGCTCTCAACGGTGAGATCTTGACGGGAAGCATTGAGACCAAGACGGTCATCGGATTGATCAACAACGCTTCTCGACAATCGGAACTGATGCCGGACTTGAACCTCACACTTGAGCGAGACGACCGCGAGCGTCGCAAGTTGATTGACTTTTGGCACACGCTCAATGATTGACGGGTGAGGATTCCACCCTGATTCTGGTTCGGCCCGCCTGCACTCCATCCTCAACCACCGAGCTCACACGAAACCCGAATCAACTATCGCTCCCTCCCGAGCGGCATAAACCCCAACCCGTGACACAGCAAGCAACGCACATCACCCCACGTCAACCAGCACGAACACGCTCTCATGCCGCGGCGGGGTCGCTGGGCCAGCGGGCCGGGTTCACCGTCGTGGGCATGACCACTTCGGAAGTACTTCCCGACGGTGAGGTCGTGTTGCGGTTGGCGTGCTCGGCCGACCTGGCCCGGTTCACCGGCACCTCGAGGCTGCATACCGAGTCCGACCTGCGGATCTACCTCCGCCTGCTCGGCGTCGATGTCGACAGCGCACTGCGGCGCCTCATCGACCGAATACCGCCGACCCCGTAACCCCTCAGCCGCACGCGACTCCGCCTCGACGGCCGCGCCCAGGCGTCCAGCCAACGCTCGCTCGTGCCGATGAGCGGACGAATCCGGAGCGCTGCTGGTCGACGTCGCTCCCCGACTTGAGGTAACACCGTCTCCGGTAGTCCGATTCACACCGCGGGAGGTGGTTGCTCGTGATCGCACGTATCGCGGTATGGGAGCCGATGCCCGATGACGACCGACAGTGGGTGATTGACGCGGCGAAGACCGTTCCCGGGGTCGTCGACGCCTATCACCTGGTCGACCCGGTCACCGGCAACGGCCTGTCGATAGCCCTCTTCGAGGACGAGACGGATCCGGCGGCGGTGAAGGCCGCAATCGCACAACGAGCCGAGGAGATCGGCTGGAACAACGTGCCGCGTCCCGCGCCGAAGTCCGAGACGATCTATCGGGTGATCCGCAAGGGCTGACCAGGACCACCACTACCGACGTCCCCATCTGCCGCAAATCGGGCGGGTGTTGCACCGAACGCGTATGAGACAGACTGTCGTAAGCTTGGCGATAGCGTCGATTCGGGATCGTGAATTGCGGGGGAGCTAGAATCAGAGTGACTGTCGGACTTAACTGAGATTGGACAGGTCAGCATGACGTATAGCCAGGACATGGTTCATTGGTTAGCGGAGACCGGCATCCGGGGTGATAGTGTTCCGCTGAGCGACCTTGCCGCTATCCCGACCAGCGTGTCCGTGGGAGGCGTTTCGCTTGCGCTCGAGGCATGCCTGTGGCGAGACTTTCAACCAATCTGCCCGCCCAACGGTCAGCCATTGATTGCGGTGGCTCGGGTTCAGCCCCTTGGGTCAGTGGCATTGCCGGCAGATCTGTCAGCGGAACGCATTGCGATCATGTACGAGCAGATGGCATGGGTGGCGCGGCCAGTCAAAGAACATCCTGCGGATGTTGACGTTCCATTCGAGGTGGTCGCACGCAACGGTCCGGAGTGGGGGCCTGACGTTTCAGTCGATGTGGTTCTTCAGCTCAGCGATGCCGAGGGATCCATCCACCTCCTGCGCGCCTCTAATCAATTAATAGTACGCACAGACTGACGCGCATTCGTCGTTCGAGTCGCTCGAATACTCTGCTGCGGATCGCGCGAGTCCTCCGCTGGTGCCAGCGCGCATTCTTCTGCCGCCAGCAGCGTGATCGATTTGCCGGGCGAGTGGAGGTCACTACCCTTGGGGAAAGTCCAGGCTGGGGGCAGAGTCGGAGAGTCCAGGCATATCCCGGGCCTTCGTTCCCGCGACCAACGCACTCTGCTGCCGCAGGCAGCGTGGTCGAGCGCGCTTGGCCGAGAAACGAGTCGCGCGTGTCGTAGGTCCAGTGAACGCGAATGCGTCTTCGCCGTGGTCGCGGAAGACTGCGCCAGTGAGCAACAACGCAAGACGCGCCGTGGTGGCAGCGCTGATCGAACTCGCCGCAAGCCCTGACAACCGCGACAGGGCCGACGCAGGCCGGGCCCTCGCCAGCTTCGCGGAGTTGCCCAAGGCATACGGACCGTTGTCAGAACTGATCCTCGATGACCGCGACACCTTCGTCACCCGCGTGACCGCAGAAGCCCTGCTCCGACGTCAAGACTCGATCGGGCTCACGATAGTCGCCTCAGCACTCGCCGCCATCGGCCCTGACCAGCCCAACCACTCCGACTGGATCCACGCCGCCGTAGCCGACGTGTTCATGGTGTTCTCCCGCGACCGGGACGCAGCAATGCAGCTCTGCCAGGTGCTCGCTCGCGATCCCGACCAGCACTTGCGCAGCGGCGCGAACCAGATGATCGCCGCTGGTCCGCGTGCTGGTGGTGCCCGCCGCCCCGGAAACGAACTGGGCGCGGTCGAGTTCGCCGACCTCGTGCCCAGCGACGACTTGCTGCGGCGGATCGCCGACCACCTCGATGAACGCCGGGTCGTCGGCACCCGGGTGCTCATCGAACCGCCCTACTACCGCGGCCTAGCCGCCGTTGCGCGGCTGTCATCCCTGCGCGCAGAGCCCGAATCGGTGCGACAGCGCTCGAGGCGCTCTACCGCTACTACCACCCGATCACCGGCGGCCCCGACGGCGACGGATGGCCGTTCGGCCGTTCAATCACGGTGTGGGAGACCTACTCCGTGCTTCAACGCATCACCGGGGTTGATCGGGTCGACGACGTACGGCTCTTCGGCGCCAACCCAATCACCGGCGACATGGAGGCGGTCCAGCAGCTCGATCTCCAGACGAACGCGCTTGTCTACTCACTCCGCCACCAAGTCCAGGTGGTGTCATGACGGTCAGCGATGAACTGCCGCCCTGGCTCCACAGCGATCCCGGCACGGACAGCTTGATCGACGCCGTTGAGGCCATGCTAAGTCCGGTCCGGCAACTGCTCGATCATTTCGACGACCACCTCGAACCCTGGCTCGCGCCGAACCCGCTGCTCGCGTGGCTCACCTCCACGTTCGGCGTTGAAGCCGGACGCCACCAGCGCTCCGTACTCGCCGCGCTCGCGCAGATCCACGACGGCTGGGCGACCCGCCGAGGGCTGGAGACGCTGGCACGTTCGCCGAGGACGCGCGCGCGACCGTCGAGGTCACCGACAGCGGGGGCATCGCCTGGTCACCGATCCCCGGCACCGCGCCGCCCGGCGACGAATCATGCGCGCTGGTGATCCGCTCTGTCACCGCCGCACCGGAGGCGATCGACACGCACCAGCTCGACGCCATCCTCTCGACCGCGGTCCCGGTTCACGTGCGGTACCGGATCGAGGTCGTCCCTCCGACCTGAGCACGCCGGCCACGTCGGCCTCGGGACGTCCAGATCGCCGCACGCCAGCCACAGCGCGTGGGTCCATGCCATCGCGCAGAGGAAGGCAGGTTGGCCGGGCGGCGCCGAAGGGCGCTGGCTACGGGACCGGGGGAATCGCGATGACCTCCACAGTGTGTGCGGTCCGGTTGGCGACGTAGGCGCGGCGGCCGTCCGGGGTGATGGCCAGTCCGTCGGCGGTCCCTCGGAAGTCGACATGTGTCGGCGTGACCGCCTGAGTGGTGGTATCGATCATGCTGATCCGGCTCCGCGTGCGCTGGGTCACGTAGGCATGCAATCCATTCGGGGTCACCGCCACGTCGGTTGCCAGTCCGTTGACCTCGACGAGGTTGACGACTTGCTTGGTGGCGGTGTCGAGCACGGAGATGAGGGTGTCGTCGCGCGCGACATACGCGTGACTGCCACCACCTGCAAAGGCCATTCGCTGTCCGGTCAGATTGTTGAAGGGAAAGGTGGCCGCGTTGGTGGTGGTATCAATGACGGCGAAAATGCCGTCGGTGTCGAGGACATAGACTTGGGTCCCGTCTGGGGTGATCCGAGCCGCGGTCGGGAAGGCGCTGACGTCGACCGTGGTGATGATCGCGCCTTTCTCGGGGGCGTGTCACGGCAACCGTGTAAGCCGGAGGTGTACCAAGATCGACTCGCCAGTTTGGCGGTCGGAAGGGACACCGAGTGACTCAGGACACATCGTCGCGTCAGGATGACACGGCGGCGGCGCGGCGGCTCGCCGAGGCATTCTCGTCCGATGCCATCGACGCATTGTTGAAAGACGCGAAATCGTCGGGAACGCCGATCGATGGTGTGGATGGTCTGCTGAATCAGATGACGAAGGCCGTGCTGGAGCGTGCCTTGCAGGCGGAGATGACGGACCATCTGGGGTATGACTCGGGCGATCCGGCCGGTCGTGGGACCGGTAATTCGCGTAATGGCCGGTCGACCAAGACGGTGTCGACTCGGAACGGCCCGGTCGATATCGAGGTACCGCGGGACCGGAATGGTTCGTTCGAGCCGACGATCGTGCCGAAACGGGCGCGGCGGATCGGCAACATCGACGACATGATCCTGTCGTTGTATTCGCGGGGCATGACGACCCGCGATATCGAGGCACACCTGCGGGAAGTATACGGGGTGGACGCGTCCCGGGAATTGATCTCGAACATCACCGACGTGGTGGTCGACGAGATCAAGGCATGGCAATCGCGCCCGCTGGACGAGGTGTATCCGATTCTCTATGTCGACGGTATCCGGATCCGGGTCAAGGACAACGGCGTGGTGACGACCAAGGTCGCCTACCTGGCGATCGGCGTCGACGTGGACGGCCGCAAGCACGCCCTGGGCTGCTGGATCCAGGACACCGAGGGCGCGAAGTTCTGGCAGAAGGTCCTCGCGGACCTGCGAAATCGCGGCGTCAAGGACATCCTCATCGTCTGCTGCGACGGTTTGACCGGCCTGCCCGATGCGATTCACGCGATCTTCCCCGACACCGTCGTCCAAACATGCGTGGTCCACGTCATCCGCAATGCGATGCGGTTCGTGTCCTACGGCGACCGAAAGAAGATCGTCAAGGCGATGAAGGAGATCTACACCGCCCCCACCCTGGAGGCCGCCGAGCTCGGCCTGGCCGCATTCGACACACAGTTCGGTGCGCAGTACCCGGGTGCGGTCGACGTGTGGCGGAACGCCTGGGATGAGTTCATTCCATTCCTCGACTACCCGCCCGAGCTCCGGAAGATCGTGTACACCACGAATGCGATCGAGTCCATCAACTTCCAACTCCGCAAAATCACCAAGAATCGCGGCCATTTTCCCGACAAAGAAGCCGCGATGAAGCTGCTCTACCTCGGACTCCGCAACATCTCCAGCCAACGAGGAGGCGATTCAGGAACCGGAACACACGGCTGGAAAGTGGCGCTCAACACCTTGATCAACCTCTTCCCAGGTCGCATACTTTTCTGATAACCTACAGATGTAAGCATTCACCTCTGGCTTACACAGAAATCGTGACAGGCTCTTTCTCGGTGTCGATCACGCTGAGCCCGCCACGCTCGTGGCCATGGACGTGGTCGTGACACACGTAGACGCGCCGTCCGTCCGGCCCGACCGCCACCCCTTTCGGGCCTCCTCCGGGACCGCTGATGGCAATGGCGGCGACTACCTGGTCGGACGCCGTGTCGATTACGGTCAACACGCCGGACAAGCGCGACCGGTCAAAGCTTGAGACATACACCCGCCGCCCGTCCGGCGCGACCGCGACATCGCCTGGCCCCATGCCAACAGCAATCGTGGCAGCAACTTGGTCGCTCCCGGTGTCGATCACCGCCACCGCGCCAACCGGATCGCCACCAGGGAGTACGTCGTCCATGGTGACGTAGGCGCGCCGCCCGTCTGGAGTGATCGCCACCCACCGCGGCGGCAGATCCAGCGATATCGTGTTCAACGGTGGTACAGCCGAGGTCATCGCACAGTCCTCCTTGGTTCGGCCAACAATGCATCGCGCGTGATCACGCCGCAACACCGGCGACCGCCGCGCCAGCGCAGGAATTGGCCACGTCCCCCATGTCCAAGAGTCGGCATTGGCAGCGCTCTACCGCGAGTTGGGTACCTAGCCGCCTGCGCTGAACGTCCGCTCATGCCGCGAGGCGCGCAATCCAACGCCATCGGCTGGATCGCCACCGCCCCACAACGGTGGCGATCCAGCCCAGCCCGGGTTATCGGTTTGCAGGCACGGTCGGCAGGCCGAGGCTGACCTGGCGAGTGATGCGGGTGATCCGTAGCGTGTCAGCCCGCTTGTCACGCAAGCACCGCAAGGTCCGGTCGATCCCCTCAATCTCGCCCAGCCAGCCCTCGGACGCCGCGCGTTTTCGCCGCTCCTCCAGGTCGGTCTCTAGTTCGTCGAGTCGGGGCAGCATTTTCGGGTTGATGTGCAGCTGGGCACATTTCAGGCAAGCGTGCTCATGCGGGCAGTCTGTCCCGTACGGGCGCCCGCAGGAGCCGAGCTCGACTTTGCGCTTGTCGAAGTGTTCCTCGAACTCGGTCCATTCCTCCTGGGTGGTTGGTCGGTACTCCTCCTCGGGCCGCATGGCGCGGCGGCGCGCGAGGAAGTCGTGGACATGTCGGATGACGTCCTCGGCGAACACTGCGACGTAACCTTGTGTGGTCTGAAGCGACAGGTGACCGAGCAACGCCGCGCCGATGTGGATCGGCAGGCCGTTGTTGACGACGTCCGTGGCGAACAGCCTTCGGAAGTCATGGGGTGTGAAGTGCAGCCCGCAGAACTCCGGGTTGGTCTCGCCGATGATCTCGCAGCGCTTGCGCAGGTTGTTCAGGATCGTGCCTGCGGCGACCACTCGCCGGACCCCACCGATCTGTCGTTGGAACAGGTACGGCATCGGCGCGGTCCACTGTCGCTCGTGGGCGTCGTAGCGGGGAACCAACGGGATCGGCCCGTGCTGGGTCTGGCGCATCACGATCATCGCGACAACATGGAAGAGCTCCGCTGACATGGGGATGACGCGCTCCCGGTCCGTTTTGGACGGGGCGATAACCAGTAGCGCGATCACCTCTCCGTTGGGCCGCTGGTACTGGCGGACGCTTGTGTGCGCCAACTCCACCAACTCCTCAGCCCGCACCCCTGTGTGCCTCAGTACCTCCACGTAAGCGAACTCCCAGAAAGCCGATTCCTCCTCGTCTGCCAGCGACCGCACCTCGCCAGTCTGCTCGTCGCGCACCCGCACGGACGGGAACTGCGGGTCGTCGTGGTGCCGCTGGTCTTGGCGGCTGCCCATCCGCAGGTAGGAGCGGCCAGCGTGAGTGAACATCTCGCCCAGCCCGGTGGCGCGCGCAGCCTCCAGCAGCGCCTTCACGTCGGTGTAGCGCTTCTCGACGTGTGTCACCAGGGTCGGCAGCAGCGGCTGGCGCACCCGGACACGGTCGGCCATGCGCTCGTTGATCCGCCTGCGCCGTTTGCCGAAGCCCCGTAGGTCTGCTGGCGGGATCGGGCACGGTGCGGCCCACCGCGCCCACCGCTGCGGCTCCTCCAACGCCCAGCTCTGCAGGTCCATGTAGAACGAGCGCACGCTGAGCAGGATCGTGGTGCCGCCATCCGCACGAGGCTTGCCGTCCCTGCGGACCCGCACCTCCTCGCGCCATTGCTCGTAGACCGCCTGCGAGATGTCGAGGTCACGCTGCCCTGGGGCAAGCTTCTCGATCTTGACCCAGAACTCCCCCGCGAGCTGCCGCCCGAGGCCCTCGCGGGTGGGATAGTCGGTGTCGCCTTGGCGGCGCACGAGGTAATCGATGATCAGCTGCCGCACATCGGGGTCGCGGACGCCGTAGTAGTCGACCATCTCCTCAGCCGACTTCTGGCCCCGGTAAATATACGTGCGCAGGGTGGGCGGCGTCCCCGGCGGGAAGTGGCCCATGCCGTGCAGCAGGTCCCAGGCCAGCAGGCCAGCGAACCTGTTGGAATCCGGACGCGCGGACACCACCAGGTTGAGTCGGCGGCACTCGTTGGCGTAGAACAGCAGGGCCTGTGGGGTGAGGTCGGCCAGAGCGATGCCTTGGGTGGTCAGCGCGCAGCACACATCGGCCAGCGCCCGGTACTGGTGGCGCTCGGATACCCGGGCGGTCCTGGCCTCCTCGAAGAACCTGTCTAGCAGCGGGTCGCGCTGCACCTCCAGGAAGGCGAAGGGGTACTGGTTGAACTTGTTGCCCCGGAACGCGGTCAACGAAGGCGTGATCACCCGCAGACACAGCAGCGCCTTCAACCCATGGGTGAGGTTGTAACCGCGGTACTTGTCTGGGTCCAGGTCGCTGACCGGCCGCTCGCCGGCGTCCAAGCCGCTGGCCATCCACCGCTCCTGCCATGTCCGACCCTCGAACACCTCCAGGCGCTCCAGCAGGTTCCGGGCGCCCGACCTGCGCTTCTGCCTGGGCGAGTCGAGCTGGGAACCAAGCTTGTCGCCAGCCAGGCTCACCAACTCCTCGATCGGCGCCGTGGACAGGTCGCCGAACGGTCGTGGCGACACGGCGGGAACGGCGGGCACGGCCTCGATCGCGTCGATGGCGAACCGGGACCGCAGTTGCCGTTTCTCGGCGTCGCGCTCGCGCAATGCCGGGGAACGCCGGTTGCGCAACGTGTACCGTTCAGCCACCGAACACCGCCTTGACGTCCGCCTCGGCGTACCCAGCCGGGAAGGTCCGCCGCGGGCGTGGCCGGTTGTAGTGCTCCTGGAGCTTGTCGAACATGTCCTCCACCCGGACGGTCACGTAGCGGCCCGTAGTCTCGATGTTGGCGTGCCGCAGCACCGCCTGGACTTCCCTCAAGGTCATTTCCGGGTCGTTGGCCATCCTGGTCGAGGCGGTATGCCGAAGGTCGTGTAGCGACCAGTTCGTGCCCAGCTTCTCGTTGGTCCGCTGCAACACCCTCCGCATCGCCCAGTAGGACAGCGGCCGGCTCCCGCCGCGGCGCGTGCGCCACAGCGGCTCTTCAGGGCCGGGAAGACCGTCGGCGTCCAGATAGCGGGTCAGATACCGGATCGCCTCCGACGATATCGGCACCGCCTGCCGCAGACGGGTGCCCTTCGAGATCACATACAGCCGCGCGCCAGCCCAGTCCACATCACCCAGTGCCACACCGAGCAACTCGCTCGCCCTAGCTCCGCTCGTCACGTAGCACAACAGGAGCGACCGGTCTCGATCGCAGGTCATCGCCGCGAACAACTCGTCCCACATCGCGTCCGGGATCGCCCGAGGCGCCGCGTCCGCGACCCGCTGCCGCAACCGCGCCCGCTTGAACCGCTGCTTCGCCTCGATCGGGCTGCGATGCGCCAGCGCCATCCGGCGGGCGCGCGAGGACGGCACCGGGTAGACAGCCGGTCCCCGGCCGAAATGCTGGTGATAGGCGTAGAACCCATACACCGCGGTCAGACAGTGGTTGATCGTCCTCGGCGCGTACCCTTCGGCCAGAGTCGGCTTGCCCGTGCGGATGTTCACCGAGCCCGGCGGGACTCCACCCACGCGCGCCCGCCTGCGCTGTGGGTTGCGCGCGGTCTTCATCCAGCCGACCAGGACATCGACCTCCGAGGCGGTCGCGCGCTGCCAGTCAACCTCCAACGCCCACAGCACCCTGAACCACCTAAGCAGGTCGTAGCCGTAGCTACGGCTTGTCAGCGGGCTCATGTCGCTCAACGCCAAGTCGCGCAGGTACCGGGTGACCGGCTCGACCTCAGCCCCGGCTGAGTCGATGACGATGAACGGAGGGAGCTTCCCCGCCGCAGCCGTGACAGCGCCGACCCGGTCGAGGTCCACCTGCCCCTCCATGAGCAGCCGTCGTCGATCAGACATACACCAAACCCTTTCCCGTCTCGGGTGGACAGTCCATCTTTGATCAGATCGGACTTGGTGCAGTCAACTGAACACTCGCGTCTGCCGTCGACCACCTGGGGAACGGTGAGCGCGGCGTCCATCTCCGATCCCAGGTGCCAGGCGCCGCGACGGACCAAGTGTGTCGGCGCGAAAGAGTCCGCCAGCACGTCATAGCCGTCGCTGACGGCCTGTCCACCGCGCCCGACCTGCAGAAAGCGCACACCGGCCGCCGCGAGCGCGGGAATGAGGTGGGCGTCGACGGCCTCGAACGTCGAGGGGTACTCCTCGCCGGTGCAGGCGGTGATGATCAGCAGTTCGTCGAGGTCGAAGTCCCGCGTTGACGGGTCGGTGAGCCAGCCGAACAAGATCGCGGCGCTGTCGACTCCGTTGCCGTTGGACATGACCACAGTGGCCGGGCGTTGGCCAGTGAAGTCGATGTACTGGTGTACGTGCCTGCGGGCCAGGCCCCGGCGGCACAGCAGCGGGTGGACCTCGCGGGAGGACCCGGCGTCCGCCGCCGAGGGAGTGCGCAGGTCGAGGTCGAGCATCCCGTCGGTCACGAGCGGCTCTGCTCGACAGTGTCGGGAAGGGCGGTGTCGGCCAAGGTCAGCAACGTGCCGATGTGCTCGTCGTAGAGCTCGACCTTGCCTTCGCGTGTGGGGCCGCGGTGATTGGCGGGCAGGATCCGGTCGCGGAAGCGCACCTGGTCGCGTGCCCGGCGGCGCAGCATCCCGACCAGGTCCGGGTCACCGCCCTCGGGCCGGGAGTCGGTCGGCACGGGTCGGTAGGTCCAACGGGTCCAGCGGTGCCAGTGCTGCGATTCGGGCTCGTCGGCGAGTTGCGGCATCGGCAGAGTGGTCCACCTGCGGCGATCGGCGTCATCCGCGTACGCCCACTCGACGTCGTGAACGATCTGCTGGACCTGCAGCGCCATGTGGCCGACATGCCGTGACAGTTCGATCTGGTGGCGGTGCTCCCGGCTGCCCTGGTCGTACCGCTCGCCACGCTCCCGCAGGGCGATCATCCGCTGCACGAGGTAGGTAACGTAGCCGCGGGCGAGGCTGACCCGGGTGGAGTACCGCGAGAACTCGTGTACCCCTGCGGAAAACGCCGCCGTGGACCCCGTGACGGACTTGTAGATCCACGGCAGGGCCGCGTCGTCAGTGGCCTGGATGCTCCAGCGGGTCTCCGCGGCGGGACGCTTGAGGAAGTAGGTGACATCGAGCCAGTTGTGCACGTGGACGCGCCCGGCCGGGGTATCGATGAGCCACAGAGTGGAGTCCTCCGCAGGGAGGCCACCGTCGTCGACCTGCGGGAACGTCGGTGGACCGAACCGGCTGGTCAGGACCTCGTAGCTGGTGCGGACAGTGCCGCGAAGGGTCATTCCGTCGTGAGAGGTAGTGCACGGAGTGTGCTGTATGTCGAGGTCGTCACCGAGGACGGCCATGTCGGGTTCCGTTCTGCTGTGCGCCGGTCACCCGGCGGGGCGGGGCCCCTGGCGGGGCCCGCCCGCCAGGCCATCGGCGCCGCGGCGGTCGCGGTCCCGCGCTGGCCCGACCGGTGTGATCCGGGTCCACGCAGACCGGTGGGCAGTGAGAAACGGCCGGATCACCCGTGTCGGAGTCAGTGAGCGGGCGCCTCGAGCGCCGCGGCGCCGACGGCCACCGTCGGGCGCGCCGACCGGTGGGCGCATCCGTTGGTCCTTTGCGGATGAGCACGAACACAAGCGGAATCCGCCGAACACCGACAGAACCACGGGAGGAACAGGTATCCTGCAACGACGATCGCGGCAGTTCCTGCTGGCGTTCGTGGATCAACTGTCGGCGTAGTTTGGCGACCTAGTCGGCCTTCGGGCCGGTGCGCCGGCGAGACTTCGGCCCGCCCCGACGAAACGGGGCGGGCCGAAGTCGTTCACAGATACGAGTGCTCGATCAGCCGGTGCTGCCGGCGATCAGGTCAAGGACGCTCTGGACCTCGGCCAGCGCGCCCTGCGAGTGCGGCTTCGGCGGCTGCATCTCCTTGACGCGGGCCTCCAGGTGGGCGATGACCCTGGTGAGGACATCGCTGTCGGTGGGGTAAGCGACGCTGAGGAACGCGCTGTCGACGACGCGCAGAGCCGGAGCGACACCGGACACTGGCCCCTCAGCGACGGCGTCACTCAACCCGAAGACCGTGTCCGGCCACGGGCGGTCTCGCAGTTGCGCAGGCAACGTCTCAGCGGGCATGTCGATGTTCACACCGAGTCCGCGGAAAAAGTCGCTGACCAGGTTGACGAGGTCGCCGCCATTCCACCCGCCGCTGTCTTCCTGCTCCAGTGCCTTGAGCTGGTCGTACAGGTCGAGGATCGCCGCCCCTTCGACGCTGTGCGGGTTGATGCGCAAGGAACTTGTTCCGTCACCGGCGACGGCCGCGGCGTCGATACGCGCAATGACATCGCCATCCTGAGTTGACATTCCGAGGCTGGAACCGTTGTCCCAGCGGATGTGCACGGTTCCCATGTCGTCGACGAACGTGACAGTGCCCTGGTCGCCAGGTTTGAGGTCGGTATGCGCGTCGGTGGTGTTCACGAGCTCGACGCGGTCCTTCTTTTGGAACTCGCCCATCGCGGGCCTCCCTTTGTCGGCGGGGCGTACAGGCGCACCGGTGAGCAGGTCCCGGCGACGGCGGCACCCCGGCGGGTAACGGTGGGTGGAGTCCGCGGGCCTTGCCGCCGTCGCCGAGGCGTGCTGCGGTGAGGTGCGACGAGCGCATCGTCGGCGGCCCGCCTCGGTGGCGATAACTGGGTCAGCGTCCACGGCGCGGGCGGTGGCCGATGCGGTGGACGTGGCTTCTCCCTGCGGGTTCTGCAGAGAGTCGCGAACCAGGCGGGCCTGCGGGGCGGGGACACCTGATGTAGATGTCCCCGCGGAATCCGCTGGTTAGTCCCACCAGATCCGGATCCGGTACGGGTTGTCGCCGGGCTTGCCAACCACTGGGGCGGGCGTGATCGGGTGCTGCTGCACGGTGATCTCGTCGGCGCGCATCTCCCGCGCCCAGTCAATGACGCGCTGGGCGTACGCCTGCCGCTCGGAGTCGGTGAACCTGGTGTTTGTGCTGGCAGCGGAGCAGCCGATGCGCTGGTTCTCGAAGTACGGCACGTCGAGGTAGAGGACAGCCGTGCCCTCGGCGCCGAAATCAACGCGCATTGCGTCGTCGAATAGCGACCCGATAGTGCTAGCGACCCGGGACGGGTCGAAGTTGTTGCCGCCCAACGCCTCAGCCATGACCGCCTGGAAGGTGGCGCGGTTGCGAATCCCGACAGTGAAGTTCAGGCTGACCTTCTGGCCGACGCGAACGAATTCGACAACGCTGGTGTCGACTGAGTGATCCCGAGCCATGGATTCCTCCTGGTCGCGGTGTACGTGGACACCGCTTGAAGAGCCGGCGGTGCGCACCAGCGCTGGGCTCGGCGAAGCCGACCGCTCTGCGGCTCCGGCCTTGCGCTGGTGCGCACCGGCGGCTGCGCTGCGCGTCCACGACCCGGACAGCGGCGGCGCGAGTTTCAGCGGCGGAACCAGGCTGGCGCCTCGAAGTCGTCGGACGGCCGGAAACTGTGAACCGTGTGAGGTTCGCGCACGCGACACACGTCAGGCCGCGAGGTCGGATTGCTGCTCTCGTCGACGAAGTTCGGCAAGTGTCAGCGGGTAGGTAAGTCCCGCACGGCGCTCTTTGAGGATCGCGACGTCCTTGCCGGTCCTGTCACGAAATCCTTGTTCGCGGGCCTCGTAGTCGGCGTAGCGGTCGGGAAAGTGCCGCATGGTGCGCAGCCAGTGCCGCTGTCCTCCTCGCACGCACATCTGTCCGCAGTTGGCGTGGTCCCACCCGAGGGCATACGCCGCCGGCGGGATCAGGCCAAGCGCACGGGCCTCCGCCAGCATCGCTTCCTTGGTCAGGCCCGGCTCGTCGAGCAGCGGTAGCTCGACCTGCCAGGGCTGCCACCCTTGGCGGATTGCGGGGGCACGTCTCCGGTCGCGGTCGCTGTTGTCGATGCCGATGTAGAGGACGGTGTCGTTGGGGTCGGTGTTGTCGGTCAGCCAGCGTCGACACGGAAGGATCTTGAGGACGTAGGAGCAGGGTGCGAGCCTGCTGTTGCCGAGGATTCACTACCCGACACACCTGTCGAACTCTGTGGTCGATCAGGTTCAGATTGATCTGGAGTGGACGGTGGGGTTTTGGACGGGTTGCAGGAGTGGGTGTCGGAGGGCTGGTACCTCGGGTTCTACGACTTCCGGCGGGGGTTTGAGTCGGTTGAGGATCTGGTACCTGGTGGTGATGTGCTCGAGAGGGCTCGCCGGAACGGGGCTCGGGACGGTACGCCGTACCTGCTGGGTCCTGACGGCCGGGCGGATGCGCGGATCAACGCGTTCTGGCGGGCACCGGGTGTTGGCGGTCGGAGGCTGGCGAGGGACACGAAGCGGCGGTATGCGTTCTCGTTGAAGGTCTGGTTGGACTTCCTGTTCGCCGTGGGGTGCAGGTGGGACGCGGCGACGCCGAGCGTGGTTGCGGCGTTCAAGGAGTGGAGGTTGTCCGCGGAGGAGAACCCGAGGCATGTGGTGCCGGGTTCGTTCCGGGTGGACCTTGCCGCGTTGGGGAGGTTCTACAAGTGGGCCGCCGCTGAGGACCGGGTCGAGAACCCGATCCGGCTGCGGGTGATCGGCCGGACGTTCCGCGGGGAAGAGGTCACCGTGCTGGAGGCGAGCCCGTCCGGGGGTCGTCGGGCCGACGTGAAGTGGCTGACGCCGGAGGCGTTCAGGTTGTGGCGCAACCTCGGCCTGCGCGGCTTCACCTCGGAGGGGCTGCCGGCGCCGGGCTGGCGCGGGCGCACCGAGGACCGCGATGTCGCGTTCGTCGAGGGCCTCTACGGCACCGGGCTTCGGCTGGGTGAGTGGTCCAGCGTGCTGACCGTGGAACTGCCGGAGGTCGTCGACCGAGGGTTGTTCCGCTGCTGGGTGGCCACGAAGTGCGCGAAGGGCGGCAGCGGGCGGCAGTACTGGATGCGCAGGCGGGTGGCGCAGTTGGCCCGTTTCTACGTGGAGGAGGGCGGCCGCTCGGCCGCGGTCGCCCGAGCGCAACGAGCGGGTCGCTACGAGCAGGTCGTGGATCGGTGGCTGCTCACGCAAGTCCGGCCGAACGGTGTGGTCCGGGTCGTTGACGAGAAGGGTCGTGAGCGCAGCGTCCGCCTCGACACGCTGGATCCGGGGCAGCGGATGCGCCTGTTCCGGGCGGGTCCGAGCGGGTTGGAGCCGTTGTGGTTGTGGCTCAACCACGATGGCACGCCGCGCAGGAAGCAGGCCTGGCACAAGACGTTCGACCGCGCGAACCAGCGGGTCGACAAGACGCTGGCGCTGTCGGGCCAGTCCGGCCGGTTGTGGTGTCGCCCGCATATGCTCCGGCACGGGTTCGCGATGCGCTGGTACTGCATCGCGACGTTCGTGGCCTGGCAGCGCACCGGTCTGCTGACCGAGAAGGAGCGACGCGACTTCCGCAACCAGCTTGGAGACGTGTGGTTCCTGCTGGCCACCTTGCTGGGCCACAGCGACGTCCAGACCACCAGGTCGGTCTACTTGGAACCGTTCCAGGCGTTGCAGATCGAGCACCTGATCGAGTTGATGGACGCCGACGACCGGGATGCCCTGCACCGGCTGGTGGAGGCCCTCGGTGCCAGTGAGCCCAGGGTACTGACGGCGGTGCTCGCGTGAGCGGACCCGGCCAACGGGCCGCGCAACCGCCCACCGGCTGGCACCCACCCGCTCGCCGCGACGGCCTGGTGGTCCAGTTCGTCAGCGAGGACGGCACGCAGCGCAAGCCGTTCGACTTCGCCCGGCTGCCATGCCGACCGGAGATCGCCGAGGACCTGGCGGTCGCGTTCGAGGCCGCGACCGGCCCATTGGGCACCTGGAAGCGGCAGGCGGCCGCGCAGAATCTGTGGACCGCGGCACGGCAGGCCGGGCGGTGGTTGGCCGACAACCATCCGACGATGACCACGCTGGCCGACCTGGGCAGCGCCAACGCCCGACTGATGGCGCAGTCGTTCGTGCTGCCCAGCGGCGATCGGCTGGTGGGCGTGCTGCGGACGTTGCTCGGCTACAGCCCGGTCGTGTCCGACGAGGTCGTCGAGGCACTGGTTCGCCGCTGGGGCGGACGCGGCTACGATGCACGGCAGCCCTACACCGCCGAGGAGTTCCGGCGGATCACGGTCGCGGCCCGCGGGCTGGTCCGCCGGGCTCGGCAGCGGCTGCGCACGCACTGGGCGATGGTCGAGGACTACCAGACAGGCGTGTTCGACGACCTGTCGCCCCGCCACCCACGACGAGAACTCGCACAGGCCCTCGACCACTGCGCCAGGACCGGCGACATCCCGCGGTCACCAGCGACCGGGCGAGCCTCCAAGCTCAACGGCAGGGCGGTCACCGCTGCCGACGGCCAGAACTTGCTCGGGCTGCTACACCTAACCGGCAGGGACATCTGGGCGTTCGGAGTGCTGCTGACCGCGCTGACCGGCATGAACATGTCCGTGCTGGACGAGATGCCCGCGGCGCACCTGCGCGCCTCCGCACCGGGTGAGCCAGGGATCGCGCTGGTCAGCGTGAACAAGCCACGCCGGGGATCGCGCTCGGCGATGACCATGTCGTTGACTGGACTGCCCACAGAGTTGCGACCAGCCAGCGGCGGCAGCCGCTCACCGGAGGTGCTCAACACCTCGCTCACCACAGCGTTCGGAGTGTTCCGTCTGCTGACCGAACTGACCGAGCCGTTGCGCCGCCAGATCGGCAGCACCCGAGCGCTCGTCTACTACACGAAAAGCCCGGAGCGGGCGGGTGAGTCCCGGTTCCGAGAGGGGCTTCCCGGCCAGAACGACGAACAGCGGACGCGCTGGCTTCGGCCGGTGGTGTCCGGCGACTACGCCCGCGACCAGGTGCTGGTGACGCTAAGTCTGGATCGGCTGCGCAAGACCTACCTCGAGCAGAATCGCAAGCCGGTCGCCCACACCCCGGCCACCCTGGCCGGTTACCTGCGCCGGATGCGCTCGGTCACCGAGGAAGGCTTCCAGGTCGTCCGCGAAGCCCTCGACGAACAGGTCGCCGCGGCACTCGCCCGCCGCACCATGACCGTCGCCACCGACGACCACGCCGATCGCGGCCAGGACACGGTCCTCGGCCACTGCGAGGACTTCGACCACTCGCCACTCGACGACGGCGACACCTGCCGACAGTCCTTTCTGTCCTGTCTGGACTGCCGCAACGCACGCGCCTTCCCACGACACCTGCCGCTACAGCTGCTCGTGCTCGACGAGCTGCGCGCCAGCCGGGCGAGCATGCCGATCGACCGATGGGTCGGCGAGTTCGCCGGACGGGCCGCTCAGCTCGACGACTTGATCAGCGAATACGAACCCGCCCAGATCGCCCAAGCCCGCGTCCACACCACCGACGACCACCGCCACCTGGTCGCCCGCCTGTTCTCCGGAGACCTCGACCCACTATGACCAGCCCAGCCCTGACGACCGAACACATCGCCGGACTCCCGATCACCCCGACATCGCCGGTCATCGTCAACCGCACGCTGCACCCCGACGCTGACCTCACCATGCTGCCCGCGTTCGGCGACCCCTGGTGGGACCTCACCGCCGCCCTGCCCGACCGGCACAGCCCACGCCCACGCATCTACTGGGACCGCTTCCCCGAGCAGTTCATGCACGCCTGCAAGCTCTACGTCTTCGCCCTGGTCAACCTCGACGAACCGAGGATGACGCGGTCGCGCCCCACCATCCCGGCAATCAAGACCCTCTACGCCGACCTCGCAGCGTTGCAGTTCTTCCTCGCGTGGCTCGCCGACCGCGGCATCACCGCATTCGCCGAGGTCACCGACGACGACCTCAACGCCTACCTGAACCACCTCACCGACCTCACCGCGCGCACCAGCGACTGGAAGCGGAAGAAGCTGCTGGCCGTTCAACGCCTGCACGCCTACCGCGACACCCTCCCACCTCGACACCGGCTCCCCGCGCCGCGGCCCTGGGGCGGCGCCACCGCTGGCGAACTCGCCGAGCACGAAGGCCACAAACTCAGGGAGAACCGCACACCGCGAATCCACCCCGACGTGATGCACCCGCTGTTGTCAGCGGCGCTGCTGGTCAGCACGACCATCGCAGCCGACCTGCTCCCCACAGCCCGGCGGCTGGTCGCCATGCGGCACTTGGCACACCAGGTCGCTCCGGACTCCCGCAGGCAACCCGGTCTCATCGGCACGGCACGCAGGCGTGCCCTCCTCGAACACTGCCGCGGTCACCTACTGCCCGCCCTCACGGCCGCGGGTCTGCCCCTGCCTGGCCGTCGGCTGCGCGGCATGATGACGATCGACATCGACGGTCTTACCGTCGGCGGATGGCTCGACCGCGTCCAGCTGCGCAAGTTCCCGGCCCTGCGCGACGCGATCGCCGACAGTGGGCTGCCTGTCAAGGTCAACTGGCTGCGCGTCACCGGGTTCACCACGATCGGCCATCGGACATGGCGCTCGACCTCGGTCGAGGCGACCGAACTGGTCGAACTGCTGCGGCACGTCACCACCGCCTGTTTCCTGGTCACCGCCTACCTATCCGGCATCCGCACCGGCGAAGCGCTCAACCTGCGCCGCGGCTGCATCACCCACGACACCAAACTCGGGCAGATCTTCCTGTCCGGCCAACAGATGAAGACCAGCGACGACCGGCGCGAACGCTCACCGCGGACGATCCCGTGGGTCGTCACCGAGCCGGTCGCCCACGCCATCTCGGTGCTGGAAGACCTCACGCCCGGCCCGGTCCTGTTCCCACTCGGCGAGTTCTGCTCGCCGCAGTGGATCGACGCGAGCCGCCACAGCTGCCGCCGCTCCAGTTCCATCACCGCGAACATCGCCGAGTTCATCGCCTGGTTCAACAGCAGCATCGTCCCCACCACAGGCCACCCCACCATCGGCGAGGACCCCGAAGGTTCGATCACCGCACCCAGGCTCCGGCGGACACTGGCCTGGCACATCGTCCGCAAGCCCGGCGGGACTATCGCGGGTGCGACCCAATACGGGCATCTGCACACCAACATCATCCGTGGCTACGCGGGCAACGCGGCGTCCGGCTTCCTCGACGAGATCACCTTCGAGGAGTTCCTGCTACGTGCGGAAACCCTGCACGACGACCACCAACGGCTCACGCGCGGCGAGCACGTCTCCGGCCCGGCCGCGGACACCTACAAGGACAGGGTCGCGGCGGCCTCGCGCTTCGCCGGGCTGACTATCACCACACCCGCCCAAGTCAACAACGCGCTGGCCAACCCAGACCTGCAGGTCCACCACGGGGCACTCCTGACCTGCGTCTATCGCCCGGCCACCGCCGCCTGCCAAGACGACGGCACCGGCGACGGCCCGGTCTGGGGACGATGCCGCCTGACCTGCCGCAACGCGGCCCGCACCGACCGCGACATCACCGCGCTGCGCGACCACGTCCGCGGCCTCACGGCGGACCTGGACGGGCCCGTCCTCCCCGACCCACTCCGTCGACGCGTCGAGCTTCGCCTCGCCGAGCATCAACGAGCGCTGACCGAACACGAAACCACCCGACCCGCGCCCACACCGACCATCGGAGTCCCCGCATGAACGACCGCGAACAGCAGCTCGACGACGAACGCCAACGCATCCGAGACGCGGCCCAGCGACTGCTGGACGGCCACCCGCACAGAAGCAGTGGCAAGCTCACCGTCTCCACGCTCGCCACCGAAGCAGCGGTGACACGCCAACGCCTCTACGAGCACCACACCGACCTCGTCGACCAGTTCAAGACAGCCGCCGGCGGCGGCCCGATCGCCCCCGACGTCGAGGCACTACGCCATCAACTCGCCGCGGCCCACAAACTGATCACGCAGCTCGAGCACGACAACAAGCAACTCCGCGGCAAGATCGCCGCGCTCTGCGCGGTGATCACCGAACTCACCCATGAGACCTACGCCGACAACGTCGTCACGTTGCCTCAACGCCGTCGGCCACGGCCAAGCACGGCAATGCGCTCCGGGCAGACCGAGCAGACAGTCGAGTGACCTCGACTTTCTCCTGCGGATCACACCCCCTGGAACGGCCCTCGTCGGCGCGGCTGCGATGGCAGGAAACCGTCCTCGACCAGCTCATCGACGATGAACTCGGCGAGGATGGACTCCGCGAGCTCGTCCTGCGGAGGTCCCTCTGCCTTGGTGAACGACGCGATTCCTCGGCGGATCGCGGCCGCAGCCCGTTCCTCAGCGTCGGCTGGCGACTCACACTCGAACTCGTGGCGCATGCGCTGAACCTAACCCGCGGAACAACTCATTGCTCAGGGTCAGCTCGCTGCTTCCTCGGAGCGGTGCCACTCCTCGGCGAGTCGTCGATACACCGCGTCTGGCGGTTCCGACGGGTCGACATCGGGACGCTTCCGGTCCGCGACCGCGAGGATCTTGAGCACCGAGTCGCCGATCCAGTCCGGGATCGCGGTCTCGGATCCGTTGAGGTTGGTCTCCAACAGGGCGACCAGGCGTTCCCGTTCCACCTGAACCTGGCATCGCTGCATCAGATAGTGCCGCCATCGGACCGCAATCCAGTGGCGATGGTCGTCGCGCTGGCTGGCGGGAAGCGGGCTGGGCTTGCCCAGCGCCTGTTCCGCCAGCGCACGCGCTCGCCACTTGTTCTGCGGGCGCTGCCCGGTCGCGGCGAGTTGCTCGGTGAAGGTCCCGCCCAACGCGCGGACGGCATCAGGCAGCTTGCCCGGCGAACCGTCGCTCTTGCTCGGCTTCAGGCCTTCCAACAGCCACGCCTCGCCCGGGTCCTGCGGTCGAGCAGGAGCGTCGTCACTGAGGCTCATCGTCAGCCCCTCACACAGTCGAACCGAACGTCGATCATCTCGACGTTGCAGGTCAGGATAGGTTCCAAGGCCGACAACCCAACAACGACACGCCGCTCCGCTCGAACAACAGTGCGAGTTCACACGTTCAGGCTTCCGGCGGCAACGGGCCAAGCCACCTAAGCTCGCACGATGACCGCTCCCGGGCCGACGATGGACGTCGACAACCCGATGACCTGGCCCGGCACGCTCGCCGACCGGGTATTCCAGCTCGCCGAGCAAGTCCGCGGCACGGCCGACCTCTGCGTCGAACTGGACGTCTGGCAGCACGCCTGCGAACTCTGTCGCCTACTCGACGGATGGTTGGTGAGGGCGTTCCACTGCACCCGCCTACTCGACCACGAGGTCGACGCCATCCGAGCACAAGGCCTTCGCGCACTCGCAGCGGACTTGATCTCCAGCCGCTTAACCGGCGCACTGAATCATGGTCACATCTCCGAAGCCGAACACGCCGAACTCGACGAAACCCACCACTTCGCCAAGCCATTCAGCAGGCAGGCCCAGGATCTCCTCGCTGGAAAGGTCTGCCTGGCGCTGCCGCGCAGGGCCTTCGACGACCGGCCCGATGGCTTCCGTCCGTTGCTGACCCGCTGGGGCGGTGAGGCCATCTACGCCCGCCACTACAACGGGCGCGCGCCGCTGGTCGACAGGCTCAAAGCAATCGGTCGGCCGACAATCGTCGTCGCGCGGGTGGAACTGAGCGACCCGTCACGCCACTACATGAGCCCATCACTCGCACATCTCCTGGTCGGCACCGTCCTGCAGCTCCCTGACGCTCACAGCTCGCTCCACTACAAGGCCAACATCCCCGCCGAGCACATCGAACAACTGCTCCAGCCAGGAGATCCGGACTACGACCGGCACGTCGACCTGCCCACCAGCTAGAGCGCGCAGCAACATCAACTACGCTGCGCGCGTCGCTGGGTTCGACAGGTGTCGGCTGGGTGAGAGAACGATGATCTGTTTGTCCTCGAACACTTGCCACGGGGTGCGGCCGTCGGCGACTTCGACGAGCGGGACTCCGATCTGCGCCGCGGATGCGTCGACGAACTCGTAGAGGTCGCCATCCTCGATCTGAGTGTTCGCGAAAAGTAGGAGCATGTCGTCGGTGCCATGCCGAGCTGCCACGCGCTGGGCGACGGCCCAGCTGGCGATGCCGCCATCCGCAACTCCGACGGTCAGCGCGCCCAGTTAGGGCGGCGAGGTCGCTGAAGTCCGCGCCGGATGCGGATCGGAATGGACTGAACCGGGCACCCGCTTCGGGATGCGGCGAACGCGCTCGCCGCATCCCGGAACGATCGAGGGATCAAAGGATCGTGTTGATGGTCATCAGCGGGCCGGTGTGCTCGCTCCAGCCGCGTTCCTTGCAGAGGTACACCTTGTTGTCGATGACGACAGCGTCCCCGACGCTGAGGCTGCGAAGCCCCTTGGCTCGGTAGGCGGCGGCCCGCTCGTCCTCCCCCATGTTGAAGCCATCGAACGCCAGGTCACAGATCACCAGGTCGGGCTGGTCGGCGATCTCCTCGTAGGCGAATACCTCCCGCCAGAGGCCGTCGGTGTGGTGCAGGATGCGGACCTGCTTCGCTGCCCTGGGCAGGCATCGGTTCCGGACGACGTTGGAGAGTTCGTCGAGTGCGCCGGCCAGGTGCGTCATCCACACCTCCAGCGACACCAGCGCCCGGATCAACGTCCACCACTCTGGGCCCAGGAGGTCGCGGGTGACGGCGCCTTTAGGCTCGTCCGCGCTGGTGAGGTAGAGGTAGGCGCGCTGGGCGCCGATCTGGTCGATGCGCATTGAGGACGAGATCGTCCAGCTCGTGATGTTCGTGCCGTCAGGGGCGTCGGGGCGCAGCAACGGCACGCGGATGTAGCCGTCGGGCGATGCGTTCAGCTCCGGCGGGGTCACTCCGGGCAGGGCCATCAGGTCCTTGACCAGTCGACGCAGCTTCAGCCTGTCGCCGAGATTGCCCTCACCGTCCGGCACCATCAGCGTGGAGTAGCGGGCTGCATCGCCGACCGGGTGGTCAATGAAGCGAGCACCGGTGCTCGGTTGCAGGACGACCAGGGCGCGGGAGCGGACCCGTGTGAGGGCGATGGACTTGGTTTTGCCTGCGGGGAAAAGGACGTGGGAGTTGTGCACGTTCGGGGACCGCCTTGTCTGCGGGGTGGCGAGCTGACGGGCCTCGGCCTCAGCACAGAGTGAGGGGCCCGCAGGGCGGGCAAGCGCCAGCACGCTGGTCGGTCCCGGTGTGATCGCGCGCAGCGCGACCCCGCAGGGGCTTGTCTCACTGGGACCGATCGGCGCGCGTGCTTGCCCGGAACCCCTCGCGCTGTGGTGACCTCGTGCGTCAGCTCACCACGCCGCGGAGGACGGGAACGGCGTGCACATCGGGGCCGGATCCCCCGTGGTCAGCCGTCGGGGATCAGGCAACCGTCAAGGCCAGATCGGGCTTTGGGTACGGGCGGAGTTGCATCGCGATGACCGTGCGAGTGCGCTGGGCTCGGGTGCCCAAGCGCAGGGCATAGCGGAAGTTTCCGGGGTGGCGGATCCTGCGAGCACCGATCTCCCGCAGCGCGACGCGCAGCCATTGCGCGGACGTCGATCGGTCCTGCCTAGAGTCGACCGGCCCCGGCAGTCGGCCGTCGGTGGCGAAGTCGAGACTGTCGGGGGGCGGAGCGCCGAAGGCGACCAGGCGGTCGACGACACCGCGGGCACCGCGTTCCCCGCTGGTGACCTTGGCGATGGCGCGGGCGGTCAAGACGGTGGCGTCGGGCAACAGGACCAGAGTCCGCGGGCTGGAGCGGCCGATCGCGGCGAAATTCAGGGCCTGGTAGACGATTCCGACGTGGCCGGGCTTGATCAACTCGTGGCGGCCTCCGACTACCCGCCATCGCGGGATCGGATCGGCGAAGGTGACCACGCCGCGCAGGCCGTGGTCACGCGAGGCCATCCGGAACGCCGCGGCGCAGAAGAACGACTCGCCATTGGCCAGGACGTCGTCGCGCAGAACCAGTCTGTTGAAGTCCAACGTCTCGGTGTAGGGCTCCAGCGTCGGGAACACGTTGGTCAACGTGCCGCGGCTCATGGGCACACCGAAGGTGGCCACGCCCACCAGTTGTGCCATGTCGGTGCCGTGGTCGATCATGCCGTACCGGAGGGTGGTGCTGGGCAGGGTCGGGGCGTAGTGGTGGCGAGCGATAAAGCGGCGTGCTGTGAGTTCGTCGAGTTCGATGACCTCGTAGCGGTCGGGATCGAAGCCGCCTTCGTGCGCAGGGCGCCACGTCGGAATGCGGTTCGTCCACCGTTGGGTCCTGTAAGGCGGCATGGTCTGTCCTCGTTGGATGTGTTGGCGTGTGGAGCGCGCGGTCGGTTACACACGTGCCGGTCGGTTGGCCCGCGTCAGCGGGCAGTCGCGGTGATGGAAAGCAGGGCGCGCCGGGTTGGCTGGCGCCGACGCGCCCCGCTGCTGTGGATCCGGTGCCGCTGTGCGGCACCGGATACGGCCACTCATCCGCGCCACCAGCGCGCCGGGTGTGCCCTGGGACGGCGGCCTGCCTCACCCCGTCTTCGCGAGGGTGTGCGTACTCGGCGCGGTGTGCGGGGCGAATGCCTGGCAGGCCCAGCTGTGAAGTGGCCCGTGGAAGCGGGACTCGTCGGACTCGCAAATGCGTAGGCGGCCCAGGGGGCCGTAGAACCGGACGAGCCGGTGCAGAGTCCTGGCCAGGCTGGTCGCGGCCGATGAAGCGGAGCATCCATTGACGAGCACGGCGAACACGACTTGCCAGGACCGGTCGGGCAGTCGCTGGACTCGGTGGGCGGGCCAGCTCGAGAACCGGGTGCCGCTCTGCTGCAGCCGCAGCAGGATCTCTTGATCCCAGCGGTGAACCCAGCGGCGGTAAGTCATCATGGGGTGATCGGCGGCCATGTGCCAGACGCTGGCGGTGCCGAGGTCGGCGCGACGAGTGAGTTGCCCGGGGTTGGCGTGCACGCCGCCAGGCCCGAGTAGGTCTTCGACGCCCACAAGGCCGCCGACCATCAGGTCGCGGTCGTCGCCCTCGTGGTGGGCCACCACCTGGGCGAGGCCGTCACCCACGGGTTTGGCCCACACTGCGGCGGTTGCGATCTCGAGGTAGTGCGCCGCCGACGCCGATGCCAGATACCGCGGTTCGGGTGACCACACCGGCGCGTCGGCGGTGAGGTTCGGCGGCAGGGTGAGCACCGCGTCGACACGCCCGGCGCCGATCGCGGTGGCGCGCAGGTGATCGACCAGTTGCGCGCGAATGTGCTGGGACATCGGTGATCTCCGGTGTGACGACGGGCAAGGACGGGGGCCGGTCGGGCACCGCTTGGGGCAGGCGGTGCCCGACCGGGTGGGCTGCCCCTGGGGGGACAGGGCGGCCCGGCCAGATGGCTCAGAAGGGCGGTTCGCCCGTGGGGCGGGGCCGAGCAAGGTCGCCGATGCGTGCCAGCATGTCGCCGATCGCGGCGGTGGTCAGCTCCAGCTCACCGCGGCGGTACTTCCTCTGCACGTCGCAGACGAGGGAACTGATCTCCCCGAGCGCATCGGCGTTGTGTGCTGCGAGTGCCTGATCGACCTTCTCCCCGTTGACGTGGATGGCCGGTGGCTGCGCCCCGCGCGGGATGTTGATCGTTACGGTGTGGCTGGTGATCCGCGAGTCGTCGTACTGCACCCGGTTCTCCCTTGTCGGTGTTGCGCTGTGTGGACGGGCTATGCGCAGCGCGCCGGGGTGGGGCCCGCAGGGGGCGGCGGGGGTTGCGGCTGGTCGGGGCGGGTCGCCCGCAGCGCAGCGAGGACTGTCACCCGCCCCGATCCGGCCGTGTTCATCGCCGCGGACCCCACCCCGGCGTGCTGGCCTGGCGGAGTCCACGTGGCAGCACCGACCGGGAGCGGCGTTCAGTGCGCGTCGGGTGGCGCAGCGGTATCGGAGGTGATTCCGTTGAGCAGCCGATCGACGTGGCGGACGGCGTCGCGGAAGTGCGCGGTGCGCTCGGCGTCGCGGGCGACGGCGATGGTCTCCTGCCGCATCCGCAGCGCCCCGCGGGTCCAGTCGGGCTCGCATAGGGAGTCGGCAACGCCCAGCACGACGTTGTGTCCCAAGCCCCACAGGACCGCGTTGACGGCGAACCCGGCGATCGCCAGTGCGTCGATGTCGTTGCCGTACCACTCGTAGTCGGCGGGGTCGGCGCCGCGCCGCCGCAGTGACTCTGCGGCGCCGCGGATCAAGCCGCCGGTTCCGCACGCCGGGTCGTGGATCTTCGCTCCGGGAGCGGCGTCCCATGAGGTGAGGTCGCCCATCATGGTCACGTCGGCGAGGGCGTCGGCGACCGAGGTCGCGGTGTAGTACTGGCCGCGGCCCTGCAGCGCGGACCTGGGGCGCAGCAAGGTCAGCACCAAGCCCAGCAGGTCGACGTCGTGCCGGTTCTCGGTACCGGTCAAGCCGAGCAGGTCGATCCGCAAGACGGCGTCGGCGACGCGTTTTGCGGCCCGCCTGTTCTCCGGCGTCATCGGTCGGTCGCGATCGACCCAGAGCACAAGTAGCGGATAAACCGGGTTGAACAGGTCGGGTCGGATCCGGGCGAACATCGTCCAGATCCCGCGCATGGCGTCGGCGAACTCGTCGGGACCACTCTTGATCAGCTCGGCGGCGATGCCGTGTCGCTCGCCGTGCCGAGGATCGATCAAGGACAAGGCTGCGACGACTGACAACGGAATATCGAGATCACCGCTGCCGTGCGCGCCGTACCAGGCTTCGCTTGCGTGCTCGGCGATCTTGACGGCGTGATTTTGGGGGCGTCCTGCGGTGGGACTGATCCGAACAGCTGTCGTGGACATGACGTCCTCCGTGCAATTGGGTGCGTGGACGCCGTCGGTCGAGCGGGCCGCGCCGGTGCGGCGGCCGGCGTGGATGCCTGGCGGGCCTGCACCTCAGGTGCCCGGCCCCGCCGGGCTTCCGGCCGCGGTGCTGGCGGGGGTCTGCTGGGCTGGGCGGTCCACGCACGCGACGCACGGCGGGATTCGGGCTGTCGATGAGGACGGGCCCCGGCCGCAGTCACACTGCGGCCGGGCCCGGCAGGTCAGCGCTGGAACGCGGCAGCGACTGCGAGTGCCTTGAGAGCACTGCGCTCCATGTCGTAGGCAGCATCCGCGTCGGGCAGGACCTGCGCGGCACTGGTCACCGCGTGCAGGACGCCGCCTGCTGAGGAATCCGCGCCCTGGGTGAAGTGGGCGAAGATCAGGTTCTGCTCGTCCTTCGTGTAGCCGACAATCTTGCCCACGTGCTCGATGGTCGCCTGCGGGTCGGCGACCGGGATTCCGGCGCGCCTTGCGATCTCGGCGAGCTTGCGGGACATGTATGGCAGGTCGAGGAAAGTCCGGGCGGCGTCGCGCGTACGGGCGGTGGCTGACTCCAACTCCTTGCGGATGGTCTCGGCGCTGTAGCGGACGACGCCGTGCTCGAGCTTGCCGCCGGTGTGGATGGTGCGAAGCGCGTCCTCGGTGATGGTCAGGCCGTTGCTGCACACCCGGACGCGCAGCTTCGGGGTGATCGTGGACGCGCCGAAGCCCAACTCACTGTTGGTCAGCTCGAACCCTGCGGCCACCACCGGGTTGTCTCGGCCGAACTCGCCGCTGAACGGTGACCGGTAGAACTGCAGCAGTTCCGGGGCCTCAGTGGTGATGGTCGGTGCGAACACGCGCACGTACATGCGGCGCTCGGTCAGTTCACCAGTGATCCTGACCTCCGCCGCCCGGTCGGCGATGCCGTCAAGGACCGCGGTCAGCAGCGGCAGGTTGTCGCGGAAGGCATAGGAGTCCGACAGCAGGGCGCGCGCGAGACCTCGCTCCTCGGTGCCCTGCGGGCTGAAGGTCCGGACGAGGAACGGCTTGTTCGGCTCCAGCCCGAGCCAGGCGTTGACGTTGTCGGCGAACAACGACAGCATCCCGTTCTCGCGCATGCGCGCGATGTAGAGCGCCGGGACCCCCAACTTGCCTGCGATGCCGGAGTCGAACGGCCCGGACAGGTCGAACAAGCTGGTGGAGTCGACGCCGGTGGGGCTCAGGCGTGGCTCGTCCACCTCGAGGTGACCCTCGGGGGTGATCCGCATCTTGTGCGCGGGCACGACCATGTCCTTCTGGCGAGCCTGCTGCTCGCGCAACCGGCCGAGCATCTCGTCGATCGACAACTGGGGACGCTGAGTGAACGGGGTGGTCATCTCGATAGTGGTCATCGCGTGCGGGCTCCTTCGACGATGGCGGCCACCCGGGCGCGCAGCGCTTGACTGCGGTGAATTGCTGGCCGGGTGCTGACGCCCTACCCGTGGGTGGGGCGCGGCTCGACCGGACCGCCGAGGCCGGACCGGCCGGGGCTCCGCCGCTGGTCCGTCCGGGGAGTGATCGCGCGCAGCGCGACCCCGAAGGGGCTCGTCTCCCCCGGACGGGTGGGCGGCGGGCATCGGGCGCAGCCGGCGTGGCGGTCCAGAGTGCGCAGCCACCACCTGCGGAGGCGGCGAGCCCGGCTGGCCGGACACCGGTTGTCGGGTATACCTACGGCTCCGAATCAGCCGAGGTGAGGAACACCTCGATGCGTAGGCGCCCCGCGCCGGGCTGCAGCAGGACCGCCCAGGTCGCCGGTCAACGGGAATTGAGCGAGGAGGTATCGCAGATCAGCGCGCACGAGACCCGGGACCGCCGCCGAGGTCCATGACGGCGTGGAGAACCTCGAGGTCGCGTTCCTGCCGCACCACGGCTGCGTCGCTGGCACTGCGACGGGCACGACGACGCGGAGTGACTAGGAGAACCTCGGATCGGAGTTCTCCACGGCCGAGTGGACGTCATTCCGCCGCAGGGCACCGAGGCTCTACATCGACTGGGACACTGCTCGGGATCGGCAAGGCACAGCGACTGTCCCGTTCAAGTCCTTGCTTGCACGGGCTGAGCTGGTTGGGAATGGTTCGGCGGTGGCTGCGTGACGGACACTGATGTGGTGGCGACGCTGGCCGCGGCGCGGCGCGCGGCCGAGAGCTTCATGAGCGACATGCAGCGGCTGGAGCTGCCGTGGCCGGAGGAGCACGTCACTTCGGTCCTGTGGCGCGCGGCCGCCCCGGTGATCAAGACTGCCGCGTTCACCAGCGCTCAGGAGGGCGCGGTTGGCGCGGACTGGCTGTGGTGGTGGATCGACTCTGAGGGTTACTGCTTCGGAATGCTGGTGCAGGCCAAGAAACTGCACCGACGCGGTTCCCGATTCACCGTCGACTTCGGCTACCGCGACGGCAAGCAGATGGGGCGTCTATTCGAGACGGCCGAGCTGTTCGCGGTTCCTGCGGTGTACGCGCTGTACTGCGGCGATGTCGACTATCGCGCTGGGCTGAGCTGCGGGCCGCAGCACCGTGACCCGTGTGCTCGTTGCTCGAAGGCCGGAGTGTCGATGTTGGCCGGTCTGCTGGCTGAGCAGGCAGGTCATGATCCGCGGTACGCCGCGGAGGAGGCGCTGGGCCACTCGGTTGCCTTGGAGGACTTGGCCGATCCTACGGTCGCGGCCGGACCCATCGTGGACTTGAACTGGCGGGCGACCGAGCCGCAGTTGCGGGCATTCTTGGCGCAGGGGCAGCAGGGCGCTAAGCATGTGGCCAGGACGATCTTCTCGACGGTGTCACGGGCCCGGGCAGGCATGTTCAGTGTGGCCGTAGAGGACCACGTAAACACCGATGTGCCTGGTGAACCGGTGTTCCCGGTGCTGCCGATGGACCGTGGGCACCTGCGGGTGCCGTACTTCCCGCACATCCTGCGCGGGCTACGAACTACGCCTCCCGGTTACGTCCAGGACGTGCTCGCGGGTGTTGAGCCGCCCGCGTGGGTCAGGGACAAGGTCGCGGGCGTCGTGGTGGTGCCCTGCTGAACACGTCACTTGTCCAGCGGGGGACCGCAGGTCACACGGCGAGGCCGGTCCCCCGCGTGGGGACCGGCCTCGCCGCAGTGGGACCGGGGATCAGAAGGGAGGCTCGTCGTTGAAGCCGCCGCCGCCACCGCCGCCGGATGGCGGAGCGGAGGCCCACGGGTCGTCGGCGGGCGCGCCCGAGGGACCGCCGTATCCGCCGCCGCCACCACCGGTGCCTCGACTGACCTTGTTGACCTTCGCCGTCGCATATTTCAGCGACGGGCCGACCTCGTCGACCTCGAGCTCGATGACGGTGCGCTTCTCGCCCTCACGGGTCTCGAAGGACCGCTGCTTGAGCCGTCCGCTCACGATCACCCGCGCGCCGCGGGTCAGCGACTCGGCCACGTTCTCCGCGGCCTGACGCCAGATGTTGCATCGCAGGAACAGCGCCTCGCCGTCTTTCCACTCGCCGCTCGCCTTGTCGAACGTGCGGGGAGTCGACGCCACCGTGAAGCTAGCCACGGCCGCACCCGACGGGGTGAAGCGCAGCTCGGGGTCTGCGGTCAGGTTGCCGATCACGGTGATCGTGGTGTCGCCAGCCATTGTGATTCTCCCTGTCTCGCAAAGGATACAGTGTCCGTTGCGGTCGGTGGGTGGTACGTGAACGCGCGTCGGCAAGCGGGCCAGGACGGGCATGGTCAAGGTTCGGCGGAGCCGACCGCGCAGCGGTCTGCCTTGACCATGTCGGGACGGACTGCTGTCGTTCAGCGGGTCACGATTCGCCCTCTGACCAGGGACAACCTATCTGCCGAACAGGGTTGAGGCGGGCGGGAACACGCTCGCAACCGGCATGAGGTGGTTGGAGGACATCCTGGGGTCGTTCACGAGTTGACCGCCGCACTCGCACTCGGCGACCTCACCGAACCAGGTATCGGGCTCGGCGAGGTCGTCGCTGGCGCCGACGGTTCAGCGGTTGGCGATGCCAGCTTGCAGGGCGACGAACTCGTCGGCGGACATGGTCTGCACCTGGTGCTCTTCGGCCTTGGCGAGCTTGTTGCGCGTGGAGGAGCCGCTGCCCACGACAAGTAGGTTGCTGGTGCGGCTGACCGAGTTGGACACGGTCGCTCCCAGCCGGGTTGCGGCTTCCTGCGCCTGGCCGCGGCTCATCCCTGGCACCGAGCCAGTGATGACGACCGTCATGCCCGTCCACGGCAGCGCGGTCTCGTCCCCAGACACGGCGTCCTCCATCTCGGTGGTGATATCCGCCGCGATCAAGCGGTCGATCATTTCCGAGGCCGACCGCAGGCCGTCGTGGATGGACTTCGCCTTGGCCGGACCGATGCGTTCGACCAAGGCCAACTCCTCGACGCTGGCGGCCCGCAGAGCCTCCAGCGACCTGAAGTAGCTGGCCAGCCAGCGCCCGACGCTGCGGCCGGTCATCCGGATGCCCAGCGCGGTGATGTGACGGGCCAAAGGCTGCGCCTTGGCCGCCGTGATCCCGGCGACGAGTTTGGCGGCGGTGGTCTCGCCTATGCGACGCGGTGTGCCGTCGCTGTCGGCGGACCGCGAGTACGTGACCGCGGCGAGTTGGTCGACGGTCAGGCTGTAGAGGTCGGCTAGGTCGCGCACGAGGTCGCCGTCGAGCAGGGCTGTGGCGATCTCCTCCCCGAGGCCGTCGATGTCGAGTACGTCCCGCGACGCCGCGTAGGTCAGCAGCGACACCAGTGAACAGGCGGGCGTCGGGCACCGCCACAGTTGCTGGGCGGTGTCCCACGGCTCCCCGCACTTCGGGCATTCCTGCGGCGGTTGCCATGTCCGCACATCGACGGACTGTTCCCCCACCGCGGCGGTCACCCGAGGGATCACCTCGCCGGCGCGGACCACCGCGACCTTCGACCCGATGCCCAACCCTTGTGCAGTCACCCAGGCGACGTTGTGCAGCGACGCGCGGGTGATCGTGGTGCCGTCGACGGTGACCGGGTCGATCACCGCGGTCAAGCTCATGCGGCCGGTTCGCCCGACCCCGACCTCGATGTCGCGCAGGACGGAGAACGCGTGGTCTGGTGCGTATTTGAAAGCCACCGCCCAGCGCGGCGCGCAGCTGCCGCTGCCCAGTACCTTGCGGGTGGCACGCGAGTCGGCCTTGATGACGACGCCGTCGATCGGGACGCCCAGGGTGAGGCGGCGCTCGCTGATCTCGGTGATGACGGCCCGCACCGCGGCGACGGTCGTGCAGGAGATGCGGGTGGTCGGGGCCAATGTGCCGATGGTCAGCGCCGAGGCGACGTGGATGCCCATCGCCTTGAGAACAGCCATGCGCTCGAGGTGGCTGTCGATCGAGCGGAAGTCGTCTGCGGCCGCGGTGTAGGCCGCGAAGCTCATCGGCACCTTGTAGGCCAGGTCGCGCTTGCGCAGGGCGCCGGAGGCTGCGTTGCGCGGCGTCGCGAAGGCGGCCTTTCCCTGGGCGACCCGATTGGCGTTGGCCAGCGCGAAGTCATCGCCGCTCAGGTACACCTCGCCGCGGACTTCCCCGGTCCAGGGCCGCAGAAGGGCAGCGGGCAATCCGCGGATTCCGCCGTGGCGCAGCACCTGTGCGGTGATGTTCTCGCCGTGGGTGCCGTCGCCGCGCGTTGCGGCCAGAACCAGTCGTCCGCGCTCATATCGTGCGCGCACCGCCAGGCCATCGAACTTCAACTCCACCACGGCGAGCGCACCGCGGAGTCGGTCGATGAATGCGGCGACCTGGTCGAAGGTGGTGGCTTTGTCCAGGCTCAGCATCGGCATTGGGTGCTTCACATCGCCAAGGGCGGCGCCGGGGGCGATAGAGGTGAGCACGCCGTGGTCATCCCAGCCCGGGTGCAGCCGGTGGGTGACGGCGATCCGCGCGAGTAGTCGGTCGTGCTGGCCGTCGTCCATGACCGGGTCGCCGGTGTTGTGGTAGGCGGCACCGGCGGTGACGACGGCGGTGACGGCCTCGTCGAACTCGGCGCGGTTCGGAAACGGTGTGGCCGGCGGCAGGCCGGGCGAGGTCAAGGGCATGGGAACGAACTCCTTGGCGTGGTGCGGAATCGTGGGCCACGCGAGGGGCAAGCAGGCCCAGTCCGGCGGGGCAAGGGCGTCTTGCGGCGCGTCCACGCGCCGCCGACCTTGTCCCGCCGGACTGGGCCTGCTCCGCTTCGGTGGCGACGAAACCGCGCCGCGGAGCGCGGCCGGGATCAGGTGCACTCGGGAGTGACGCGTGTGTCACCACCTGGTCTGGGTGCAGTGGACAGCGCAGTGCTCTTGGCGTGCGTGCCTGGGTGGTCAGGGTTTAGGCCCAGTTTCTCGAGCCTGGAGGTGATCGCCACGGGCGTGCGCTCCATGAATGCAGCGATGGCCGCGATGACCTCATCGGGTGCGTGGACGGCCGCGGGCTGCTCGAACTGCCCCTGGACGTTGTCGATGGGCACGCCGCATATTCGGGCCAGCTCGGCCGCGATCTGGGCTGGGGATCGTGACGGATCCGCGGCCTGCCACGCCTCGGCAAGCCGGGTCTCGAGCTCATGGGTCCACGGCTGATGCGAGTTGCCCGGCTTGCCGCCGCGGCGCTGACCTCTTCCTCGGTCGCGACGTGGCGACGGTACTGCGCTGTGAAGAGCTGCCAGCGCGTTGAAGGTGCGGGTGAGCACTCGCCCGAGGTGCGGCAGGGCGCTGGTGTGCACTGTGAAGCGGCCATCGGTGGCCTCGCCACCCGGGCCCATACCTACGAGCTCAACATTGAGGGCGTCGGTCATGTCGGGCGCGGTGGTAACTCGCACACTGTACGGGCACCCGTCGATCTCGAACTCTTTGGTGAAGTCGATGCGGGTGCTGGGATTGCGCGGAGCAGACATGATCGTCTCAGGACTGGTCATCGGGCTCTCCTTGGCTGTTGGGCAGGCGGTCCGGGAAACATGAAGTAGACCCTTGGACGGGGACGTCATGGCATCGGCCGCGCAGCGGACGCATGACGTCCCCGTTCAGGTCTGCTCCGCTGCCCTGATCCGCCTGCAGGACACCCAAGCCGGGCGGGCAAGCGACCGAAGCGGCCAGGAGGGAAGGGCCTACTCATCCCCGGTGGGACGCGGGTCGATCGAGAACGGAATGTCATCGCACTAGCGGCGATGGCAACGAGCGCGCCATGCCTGTGCGGTGACCTCATGGCGGCGTTGCCGATCTACGTGCAGTCCAGGCCGCATGTGACACAGAGCAATACGACGCCTTCGGGCGCGTCGGGATCGCAAATGTCGGAGATCGGACGACCGTTGCCGTCGAACCAGCAACCCCTGAACGAGGGGTCGGTGCAGTGCTCGGGGCCGGGCGCCGGCCAGCAGTGGCCGGGGACATCAACTATCTGTCGGCCAGGGAAGACATAGCCCCGGTCCAGGCGGTGATAACGGACCAGTTGGTCGCGGTAGACCATGCCGGTGCCAGTCAGGTCGGTCCCCTGGAAGGAACCGTCCTGATCGTCGATCAGCGCGTGCGCCATCCGGTTCTCCTGCTCGATGGTAGTTCGTGGGCGGGCGCACGCCCAGCGACCCCGGTGTCGGTGGTCCAGGCTCGGCGGCAGCCGACCGCGCAGCGGCGTGGCCTGGACCACCGACAACGGGGCTGCTGCTCTACTGGCGTCCACGCGGCAGAGCAGGTGCCCGAACGCTACGAATCTGACGGCAGGGGCCGAGTCCCATTCGGGCGTTCCCGTTCCGCACGTGCCGACATGTTCGACTGTCCATCCACGCTGTCGGGTGCGGCTTCCACAGCTGTCACCCTTGGGCGGTCGCGAACGGGATCGTCGGGAGAGCCTCGCCAATGCTCCTTGATCCACATGCGGCGGCGCAGTGCGCGACCGGCCCCATAGGCCTGGTCGCGCCAGTGACCGGTCACAGGGAACCGGACGTTGACGGTGCGGCCCGACTCGGCAGGGCGAGGAGAGTTCGCGCTGACGCGGCGGTTGACACTCACCACGCGAACCGGTTGCAGCGTGCTTCCGGCGCGCGCTGCGCGTCGACGTTCCGGGCGGGATGGGTGCTGCTCGGTGATCTCGACGATCGCGGGATTCCGGACAAGGAACCAGGCCGCGAGCACCGTCTGGAGCCACGGAACGCTTCGATTCTTCGCGATGACACCCGTGATGTCCTCCGTCGCGACACAGCGGTCCGTCACAGCGATCTCAGGCGTGCCAGTGACCAGCACAGCAGCGCCTCGTCGTCCCAGACCAGAGCGGGGCCGGACTGATCGACCTGACGACGGACCTCATCGATGGTCAGGCCCGCCCAAACGCCGACGCGGATGAGCTGCTCGATGTCCGGCGCCGACCAGAACGTCAGCCACACCGCGCCACCGGGCGGGGCACAGTGCGGGGACCGACCCCAGGAGCAGGCCACGATCGGCACCGACTCCCCCGGGGCGTCGGAGTAGCCGATCGGAGCGGAGAAAACCATGAATCCCTGCGGTGAGGGCAGTTCGCTGGACTCCACCGACAGATCCGGCAGGTGGGCGCCAGCGGTGAGGGCCTCGGCGGTCATCGTCGGGTCGACTGCGTATAGGTCTGCTGCGGCCAGGCGGTCGATTTCTTCGCTGAGCAGGATGGCCGCGGCCTCCAACGGATCGACTGCGGACGGGAAGATCGTGCCGTTGCCGGCGGCGAGCGCGTCGCAGGTGACTTTGAGGAAGTACGGGTGGCCGAGCCAGCGCCGCAGACTCGCGTGCAAGGCAGGGATTTCGGCTGGTGCCGGCGCGGTCCAGGACCCCGTGCGCAGGTCGTCCAGGTCGGTTTCATCAAGCACTGTGGGCCTCCGGTCGTGTGCGTGGACGGGAGGGATCGAGCGGGCTGGGGGCACGGCACGGGGGGATGCGGCGCGTTTCGGTGGTGGCCCGTCCCTGTGCCCGTGCCGTGCGCCGGCGTGCTGGACTGGCGCGGCCACGCGCGAGACCCGCCCAGGTGTTTCCCGGATGCGCGGGCGCTGCGGACCGACGGCGTGCCCCGTGGCGAAGCACCGGCGGCAGCCGTATCGGGCAGCGGCCCGCGAAGCGGCGCGGCCGTGGTTCCGTCGACGCCGCGTGTGCTCAGCTCGTCGCGGCCGCTGGGCTGGCGGGACGCTCCAGCGCATCTCGCGCGGCGCAGTTGCCTACGCAGGCTGCGCCGCTGGCGGCGCGTGGTCCCGTCGAGAACGTCGTTCCAGTGCCTGCGCCCCCGCTGCCAGGAGGGATCGGTTGAGGCACGGCGAGTTGACCACGTCGGGCACGCTCGGCGTCGTGAGCTGGCAATTGGGCGGCATTGACGCTCGCGCGCACTCCGCGGACACAGTCCGGGAGGCAGCCGACGCCGGGACTCCTGGCCCATCGCTGCCCAGAGAAGAAGTGCACGTCGTAGAAGGCGAAGGCCAAGCCGAACATCGCGCAATACCTCCGCATGTCCTGGTAAGCGGCTTCACGCAGGTCGGTGCCCGCTGGTACTGGTCTTCGTAGGCGAACCGGGCGATATGGACCAGTGACTGTAGGTCGGTCGTCGTCCCGGGCCAGCGGCAGGCGGACTGGTGTCGGTGAAGAACTCATCAGGAGTGCCCCTCCTAGGCGCGAGTCGGACGCGTGGATTCGCGCCCGGCCGAGAAGGGCACTCCCGGCCGGGAAGGGCACGGGTGAACCGATTGCGGTCGGGTTGGCCTTGCCCCGGCCGGGGGTGGCCCTGCTGTATTGGTCCGCGGTCCGCGGCGAACAGCCCGCACGCGAGTCCTTTTTGGACGTAGTCCCATTGGTTCGGCCGAACGGCCTACCACGGAGTGAGAGGCAAGGCTGGGGCCTGGCTACAGCTGGGCTCGCCGCCAACGGGCGCGGGTTGCCCGTGCTCTCCTTGATCAGAAGGATGCAGGTCAGAAGCGCTGGTGCTGCAGCCACGGATTCGCAGCGGCAGCGTCGAGAAACGTCACAGCCTCGCCCGCGTCGGCCAGGTCTGCGGCGTTGCCGGACTCAGGCTGGGTCTCACAGGCGAGGATCGTCTGGCTTCGGCCATCGACCCCGCCGCAGGAGCCAGTGTAGGTCCCGTGCGCCGCGGTCCAGGTGGTGACGGTGGTGTCCCCGGCCCGATCACCGAAGAGCATCTCCACCCGGCACCCTGCAGCGACCTCGCAGCTGCGTGGATACTCGACTGCGCGGACCAGGTAGCCCAGGGCGGCTTTCGCAGCGCTCGCCGCTGGGGCCGAGACCGCGGTGGGGTGTGCAGGACCAGACCGCGGACCACGTCCGGTGCGGGCAGACCGTGCACCAGGGGCAGCGGCAGGTCCGCGAATCGCGCGGGTTGGTGGCGCGGATGTCCTCGATGCGGGGCGGCCGCGACGATCCGCGTAGCCGACCGTCAGCACCACCGACGCCAGCTCCCGCTCGGACACCTCCGCGCCTGCGAGCCATGGACCGGCGCCCTGGTGGCTTCACATGGCCATCGTGTCGGCCCACGCCAGGGGCGCACGCACGCCCGGCGGTGGTCAGCCGCACTCGGATCCGGTCGACCATCCCCAACGACGGCACGAGCACCTGGTCGTAGGTGACCGGGACCAGGTCGTCAGTACGACCACGAGCGTGCCGACAAAGAGACGAGTTGGCCGAGCATTCACGCCGCCACGCCGAGGCGTCTGCCGCGCTCCGTGCAGACCATGACGCGGACCTGGACGCCGCTCGCACTAGACCGCGAACGCGGCGCCTACATCCGTTCCCTCACGACCATCTCATCACCACGACCGACAAGCTCGGCCGCACCGAAACAACGTTGACCAACATCCGCCAGGCCCACCGCGTCCTGCGTCGCAGTCTCGCGGTCGCCGCCGTGGATGCCGACCAGGTCGAGGACCTACGCGCCAAAATTCAGGCCACCTGGATAGCGCTACTCGCGACGATCCAGATGCCAGCGTCCGAGGTCGCGCACGCCCCACCGGCCAGCCAGCCATCCAACCTTCGACATGGGGTTAAAGGGCGGAACCGTGTGGGCCGAACGGCCGCAGTGGCGAGGTCTACGAGCTCACCCGTTCCAGCCGCGCCAGAATGGGGTGCGGTCGGCGTCAAAGGCGATCAGGGCGTTCTTGAGCGTGGTGGGCCGGATGTCGGTGTCGGCGAGTTTGGCCAGCGGGAGCCAGTGGAATTCCAGGTGGTCTTCCTGGCTGGTGGGGTCGCCGTGGGCCAGAGCGATCTCGAAGACGAGGTTGAGTTCGTGGTGGGTGGCGCCGTCCTCGGTGTAGCCGTGTTCGACGACGCCGACGAATCCGGCGATCTTGGCGTCGGTGCCGAGTTCTTCGGCGATCTCCCGGACGAGGGCGGGTTCGACTCGTTCTCCGGGTTCGATGTGGCCGCCGGGCAGGAAGTACCAGGATTTGCCGATCTGGCGGGCCAGCAGGAGGTGGCCGTCGCGGCGGATCACGGCCCTGGCGATGATCTCGGTGGTCACGGTCATGAGGGGGTGCCTCTCGTGTCGGTGGGTAGTCGTAGTGTCGCAGCTTGTGGGTGTAGACGAACCGACGGCCGAACGTGTCGCGACGGCGGTGGAACAGCTGATGCCCGACACCGGCCCGGTTCGCCCGGTGTCGGTCCTGCGCAAGGGCCGCAGCCACGCGTCGTGGGTGTTGGACTCCGCGGTCGGTCCGTTGGTGGGCAAGGTGTTGCTGTGCGGTGATCGGGATGTGGTGCGGCGGCGGATCGCAGAGCACCAGCGGGTGTGGGAGTGCGGTGTGCCGGTGCCGCGGGTGCTCGGGGTCACTCGGTCAAGCCCAGCGGCGGGCGGGCGCCTGCTCATCGTGTCGCAGTACCGCAGCGGCCAGGACGCGCAGGACGCCGCCGCCACCGTCTCGGCGACCGCGGTGGAGGAGGTGATGCGGGCGACCGGGGCGGCGTTGAATCAGCTGCACCAGGTGCCTGTTCCGGCGTTTGGTGACCAGGCAAGCGGCCTGTTCCCGGGTCCGCGCACCTGGTCGGCCGTTGTCGACGCGCGGGTGGAGCTGCTGCACAGCGCCTACCGCGACCACGACCCCGGCGTGTCCGACGGTGTCATCGAAGCGGGCCTGACGTTGCTGGCCGAGCTGGCGACGGAGGTGTCGCCGGTGGTGCGGGCGGGCACCGCGCACCTGGACCTGTACTTGCCGAATATCCTGTGCGACCCGGATGGCCGGTTTCTGATGTTGCTGGACATGGAGCATCTGCGGTGGGTGGATCCGGTGATGGACTTCGTGAAGCCGGCGATGTGGATGTTCGATGGCCAGCCGGGCTGGGCGGAGGCGTTCGTTGACGGCTACCGGTCGGCGGGTGCTTGGCCGGATCGTTGGTCGCAGCGGCTGGCTGTGGCCTCGGGGTGGGAGTTGCTGACCGGGGTGGACTACTGGAGCCGAGTCAGGGACACCGCGATGCGGGAGGACTACCTGCGCAGGTTGCGGGCGTGGGTTCGCTCCGATGGCGCTGGTCATGTGTGGCCCCAAGGGGTTCGGTGATCAGTTCGGCCACCCGGCTGGCGAGGTCGTCCCAGTCCTGCCTGTCGACGTCGATGATGTGCGCAGGCATTGGGGAGGTGTCCGCCCAGGCCAGCAGCCGGTCCTGTGCCCGTCTGATGTGCGCGGCTCTCGCGGCGTCGTCGGCGCCGAACCGGTCGAGGTAGACGCTCCACCGCTCGCCACGGTGGCGGCGGGTGCCTTCGACGCAGTGACCTCGGATCAGCTCGTCAGGAACGTGCAGCACCACCAGGTGCAGGCCGATCGCGGCGAGCCGTTGTTCATGGTCGAGCAGGGTGTCGCGGTGGATGGGCGGCTCGTAGACGGGCACGTCGAACCCGAGCCCTTCCAGGACGGCTGTCGGGGTCCAGGCGTGGGCGAAGCGGTGTCCGGGCAGCGTGCTGTTCTGGAACCGGCGGTCCAGGTCGGTGAGGAAGTCGGTCAGGGCGTTCAGCCAGGACAGGATCGCGGTGGCGTGATCGCCGCCGCTGCCGGGGGTGTAGGTGTGGGTGGTGATCGTCGCGGCTTGGGGCATCGCGATCAGGGACTGGCAGCCGCCCTCGGCCAGTTGCGCCAGGACGCGCTGGTAGATCGAGGTTTTCCCGGCTCCCCACACTCCTGCCAGCACACAGCCCCTCACGAGCGGTGGCCCGAGGCTGCTCCGGCGACGGCGGCGGCGACCCGGTCCAGCTCGCACGGGTGAGTCCAGGACAGCACCCGGGTCGGCATGGTCGCTGCGAGGTGCGCCCACCAGTTCTCCTGCTCGACCGGCGACGCGGTGGCTTGCCGTCCGGGCAGGTGCGCTGCGATTCCGAGCCAGTCTTCGGCGAAGAAGTCCGATACGCCGAAGTCCAGGCGTTGGCGGACGAACCCGATGTCCGGTGGGCCGGCCGCGTCATCGGGGAGCCGCGCGAGGATGACCAGCCGGCCGATCATGGTCGTGGCCATGGCGCGGCAGGCGAGGGCCTCGTCGACCTCGTGCGGGGTCAGCTCGATCTTGCCGTCGATCAGGCGGTGGCCGCGCTGCGGGGTTCCTCGGCTGATGCTGGTGGCCAGGCCATGTGAGGCGTGCAGGCCCTCGGGGGTGAACCGCCACGCCAGCGGCACACCGACCGCGCGCCAACCCGGCTCTCCTGGGATCAGGACTGTGCGGTCGTTGGAGACAGGGCGCGCGTGGTGGGTTTCGAGCAGGCGGGTCACCACGGAGGATTTGCCCGCGCCGGGGTAGCCGCCGATGAGGATCCCGGTGCCGTCGAGGTCGACCGCGGCGGCGTGCACGGCCCGTCCGCCCCGGTTTTCGCCGCCGCGCATGATCAGTTGCCGCACGATACGGACACCAACAGTCGCCGCCACCTCGGCCCGCTGCGCGTGCACGAGGATGTGGTGGCCGTCGACGGTGATCGTGTGGTCGCTTGTCCGGGCGGGAAGCAGCACGGTGGCGCTCTTGTCGGTGGCCCAGGCCCGGTAGCGGTGACCCGGGTGGCTGCGGCGCATTTCGCTCGGGGGCACGCTGGCCCATGTCTGCCGTGTCGCCGCGACAGCGGCTGGGTCGACGCGGACGCTCACCTCGACGTCGGCCTTTCCCGGCTGCGCGGTGGCGACACTGGCGAGGTAGTGGTCCATAGCCGCGTGGACGGCGGTGTCGGCGCTGATCGAGCACGCGCCCACCGCGAGGTCATAGTTCCGAGTGTCCATCGGGCTACCCCTTCCTCGACGCAGTTGGTGACGATTCGCGCAGCCAGCGCGGGTGCCCCGGGCTGGTGGTGTCCGGGTCGCCCAAGGCGTTGTGTCCGGCGTGTTCGGCCAGCCACCGCGGACCGGACACCCCGCCCACAAGGCCCAGCGGCGGTGTGGTCGAGGTGGCGGCCAGCCAGGTGTGGGTGTTCCTGAGCAGGTCGGTGCCGATCTGCTGCCAGGACAGCCCCCGCTCGACGCACTCCCGACCCGCCTGGCCGACCTCGCGCAGCGCGCCCGGGTCGCGCAGCAGTGTGGTGATCAGCGACGGCCACGCGTGCAGGTCGTCGTCGACCAGCACCCCGGGATGATCCAGCGGGAGGCCGGTGACGGCTTCGCTGGTGCCCAGCACGGGAAGCCCGGCCGCGAGGTAGTCCAGCACCTTCATCTTGGCGCCGGAACCAGCCTCCAACGGAGCCAGCGCAAGCGACGCCCCACGCAGCGCCTCGTCGATGGTGTCCACGCGGCCGGTGAACTCGATCCCCTCGGCTGGCCGGGTCAGCGCGGCCGGGCCACGACCGACGACACGGACGCGGACATCGGTTCCGGCCGCGTGCAGGGCGGGCAGGATCGTGCTGCGGATCGACGCGAGTGCCCGCGCGTTGGGTTCGTAGAACAGGTTGCCCAGGAACACCAACGTGCCGGCGTCCGGGTCGGGTCCCCAGCAGGTTCGCTGTGTCGGGTCGGCGCCGTTGGGCAGCATCGCGGTCCGCTCGGCGGGAACGCTCGCGCTGGCGGCGAGGGTGGCCTCGTTGCGGGTGGACACGATGACGTGATCCGCGCCGGCCAGCGCGACCCGCTGGGTGGTGCGGTATTCCTCGACGACATCGGCGGGTTCACCGAGACTGGCCGCGACCGCGGACTCGTCGTCGTGGACGTCGTAGACCAGCCGGGCACCGAGTCGCCGCGCCAGGTCGCGGCCCCGGGCGGCCAGCGATTCGGCCTCACACAACAGCAGGAAGTCCACCGACGGCTCACCGAGAACCGTCACCAGGGCGGGCGGGGTGTAGAAGTCGGCAGGGTGCACCAGCACCGTGTCCATCGGCCAGTGCTGCTCGGTGCCGTAGTCGGCGCCCCGGTCGCATAGCACCAGCGTCACCTTCGCGCCCGCACGGTGGCTGTGCTCGGCCAGGGCCAGCACGCGGGCCGGTGTGCCCGCCAGGGCCTGGCCGCGCCAGATGTTCGGGGAGTCCAGCAGGAACATCAACGACGGTGTCACCGTCGATGTCAGTGTTGATGTCGTTGTCATGACGCCCTCGCTTCGGTCGTGGCCGTGCCGTCGGCGAGGGTGAGCGCGACGCCGCCGCGCAGCGTTGTGTGGGGCCACCACGGCAGGACCTGCCGTAGCCGATCCGGGACGGCGTACAGCACCGGCCGGACCCGGCGGCGCAGCCGTTCGGGGTCCAGCTCAACACTGATCTTCTGGCCGATCGTGTCGGCGACCAGGCCGACCAACTCGCGGCCGGACACCGCGTGCCCGGTGCCGACGTTGAACACCCCCGAGTGCCCGGTGTCGAGCAGCGCGACCAACGCCTCGGCGACGTCATCGACGTAGACGAAGTCGCGGGCGGACTCCAGGTCACCCAGACGCAGCACCGCTGCGTGCTGGAGTTGGCGAATCACCTCCGGCAGCAGGTGCGGATTGGGGTCGCCGGGGCCGTAGACGTTGAACAGCCGGGCGATCACGACGGCGCATCCGGGCAGCCGGTGGGCCTGGTCGCGCAGCAGCCGCTCGCCGAGCAGCTTGGAGCAGCCGTAGACGCCCAGAGGGCCGATCGGGTCGTCCTCGCTGTGTGCACGGAGATCCGCGGCGTACACGTCGGCCGTGGAAGCGAACACGAACCGCGCCGGTGGATGGGCGGCGCAGGCGTCGAGCAGGTTCTGGGTGCCGATGACGTTGACGGCCAAGGTCTGTCCGGGCTCGCGCTCGCAGTCGGGGATGAAGTGCCGAGCAGCCAAATGGATCACGGCCCACGGCCGGGTGGCAGCGACCAATCGGGCGAGCTCGTCACGGTGACGGATGTCGACCACCCGGATGGCGACATCCAGGCACCCAGTGAACTCCCCCAGCCTGCCCAGCGTCCCAGCGCTGCCGTCATCGACCGCGACGACACGAAATCCGTTGCGGCGCAAGCACCTGAGAACCGGCACGCCGATCAGACCGGCTGCACCGGTGACCAACACCGTCCGGGTGCCGCGCTGCTGATGATCAATCAACAACTTCACCTCCGATATCGACTGCGGACAAGCGATGCCTTGGCCGCTACTGCTCAACCCAGACCGGGTGCGGCATGGTCGGAGCGTCAACAAGCTGGCGAGACGGCCGCGGCCCTTCAGGCTGGTAAAACTGCGACAGAGTGAGTCCACCAGCCCGTACCATCGGAAACGACCACGCCCGGAACCCACCCTGGCCCCAAAAAGGGGACATTCAGAGGACAAACCGGGACGGAGCGTGGTTGAGCGTCTACCGTGTGCGCATGGTGCAGCGTGTCGACGCCCGCATTCCCAATGCGGCCCTAATCCGGCTCCGAGAAGACGCGGGGCTCGCCCAACAGGACCTCGCCCAGGAACTCAACGACCTCGCCGCGAGCAAACACGCGAAGCACCCACAGATCACCAAGAAGACCGTCGGCCGCTGGGAACGCGGCGAAGTCGCCCTGCCTCAACCGTTCTACCGTCGCCTGCTGGCCGAGTACTTCGACGTCGCAGTCGATGAACTCGGGTTCCGCCGAGTGCGCCGAGCCGCGCCCATCCCCGCCACCAGTTCACACGAACTGCTCACCCTGGTGGCTGTACCTGGCCGCCTCGAACCGCGTGTCCATGATGATCAGCGCCAGTGGCGCCACGTTCGGACCGGGCTCAACGCCCACCGGCACGGCCTGGCCGTGCTGGCCCAACAGCTCTACCCCGACCACCAGGTCCCCGGCCTGGAAGCCACCGGTGTCATCGCCCACCCCTCGTGGATTCCCGAGCAGCCGGTCCCCATCGGCCGCGTCGCACTCGAACTGGACACCAGCGCGTTCGAGCCGGTCATCGTCGGCGACGAACGGGAAACCGCCGCCACCCGGCCGCTCGCGTCGACCGAAGCCCGCTACCGCCGATACCACCACGCCGTCCGCGACCTTGCCACGCCGAGACTCTTCGAGAACCGGCTCTGTTTCCGGCTACTCGGCCTCGACTGGGCTCACCCGACGCTGCGGATGCAATTCGGGCAGATGGGATTCTTCGACTCCATCGACATCAACGAAGCCCTCGCCCACGAGACCGCCCTGCACCACCTCGGCACCACCGACCAAGACTCACTTGCCAGCAAGGGGTCCTGGCGTCGGCTGGCATTCCGCAAACTCATCGGCGACCCCGCAGACCTGTCCCGCAGGCCACTCATGGGCGCGATCGGCACGCTCACCATCCGCGGCGGCGACTCACCCAGAGTCGTTCTGCACCAACGCGACGGCACACGCGTGGCAGGGGGAGGCGGCATGGCCCACCTGTTGCCAGCCGGAATCTTCCAACCCTCCAGCTACGTGCCCGCCGCAGTCGACGCCGACTTCAGTCTCTGGCGCAACATCCAACGCGAGTACGCCGAAGAACTCCTCGGCCACGACGAATACGACGGCAGCGGACGCCCGATCCACTACGACCAACTCGAACCGTTCATCACGATGGACACAGCCTTGGCCGACGGACACATCCGCGTTTGGTGCCTCGGTGTCACCCTCGACGCGCTCACCCTGTGCGGGGACATCCTCACCGTCGCCGTCATCGACCCCGACCTCTACGACGACCTATTCGGTGCCGCCGTCAACAGCAACGCCGAAGGCACCGTCCCCGCCCACGCGTTCCCGTTCGAGGCCAACACCCTGCTCCGACTCCGCGAACTCGGCCAACTCTCCCCTGGAGCCGCAGCCGCCCTCCACCTCGCCTGGCACCACCGAGCCACCCTGCTCCACACGCAGTCGTGAACCCCGGGAAATCCCCTGACTATCGAAAAGCCCGTTGGGTGCACGTGCCCGCGGCACCGTGGTCAGCCTGGACCGCGTGGTTGACGACGAGGCCGCCCCGGAGTCCGTGAGTGCTAATAGCCGTCTCGTTAGAGCAGGTTCATCTACTAACGATATGCGTTAGGCCCGGAAATTCCGGGAGGGCTCGCCGTGTTTCCAACCTATACGAATTCCCGCACATTGCTCGTGTCGATCAAATCCGTGTCGATCGTGACCTCGATCCCGTCATGGTCGCTGGCGTCGTCCGGGTCGGGATGGCGAGTGCAGTCCCGGACGGCCGAAGTCACCGGCTTGGTCGCCCACGCCTGATCGACCCGGTCCATGCGCGCGGTGTGCGCCAAGTAGGACTTGTCCCCGGTGCGCTTAGCCATCTCCGCAGCGACATCCGTGAACCCGTTCCGCATCAACGTCCATGCCACGCCGCGGTACGGAGTCGGCTCGATCCCGGCGCCGGGGTCGACCAGTTCGGTGCGCGATGCCGCGTTGTACGGGCGCATCGCCCTGTAGTCCGGCTCCACTCCATCGGCGGGCGGGAAGTTGATGTCACCCACGATCAACGCGTTGCTGGTCCGCATGGTTGCTCGGGTGGCCATGATGTTGGCCTCGTCCGCAGGGCCGTAATACCGGTACGGATCAAAGTGCGCCGAGGCCACCGCCAGCGGTCCGCCTGGCATCCCCAGGTCGAAGAACGCCACGCCCAAGCCGTGCAGGTTCTCGTTAACGTGGCCGGTGTCCCATCCGACCCACCGTCCCATTGTCTCCACCCGGTAGAGGATCAGCGTGCCGTTACCGGATCGGCCGGGTGTCAAGGGCATCGCAGTCAACCCCAGGTCGTGCATAGCGCGGGCGACGCGTTTGTGGTTGTGCTCATCCCACCTCCACGCTTCCGACAACAGCAACAGGTCTATCGGTCGGCTGGCGCGGTCGAATCGGTCCAGCAGTTTCGGCCACCGGTCCCCATACCCGGTGGCCGTCTCGTCCAGGCCACCGCGCTTGAGGTTCTGCGCGAACACGGTCAATAACACTATCGAGTACCTTTCTCATCGTGGGATCGTGGCTAGATCTCGTGCTGATACAGCTCCAACGCTTCGCGGGCATTTTTGAGATTCTGAATGAGATGGAACAGCAGCGTTCGCTGCTCGGCTAGTATTCCCGCGGCCTGAAGTAGGATGTTGCTCTGCGTCTCATACGCCAGCGGAGCCAGCGCCGGTACCACCGCGGTTTCCAGTTCGGTGTGAATCTGCTTTGCCAGTTCGAGTGGAACCAAATCACGCAAGCGCGCCACCTCGGCGCGTAATTGTTCTACCGACATCTCAGTGCTGACTCCGAGATCACGCTGATCGACTCTCGAACTCGCAGGCGGCGGCTTTATCAGTGTCGACGACCGGGATGATGGCGTGCTGTTGGGCGAACCAGGCGAGCAGAGCCAGCCCGCGTTCGGTGAGGGTGATCAGGTGTTGGGTGTGGTCGTCGCCCGCCGCGACCGGGTGAACGCGGTCGAGGTAGCCGCAGTTGTGCAGTCGGCGCGCGGCGTCAATTTCGCGGGGACCGAGGCGACGAAGCCGGTGCTGCAGAACGAAGTGCTTGTGGACGATGTCCTTGTCCGCGGCCATGCGCAGCACACGGTGCGCGCTGGCGTCGTAGGGCTCGCGTGCTGGGTTCGGTGCAGCGTGCAGGCGGGCGAGTCGCTCGGTGAAACCGTGTGCGCAGTTGATGCGGCCCGCGTCGTGGGTGTAGATGCGGCAGCGGTGACCTTTGGGGAAGACGTGGTGGTGGTTCACGCGATCTGGCTTTCGGTGGGCTGGGTGGCGCGGGCCAGCGGCCTGATCATGGACCACATTGATGGCCCACTCGGGGGCAGTTGGAGTGGTGCGCTGGTGCGCCATCCGGCGGTCGTGCAAAAGGCGACGGCGGCCGAGCTGCCCGCGTACAGGTACACGGTGTGGTTGCGGGCGTCGAGGGCCGGTTCGGCGGGTGCGGGGCCGGTCATGTCCAGCCACACTGCGACACCGGCGAGGTCGCCGTCGATGGCGGCCATCGCGACGAACCCTGGCGCGAACAGCACCAACATGGCGCCTACGACGAGAAACGCCGCGGCCATCGCGGTCTGCCTCGTGGTCGCCACGGCGGTGGGCACCAGCGCGACCGCCACCGTCAGCGGTGTCGCCGAGCTGGCGACCGCGAACGCGATCATCGGCGCGCCCAAGCGGGTGGCGGCCACGGCCGTGGCCGTGTCGGGCCGAGCGTGCAGGGTTGACATCAGCGTGGTTCTCCCTCATACGACGGGGTGTAGGGGTCAGAACGGGCGGGGTGCGGCGACCCGGGCGGCGCTGCGGGCCGGCAGCGCCACAGCGAGGTGGTGGTGATCGGGTAGAACCGCGCGGGCCAGGTCCACGCCGTGGATCAGCCCCCACAGCAACAGGTCCTCGCCGTGCAGTGGGGCACCGCGGTCCAGTGCGCCGGAAAGCCTGGCTGCGGGCGGCTGCCCGGTTGGGATCGACCGGCACGGCACAGCCTGACCCGAGACCAGGGATGCGCCGCCGACGCCTCGCGGCGCCGATTTCGACGAGCCGTCGGGTCACCTCCGCACTGCTGCCGGGTGCCAGCGCCAGCAGCCAGCAGCCAGCCGCGCACCGACCGCATCGAGGTGTCGGCGTGGATCCGGTCGTGCAGGTCCAGGACCGGCTTGTGGCGGGCGGGGTCGGCGGCGATGTCGACACGGCCGGTGGACAGCAGCACACCCATCCAGGCCGAAGCCATCAGCAGGTCGAAGCGGTCCCCGGTGAGGCGCGGGCGGCCGGTGAAGTCGTCGACGGCGCGGTACCACGCGTCGTCGACCAGCGTCGCCGGTGCGCGGCGCGGTGCGGGCGGGGTCAGGGCCTGAATGATCTTGGTGTCCTGCAGCGGATCCGCCGGTGACCGCACCCCGCCGCTCGGTGCCCACCCGTTCGTCACGGGCGCCGCCGCGCCGGACGGCGAGCCGGGGGTGTCTGAGTGCGGGGCGGGTGGGCATGAGGGTGGAGGTCACCGGTGGCCGGTCCACAGCAGTGCCGGGCCGGTGGTCGCGGCCGGGACCGCGCGGGCCAGCACCCAACCCATGGCCGGGTCACCGGCGAGGTGTCCGAGGTTGATCCGTACGCCGTCCGGGCCCGCCAGCACGACCCGGTTGCCCGGGTTCGCGGTGGCCGGGACGCCGCTGAGGCGACCGTTTCCGTCGATGGTCAGGGGCTCGCCGGTGATCGCCAGCTGCGCGCGCAGGGTTGCGGGCAGGGTGGACATGGCGGTGTCCACCTGGTGGCCTTCGCCGACAACGCCGAGCCAGCCGGTCCCGGTGATCACCCAATCCCCCGGGCTGCCGTCGCTGACCTGCGGGCCCGTTCCGGTCGCGGTCACCGTCACCGTCAGTGTCGCCGGATCGCGAGTACCGGCGGCGACCGGATCGACGTGGGTGGCCTCGCCGCGTCGACTGTGCACAGTGGAATTCCACGCCGCGACCCCCGACTGGACGACACGCGTCGCGACCTCTTCTCCCGCGTCGGTGTCGACCAGGCCCATGTCCAGGGCCGAGGACACCAGCCAGGATCGGGTATCCGGCGCGGCGAGCACGATGCTCACCGCTCCTCCGCCGCGGATCGCCGCGTCGCCAGGAAGTGGGGCGGTCGCGACGAACCCGATCCCCCAGGCGTCGTCCGTCACCGTCGTGACCGCGCGAAGCAGCAGCGGGTCTTGCACTGCGGGGGCGCCGGTGGTGGTGGGTGTGCTCACCCACGCCACCTGTCGTCCCGCCGCCAGCACCACCGAGACAAGGTTGACCGTGCCCGGGGTGGAGCGGTCGGCGTAAAGGACCCGGGGATCCCCTACAGGACGCGATGTCGGATCCGGCGCCTGCCGCCACGCCGCGACCGCGCGTTCGATCAACCCGGTCGACGAGGCCAACACGCCGCGCGACGACCACGACGCCGGCCACGACCCCAACCACGTGCCCGGCTGGTCGCCGGGCACAACTGCCGAGGGCCGCATCACGGCGCCTCCCGCACTGGCCGCCAGCACGGCCAGGACCGCCGCCACGACCGCTCGCATCCACCGCCCCCTCATGCCGTGCCCGCTCCCCGAGTGGCCCGCGCCGCGATATCCGAAAGGAGCGAGGTCCTGGCCGGCTGGCGCAACATCGGGACTACCGGCGGCCCGCCAGGCGCCGGAAGCGCGACGTCGTCGCGCGAGCACCAGCCGTGCCGGGTGTGGGTCGCCACGGTCCGCGAGTCCCAGGCCACCGTGTGCACGGGCAGTTGCCACTGGTCGGCGTAGCGGTGCACCTGGTCGAGCAGCGACAGCCCGACGTCGTCGTGGGTCGGGCGCACGGCGACCGCGAGCAGGTGCAGGTGCAGGTGCAGGTGCGGATCGCAGGGCACCGTGCGTTCGATTTGCTCGTCGAGCGCGGCGAGCCTGGTCACGGTCGCCGACTTCAGCAGCGAGGTGTCCATGTCTGGGAGGGCGAGGAAGTCGGTGCCTTGGCGCTCCAGAAGAACCGCGACTCCGAGTACCCGCTCGTCGTTTGGATCGGTGGCGACCAGGACCTGGCCGTTGGCGCGGGCCTGTGCCAGGCGCGCGGCGAACCACGCGGTCAACGCCGCCTCCCGCTGCTCGACGTCGCCGTCGACCCATACTGCGGGCTGCAGCTGGACATGGGCACGGGCAAGCAGCTCCGCCAGCACCGCGTCCCGGGGATCGGCGGACTCGGGAGTGGACGGCGGGAGGGGGCCGAGCCGGGAATGCAAAGGCATGCGGGACTCCGACAAGTCGAGAACGCGACGGGCAGGGGTGGTCGGGGTGGGTGCAGCGCCGGTCACCGCGTACGGGTGCTCGCGCGGTCGTGGCGGCACCGCTGTTGCCGTCATCGGCGTCATCCGGCGCGTCACAGCGCCGACCCAGCGAGACGCCAGCGGCGGCCCCGTGCTGTCGCGATTCGATTCACGGGCACGACAAATCCACCACCAATCGCGCGTTGGGAATGTGGGTCCGCCTCGGGACGCCCCTGGGGGAGGCGCGTCCCGAGGCGGCGATGGGCCACTTCGCATGCGACAACCGACGCGTCTAATCGGCAGGTCTCGCGGCCCATCGGGTGCATCCGTTCGAGTTCGACCCGGATGCACACGTCGGCGCCGACATGTGTTGTCGGTTCGCCCGGACGATGGGGTCCAGACGGGGCACTGCCAGCGCCGATGTGACGGACAACAGTCTGTCGTTACCGCGAATGGGTGACCACGGCGTTCCTGACGCGTTTCGGCCGCGCATACGCCGCATTTCGCGGCGGCGGCCCGCCACAATGTCGGCTATGGGGATCACGCTCGCCGATCTGCGTCTGCGCCGCGGCCTGAGCCAGGAGAAGTTGGCCGCCGAACTGGGCGTCGAACGAACCACGGTGCAGAGGTGGGAGGCTGGGAACAGCACGCCGCGGCCGAAGACGATGTCGGAGTTGGCCAAGACCCTCGAGGTCACGGTGGCGGACCTGCGCGAGGTTCTCGGCGACCAGGGTGACATCGGGCGCCTCGACTCGCGGTTCGCCTCGTATGGCGACGGCGATGACCGGTTGGCCATGCTCGCGCGGGCCAGCAACCTTCACAGCGGCCAGGTCGAGCAGTTGTACTGGCGGATCAGCGCCCTGGCAGTGGACTACGTGCACGAACCCGTCGATCGAGTGCTGCCGGACCTGCTGGCCGCCCGTGACACCATCACCGACCTACTCGCCGGCCGCCAAGCCCCACACCACACCCGCGACCTGTACGTGCTCGCGGGCACGACGTGCCTGCTGCTGGCCCATGCCGCTCAGAACCAAGGCGACCACCGCGCGGCGCTCACCAGGCTGGCCACCGCCGCCGACTGCGCCACCGCCGCCGACCACGACGCCCTGCACGCCTGGACCCGTGGATCGGTCGCGCTCATCCACGAGTGGTCACTGAACCCGCGCATGGCCGTGGACATCGCCGCGCGAGGCGCGCAGCACGCCGCCTCGGCGCGCTCGCGGATCCGCCTGGCGGCCATCACCGCCCGCGCCGCCGCCCGCACCGGTGACACCGGGGCCGCCGCGCAAGCGCTCCGCGCGATCGAGACGATTCGCGACGGCGCCGACGACCGCGACGACATCACTGACTTGGGCGGTCTGTTCGACTTCCCCGCGGCCAAGGTCGACTACTACCTGGGCTCGGTGCACGGCCTGCTCGGCGACCACACCCGGGCCCGGGTGCACGCCGAGGCCGCCATCACCGCCTACGAGACCGGTGACCCGGCCGCGCGCTCCTACGGCGACGAGGCCCTCGCCCGGGTCGACCTCGCCAACGCGCACCTCGCCGACCACGATCACCGCGCCGCTGCCGACGCGCTCGGCCCCGTCCTGGCCCTGCCGCCCGGGCTACGCATCCGCCAGTTCGGGATCGCCCTGGGCCGCACTCGCCGGATGCTCGCCGCGGCCACCGCACCGACCGAGACTGCGCTGCGGAAGCGGATCACCACGTTCGTCGACCCGCTCACCACGGCGCTAGCCTCGACGCGGTGAGCAGCATCCCCATCCCTCTCCCGCCCGCCCTCATCGACGCCGCGACCGCCGCCGGACTCGACCACCGCGACGCCCGTCTCCTGCACCACCACGCGACCAGCGTGTACCTGCTGCCCCACGCCGACGCAGTCGCCCGGCTCTCCCCCGCGACGGCCGCCGAGCGCGCCCACACCGCGGTTGCCATCACCCGCTGGTTGCGCGGCCACGACTTCCCCGCCCCCGAGCCTCTCAACGCGCCACACGTGACCGGGTCGGCGCTGATCACCTTCTGGAGCTACTACCCCACCGTCGACCAGCCCACGGAACCGGCCGTCCTCGGGCACCTCCTTCGGGTCCTGCACCAACTCCCCCACCCGCCCGTGACGCTGCACGAGTACCGGCCGCTCAATGACCTGCTCGCCACGCTCGCCACCACCGCGGACGCCGTCCTCGACTCCGACGGCCGAGACTGGCTCACCGACCGCGCCCACACACTCCTCGACGACTACCAGCACCTGCAGAGCGCACTCGGATCCGGCCTCATCCATGCCGATGCCTACCCCGGCAACCTCATCCGCACCCCCAACGGCACACTCCTGGGCGACTGGGATGAAACCTCCACCGGACCCCGCGAACTCGACCTCGCCAACACGATCCAGGGCAACCTCCGCTTCGGCCGCCCCGCGCAGCACCTCGACGCGTTCACCCACGCATACGGCCACGACCCTCGCACGTGGCCAGGGCTGACCACCCTCGTCGCCATCCGCGACCTGCACACCCTCGGCAGCTACCTACGCCGCGCCGCCACCGGCGACAACGCCGCGCACACCGAACTGCACCACCGCATCCGAACTCTGCGCGGGAACACACCGGCAAGGTGGCACACGGTCTAACCCCACGATGCGCGAGCGCAGTCCCAAGAACGGGACCGTGGTCGAGCTCGGCCTGCCGGAAGGCCAAGAGCCCCGCGCCCGCGAGCACACCCGAAGCGGTTTGATTGTCTACATCGGCATGGCTGGTGAACGTCGCGGCAGCGAGGCAGGTCGGTCGAGATGCCCGAGCACCACGGGGATACTGTTGGTTGCTACGCGACCACCGTCCAGTCCAAGGAATGAGCTGAATGCAAGCTTCCCGCTTGACCAAGTTGGCTGCGCTGGTTGCCTTTTGCGTCGCGGTTGGATTCGTGTCGGTCGCCGCTGCGATCCTGCTCGTCGATGTTGTCGGCCTCGCCGGCGTGGCCTGGGACGTGGGCATGTTCACGGTCGCCAGCGCCCTAGCGATCGGAGCGGGGCAGGCGTGGCCTCATCTGCCGCGTTGTGCATCGACAATTCTGCGTGTGGCCCGTCCTGGCCGTGGCGCCTGAGCGGGCGATGGACTGAACCGTTACTCACCGGGTACGTTCTTGACGACTTGCTGTCCGACTTGTATTTGCAATCAGCTCGAACCGACTGTGCGTCTCGATGGCGGCGCTTAAGAGTCCAATGTGGACCATCAGTCGCGGCACGGACTCGCAGTTCGAGAGCACGAGCGCACACTGCCGGCCCTGGCCGCTGGCGGGTATCGCAGCCGATGTACCTTACGGCGACCTACCTTGAGCTGGCCGGGTAAGCGCGTCCTGGCACCTGCGCGATCAAGGCGTACAGGCTCGCCGAAGCGACCAGCCGGAACGACTCATTGCGAGGGCGTCAACCGAGATCCTCGACGGTCGGGTCGGGGCGGGGCGGAGCCGATGCACGCGCGGGCGGAGCCGGGAGGTGAAGTTCTGCACGCTCGCCTCGGCCTGGACCTCGACCACCAGGGTCGGCGTGGACCGGCAGGTACTCGGTGCTCGGCTGGCCGAATCCGCCGCCGGACACCCGCCGCGGCGATTCCCCCGTCGACCTCACATGCTGTCCGGCCTGATCGCGCAGCTTCGGCGGCAACGGCTGCGACAGTCCGATCCACCGCCGCTCGCCGCTCTCATCAGGGCGGGCGAGCACCAACTCCAGAGGACGCGCGAGCGAGCCCGTCACACCGATCACCACCGCGTCGACCAGCCTCGTCTGCCGCACCTTCAGCCAGTCCCCGGTCCGACCGGGCCGATACGGGCGGCGCACATCCTTGATGATCACGCCCTCGATACCGACGACCGCCTGCTCGGGCTCCATCCACGCCAGAGCCTCGGCCATGCCGCGCACGCTCGGGGCCAGCTGCAACGGCGGAGCGGCCCCGGCGAACAGTTCCTCCAGTCGGGCGCGGCGGTCGCCGTAGGGCAGGACGCGCAGATCGTCCTCGCCGACGGCGAGCACGTCGAAGGCGACGTAGTAGATCACCACGCCCAAGTCCGCTCGCCGGGCCGGGGCCACGGTGAGCGATCCGAAGTCCAACCGGCCCTCGCGCAGGGCGACGATCTCCCCGTCGAGCACGACGTCTCCCAGCCCAGCCCCCGCGCGGATGATCTCCGGGAACCGCGCCGCGAGATCGTTGTCCCGGCGCGACTGCAGCACCCCCGCCATCGCGAATAGAGCCCCGCGCCAGCCATCGAATTTTGGTTCGAGTGCCAGCCGCGCCGGGTCAGGCGCAGGCAGCCGCCCAAGCGAGCGAGCCAGGGCCAACCCCACCGGGGGCCCGAGCACCGCCATCCGCGTCACACCTCACCCGCGGCGCAACCGGCACGGGCCGGAGTGGCCGGCATCGGTGGCGCCGACGGCGGCGACTGTCCCATGAGGACACCGTCGCCCCGCATCCGACTTTGGGCCATTCGGGTGATGCCAGACAACGCGGCTCGACACCCCGCCATGCCGCGTCCAACGCGGTGACCTGCCATGTCGGCGCCCCGGCCGAGAGCGCAGTACGGAGCCCCGGGAGTCGACCGCGCCAGCGATCGACCTGGTCGCGCTGGTGCTCGCGTGGCTCGATGGCTGGCTCGGAACTGTCCTCCTGACCGGCGACACTTGGCCCCTCGGAATCGTGGTTTACATCGCCGGTGACATGGCGGAGAGATACTCGCTATATGACGACAACGACTCATCACGAAATTCACGAGCCAGCTGATGCCGCGTGGCCGTTGAACGCGTACCTGCGGGAGGCGCGGCTCCGCGCGGGGATGTCGATCAAGCAGACCGCGCGGGCAGCGGGCCTGAGGGTCCGCGACGTGGAGTGTTTGGAGACCCGACCTGCCGCGTTGAGGTCGCGGGTCGAGGCGGTCGTGGCCGCGCTCGGCGCCGATGTCGATCACGCGCTCGCGCTGGTAGGGCTCACCCCCGAGGTGATCGCCGACGCCGAGCAGCGGTTTGGTGGCAGCGCGCCCGGCTGCGACCGGCCGCCAACGCGCGGCGAGCGGTCCCCCACAGCGGAACAGGACTGAGACGCCTGGAGTCGTTATCCGGTATCGGCGGCGTGCCGGCCCACGGCGATCGTGACTTAGGCAGCCGGGGCGGGCGGTTGTGGTGCGTGTTGCCGGGTCACCGCGTGTTCTTCCAACAGGCCACCTCGAACGCGAGCGCCCTGCAGGCGTGCACGCCCGCCGAGGCGCTGCGGAACTCTGGCGATGCGCCCCGGACGATCGCTGTCCGACGGACGCCGTAGCGTGGGCAGCCAGGTCAGGCGCGGGTGTCGATGACGAGCGCGGTGGAGTTGTCGGCCGTCGGGTGGGCGGCGCCGAGCTCGACGAGGCGCTGCGCGCAGCGTTGCGGGCTGTCGATCTGGGAGAGCGTCTCGAGCAGTTCAGCGGGCTTCAGCGTCATGCCGACACCGTCGCTGGTCAGCGCGAGCCGCCCGCTCGCGGTGGTGGTCGTGGTGGTCCCGAATTCAGAGGGGTCGGCGGTTCCGACCGTCGTGAGCACGATGTTGTCCGATCCTGCGGCGACGTTCTCGGGCATCCCAAGGTCCCGCATCCACTGTCCTTGGGTGTGCGGCGTTGTCAGCGGCGTCAACTGGTTGTCGTCGACCAACCATGCCTGGCAGTCGCCGACCCAGACGAGGTCCCAGGTGATGCCCAGGCCCGAGGTACGCGGGCGGCTGACCGCCAGAACCATGACGGTGTCCCCGTTGACAGGTCGTGGCGTTCGAGTGCGTCCCGCGCGGCCGCCATGCCGGTGACCGCCCGGTTTCACAGGCCGCGAGCGCGGCTGACAACGCCGTGGTCACCGCGACCGCGGCGGCTTTCGCTGCGTCCGGGAGGCTGCCGATGCCGTCGGCCACGGCGAACGCGGCAACTCCGGTGGAAGTCCACGGCGGAGCCGAAACTGTCGGCGTTGCGGTGTCGGGTACCGATCGCGGTGTGCGCCCCGACGTGGTGGACCGGCAAGCTGGGGTCACGCCGGAGGTGGCTGCCTGCGGCGGCGATCAGGTCGACTGCGTTGTGGGTCCAGCCACAATGGCAGGCGGCGAGATCGCTGGCGGGCGGGTCGATGCCGAAGAGGCGTCGACCCTCATAGCCGTCGAGTTCATCGGCCGTAGCGAATCGCACGTCGTGCAGCAGCGCCCCGGAAGCAGCGGTGAGTTTCATCCGATGCGAGGTGTCGATCATGGTCTGTGCCTCCGCCCGTCGCGGTGTGTGGACGCGCTGTGCGCAGCGCGCCGGGGCGGGGCCCGGAGGGGCGGCGGGGGTTGCGGCTGGTCGGGGCGGGTGGCCCGCAGCGCAGCGAGGACTGTCACCCGCGCTGATCGGGCCGTGTTCATCGCCGCGAACCCCACCCCGGCGTGCTGGCCTGGAGGAGTCCACGAATGCGCGGACGGGAGGCCTGCATCCGGTCGGCGGACGGCCGATTTGCTGGAGAGCGCCGATGCGGCGGATCGACATGCTCATCGTGCGGGCTCAACGTCGCACGGCGAGCGACGGCGGTCGGAGCCGACGCACCAGTGCAATCCGGCGAAGCCCACTGCGCCAGCCGGGTGGGCCAGCACCGCCATCTGCAGGCCGGGGCGGTGAAGGTCGCGCCGCAAATGCCCGCCGCCGAACGTCAGGACACACGCCCGTTGCCCTCCGGGCGGCGACGACAACGACTGTCTTATCAGGATGCGCTGCGAACATCCGCAGGATGCGTTCCCCGTCAGCGCGGCACAGTGGGACGGCGTGAGAGTGGGCGGGTCCGGTCTGCTCGGGAGGGCTGGAGCGATGGGCGAGCGTGCGAGAGCAGACCACTGTGCGGGCGCGGCGGAGCGGTGAGCCCACGGGGCGTGGTATTAGCTGGAGCGCTTGCCCCCTCATGGCTGAGGTGACGGTGCGGGTGTTCTCCGTTCACGGGTGTGACGGGGTTGGCTCCTGGTCTTGTGTGGTTGGCCTGGCATCGCGGCGGTGGAGGTGCATGTACACCTGGAGTGCCAGGAAGGGCAGCGTCGGCGGGTAGCGGTGAAGGCCGTGGAGGGCCGGGTCGTCGGGGTGCGAGGGGGTCTCGCCGTCGATCGTGAGTTCCCAGTGGTCGCCACGAGGACCGTGGGGTGCCCATTCCGCGCGGGAGACGATGGTGAGCGAGTGACCGTCGCCGGTGCGCAGGCGGGCGGTGACGTGGTTGCCGACTGGAAGGTGCGGCGGCGCGGTGAGTGGGTCGTGCGGGTGACGGGCGAGTAGTTCTTCGTAGTGCAGCGACACCAGGGTGCCGCCGAGGCGGCGGTGCAGTTCCACGAGCAGTCCGCGAGCCCACGCCCAGGCGCCGTGCTCGCTCTCGGTGCCCCAGCGGGGGATGTTGCAGTCGACGTTGTCGTAGAGCACGTAGCAGCGGCTGGCATCGTGAGGGGTGATCCAGCGTGGGCGGGTGTTCCAGTTCTCCGACACAGTTGGCTCCTGGTTGGTGGGTGGACGGCTTGCAGTCGGGTCAGCGGACGCAGATGCGGTAGAGCTGCGGAAGGCAGCTGATGCGGCCAGCCCAGTACCAGGCGACCGGACGATCAGCGGCGCGTTCGTAGAGGCGGACGGATACCGGCGCGGTGCGGCGGGCGTCGGGCTTGATCCAGGTGTGCACCTGCCTGCCGCCGTCGGAGTCGGGATCCGGGACGCCGTTGGCGTCGCAGAGGCTGCTGGCGGTGAGGGTGAAGCCGTAGGTGTGCAGGTAGGAGGTTGCCTCCTCCCAGGTCATGTCGTTGGTGGTAGCGGTGTCCTTCCCCCGGGGCCACTGGAACGGGACGTGCAGCGGGCCGGGGGTGTCGCGGGAGGTGATGGCGGCTTTGACCTCGCGGGTGTCGCGCAGAGGGCCTCGGCCGCTGAGCGCGGCCGCGGCCAGGGAGGTGGGGCTGGTGAACCACAGGTTCAGCACGTGGGCGCCGCGGTGGAAGGTCCGCAGCCAGCCCCGCTCGTGTCGCACCGACGGGTTGGCATCAGCGGTGGAGCCGGGCTGCTCGGACCAGTGGTGGCTGTCCAGCTCGGCGGTGATGTCGGGGTAGACCATGTCGCGCTGGTTGAGGCCGGTGTAGCCGTCGGCACGGTGGACGAGGTCCCGTGTTGCCGCGAGCGGGCCTGTGAGGGCGGCCGTCACCTTGTCCGCGGTCGCTGCCGGGCTCTTGGCGAGCAGCGCGGGCAGGTCGTCAACGGCTGCCAGCAGGCCTGCGTAGACGCCGCGTGCGGCGTCGCGAACGTCTTGGAGGGCGTCTTCTCGCCCGTTGGCGAGTCCGCTGGCAATGTCGAGGTCAGCGCGCAGTGTGGCAGAGGTGGTGTGGGTGTTCTCGGGCATCATGTTGCTCCTGGGTGTGGGCCGGGCGGTTGAGGCGCGCGTTGCAGCGCCCCCTGCCCCCGGCTGTGCGCGGTGTTTTGGTGCGAAGCCGGGGGCAGGGGGTGCTTGGCTTGGCGCGGCGGCCGCTCGGGCGCTGCGGCGAAGGCGCTTTTGCCGCCGTGTCGCGGTCCGGGCTGGTGTTGGTCCGCCCCTTGTTCATGATTCGTCGGCGCTGGCACCTCCGCGTTGCGGGTCGGTCAGCGCACTCGCCGGGCGAGGCGCTCCGGGTCGAGGATGAGGACGCTCTTGCCTTCCAACCGCAGCCAGCCACGGTTGGCGAAGCCGGCGAGCGCCTTGTTCACCGTCTCGCGGGATGCTCCGACGTACTGGGCGAGTTCTGCCTGTGTCAGGTCGTGGGTGACCCGCAGCATGCCCGTCTCGCGGCTGCCGAAGCGGTGGGCGAGCTGCAGCAGCGTCTTGGCCACCCGGGCGGGCACGTCGGTGAAGATCAGGTCGGCGACCATGCTGTTGGTGTGGCGGAGGCTGTGGGAGATGAGGCGCAGGAGCTGCTCGGCGATCTCCGGCTGGCCGGCGATCCACTGGTGCAGCGCGGGCCGGGGCACCACGACCGCGCGGACCACGGTGAGCGTGGTCGCCGTGGATGCGCTCGGACCCGGGTCGAAGATCGACAATTCGCCGAAGATGTCGGACGGGCCGAGGAGGTTCGACAGGTACACCCTGCCGTGAGGCGACGTGCGGCCGAGCTTCACCTTGCCGGACTGGATGAGGTAGAGGCTGTCCCCCGGCTCTCCTTCCTTGAAGACCACGTGGCCGCAGGGGAATTCGACGGTCGATCCGCCCACTACGTCGAGGAGGGCATGTGCGAGGTCGGCGGCGAGCGGGTTGGTGGATCCGGTGGCGGGCATGGGTGACTCCCTGGTGTGCCGGGTGCTTGCGTGGTGACGCACCCGCTGGAGCACGCCGCTCGCGCCCGCCTGCCCCCAGAGGGTCTGGTGTGTGCAGAGGCGGGCGGGCGCGAGTGGTGTGCTGGGCTGAGCGCGCCCGCATCGCATCCCGGCGGCGGTGATCAGTTCGGTGGTGGCGTGGGTGTCTGCGACGGGCGTCGTTGAAGTCGAACGCGGCTGCGGCGCGGCGTGACGCCGCGAGGGTTCGCGCGGCGAGCGCTTCGTGGTCCAGCGTTGCGGCGTCGGAGGGCAGGATCACCCATCGGTCCAGCGCTGCGGAGGGAATGTGAGCATGTTGCGCCAGGGGTGCACGTCGAGCATGGTCAGCGTGAGCGGCCTGTCGGGCCTCACCATCAGTACGGCCGGATTGGGGGCGGGGTTTGCCGCCAGGGCGTGCAAGACCGCCGCGTGGTGCAGATCGCGCGGTCCGGGTCGGCGGCGGCCGCGGGTGTCGGGCCGGACCTCGAATACGTGGTCGTCGTCGCGTGTCTGTGGGCCGCGCCAGCGGCCGATCTCGACGTGCAGCTCGGCCGCCGCGGTGGCCCAGTCGACGGGGGCGCCGTGGTGGCCGGGCGCTCGTTCGAGGGCGTCGACGTAGTCCATGACCGCCTCGTGGGACAGGTCCAGCTCGGCGTTCTTGGCAGCGGTGCTGCCCTCCAGCCGTAGGTCGCCGAGCCGGGGCAGGTGAGTCGCGGTGGCCACGTGGACCAAGTAGGAACGGTGCGGGCGGTTGCGGTGCGTACGTGAACGAAAGACGAGGAAGTGTGCGGCTGGGAGAGTTGCACGTCGTCGGCGGAGTGGATGACGCTGAGGGTTTCGCTGATGACGTCGCGCCACGTCGCCTGGTTTACGGCGGTGGGTGCGACGGCGGCGCGCAGCGCGCGCAGCGCCGTCTCGGTCGTGTTCCAGGTCGCGGTTGACGCGGCGCGGGATGCCGGGTCGCGGCGGGTCAGCAAGGGCGTCTGGTTGGAGTGAAAATTGGGCATAGGCATCGTGGGTTCCTCTGGTGTCGAGTGTGGCAGTCGGCTGCCGTGCGGATGGGTCAGGAGTTGGCGATGGCAATGTCGAGGTCGCCGGGTTCGAAGTGCTGCTGTGGCGGCCGGGGCGGATCGCGGGGAGGCGGACCGGCGCGGCGAGCGGGATCGCGCGAAGCGCGGGCTCGGAGCGGTCGCGGCGGCGAGTGCGCCGTGACCGCCGGGTAGCCAGCGGTGTGTGCTGTCCGGCCACAGCGGAGTGGCGAAGCCTCGGGTGCGCTCCGCCGCCGTGATTCATGGTGTCTCAGCCTCGGCGCGCAGACGGTCGATGACCGCGTTTGCGGTGCGCAACGCCTCGCGGAGGAAGCGCACGTCCTCGGTCCACGCCTCCTGGCAGACGTCGCAGGCGATGTACGAACCTGCGGTGTCGTCGTAGTAGCGGCGAGTTGCCCCGACACACGTCGTAGTGGGCGCGCCAGCAGCGGCACGCCGGGGAACTGGCGCACCAGCCCTCGCTCTCGCAGCTCGGGCACCAGCACTGGTGCTGGCCTCCGGCGGTGTGCGGGGCAGGGGCGTGGGGTTGGCTGCCTGGGGATCGAAGAACTGTGCGTAGGTCAAGCCCCCGAAGGAGACCAAGAGTTCGAAGTGGTCTTTGCACTGTTCGGACTGCGGTGGTGTGAATATGCGGTGGGGTCCCTCGTCGACGTGGCTTCCGCGGCGGCGTGACCGGCTCGCGGTGCTGACGGGCGCGTACTGTGCTGGTCCACCTCGATGCGGCGCCAGGGTTATCGCGTCAGCGCCTGGCGCCGCATCGAGGGATCTGCTCCGCTCCGCGCAACTCCGCATCCGACGCGGGGCACATGTCCGGCGGAAAGGGCGACATGCTTGGCTGGGGCAGGGACGGCGAGTTGCGCTGGATTCTTCAGCCGCCGCGCCATCCCGGTGATCGGGCCCGTCGCACCTGCCCACAACGGGAACGGTGGCCTGCGTGTTCTCGCTGCCAGGAAGGACAAGGCCGTGAATGACATCGATAGCATCCCCAGCGCACACGAGCTGCGGATCACCGACCTGGGAACGCCGCAAGCGGCGTGGGTGGTGGGCGCAGAACACGATGAGACCGTCGGGTTTACCGCCGAAGGGTCCCTGCCGATCACGGGGGAACAGCGGGGCGAGCCCGACCAGGCGGTGGCTGACTGGGTCTCCGACGTCATCGAGGTCGAAGCGGTGGTGTTCGTGGCCGATCCCGTCCGTCCGCTGGTGTGGCTGATTCGCTACACGGCCTGACCCGCGTCGCGGACAGACCGAAAGAGGCGGTACCCGGGTTCATCAATTCGACCGCGTCAGCGACGCCCGCTTGGACGTCGCCAGCGTCCGGCATGAATCTGCGGCACCCGCCCGCCACACCGCAGTGCCAGGTGGACCAGCCGCCAGGACCGCCGCTACGGGGTGAAGCGCGAAAGAATCTTGTGCAGTTCTCGGGGGGTGACCCCGTACTGGAAGGCTGTGCTGAGCAGTGTGATCAGATGGTTGCTCGGATCAGCGGTCCCGGCGACTCGCAGTGCGCGGTTGGCCTGCACGCCGGCTCCGGCGAGATGCTGCGCGACCGCCAGAAGGAGCGCGGGACCTGTCCGTTCCGGGCCGTCGGGCATCGCTTGCACCAGTCGCGTCCACAGGACTGCGGACTGGGTGCGGGCCTCCTCGCTGGCCAGGTCGAGGAGCCACTGGCCCAGGACACCTGGGCCCGTCAGCGCACAGCCGATGCGCACCAGGGTGTCATCGTCGAGATCCTCGGCGCTGGCGCCGGCCGAGATCGCCTCGATCGTTGCCGTGATCAGCTCGTGGCAGCGATCGGCGCACGCTGCCACCTGGCGAAGAACGGTGATTCGGCGCGCGCGCCGTTCCAGGTCCTCCATTGGGTCCTGCGCGAGAGCGGCGTCCAACTCCGCAATAGACGGGTAGGGCTGCAACCCATGAAGTTCCCTGGCAGCCGCCACGGGCGTGGCGGCGGGATCAGGAAGGAAACCGTGGCAGTCGCCCACGAGGCAGGTCCACCGTTCGCCCTCGGCGATGGCGAAGACTCGCCATGCCCCTGCGGTCTCGACTCCGGCATCGTGCAGGTCGCGGATCAGCCGGTCAATCAGTTCGCGCAAGGGCATGGTGGTGTCATCCTCGTCGCCGCCGATGGCGGTCAGGATGACCTGTCGCCCATGGCGTGAGACGACATCTGCGGCATGTCGGGTGAAACCGCTGTGGCCTGCGATGCCCGGCAGATCGACGCGCAGCGTCGGGCCGTCAATGACGTGCAGAACAAGCGAGTTGGACGGCGTGAAGCCGAGGAGGGCAGGGATGCTGGCGATGAACTCCCCGGGTTCTTCGATCAGGATCGAGGCCGCGGTGTCGGACGACCCTGCCTGGCTGAGCATGGACACTGTGTTCTCCTTTGGGCTGGACTGGTTTGAGCGGAGGCGGAGCCTCGGTTGGGAAGGCACCACTGCGGGCCAAATACTTCGAGAGTTGGAGACGCGTCGTACCGGCCGGGTGTCTGGCCGGTACGACGCCTATGTGGCTACGGCCGAGCGCTCAGAGACGGCTCAGGACTTGTGCGGCGGAATCCACGACTGTCGCCGTCCCGTCACGCAGCAGGTCGTGGCACCCCTTCGACATGGCCGAGGTGATTGGGCCAGGTACCGCCAGCACGGTCTTGCCGAGAGCCTTCGCGCTGCGGGCGACGTTGCGGGCACCGCTGCGAATCCCCGCTTCCACGATCACGGTTGCGGCGCTGGTGGCAAGCAACCTGTTCCGGACCGCGCACCGGTGTTTGGCCGGAGGTGTCCCGGGCGGGTACTCGCTCACCACCGCTCCGGTCGAGGCAATGCGGTCGAGCAACAAGCTGTGGGCGGCCGGGTATCGGACATCGACCCCGCATGGGAGCACCGCGATGGTGGGGCCCTCCGCGTTCAGTGCGCCGCGATGAACCGCGCCGTCCACACCGTATGACGCGCCCGACACGACGGTCACTCCGGCAGTGCCGAGATCAAAGCCGAATTCGCCGGCGACATGCTCGCCATATCCGGTCGCCGCCCTCGCGCCGGTCACCGAGACCGCCCGCTGCAACGCGACTCCGATGTCGACCGGGCCACGAACCCACAACGCCACAGGCGCCGCCGCCCAGTCCAATCCAAGAGCACCGCCGCTGTGCAGGGACAGCGCCATGGCGGCAGGCCACTCGTTGTCCTCGGGGATCACCAGCCTGGCGTCGACGGCAGCCGCGGCGGCGAAGTCGCTGTCGGCCAGCTCCGCTGTGGCTCCCTGGGCGAACGTCGCGTCCAACAACGATGTCGGCGCCTCACCCGAGCGCAGAAGCTCGGCTGCCTCAACTGGACCGTGAACCTCCACGAATGCCACCAGCGTGGGTGCTGGCGGCTCAGCGACACGCAGGAGATACGCACGGGCCCGACGCACGGGATCGTCTGTCGCGTAAGGACTCATCAATCGAACTCCCTGTCTGGGATGGCGAACGTCGATGCCGCACAGGCCGTCGCCTGCCATCAGCTGGTGCCCACGGCCTGCGGCGGTCCTGTGGACGCGGCACTGCGAGCAGGGACACCGGCGGCGGCGTCGCACTTAGCCAGAGCCGATCCGTAACCGGCTCGATCGACGCCGTTGCCGGTGTCCCTGCTTTGCTTGGCCGAGCTATGGACCCGACGCAGAGGGGTTGCTGGTGGTGGCCCGCGAGGCGTGCGCACTGCGCTGGACGAGGTGCATGCACTGGCCGATGAGCCAGCGCCGGACTATGCCGTCAAAAGTAAAGGTGCCTTGGTGAACTCATCCGGATCGTCACGGCGCGGTGAGGTTCCACCCTGTGCCGAGTATGTCGCCGGACGTGCGCCGAAGCGGATGGTCGCCGGGCTGCTGTTTCGTGATCGGGCGGACCGGGTGCTGCTGGTGGAGCCGTCATACAAGGCGGTGCGGGGAGATTCCAGGCGGGCCGTGGAAGCTCCCCGCAATATCGCCCGCCTCGTGCGCGGGTACTTCGGCGACCCGCCACCTTCGGTGTGCTCACCATGCGCACCGACACACTGCCGCCCGAGCTGCGCCAGGCGCTCGACGACTCGATCAGCGCAGGCCCGGAACCGGAGCCGGTCCGCGCCTCGTGGCGACTGTTCACCCTGCAGCAGGCCCTCGCCGAGAACGCCGTCGCGGCTGGTGTTCGCGGCGGCTGCTGGGCGCTGCGCCCCGAACCGCACTACCAACTCATCGAGGAACACCACGAACCCGACCTGCTGCGCGGCGACGACGTCGACGACATCCTGCGCCTAGCCAGGCACGCGCAGAGAGACCTGCCCGCCGAGCTCGCCAACGGCGCGATCCATGACCGGGCAGTGACCTTGTGGATCGTCCGCGGCGACGGCATGGGGACCCGCGGCGTTCCTGCTGCAGACCGATGACGGGCTGCTGACTCCGCTTCCTGTGGACTTCCGGCAAGGGCGCAGAATTCGGCTTGGTGGCTCGCGTGAGTCGCTGCCGACCAACCGCCGCTATTCGGGCCCGGCGACACCCTTCCGGCGAGTTCGCCGCTCGTTGACGTCGTGCGCAACGCGATCGACCACCCTGTCAGCGCGATCCCGTGGTCGCGGGTCGTCAGCCTTGCCGCTCAGCGCGAGATCACCTGAGGTAGCCCGCACGCGCGGCGACGCCTCCGTGCGCCCTCGGGGACCGCAGACGTGTCCGGCCCACCTTGGCTACAGGGTGGGTAGCCCAGCGGCGTGCAGGACATGCACTGTGCGGTCGTCGAGTTCCTCCACGGTGTAGTTGACGGCGTAGAGGATCGCACCCGGATGCTCGTGGCACCAGGCCGCAGCCTTCGCGAACATCGCGGCCAGGGTGGCGGTCTCGAAGGTGAGGAGCGTGACGTCCTCGGCCGTGGGTGACATGGGAACGACCGTAGCCAGCCGGGGCATGTTGCGGATATGGGAACGTCGCGACCGATCGGGTGTTGGTCGGGGCGTTCGCCGCGGGGGTGGCGGCGTCGGTCGCAGGAGCGCCGCTCCCAGGCGATCCAACCCGTCCTGGATCTTCGCGGTGCACGCACCTGCTCGGCGGTACATCCTCGGCCGGTGCACGTGGCATATCCCATGATCACCCCCGGAACGGGCCGCCGTGTTGGAGGCGCCCCCAGCTTCCAGGGCTTCCCCCTCGCTCCGCGCGCCCTAGTCACCGTGAGCCGCCAGCGGCACTACCCTTGACGCCACTTGACCGACGGAAGGACAGACCGTGGCGGTTGATCTGGAGGCATTGGTCGCTCAGGTCTGGAGTCCGGACGTGCGCCCGCTGGTGGACGAGGCATGGCGCTGCTACAACGCTGGCGCGATCCGCGCGAGCATCGCGGCGACGTGGTCGGCGGTCAGCGCGGACATCATCGTGAAGCTGATCCGCCTGGCCGATGAAGGCGATGGGGCCGCGCAGGGGTTCCGGAAAAAGATCACCGACGCGCAGAAGGATGGCCTGAAACCCACTGGGGTGAGCGCCATGCAGAAGATCGAGGCCTCGCTGGTTGACGAGGCGGTGGTGTTCGAGTTGATCGACACGATCGGCAAGCGCGACCTGGACCGGGTCCGCGAGGACCGCCATCTGTGCGCGCACCCGTCGCTGCGCAGCGGCGGCGAGGTCTACAGCCCCCGCCCGGAGACCGCTCGCGGGCATCTGGCGATCGCGCTGTCCACCTTGCTGATACATCCCCCCACGCAGGGCGGAGCCCTGGTAGAGGAGTTCAAGAACTTCATCTGCGACCCACTGTTCGCCGCGTCCCCGCTCCACATTCGGGCTGCCTTCCACGACCGTGTCCGGGCCGCGACCCGCCGGAGCATCATCAGGCTCGCGGCGAAGGCTGCGATGCTCGAAGTCGACCCTGAGGGTCGGATGCCTGCGGACTGGCACGCCGACCGGATGGCCATCGCGCTGCGCGCCTTCGCGGAGACGGCACGCGACGCGGTCCGTGACGCCGTGGGCGAGACACGCGAACGACTCCGCGTGCTCGACGGCACGACCCAACTGCGAACCCTGAGCCGCATGGCCGAGGACGATTATTTCTGGGCGTCTGTGGATCAGCCGCTGGCCGACCTGTTCGACACCCTGCTCACGCCACCGATTCCGGGCGGCGAGTGGGACCCGTTGCCCCCGGAGATCGCCTCGAATCTCGGGATGGTCGGCAACGACATGGCCAGGGAACACCTTCCCAACCTGTCTATCCGCTTCGATCAGTTGAGTGAGTTTCACCAGCAGCAGGTCATCGCGGCTCGTCCGAGCGAGTTTTTCGTGCCGAGAGTGATCGAGCTCCTGCGGGCCGCTTGGGGTTGGCGTACCGGCGAGCAGATCGGACGCCTGCTGGTGCAACACGCGTCGTTCCTATCAGTCGAGACACTGGGACAGGCTCTGACCACTTGGTACGGCAACGATCAATGCCGGGAAGCCGCTGCCATGCCGGGCATGGCCGTGGAGTTGGCCCACGCCACCTCGCACCTCGGTGCGGCCCGCGGTCCACTACTGCTGGACTTCGTCACTAAGTGCGAAGCCAAGGCGGGCCCGGGCACGCACTACAGCTACACCGAGCTCAAGACAGCGCTGAGCACCCTCGGTCTGCACCCCGCCGCCGGATGAGCCATCCCCGACGCAAGAACTATGTCGGAACGATCTCCTCGTCGCACCTGGTGAGCACGGCCCGGTGGCCCGCCGACGCGTTCGCTCGTGGCGAGGGCGACAGCCGAGGGCAATTCGACGTACTGCGTGATCATCACCAGGCCCGCCGCGACCTGGAGACCCGCACGGAGGCTTTCCTGAGGCGGTTCGGCAACCTGTGACCATCCCGCCCGACACGATGCCAGGGTTGGACGACATGCCGCGGCATCGCCGCGAGGCGATGCTGTGGCTGTACGCGAGAACGGGCCTTGACGGTGATGTCATGGCTCAAGGCTCGGGTGTCGTTCGACAGTGGATCGGTCTAGGTCATCACAGAGGATTGGGCCGCCCTCCTGAGACCTATTTCGATCGTTCAGCTTTGTCAGGATCCTCTGCAAACGCTCCTGGGTTCAGCGCACCGCGCACCGCCGCAATGGTCAGGCCGAGGACCGCCTCGACGGGGTCACAGCCTACGTCGGGGGCCAGTTTCCGTACCCAATACAGGAGATCGAACGAATCCATAACGTCCCACGGACTGCGTCGACCGACATGTTCCGCTTGCTGGGTCATCAGACCAACAGCGAAGGCGACGCCTGCGGGCCACAACTGATCAACCAGGCCATCCGGCGTCATCACCGCTCGAGTTCGAACCTCGGCGCGCAGTTCAGGGTATGCCGTGTCGATTGCAGTGATGATCCGTTGCAAGGAGGCGCCACAGCCAAACTGAGCCAGCACCGATGGCCGCACACCTGGAGGTAGCCATATCCACGCCTTCGCAGGTTCGGACCACCATTCCATGGGCTCGTCACGAATACCTGCGCGGCGCCAGGCCCTTAGCAGGCGGTCGGCAAAGCCAGCTCCTGCCAGGCACGACAACAGCGTCTGCGGTCCTACCCAGCCCGCCGAGACCGCCAGGTTCTCGATGACAGCGAAGTTCAGTTGCAATGCCAGTTGGAAAGGCTTCACGTCGAGCAGCTCACCGCTGAACACGCAGCAGGGGCAGACCCGGATCTGCTGTGAGGTGGGCTCAAGGAGGTCGCGCGCGCTGAACTGATCGCCGCAGATGGCACACTCGGCGTTGGTGGGCATCGTCACTAGTTCGTGCCGGGTGGTGGCGAGAACCGCATCGATGGCGGCGACGATATTGCAGACAGGTTGGTCGAGGGAGACTTCGTGGCAGTCCAGACCTAGCAGACGGCCCACATGATCTATGTCGACCAGACGTGGAGCGGTTACGCCAACCGATATCGGAGAGGTCAAGTCGAATACCGTCGGATCGTCCGGATGCGCGTTGCTAGCTAGGTCAAGCGGCGGTCCATCAAGCCGGCAGGTTTGGATGACTGCCGGTCCTGCGTAGCCGAACAGGACTCCAGCAAGGGGATCATGCTCGAAGTCGACCGGCCATCCCGCCGCGTCAAGTGCTTTGGCCAAGGCTTCGTGCAAGGGCGCTGCGAGCATCCCTTGCGGGTGGCCCGCATCTACGGCGATCTGACGGGCGGCGTCCAGGTACGTTCGGCCGGTGGCAGACGCCTCAGCCCGGATCTGCTTCTTGCGGAAGTAGTTCTTGGTCATGCCGGATCTCCACGTCGGCGCAGTTCCCACGCTCTGCGCCTCGGATCACTGACACGATGCAACCTAGCGCGATCAGCAGACCTTGACCGTATTCAATCCGGTGCAGCGTGGGCACAACCGGGCCGGTTCGGGCCAGCGCTTCGGCCCTCAAGGCATAGTAGCGCGACGAAGTCAGCGGGCGCGAAAGCTCGGCCCCCTTCCGCCCAGGTCGATAGGGAACCCGGCGGCCCGATCTCTAGGCCGTTCTATACAGGGCACACTGGCCTGACTGAAGTTGCTCATGCCGGGTCTAGTCAATCAGACATCTTGATAGTTGATACGAAAGAATTGATTTCACCCGATCGGATGTCAGCAATCATGACATTATGAGCCTCATGCGGAGCGACTGGAGGCTAGACTGTCGACTAGAGCAACATTCAAGACAGGGCTCGACGACCAAGCGCTACTGCCGCGCCGCAGCAAAGTGGGGGATCCATGAACATGACATCACGTTGGGGTGACGCGTTGTGACCGGCCCGGGCGTTACCCGCCCAGGTCCAGAACACCTTCGTGGCGCAACTTCACGGATCGCTCGTGGCGTCATCGACGCGCTGATTCCGGGCCACAGTGCTCGCGGCGGACTCATCGTTGAACCGTCCCCCCTGGCAGCGATGCATTTGCCGTTACTGTCTGACGACTCGTTGACTTACTCTGCCGGGCGCGTAGACACCTCCGGCACCATCCCAGCCACCTATGCGCTGGACGCCCTCCAGTGGAGAGCGGGCGACCGCTTAGCGATCACCACATCACACAACGTCGTTGTGATCCGTTTCGACTCGGCGGGACTACACGTCGTTCCCAAGAAACGATCATTGGTGATCCCCGTCTCGGCGCGGCGGGCGTGCGGAATTCGCCCCCGCGACACCCTCTTGCTTGTGGCAGCGCCCCAGTTCCAGGTCCTTCTAGTCCATCCACCCTCCGTGCTGGACCGGATGATGACCCTCTACCACAGCCGGGAGCGTGGGCAGTGAACCCGCCAGACGATCCGGTTCGACTGGCCGCCGCCCGTCTTGTGCTGGAAAAACTCGGATTTGATCCCGCTGAACTGTTTGCGGCCAGCCCGGCCGGTCCGCAAGTACCAACCTTCGAGGAGTACATCCCGGTCGTGACAGCAGCTGTCAGTGTCGGGACTCGTCGAACCTACGAACCGTACTGGAGCAAGATCCGGTTGGACTGGGGCAGCCGTCGCTTGGATGAGCCGACTCCGTCCGAGATCAAGCAACTCGCCGAGGTCGTGAAAGCAGGCGTCGTCGTTCGCCGAAACTCTCGGAACGGTCGCGGCGCGGTGGAGCTATTCGTCTCAGCTCTCCGGTGTCTCTACAGTCACGCTGTCGCTGACGGCTTGGTGGACGACGACAATCCATCCACAAAGGTCCAAAAGCCAGCCCGATTGCCAAGCGGCCGACACGCACTACCCGCTCATCGCCTAGTCGAGATTAACCACACCGCGGCCACGACTGGCAACGATCCAGAGCTCGACACTCTGCTGCTTCGGTTCCACACCGAGACGGCGGCGCGACGTGGTGGTGCTCTCGCTCTGCGGACACCAGGCGACCTCGACGCAGAGCAGTGCCTGGTACGTCTGCATGAGAAGGGCGAGACGGTCCGCTGGCAACCAGTTTCGCCGACGTTGATGGCCCATCTCCTCGCGCATGCCAAGCACCGTCAAGCGCCGCACGGTGGGCAACTTCTGCGCTACGAGAACGGGAGGCCGATCTCGGGGCGACGCTACGACTATCTCTGGACTCGACTTGGGCAGCATCTGCCTTGGGTAGCCACTCAGCAGGTCACGGTCCACTGGCTGCGATACACCACGTTGACATGGGTCGAGCGAAACTTCGGCTATGCTATCGCCCGGGCATACGCCGGGCATTCCAGCAACACTGGAGCCGTTGGCGCAACGGCAACCTACGTGCAAGCAACCCTCCAGGAAGTGGCGGCCGCACTTCAGGCTCTGTGTGGCGAGGCCCATCCTCTAGCCGCACAAGGGGGTTCTGTGGACCACCTTGGAGCGCGGGGCACATAGCTGGTACGGTCCCAGCCATGAAAATCTCCCGGATTCCGGGGGATTTCCACTGCTCTGGGTTCCTCCCTCTAACAGGGAGATGTCCCACTTGTGGGGGTTCCCCCCTCGGACACCACTCTCGATGAGAACTCACCAGTTCAGTCACATTACACAAATCCCTGCCGACGATCAATTCGTCCGCGGGATTTGTGCGTTGATGGCTGCCGCGTCGCCTGCCGTCGAAACTCGCGCCTCCGCGGTGCCAGCGTGTCATTTCGGCCTACATAAGACTGCGCCTCCGTGAGTACCGTCGGTGCGCGGCGCCGGAGTCAACCGTGTTGGTCGCTTGCCGTGCGAGCGCCGCCCCGTGGCGCTGAAGGGTCGTGCGGGTCGCAGAGATCTACGCCTGGACCGGGTGCATGGTCAGTTGCTCTGCCGGGACAGAGCTGCGATCATCCCGCTCATGACTGAGAGAATCGAGTCCTCCGTCCGCCGATGAGCGAGACGACCGAGCCACAGCCGCTCGGATCCCGGACCACTCTGTTCCAACACGCTCTGCGTCTACACCAGCAAAACCCCGACGCACCCCTGCCGCATGACGGCGAGCCGTATCCAGACGACGAACATTTCCGCGGCCGTCGATCGCGGCCCCAGAAAGACACACGGCTGCGCGGCGCCGATGTGGCCGCCATCCTCGACCGCCACTTCGGCGACCCCGATGCCACACCACGCGAACTCGCCGATGCGTTCCACGACGTCGCCGTCCCGATCCATCAGAACGACCACATCGCCGCCGCGGCGCTGCGCGCCGACCGGCGACGCGTACGACACACCGGCCGATGGCTGGTGCGACACAGCACTGATCGCGGCGCAGCCCTCGTCGGATTGGCGCTGCTCGCCACGGACTGGGCCGAAGAGGACATCCCGCTGATCCAGACCATCGGACTGCTGTCGAACACTTTCGGGCCGCTGGCCGCCAAGGCACTGCGGCGTCGCACCGGCGGAGGGCAGGCCCTGCTGTGGCTGGCCCAGCGCGTCACCGGCTGGGGCAGGGTCTACATCATCGAGGAACTGTGCGAGTACGGGCACGGCGCGGGCCGTGCGTGGTTGCTGCGCCACGCCTGCGACGGGGACTACCTCAACGGCTACTTCGCAGGCAAGGTCGCCACCGCGACCCACCTACACGAAGCGATCACCAACACCGGTGGGATCGACGACGACCTGATCGACCACACCGGTCGACTACTGCACACCATGGCTCATTGCAACGGCATGGGGATGACCCTCGAACACTATCCACCAGCCCCCATTGTCCTCGCCGCGCACGTAGCGCACCTCAGCAGGCAGACGCCGACCGCGAACAGATACGTCAACGCCGCGCTCATCGTCGACCGCCTGACGACCAAGGCCCCAGAGCAATGCGGATGCACCACCGAACAACGTGACGAAATCGTGCGCCAGTACCTCGCGGTACTCAACCGCCAGGACTGGTGCGCCGCCATCCAGGCGAACGACCGGGACGACGACTTCGCCTCCTGGTTCGCAGGCAACGTGGCAAACCGACTGCACCTGCGGGCGTTCCCCAACCCACCGGGCGATGACCGATGACACCGACAACACCACTCACTCGCTCATCGACGCAAAACACAGACGAGGTCGCGTAGGCCATCGACGTTCTGCAGCCCTACCGACCTTCCCTGGCTCGAAGTGGTCCGCAGAACGCTCCGCAGGCACCTTTGCCGGAACACACACGATTCCGGCGAGCAACCGGGCGAACGACGCATTGAGCCGCCCGGCCCACGCGGCTCCGTCAGAACACCATGTGCGCGGGCTAATGGGCTGGGCATTTTCTGGGCATCATGGTTGACTACAGCCATGCCCACAAAAAGCCCAGTCGAGGACGAGGTGGTCACGGCGGTCACCAGACTGCTGCGGCGGGGCCTGCCGGTGACCCCGGCAGGCGCAGATCCGGTCCTGCTCGACCTGCGCGGGATCATCGCCAGGGCAGCCGATCCGGCCGACCCGACCAGCCGGACGGCGGCGCTGGACGGCACGCTACGCGGGCTGCTGGCCCGTTTTCCGGACACCCGCTACGCCACCGCTGCGCGGGCATTGTTCGGGTTGCCGCCCGCCGGGCCGGGTCTGAACCTGACCGCGCGACGAGACCTGGCGGCCGAGCACGCTGGACACGAAGTCCACCACTTCCGCAAACGGGTCGAGCCCAAGCTGGTCGAGCGAGTGGCTTGGGAGCTCATCGCCGACGCCGAGCGGTTCACCCGGATGCCGATGATCGCCCCACGGCTGACCCCGGCGAATGCCCGGCAGCTGGTACCGGCGGACCCGTTCGCCTGGGAGGTCACTGAGCACGAGGAGCAGCTGATGCGGCTGTGGTCGGCGCTCTACGCCGCCCGTGCCGAGCTGCTCGCCGTCGAGCGGCTGGTCAGCCTCGAGGCGGATCGGGTCGACCTGATCCGCGCTGCGGTGACCGCCGCCTGGCGGTGGGCCGCGGCGCGGGCCGAGGCGATCAGCTACACCGCCTACGCCGAGGACGATCTACCGGTCAGTGAACTGGTCACGTTGGCCGGGTGGACGCCCGCGCTGACCGATGCGCATGCCTCTCGGCTCACCGAGGCCGCCGCGGGCGGGGTCTCCCGCGAGCAGTTCGTGCACAACCTGCACAGCGAAACCGGGTTGAGCGAGATCTGGATCGACGGCCTGCTCCGCCTCGACCCTCCTCCCAACATCACCACCGAGAACGGACCTGACCAGTGACCGACATCCACCCCGACCCTCTGGCCGCCGCTCTCGCTGCCGCCGCGGACGGCCCACCCCGCCGCCACGTGATCACCGGCGGCCCGTCCTCGGGCAAGGACGATCTCATCGAGGCGATTCACCTTGCCGGGATTCCGTGCATGAAGAACGAACCGGGCCGGGAGATCTACCGCAAGCACCGACAACGCCTCGGCCGTCATCTACGCAAGGAAGACCGGCGCGAGTACTCGCTGGAGGTCCTTGCGGCGTTCGTCGCCGAGTTCGCCGCGCATACATCCGGGATCAGGTTCTACAACCGCGGGATCCCTGACGGCTTCGGCTGGGAAGGATTCTTCGGACTCCCACCGACGCCGCAGCTGATGCAAGCCACGCGGGAGCACCGCTACGACACGATCTTCGTCCTGGACCCGCTGGACACCTTCGAGGACCCCGACGACATCGTCTGGGCCAAGGACCGCGAGATCCGCCGAGTCCACGAGCTCGTTGTCCAGGGCTACTACGACGCCGGATACGAGCCGGTGTTCGTCGCGCCGGATTCCCCGGCCGCCCGGTTGGACTTCATCTGCGCCAACCTTCGTCTGCCCAAGCCCAGCCGAGGAGCGTGACTCTGTTGAGCCGCAACGGGAAATCAGGACGGTCGCAGCTGCTGCTGTCACCGAACAGTATCCTGGCCAATGCCCTGCTGCGCACCATCGACATCCTGCGTCCACGAGTCCACGCCGCTCGGCCCAAGCGGATTGAGTTCGTCGTCGGAACCCAGATCAACGGCGCACCCCACCTGGGCACCAACCTCGTCCAGACCGCCGCGTTCCTACTCGCCAAGACCGCCCGCCGCGAGTTCTCCATCGACACCGTCGTCCGCTTCGGCGCTCTGGACAACGCCCCGCACGACGTCGTGCTCGACCCGGAAACCCACCACGCCTACCAGCAGACCTACTTCCACGCCCTCGGCAAGGACCGCATCGCTGAGCTGATCGACAGCTACTACGTCGCGTTCTTCGACTCCCTGTCCGAAGCCACCGGCACCGCCTATCAGATCGAGACCTACACCGACCAGCAGGCCACTCCCGGTTTCCGGGCCGAGTTCCTGCGCACCCTGGTCCACCTGGAGGACATCCGCTGGTGGATGGCCCCCTCACATGGCACCGTCCACATCCGAATCCCCTGCCCCGATTGCGGCTGGGCGGAGAAGCGCGCCGACCGCACCAAACTGGTCCGCCTCGACGAGGACGGCGCTACCTTCGCCGCCGTCTGCCTCGACCACGGCCCCTACGAGACTCATATCGATCCCGAGGACGACGAGCCCTACCTGGACCTGGCCACCCTCTACCGGAACCTGGTCAAGGAACGCGCGCTGGGCCGCGACACCTCCACCTTGCACGTGATGATGAAAGGTGGCGACTGGGCTTTCGGCTGCCAACTCGTCGACGGCGCACTCGGCGCGCTGGCCACCCCGGCCGCGCAGATGCCGGTCCGCATCTTCACCCCGCAGGTCCTCGCCCCCACCGGGGCGAAGCTGTCGAAGTCGCTGCTGCGCGAGCAAGGCCGCGGCGCCCTCCCCGACGACGTCGAACCCTGGATGCTCGACACCACCACCTGGCCAGGCGACACCGACAACTACGTCGACACGCTCGTCTGGCTCGTCGGGGAACTACTCACCGACCCCAAGCACTTCTTCCGCTCGTTCACCGTCAAGGAACTCGGCCGCCTCATGAACTCCCGCCCCATCACCCTGCCCGTCCGCGCCCACGAAATGGGCATCTACAAACGCTACTTCGACCTCATCGCCACCGGCCGCAAAACCACCGAGATCCGCGTCAACGACTCCAGCCGCAAAAAGATCAAACCCGGGTCACTCATCCGGTTCCGCTGCCAAGGCGACGAAGTCCTCACCCGCGTCACCCGCGTCGCCCGGTACACCAGCTTCGAGGAGATGTTCGACCACGAGCCCATCGCCTCAGTCAACCCACTGGCCACACGCGAGGACCAACTCGCCAACATCCGACAGATCTATCCACCCGAACGCGAAGCCATCGGCGTCGTCGCCATCGGCATCGAACTCGTCGACCCGCCCAGGCCCACCTGACCGGTTCGCAGGCCAGGAGTCCTTCCTCAGCGCTCGACCCGGTCCGGGCAGGCTGCCACGCAGCGACGCGGCAACGGGCTGAGCTGTGCCGCAACGGGTGCGGACACATCACAACCGGGTGATCGTGGGTTCTTCCCCGCTACCGCGGTCGAGACGACCTCGAGGATGAGAGTTGCGTTTCCGCCATACAGGATCACCATGGCCCCATGAGCCGCGTCAGAGATGTCGCCTGGCGGCCAGGACGAGTACACGAGCGCCTGATCGCCGCCCTGATCCCACAGCCCCGCGACGACCACGGCACAGTCGCCGCTGCGCCACTGCCGGTGCTGCCCTCCCTGAGCAGGCTCGCCGGCCATTGACTTGCTGGTGTCGACGACGCGAATGGACCGCTCAGGCCGCATCCACGAACGCCTTCTGCTGCGCGAACTCGGATGGGAACCAGGCCGGCGCCTGGAGATGGACACCCTGAACGGCATGGTGCTGATCGCCGCCGAACCCCACGGTCGCCACCTGGTCGACCCGCGCGGCGCGATCGGCCTGCCCGCGCCACTGCGGCGGATGTCCGGGATCGAGTTCGGCCCGCCACTGATCCTCACCGCGGCCGTACCCGAACAGGTGATGGTCGTTCACCCTTCCGCCACGGTCGCCCGCCTGCTGGCCACCCACTACACCGAACTCATCAGCACCAACCCAGCCCACACCGGCTACTCCCCCGCCGCTGAGCCTCAATCGCCATGACAACCGACACCGACCGCATCGCCCAAGCCCACCAAATTCTCGCCGACCTCGGTGTGACCGTGGCCGACCTACAGGCACTCGAGCCCGGACCACGTCCGGTTCCGACCCTCGCTACATATCTGCCACACGTCCGCGCCGCTGCGGGGCCCGGATCCCGCCGCACCTACGGCTCCTACTGGGACCGCATGGCCACCGAATGGGGCCAGCGGCCACTCGACCAGATCACCGCCAGCGACATCGAAGCAATGCACCGCACCGCCGCGGCCTCCACCGTCAAACGCCGCAACGGCCGCAATGGGCGCCATGCCGGAGAACACGTCATCGCCGCCGCCCGCGCCATCTACAACCGCGCCATCGCCGACGGCCACATCGCCCCCGACGCCAGCCCAGCCCACCGCGTCGCCAAACCCCGCCGCCTGCCCAGCACCCGCCGCGCCCTCACCACCACCGAACTCCAAGACATCAACGCCGCAGCCCGACGCAGCGGCAACGACGTCATCCTCGACGCACTCCTCCTACGAATCCACACCGAAACCGCGTGCCGCCGCGGCGGTGCGCTTGCCATCACCCTCGACGACCTCGACCACCACCACTGCCTCCTCAGACTCCGCGAGAAAGGCACCACCCTGCGCTGGCAACCCATCACCCCCGCCCTCACCAACTGCCTCACCGACCACGCCGCCGCCCGCGGCGCGGTCCTCCCCACCGACCAACTCCTCCGCTTCCGCGACGGGCACCCCGTCACCAGCCGCCGCTACGACCACCTCTGGCACCGCATCGGCCAACAACTCCCCTGGGTCGCCACCCAAACCATCTCCACACACTGGCTCCGCCACACCACCCTCACCTGGGTCGAACGCCACTTCGGCTACGGCATCGCCCGCGCCTACGCCGGACACACCGACAACACCGGACCCGCCACCACCACCTACATCAAAGCCAACCTCCAAGAAGTCGCCACCGCCCTCACCGCAATGACCGGACAACCACACCCCCTCGCCGACTAGACCCAATGCAGCACAACGAAAGTCCGGCACGGTCGCCCATGGACGGACGGAGCCGTCGTCACCGAACATCACTCACCCCGCCGTCGACGCACATGAACCGCCGTTGGGCACGCGCGCTTCTGCTCCACGACACGGTGCTCAAACTGCCGACGTGAGGCACCGCTCCTCAGCACCTGCCATCGCTGACCCTCGGTTCCTCACTAAGCTCACGACCAAGATCACGGGGCACCTGCCGAACCGACTGCGAGGCACGATGGCGGAACACGAGCCGGATCCGACGCACATGTCACGGTTCTGCGAGGACGTCGTGCCCGACATGCTCACCGAGGTGTGCCAGGTCGACCCCAATCTCGCCCGGACGATCGGTCAAGACATCCACAATCGCGCCACAGCGTTCGCCGCGCTGGACAGCGCCACGCGGGACATACTCATCGCCCCGTTCATGGAAGAGGTCTTCGACCACGAACCACACGGCGCGCCCATGGAACTCAAGGGCGCGGTTACCGTCGTCGTACGCAACAGCATGCTCGAACTCGCCCACACCGACGGCGAACTGAACGAGGGCGGCATCAAGGCCATCACCGGTATGGCCACCGGCCCACTCTCACACCTACTAGCGGCGGCACGACGCCATGGCGTCGACGAGCCCGCAGACAATCTGTTCCACGGCGTCGATGATCGGTACCCCCGCGCTTGGGCGTGCCTGAACGCCGTCGTCGCCGCGTTCAAAGACGGCGGCCGGCACGGCTACCGCCTGCCACACGCACCCATACCGGAACTACCCGCCGACGACCAACTCGTCGACGCCAACGAATCACGATCAGATCCAAACATCAAAGTACTCAGCGCCATCGACGCACGCCTCGACCGCACCCTGGCAGAACAGCTCCGCGTCATCGCAGCCGAGAAGGCAGTCCTCGCCATCTCGGCCCTCAGTCGAATCTCACGCAACCAAAACAAGCTCCTGTGGGTGATGGAGTATGTCCTAGCCCATGAGTCCACGATCGTCACGACGAACTACATGCTGCGCCCCGGTGACGTCTGGGTTCGACGCGGCGCCCTGATCAAACCTAACAGTGAGAATCCATACCCTGGGATCTTCAATGTCGACGGGCTAGCCGGTGCGCACCGCCAGGTCGTCCGAAACCTCAAGCTGAGCTGATCGTTCAACGCTCCGCTCGGCCAGTTCCACGATGACGGCCTCGTGATCGAGGATGCGGCCGGACTGTCAACTTCGGCGCAGCCGACGGCGACATGATGCACTTCGACATGAGCCACTGAGTCTCAGCCGGGCGCAACGCACGAGGTCGAATTTGGCGTCGTTGACGGCGACACTTAGACCGAGCCGGCGCCGCGCAAACCCGCCTCCGTGCACCGCCGACACCCGATCTTACGCGTGATCACGGACAAGCTGGACGCGCAGGAGAACCCATAGCGCCCGTCCTCGTCGTAGCCGACAGGGACATGATCACCAGCCGGCCATACCTAAGCAGACATTCCCAGGCGGTCCGCGCCATCGGAGGAGTCGACAGTCGCGGTGATCAGACCCACGATCGAGTCGAACGACAGGTTGTCCTCGACCGCGTTGTGCAGATACGTGAGGATCTTGATCCCGGCCGGAGACATGATCTCGCCCGAGGACGCTCCCCACGCCTCAAGTTGAGCCACACTGCCCGCCATCCGTGCGTCGTGGATTGCGTTGCGAAGCACCTGGAGTTCTTCCTTTGTGGCGCGACGGCGCTCGGCAATCAGGCGTCGGACGATCTCGCGCACCCTCGGATGATCGCGGATGAGCGAACGACGCCCGGCGTAGTTCGCCGTGAGTCGATTGTGCCCGTGCTGGATCCCGATCTCGGCGATTAGCTCTGATGGATGCGCGGCCTTGATTGATGTGCTACCTGGCAGCACTAGCCGGTCCATGGCCGCGTCGATGGACGCTTGCTTGTCGCGGGACCGGTTGATCCGTGCCATTGGGTCGTTGTTGGCGCTACGAGCTCGAGCACGAGCCTCAGCGCGCGCCTGTTCTCCGTGCTTGCTGAGCGGACGATACTCACGCTGACCCGACTGCCGTTGATTGCGTCGGTTGATGCGATACCACTGCCCAAGACTCTGCCCTGGGCGTGGCGGTTTCCGTACCGCGATCACGCTGTCGGCGTCGGGATCGTCGTCATACCACGCGCGCAGCCGGTCGCGGACATAGCTGGCGAGGTCCTCCCCTGTGCGTTGAGGGGGCTGTCGGGTGTTGTCCGGGAGCCGGTCGAGCGCGACAAGTACCGCGTCGGCGCTCCAGTCGGCGTCGAACCACCTGACCAGTTCGCTTGTGACATCAGTCAGCACGGTGCCAGTCCACCCGCAGCGCTCAGCGAGCGCCCGCACTGCCATCTCGACTTCCTCGGGCTCACTGGGGATCACGTTCATCGGCCATTTGGCTAATTTGACCATCCCGACCGCCTATCGGATCGACATCGCGATCGTCAGACCCTACCGGGCACAAGCGGGCGATTGTGGCAATACCAGATCGACACGCGGAGCGACGGGTCCCTGTTCGGCTGCACCCCAGGATTGTCGGGGCGAGTCGCTAGCTTCATCGAGTGCCACGACCATCCCACCGCAGGCGCACGGCCGCTCCGGCCCGTGATGCGCACGGCCACCTCTACGTGCTCCAGTTCGACAACGGCGTCATCAAGGCAGGCATGACCGCGGACCTCGCGACCAGAAGCAACGAACACGCCAAAGACGCAGGGCGGTTCGATCTCACCATCGTCAACCGCTGGAGTTCCGAGGCGCAACCTCGAGTACATCAACTCGAGCGACGGCTCCTCGCCGTGCTGAGCATGATGGGCACACGAACACCGGCTGGACGCGAGTACTTCCGCGACATCCCCTTCACCATCGCCCGTCACCAGGCGATCAACCTCCACCACACATCCCGTGCCCAATGCTGCTGCGGCAACTGCGTAGACCCCATCGACATTCGCCGCATGCAGGCGACCGTCATCAGCGACCCCGACATCTCGGGGTCCCATGACTTCACCGAGTACAAACTCGAACTTGGCTGCGGCAGCCGGATCCGGACAGCCATTTCCGACCCGGACTTCGCGCCGGACAGTGCCTACGCACTACGACCTGACGACGACATAGAGATAGACATCGACTGCAGGCCCTGGAACCGCGTGTGGACCACCTACGTCGCCCAACTACCGACACGACTGACATAGCCCGCGACGGCACGCCCACGCCGACCTCCACCACCGCGACGCGACACAACGCGGACCCCCATTTGAGCGGGTCATTCTGAAAGTGACGACTGACGGTCAGGTGCGCCGTGGGCGAGGAACTCAAGCGGGCCTTGGCAAACCTGCGCGATCGGTACCTAAGATCAGGTCGGCCATAGAAACCGACGGGTTTTGGTGAACACCTGCTGCTTGACGTACGTGCGGCGGCCGACCCGGTAGGCCGGTGCCACCGCAAATTCGATCACCGTGATGGGGTCGCACTGGCCCCACGGCTGTTGCAGCTCGGGATCCATGACTCGTCCTGGCACTGCGTGGAGGTCCCATTCGACGTCAGGTGCGCGCTGGCACAGAACGCTGACCTTGCCGATCAACTCCCGCATACCCCCACCCCGGTCCGCAGGGTCCATCCCGAGTCGGCGACACACGGTCGCCGGGTCCCTGCGGCCGTCTACGAACAGGTCGCGAGGCAGCGAATGAATCTGTCGAGCCAGGAGCTGCGGGGTCGACCGGCCGATGGTGGTCCGCTGGTGTTCGCGCAGCAGGTGCTGTACGTCTTGAGCGATCAGATCGCGGAACTGGTCTGCGAGAACCGTGTGCTCGGCCTGGTCGAGCGTCACGGCGTCGTGCGTGGTCGCGGACCGTTCGCTGAGTGCTTTGGCCAACCGGGATCTCAAGTGCCGGTTGACTTCACCAGCCTGCTCCAGCTCACCGACCAGGCGATCGCACTCCGTCCGCACGCTTCACCTCAGCGGCCAGCCATGTCTCGCCCATGGCGGTGTGCTCGAGGGCAACTATCTCCGCGTCGGAGAACATCGCGGCCAAGAGAGCCGTCGGCCAAGGGTCGGACGGTGAGTCGCTGTACCGGGTCACGAGGTGAGAAGGTCGAACGAGTGCTCCAGTTCCTGCCCAGTCGCCTCCAGCACGACGCGGGATCGGACCTCGGTCTCACCGAACCTCATGTACACGCGGATCCCTCGATCCTGCAGGTGCAGGTGCATCACCGGGGACAGGTCAACCTTGACTCTTCCCAAGTACTCGCACTCTGGCTCGTCGACATAGCGTGGCACCGTGCCACGGGCGGCGAAGAACTTGACGTTGATGAACTTCTGGTCACCGTGGATGGGGTGGCCGTCGACCCATACCTCACTGCCATTGGGAACCAGGTCTCCCTTCGCCACGAGCACGGCGAACCGGTCGGTGCACCGGTCGGTTCCATCCAGGGCATCGTGCTCACGTTTGGATTCGAGGTCCACGCCCTCCTCGAACTCCATGCGCATGGCGATCCCATAGGTTCGCCGCGATCGACGAGCCCTAGTCTCAGGCCTACACGCGAAGTGAACCGCACCGGCTAACACCGCCACCTGCGGATCCGGCGGGACCAAAACCACAGCCTCGCCGCCGATGTGGTCGATCAGCCGTTGCCGCAGATAGGGCGAGGCGGCGAACCCGCCCACCAGGAGGACGACGACCGGGCCGTGATCGGGTTCGGCCTCGGCGATCAGGGACCGCAACTGCTCGGAGACCAGGGCGCAGATGCGTTCGACCACGGACTCGAACGCTGTCGCGACCTCCGCCGGGGTGATCACGATGGCGTCGTCGACGCCGTCCTGGCCCGCGGCGAGTGCTCGCTTGACTCGGGGAGGGATCTTCTTGGCCAGGGCCATGGTGATCGGCAGGTAGACGGGCCCATGGCGCTACAAAGGTCGGTGACCTGTTCGCCAGAGTCAGTGAGTTGCTACAAGCGCGTGGACCGCTGGTGTGGCTTGACGTTGGCGACGTCAACGAAGGGACCGCCTCGAGCATGACGTGCGCGCGGTGCCAGACCGTGAGTGCAGAGGCTGCGGCGAACCGCACGCCGGGTCAGGTTTGCTCGCACGACCCACTGCAGTGGCGCCGCGGCGAACCTCGGCATCGCCGGACAACGCTGGAGGAGGCACGTATGGGGACTCTCCGCAGCAACTCAGCGGCAGGCTTGTAGGCGTTGACGTCAATGTCCATCAGATCCGAGGTTCGATGTCGCTGACGTCGCGTGCCAGCCGGCACGGTCAGCGGACCGGATATGCGGCCCGTCAAGTTCAACGCTGGCCCGTTCGAGTGTGAGCACGCAACTGTCTTCGTGGCTTCGACTGTCGTCGATGCGGGCGCCGGGGATCCCGACGACGTGATCGGTGAGGTGTCGGGCGACTTCGACGGTGGAGCGGCCCCGACGCCAGCTGATTCGTGTCGCACAGTCACTGCGCTTGGAGTGAGCGACCGTCGTATCGTGACGGAAACCTGTCCAGAACAGTGTCGCGCGGGCCATCAGTGCACTGAGGATTGCGCTCTCGCGGCGAGGGCTCCACCGTGCATACATGGCGGACTCGTCGACACCCATGTCGCCGGTCGTGATGTGCTCTGTGCCGTCGGTTTCGGAGGCAAAGATCGCCCGCAAGGCGTACGCGGACGTTGCGCCGCCGCCATGGCGTAGATCCAAACGTCCGCCCGTGGGCAAGTGGGTCAGTTCGACGACGGCCTTGCGGTAGCCGGTGATCCGCAAACCAGGGATGCCTCCCATGATCGTCGCGCCCGCTGCAAGAGGTTGGGTATGGGGTAGCAAGTGCGCGACCACCCGCGGAGCATGGGTGCACTCGATGACCAGGCGGTCTGGCTGTGGCGCAACCCAGTTGACGTAGAGCCGGAGCTCACGCATCGAGCGACCGCGCACTCCGTCCCACGGATGATCCCCCTCGCTGTTGAATCCCGCGAACAGCAGTGCCTGGAACGCCCGCTGGCCAGGCGCGGCGGCGTCGAGCACCATCCGCCCGCCAGAACGGCAAGGCACGTACGCGGTGATTGGCGCCCCGAGAATCCGCGCACACTCACGCAGCCGGGCACGATCGTTGACGTGCGGCACAATGACGCCTCTCCAGGTCACGCCCGGGGCCGCGCCGACAGAGGGTTCACACACCGTGATATGCGCGAACATGCCTTGGGAGGAGGCTGGGCATCTCACCCAACAGCCAACCAGTCGCCCCGGGGGTGTCGTCGACGGTCAGCCCAGGGTCCGCCTCCGGGACCCACAGCCGACGGTATAGGCGTGCAGAGCGGAATCGCAACCGCAGCGCACTCAACTCGGCCACGTTCACCGGACCGGGTGATCAACAGCCAATCGCCGAGTTCGTTCGTCTTGCCGCTCGGTTCGGGCGACATGTTCCCGACGCCCACTCGGCTCGACCGAGGACTGGGATGGCCCGTTGCGACTGTTGAAGGCTGACGTAGGTCGGCGACACCCATGCGCGCCCAGCGGGCGTGCCAAGGCATCCCGCAGCCAGCCACCTAGCCAGCACTGTCATCACCCGAATGCAGGGCACACCGGTCACTGTCCGCGTCCCTCTACGGTGACCACGTGTCGATCTCCGCGCAGCAATGCCCGACGTGCGCTGCCCACTACGATGAACGATGTCGAGGCAGGCAAGGCTCTCCGCGGTTGGCCCACTTCCGTCGGGTGCTCGCCGCCATCATCGTTCCAGTCGTTCCCATCATGGTCGGCTGGATCAGTGCCGACGACCGCGAAGAGCTGACCAACCATCTGATTGATGACGTGCTGAGTAAGTCGCTGTCCGACGCGGACTCCGGCTCGCGAGATGACGGTCGGGAAGACACCGGCTCAGACACGAGGAGCGTGGACGTCGAGTACGTCTGGCGGCGGCTGTTGTACGCGGAACGGGTCGCGTGGCGCCTGTATCGCTTGATCACCGACAAGCACTTGGGCCTCGACCTGTCAGATGCCGGTGTCGATGCCGACCGACTCGCCAGGAAGGTCGGCGACCTCTACGGCCTCGTGTGCGACGCGAATCGCACCCAGGCACCGATGAACCCGGGCGACACGCCAGCGGTGATCACCACAGCGATCAACCGGGTCCGCGGCGCAGCCGTGGACGCCGAACTCCCGCCCGCGCCAACACCAGCTCCCGACGCCCCGACCTGGACCATCCGCTACCACCCGCACGGCGGGTACGCCGCCACCCTCACCGCCGGGCGCAGCGACACGGGCCCGCACCGCGGATGGGGATACGCACCGACACCGCGCTCCGCGGCAGCTACCGTCGCAGGCTTCACCCCGCACCACTCCCCCACCATCGTGCTCTCCCCGCAACCACCCGTCCCAGTCCACCTGGTCGACCCGTCCACCGACTCCGATCTGTCCACACACGGGCAATACGTGCGAGACCTGCTGGAGGAACGAGGAACGATCTACGACCAGCACCTCCACGCATGCGAGGACGCCGCTCGACTACTGCGCGCACGCGGCGTCGACGAATACCTGGCTGAACGCGTGGCACTCCTCAACGCCACCGAGCCGCAACTCGAACACGCCCAGATCGTGTGCGAAGACCAGGATCCCGCGAACCACGACCACAAGGGCTCCTTCAACACCACCCTGTGGGTCCCCACCCGCCTCGTCGCCGCCACCGACCACCCGACCTGGGGCGACTTCAGCGGCCACCGCCAAGACATGCTGCGCCAAATCACCCAAGGCCTCGCCGACGCCACCGACCTCCACGCGTTCACCGCCAGACTGTTCACCGACGAGATCAACCTCCTGCACACCCCCGCCTGGGCCGGACCCATCTATCGCGTAGGCCTCAACGGCAACCACCGCGTCCACACCGCCCGCCTGCTCAACCTGCCCTGGCTTGCCGTCACCGTCATCCACGCCAAACCTCCACCCGCCTGGCAATCCTGGAGCATGGCCTCAGTCGAGTCCCGCTGGGCACAAACCCACTGGAACGAGAAGTGGTCACATCGCAGACACGCCCTCATTGAAGGCCTGATCCGACGCGGCATCATCGACGCCGAATTCGACGACAACCCGAACCTGTTCAGCCGGACCGTGCACTGCACGCGGCTGCCAGCACCCTGGCTCGTCCGCGCACCCGAACTCGCGGCCTCGGCCAACGCGTTTTACGAGAACCTCTACCCCGGCGCACTCGCCACACTCGGCATCCCCCAACACATCGGCACCGATGCCAGCGCGTGGACGAGATGGCTGACCAGTGACGCGCACTGACCCGCGCGCTAGCGGAGAGCATGCGACCGCGGTAACCAGATCAGGCGACCAATACGATTCGCGCCGGGTCAGGCCCCTCCCGTGACATTGACACTCCCGCCCGCCGACCGAGGGGCGTGTCGCGCCTGGCCGCCAGCCAGGATCTGCGCCGCCGGGACTGTAAGAACGCTGGTGTTCTTCGAAAGTGCAGCAGGTCCCAACGTCGTGTCGTGCCCCCAGGCTCACGTGATCGACCAGCAGTCCTGGCGCATGCAACACCTGGCCGATCAGCGCCACCTGGCCATGCCCCGCGTGAGCCTGGTCAGGTGGTGACCGCGACTGTGGTCAGCACCTGGATCTGTTGAGCTACCGGTGTCCAGATGTCAACGTCCTGTTCCGGAGTCTCGATCGAGACGACAAGCGCGTACCGGGCGCCGTTGTCGCTGTTGTCCCGGCCGGGATTTTCCTTCCACCATCCCGTCACTGGAAAGACGGCGAGTTCGCTTCTCTGCGCCAGGTCGGCTGCGTTGCCTGTCCAGACATCGGCGTGCAGCGATCCTGGCGCGCTCCGATGTTCTGCGCCGAAGAACCACTTGTCGCTGTCACTGGTCGAGGTGGATCGCGGTTCCCCCGCCTCCCGGGCCTTCTGGTTGACGCGTTTCTGGAACTCAACCGAGGACTCTGTCGGCCGGCGAAGATCGAATCGGACGCCGTGGGATGCGTAGCTGTAGCGGCGCTTCCACCCTCGTCGACCAGGGTTGGGCTCGATGAAGTAGGACAGGGTGACACGCAGCCGCACCTGGGCGGCTCCGAGTTCCGTGAGGATGTCGGTCGGCCATGGCAGTCGGTGGAAGTGGATCTCCCGCATCGCCCCGTCCGCGAACGGGTGGATCACGTCCTGGACGATGAGGGTGAGCGCGTCGGTGGCGCTTCGTGTCGCGCGACCCAGGTTCGGCACACCCATTCCGTAGCGGCGCGCCCGGTTCGCACGGGACCGCTTGCCCCCGTCGGCGGGGAACTCGGCGCGCATGGCTGGCGTCCATTCCGCGGAGTGCACGATCAGGGCGCGAACCGTCTCCGGCCACAGCTCTGGATACTCGGCCATGACCGAGGCCGCCAATCCCGCAGCCTGCGCGGTGGCCGCGCTCGTCGCCCCCGTGGTGGTCAGGAGCCGGGGCCCGTTGAGCGGTGCGTCGGTGGTCAGTAGCTGCAGGTTGTCCGGGGTGTCGAAGTCGGTGCCGTCGGGTGAGCGGGCGACGTTGCCGCCCTCCATCACCACATCCGGTTTGACCGGCCAATTCCTTCCGAACGACACCCCGGTGCGGCTGAAGGGTGACAGCTGGCCACGCGAGGCCAGTGGGGTCCACCCGTTGAAGTCGCTCGGCGCCTCGGTCATGGTGTCGATCTCGGTGTAGGCGCCGATAGTCAGGACGTTCCATGCTTGCGCGGGATCCTCGACCGGTTCGAGGTCGCTGCGGGCCAGGTGGTCGTCGACCCACTCCCGTACATTGCCCGCGCACACGACGAAGAGTCGGCGCGCGGTGTCCTCGGCGTCGCCGAGGTAGACCAGCCCATCGTCATCAGTGGTCACCGCGCGGCCAGCGGCGAGCGCATCCAACGTGGCAGACCACGACGACGGCTGGCCGTGCGCCGTGGTCGGCTGAGCGGTGTTCAGGTCGGGGTCGATCGGTGCGGTCACCGCGATGGAGAAGACACGGGGCCGCTCCGGCGCCTGGATCTCGGCCCTGCTGACCCCGGCGGCGGTGATCGCCCCGTAGAGGTGTTCGGGGTTCTGTCGGGGAGGTGGAGGTAGGAGTTTGACCGACTCCAGTCGATGCCTCAGGCGGATCGGGGCATGCTGGGCCATCGCGCTGCCGAGATCGCCATACAGTGCAAGGCCCGCCATCTGCGTGCCGTGTCCGTCATGATCGTGCACCGGCCACCCCGACTCGGCGGCGTGGCAGTCGTCGGGGTCGAGCGACCCGTCGAAGAGAGGGTGGTCTCGGTACACCCCGGTGTCCACGATGCACACGGCCGGTGCGTCGGCCTCGGCCGGTTCCACTCGCCGGGCAAGGTCGGCGACCCAGTCGGCTTGGTCGATCGCCTCGGCCGCCGCGAGGAACTGTGTCGGGTCGTGCGGGCGTCGAAGCTCGGCGAGGTCGTCGAGCACGTCGACAGCGGACGCGAGCTGTTCCGTACTGGCCTGCAGAAGCATGATCGTGCGGTCGCCGAATCCCAGGACCTGCCGTCCTACCCGCAGTCCGGCGACCTCGGCGAAGCTACGCAGCCGCGCGGCTTCACCCCCGTCGCGGTTGCGAAGCCACACCTCCCACCAGACAGTCGCCCCGTCAGGAGGAAACTCGTCCACGTGGTCGGTCCACATCGCCTGGATCGAAGCCAGGCGGATTGTCTGGATCCGGTCGATCATGTTGCTTGACCGCGGTTTGCTCTCTTCCACAGTCTCCAGGTACCTGGTGACACGGTCGACGAAGTAGTTGATCTTCCCCTCGGGAATGAAGACGGTGGCACGCTCAACCACCTGTCCATCGCCGAGGTGAACCTCCTGAACCGCCCTCAACTCCGGATGCACAGTCCCTGCGCGGGGGTCCAGGCTCTCCAAGGCCAGCTCGATGCCCGGGAAGCTGTCGAAAGACGCGTAGAACCCTTCGATGGTTCCCACGACCGTTATCGACTGCTCCTGGCGACGTTCCAGGGCGGCGGCCGCGGTGTCTTCGAGGTCGGCCTTCAGCTGGGTGCCGTGCGCGCCACGATCCGCTGGGGCAGGCAGATCCGGGGTGTCGATTTTCCGCTTGGGCGGTTGGTATGCGCGCGCGGAGGCCGGAGTGGGGATGATCAAATGCGGCTTGTCGCGTTCGCGCATAATGCCTTCTGTCGCCTGTCAGCCGGGATGATGTGCGCGTCGGTCGCGCAACGATGTGCACAACGCCGTGGTTGTCACCTGGCCGTCGCCGGACAGGATCGCGTCCTTGGCCGCCAGTTCGGCCGCTGTCGCGACCTCGCCGTGGCTCAATCCCACCGCGGCCTCGTCGATCTTTGCCCAGGCCAGCCGCCCTGTCGGGACGGCGGCCAACCGGTTCTGGATGACGTGGCGTACCACCTCTGAGCTGGGCAGCGGGTAGTCGATGACCATGTCGAAGCGTCTGAACATCGCCCGGTCCAGCAGTTGAGGATGGTTGGTCGCCGCGATGACCAGGCTCTCCGAGGTGTCGAGCTCCAGGAACTGGAGAAACGAGTTCAACACCCGCCTGATCTCGCCGACATCGTTGGACGCGCCCCGCTCCCCCGCCAGTGCGTCCACCTCATCGAAAAGGTAGATGCCTCGGGTTTCTGACAGCGCGTCGAAAACCAGCCTCAGTTTAGCGGCGGTCTCACCCATGAATTTGGTGATCAAACCGTCAAGGCGGATTACGAACAGCGGCAGCCGCAACTCCCCGGCCAGAACGTGAGCCGACATCGTCTTGCCTGTGCCGGGAGGCCCAATCAGCAGCAGGCGCCGCAGCGGATGAAACCCGTGGGAGCGCAGACGATCGCCTTGACGCTGCTCCAGCAACACCCGCCCCAGCCGCACCCGCACATCGTCGTCCAGCGACAGATCAGCCAGCCGCGCCTGCGGGTAGACCACCGTGAGAAGCTGGGCGAGCTCACCCTTCGGCTGCGCCACCGGAACGGGACGCCCATGCCTGGACGGACGGCCACTCGTGCGCTCACGAAGCGTATCGACCAGGTCGCGGAGATCCTGGGCGAACTTGTTCTGACCGCTACGAGCAGCGCCAGCCGCGACCTGCAATGCAACCGAGTAGAACCGGGTGTCATCACCCTCGGCATGACTCTTGACCAGGGCCTTCACTTGATCAGCTGTCGCCAACGACCTCACCTCCCCTGCACGCTCACGTGAGTATCTCCACCAGCACTGACGATAGCGGTCCGTCAGATCCGCGCACGCCCAGGATCGAGACCATCCCGCAACAACGCACTCGGTGGGCGCCGCGGTACACGCTGCGCCAGATCACTCAGGTATGGCCGACACCGAAGTCCTCGACGTGTTCACCGCCAAACTGTTCGGCGTCCAGATCGACCTGGGGACAGTCCAGTTTGATTGGGCGGAGGAGCCCCTCACCAGGGTCACTCGCGGGAGCGGTCGATAACGACATGGCTGGGCAGCACCTTGGTCCATTGCCCGAGCAGCTCGGCGAACGCGTCGTCGTCGTCAGGCTCCACCTTGCCCAGAGTCGCCCTCTCACCGTCCCGGTAGCCGTTGACGATGAGGGGTGCGAACGGATCGGCGTTCTCCTTGTCCCACTGCTGGTCGTGCACGTGGACGTAGAAGATGTCCACGTCGTCGAATGGGCTGTCTGCGGCGCGCGGAACCACTAGTGCGCATAGGTGGGATTCTCCTCGACAAATGCCCTGCCGCCGAAAGCTCTGCACGCTTCGACCAGTTGCTCCAGGCGCATGAGCCGGTCTCGCGCGCCCCAGCGGCTGGCGGGTGAGCCCTGCGTGTCCCACACCCGGTTGATCCAGCCCGCTCCACCTTCGGGCAGCGGACCGGTCTCACCGAACCCCATCGACCGGGTCACCTCGCACATCTGCCATGCACGAGAGGTCGCCGACTCCGGATCCCACCCAGTGACAAGAAGCTGAAGCGCCGCTGCCCGCTCGGACGTGTCCAACAGCAACTCGTCGGCGACGGAGTGCCGCTGGGCGCCATCCAACGCCCCCAACACCTCCGGCAATCGGGACCTCAGCAACTCACCGACATCCTTGTGGGCCCATTCCTTGGCGTGCCGGTGATCGACATCGGCCAACTCCACCGGCCCGATGCTGGACTCGACCGAACGCAGGCGCTCGACCAACTGTGCGATGCCAGCCTCGATGGCCGGGGTTGTGCCCAGCCACGCCGCCGCCGACCACGCCTGCTCGGACAATCGGGTCAACACATAGGCCAATGTCGCCGATTGGTCGGCATCGCCCGAAGAGGTGGCTTTGGCACTGGAGTCGCAGAATTCACTGGTCCAAGTCGCGAGGATCGAAGTCTTGGAACCCGCGTTCAGGACGCTATAGCTGGTCAACGGATCACCCTCGTCAGTCGACCGCCAACCACGGCGCCTGCCAGCGGCAGCACGAAGTAGACGGGAAGTGTAAGTGTCCGGTAACCCCGAGGCGCCACCACAAGGCCGATCCGTGTGCAAAGCATGGCCTACGTCGCAGGACTTCCGCGTCACCCCGCTGGCTTCTGCTATTTGCTGGCTGACCCGTGCGCTCTGATCCTGGGGCTCCCGCCACTCAAGGGAGTGGGCTCTCACCAGGTTCGCCCACCCCAGCCTGGCCAGGTTCTAGGCAGTCCCGCCAGCGACTTGGCCAAGCGATGGCTGAGGACCTCGGTGCCCGCACTTTGCCCGCTAAGATCATGTAGTTCCTTCTGCGACTGGGGGTTTCCGCGATGCGCGCTCTAACGGGTGACATTCCGTTCGGACCGTTCGAGGGGACGATCATCGATGTGTACGTCGGCGGCAAAAGCAAAACCGCGCGGATCCACATAGATCTTGCGTGCGTCCCCAGCGCTGAGCACACGACTATGCCGCTGAACCCGGAAACCGTGAATCGGATGTGCAAACAGCGCGCACGTTCGGCCAGGTGGGCGCGGCGGGACACGGCGCTCGGGATGTTCCTTCAGGCGATCACATCAATGCCGGACTACTCCACTGACAACCTGGAGCATGACTTCCCGTCCGAGGAGCGCGCGCGTGCGGCTGAACTGCTGCAGGTGGGCGAGTATCCGCCGGATGATGATGAGGAGGATCTGTGGGACGAGTTCAGACAGGCCCGCGACCTTCGCGACTCGCTGCACGAGTCCTGGGGCTACGCCCGGCGATACGCACGGGACGCACACTGCGTTGTCGCCGCGTACCCGTGGTTGACGTCGTGGGCCAAGCCGATCATGTCGGCCGTCGGAGCCGAGGCGGAGTGGTTGCGAGCAGCGATCGCCCGGACCATCGATCCAGGACGGCTCGTGGCCGGTGCGGCCGCACTGTCATTGATCGAACCAGAGATGTCGGGGGACCAGCCAGAGTTCTCCGTCCTCGGCGACTCCAGGCGCGTCGTTGAGACAATGAAGGAGTGCTGGCGCCGGTGGCGTGACGCCGCGGCGGAGGGGCTCTCCCCCGGCGATATGGCGTCCAGTGCGGAGTACGTCGTGGAGTCAGCGATTGGTCGCAAGCGAAATGGCCGCGATGCCGCGATGTCGGCCGCGAAGACGCTGGTCGACGGCTGGACGAACCAAGCAAAGGCGGCAGCGAACATCGACGCAGCGGTGATCCTCCGCGACGTGGTCGTCCGGCTCCCCGAGCGCCGCGGGGCAGACACGGATCCGTGGAAGATGCTGACCCAGTGGGAACTTGCCGCTGTTGCCCAGCATGCGACGGCATTCAGCTGGGCCCACGACGCGGTTCTGCTCAAAGTTCCTGGCCTGATCGCGCAGCACTTGTTGGCCCACTCCGGTGGGCTGCGGGCTGCCGAACTCGACAGCATCAACCCACTGGAGGCGTTCACCCTGTGGGTGGCCGAGCACGTTCCGACTTCCCTTGGTGTACTGCCTGGGACGCTCGACGACACACCTATCAGCGAACGACGGACACTCACCTCCAACGACATCGATCAGCTGCGACGGTCCGGCGGCGCGGTGTACCAAGTGTTCTCCGCGAGCGATGGAACCGAGGTGCTGCACATCAGCACCATCGCCAGACGCTGTGCGAACGGATGGCGAGGTGTGATCGTCGCCGGCCCCGACGATCTGCCCGCGACAATCATCAAACCGTGGATGGATGAAATCGAGCGGGGACTAAACGACGAGGCCCACCCACTGAGCACCCGCGCCGGAGAGCAGAGCGTCGTCGAGTTGACCCACAACGGGAATCGCGACGCCATGGAACGGCGGCTCAGGACGCTCGCCTTGGTGCGAACAGTTGCCGACCTGCGAACCCTCACCGAGCGCTACGAACATTCCGACCGCGACATCGACTGGCGCGGCGTGCTGACCGCCCACCCCTTGGACCTGACGCCCTTCAAGCCTCCCAATCACTTTGGTGGGCTGGACCTGCCGCTGGGAGTCCTCTCCTCCGTCCAGATCTACACCACAGACGGAAAAGCCCAGTACCAAGGAAAAGGTCACTCGCCGTTCTGCTCATTCGCACGATCCGGACGAACATCGCTCGACGACCGCTTCGACCTCCTCCACATGCAAGATCTCCTCGACACCGAGAAACCGGATTGGTGTTCAGTATGCGGCGGCTACGCCGCCCGCCGCCTCGACGACACCCAACTCCGGTACTACCTCGCAGCACACGAACTATCGACACTTGGCCGCGAACTCACCACTCACCCACGATTCTCGCGTTCATCCAGACCGCCAACCGAACTCAAATCCAGCCTTGAAAAGTTGAACGACATCGACCCAGATGACTGCGACCTACCGTGCAAAGCATCTACACAGTGGCGATCCACGGTCGAACGCCTATTGAATGCGCACGCCCTCAACAACCACTGAGACACCCGCGCCAAACCAGGCACATCGCCACCTCCGAACGCCGGCCTCGACAGACCTCATTGCGTACCGATCCCATCAGGACGTGGCGTCGACACCGAGGGACCCGGCCGTACCCGACCTCGCTATCGAGGCCATGCTGGCCCACCTCACCCTCCGAACTAGACACAACCCCCTTGGGCCGCCTGTCGGCTTGACCATCGCGACGATCCTGCTACAGTTCTCTCATGCAAACCTCCCGGATACCGGGAGATTTCCCACACGAATTTCACCGAGCGGCGATGGACTCTTTCTCGACCACGTGCGCGGGAAATTTCCCGGATTACGGGATATTTCCTTCGAACACGTGTTCATCCCCCCTCGGACACCACTCTCGGTGAGAACTCACCAGCTCAGTCACATTACACAAGCCCCCTATGGACGATCAAGTCGTCGATAGGGGGCTTGTTTGTTGCCAGGACGCGTACCCGGGTGCCGAGGCTAGGCACAATCGCGGCTGGCTGGTGTATGTGCCCGGTCCGTCCACGCGGTACAGGCAGGCGTGCAACCGCCCGCACCGCGGCATCGACGATGGCCGTCACCGCAAGATCTCATTGAGCGCACAGCGCGCCGCGCCGCAGTCGGAGCCGCCGAAAGAGCGGCAGCGTGGCCACGCAGCGACGCGGCTGGTGAGTCCGATGTGCCGCGACGAGTACGTCGGTGGTGTCGTTCGAGTGACGGTGAATCCCATTGCGTGCCCAGTCCCCGATCGCCGGGGGCTCGAGTGGGCGACTCAGGGTGCCAGCGTTCGTGAACTGATCTCTAGCCGGAGTCACGCTCGTAGCCTGCGCAGAAGGCGCCGATCTGGAGCCTGAGAATGAGCACCGCCAGTACCGCCCTCTGCAGGAAGTCGGTGGACACCTGACCGTTCTCAAGGATACCGATCACCGCGCCGAGTTGGATCTTCCTGTCAATCGACGGATCGTCTATCAGCCACCGAGCGGTGTCGCTTCCGCAGATCAACTTCTGGAGCTCGGTGCGCTTGTTTCCGAACCAGCGCTTCGCGAACGTGCGGAATCGCTCTCGGTCGGATGCGCTGAAGTTGGGGGCAGGTTCAGGCGGTCGCGCCCTCCGCGAACACGTCGTAGGGCTTGCTCTTGCTGGGCGTTGCGAATGGAACCATTCCGACGCCGGCGACCGCCACCCCGGTCGACCATTTCCGCCTCCATACTGATCAGACCACCGAGTCGCAAATGACCCCTAGTGGCATGGCGTGATTTTGCCGAACGTGAACCCGAACTCCAGGTATGCGTGGGCGGCGGCCGCATTATCGAGAGCGAATGTTTGTCGATCATCGGTGGCGCGATCGAATGAGTTCTCAACAATGTCAAGAGGCCTGCGAAATCCGCGATACCGCCCAGCCTCGTGCCGAGCAGACTGAAGTTCCCAAGGAATAAGGGCCCAATATCGATGCTGCTCGATGGACGCGTGATACGCCGAGTACTACCAGACGCCCGCCTCGGTTCAGTACCTCTATCGACTCACGCCATGTCCCCACGGAGTCCAAGACGACATCGAAAACCTCTGCCTCCGGGCGAGAGCACCTTGGCCTCCGCAACCCATCCCGGGCCCGGAATAGAGCACACCGTCGTGCGCCCAGTTCACGCGAGCGCTCAATCTTTTCTCGTGATGACGATGTTACGACCACCGTTGCCCCAATTCCCGCGGCCATCGCGACGGCCGCACCTGCGATGCCCCCCTGCCCGGAGTACGAGGACACACGCACACGTCCTACTAACCGTCCGTTAGCATCTACTGCGGACGTCTTTGCTACCGGGAGGTAACTGTGGACGCGGGCTTCGGTCTCTACCGGTTGGGCGACGAGCACAACGCACCGTCGGCTAAAGGTCCGCGGCTGCAGGTCGCCACCGGCGGCGAGAACGTGTGTGGTTCCGTCACAAGGGCCAGCGGTGGCTCGCCCGTGCTCGCCACCGCCTTCGGCGAACGTCACATCGTCCTCGCCGCGATCACCGCCGTGCGTATTGTCGAAAGCTGCCCCTGAATACCATGGAGAGCCCATACGACGCGGTACTTGGCCGCAACGCCGCCTTTGACAACGGAGATATCGCCGCCGTGCTCGCCCCGGAAGCGCTCGACGCCGCCACGGCGTTGCTACGGGCCGCGATCTCCGACGACGGGCCCGACCCGGCCGCCGTCCACCAGGTCGCATCCCTGCGCTGGCGCCGTGCACAGGCCCGACCCGGTGCGACCAGCGGCCCCGACCTGGTGTTCTGCCATGAACTGTTCAGCAAACTGGAGACCCTGGCACCAGAATTGGTGCCGACGCGGTTCTCCACCGTTCCTGCAGAAGGCGCCCCGGCGGAGTGGGCGGTCGACGCGGCGACACTGTTGGAGTACGTGCAACACAGTGGCGACGACCGGGCGCTCGATTGGGCGATACGGCTGCTAAGGCGCGCTTTGGCGACCGCGCCACAAGCCGACCGCTGGTCGAATCTCAGCACCGCGCTCCGCCACCGCTACGACCGCCATGGCAACGAGAGCGACCTCACCGAGTGCGTCGACGCCGCTGAGACCTCACTGGTCGACATCGATGGCCATCATCCGGACTGGGCGGCGTGCATGGGTAACCTTGCCGTGGCGCTGCAAACCCGCTATGAGCGCGACCGCATGGCCGACGACCTCAACCGGGCCATCGCCAACCTCGAAGCCACGATCGACGAGGACCGCGACCCGCTCGACGCCGCCATCCGCCTGACCAATCTGTGCCTCGCCCGGCACGATCGATACCTCGCGCGCGCCGACCCGGCCGATCTCGGCGCCAGCGAGGAGGCCGGACGCCGCGCGTTACACCTGATCGGCGGTCACCCTGAGCGGTATTCGGTGCACTCGACCCTCGGCCTAGTCCTCCATACGAAGTTCGAATCCACCAATGCGCCCGCTGACCTGACCGAGGCGCTCCAACACGCTACCGCCGCCGCGAGTGCCCCCGCGGAGCACCCTTCGCATGGCCGATTTCAGGCGAACCTCGCTAACACCCTGCGCACCCGCTTCGAGGACGACGGCGACCTGGACCACCTGACTGCCTCGATCAACGCTGGCCGGTCCTCTCTCGCCAGCAACGACCCCGACACCACGTCGCGGCTAAACAACCTCAGCCTTGCCCTGCTTGCCCGATTTGACCATTTTGGTGAAATCGCCGACGTCAACGAGGCGATCACCCACGGCGAACTGGCGTTAGCTGGGCTCGGACCGCGTCACACCGACTACGGACCGTGCGCGACGAACCTCGCTCGGGCTCACCAGACCTGGTTCGCCGCCCACGTAGCCGACCGATCAGCCGAGGAACGCAGGGGGCACATCGACCGAGCGGTGAAGCTCGCCACAGATGCCGTCGAGGTTACCGCGCACACAGACCCTAGCTACGCTGGCAGACAAGCCAACCTCGGCATATCGCTGCGCTACCGCTTCGAGGCCCTAGGTGCCGAGGTCGATCTCGACGCGGCGGTCGCCGCGGCCACCGCTGCGGTCGGCGCCGTCGGTCCCGCTCACCCCCAGCGGGCTGGTTGGTTGACCAACCTCGGCAACACGCTCCGCGTCCGATATCTGCGTCGCGAGGATCCAGCCGACCTCGACGCCTCGATAGCGGCAGCCACCGAGGCGGTGCGGCTTACACGACCCGGCCAAGCGGACCTCCCGCGACTCATGTCCAACCTCGGGAACGCGCACGAGTTGCGCTACGCCACGCGCGGCCAGCGCCGCGACGCCCGCACCGCACTTCGCCTATGGGGTGCGGTCGCCAATTCGGCGATTGCACCGGCCGGGATCCGGGTCGAGGCGGCCCGCGTTCGGGCCCGCCTCGCATTGGCGATCGGACAACGCCGCCTATCGGTGCGCGCATACACCGAAGCGATCAGCCTGCTGCCGTTGGCGAGCTGGCGCGGACTGCGACGGGCGAGCCAGGAGCGGACGCTCGTGCGTTGGCCGCAGTTGGCCAGCGATGCGGCGGCGGTCGCGATCATCCGACACAGGCCACGCCAAGCGCTCACGCTGCTGGAACACGGGCGCGCCGTACTCTGGGCGCAGCTCGCAGCGGCCCGGATCGACCTTTCCGAGCTCGCAGCAACCGAACCGGACCTAGCAGCTCGCATGGACTCCATCCGCGCCGAGCTTGACCAATGAGGTAAAGACAGGGGTCAATGTCGTAGTCGGTGTTTCGGCGGTTGTGCATCGCGATCCGGCTGATCTTGGCCAGCTTCCGGCCCTCGTCTATAGACATGGGCCGGACGAACACATCGGGTCCACGACCCACCAACACCACCTCCTGCGTCGGCATGCGGGACCAGCCTGACCGGCCACCAGCAAGATCAACAATCAGGTCGACCTACCGAGACGAGCCGATAGAGCGACAGCCCCTGATGGCGAGAAAGAGGGTTCTGGTGAGCGCCGTCGTCCCCGCGTCGTCATGGACGCAACCTGGCCGAACGTGACCGTGTTCGCCTGTCTTCCCGACCGGCGCGTGCTGTTTGGCCAGCGTAATCGCTTCTCTCTGTGCAGGCATGGGCCATTCCCAGATCCCCCTGGCCGCTGAGTCCTTCGCGTCATCCACCATGCGGTATGTGCGGATGTTGGGACTGCTAAGGCAAGCTGAGCAGGTGCCTGCAGCAGTCATCACCGCTAGTGCGAGCGTCATCGTCGCTGTACTCGCGTTCATCCTTAATCAACTCGCGCAAGCGAGGCAGGAGCGTCGCGAGGCGCGGCTGGTCAGGATCAACAGTCAACTGCGAGAGTTGTACGGGCCGTTGAACGCTCTCGTCGAGGTGAACGAGCGCATCTGGGAAGCGTTGCGTTCGTCGCGGTTGCCCGGCAAGGAACACAGAGGCCCCATAGGTAGTACGGACGACTGGCGACGTTGGCGGGACCGAGCGCTGAATCGGCTCAACCATCAGATGCGCGACATCATCGTTGAGCACGCCGACCTCTTGATCGAACTGGATCTACCCCAGCCCATGCGCGATTTCTGCGCCCACGTCGCCTCTCTCGAAATCGTTCTCGCCGCGGAAGCCGACCGCCTCTACGAGCGCACCCTCATCAGTCATCCTGGGGAACCATTCGTAAAATACGTCCGAGACTCTTTTCGTCGCCTCAAACAGGATCAACAGCGCCTCCTGCGGTAATCAGGTCCATCTGGATGTCGCATTACGCCCCCGTGTGCGATTCACTGAAGTGAAGGCTTCGACGGCAGCCCCGATTTCCCACATGCTGATGCGAGCTCCGCTAGCCCCGTGTGTCGCACGTGGTGATGAGTGAGATGGTCCCCGGCGCCGGGAATCTATTGATCATGGTGGTTTAGTGGGGTCGACGGCAAGAAGGTCGAGCCGTCTGGTCTGGATCGGGCCGGGCTGCGGATGGTCGAAGGTTGCCTGCTGGTGGCCGGGGATCAGCCGTACCGGCCAGGGCCTGGAAAGTGACCGCCGGTGGGCTTGGCTTTCTGGCTGGGATGCGGCGCGGTCGTGGTGGTTTCGGGGGCGAGGGCTCGGCGGACGGAACACTCGGTGAGGCAGAAGATCAGCAATGCCAGACAGATCACGGTGATCAGGGCTTCGATGCGCCGGTTGTTCTTGAGGAACATCGGCGTCACTGCCAGCGGGCCCTTGAACGCGCTGTAGCGGCGTTCAACCACTTCCTACCTTGTTCCGGACCAGCACGGTCACGGCGTCGGTGGTGGCGGTCAGTTGGTGGGCAGGGCGTACCAGCCGTCGGTGGCCCTTTTGCCTCTAGGGCGGTCTCGTCGAACCACCAGGTCAGGGTTGGTTTGCCGGTGGCCGGGGTCGGTGCCGGTCTTGCTGCGCCGATAGGTGTTCACTCGGCGGTCTCGGGCGGTGGCGGTGACCCGGTCGGTCATGGCCTGCTCGGTCGGGTAGTGCCGAGAGCCCAGGCCGCGAGCCAACCGTTGCAGGTCATCGCGGACGCGGTCGAGCTTTTGGCCCGCGCCGTGACGGCCGCCGTAGCTCATGCACTGCAGTGTACGAACACCCGCCGCAACCACAGTGCGGGTTCGGTCTTCTCCTTGCCCGGCACGGTCAGCGTGTCCTCATGCACCCGCCAGGCGCCAGTGTGATCGGCGGGCTTGCCGTGTCACGTTCCCCGGTGTAGTCCACGGTGGCGGGCCAGGTCGATGTCGAGCCCGGCCAGCTCAGCGGCGTCGACGTAGAGCTTGGACGCCGGGGCGATGAACCGCATCTCGGCTGTGATCATCGCGTGCGGATTGCCATAGGAACCCGTTCGGAGTCGCCGACGAGCAGGAAACGCCTCGACCCGGCCACGTACTTCAACGCGGTCATCGCGCCCACGACCTGGGCCACCTCGCCAGCGTTGCCGTCGTAGGTGCGGTGCCAGAGCGGGATCCCACCGTCCCCGGTCACCACCAGCCCAGCTTGAACCTGCTTCGGATCCGGGCGGCGGTCCTTCGGATGACCGAACTCCGGGTCGCGAACTGGTCATCAGCCTGCTCCTAGGCGCCGTAGAGGGAGATCGAGGTTGTATCCCACAGCAGCCGCGACACATCCACCCCGAACGCGGCGATCGCTTGCGCCCCAACAGATCCGACGATCCTATCGAGCTCCGGCGCGATCGCGTCCAAAGCGCGGGCAATCTGGTCGTCGCCCAACGCGGCCAGCTCGATCCCGAACGCTTCGGGCACCGCCCAGGCCAGCGCTCAGTCCTGGATCGGTACAACAGCGCGAGAATCCGCCGCCCATCGATTGTTCATGTCGGTGCCGTTGCCTCCGTAGCTGGACCGCAGTCGGCAAACCTCGTCCAGTAGTCGACGCCGAAACAACAGAGCCCGCAGAGGATCTCGGTCACGATGCGGTCGCCGCGCATGAGACGAGAGAGGCAAGCTGCTCGCATCGTACCGGTCGACGAGTTCGATCGTCTTGGGTGCATGAGTCAGGCCGGCGTTGGGGCGGTGTGCTGTTGGTCGAGTTGATCGACGTCGCGCAGGCGCACTTGCACACAGGCATCGACGTTATGGTGCACCACAACCGGTGCGGTTTCGGGACACGACCACGCTGAGGAGCGACATGAGCGAAGTCGACGATCTGCTCGGGCTCGTCGAAGCGCGGCTGGCGAAGGCGGCCGGCGGAAACCGAGAAGCGGTGGCCGACGCCGGGGCAGCTGTCATCATCAGCCGCCTAGTCGGACTGCTCGGCCACCAGGAGCCCACTGCCCACAGTGCGGCCGAAGCGGCCTACCTCGTAGGGATGCTGCTGTGGTCGCACGGCATCACCCTGACCGGCGCGGAACAGGAACCAGCCCTACGCGGCGCCAGGATGCTGCTGATCCGCGCCACGTCGCTACCGGGGAGACTGTCCCCCGAAGCAGTCGCCGATATCCGGGCAATCACCGACGGCAAGCCGGAAGACCAGCTCACCCACGGCGTGGAACTGCTCAGGTTGGCAGTGGCAATGAACCACGCCGCACTACTGGACCGTGCGATCGACATGCTGCGAGGGCTCGCGGCCGAGATAGAGCCGACAGGTTCCCGTTACGCGAACGTCGCTAGCAACCTCTCGACCGCGTTGCGGTTGCGATACCAAGCCACGACCCGCCCGGCCGACCTCGACGAGGCGGTCACGATGGCTGAGTCGGTCGTGCGCATCCGGCCGGACGAACCCAACCTGCTCTCGACTCTGGCAGCGTGCCTGGCGATGAGAGCCGACCGCTCCGGTTCGGCCGACGACCGAGACGCGGGAATCCGGCTGCTGCGGACCGCGCTCGCCACGACGAGACCTGATGATCCCGACCACGGAGTGCACCTAGCCAACCTGGCCACTGCGCTGCGAGTACGGGCGGACACGCGATCATCCCGCGCCGACCTGGAGGAAGCCGTTGAACTCGGCAAGCAGGCGCTCACCGCCTCCCGCGGGCCTGAGATGGCTGCCCGGTTGGCCACGTTGGGATCAGCGCTGGCCCTCAGGCACCGGTGGACCGGCCACCAGGCAGATATCGACGAGGCACTTGAGTTCCACCGGCAGTCGGTGCACCTCAGCCCTGCGGGCGGCGCAGAGCGGGCTGCCCGGCTCTCCGACCTCGGCCTCACCGCCCGCGAGCGGTTCCACTCCACCGGGCTGGCCGCCGACCTCGACGAAGCGGTGACCAGTCTTCTGGAGGCCTGTGAGCGAGGCCCCGTCCAGGACCCCCGATTCGCCTCCTGGGCGTCCAACCTGGGTGCTGTGCTGATGGACCGCTTTCAGTACCGCCGGAACGGCCCCGACCTCGAACTCGCCCTGACGACGTGCGCCGCCGCAGCCGACGCCACACCCGTCAACTCAGGAGACCGCGCACGCCGACTGTCTAACCTCGGCATGGCCTATCGCACGCGCTACGAGGAAGCCGGTGCCGAACAGGATCTAGACCTAGCCGTCGCGAGCCACCTGGAAGCGGTCGAGGCCCTGACGCCCAACAACCCCTCGGCCAGCGCAGTGCTCTCCAATGCGGCGAACGCCCTGAGGACGTCATTCGAGGGGCGCTCCCGCTTCGACCACCTCGACATGGCGATCTCACTCGCGCAACGAGCGGTCGCGGCCACCCCGACCGGCCACGCCTCCCTGTCCCTGTACAGGTCGAACCTGGGCTCCCTGCTCCGCGTACGCTTCACGGTCGCGGGCGCGCACACCGATCTAGACGCCTCGATCGACCACCACAGGTCCGCCGTCATTCAAAGCCGCGAGCACGACCCCAAGCGCAACCGGTACCTGTCGAACCTCAGCGGCGCGCTATCGACCCGGTTCGAGCAGACCGGGAGCATGACAGACCTAAACGAGGCGGTGACAACCGGACGCGAAGCGGCCCAAGCCCACAGTCATTCCCCACTCGACCGTCTGCGGTGTCTGTCGGTGCTCGGCGGCGCACTGGCCCTGCGCTTCGAGCGGACCGGCGCACTTGGCGACCTGGACGAGGCGATCCACTCCTCGCAGGCTGCGACGCGCGAGCTGCCCGAAGGCCACGTCGACCGCGGCAGGTACCTGGCGAACGTGGCGACCATGTTGGCCTCTCGGTTCGTCCGCACCGAGGCCGACACCGACCTGGACAACGCTGTGGCGACCGGCCGCGACGCGGTCGCCGCGACCCCAGCCGAGCACCCCGATCTGGCCGGGCGCCTGTCCAACCTCTGCATCGCGCTGCAGCTCCGGTTCCGCCGTCACCACTCGACGACCGACCTGGACGAGGCGGTGAACACCGGCCGCCGAGCGCTGGCCGCCACCGAACCGGGCAGTGTTGCCCGACCGGGTCGCCTCTCGAACCTGGGCCTCGCACTCCTCGACCGGCACAAGCGGTCACGATCCGAGGACGACCTCGATGAGGCACTGCAGCTGTGCCGGGAAGCCGTGGACACAGCCCCACCGGAGCACCCCGACCGCGCGAAGTCGTTGCTGAACCTCGGGAGTGCGGTTGCCGCACGCGGCAACACCCGTGCGACGGCTACAGATGTGCTCGAGGCCGAGCAGCTGTGGCGCGAGGCCGGGGACACCTCTGCGACAGCGAGCTCCGTGCGCGTCATCGCTCACGCGGCGCGAGGACAGTCAGCAGCCGAGCGCGAAGAGTGGACCTCCGCCGCAGCCGCTTACGGTGCCGCAGTCCGATTGTTGCCGGACCTGGTGTGGGCAGGAGCGCTGCGCACTGACAGCGAGGACGCTCTCACCGACTGGAGGGGCCTAGCCTTGGATGCTGGGGCTGCCGCCCTTGCCGCGAAGGACCCCGCAGGTGCGCTGCACGTCCTTGAAGCTGGCAGGGGCATGCTGTGGTCGCGAGTGCTCGAGACGCGCGCCGACTTGGACGCGCTCGACATCGTGGCTCCCGATCTGGTCGCCCGGATGAGAAGAGGTGCTTGGGCGGTTCGACGTTCCCCCGCAGGGCTGACTGGTGGCATCGACCCGTTCCCTGAACGAACCGTCTGAGCGGGAGCGGACGGCAGTACGTAGGGCTGGTGTGCACCCCGGCACGGCAGCTCGACGGTGAAGACCTGTGCGGCATTGCGACGCGAACCGCGGACTCGGCCCGTCAGGCTGGCCTGCCAACGGTGTTGGGCAGAGCGCAGGCGTGTCGCGACTGAGGTGTGAGTACGAGTGGAAGGCAGTGCCATCCCGCACTTCGATCACCGGTGGTTCTCAGCTCGGCTTCCGGTAGGAGCGAGGTGAGTGCGCACCGCGCGTGCCGAACGGGAACGGCCAACGCGGCGCCACCAGCGTTCTTCGAGCCAAGGTTGGACACCACCCAGGGCCGGAACCGGCTCGACAAGTCGCCATGATGGGGAGCTGACCCTCATGAGTTCCCATGATGGGCTCGACGAGCGTGACCAAGGCGGCGACACCATAAAGGCGAGCCCGACAGCATCCGCCCGACGAAGGCCATGCGCCGTCTTCACCCTGCGGTGGCACTGCGCTGCGACGGTGCGCATGCCGAGCGCGGCGAACGGCTGCCTTGCATGACATTTGTCGCAGTGGACGAATCGAACACGTTCGTCGTCAAGCTGCGGTCGTCCGAGTCAGACGCACCGTCACCCGTCTACCTCCTGACAGTCGTCAGAGCACCCCCACGTGCGCTCTGCTGGACAGATACCAGGCGATGATGGCGCTCTCTGAATAGGGCCGGTCCTGCTCTCTGAAATTCCCCAGTTGGTTGTCCGTTCCAGCGTGTCGTTTGCGCTGGTCAGTGGCCCTTCGGGTGACGGTTCGCGGTGTTGGTCGCCGTGGTCCGTGGCTGGAGGGTTGGATGCTCTCGCTGGAGGAAGACGTGGAAGCGCAGGCGCTGCGCGAGCAGGGCTGGTCGATCTCGGCGATCGCGCGACATCTGGGTCGTGATCGCAAGACGATCCGCAGGTATCTTGCCGGGGAGGCCGAGCCGGGTCGACGGCGTCCGGCGGCACCGGATCCGTTCGCGCCGTTCGTGGAGTACTGCCGGGCGCGGCTTGCCGACGACCCGCATCTGTGGGCGGCGACGCTGCTCGACGAGCTGATCGAGTTGGGCTATCGGGGCGGCTATTCGTCGTTCACCCGCGCGCTGCGCCGCCACCGGCTGCGTCCGCACTGCGAGCCCTGCCAGGCCGCCCGTGGCCGGGACGTCGCGATCATCACGCACCCGCCGGGTGAGGCAACGCAGTGGGACTGGTTGGAGTTGCCGGACCCGCCGCCCGGGTGGGGTGTCGGCCGCAGCGCGCACCTGCTGGTCGGTGCGCTGGCGCATTCGGGTCGGTGGCGGGCGGTGTTGGCCGACGCGGAGGACTTCGCGCACCTGGTCGAGGCGATGGACGCGGTGGTGCGCAGGTTGGGTGGGGTGACCCAGGTCTGGCGGTTCGACCGGATGGCCACGGTCTGCTTCCCGTCCTCGGGGCGGATCACCCCGGCGTTCGCGCAGGTCGCCAAGTACTACGGAGTCCGGTCGGTGACGTGTCCGCTGCGGCGAGGCAACCGCAAGGGCGTGGTGGAGAAGGCCAACCACTCCGCCGCGCAGCGCTGGTGGCGCACTCTGGGCGATGAGGTCACTATCGGCCAGGCGCAGGCCGGGATCGACCGGCTGGCCGCGAAGATGGACGACTCCCGCAGGGTCCGTGACGGCGAGCCCACCACCGTCGCCGCCCTGGCCGATGCCGAACATCTGCACCCGGCGCCGCTGGTCGCGTTCCCGGCCGAGTTCGACGTCGCCCGGACAGTGAGCCCGCAGGCGTTGGTGTCCTTCCGCGGCAACGCCTACTCGGTTCCGCCGGGGCTGGGCGGCGCCCAAGTCCAGGTTCGGCACCGGCTCGGCGCCGAGCAGCTGCGCATCGTCACCGCCCGCGGCGCCACCGTCGCAGTCCACCGCCGCGCACCCGACGGCGCCGGTCGCACGGTCCGCGACAACGGGCACGTCATCGCACTGGAGCAGGCCGCGCTCGGCGCGTTCACCACGGCACGCCCGTGCTCCCACAAGACCCGCCGACCGCCCTCGGCGGCGGCGTTGGCCGAAGCAGCCCGGCTGCGCGGCCTCCCGACGACAGGGCCCGCAGCCCACGTCGTGATCGACCTGTCCACCTACGCAGCCACCGCCGCACGGCTGGACAGGGCACCGACCTACGAGTCCGAGGACGACTGAAACCGTTGTCCACCAACCAATCCACCAACCGGTCAGGGCCACAGATGAGTGAAGCCCGCCGCTACCAACAACTCCGCGCGCACTTCTCCTACCTCAAGCTCGACAACGCCGCCGAAGCGCTGCCCCGGGTCCTGGACGCGGCAAGGTCGGAGAACCTGACGATGACCGCGGCCCTGGAACGGCTGCTGGAGATCGAGGTCAACGCCACCGAGGAACGTCGCCTGTCGTCGCGGTTGCGGTTCGCCTGTCTCCCGGATCCCGTGACTCTCAACGACTTCGACTTCGCCGCTCAGCCCGGCGTCGACGAGAAGTTGATCCGGGATCTGGCCACGCTGCGGTTCCTCGACGACGCGTCCAACGTCCTGCTCGTCGGCCCGCCGGGTGTCGGCGAGACCATGCTCGCCACCGCCCTGGCCCGAGGCGCGGCCGAGGCAGGCAACCGCGTCTACTTCACCACCGCGGCCGACCTCGCCGCCCGCTGCCACAAAGCCGCCGTCGAGGGACGCTGGTCCACCTGCATGCGGTTCTTCGCCGGACCGAAGCTGTTGGTGATCGATGAACTCGGCTACCTGCCGCTGCCCGGCGACGGCGCCTCCGCACTGTTCCAAGTGATCAATCAACGCTACCTGAAATCGTCCACGATCCTGACCACGAACGTCGGGATCGCTGACTGGGCAACAGCTTTCGGCGACGCGACCGTCGCCGCGGCCATGCTCGACAGGCTAGTGCACCGCGCCACCGTCGTCGGCATCGATGGACCCTCCTACCGGCTCCGCAACCACCAAACCACCTCCGACAAACTCCGCAGGGCGGTCAACGCGCATGTCTCCTAACCCGACCAGGGCCATCCCCATGACCTGCCCCATCTGCTGGGAACCGTTCACCGCCACCGGGCGCAACGCCAACAACCGCATCTACTGCTCACCCGAGTGCAAACGCACCGCCGCCGCCTGCCGCGAGGTCGACCGCGCAACACACAACCCACCCAACCGCACCCGCAGCCCTCGACATCGGCCCAGCAGTTCCCACAGACAGCAGCCCAGCGCGACTGCCCCCACTGCGGCGGACCCATCACCATCGTCGCCCTGCTCACCACACCCGAAGCAGCACGACCCACCATGCCCACCGCCGCGGCCGACCGAGTGATCCCACTCCGCCGCTAAGCTGCACACCTGGGGAGTTTCAGCGAGCAGCTCTGAGTCATTTCAGAGAGCGCCATCAGCGATGCGCGGCAGGGCACCGGCACGCCGACCTCACCCCGCTGCGCGCCCTCCACCCAGCACCGCGATGAGCGTCCGCGCGCCTTCCGCACTGTAGCTCGTGACAGTGTGATGGGTGACGATCCCGGGAAGGAAGCTCAACGGGATCTCGTCAGCGGACCGGCCCGGCAGGATGACTGGAAGGATCTTCTTGGTCCATGTCTCGCGCTCGCGGTGCAACAGGTCGGCGAGGCGGAGGTACTCGAACTCAGCCGCCTTGTGCTGTCCGGGCGGCAGTTCGTCCTGGCTTGCCGCCAGGTAGGCGGGAGAGGCGATCGGCAGGACGAAGTCGCTGCGCAGGATGCCGGTGACGATCCACTTGTCCCAGTTCCGCTGGGAGTCGAGGCCGTTCTGGTCGTAGTGCACGTCAGCCCCCCAATCGGTCAGGAAGTCGTGGAATTGCCGGACTGCGGCCTTGTGCTCGCGGTTGTCGTGGGCGTAGGAGATGAAGATCCGCGGCGCCCCCCTCTCCCTACGTTCTCGGACCACCGCGAGTGGCTGCTGCTGCGCGCGTGTCGCCGTCGGCAGCGCCACGGTGAACGAGTCGCGGCGCCCCACAGGGCGCAGCTTGAGCTCCGGCGGTGTCTCCAAGTGGTAGGTGCCTGATGCCACGACCGCGAGCGCCTCCACCCCGTGCGGCACGAGCAGGACAAGGCCCGCCGTGTGCGTTCCGCCAGTGAGTGCGCCGACGTGCCGCCACCGCACGAAGTCACCTCCGACGCCGGTACACTCGACCCGGGACAGAAAAACGGGCATGGGGATGGTGTCGGCCGCTGAGCCGGGTCGCCAACGACCTGGCCCGGCCTCGCGCCGCACGAAGTTCAGCTGGCTGGTCAGGGTGTACGCGGCGGCACTGGTGGTCTCCTCCACGCTTCGCGGCAACGCGTCGGCGACGAAGGTGCCCGGCGGGAATTCGAAGCGGACCTCCGCCCACTGGGGGGCGGGGATGTCGTCGGCCACCGCGAAGTCGTAGTTCACCCGTACGAGGTAGGCCGACCACTGCCCCGAGACGTCGTCGGGCACGGGGTCTAGCTTGTGCACCTGCCACCCGCGTAGCTCGACCGCCCCCAACCGGATCCCGTTGGGCGACATGTCCACAGACCGAGTCGACTCCGCGAGGTAGAGAGGGACATCGCCGACGAATTGATCGTGCTGACCCGTGCTCAACTCGACCTCCGATGATCGGCGAGAGCTTTGCGCGCAGTATAGGGTGATCAACAGCCGTTCCCGGACACGAGCAGGTGAGCGCACCGGTGACACCCGAATTGCGAAACCGCCACATCCCCGACGTCGACCGACGCATGGCCCTGGCCGGGGAATGGGACGGGCTGGTCGACGAAGTCCGTCGGCTGCCGGGGTTCGAGGACTTCCTCCAGGCGCCATCGGCCGAATCCCTGCTGAGCGCGGCGGCGCGGGGAACGGTCGTGGTGGTCAACGTGAGTAGTTTGCGGTGCGATGCGCTCATCGTGACTGCTGGGCGAGTTCGGAGTATCGAGCTGCCGAACCTCACTGCGGCCGAGGTCGTCGAGCGGACGGGCGAGTATCTCGAGGTGCTCCGCGACGGTACGGCAGGCAGCACGGACCTCTCCTTCGCAGCGTCGCTCGCCGCCCGCGGCAGGCAGCGCGCCGAACGTGAGCGTGTACTCGGCTCCACCACCGAGTGGCTCTGGGACGCGGTGGCCGAACCGGTACTCGACGCCTTGGGGCCCCTAGCGGACACCAGCGCCTCCGATCTGCCGCCACGTCTCTGGTGGTGCCCGACCGGACTGCTGACCCTGCTGCCCTTGCACGGCGCCGGGCACCACCGCGCGGGCGACGGACGGACGCTACTCGACCGGGCAGTGTCCTCCTACACGCCGACCTTGCGAGTCCTGACCAGGTCGTTGGCGCCGCGCTCGACGAGGGAGCGGGACGAGCGGCTGCTGTTCGTCGGCGCCCCCGAGGTTCCGGACCAGATCGGTCTCACCGACGACGTCGCTGTGGAGCGGGACTACCTCTCGAGCCACATCCCAGGGGGCGTCGTCACGATCGAGGGACCCGCCGCCACCGTCGAGCAGGTGCGCCAGGCGCTGAGCAGGCACGCCCGGGTCCACATCAGCTGCCACGGCAGACAGAACCTGGCGACCCCGTCGTCGGCCGGGTTCCTGCTCACCGACGGAACGCTGGACATCCTGCGGCTGAGCGCGGACCGCCATGACGGCGACTTCGCCTACCTGTCGGCCTGCCGCACCGCATCAGGCAGCACCACACTCCCCGACGAGGTCATCACCCTGGCCGCCGCGCTGAACTACTCCGGGTACCGTCACGTGATCGCCACGCTCTGGTCGGTCGACTCGGCGGTCGCGGCTGAGATGACCACTGCGGTGTACCCGTCGCTCGTCGTCGGCGGCGCGTTCCGCGCGGAACGGTCCGCAGTGGCTCTGCACACCGCGATCAAGGACATGCGGGATGCGGGGCGACCACTGGATGACTGGCTTCCCTTCACCCACACTGGCGCGTGATCACCCCAACTCCCGTGTGATCGCCGCGAAACAGACTGGCCAGTTCGCGCGGCGGAGCGGCCATCACCTCAGCCTCCCGTCCCTGTCGAGCAGCAAAGCCGTGAGTGGCCGAGTGCCCGCGCCAGACTTTCCGGGAGCAAGTGCCTGGCCTGGTCGAGCGCTACCAGCGCCGGACCGTGCGATTGGGTGAGCAGGTCCGGTGGGTCGTGCGTGAGCTGGCCGGCCGGGCCTCCGCTCGGCTGTTGCCTGCGATCAGGGCATCGCATCCGGCGGACCCGCAGCCTCACCAGCACCCGGCGACCATCGACCGGCACATCCGCCGGGACCCGCTCATGAAGGCGTGAACACGGCCGGTCGGCGTGCCGCAGGACGGACACGCCACCGCATCGCCCCTGGTCGATGCCCGCACCACGATCACATCACCAGCGTCCTTGACGCTCTCGATCGACAGCGCTGACAGACCCGAAAACACCACACCGACCAGCTTCGCCGTCTCAGCCACAAACGATCATGGCAAGATCAACATCCGCCCGGCTGGAGACCCCGCACCACCACCGAAAGTGCGCCAGAGCCGTTGATGGACAGTCCCGCCGCAGCTGCGGCGTAGGGCCAGCTTCGCCGCCGCGGCACTATCACGCTGGCGGCAACAGCCCTTGCGGCTGACTCGGCCCCTTGCAGTCGAAGTTACGACGCCCGCTGATCTCAACGGTGAGTTCGCAAGCCAATTGTTGTACCTACTACTAAGTCGCCCGCCGGGTGGTCACAAGTTCGGCGTCGGTTCCTCGGTGTCAAACAGCTCAGGTGCATCAGGAGGCAGGCGACCGAGCAGCTTGAGCTGGAGGTAGCGCGCGAGCATCTCGGCGCCCTCTTGTTCGAAGACCACGGTCTTCGAGGCGAACGGGCGAAAGGAAACGGGGAAAGTAAAGCCTAGGACTCCACTCTCACCTAGCTTGTAGGTGGTCACCCCTGGGAGAGCGTTGGTGGACAGGGGAACGGCCGCCCAAGGGTTGACGAACAAGTGGAGGCCCTCCTCGAAGGTCTCCTCGTCTTCGTCGGGCCGATCACCGACGACATAGGCGAAGAAATCGGGCTCCGTGGCGTCAGGGGCGAAGTTGTAACAGGTGCCGAAACGTGTGAGCGCGGTGCCCACCGCGGCGAGTCCCTGTTCGGTGCCGATGCGGTTGAACTTGGATGCGGTATGCGAGTTGCTGAACAGCACGCCCGCCAGGTTCACCGCTTCGGGCTGCCGGAAGAGGCCGCTTGGCATCGACTTGATGCCCCAGGTGTGTTGTTCGATGGCTTCGGCGGTAACCGTGAGTTCTCCTGCATCGCCGCGGTACGCCACGTTGCGGGTGCCGTAGAGTACGTCGCGAGCAGGCCGTCGGGATGGAGCTGGGCGTGCGGGCCGTGGAATGCCCCGACGGCGACTACGAACGGGACACCGGCAGTGTGTGGCTTCTCCCAGTAAGCGGCGCCCTGCGCGTCGCGATGCTCAAGCTTGCGGCGCAATGCCTTCCCAACCTGGAACACGAACTCCTGGTCAGCCAGATCGAGATCATCGGGTAGCAGCGGGTACGGCGGACCGGGATCGAGAGGTGTGCCTTGCACAGGGTTGGTCGTCGTGACTTCGATGGCTACCGGCGCGTCGCCCCGGACCACGAAGTCCGGCGCTGGATGCGTGCGATCGAGGTCGAGGTCCATTTCCTCGAGGTGGGCGAACAACGCGAGTTCGAACACCCGCGCGGAGAATCCGCCGGTCTGGAACTCCCTGACGAAGCTGCGATCCACGTCGCGTAGATTGGCGAAGATCGCGTTGGCGAGCGCCCTGGCTGCGGTGTGCCCGGCACCCTGTGCCATACGCTGGAACAGCGGGTTCAGCTTGTTCCCCGGGACGACCGGTTCAAACAGATCACGAGTTCTCGGGATCACGGGGCAACTCCCGGTGTAGATGCGTCATCGGGGCAAGGTTCGTCAGGCACCGCGTCGGACGAGTGTTACATAGGTCCGGATCGTTGAAGCAGGCGCCAACGAATAGGTCACCTCTCCTCGGCGGCGTGGACGTGAGCTGGAGACACCGAATCATGCGAGGACCTTGCCAACCGATGTGAACCACCACCTGGTGAGATCCGGCTGACCTGGCAGCAGCCCGGCGGTGCGGCGAGTCACGCGACGTCAGTGCCACTATCGTCCGGCCTATGTTCGATGCCTTCACCAAGAACGAGTTGCTGCTGTCGATACTGCCGATGTTGGCAGGCGAGGACGTCGACCTGGAATCAGTCGAGACGGCCTTCAAGGCAACGAGGGGCGACTTCAGAGCAAAGTTCACGGCCGCAGTGCAGGCACAGTTGGCGCAACTGGCTGCGCCAGAGGTGTTCATTGATATTCCTGAGCATCCGGAACAGCTTCTCAAAGTCAACCTCGAGAAGCTGGTGCGCCCAGTTGTCTCCGGTTTCCTCCGCTCCTCCCCCACCAAGGACGAGTTGCTGAGCGAACTGGGCAGGATTCGCCAGCGTCAGGAACGGCGTCCGGCATGGATACCGCGGACATGTCCGGCAGGCAGGCGGCTGGCTCCGCCCAGCTCTGGCTCTGCCGACAGCCAGGTGCCAGATCGTCCGGTCGCGGTCGCGGCGCTGCCTGAGCTCGGCGAGATAGTTGTCTTGCTTCCTGGCGCCGAAGATGAGCGGCCGGAACTGGGGATGATGTCGGGCGGCATCGGGGAATGGGAATCCGCCCTGTACTCGGTACTGGGGTTCGTCGGAGAGGACCAGGCGCCGCGGACCGTCACCCTTGACTCGGCGGCCAACGAAGCTCTTGTACCCGAGGAAGCACGTTGGTGGCCGACAGAGCCGTCGAACCCTGCCCTGGCCTCGACCGATCCGGGCGTGGCCAGCGAACTGCTGGCCACCAGCGCGACGCTGGGCGGGCTGCCGGTCGCCGACCACACCACTGAGGCCTACGAAGCCGTGATCGACGCTTTGACCTCCGCCGGTGACTGGCGTTATAGCCCGCAGTGGCTGCTCGAGAGCTGGATTCCCGGCGACGATACCAAGGCCCTGACGATCGCACGTGCCGCTGTCGCCGGGTGGGCGGACGAGCAGCGAAGCGGCGTCATCATGTATGTCTACGGAGGAGCCCTCCATAGCATCGACGGCGCAGTGGGCACTCCCGATCCCCTTCATAGTTACCTGCTGGTGTCGACCCGGTCGATGGACCGCGCCGACACGGTCAGCACCGTCCATCGTGTTGTCTGGTCATGCCCAGGTGAGAACTGGTGCCATCGAGGCGGCTGTCCCGATGTTGAGCACCTCGAACTGGCCGCCCTCTTCGCACCCATCACCAATGCCGGTCTCGTGGCGGACCAGGCACTCGAGAACGACGAGGAACACTGGGTTCTCACGTACCAGCAGAGCTACGGCGATGGCGAGGGATCCGACTACGGCGACCGTGTCCTCGACGTGGCGACCTCGATCCTGCGCAGGGCAGGCTGGGTCGACCTGGAGGAATCAACGTGGGAAGGGGGCCTGGAACAAGCGCTCCTGCGTAGAGACAGGCACTGTCTGCTCGTCACGTACGATCCGGTCACCCGACAGCTTCAGCTGACGGACGGCAAAGCCGAGCTCGAGCTGACACTGCAACTGCTGTCCGATGATGGCGTCCTCGTCGTCGACGACGGAGGGACCGAACGCATCGATGTCGATGCTGCTGACGCCGAACGATGGGCGAAAGACCTGGTGGCCGCAGCCGACGATTTCCTCCAGGACCGCATCGACAGCACACCCGACGTGGCCTCCCCCATCCAGATCACAATTCTCGGACTTCATCCACACGGCGACGGCACACTGCGCGCGCCACACGCGGTGCACCTCGCCGACCGGCAGCTCAACACGATTCTCGACACCAGCGGGTTGCTCACGATCGAACGGTGAGGGCTCCAGTGATCGCCTGTGCGGGCCTTGACCACAACGTCAAGGCCCGCACATCAAGGTGTGTCCGTTTCCTAGGGAGTCCGCCAGTTCCTGGGCCGCGAGGGCGGAGGTCAGACCCTCGATCTCGCAGTAACCCGCGGGCACCTCGTGCACGCGCACTCGAGACCCTTCATCCGCGCCGGGTTCGCCTGGCCATGTCGCACAGGTGGCCGACGACGATCAATCCAGTTTTGATGGCTATTGGCCTGCCACACAGGGCACGAAATTCCAGTTTGCGCTACGGGGAGACCGAACGAGAGATGATCACTCGCACTGCCGCGATGAGCTCCTCCGCCACCCGGTGCTCACCGAGTTCCCCGAGACATCGCGTGACCTCGGTCAGCTCGCTCAGGTACGTACCCTGACCGGCAAGCATGAGCCGTACATACAGGACTCCTGCCTCCCGCACCGCCGGGAGTGCGTCCACGCTGCAGGACTCGCTCTTGCGTTTCATGATCGTCAAGCCTGCGTTGTAGAGCGCGCGCCAGGTCCGGAAGAAAGCTGACGTCGGAGCTCGCCACCCGGCAGAGCTCCACCGCTTCCCACGCCGCCGTTTCGGCCTCGTCGTGCCGGGAAGTCGTCGAGCAGGACGCCAGCCTGGTTGCCGAGCGCGCCGATGAGATGCCGAAGCATTTCAGTCGAGCTCGCCTCGGCGTGCCGCCTGCGGAAGATCTGGGTCGCTTCCGCGCAGGCGGTCAGCCGTTCGTCGATCCGCAAGCCCGCCCGGTGTCGCTCGGCGAGCAGTCGCATGCCCGTGGCCGGGTCCGATCACCGGAGTTCGTCGATGGTCGTGCGGGTAATCTCGGTTCGACGCCGTTGGGCCGCTTTCGGGTCGTGCACGGACAGGCCAAGCATCACGCTGTAGTTGACCAACGTCAGTGCCAGCGTCTCAGCGTGTTGTGTCCAGTCCTCGTCAGCGAGCAATCTGCAGAGCTCGCCAACCTCCGCAGACCACGTCGTCGCCGCATCCCACCGGCCGAGCTGTGCGGCCACCTGGGCCGCGGCTTCCAATCCACCCGCGAGAGCCACCTTCTCCTGTGCGGACGGTCCCATCGATCGGCGCAGCCGATCGAGCTCTTCCGACACCGCACCTAGCTTGAGTTTTAACCTGTGCGGCGGGGTCGTGGGTTGCTCGACTTGGCTTTCTTGCCGCGCTTGGGGTTTCGAGAGTTTGCGCTGGTGACGGTGTGCACGTCGTGGCGTGTTGTGGGCTGGCGGTTGGGGACTCCGGCGGGGCGGCCGGGGCCGGGTCGTGAGGGTTTCGGGACACCGGCAGGGCGGGCCAGATGTGGGCGCAGGTTCCGAAACCCGCGCCGGACTCTGGCTGGTGACAGTGTTTGTGCCGCGACGGGTTTCTCCCATGGGCGGCGCAGGTCGGCCGCGAGACCGCGTGCGAGGCGTAGTTGGGTGTAGGCGGCCAGTAGTAGCCAGGTCCATCGGTCGGCCGCCTGCGGGGACCGGAGTTTCGGGGTGGTCCAGCCGAGGGTCTGTTTGAGCATGCGGAAGGTGTGCTCGATGTCGAACCGGCGCAGGAACGCCTGCCAGAGTCGGTCGACCTCATCGGTGGTGAGTCCGGTGCGGGAGTGCCAGAGCCACACGGGTTTGGGGATCGCCCCGGAGGGCAGGCGGGCGACTTCGAGGCGGACCACGGTTCCCTCCAGGATCGGAAGGTTCCCGGTGTGGTCTGCCCAGGCGATGCGGTGGGTCAGCCGGGGATGCAGCCGATCCCAGGCCCGGACGTGCGCGGAACCGTAGAGGCGGGTCTCGGTCCGTGTCGTGACCTCGGGCTCGCCCCAACTGTCAGGGTCACCGAAGGCGAACTCGCCGCCATGGCGGCGGGGCCGGCCCAGGGTGCCAGGCAACTGCGGTGGCGCGGGACGGCGCAGGACCCGGTCCGAACGCATCCGCACCAGCACCGCCACCGGCAGGTCGGCCAGCACGTGGGCCAGACGGGGACCGTCGTAGCCCGCATCGGCCACCAGCAGGATCTCCGGATCCCCCGGCCGCCACTGCCCCGCCGCGATCAGCCGGTCCACCACGCCACGCACCTGCCCGGCGGTGACGGTCGCGGCGTCATCACCGGGCGCCAGCCGGACCGCGTCCAACGGCGCGGTCCACGAGCCACGCCCGGCCTCCAGGGCGACGATCACCGAGTAGGGCCAGCCCGGCACCATGATGTGGGTGTCCTTGCCGCGCCCGTAGGTGTGACACAGCACCCGCTGAGGCGAGGTGTGGGCCTCCGGACGCAGCCAACAGGTGACATCCACCGCCAGCACCAACCGCCCGCCCGCGGCCCGAGGCACCGATACGGATGCCACCGCGCAACGCAGCCGGTCGAGGTCCACCCGGCCCTGCGCCAGCGCCGCGTAACCGCTGCCATGACCTCGGCGATGCTCCGCGACCAGCGACAACTCCGCGACCGAACGCACCGGCCCATCGGCACACAACACCGCGTCGGCCAGCTCGAACAACGCGTCCGCCCGCCGGGTCAGACACCCATGGAACTCCCGCCGGAACCCGCACAGCTCCCCGACGCCCACCCCGCCATCGGCGTGATGCACACTGATCACCGTAGCCCTTGTCTTGATCTTCCTTCTGTCGCAAGAGGAATGATCAACCAAGGGCTACACCCATGATCAACAGGGGTCGCCGACCAGCACCCGAAGGTTAAAACTCAAGCTAGTGTCCCGTGATCCTGCTGTCTTTACTTAGCGTTGTTGTCGACGAGTTTCTTGATGTTGGTCTGGACGAGTCGGACCTTGGCGAGGATCTCCTCGGCGGTGGCGGTCCAGACGAACGGTTTCGGGTTGGTGTTCCAGTGGGCGATGTAGTCACGGATCTGGGCGATGAGGACCTTGACCGAGGTGAACGTGCCGCGCCGGATGGATTGGCGGGTGATGACGCCGAACCAGGTTTCGATCTGGTTGATCCACGATGATCCGATTGGGGTGAAATGGAAACGCACCCGCGGGTTGTCGGCCAGCCAGGCCACGACGTCGGGTGTGGTGTGGGTGGAGAGGTTGTCCAGCACGACGTGGATGTCCTTGCCGGCGTGCGGCTGGACGGCCTTCTTGAGGAACGCGAGGAAGTCCGCGCCGTCGCGGGTGGGTTTGCACTCGCCGAACACCTCGCCGGTGCCCACGTTGAGCGCGGCGAACAGGTTCGTCACCCCGTGCCGCACGTAGTCGTGGGTGCGTTTCTCGGTGGCGGCGAAAGAGATCGGCAACATCGGCTGCGTTCGGTCCAGCGCCTGGATCTGGGTCTTCTCATCGAGGCTGAGCACCACCGCCCCGCCGGGCGGGTCGAGATAGAGCCCGACGATGTCGGCGACCTTCCCCGCGAACTCCGGGTCGCGGCTGAGCTTGAACGTGCCCTGCCGGTGCGGCGCCAACCCGTTGTCCCGCCACAGCTTCGACACATAGTGGTGCGACACCGCGACCGCTTCGGTGCGGGCGATGAACGCCGCCATCTCCCGGCTCGACCAATGCGACAACCCAGTCTCCGCGGGCGGGCTGACCCGACTCGCCGCCAGAATCCGCGCCCGGATCGCCGCAGGAACCTGCTCCCGACCCGCGCCACGCGGCCGGTCGAGCAGGCCCACGACCCCATCGACGGCGAAGCGGTCCAACCACAGATCCACCGTCGGCCGCGAGACCCCCGCCAACTCCGAGATCTCCTTCTTCGACCGCCCCTGCGCACGCCACAACACGATCCGCGCCCGCGTCGCCACCGTGGCCGACACCTCCGGGCTGTTCACCATGGCCCGCAACTCGGACCGCTGATCGACTGTCAACTCCACCCGCCCAGCCAACACCAACACCGGCCAACCCGACGTAAAGTAAACAGGATCACGCGACACTAGCCGATCTCCCGTAATGCTGGCGAGATCGTGTGGAGACTAATCGTCTGCGGGATTCGCCTGGTCGGGTGAATCCTTGTTCGTCGGGTAACAGCGGCTGTCCGGCACCCGACTTGTGTGGTGTCGGGGCCGAGTTTAGTGGGTGGGCATCTTGGCTGTCCCTCGTCAGGTCCGACGAGCGATCATCGCTACGGTGACACTCGCCGTCCCTCGGCGCGGCAGCGACAGTGGTCGTGCTCCATCGCGACACCACCACAGCGGCGTCCACCGTCACGGGTCCGCGTCGCGACGTAATCATCGCGCCAGACAAGGCCATCGAGGTCGCGGTGGACGTACACGTGTGACACTCCGGCCACGCGTGAGCCTGCGGGGATGCAGCCATGGCGGGAGGTCGAGCTGATGGGCACAGACTCGATACTGGTCAGTACCGAGCCGGGACTCGTCGCGCTCCGGGCGTCCGGCGAGGCCGTCGACGACGAAACTGCGCGGGCCCTGTTCGACGACTTCATCGACTCCTCGTCCGTCGCCGGTACGGCGCTCGCCCGCGAGTTGGCCGCGCTCGTGGCGGCCCACGGTGACGACCGCGGCCTCGTCGATGACTTCTGGCAGTACCTATACGAGCTGTTCGAGCCTCGCTGGCACGTGAAGGTGCGCGAGGAGGTCGTGCTCGTCGACGTCGCCGCGTACTACCTGCTCCCCGCTCCGGCGCCCGGCTGCACCGTCTCGCTCACCGTCTCTCACGCCCGGGAGCGGGATGCCAACGCGACGCTCAAGCTCGCCGGCATCGGCGGCGGTGGCACGACGACCCTGAAGCTCACCGACTCCTACGAACGCAAGGCCGCCGGTGTGGCCGAGGTGTTCGCCGTCTCGGTGCCCGTCGTGATCGAGGAGATGGAGGTGCGCTCCGGGCCCGGGAAGGGCACCCGTTACCTCCGCACTGGCGATGCGGGTCCGCCGGGCGTACATGGCGTTGCCTCGCGGTCGTTCACGGCCCCGCCGGTCCCGCCCGGCGTCGCCGAGCTCCGGACGGTCGACCTCACCACGTCGTCGACGGGATCGTTCAGCACGAGCCACGACGCAGCCGCCGGTACCGCCTGGGAGGCGTCGATCGGCCTGGACCTGAAGTCGATCGGCCTCGAAGCCGAGCTTGGCTACAAGGGCAGCTACGAGTCGACGATCAAGCTCGACTACGAACTGAAGGTGGGTCGCCGCTACCGCAGCTTCGCCGTCGCGTCGGTGCCCGTGCCCGTGTGGACGGTCGACCCGTGAGCTCGTCGAGCTGGGCCCTCGTCATGGGGTGCGACCACTACTGGAGCGAGGAGGCGGCGCTGCACGGGGCCGTCCGCGACGCCCTGGCGATGCGCCGGTGGCTCGTCGACCCGAGCGGCGGAGGCGTCCCGCCGTCGAACGTCATCCTGCTGCTCTCGCCCCATCCCGGCGACGAGCAAGTCCTCTCCGAGCTCGTCCACGGGCCGGTGACGAACAGCGCGATCCAGGAAGCGCACCACGACATCGTTGAGCGCAGCGGCGGGGGCGGCGATCGCTTGTACTGCTACTTCGCCGGGCATGGGCTGACGGCGAACAGTAGGCAGCCCGAACCAGCCATCGTGCCCGCGGACTTCACGCCTCGCCTCACCGACAGCGCGGTAGCGATCCGCTCGTCCTGCGACTTCTTCGCCACGACAGGCTTCGCCGAGCAGTTCTTCTTCTACGACGCCTGCCGGAACGTCCCGTACGACGACGACTTCGCCGTCGGCGGCATCGCTCGACCGAGTGCATGGGCGCGCAAGGCCCGGCAGGACCAGTACGTCTGCTACGGCACCGCGCAGAGCTCGAAGGCGAAGGAGAGCGGCGATCCCGGCGACGAGAGCGGAGCCTTCACCGACGCGCTCCTGTCTGCTCTGGCCGGCGCCGGGGCCGCCAAGGTCTGGGATCGCCAGCGCGAGCGATACGCGGTTACCTGGGACTCGATGTTCGAGTTCGTCGAGCGCGCCGTACTCGACCGCCGCCTCGTGGTTGGAGTGAACCTCGACGGTGCCGTCCACCAGCGACCGTTCCAGGCGGGCGAGCACGGGAGCAGGAACCCAGTGCTCGCCGACCTCGGTGGCGTCGGCTTCGACGACGAGCAGCTCACGGTCTCGATCGTTCCCGTCGAAGCGGCCCCGGCGGCCACCGTGACCGTCTTGCTCGACGACGCTGACCACGACCTCGTCCACGGGCCGCCGGCGCACACACCCCACGACGTCGTCCTGCCACCCCGCTCTTACACCGTCCGCGCTCAGGCCGCCGGCTTCCGTCCCCGCCGACGCTCGTGGTACGTCGAGCTCTACGGCCCGACCGCCCTCGAAGTCGTCTTCGACCCCGGAGACCCCGGCCAGATCGGCGCAGCGCCCCCGACTCTGGGGGTGACGCGCGGGATCGAGGACGCCACGTGGGGACACGGTTCGCCCGGTCGGTTGGTCGCCGTCGCCGAGGACGCCACGACGATCGTCGAGGTCCGCGACGAGTTCGGAACGGTACGGGCTTCGTCGCCTGGCGCCGTCGAGCTCCGAGGCACTGGGTGGTTCAAGGTGGCCGGGGTCGTGCCCGGCGACGTGCTCGGCTCCCGCCTGGTGGAGGTCGAGCCGGGTGAGCGCGTCTCCGTCGAGCTTGACACGCAGCAGGAATTTCCACGGCGCTGGACCTCGGGCGCGGTCGCCGCCGCAGTCGCCATCGGCGACCGGCTGGGCGACGACCGAGCCAGCCCGACCCTCGAGGGACTCGACCCCGCCCTCCCGCTCCACGTCGTCGTCGTCGACCCCCGAGCGCTTTCGCCACAGGTCACGGTGCGCATCGGTCCGCACACCGACCCCATCTTCGTTGATCGCCCGCGGCTCGGGAGCCCGCCGTTCCGAGCGGCGTCCTTCGGCGCGGAACCGGGAATGCAGTTGGTGACGCTCGACGGCGCCGGTCCCACACCCCTGACAGTGCCCGTCCACGTCGACGACGGGCCGTCGTCGGTGATCGTCGACATCGGGCCGGACAGCGAGGTGACGATCGTCCAGCTCAGCGGCGCCCTCCTCGCCGGCGCGTCCGGGCAGCGCACCGTCGACGCGCAGCGCTTTGTGGAGGCCCAGCGGTTCGTCGCGGCCGGCCAGCTGCACCACGCCTGGTCGCTGGTCGATCGCGCCGACACCTCCGGGGACCCGCTCCTCGCCGTCCTTGTCGGCTACCTGCGCCTCCACCTCGACCGGAAACCGTCGGTGGCGGGGACCGCGATCAAGGGCGTGGTCGAGACGGGCCTGCCCGACGCCCGGTTGCTCCGGGCCTGGTTCGCCGCGCGCACCGCAGACACCGAAGGGACCGTCGACGAGGCTGCCCGCGACCTGTTGCGCATCGGCCCCCCAGTCTTCTCGATCGGCTTCGACGCCTTCGCTTCCGCCCTGGCCGCCGAGCCCGACCCGGGCGTGCGCCGCCTCGTCGAGCAGCTGAGCCAACTGCGGGTGCCTGCCCAGGCGGTCACGACCTTCGCGGTCGGCGCCAGACGGATCGAGAGGCTCTTCGAACAGCTGCGCGATCGGTTGAGTTGACGTGCCCCGGCACCCAGGCGGTATCCCCAAGGAAGAACTCGCCCGCGCGATGCGGCTGTTCCTCGTTGCCAGCACCTGCGAGGAGCTCCTCGACGCCGTCGAGCGAGAGCCTTCGCTGTCGCATCCCTACGCCCATCTGGTCATCCGCCAGCAGCTCGAGGAGGTCTTGCGAGCCGACCCGGCCAACGCCGAGCGGTACCGCAGCAAGGTCGACGTGCTGTTCGGGGCCGTCCGCCTCCTCCAGCACCGCCTGCTCGTGGCGGCGGCCCGGGAGGTGGCAGGAGACCTTGCCCGCGACGACGGTGCGGCCCTCCCGATCGACCCGCCGCAAGTGATCGCCGACCGCCTCGCCGCCCTCGACGGCGGCGAGCTCCCGCTTGTCCCCTACGGGCCTGATGCGCTTCCGATCTCGTCGCCCGGCGCACGCTGGGCCGGGGTCGTCGTCGAGTGCGCTGCCTGCGCACACCGGTACGTCCGCGTCCACATGTGGTGGGTCGACCTGGTGGTCGACCCCAGCCTGGAGCCCGCCGTCGCCCTCGGCCTCCCGACGCCGGGCTGCCCACGTTGCGCGGTGCTGCTCTTCTGGCCCCAGTACGTGTGGCTCGTGGAAGGACTGCCCGAGGTCGACATCCTCTCGATCTGCTCTACCGTCGTCCGGGCGACGGTCGACATCCACATCCTCCTGCCCCCGCCCGGCACGCCGAGACGCGACCACACCGACCGGCTGTTCGAATCGCAGCTGACGACGGCGCTCCAACAAGCGCCCTTCCCCGCCATCGACGACGGAGGCGACCGCCCCGCGCTCGGCCGGATCGGCGTGGCGTACTCGGCCGACGAGCTGGCTCGCATGTATCAGGCCTGGGTAGTCGAGGCGGGACCCGCGTCAGTGAGCGGCCCCGACGGCTTCATCTCTTTGCTCGGGTCGCGGCTGGCGGCGGGAAGCCTCCCCTTCTACGAGGCGGAGGCCCACGCCCGCGACACCGTGACACGTTTCGGCGGCGACTGGCGCCCCTTCCTGCCCGAACGCTCGATGGCCCACGTCGCGCCGTACCGGTACCTGGCCGCGGCCATGGTGAGTGAAGCGATCGCCCGGCAGTCGGACGCACCGCCCGAGTTGGTGGTCGAGGTGACGGCCCGCGTGTCGAGCGGCTTCCTGTTCGTGCGCGAGCCGGCACTAGCCGCCCAGGCCCTGGCCCGGGCCGAGGACGACCTCCCCCGTATCCCCGAACCGACGCTCGGGATCCGCGTCGTGATGCTGGAAGCCCGCCTCGACCTGCTCCAGGACCGCCGCGACACCACCGGCGCGCTCGTCCTCCACCACGAGCTGGAGGAGCTCCTGGCGGACGTCCCTCGAACCTCCCACGACCTGCGCCTCGCCGCCCTCACCCTCGAGGACCGCAAGCTGCTCCTCACCATGACGAGCGACCTGTCCGGCGCGCTCGCCTCCTACAAAGGACTGGTCGAACGGCTGGAGGCCCTCGTGGCCGACATCGAGGCCGCGACGGCGGCCGACGACGGCCTGCTCCAACAAGCCCGCGTCACCTGGAGCGGCGCCGTCGCGAACCACGCCAGCGCCATCACCGTCGCGGCCCGCTGGGTAGCCGCCTTCGAGCTGCTTCAGCGCCCACTCGACAAGGACGCCGCAGCCAAGCTCCGCACTCTGGACATCGACATCGACGAGGTGCGGCCGACGGTCCACGCCATCCACAGCGCCGTCGACGACCTCGTCGGCGAGCTGGCCTCGGCCCCTCTGTTCGAGCAGGCGCGCCAGCGCCTCGAACAGGCGCTCGCGCTCGCCACCGCTACTGGGGCCATCGAGTTCGCGGCCACCCAGACCCACCAGCTCATGACCCTGAGCCTGCAGGCAGGCGACGACGCTGCAGCCCAGAGGTACGCCGTCGACGCCATCGAGCTCTCCCGCCGCACCGGCGACCACAACACGGTCCGGTCGGCGACGCTCCTGCTCGTGCGGATGCAGCTCTCCTCTGGGGACCCCGAGAGAGCGGTCGAGCGGTTCGAGGAAGTGGCCCTGGAGGTCATCCGCCACCAGGTCGGCCTCGGGTTCCTCGATGACGCGGTCCCCCATGCAACGATCGAGCTCGCCCACCACTCGTACCTCCTCCTGGCCTCGGGCGCCGACCCCGGCCGGGTGGTGATGGCCATCGAGTCGGTCAGGGCGAGCCGGACGGCGAACGCCCTCTCGGGTCGCCTCCCCCACGGCGCGACGGCCGACGACGAGGCCACGAGGTCACGGTCGCTCCGGAGCGCAGCCTTCGCCAGCTGGGTCGACGTCACCTCCCTGGCCCTCGGCTCCATCGCCGACCTCCGCGTCCTCCTGTCCCGAGCCGGACCCCGGTCGGTGTGGCTCTCGCTCCTCGACGTCCCCATGCCCGACCAGGGTTCGATGTTCGGGTCGGTCGCCATCTCGGCGGACGCAGTCTCGATGGGTCCGTGGCTGTCGGGATCGATGCCGGTCGGGTCGGCATGGGACGACGAGATCGCGGCCCACGTGGGCGAGGCGCTCCTCGCGCCGCACCGAGCGCTGCTCGATGACCTCGATGCCTCGAGCACACTGATTGTCTCACTGCCCGAGTCCGTCGCCGGCCTACCGGTCGGCGGGTTGCTGCTCGATGGTCGCCCGCTGTGCTCACTGGCGTCCACGGTCTCGGTGCACGGATTCAGCCTCTACGAGGCAGCGTCGGCCCACTCCTCGCGAACGGTCGCGCGGGCGGTGCTGCTCGGCGGCCCGACCCGGAGCGACCAGCCCGACCTACCTGGTGCTCGGGACGAGGTCGACGCCATCGCGCAGTCGCTCCGCGCCAAAGGCTGCGACGCCATCGTCGCCGCCGCCGAATGCGCCACCGTTGCCGCGCTCGTTGACGGCGCCGTCAACGCCGACGTGCTCCACGTCTCGTGCCACGCGGTGCGCACCCACGAAGGCGACCACGCCCTGCTGCTCGCCGCGGATCCGGCCAGCGGCGACGACGGCTGGCTCACCGACGGTCGCGTCCTGCACGACCTGCGCCTCGCCGAGGGCGCTGTCGTCGACCTCGCCGGGTGCAGGACGGGCGAGGTCGAGGCCACCCTCGGGCCGGTCCTGGGCGGCCTGGTCCCGGCCATGCTGGTGGTCGGCGCCCGGTCGGTGATCGCCTCGCTCTGGCCGATCGAGGACAAGGTCGTCGTGGCCCTTCAACAAGCGATCTACCGGCACCTCCTGGACGGTGCTCCACCGGCGGTCGCGCTGGCACAGGCCCAGGTCGACGCCTGGGCCGGGCGGCTGGGACCAGAGCTCACCAGGAGCGCGCACTGGTCGGCGTTCGTGGTGTACGGGGCGGGGTGATGGCACCCCGATCGAACATTTCGTCCTCCTGATGCTCGAGAACCGCTCGTTCGACCACATGCTCGACTTCCTGACTGACGACCAACGGCGGGATCCACAAAGGACGACTACGCCTTCTCCAACCTCGTCGACCCGGATGCACGTGACCGACGACGGCGATCCTCACCTCGCCATCGACCCGCCCCACTCTTACGTCAAAGTGGTCGAGCAGTTGGGCTGGCGGACGGCCACCCGCCACGAATGGACAACTTCATCCGCGCATACGCCCGCAAGATCGGCGGCGACGATCTCGGGGAAGGCGGTGATCCGCCGCGCCCCGCATCGCCGCCGCCGGGCCGGCCGTCGTCGCACTGGCCACGACGGTGCCCTGGCCGTGGCCGATCGCCACCGGCGCGGTCGTGCTCGGCCTCGCCCTCGTCGCCGTGGGCGAGGCCAGGCGCCGAGGACGGGTTCTGCCCGGTCTGCCGTGGGCGCGGCTCTTCTCAGTGTCCGTCGCCTGTCGTCGCTGCCGTTGCCGCCTCAGCGATGGCTGAGCCTCGTGGGTGCTTCGTCAGCGGGGTGCGGCCAATCCAGGAACACGTCGCAGCGGCGGGGCGTGGTCGGACCTGTCGTCCATTATGTGCATCGCGGATGCGGCTAACGCGAAGATCGCGCGGAGCGACATGTCAGGAAGCCAGGTCGCGAAAGGTGGGTGATGGTGACGCGCACGGTCCTCGTCGAATACGCGTTCCTCGGCCGGGAGTTGGTCGTCTTCGGGGTGCGAGCGGACTGGGAGCGGCCGCGCGTGGCCGTCGTGCCGGTGGATCGCGCGGAGCTGGCGTCGTTCGTGGAGTCGCACTTCGGTTCGGGCGACCAGGTGCGGGACATGGTCGACCTTGGCATGGAGGATGTCTGGCTAGGCCATGCCGCGCTGGTCGCGCCGATCGCGGCTTGGGCCGAGCCGGGTGACGTCGTCTACCTGGTCCCCCACAACCTGCTGCACTACCTGCCGCTGCACGCGCTGCCGGTAGACGGCACGCCGCTCATCGAACGCAACCCGGTCGTCTACAGCCCGAGTACGTCCATCCTCAGCAAGATTCCGTCACGGGTCGGCGGCCGGGAGCGAGCGGCGGTCTTCGGCGACTCACGGGGCGACTTGGCGCACGCCAACGCCGAAGCCAAGGGCCTCGGGGCGTTGCTGGAGACCGATCCTGTGCTGGGGCCCAACGTCACAAGGGCGGCGGTCCTGCAGGGCTTTGCCACCGCGGACATCGTCCACATCGCCGGGCACGGGATGTTCGATGTGGCCGACGCAATGGGTTCGGGTGTTCTCTTGGCCGATGGGGATCTGCTGACCGCTGCCGACGTGTTCGGGCTGCCGCCCGTGCGGGCCTCGCTGGTGACGTTGAGCGGCTGCGAGACCGGGGTCAGCCGCAACCGTCTGGGTGACGAGCTGATCGGGCTGACCCGCGCTTTCCTCTACGCCCGGACCTCGGCGATGCTGGTCAGCCTGTGGACCGTCGCGGACTCCTCGACGGCATACCTGATGGGGCGGTTCTATCAGCACCTGCGCGATGGCGCGGCCTCCACGGCGCACGCGCTCCAGCGGGCCGCGCTCGACACTCGGTCATCGCCCGGGTGGTCCTCTCTCTACCACTGGGCACCGTTTGTGCTGATCGGCGATTGGCGTTAGGAGACGACGTTGGACTGGCATCCCCTGTTCGAAGCGGCGCTGGAGATCGACGAGCGCGACCGCGACCGCGGGTTGGAGGTCGTGGGCGACCGCGACCTGGCGGTGATGGGTCGCGGGAATCGGATTGCCTTGGCCCTGGGGCCGGTCGTCGCCCTGGGACCGTCACCTGACGGGGCGTTGGTCGGCTACGACATCTCCTTGCTGTGCGTCCTGCATCCGCACGCCGGGTGCCACTTCCGGTCGGCGAAGCTGGTGGTCGACCTCACCACGACGCCCGGCGCGACAGTGCACGACATGTCGCCGCGGGAGGTGCGCGGGGCCAGCCCGGTCGAGACGACGACGAAAGTCGGCGGCGGGTTCACCTTCGACATCGTGCCCACCCTGCTGAGCGGCGAAGTGCAGCGGGAACAGACTCTCCGGCAGACCGTGCATGAGCCGATCGTCCTCACGTCGGGCAGGGGGTTCAGCCGCGCCATGTGGGACTTCCGGGCCACCCAGGACGCGGACCTGCGGCCGGACCGGGAGCTGCGGCTGCTGGTGACCACACCGCCTGGTGTCCCGGTGCTCGCGCGGTTCAACCTGCGCGCCCAGGTCGCGCTCGGCCTTTCGGGCGGACTGTTGACTCTCCTGCGTAGGACCAGCGAGATCGAGCAGACCTACCGGCTCGCCGAGCCGATCCCGGCGGTGGGACGGTGAGCGCCCTGCGCCCGTACCTGATCGTGCTCGCCGGTCATGTCGCCGCGATCCCGCTCGTCGGGTTCACCGCGTGCCTGTGGTCGTTGGCGGGCACTCTCATCCTCGCAGCCCTCGACGGGCTGGGCGAGTCGCTCAGCGGCGACTCCGCGGGCCGGGCGCTCGCCGTCGTGATCGCCAGGCTGGCGATAGCCGTGGGCGTCGCGGCGCTGCTGTTCATCCGGTTCGACTGGGTAGCGGGCGCGGTGTTCATCGTGCTGCTGTTCGCGTTCTGGGCCACCAAGGAGAACTTCAGCGAGCAGGCCGATCGGAAGGTGGACGCCGTCCGCGTGGAACTGGTCCGGCTCGCCACCGCCCGCGCGTCCGGGGAGATCACCGCCGACCAGTTCGACGCCCGCGCGGACGTGGCGTTGACGGGCCGATTGCCGCGCTGGGCCTACATCGCTGAACCGGTCGCCACCCGGTTGGCCCGCGCCGACTCGCTGACCTCGGCCCAGCACCGGCTCCTCCTGGCGCAGTTGGCCCGCCACGCCAAGAAGGTCAACCCGGTGGGGGCGGAGACCGCGCTGGAGAAGGCGATCCGGGCGGCAGGGCGCTGATGGCTATCCGTGAGTGGTGGCTCGACCGCAGGACAGAGGGCATCGTCAGGACGCTGGCGAAGAACCCAGACCCTGCCGCCACAGTGGACCGTCTAGCCCCGATGATCGACGACAAGGTCATCGAAGCGCTACTCACGGCCAGCGAGCGCGCCGAATCCCCGCATGACGCGATGACGTGGGCCGATGTCGCGGTGCGCGCCAGCCTGTTGGGCGGCACCGCGGTCGGCCGGGCGGACGCGCTGATGCATCGGGCCGCGACAGTCCTCGGCATGGACGACACGTGGAAGCGCGGGCGGCTGCTGGCGCGAGCCGAGGAAGACGCACTCGGTGCTGTGGAGATCCTGCGGGAACACGGCACGGCCTCCGATCTTGTCGCCTCTCTGTGCCTGCTGGCCCGGGTGCACACCAGACAGGGCGACGGCGTGGCGATGGTCGGTCGGATGGCCCAGTGCTTCCACGCGACCGATGATGACGCGGACTTGCGTACCCGGGTATCCCGGCTGTTCACCGACCTCTACTGGGACCTGTCGAAGTCTGCGGCCCGCGAGTCGGCGGCGATCGTCATCCCCGAGCTGAACACTGTCCTGGCCGCGGCGGACGACCCCGCGCTGCGCGCCGAAGTGTTGGACGCGCTCGGTCGGGCCTACAGCTTCCTCGACGCGGATTACGACAAGGCGGTCGATGCCTGGGAGAGGTCCGCGGACCTGTACCGCCGATTAGGCCGGGCCAGGGACGAGTTCCTGATCCGCGCCCGCGTCCAATGGCACGCCGTCGTCATCGACAACGATCGCTCGATCCGGGAAGGGCTGGCCTGCCTGGCGTGCGCGCCCGCCGAAACCGCTCCGACGGACCTTGCGACAGTCCACCACGTCCTCGCAACCGCCTATCGGTACGAGGAACGCGTGGACGATGCCCTGGCCGCCTACGCCCGCGCCGTCGAGCTGCTTTCCCATGACCCGAAGAACATCGTTCACGACCTCGTGTTCGAGGCGGCCACCCTCATGGCCGAGGACGGCCGGTACAACGACGCCCGCGCCCAGTTCGAGGCGGCGATGGCCGGCCCGGGCGGAGCGCACGTCTGGTGGGCGACGCAGACGGAGCTGGCGGAGTTGCTGTCCACCCAGATCATCGACCTCGGCGCCGCGATCAGGCACGCGGAACACGCACTCACCGACGCGGTCACGCTCAACAGCAGCGACCCGATGTACCGGATCATCTCCCTGCATCGCGTCGCACAGCTACAGCTAAGTGCTGGGAACATCGCCACTGCCCACCAGAGGTTCCAGCTGCTCGTCCCGCTGCTCACCCAGCCAACGCGCGCTATCGAGATCTCGGTGAGCAAGTTGTTCAACCACTCTGTCGTCCCGCTATCGCGGTCAGAGATCCTGTGGCACGCCTCGATCGCCGCCCGCGCCGCTGGCGACAACACCGAAGCCGACGCCTGGGCGGGCAGATCCGCGGAACTGCGCGGCACGGATCCATCACCGATCGCCTTGGACGACGACGTGCTCGACGACCCGGAAACGCTGGCACTGGCCGTCGAGACCCGCGAACTCACGATGGCGATGAGTCTCGCGGCCCACTCCCCCGACGACGCCCTCGCTCGCTTGGCAACGCCGTCCCTGACGATCCTCGCTGGTTCGAACACGCGAGCCAGGGTCGACATGACGACCGGTGTGTGTCTAGAGAAGCTGGGCGACCAAGACGGCGCACTGGCAGCTTTCGAACGTGCTCTGAACGGACACTTGGGGCCCATGCTGGACCAGCTGTGCCACTGGCGGATCGCCACGATCCACCACTCGCGGCAGGAATACGGTCTGGCCTATCCCCATCTGGTCACCTGTGTGCAAATGGCTGACGCGACCCGGACCACCTTCGACGACATCGAAGCCCGGATGGCCTTCATGTCGACGGGCCTCGCCCGCTACGAGCGGTTGATCGAGGTATGTCTGCTCCTCGGGCGGGTGGGCGAGGCATTAGCTGTCGTCCAGCAAGTCAAGTCCCGGGCGCTGCTGGACATGCTGGCCCAGCCACACCACCGGCCCATCGACTTCCGCTTCGAGGCGCGCGCGGCGGCACTGCGCGCGGAGCAGGACCGCTGGCTGGCCGAGTTCGCGGCGGGCACCGGACCGGAGGGACCGGCCGAGGACTACCCGACCTCGCCGCAACACAGGATGCTGGCGGACATCGTGGCGAACACCAAAGACGCCGAGGCATTCGAGCGAGAACGACGAGAGCGGGAACTGTTCGACCGGTTGACCGACGAGGGCACGCCATTGGACTTCGCGGCCATCCGCGGACTGCTGGCCGGGTGGAATATCCCGTAGCCAGCGCGAAAGTCGTTGCCATCAAGGCGATTCACAGGGTCAACCGATCCGAGACCAGACCCGGCGACCCAAACTGCGCCTACTCTGGGAGAGACCAACACACTGCTTCCAACCTGATGAACGGGATCCCTCATGGAATCCATCGGCGTCGTTCAGTCAGTGATGGTTACCACCACCGGTGAGAAGTCCGCTTCGACGACTGCGCCGCAAGCGTCTTGCACGACTAGTGCGGTGACATCTGCGGCTATGCGGAGTCGGAAGTCCGACCTCATCGTTGAGGGATCGAGCCCAGCAGGCGCGTTTCGCGTAAAGAAGTTCGATGACCATGTCCCAGTTAGCGTAGTCAAGATCAACCCCTGTCCTCTGCACTGTCGTGCCTTCCTAACAGCGCCCTTCAGCCGGGGCCTTCCAACACGGACAAACGAGGGGAACGCATCACGTGGGGCAGGTGAGAGCATGCCCAAGGTCTCTCGTGTGACGGCATCTCTAAGCATGCCAACGAAGTCGTCTCGATCGATGATGCCTGTCGCGTCGACCCACTCGGTCGGGTAGCCGATCTCGGCGAGAGCGGACACGACATCGCGCCGGAGAATTAGCTGTGCGTCGCCGATCTCGTTGCGCAAATCTGGGGCAAAGTGCGCGCGGTCCTGAGGATCGGAAAAACCCTTGTCCTCGGACACGAATATCACCGGCAGTTGACGACCCGACGTGGCGGCTCCGAGCTCTCGAGTCTGCTGGTTCGGTGCTGGCGCGAGGTTGTCGCTTTGGCGTGCCGCCCGGAGAGCCGTGAGGTAGATGGTCGCGTCCCGGCCACCCTGACCGTTCGCCTTGCATGGGGGCCGATGATCTGCTTCACGTTCGAAGGCATCCATGGCATCGCGCGGATCGGTTGATAGAACCTCGAAGGCGGCGCGGAGATCACCTTCGAAGAACTCCATCTCCAGGCCAACGGACTTGCGGCCAGCAATCCCGTCCCACGCCGTGGGGACTATCCGGGAAACTGGCCTGACTAGCTTGTCGAGCTCACGGCGGGCATCCTCCAGGGCCTTGCGAGCTTGCTCGAGCTGCGCACGGTGCTGGCGAACCACCTCGCGCAGGACGATGTCCGTGATGGCCAACGTGTGACCGCAGCGCCTAGCGGCCGCACTGAGCAGCGTCAGGGTCGGATTGCCCGGCAGAACTCGGCGAAGCTGATTGGTGTCGAGAAGGATCACGTGAAGAGCGTAGTAGCCCCACGTGCTCCTCTTCAGTGCCCCGACACCGACGCAGCTCGCTCTTTGCCCTGACCAGGACTTGCGCCCTACAGTTGGCCACTGGCAACGACTACCCGCAGTTGCTAACTGCAATTCTGTGTGCAAGCGCCGCACCACCGACCTCGTGCACCTCGCAATCGACGAATCCGGACGCCGACCCGAAGCCGACACCAGCCTCCGGTCGGCACGGTGATCGTCCACGGCTGGTTAGGCTCGCTTTGCTGCGGCGGGCTCGTCGTGTTGAGCCAGGAGGTTGCCAGAGCCCGGTGGTCACTATGTACCTGACCCAGCGCTGGAATCGACGCAACGAAGGTGGCCACCTTAAGACCGCGCTCCTGATCGGCTGGAGGCCCCATCGCGTCGCCGACTACCCTCGCTGATCAACAACGGGAGGCGCGGATGGGCAGATCGGCCGGACGATGGGCGAAGCTGTGGCGACTGGGTGCGCGATGGCTGCTCGTCACGGTAGCTCTGACGGGCTTGTCGGCGGCGGCGTTGAGCGGCGTCGCGACCATCGCAGCCTATGAGCGAACAGCTGTCTCAATCTGTCCGGGGCCAGTACCGCGGGCAGAGGTGGACATCGACGCGTGGTTGGAGTCGGACGCGTTGGACTTCCCGCGGTTGACTGTGCAGACCCGTATCAGAGTGCCACGCGATGTCGCGGCGACGAGCGGCTTGACGTTCACCCCTGAGCACCCCGAGTTCCATCGCACGGCCGCATGCCTGTTGGGCGAGTTCCGAGGCCCGCTCGAGATCCGAGACGAAGACCCGAACGTCGTCGCCGACAGCGAGTGGGTAACGATCGCCGAGCGTTCGCACACCGACATCGTTGACGCGGGATCTGACAGGCCGTGGGTGCTGCCGGCCGGTGGTGCCGTTCTGTACGGCGCTTCGGACAGCCCGTGGATACTTCAGGTGGTTGTTCCGCCGGGCATCCACGACGCGGTGTGGACCGTGTCGGTGCACGGGCCGGACAAGTGGTTGTCGATGCCGCGGCCGTGGGATAGCGCGGTAGCCACAACGTCCGGGGTCAAGTGGACAGGGGTGCGGGCGCTCAACGACAAGGTCGCCGCGTCCGTGCGGGTGGTCCCCGACACGCGCACCGAGGTCGTGGGAACACTTGTTTCGCGGGGACCACGCCCTTACGTGTGGGGTCTGATGTGGTTGTCAGTGCTGGCGTTCGTCACGGTCGCGGTCGTTCTGGTGCGCCGGAGCCGAGGCAGCGAGCCACAGGAATCGCGGCCCGTGCGCAAGTCCGCCACCAGGTCGCGGCGTCGATGGACGTGGCGGTGGCCTTGGTCGACTCCCAAAGCGAAGCCCCAATCCGTCGCCCGCGTCGCGCGTCGGGCGCTGTGGCCGCTTCCGGTCCTTGTCCTGGTCGTCGGCTCACTTGCCGTGTTGAGCGCCGTGCTGCCGGACCCGTTCGACGGCTGGCGACCGCTCGTCCAATGGGTGAACATTGCGTTGGTGTTGTCGACCGCCGGGGCCGCGGTGGTGTGGTGGGTCCCGTTCCGCGCAGTGGCACCATTGGCCGCGACAGCCGGAGCGATCTTCGCGTACCTGATGCCGAAGCCTCACCTCTCCGGGACTCAACTAGCCTTGCTGGTCGCCGCCTGCTTGATCACGACCTTCCTGTTGGTGCTCGCCGTCGGCAACGCGCTCAGACGATTGTTTGCGCCCGACACCCGTCCCACACCACCAATATGGTTGGTCCTGACAGCAGGGGTAGGAGCCGCCGCGCTCGTGCTGGAGCGAGTCGCGATCGCCTGGTTCAACGAGGGCAGGCGCGAGTGGCTCGGCTACACCCCACCGATCCCTCTCCGCGCCCTATACGAGGACTTCTTGTGGGACCTGTACGACAGCGCCATGTGGTCCGTGCTTCTCGTCGCGGCCGCAGCCGTCTACCGCTGCTACGTCCGGTATTGGATCGCACCGCCGCCGGTGGACGCGGTCAGGATCGCGCTGTTGTTGTTCATGGTCGGCCCCGTGTGGTGGGACCTAGAGGTCGCCGGAACCGAGGTTCCTGCGTGGCCGATCAGCGTCGCGGTCGCGTTGGTGGTGGTGTGGCTCCGTCGTGAAGTCGCGCCGGGGTCGGATGCCACGGACCCGGCCCGGATCGTGCGCATGGCGATTGTCCCGGGTCTGTTGGCCGGAGTCGTGCTTTTTGCGGTTCGGTTGGCCACCGAACCGGTGATCGCAATCAACCAGCAGGAGTCCGTGGTCATCGACCTGGTCGATCTTCTGGGGTGGGAGTTGGCGAAGTGGTTCCTCGCCGCAGCAGCGGTCGGGCTGGCGTGGCGGTATCTCCCCGGGAAGCGCGGCATCACCAAGGTGTTCACTCCGGTGGTTGTGTACGCGGCGGCACCGGCGTCCGCGATCGGGGTCCAGCTGCTACTCGGCCTCGGGGTGGACTGGAGGACCACCGCAGACGTCCTGCTGTTTACAACCGTCATGCTGACGCTGGGTTTACGACTGGACCTGACCAACCGCCCGCCGGTCGAGGAACGCGGGCGGCGGTTCACCCTCAGTAACATCGCGTCCGTCGCCACTGCGGCGGTCACTCCTGCACTGGCCGTGCTCGCCATCTGGAACGCTCTCCACGGTGGTGACGTGTCGTTCCCGTCCATCGAGCCAGGCCAGGTCGCACGGAACGCGGACCGCTAGGCAGACTGGTTGATGTTGCGGCTCATTGACCGCCGTCTGTCCTCGTGCGCTGCTGGCCGGTCAAGGGCCCACGCCCGGGAGTTCCAAATGAGAACGCACTCCATCCGCGCGGTTACCGCGCGCTCTACCGCGGAGCCGCAGTTGCCGACGACGAGACCCGCGCGATCCTGGCGACCCACCATGCCGAACAGCGTCGCCGGATACTGAACTGGATGACCCAATGGGCAACCGGGCCATAGAATAGCTGGGGCTTTGGCGCCCGCGGTTGACTCGCGGGCATCGTCGCCATGTGTCTGGGCTGGTTGGCCGGCAGATACTTGATGGTGTCGAATTCCGCGTTCACACACCCATTGCTTGGCCGGTGCCTCGCGCCAACCCGGAAACCGACACAGGGAAACCGCGGTCCAGCCGTCCAGGCGCTGTAGCGAGTACTTCACCCGATCTGGCCGACCTGCTCTGCCCCACTGGTCAGATCATGTCGGCCATGGAAACCGTCGGGCCTTGGTGAACACCTGCTGCTTGACGTACACACGTCGGCCGACCCGGTAGGCAGGGGCCACGGCGAACTCGATCACCGTGGTGGGGTCGCACTGGCCCCATGGCTGTTGACGCTTGGGGTCCAGGACTCGTCCTGGTGCAACGTCGAGGTCCCATTCGACGTCACCTGCGCGCTGGCACAGGACCTTGACTTTGCCGATCAACTCGTGCATGCCCTCCCCCTGGTCGGCGGGGTCCATCCCGAGTCGACGGCACGCGGTGGCTGGGTCCCGGTGGCCGTCGATGAACAGGTCGCGACACAGCGCGTGGATGTGTTGCGCCAGCAGCTGCGGAGTCGGGCGGCCGATGGTGGTCCGTTGGTGTTTGCGCAGCAGGTGCTGTACGTCTTGAGCGATCAGATCGCGGAACTGGTCGGCGAGAACTGTGTGCTCGGCCTGGTCGAGGGTCGCGGCGTCGTGCGTGGTCGCGGACCGTTCGCTGAGTGCTTTGGCCAACCGGGATCTCAAGTGCCGGTTGGCTTCGCCAGCGTGCTCCAGTTCACCGACTAGGCGATCGCACTCGGTCCGCAGGCGCTTCACCTCAGCGGCCAACCATGCCTCGCCGGTGGCGGTGTATTCGGGGGGAACGATCTCGGCGTCGGAGAACATCGCGGCCAGGTGAGGCGTCGGCCACGGGTCGGACGGCGAGTTGTTGTGTCGGGTCACGAGGTGAGAAGGTCGAACGAGTGTTCCCGTTCCTCCCCGGTCGCCTGCAGTACGACTCGGGATTTGACTTCGGTTTCGCCGAACTTCATGTACACGCGGATCCCTCGATCGTTCAGGTGCAGGTGCATGACCGGGGACCGGTCGACCTTGACCCGCCCCAGATATTCACACTCGGGATCGTCGACATAGCGTGGCACTGCTCCGCGGGCGGCGGAGAACCTGACCCTGATGGCTGTCTGGTCGCCGTGGACGGGTTGGCCGTCGATCCATACCTCGCTACCGTTGGGAACCAGGTCTCCCTTCGTCACGAGCACGGCGAACCGGTCCGTGCACCGATCGGTTCCGTCCGCGGTGTCCTTGTCGCGCTTGGATTCGAGGTCCACGCCTTCCTCGAAGTCCATGCACATGGAGATCCCGTAGGTTCGTCGCGAGCGGCGGGCGCGGGTCGCGGGCCTGCACGCGAAGTGGACCGCACCCGCGAGCACGGCGACCTGCGGATCCGGTGGGACGAGGACGACAGCCTCGCCGCCGACGTGGTCGATCAGGCGCTGCCGCAGATAGGGCGAGGCGGCGAACCCGCCCACCAGGAGAACGACGGTGGGGCCGTGATCGAGTTCGGCGTCCGCGGTCAGGGACCGCAACTGCTCGGAGACCAGGGCGCAGATGCGTTCGACCACGGACTCGAACGCTGTCGCGACCTCCGCCGGGGTGATCACGATGGCGTCGTCGACGCCGTCCTGGCCCGCGGCGAGTGCTCGCTTGACTCGGGGAGGGATCTTCTTGGCCAGGGCCATGGTGATCGGCAGGTAGACGGGCCGGTTGTGATCGACCCCGATGTTGAGCTTGGCGCGCTCCCACGCGGCCAGCAGGTCCTCGATGCCTTCCGGGCAGTGCTCCTGCAGTTTCGCGTACAGCGCGAGACCACCGAGCCGGGGCACCAGGACCTGCTCCTCGATGGCCTTGTTCACGTACTTGGCGCCTCGCGCCTCGCCTGACACGCTGCCCATCTCGATCATGGAGCGGTCGGGTTCGATCTGGTAGGAGGTGAGGTCGACGGTTCCGCCCCCGCAGTCGCACACGATGAACCGGCGTCCGGGAACGTTGAACACCTCCCGCGACTGGCCGTCGGCGTCGGTGACCATCACGTTGGTGACTCGAGCGTGCTGTGCCGCGGCCTCGGGCTCGTAGGCGAGGATGAGCCGCCCATCCTCGTGCGGGAATCCGGCTCGCTGCGCACAACGACGCATGATCGCCTTCTGGTGCTCGTTCCAGATCGCGGGCACCGTGATGCACCACCGGGTATCCGTTTCCTCGTAGCCGCTGGCTTGAAGATCGGCGAGGACGTGTCGGAACAGGCAGCCTAGGAACTTCGTGATCAGCTCTTCGGGGTCGTCCTCGCGGTCGTCCAATGCCATCGATCGGTAGCGACCGGGTTCGGCGTCGTCGCGGGCCAGCGACATCTTGAACCCGTGGAAGTACCGCCATCCCTTGTCTCTCCGGTCGGCGCGGTGCTCGACCCACATCTGGTGCGCGCTGTGGCCCCAGGCGATCACCTCCCCGTCCCTGTCGAGCAGCAACGCGGTGAGCGTCTTCACCGACGGCACAGGCTGCTTCGGCCACTGGTCGAACGTGCGGATCTTTCGCAACGTCGGCTCATCATCGACGTTGTGCTCGCACCAGCCATAACCGCTGGCGTGTGTGCCGAAGTCAAACGACGCGTTGACAAGAGGAACGAACTCCGACCGCATTCGCGCGCACCTTCCACCTGGCTGGGGACCCTGGAAACGAGAAGCACCAAGGGTTTAGTGAGTTTCCAGCCCTACTCGCCAGTCATCAGCGGCTCAGTCACCCAGCCGTGGAGGAATCTCACCCGATCGTGCCCAATGGTGGCCATGTCGATCGACGCCGACGGTGTGCCCAGGTGACCATCAAGTGTGCAAGTGGCTGCGATGATCTCTCGAACAGCCTCGAGTCCATACGGGAGTGGATCGTACCGATACGCACTGAATCAGTTGGCCGAGCGACACCCTGGTCTGCAAGTGGCGAGGTGTCACCCGCAGTGCGCGCCCCGCGCTAGTACCGCCAACGGACGTCTGGAAACCAGTTCTTGGATGAGGCAAGGTCCACGAGTGGGGGTCGAGACGCTGCCGTCTTCGGCGTCAGCCTGCGATCTGCCGTGCGCATGAGCAGCGGCGGCCAGGCTTGTGGTGACGCGAGAATCGCGCGCGCCCTGGTGTCGGTCATTCCGGTCAAACGGGTTCGTTCCAGCAAGTTGGTGACGTGATCGCGCGGGTCGAGTTCGAGTTGCGCTGGCTGCCGAATGTCCCGCAACCCGTCGACATGAATCGCTTTGACTGACAAGGTGCTGAGTGCTTCGAGTCCGGCCAGGCCGTCTTTTAGCAAGGCCGCGAGCCCGCGGGTAAGCTCCTTGGCGAGCTGCTGCTGCTGCGTGGATGGTTGGCTGACGTAGTGTAGCAGCGCGGAGGAGCGCACGCCGAAGAAGACTTTCCAAGACGGAGATCGTCGTGGATAGTCAGTCGGCGGTCGCCGTGCCGAAGGAGGCGATCGAGGCCCACGTCCATGGCTCGCACGTAGGCTGGGTCCAACGCGTTCACGACGCGGTCGAGGTCTGCGGCGTTCACGGTCACGGGGGCGTGTTGGGCGATGGTGAGCATTGCGAATGCCCAGGTGCGCGCAGGCAGTCCCGTCGGGTCATCAGGTGTCTGTCTCTGCCACCATTCCGCGTTGGCGCGATGTGCGCGCGATGGCAATCCATGCGGCCTGGTTCGGCCACGCCGCGCCAGCGGAGATGTCCGGGTTTGACGTTGTGTCCTGCGGGGTCCGCTGGTGAACACTGCCTGGCGGAGGACCCAGCTATCGCCCCAGATACGTTGGATCTCGTCCAGCGCGTTCGCAACACGGCCGGACTCCGACCAGTCGTTGGTCGGGGCGAGAGGCCCGTTCAGGGCATGGGTGATGGCGCCAACAAGTTGCGAGTTGCTTGGCCTGACAACGACGCCTGTTCGAGGTGTCGTCGGGCTTGTGCGCGCCCCAGCGTCCTCGGACAGCGTCACCGGAAGGCCTGTGCCGCCGAGCATTCCCTCCTCCCCCATGGCCACTCCGGGACCGGTGAACGCGAGGTCCACCATGCTCCTGGACCGGGTCGTCGCCCAATGTGCTGAACACGCGGTCATCAAGCAGTTGCACCGCGACCGACCGGCTCAGTGGCAGGTCGGCCGTCCCCTTCTGACGCTGCAGAGTGCGCAGGTTGGATGGGATGCCGCGCCGGTGTGTCTTTGCAGTCCTGAGCGGTTGCGCGGGGGGGACGGCCTAGCTTGAGAGAACCTCTCATGCGAGTGTTTGTCAGGACGGGCTGGCAGCAGTTGCCAACCGTGACCTTGCGCCAGCGACTCAGACCCACCTGAGCGGCGGCGCTCGCGGATCGGGCAGCTTGACGTTGGGACGAGGTGGTCAGCCCGTCCCACCAGAAGTGCGCAGTTCAGGGCCGTGCGACCCGTCCACCTACTTGTCCCAACATCTGCACAGCGGGACAGGTCATGCGAGCACCAACGGGTGGTTACCGCTACGCGACAGATCCAGTTGGTGGCGGCACTAGGTATTCCGAACGGCCGGAGCGACGTGGCTTGCTCTATATTTCAGAGACTCATGTAACGGAGGGGCGACCATGCACATCCGCGAGGTCCTTATTCGCTGGTACAAGTCGTTCAACTACGACTATGAACGCAAGGCGAACCCCAGGTCAGAGCGAAAGCCATGGCAAGAGACGACCGATGGATGGCTTCCGCACGTCCGCATCAGCCTCGAAGACGACATCACCGCGGTCGTAGGGGCGAATGAATCTGGCAAATCCCATCTTCTTGACGCCGTCCACATTGTCCTTACAGGCCGAAACCACAGCCAGAACGATTTCTGCCGGTACTCGACCCTGTTCTCGGTGGAGAAGGATCAGCGGCTGTTCCCAGAGGTTGGCGCGGTCTTCGCGCTCACTGAAAGTGACGTCGAGGCGCTTGCTTCTCTGAAGATACCACTGCAGGCGAATGGCGAACTGCTCATGCTTCGCCCCAGCCCAGGCAGCGTCGAGGTCCTCGATGCCTCTGAGGTCCGAGTCGTGCTGGAGGACGATCAGATTAAGGGGCTCGACGGGCTCTTGCCGCACGCCCATCTGCTTAAGACCCAGGTTGACCTGCCAGATTCAGTATCGATCTCCTGGCTCGCGCAGACCGAGTCAGTCCTCGCGAGCAGGAAGCGACGATGCGAACTCTTCCAGTTCCTAGCCGGGCTGAACACACTCGAACTCGTCACGACACAGGCGGCAGGGTTATTCGGGTTGCTCACAGCTGCCCGGGACTTTGAGACGGAACAACAGAAGCTCGGGCGACTGCTTCTTACGAAGGTCGCGCGCATCGACGCCAGTGCGTTCCGCGATCTTCAGAAGGCGATCGCCGACGAGGAAGAGGGCCTGGTCAACGCACTCGTGCAGGAGATGAACCGGTCGATTGGACGGCACCTCAACATCTCGAAGTGGTGGAGTCAGGACGAGGACTTCCAGCTCCGCGTCTCGCCTCGCGAACACGAACTCGTCTTCACAATTCGCGACCGCACTGGCACCGACTACTCCTTCAGCGAGCGAAGCCGCGGGTTAACGTACTTCCTGAGCTACTACGTCCAACTGCGCTCGCACGATCGCCCAGAGGGCGTTCCAGAGGTTCTTCTCATGGACGAGCCTGATGCGTACCTGTCCGCTCTCGGGCAACAAGATCTCCTTCGTGTCATCGAAGACCACGCTCGACCTGAGGACACCAACCGGACAGACCAGGTGGTTTACGTCACTCACTCGCCTTTCCTCATCAACCGAAATGCTGGCCATCGAGTGCGCGTCGTCGATAAGGGCACGCGGCAAGAGGGAACTCGGCAGGTCAAGGACGCGACCCAGAACCACTATGAGCCACTCCGGACATCGCTCGGCGCCTTCATCGCAGAGACCGCCTTCATCGGGGGTGACAACCTGTTCATCGAAGGCATCTCAGATCAAGTCCTCATTGCGGGGATGAACGCACGTCTTCGCCGCAAGGGAACGGCACCAAGCGAGTGCCTCGACCTCAACCAAGTCACCCTCGTCCCAGGGGGCTCCAACGTTCCGTACATGCTCTATCTGGCCCGCGGACGCTCACAGTACAAGCCAGCCTGCGCGGTCCTACTGGACAGCGACAAGGCTGGTAGGACCGCGCAAGCCCAGATCAAGAAGGGCGGCACCCGTGGAAAGCCCACAGTCACAGACGAACTCGTCGTCATGCTCGGTGACTGGGCTGTCACCGCAGGCGCAGTGGCTGTAGACGGTGTCACCATTGAAGAGCCTGAGGATCTCGTTCCGACGAACCTCGCAGGTGTCGCGGCTCGGCGATACGCCATGCACTTCCTGGGCTACAGCGAAAAGGAGACCGCAAAACTCCAGGACGCCCACATTTCTGCAGCCATCAACGTCGACAACACTTCCATGTGGGACGCTATCGCCAGCGCGTTCAAAGCGGCATTCGATACAGAAATCGGTAAAGCGGGCTTCGCAAAGGAACTTCTCGCGTATGCGAAGGAGCATCAGGACGACGAGATACAGCCGGACGGAGTCGAGGTCCTCGAGCGGAACTTCGCGTCACTGATCAAGAAGCTGGCCGAAACCCTCGAGTTGGCGCGCACGAAGGAGAATGACAGCCGGCGCGACCAGCGCGTCCAACGCATTATCGATGAGTTCGCGGACGATCATCCAAACGGAACTCTTCGCGACCGCGCTTCGACCATGCTCAAGCGCATCGACGCTGCCGCCGACGACACAGAAGACGGAGACATGATTCGGGCAGGAACGTCGCGCATACGGCGGGACTTCAAACTCGACACCGATCCGCTGGACAAGGTGCCGGAGTACGACAAGTTCCTGGATCGACTGAACAGTCTTCCGCTCTACGTCCGGCTTCGAGATCAGGGGGCGATCACCCAGGCAGAGGTCGAGCTGGGGCGGGAGGAAGACACGGCCACCGGTCCAGAGGCAACCAAGCCCATGTAGCCGTTCCCACATACACCGACGAGACCTGCCTTGCCCGGAGGCGCCACCGTCCGCGCCCTGCATCATGCTTTCCGTTCGCGCGTCATCGCTGATGCTCGAGACGGCCTTGCTGTCCCGTCCCAAGCAGAGACTGCACGCCAAAGGTTACGTCGACCAAGCTATGACGTGTCCCGGCGCAAGCGTCGAGTGGACAACTCAGGACACGTTGATCCGTGCTGAGTACGATCCGCAACTGCGCGATCACCCTAAGTTGACTAGGCGGTTAGTCGCTCAAAGGTGTCCCAATCGCCGCTGCTGTCGAGCACCCGGCAGTACGCACCTGTCGTGACGAGCAAGGGTGCCGAGTCCAACTACCCGTCCCGTCAGCTAGACGCAGGTCAACGCTCAGAACAGGGTGTCCCGTCCCAGTGTGGGAGGTGTCCCGGTTCGGTCGCTGTGGGACACCCTCAGCACGTCGAATGGCGCAACCGCAGAGTTGTGGTTAATGCGCAACTCGGTCGGACACTCCATTACCCCACGGAATCTCTCCTCCGTGGAGCAATGGGGATTTAGGGCCATGCAGTCTTGTTCGGATGCTTCGCGCGGGCAGGTGTCCGAAGCGGCACCCGCGCAGGTGTAAGCACCCCGCCGTCGTGTGAGGACCGCGCGTAGGTCACCGCGGCACCGTCCGGATCGCGCGGCACGGCGCTTGTCGACCTCAAGCAGGGCATGCCGAGTCCCAGCGGAAATGGGTGCCGTGCGGTGCGGCCAGCGGATCGCCGGACTCCGAACTGCTCGGTCAGCCGCAGTGGCGAGTCGTGCGGATCCCACGACCGCGTTCCGGCATCGACGAAGTACTTGTCGAGCAGCAGATTCAGTCCCGCGCTCGAACCCACTTCGAGCAGCCGCAGCGGAGGCCGGTAGCGAGCGCGACGTGGTTCATCGCCGCAGACAGTGGTGCCGCTCTGCTGACATCGTTTGGTCTACACCCTCGCACGACAGCGCCAACGTCCGTGTCCCACCGCGGTCGCGATCGCTCCCGATAACCTTCTCACTGCCCGTAATCAATGCCCTAAGACGCCGCCAATCTTCTTCTAACCGGCCGGACATTCGCTCCCTCGCTGCAGCATCTGCGCCTGTCCCATGCAAGCTAGTAACAGTTCCCACGTTAATCACAGAAGTTGCAAATGACCGATCATTGTCCCGGCGTAGCTCGAATCCACCTGGGACTATGACTATCTGCTTCAGTCAAGATGAGTGCGATAGGGACTCACCCAATTTGACGGCTTTACTTTCGAGGTACGATTGAGCCATTCTCGCTCCTCGATACTACGTCTCAGGATCCGGAGCGCCGTAGCGGCAAAGCGTTCTCGTTGAGTATCAGAAATTGCCCCATAATCTGTGGTTGTTGCTACCCACAAAGGCGCTACCAGGTTGGCATCAAGATCCTCCGCTAGATGAGCGGACCGGTCGATAACCTCAGCAAGATCGTCGGTTTGAAGCATGACTCCTGCCCACGAAGCTACCAACTCTCGTTGGCTAGCTCGCACCTCAAGCATGACTGAATGTGTCAGAGATACCCACTCCGGCGAACTCGCAAGGTGGCTGATCCGCTCAAGAAAGCCCACAGGAAGGAGAATGTCGATTGATCGGTCGAAAAACTCGCTATAGGCCTCTAGGTGGCGTCTTGTTACAATCGGCGTTGATGACTTTTCGAGGCGGTCAAGGTCAACCGATATAAGGAGCGCCTGTGTAATCGAAAGACATCCGGAGCCCAAAGATCTGAAACCCACCCCAGCGACACGACGCCAAGTTCGCGCATCCCGCCTCCTGATCCACTCCTCGACAACAAACGCTGCGAGGAGAAACAGGATGCTCCCGGACACAATGGCCCCCGCCATCGGATGTCTGGCCCAATAGGCCGATACGCCATTTAGCATTAGGTCGCTGAAGAATAAGACCGTCACCGCTACAGATATTGTTGCGGACCGGATGATCCTCGCGTCACGCCTGATTCGTGTTGCCATGCACCCCATCATACTCATGCAAGTTTGCCACGCTGATCACGCTCGTGACCGTCCAATTGCGCTTGGACTGGCCCGCGCGAGACCGAACGCGAAATGTGTTTGTTGGAACCACGTGAATCATCGGTCCGTGATCCATTTGACGTTCTATCGAGTCCACGCACCTTTGTCGACGACGTCGCAGACCAAGCGCCTTCCCCGCCGATGAGACCAGCTCGTACGCAGGGCGAACACCGGTTGCGCTGCACAAGCCGACACGCTGGTTCAGATCTTGCGCCCGCGCGGTCAAGAACCAGACCTGACCCCAGGAGGGCGACGCGCGCCGTGGCGATGGCTTTCGCGGCGTGGGACCCTCGAATCGGAGCGCACTGCTGACGCACCGCTACGACGAGCCCGTCGGTGACGTCGGCCGCGCGGCGGCCCGACCGCTTGCGTGTACTGCTGGGTTCGATCGCGCCTGGTCCCAGACGGCACGCGCACCGACTCGAACGAACGGTGAACCTCTTCGTCAGGACCAAGGGGAGTCAACAAGAGTTGAATCGACGTGGAGTGGCTGCTTTGAGGTGCCCGTCAAGAAATCTTCCAAAGTCTGAGATGGACGAGTCCGATTCGTGCGCCGAAAGAGCGCGGCGGAGGTCTGCCAGGCGCCGATAGGGTCTTTCACATGAAATGCCCAGTATCGTTTTGATGGCCTTATGTCCGACCGCCAAAGCGGACTCCATGTCTCCCAACTGAAGATGAACTTCAGCAATACACGGAAGATTCATGGCCAGCGACCTGGCCTGCGCCAAACCGTATCCATCCGTTGCAACAAGTAGGCTAGCCAAAGCGGCTCGAGCATGGTCGGGATTTCGCCTTGAGAGGCGGAAAAGAATTTGTCCACGTTGGCCTTCCATCTCCGCTCGATGAATGCTAGCCGACCACGGATTACGTGGTCCTTGTTCTACATCTTCGAATATCTCATACCCCTTCGCGAGTTCCTCGAGGGAACGATTCTCGTCTCCGCTCGTTGCATGGGCCCAGGAAAAATTCGTGTGAACATAGCTGCGCATGATTGGTGTCAGAAAAGCGTCCGACGACTCCATGCCCGCGGCGATCCTCATTAGTTGAACGGCTTCGTCCGACTGTCCCAAGTGTATCGATTGATGATTAAGTGCGATCAGTTGCCTGGCAACGAAATCACTTCGCAAGTGGTGACCTGAGCGTTTCGCGGTCTGCATTGATCCGATCCATAGATTGCGAGCGCTCCTGTTGTCACCTACGTCGTAGTGAATCCACGCCGTTGTTGACGCCAGGTGGGCAATTGCCATGACCAGACGTGTATGCACCTGTTTTTCACAGTCAATGCGTTCAAGCGATCGAACCGCGTGCAGTTGGCCGATCGCGACTTGGCGGGTCACACCCCCGCCATGTTTGAAGCCCCAGGCATTTATGCCAGCTGTAATCTGCTCGATTGCATCGACATCGCCGTGACCTATCCTAGTAGGGCTGTAACCCGATGTCAGATACGCAACTCGGTCCAGCGGATCATATGGTTCACCCATGGTAACGCCCAGCATGATATTCATAATCGTTTCAAAGAACGTTCTTCTGTCGATATGATTCGAATGATCCAAGGCTGCGAACTGTGCTACCGCGTGTAGGCTTTCGAAGCCTAGCATCTCGCCGGGAATTTGTAGGGCCTCCGCAATTCGAGCCACCACGGAAACGTCTCGAATTTTGTGGCTTCCACGTTCGATCGCTGAGATCCTCGACTGCGTCAACCCCAACAAGGTTCCCAGTTGTTCCTGGGAGATGGAATAGTGTTCGCGCACCGCACGGAATACGACCGCGAAGTCGTAGGCCGCCAATGCGCGTTTGATTGCAGGCAGCCTGAACAGGCTAACGATATCGTCTAGTTTGACTGAGCATCGACGACAGCTTATTCGGACGCCAGTCGAAAGCACGGTTCCACAGGAGATGCAATAGCGAGGATCTGCTTGCATTGTCGAGCCTCCGCATCGTGCTCCGTGAGAGAAAGCGCTGTTGATCGTACCAAGTTCTTCACGCCTGGCCAGCCCTAGTAGGGCTAGGTGGCCAATACCTACGCGATCTGGTTTCCATCGATCGTTGAGCGCATCGTGGTGTGAGACGCGGGCGATTCGCCCCATAAATGCGGAGGGCTGCCGGTATGCGAGGTCGCAGGATATCGAAGAAGAAGGCCAAGCGTGTCAATCCGGACGTGATTTTGGCTTGTTTCAGGATTGCGCTGAAAGTGCTGGAACTTCTCCAGAAAGACGGTTGGTTCAACTAACGGGTTTGGTCCACGACTTACCCGTGTCGTGTGCGATACGCATTTGGCTCGTACCCGCTCGTATCTCTTCAAGATTGGCGGGCACGCTTCGAGCGACATGGTCACTCCCGGCGATCCATGCAGAGCCAGAGGTGTCTGTCAGCGACACTCGTGCGCGTACTTGGCCGCGGTTGTGACGGCGTCCTTCGTGGTTTGGAAGGCAAGGACTTCGAGCTGCATGGGGCTCGTCCGTCTGGCGGAGCGAGAGGCCAGCATTCCTAATGAGGCGGAACGCGCCAGTCTCCGATCGGATGGTACGGCTTCTGATTGCCTGTCCCGCCGGGAAACTCGCAGGTCAGGCAGTCCGACCGGATGTCCGGCGCTCATCGTGTGGTGTCCCGGGTTGACCACGCTGGGACGGCCTAATCGACTCACGAATGCAGGCGCACGGTTGTGGTTAATGCGCAATCGGTCCTCGGACACCACTCTCGGTGAGAACTCACCAGTTCGGTCACCTTACACAAATCCCTGTGGACGATCAATTCGTCTGCGGGGATTTTGTGCGTTGGTGGCGGTGCGCCACTGGCCGTCGAGGCTGGCGCCCCCGAGCCGCTGGGCCCGAGCAGACCGACGATGACCACGACCATGCGGCCGCCCATCTGATCGACCGCCGCACCCAGTCCGTTCGCCTCGCTGCCCGAGGAAATCTTTCTTTGCTGTGTAGACAAATCAGCGGCTCACTGCGGGTAAACCGAGTCCTGCTCGCCGAACATGTCCGCGGTGTTCGAACATCCGCACAGCAGGTACCTGGAGCTGATCAGGCAGTCCGTCGGCGGACCCCCGTTCCAGAAGGCGTTCGCTGAGGCCCGCGCGCTGCCCAGCGACCTCGCGATGCACTTCGCGCTGGTGGAGGACACCGACGAGCCCTCGGTCGAGTCGGGCAGACTGGACCTGCTGACCAAGCGCGAGTTTGAGATCGCCCGGCTGGTCGCGGAGGGAACTGACCAACCGGGCGACCGCCGCCAGGCTCACGATCCCCAGGCGCACCGCCGAGGCCACGTCGCGCACACCCTCACCAAGCTCGAGTACACCACCCGCGCTAGATCGCTGTCTGGGTCGCGGGCTCCCGCCGGTCGGCAGCGGCTGACGCGCCACGCGACGGCCCGCCCGCGGGGGGTCCGCAGGCGGGCCACCGGTCTTCGCGGCTACTGCATCCAGGAGCGGGCGCCGACACCTCCATCGGCGCCGGTCCAGAACAGGTCGAGGTGATCGTCGAAACGCGACGCCGCACTTACCGCCCGGGCGTCCGCGCCGGGCACCACGAGGTAGGGCTCGCTCCACTCCTGCCCGCCCCATGACCTGGCGACGACGCCGCCGTCCGGCGCCGCCCAGAACAGGTCGAGGTGATCGCGGTGCCGCGACGCGGCGGCGACGGAGTTCGACGCCGATCCGGGTCCGGCCATCAGGTAGGGGACGCCCCAGCCGGTCGCGGCCGACCAGGAGCGGGCGCCGACGCTGCCGTCCGCGCCTGCCCAGAACAAGTCGAGGTGCCCGTCGAACCGCGACGCCGCGCACACCGCGCGGGCGTCCGCACCAGGCACGACGAGATAGGGCGCGCTCCACTGCCCGGCCCAAGCGATGCCGTAGACACCGCCGTCCGGCGCCGCCCAGAACAGGTCGAGGTGCCCGCGGTGCCGCGACGCGGCCGCCACCGAGCCCGCGACCGAGCCCTCCTCGACCATCGGGTAGCGGTCGCCCCAGCCCGGTCCCCGCACGTCGAAGTAGATGGCGTACTCGCCGACGTCGCCGCCGTCGTCGGTTCCGGTGAGAACAATCTCGTGGGTCCAGGTGATCGACCTGTGGTCGTCGTTGCGGCGCAGCGTGCGACGCCGTTCGCCCGAGGCCACCAGGTCGTCGCGGGTGAGTTGGACAGCCTTGGGGGTGTACGGATCGGCGTCGAGGCCGAGGAGGTCGGTGGCGAGGTCGACCAGCGCTTCGGCGAGTAGGTCGACGAGCGGCTTGGCCAGCACGCCGCCCCCTCCCCCGGCGGCGGCCAACGCCGCGGCGACGACGGAGACCGCCTCGGCAGCGGCGTCCTTGTACTTCTGGATGTCGCCGCTGTCCCATTCCACCAGCGACCCGGCGAGCGCGAGGTCGATGGCCGGTCCGGAGTAGAGCAGTGTTTGCGCGATGGCGATCCGCTCGCCGTCCGGGCCCAGCGACCAGTAGTCGGGTCCGTCGGAGAACTTGTACGAGCTGTGGTGCCGCCCGTCGGCGGTGACCAGGTCGACGGTGCCGAAGACTTCGTCGACGGATTCCTGCTTCTGTCTGCATTCCATGCCGACCCACCAGATCTGCACGTCGTTCATTGGTCCTCCACTCCGACAGTCATGCGGGGATTTCCCGCTGTGTCCGATCGTCTGGCCGTCAGAGGAGGGCGTCACGAGTAGTGGAGTACTCGCTTTCGGGGCCCACGAGGTGCGAAATGCAGTAGGTGAGCACCTAGGTTGTCCGTAGCATCCGGGCGGTGGGGCAGCGCTGGCCGCTGACAGGGCGGATTGCGGAACTCGGATCCATCGACGCGGCGCTTCGTCGCGCCGACGGTCCGCGCGGGCTGGTGCTGGCGGCGCGGCCGGGGTCGGCAAGACCCGCTTGGCGCAGGAAGCGCTCACCCTCGCCCGGAACCGCGGCACGGCCACGCGATGGGCCGCGGCCACCGCCTCCACCCGAGCCCTGCCGCTGGGCGCCTTCTCCGCCCTGCTCGGCCGGGTCGAGGGTGATCAGCGGCAGCTGCTGGCGCAGGCGACCGCCGCGCTGGTCGCCGACAAGCCGGGCGGGGTGTTGGTCGGCGTGGACGACGCGCACCTGCTCGACGCGCTCTCCGCAGCTGGTGCACCAGCTGGTGCTGCGGCGCGCCGCCACGGTGGTGATCACGGTGCGGTCGGGTGAGCCCGCGCCCGACGCGGTGACCGCGCTGTGGAAGGACGGCCACCTCGACCGCCACGAAGTGAGGCCGCTGTCGGAGGCCGACACCGTCGCACTGCTCGAAGCGGTGCTGCGCGGCCAGGTCGCGGACACCACGGCCGGTCAGCTGTGGAGCCTGACCGCAGGCAACGCCCTCTATCTGCGCCTACTCGTCGAGCAGGCGCTCGACAACCGAACCCTGCGCCGCGTTGGTGGGTGTGGCATCTGGCGGCAACTCCGGAGCTGTCGCCGGGCTTGGCCGAGTTGGTCGTCGCGCGAATGGGACCGCTGCCCGCGCCGATCCGCGACGTCGTCGACGTGCTGGCCTTGGCCGAACCGCTGGGCTTGCCCCTGCTCACCAAGCTGACCAGCGCCGAGGCCGTGGAGACGCCGAGTCACGGGGCCTGCTGACCGTGCGCGCCGAAGGCCGTCGGCTGCAGGCCGGGTTGGCGCATCCGCTCTACGGCGAGACCCGCCGCGCCCACGTCGGGATGGTGCGGGCCATCGGCCTATGACCGCCCGCTGAGATCGCCTTCGACCTGGTCAGACGAGGAACCGGAGTGAGCACGGCACGAGCCGGACCGGTGGTCGCGTCAAGGTCGAGGACGCGATCGGCGCCCGCGTGGCACGTGGCGACGGGCGCGGTGACGCCGCCACCCACCAGGGCGGAAGAGGTCTGGCCTCTTCGGCCCTGGCGATGCGGGGTCTAGCAGGAGCTGATCATCCGGTCGTCAACGCCGAAGGTCTGGCTGCCCGACTCATCGACGACAGCTGTCACGGATGGTAGGAATACCCGCGTTCACGTCGACTGGGGGCTAGACCGATGCGAAGACTCGCGGGAGTGCTGGTGTGCGTCCTTCTGCTGTCCGCCTGTACCGAAGTCCAGGCCGGGACCGCCCTGGAGGATCCCGCGGCAGCCGGGGTCCAGAAGCGGATGGGCAGTGCCGATGCCGCGGTCGGCGGGGTGCGCGGGCTCGACTACTGCTCGATCATGCGTCCCGAGGCCGTTGGCAGGGAACTCGTCGCGCCCGTCGCGGCTACCGAGTTCTGTGCGACGCTCAGGCAGTCTGACGGTGGCCATATCTGGCTTACGATCGGACCGATCGAGAGTCGGCCGAAGGTGGCCCACCAAGCGCGGCAGGTGGATCGGGTGCCCTGGCCATTGCGATTGGGGCCCAACGTCGAATATGACGACGGCTGCACCGCGCAACTCGTGTTCCGGAATCTGGATGTCGTTGATGTGACCGCCGCGGCCGCGCCCGACCAGAGCACTCCACCGAATACGTCTGTGCTGTGCGCAGCCGCGCAGGAGGTGGCAGTCCGCGCGGCTCAGGACATCGTGGCGGGAAAGGCCGCTCAGGCGACCGCGCCGGACGGGCTGCTCGGCGCCATCGACCCGTGCTCGCTGCTGTCCCTGGCCGAGGCAGGGCCTGCCCTGCACATCGTCGACCAGTACGAAAAGCTTGCCGCGACCCCTAATCCGGCCGGTCGGCGATGCCAGTGGGGTTCGACGGGAACATTGCGCTGGCATCACGCGGAGATCGCCCTGGGCACCCGGTTCGCACCGGAGGGGCCGCACGAGATGATCGGCGGGCGAGACTCCGTCATCGAGGAACAACCGGGCGGCCACTACAAGTGCGCGTTCGTCCTCACCTACGCAGCGCGTGGTGAGCACCTGGTCGAGACCGCAAGCCTGGCCGTAACCAGCCAGAACAACGCCATCGACGCCTGCGCGAGCGCCCGGCGGCTCGCCGAGGTCGTATGGCCTCGACTGCCTAAGTGACCGGGTGATCGATCCACGCGGCGGGGCACGGTGATCTCCGTGGTCGTCGTGGCCGTGACGGTCGCGGCGACCAGCGGCCGACCTGGGCTTCCAACAGCCCGGACACTGGGTCTACGACGCCGAGGGCAAGACGATCTACCACGGACGTCCTCACAGATCAATGTCAGGTCCCCACGGGGCGCCGCCGAGGCACTCCCCCGATTCCTCGTGGTTCCCAGCCTCTGCCGCGGGTAGTCCGAGGGAAAGGCCGACCCGAGGGGCGCGACATGCTGAACATGGACGATCGTAGACGTCTCGAACAGTCCCCGAACGCTGGTTCCGGCTGGCGCCTGCCTCAGCGCTCAGGATCTCAGGATGCGGAACTGCCGTTCTCCGCCAGATCGCCCAGATCACACCACTGCCTCGTCCGCCTCCGCGAGAAAGGCTGCACCGTTCGCTGGCAACCCATCACCCCAGCCCTCGCCGCCTGCCTCACCGACCACGCGGCCGCCCGCGGCGCCGTCCTGCCCACCGACCAACTACTGCGCTACCGCAACGGCCAACCCATCACCAGCCGCCGCTACGACCACCTCTGGCACCGCATCGGCCAACAACTCCCCTGGGTCGCCACCCAAACCATCTCCACCTACTGGCTCCGCCACACCACCCTCACCTGGGTCGAACGCCACTTCGGCTACGGCATCGCTCGCGCCTGCGCCGGACACACCGACAACACCGGACCCGCCGCCACCACCTACATCAAAGCCAACCTCCAAGAAGTCGCCACCGCCCTCACCGCCATGACCGGACAACCCCACCCACTCGCCGGCTAGCGCCACCTGCCTGTCCGCGTCAGCGCCCGCAAGGTGCCAATCGCCGACACACAGGGGACAGCGCCTGAAGCATGTATCCCGGTGGCCAGCGGTTGCCGACGCCTCAGTCACAGCTGGACAAGACCAGCACGTCACCACCGGCAAGATGAGCCTGCTCGCCGTACACGTCACCGACGGCGCCGACGAAGCCGAGGCGCTGCGACTGGCCGGCGCCCTCGAACACGCCTCCGAGCACCCCATCGCCAAGGCCATCGCCACCGGCGCCCAGAACGCGTCGGTGACCTGCCCGCGGTCGAGGACTTCACGAACCTGGAAGGGCTCGGCGTCCAAGGAGTCGTGGACGGCCACGCGGTGCTGGTGGGGCGCGCCTCGCTGCTGGCCCAGTGGAGTATCCACCTGCCCGAGGACCTGGAGCTGGCCAAGAAGCAGGCCAAGTCCCAGGGCCGCACCACGGTCGCCGTCGCGTGGGACGGTTCGGCTCGCGCGGTGCTGGTGGTCGCCGACACGATCAGGCCCACCTCGGCCGAGGCCATCCAGGGGCTGCGTGACCTGGGTTTGCGGCAGGTGCTGCTCACTGGGGACAACGACACCGCCGCCCGCGGTGGCGATGGTCGGCGACGGGGTCAACGACGCCGCAGCACTCGCCCAGGCCGACCTGGGCCCGGCCATGGGCACCGGCACCAACGTGGCCATCGAGGCATCCGATCACACCCTGGTCCGCGGTGGACGCGATCCGACTCGCCCGGCGCACCCGGCGTCATCACCATCGTCTGAACCGGGAGTCCACTGTGGCCACAACAACGACACACGTCTTCCGGATCGAGGGCATGCGCTGCGGCAGCTGCGCATTGCTCATCGACGACACCCTCGACGACCTCCCCGGCGTGCACTCCGTGCAGACCACGATACGACCACTGGTCCATCCCCGACCCCGCGAGCCTCGACATCGACGGCATCCGCCCCATCCGCGACGACATCGAACACCGCGTCTGGCTCCTGCTCGCCGAACTCGGACTCCTCTAACCCGACACGATCCGCGGACTCCAACTCCGCGACAACCCCGGCTGCGACTCCTGCGCATTCTCGATGCTGAAACTCACCATGTCCGGCCGGTAACGATCGTCGGAGTACTCCACCGGCTCCCCCGCCGAACTCGACGCCCGCCGCCGTTCCCGCAACAACGGCGAACCAACCGGCACTCCCAGCAGTTCACTATCGGTCTCGTCGGCGGCAACCGCATCGATCAGGTGATGGACAAACGTGATATCGACGCCCTGATCACCCAAATACGCGTAGATTGAACCTGAATCACAATCAAATCCGAACAACAACTTTCCTACCGGCTCGACGAACGTCGTCCGCTCCAACATCGCGGCCTGCCCTCAATCGACCGTAGCCTCAACAGCTGCACGACCGGCGCCTGCTCATCGAGCGCCAACACATCCGCCACGTCAAGTGACGCAGGCCGCCGGGCGATCTCCAACGTGCGCTGACCAGGGGTATGCCCCAGCGTGGCCACCCACTTCGAGAACGACAAGAACGTCTCGAACGGCTGATTCAGCGCCCGCCGCCGAACCACCGGCGGCTTCCCCCGACCCCCGCCGATCAACCCCTCGGCCCGCAACGACGCCAATGCCTGCCGAACCGGCCCGCGCGACGCTTCCCACTTCGCACACAATGCCTCGGACGGAACCGGCTGCCCCACCTCAAGCTCACCCGAGACGATCTGCCGACGAACATCCGCGGCGCACACCGCCGATCTTACCGATCCCAAGGGCCACAACCGGTCCGATCGCAACGAAACCATTTACCCAAGTCGATGAACAACAGCCAAACAGCAGACTTCGCCGTCTTCGATGAATCAATTCACAACGTGGGTTCACGGACGTCCACGCGCCAAGAGAGAATCACACGACGAAGCATGATCCTGCGTCGGTGGAACGCAGGGCTGCTCTGGCAGGATGGTCCGGTGGTCGACTACGAACCTCTGCGTACCGCGTGCCGGTCGTTCATCGCGGAGGCCCTTGATGCCCTCCAGGACGAGCACGTGGTCCCCACTCCAAGGTTCCGGCCGTACATCAAGGTCGGTAGCGACTACTTCGGCGACACCGTCAGGGCTGTCTCGCACTACCGACCGCTGGAGGAGGCGCTCGAAGCCTGCTTCCCTGATCGCTTCCAGCACCGAGCCAATCCGTTTCACATCGAGCACGCGACCGCGTACATCTTCAGCCTCCTGGAGGCCGTCGTCGCCAGGTGCGCGACTGACGGCGCCACCGCGGTAGAGGAGTCCATCGACGAACTGATCGACGTGCTTTCGAGCGCCTCCTACGAAGTCGTGAGCGCGCGGCACGTCGCGCATCTGACCACCACCACAGGCAACGAGGCGCAGATCGGCGAGATCACAGTTGTACCCGAGCCCAAAGGATTCGGTGGCCTCACCCGCCGCATCCAACGCGAAATCAGTGGAGCGGCGCGAGCCTGGCCAACCGGTGACCCTCGACCCTATAACCCTCCACACGCACTGCTGATCACACGGGAAACCAGCACCGACCCCGCCCCGTACCAAGTGGTCGAGCGTCTGTCCGATCGGTTCGACCGCTTCCTCCTTATCGCACGTCTGCTCACGGCGGGCACAGCGCGAACGGTGTACGAAGTGAGCGGGATGACGACCCTGGTCTCACGAATCGACCCGTTCATGAACATCGTGGCCAGAGGACAGCGCAGGTCGCTCTTCCGACGCACAGTCCGGTTGACCGGCAACGAAAGCGACGCGTTCACCGCGATCGGAGAACTGATCGACCGCGCCGACGTCAAACGCGACGGCATGGTCGCCACCTCGTTCGACGTCGCACTGGCACGCTTCTCGCAGTCCTATATCGACGACAACCCGTATGAACCTCTCGTCGACCTGGCCACCGCGCTGGAGGCCGTCATGATCGGAACCGAGAAAGACAACGAGGGCCTGACTCTGCGACTGAGAATGCGAGTCGCAACGCTGCTGGCGACCAGCGACGACGCGGCCGAAGACCTCTTCGGCGACGTGAGCCGCCTGTACGGCCTGCGGTCCAGACTCGTCCACGGCGGCCAGATCAAGGACAAGGACCTACGCAAGGAGGTCGGTCGAATTTCCACCGTACCGACGGAAGACGCCACAGACCAACTCGGCGTCGCACTACACCGCGCCGTGGACCGCATGCGCGACCTCGTGCGCCGAGCCATCCTGGCCCGACTGTGTTTGGCGGCCGAAGGCGGGCCGTGGCCGTTCACCGGCGAAACACCCGTCGACGCCATCCTCAGCGACGACACCAAGCGAGTCACCTGGCGAACGTGGTGGCACAACCACCTGGAGAACCTCGGCGTCGGCTACGCCGCAGACCGCGCCGCGGTCGACTTTGCGGATCGCTGACGGGCGACTCAGAACGACGCCCTCGATCAACAGTAACGCCACCACGCCCCGCCGCGACTGCTGCTACACAGCAGGAGGCGCGCATGGCAGTTGACATCGGCGCCGAGATCGACAGCGAACCCGCACCAGCCTTGATCCTGTTGGAAATCGCCTGCGTCTTGTTCCTCGCCACCCATCCGTCGACTTAGGACACAACGGTCTGTCAGACCGATCCAACAGTCTCTACTCGGAGGTATCGCCAGCGTGTTCGGCGAGCCAGCGCGCGGCGTCGATGGCGGCCGCGCAGCCGGAGCCCGCGGCGGTGATCGCCTGACGGTACTCATGGTCGACCAGGTCGCCCGCGGCGAACACGCCGTCGAGGTTGGTGTAGGTGCTCTGGCCCTCGACCAGCACATAGCCCGCGTCATCGACCTCGACCTGGCCCTTGACCAACGCGCTGCGCGGGTCGTGGCCGATCGCGACGAAGAAGCCGGTGACCGGCAGCTCCGAGGACTCGCCGGTCACGGTGTCGCGGATCTTCAGACCGGTGACAGTGGTCTCGCCGAGGACCTCCAGGACCTCGGTGTTGAGCTGCCAGCGGATCTTCTCGTTGGCCTTGGCCCGCTCCAGCATGATCTTCGACGCCCGGAACTCCTCGCGCCGGTGGATGATCGTGACCGACTTGGCGAACCGGGTGAGGAAGGTGGCCTCCTCCATCGCCGAGTCGCCGCCGAGCACGGCGATGTCCTGGTCGCGGAAGAAGAACCCGTCACACGTGGCACAGGCCGACACACCGCGGCCGAGCAGCTCCTGCTCACCGGGCACGTTGAGGTAGCGGGCCGCGGCACCCATCGCCAGCACGACGGCCTTGGCCGCGTAGCGCGTGCCATTGGCCTCGACGTACTTGACCGGGCCGGACAGGTCGACGGACTCGACGTCCTCCGGCCGCAGCTCGGCGCCGAAGCGCTCGGCCTGGGCGCGCATCTGCTCCATCAGGTCCGGACCCATGATGCCGTCGCGGAAGCCGGGGAAGTTCTCCACCTCGGTGGTCGTCATCAGCGCGCCACCGAACTGCGAACCCTCGAAGATCAACGGGTTCAGCTGTGCCCGCGCGGCGTAGACCGCCGCGGTGTACCCGGCAGGCCCGGAACCGACGATGATCAGGTTTCGGATCCATCTCCAGCGTCGGTTCGCGCTGGATCGACCTGCGGCCGCTCAAGATCAGGGCGGTGAAGGTTTTCACCATCCGGACCCTGATCTGGCTGGTCGTTGCAGGAATCGCTGGTGTCGTCGCCTCCATGACTGCCGGGCTGCTCGTCTTTGTGGTGGGCATGGCCTTCCTGATCTGGCGTCTGACCGCGGCGCTGAGGCTGAAGCCGCTCTACGGCCTTGTCATCGAAGTCGCTGGAGCCCAGGTTGACGCCATCTGGGGCTTGGACATGAACGACATCCAAAGGCTCACCGAGACCATTGTCGAGAAGATGAAACACCCCGACGCCCCTTCAACGGTGATCAAGTTCCAACGGGCCCCAGGAGCAGCCTCATCGATCAACCCGCCGCTGCTATAGGCCCGCAGTCCCACCGTTGGTAGTCGTGCCACACAACTGCGGCAGATTGGCGTGGAGGAAGTCCCGGATGCACCGAGCACGGTGTAATCCCAGCCCTGCGTGTCACAACAGCGCCTGGTCAGGTCGAAAAGCGACCACGCCACGCGGCTTGATCCGGTCCGGCTCGCGGACGTCGACCACGAGCCCACGGCCGTCCGCGAGCCGGGCGAAGTATTCCGGGCGCGCGAACGAGTCCGGCCGTTGTCCGCAGTCCAGAGCAGCCAAACGGCTGGGACGCGATGCCGGTCGGCGCCCTGAATGGGGCTGTTGTCGCTCGCGGCTGGCGGCTGGCCACAGGGCCACCACCCCCGTCGAGCTCGACGGGGGTGGTGGTCATCGCCTGCCAGGCATGTGCTGCCGCCTTGCGCGACCGCCCCGACCAGCACTGTTGGGTGCTTCGGACCTGCGCATGGTGGCCGACATAGACCTGCCCAGCCTCGCTGAGCTAAGCCAGGCACGTGGTCGACCCCAAGGTCGCTACTCGAGCACGTCTGGCGCTTCATCGTCCTCCCGGCACCTGGCGTGCTTCTGGGCTTCATTGATGTGCTGATCGCCCAGGAGCCTTCAAGAACTGCCCGAGGAAAGTCGACGGCTCTGGGCGGAGAGGGTCGAGGTCTGGATCACAGTGGGTGAGGCAGCCGATCCCTTGGTACGGGTCGCGCACTTCCAAAGGGCGGTCGAACACGCTCGGGCAAGCGGTGACCGAACACTGGTCGAGCGGGCAACCGCGAAGCTGCAGACGATGCGGGTGGAGCGCCTCGGGTTCACCACCTTCTCGGTCGAGACAGCACAACCCCGCGGCCAATTGGAGCGGATGCTGCGAAGTGCGCCCGCCGAGTCGACGATCCGGACGAGCAGATCTTCGGCTTAGGGGCACCGACCCGAAAGAGGTAGGCCTCGATCATCCACGCCGCGCACAGGTGTAAGCCACACTCACAGCCGAGCACATCGTCGTCGCGGCGGTAGCGCTCCGCAACGACCCGCAACACCGATCCGTGGGATACTTGACTCGACGCGAGAGCCGGCTGATACAGTCCGGGACATGAAATCTCCCGGATTCCGGGGGAATTTCCACGAACACGTGTTCGAGTCCCCCCTCGGACACACTCGCTAACCACACGAGGACGGGCTGTCACATAGACAGCCCTTTCTTTTTGCTCAAAACGCAGCTCAAGACCCATCTCCGCGTAGATCTCCGGGAGCCGTTCGGGTCGCGCGGTCTCGATCTTCGCTCCGACGTCTCCCAGCTTGTCCACCAACGCCCGAACCTGTGCCTCAGTCAAAGTGGGTTCGGCGGGTGTGACGGCCAACTCAGCCCGCGCGGCCTCCCTGTCGGCCTGCGCGTCGTTGATCGCCTCCACAAGCGCCATCGGGTCCACACCAGCCGAGATAGCCGCCGTGTGCCGCTTGAGGCGCGTCTCGGCGTCCTGCAGCCGTTTCCTGGCGTTCTCATGCTTGCCCGTGTGGACCGTGGCGTCCTGGGAGCCGAACAGCCCCGCAACGGTGTCCTCAATGTTCTCTCGGCTGAACCGCTCTCCGAGCCATTCGTTCAGCGCGGGCACGATGTGGTCCTCCCGCAGATTCACTGTCTTCGGGTGCTCATCGAGCGCCGCCGACCCTGGAGTGAGAGTGAAGACCTCAACGGTCACGATCTCCGGGTGAGCCTGCTGACGGGACCGCACAATCCGATCAGGCTCGGATCGACGGAACCGGACGACGTGGCCCGCGGCCACGTCGTCGGGATTCACCAACGTCTCGTGCTTGACCCACCGACCGAACACTGCATAACCGGTGTACCGCGGATTCTCCAAGATCGCGCGGACCGTGCTCCCCTGCCAACCATCGGCCAACCGATGCCGATTCTGATCCGGCCGCCGCGCCGAGGGACACGGAATCCCGTCCCGGTTGAGTCCGTTCGCAATCGCCCGATCACCCGCGCCATCCAGATACTCACCGAAGATCCGCCGAACGGCCTCTGCTGACCCGTCGTCTATCGCGAGCAAGCGCAGCCGGAATCCTTCGGCCGCCTTCCTCGGATTCGGATGCGGTCCACCGTCGACCACCACGTAGCCGTACGGCGCACGCCCACCTTGGTGCCGACCTTCATTGATGACCTGCGCGTCCATCGCGGCACGGACGCGCGCCTGCACATGCTGACGTTCCGACTCGCTCATGCCGCCAAGGACGCTCATGAGCATCTTGTGCGACGGATTCTTCGGATCGAACTTCCCGCCCAGTTCAGGTACCCACAGATCCACGCCGTACGCGGCGAACCGCGGCGCGATCAGCGAGAACTGATTGCCGAACCAACAACGCGTGCCCTCACCGACGACAAGCGCGTTCCACCCGCGGTCCGGGTCTTTCAGCGCCGCGAGCAGCCGTGCAGCCTCATGGCGCCGATCCCACGGGACCGACCTCGACTGACCGATGTCAAAGAACTCAGCGACCACCGAGCCGCCGAGTGGTTCCACGAACTTGCGCGCGTTGCCCAACTGCCACCCGTGCGATGTCTCCGGGTCTTGGTTGTCCTCCGTCGAGCAACGGCCGTAGAACCCAAGAGGACCGATCCCGTCGTCAACCACCGTCTCAACCTCGATGCCCAGCAAGTCATCGAGCGTCGCCCATGGATTGCGGCTGATTTCAAGAGTCATCAGATCCCCCTTCGCCCGGCCCGTCCTCGACAGGATCGGCCGCCAACTCCACCAACACCTCAAGCAGTATGCGCCAGCCTCGACGTGTCAGCACAGGTAGTTCGTCAGGAAGGTGGACCGTGACCGGTCCGTCGACCGATCTGCCAGCGCTCACGGACCACCACCGCCCGAGCCTCCGCCAGAGCCGATTTCACCAGTCGCGCGTCTGATCGCGGACCGGACGTCCGCAGTGAAGTAGCCGCGAACGCGACGGACTCCTCCGTCCTCGGTCGGCACGCGGTTGCGGGTCGGTCGACATCCCAGCTCGCCCATTTGCCGCGCGAACGCCGTGGGCTCGACGTCGAGTGCTTCCGTGAGTTCAGCGGTCGGTACGAAGTCGCGTCCATCTTCATCAAGCTCATCTCCTAGGTAGTCCACAACGGACGCCAGCGGTTCCGGCAGTCCGTCCGATAGCCATGCGGTCCGCTTGCCGGTACCCGCCCCGATCGCCTTCGCCGCCGCTGCGTGGTCGAGCACCGGCGTCGTGTCCTGTCCGGCCGCGTGACCGGTGAGCGTCCCGACCGCCTCCCGCAGCGCGCGACCGCGACGACAGATGGTCTGCCAGTCCTCGTTAGGCATGTAGTACGTCCGCACCGTCAACGCGAGCACGTCGGCCCCGGCCTGCGTCTCCCCGTCCGGCCGCAAGATCCCGACGCCCTTGTGCGACGCCAGCAGCCGACTGCTGTCGTACCCGCGGGTGTTCATCTGCTCCCCAAGAACGATGTTCGAGTCCCGCCAGTCCATGACCCGCAGCGCGAACCGAGAGCCAAGGACCGCACGGAGACCGGACGGGATCGTCTTCGAGTCCGGCCGCTGCGTCGCCAGCACCAAGACCACGCCCGCAGCCGGTCCCTTCTTGGCCAGCCATGTCAGAAGCTCGCCGACGTACTCCCCCGCCGTGAGTTTCTTGTCCTCGACCCGGACCGGCGTCCGGTCTTCGAGCGGCACCTGAACTTCATCGACGAAGATCGCCGTGATCGGCATGTTCAACGCCGTGTCCCGAGACATCGCCGGAGTCACCTTCGATTCCGGGCACGTCGCATCGTCCAGCGACCGCATCCGCCGATACCGCGCCTGGACTTCGCCGACCAGCTCGACCAGCCACGCCACGAGCGTCAACACGTGCTCCGACTCGTCACCCGCCATGAACCGGTGCGCGACGTGACCGGCCGCGTCCCAGTCCTTCCCGGCCTTGAAGTCAGCCACATACAGCCGCGTGTGCGGGTCCAGGATCAAGCCCGCCGCGGCCAACCGAGCCGCGAACGTCTTGCCCTGCCGAGGAATCGCACCCACGAGCAGCGACGTCCAGACCAACGGAAGATCCACCCGCCGATCCCGCGCATCCCGCCCGAACGGCACCGGCCGCCACGCATCCCACCCCGGAACGTCGAGCAAAGGCGTCCGAACAGGAGGCGACGCGTACGGATCTTGATCAGCAACCCACATCGCGACCCGACCAGCGTGACCACCGTTCCCACGCACCCGCTCAACGCTGAGCTGAACCTCATCGACGGCCAGAGCCGACGCTAACGCCTCTCGCCCCTTGATCACGTCCGCGGCCTTACGCGTAGCCGGAAGGTCGACCGTGACGGCCCAACCCTCACCCATCCGAGTAGCCCGCTCGACCAGCCGCAGCGTCTCGTCCTTGCCGATCAGCTTCGCGTCCCGGAACGCGTCGACCAACACTTGCGGGTCCATCGTCCAGGTGAGCGTCCGAGGACCAGCCAGCACGGCCTTACGCCCCGGACTGCCATCCTTGCGCCGCCCGAGAACGGCCAACGCCACCGCCACAACCGATCCAGCGACCCAAAACACCGCAGACCCATAGACGAGATCGGCAACCGCCAGCCCGAGCGCCACGACGACCGCAACCGCCCCGGTTACCTTCCACCGGAAGATGATCAAGGCGCGGATGTCCTCGAACTTGTCCGCCAGCTTCTCGGACTGCTCCGCAGCCTCCCGGTAGTCCCGCACGGTCACCCACCGCCGCCACCATCGCGCGCCGGTCACCAGCCCCCGGACGACGCCACCGAGGAACCGCAACGGCGACCGAAGCACCGCCGCCACAGCGTCCCGAACCGCTTGCCGAGCCTGAACGCGGCTCTTCAACCGATGCGGCACCCTCGGCGACCGCAGCCACCACGACGTGAGCCGTCCAACCTTCGGCCGGAAGTACACGGCAGGCGCCGGTTCCTCGACCAACTCCGCGTCCAGCACCGCGCGCACCGGCAAGTCGTCACTCATGACCGACCTCCGCCCGCAGCGCCTTAGCCAGCTTCGGCGACAACCCGCGCGAGCACTCCGTGACCTGCCGAATCCACGCGGGCGTGATCTCGACCTCCGCCATCCACGCGGCCCGAGCGTCCGCCAGGTAGTCCGCGAACACCTTCCGAACAACCGGAGCGTTCACGTGAACGGCCGCCCCGTTCACGGCCTGGAGGGCGGCGTCCGTCAACCGCTCGCGAAGATCACTGATCCGCCTCAGCCGCGACGAACACGACCAGCGGCGGCACCGAGTGCAGCACGATCGACGCAACGGACCCAGCCGCGAAGGACGCCCACGTGTTCATCACGTACGTCGCCGCCAGCGTGAACCACTTCGCCCGCCGCACCCATGGTCCCGTCTGGATCTGATACCGCGCCGTCACCTGCTCCGCTCGCAGGATCGCGAGCAACACCAGCGACACCGTGGGGTCGAGCACCCACGCCGCGATCCAGGGCAGGGACCACGGCGGCACCCCGTCCGCCGCGAACCCCTGCACGTTGGTCATCGTGAACGCCAGCCCGAGGACGATCCCGGACCAGCACATCCAGTCGACTTGCCGCCGCACGCGTTCGATCCGCAGCGCCACGACGTCGGGGTGCGTCTGAAACGCCCGTACCTCCGCCGCCGTAGCCGCGTCGCGCGCCAACCGTTCAGCGCGGTTCACCGCTTCCTCCCACGTGACGTGTCGACCGTGGTCACCGTCAACGCCCGAGTAAGCGCGTAAGCCGCGAACAGCGCAGGCAACCCGAGCGCCGCCAGCAACAGCCACCGGTCCCCCGCGTTCGCAATCACGACCCACTGAACGGCCACGATCAGCCCCGCGTTGAACAGCACCCGACCAGCCAGCGAGACGAACCGCGCCCCGCTCCGCGTGGCCTCAGCCGCCGCCTTCGCCCGACGCGCTCCCGCACGCCAGACCACGAACAGAACGATCAGCGCCCCCGCACCCGCGAGGATCTCCGTCATCTGGAGGTTGATCACTGGCCAACCTCCCCGGCCCGTTCGCCGCGCTGCCGCCAGTACGGCAGCAACGCGCGGCGGTCGGCCTGGTCCAGCGCACCCCAGACACCGACGGTGTCCTCGCCGGCCGTGCGCAACTCGAACTCCAGGCACTGGTCCTTGACCTGACAGCCAGCGCACAACCGCGCCGCCAACTCCCGGTCGGTCTGCGCAAGCCCGAGCCAGTCGGGCTGCTCCCCCGCGGCGTAGGCGTCCATACACGCGCCCTGGTTCACCACGATGTCGCCGAGGACGTCGGTCGGAACCCAGCGCAGGCGGTCCAGCCGCCACGCGGTCTCGATCAGCTCGTTCATCCCGCACCCCCGAGCCACTTCACGATCTCGCTCGACGGAACGGCCAGCCCGGAGCGCCGCCGTACAGCGTGGATGACTCCGACCCGGATCGCGCGGCTCACGTGGTCCCTCGGCACGCCGAGGACGAAGGCCGCTTCTCGGATGGTCAGGTACTTGGTTTTGGGCAGAGTGGTGCTCATGAGGAATGTGTCCTTTGAACGAAGGAATGATGATTTAGGCGCTCAGTTGCCGATATCAGCTATACAATGGGCGCGCTTGTTCGGATCGGCGCGACGATTCGTGGTGTCGCGCCGCGGAATGGTCAACAGCCGCTAATCTCGGCGCTGAGGCGGAGCGCGGAGGAATGGGTGACGGAAGACTGGGCAGCGGTCTCGAAGGCCATCAACGAACGTGTGCGGGAACTCGGCTGGCAGCAACGCACGCTCGCCGAGAAGTCGCAGGTGTCGCAGGCGATCGTCCGCGAACTCCAGCACCACACCGTCGAACGCAGGCGGAGCGCGCGCACCCTCGAAGCGCTGTCGACCACGCTCGGCCTGCACCCGTCGCACCTGGAATCGGTGCTGCACGGGCGAAAGCCCCCGCATCCGGACGACCCGACCGCCGAGGACGCGAACAGAATCGAGTCCCGTTTGGATGCTGTCGAGCTGCGTCTTGCCGAGATCACCGACCGCCTTGCCGACATCCAGGCGGATCTTTCCGTCGTGGCCGATCACGTCCGCTCGAAGCGGTAGCGATCGGGCTGTGAGCTGCATGTTCTTCATGCCAATAATTCAACGGGGAATCGCGCCGCGGTCCCATGCCGAAGCAGTGCAACACCAGTGCGGAAGCAGTGCCGAACCAGTGCACAAACGCGATTCGGGGGTCGCCAAGTGAACCTGTCGAACGGCTGGACCGGGAAATTGGCGTGCGACCTCCAGGCCGCATTGCGGCTCTCAAATGAGGCGTTCGCCGATCTTTTGGGCGTCGGGGTCCGCACGGTCGCTGGCTGGCATCAGAAGCCAACCCTCCGACCGCAGACCGTCTGGCAACAGGCGCTCGACACCACGTTGGAGCAGGCACCGGCCGCAGTTCGCGCCCGCTTCGACGCCAGCAGCGACCAACCTGACACAGACGCGACCGACGCCGAGATCCGACTCAGCGCCGACCCCCACATCGGCGCGGCCCTCGACTGGCTCGACCAGCACGCAGGCTTGGAACCAGGCTCGGCACGGCATGGCGTCGCCCGTCGCCTCATCCGCACCGACGCGCGCGAGCTGCAGGACCGCGGAAGCCGCCGCGCCCGCGTTCAACAACGCGAAGTCGTGGCGGCCCTTGAGAACTACTACGGCGAGATGCCAGCGCCGCACGGCCTTTACCGCGCCCGCTGCGGCAGAGACGCCATGGTCGATACCAGCATTCTGACGCGGCCGGACTGGCTGGACCTCGACTGCCCGCTACGCCCCACCCACGACCAACTCAGCGCCAAGCGCGGAGCACCAGACCCGATCGCCAGCCTTGACGAGGACGCCACCGACGCCGCGATCCAGCGACTGGCCGAAACCCTGACGATGAACATCCGAATGGTCGACAGCCCCTTGTACCGGTTGACCGGAATCGACGTCCGCAAGGAACACATCGGCGGCACGGTCGGCACGGCGCCGTTCGTCGAGTACGCCCTGACGATGGACCTCCTAGAGGGCGAACTCATCGACGCCGTCGCGTCCGGCGCTCAATGGCTCCCCCTCCGCGACGACCACCTACCGAACGTCGCATCGGTTCTCGACGTGTCCGGCCGCCTGTGCGCGGGCGGCGTCCTGGCCCTGACAGCTATCGCCCGGCCAGCCGACCCGTACCGCGGCGAAGCCGACTACCTCCTGTTGGTTCAGGAACGCTCAGGCCACGTGCTCAACGCTTCTCGGCGGCTGGCCGTGATCCCGAAGGGCTTCCATCAGCCGCTCATCGACCTCCGCGCCGACGCCCAGATCGGCGCGACCTTGCGCCGCGAGATGGAGGAAGAGCTGTTCGGCCGCTCCGACGTCGACAGCACCACGGGCGACCAGCGCAGCGCCGACCCCATGCACCCGACCCGGCTGTCCGCTCCCATGCGATGGCTCATGGCCGAGCCGGACCGCCTGCGGCTCGAATGCACCGGATTCGGACTCAACCTCGTGAGCGGAAACTACGAATTCGCCAGCCTGATCGTCATTGACGACGAGCATTTCTGGACCGAGTTCGGCGGCATGATCGAAGCCAACTGGGAATCAACAAGCCTGCACCGGTATTCGTCTCTCGATACCGACCTACTGACCGACCTGATCGGTGATGTAGCGTGGAGCAACGAAGGGCTGTTCGCCATGACGCAGGGACTTCACCGTCTCGGCGAAATCGGCGGACAACGGGTGAACTTGCCACCGATTGAATGGGAGATCCGATAGTGACTGACTGGACGAGCGGCAACGCCGCCGAGGACGGCCAGCCGACCCGCGGCTGGCTGGTCGGTCACTTCATCGACCCTTCGGAAGGCGTGCGCTCATCCAACGATGTCGAAGTGAAGTGGGGCATCCACCCTGCTGGCGACAAGCGTCCCGAGTGGACCTCCGACGACCAGCGAACGACACTGGTTCTGTTGGTAGAAGGCCACTTCCGCGTGGACGTCACCGACGGCAGCAAGACCATGGAACGCCCCGGCGACTACATCATGTGGGGTGCGGGTGTGGATCACTCATGGGAGGCGCTAGCCGACTCGGTCGTCATGACCGTCCGCTGGCCGTCACAGACCTGACGGGAGATCCACCCGCATCGGGTCGATCTCCCGCAAGCGCCGCAACCCCTGAATCAGAGCAAAGAGCCCTTCATTGCTCCACGATTCATCCATAATCAAATCTGCGAGCATTTCCCGATCAAGCGTTGAATACCGCCGCAATCTCGATACTTCCCAGTTCGCTTCAACATGTCCGCCGTATCGCGGCCAGAACTCTTCGTCTTGAATCAGGACCAGACTGGCGAATTCATAGTTCCCACTGACGAGATTGAACCCGAACGCCGTGCATTCCAACCGCATCCGCTCGCCGTCGTCGGCAAGCCACCGCATCGGCTCAGACAGCCGCGTCGGATGCATCGGCTCGGCGACGTTCGGCGTCCCGATCGTGCTGTCGACGTCGGCCCGCCCGAACAGCTCTTCCTCCAGTTCGCGCCGCAGCGTCGACCCGATCCGCGCGTCGGCACGGTAGTCGGACAGCGGCCCGTGGAACCCCTTCGGAATCACCGCCAGCCGTCGAGCCGCGTTCAGCACGTTCTCTGACCGTTCCTGGACGAGGATCATGAAGTCGGCTGGCCCACGCTCGGCATCCGCCGACCGCGCGATCGCACAAAGCGCCGGGACTCCGCCTGCACACAGCCGCCCGCCAAGATCGAAAACACTCGCCATGTCCGGCAAGTACTTGTCACGCAACGGAAACTCAGCTCTGCTGGCCCCGATCGCGTCGACCAACTCCCCTTCCAACAGGTCCATCGTCAGCGCGTACTCCGCGAAGGGCACGACCGCGTACTCCGCGGTGATGCACTCTCCGATCTCGGAGCTCATGAGCCGATAGATCGGCGCGTTGCTGATACGCACATCTCGCGCCGCCGCGTCCGCCAGCCGCTGAACAGCCGCCTTCACCGCGACGTCGCCGAGCACCCATCCCGACGCGGGAGCCACCAACGTTGTTCGCTCGGCGGCAGCAGTCAACGGCACCCGCAGATCGGTCCATTCCGCCCGCGTCGCGATCGACGTCAACACGTCGTGACCGTCAACCGGCACCCGGAATATCTCGCTGGTCCCGTAGTACCGCCCCAACGCATCCGCGATGCGACTCCGCCCGACCGCAGGCCGTGAACGGTTCGCCGCGGCCAGCCGATCCGCGACCTTCGCCGCGCTCGACCCACGCCCCCACCCCGCCCGCTCGTCCAACCACATCATCGCGGCGTCCAGGTCCGGCCAGTTCAGGGCAGGCTCGGCGACGTCGATAATCGCCCGGAGCTGGTCCGCCGACCGTCCCAACAGGCGCCCCAACTTCGGCCGGATGTACGGCAGCGGCGCGTTCTCCCCCGCTTCCCAGCGGATCACCGTGGTCCGGTCAACGTGCAGCGCTTCGGCAAGCCCCTCCTGTGTGTATCCCGCCGCCCGCCGTGCAGCAGCCAGGTCCGACCGTCGCCGCATTTCGCCACCCCTTGTGATCGCCCAGTCACACGATAGCAGGTGATCCACACATTCCCGCAGGTAGAGCGCCTGGGTGCGACGTTGCAGCGGCAAACCTCCGGCGTTCTCGCCGTGGGTTGGCACGCCCCGAGTCGCTTGTCTGATCACGGCACCCGACGCCGGGTCGAGAACCCCCCTCCGGCCCTCCTCGGCGTCGGGTGTCCCACCTCTCGGACAAGACCGGAAGGACTCCGCCATGGGACCGATATGGGTACTGATCATCTTGGGCGCCGCCGCCTTACTGACCATCCGCGACATCCGGGAGCGGTCTCGATGACCCCGACTTCGATCAAGCGTCCGCCGCTGATCTGGATGACGTTCCTGGATCGTCACGACCACGCGGTCCGAGATCAGGAAGTCGCCACCTGCCAATCCGGCATCTACGAAACGGTCTGCGGCGCCCGCCTGTTGCCCGCGCCGTCCGACGCGCCGCCGCGGCCGGACTGCCAACGTTGTGGATCTTCGGTGCGGGCGTGGTCCCAGATGCAGAACCGGGTGCCCATCGGCCAGCCAACCGGGAAACACAAGCACTCCCGGCCCAGTTGGCTCGCTCGTCTGGTACGCGGCGAGCGGGGGCGGCAAGGTGACTGAACCACTGGACATTGCCCCGGTCCTACTTGTCCGTCTGCTTCCTGGTCCAGGCGTCCGCGAGACCCAACGGGTGGTGCACATGGTGCCCGCGCCCGAGACCGACGGAACCTTGCCGGACGTACTCAAGGCATGGTGCGGCTTCGAGGTAGAGCCAGGCGCCTCGGAGGCATTGCAGCGCTTCGCCGGAATGCCATGTGAACGGTGTTTGGCTTGTGCTCCGACGCCAGAAGGGCAGGGGCTGAGGTCTGCCATGCGTGGCGGGCTCCATGACGTCTGATAGCGCGTTCCTGCCGTCCGAGGACTGGCGGGAGGCGGGTGTGCACTGGCACGCGTTCGTCGAGCGCCGCGAGAACGGCGCTCCGATGCGCGCGGGCTACCGACTGGACCGCCTGCGACGCGTGGCGGACACGGTGCTGTGGTCGCCGTGGTCGGTCGCGGAGTGGATGGACACGCGGACGCGTAAGCACATCTTGCACGCTGAGGTGTGGTCGATCCAGGACCGCGAATGGGTCTCGATCGGCGATGAGGACGACCTAGACCAGTTGCGGCAACAGAACTTCCTGATCGCGTCCAAAGGGGACTCGATCTATTCCGACATCTACACCGACGCGAACGTCCATCACGATCTGTTTCTTGAGGCGGTTACCCGTGAGCAGTGCACCCAAGACTGTGCCCCCGACCCTTCCGGCGACGACGGGACGGCCGGTTGACTCGCCGATGCCGGTTGCCGGGAGTTGCCCGCAGGGCGGGGACCATGTGGGGATTCCGGTGCAGGGCAAGAATTACAGCGTGTGCGTGAAGTGCGGCAACCCGTGCTGAGGAACTGGACCACGGTCGCGCGGGTGGCGAAACGGTTGGACCGCGCGGCGTGGATGTTGGGTGAACGGGTTCCGTCGTGGCTGTGGGCGATCGTGCCCGCCGCGTGGATGCTGGCGTTTCCGAGCATGCTCACGGCGGCCGTGTTGGTGGCGTGGTTCGGGTTCGTGGTGACGGTGTCGCACGCGTTGACCGAACGGGAGTTGGTGGCCATGGCCGATCGCTGGGCGCACGCGGCCGAGTCCGGGGGTGAGGTGCGGTGATCGCGCTGATGTGGAGTTGGTGGAGCCGGATACCGGGGACACGGGCTCATCGGCAGCGGCGAGAACTCATCGCCCGCCTTGACGCAGTGGGCGGCTACCTGGCCACGTTCCACCCGGTCCCGCCCGATGCGGTCGCACAGGCACTGGCGCGGACGCCCCGACAAGAACCTTGAACGACACTTCGGAGCATGACGGCCATCCGCCCACCCGTGTGCCGCGTGCTTCCCGCCGGCCTGTCGCCCGGTGTCTGTGCCGAACCGGCAGGCCATCGCCCGTCTGTCGGGCCACGTCCCCGCACCCGTGGCCCGACAGACGGGCCTCGACGGTCCCGAACCTCACACGAGCCATTTCGTGACTCGATACGTGACATCCGAGTCCCGGTTCGAGTAGCGTCACGAAAAGAGTCACGAAAACCAGTGGGGGTGTGATGTCGGCCGAGTGTCCAGGGTGCGGGGAGCCGTTGCCGCCGCCGCGCACGCGGGGGCGGCCTGCTCGGTATCACGGTGCGGCGTGCAGGCAGCGCGCGCGGCGTGCCCGGATGGCGACCGGTGGCGCCGCCGCCAGCGTGTTGGACGCGTTGCTTCATGTGGATGAGGCCACCGCTGCGGCCCGTCGCGCGGTGTTGGCCGGTAGCGACCCCGGTCCCGCGCTCGGCGAGTTGGTCGCGGCCGTCGCGGCGCTCACCCCGACCGCCCTTGCAGTACCCCCCCGTCCCCGGCTCCCGATGCCGTCCCGGAAGCGGACGCCGCTCGGGTTGACGGTCCGCCGGCGCCGAGTTTGCGAGGTCCGATGGCGCTCGCCCCCCGTCGCGTGCGTCCGGTGGCCTCCCGATCGCCGGTCGCGGTCGACCAGGCCCCGGTTGTCACGGAATCCGTCACGGATAAGAGCCGCTTCCCCGGTACGCGCGCCCGAGGGACGTGGTCGACTCGGAAACGGTGCTGGTATCCAAGAGCACGGGATTCGCGATCGACGGCACCTGGGTGATCACTGCGAGCGCGGCCGAGAACACGGTATTGGTCGGGTTCGTCCGTCAACGCGGGTTCGGCAAGCTGTGGGCGGCTCAGGTAGCCGGGCGCGGGTCGGCGTCGCGCGACGGCCCGTGGAAGACCCGCCGCCAAGCAGTCAACAACCTGCTGTTCATCGCGTCGAAGATCCTTGGCTACACGCTCCGGTGAACGTCAACTCACTCGGCTAAGGCTTCCAACCCCTCCCCAACTTCGTAGCGAAAGGCTGCATCAGGCGCGCGATCCGCGCCGTCATCGAGGTCAATCGATGACGAGGCGCCGGACAGCGGCGGGGAATAGTCATCTGTCCGGTTCACGTTGGGTTGAAATCAGGCGTGCCACTTGCACCTGTTGACGCGACTCTGCGATCGCACAGGACAAGGTCTAGCCTGCACCTCAAATGAAGTCCCGGCGTAGGTCAACAACGCCACAACTCTCCCAACCGGGGGGCGTCGCTATGCCTCAAACCACCCTTCCTTTCTCGCAAGACGCAATACAGGTGTTGAACTGGCTGTCACCAAGAGCCTCCTGTACGTAAGAGCATAGTTCACGAGAACCGGCGGCAAATCGGCTCCATGGCGGATCACCGCATCAATTCGATCAAGCAATAGTGAATCCTTAGACATAACGTGGCGAGCCGCCGGCGCATATTGCCTGCTATCTAGAACCCCAGTTGTGCAATCCTTCAGTTTGTCGATAATTGGTTCAGCGTCAAGATCGGCCTGAAATAGTTGTTCCATCAGGAAGGGAAACACGTATACCGCAGCGCGCCGACGCGGCAGATGAGGCAGCAAATATTGACAAACCGCCGCCCTTAGCTGATCGGACGCCCGAGCGCCAACCGCCAAGAGAGTATCGTATGACAGGCCAGGCACCTCGGGCAACTCATCCACACGGTGAATTGGCAACGGGTCTCGTCGAGCCCGCGGGCCCGAGACCTGCAAGACGCCTATTAATCTTTCCCGCGACTCTTCGCCTAGATTGCCAATTGCCCTATTAATAGATGCCAAACAATCTATGACCACAGATGGTGACGCCCATGTGAGAATTCCAAGCAGCCAGACTTGAGCATCGTCCAGACTTGCAATCCGCTCAAATTGAGCCTTCCACCATGAAGATTTGTTCCCCTGACGCCTCGCATATCGAAACCGCCTTGGTAGTGAAACCGACTCCTCGTTTACCAAATGTGACGCACCCTGCCCTCGCTCAGTTGCAGACACGATCGCGGCAGCAGTGCAGCTAAGCTCAATAGTCGTCAATGTCCGGCCAAAGATACCTTCTAGCGAATCGATGGCGCGCTCCCACGGCTCAAGCGAGTGCTCAATGTCACCTTGCAACGACCCCGCAAGTGTTGAAATTGGAGCAGCAAATGGCTCGACCGACGTCTTCGCCATGCTAGATATCTCACCGGCCAAATGCATTCTGAACTGCCGTCCCCAAACATAAGGATGCGACAAAATTAGAAGGTTATTAAGACTACTATTCCTGTCTCGGGAAAATTCGATAGGCCGAACTCCGCCGAATCCCAAAACAGCCTTAACAAACGCGTGCTGATGTTCCGCGAGAAGAAATCTGAAGTGCTCTTCGTTGCCCCGCAGCGCTAGTGCCCTAACTCCAAGACTCCGTTCGGCTTCTATACACAACAGGTCCGAGTACTCAACAGCAGATAGCCTGTGGATGAGCTGCAAGAACTCCGCGACCTGAGCCCACCTTGTTCGCGCCTTCATCGATTTCAACGAATGGAAGTGATGAGTCCATCTGGCGTGGATATTGTCACGATTGTCGACGGACAACATTAGGGAACACCAGATCATGCACCAGTCATCTGCGCTATCAGAAATGATGCGCTTCCAGATCAGATCCCTTGCATACTCTGCGCCACCTCCCTCCGGCCATAGCCGAAAATCGTCCGTCTCGGTCTGCAGGTACGACTCGATCCGATGGTCCGCCTTTAGGCTCGACGCCCACACCATTCCGGTGTCATCGAGTAGCGCTTCCACAACCATCTTCACAGCCGGAGGCACCTGTGAGAACACCCAGTCCTGCAACAGAGCCAAAGCTAATCTGCGCGGATAAAAGTCGAAGGCGCCATCCGAGCATTGGATGAGATCACAAACTCGATGTGCCAGATCTAGGATCTCACCTTTCGAGAAGAAGCCTCCATAGAATCGCGTGACATTCATCCAATATGGATTCGGTGCAATCCCATCAAATCGGTCGGGCTTGGTTCCCTTTCGCTCCTTGCCTGTCGGTGAATAGGGAGCGGTTTGATACAAATGCCTTGCCGCGAAATACTCGCGAAGTGGTTGTACCTCAAACTCAAACGTGCCCTCGACTCTGGACACGATTGCGACCACACGCTGGACTACGGCATCAAACAGTCGACTGGCAAGATCAGAGCTGTGCCCCTCGTTGCGAAGATATTCGGCGACTTGCTCTCGCAGCTCATCTGTACTGATCCGGCCAGTCGTCCGCTGGCCCTCTGCCTTTGCGTGGAGTTGATAAGCAAGATATCCATGGAGATCCAGAATTAGTGGCCTGTTATCCCGTACGTCCAAACTCTTGTCGGACTCTCTACTCATGAATAGGTCGAGGTACGAGCTATACAACTCCGTCCTCTTGTCTGGCAAACTACTCCCACGAGACAACACCAGGCTCAGCAAGATTGTGAGCTGCATCGTGTTCTTCGCCAGCTCCGCCATGTGTGTGGAGTCGAGCTTGCTTTGCAGGATTGTTTGCAGCTCCGCAGAGTCGCGCGTCGTGAGACCTCTTGCGGCAGACCATCGCTTTGCGTACGAAAGCGCTAAACGTGGTTCGATTGGCTGCAGGTTGTAGTGAACAAACAGCGTTCGATCGATTCTTGGCGCATTGGATATTGCTGTAGGACGGCTGGTTACAAGAACGACATTCCTTCCTGCCGGGGAATCAAGGCGCTCTGAAGCGGCTTCGATTTCTGCTACAACCTTCTTCCGATCGTTAAGATCAGCCACTTCGTCAAGCGCGTCCAGCATAATTAGGGCAGGAGTCTCACTCAGCAATGCCCGGAGGTCATCGACATCGAACCTGGAACCTCCCGAATAGCGCCTTACATGTGCCGCAAGAGCAGATTCCAAGGAAGGAATCTCATTGTGCCGTGTCGATGTATCGGGATCCCAGGGATCCAATCCGGTTAGCCAATGAGAGAGGTCTCGCAGTTCGAGTTTGAATGGCAGGAACGTTGGACCAATCGTATGTTGTGCTGGAAGCCCCTCCAGGGCATCCACCTTCCCGAGATAGCGAGCTCGTTGAATCTGCGCGAGATACTGACTAAGCGTGGTCTTTCCTTGACCGGGCGCGCCCTCGACAACGACCCGCCTAACATGCTCAAGCTGAAGTTGATCGGACATCAACTCCGCAGCTCCGGCCCAAGTAGCCCTGGTTGAGTCAAAAACTTCGTGCCCTGTACGGCCGCCAGTTGCGCGCCCACCAACCATAGCTGCAATTTGCTCGGGCACCGAAAGGGGCCGTGGCCCATCCTTCTGTGTTAGCATCTGGCGCTCACTGGCGCTAGATACAGGTCGAATCGGCACATCGATATACAGATCGAACAGCTTCGTAGTTAGCATTTCGACTTGCTTGAATCGAAGCGTGTCATCTGTTAGGTATTGCGTGCGCAGATACGCCTCGATGGTCGCCCGACGCCTAGAAAGAGACTCATTATTCGGCGATTCCCACATCAATCTGAGAAAATCTGGACCATTTAGAAGGTGTGGGAATCTTAGTTTTACGTCGTAAGCTCTATCGAGACGCCTATCTAGATCGTCGCGCCATAGACATTGGCTCGGCACATCCAGGTTCTCATCGAGATATTTGTTCGCCTTGTCGATCAGCCCCGCATCCAGGTGGGACGTTCCCGGAATATTGCATACGAAGATGTATCGCTGCATTCCCCGTTGGACGAGATTTTCAAGCTTGGCCTTTTCTCCAGCGATCGCCTTCTTGAACCACCCAAACGGATCGTCAATTTTTGAAGGATTTCGAGCGAATTTTACTTGGGCGACAATACCGCCGCGGGTAAATGCATCTCTGCCACCGTCTGGCATTCCAACGGGCAAGCATTGGAGGCCAGGAAATTCCGCAAGAAGGAGGGTTTGCACTAAGTGTTGAAAGTGCTCATCGAGCAGGGCTTCGTAATTGTACGTGACGCCTCGCTGCACTGCAGCTTCGCCGCCTGAATCCATGCTCGATCAGCTCCTCTGTAAACACGCGCAAGGTGACGCGTCGTACGTGCATCGTCACGGCCGGCCTTGTTGTTACTGGGCGTGGTTGCACTGTCGCAGTGTGGCAAGTAGGCCGTAGCCGATCGGGGCCGGAGCAGGGGTACAGACGGGTCGAACCACGGTCTTGCAAGGAGATCCACATCAGGCCGATTAGGGTTCACGACGGAATCCGACGACTTGGAAGCCTTCGTTAGCGCAACGCCAAACTCGGATAGGTCAGTCCCCATCGGGAAGTCTTGTTGTGCGTCGCACCGATCAGTGTGCGCACGCGGAGACAGACACGCCGCCCCGGCCGATTCACCTGGTCACTGCGCCACAGGCTGTCCAAGTGCGTCGGTGCATACGCCACCATCCGCCCCTGGCGCATACCTCTTCTCCCTGGGACAGGTTCGGCTACGTGTCCACCGGTCAGACCGGCAGGTCAGGAGCTATGAGCGGATGTCCTGCATCCCGCTCGTTGGTGTCCCAGGCGGAACTCACTGGGACAGGTACCTTTGATCATGAGGTCAGACTCAGAGTTGTGGTTAGTGCGCAAGTCCGTCCTCGGACACTCACTATTCACCCGCACAGAGGCTGCCACGTAGGCGGCCTCTTCTGCGTTTTCGTACCGTAGCTCTAGCTGGGCACTTCGGTACAGGTCAGCCAGCGCGTCCAGGTCGGTCCCGGATAGCGCCGACGCCACGTCACCGAGTGAATCGATCATTGAATGGACCTCGGCGGCTGTGATCAAGGTGGGCGCTGGTGCGTTGTCCAGTTCGGCTCGCGCGCTCACCCGCTCTGCCTCGGCCTGGTTCATCGGCTCCATTACCGCCATCGGGTCGATACCGGCAGCGAACGCCTCCTGGAACCGCCGCAATCGCGCCTCAGCGTCCGCCAGCCGCGCCTTCGCCGATTCCCGGTCTCCCGTTCGCTCACGCCGCCCTGAGAGCCTACGAAAGCCTTCACGGTCTCGGCCACGTTCTCCCTTGCGAATATCCTGCCGAGCCATTGAGCCTTTCCGGGTAACGGAATGGCGCACTCTACCTGCAGACCGGATGGTCACATTGACTGTCCGGCCTCGGCGTTGTAGGGCATCTCCAAGCTCACGGCCTCGTAGAACATTTGCAGCTTGGCGGGATCCGCGCGGTCCAGCCCACGGCCATCTCGCCCACCATGTCCACCCACGCCGTGATCTCGGCGTGGCCGACCGCACGGGCCGATGGCGTTCTCGCCAGTTCCTCACACGCCACGTCGAACTCCTCCTGCGCGATTGATCGCGTCAACCAACGGGGCCGGATTCGCTGCATCAATGGCCGCTTGCAACCGCCCCAGCCGTGTCTGAGCGTCCCTGCTTGCGTTTCTGCGCAGCCTGAACCTGCTGCGTACTCGGTCCGCCCGCGACGCCGACAGGCTGGGCCCAGTACCCGTGGCTAGTCCAGAGACGACAGCTGGGTCGGCCCGGTCGTTACGCCAGGTAGTTGGTGATCGTTTCCTGGGCGTGGCCGGTGGCCTGGGCCGCCAGCGCGGCGGGCGCGGCGGATTCTCCATCGCCGCGTGCACCGGGTGCACGCTGGTCGCCGACGGGTAGTCGATCACATGGGGCGGCGGCGTGGCCAGCCGAGGGCGGCGCCCCCTGGGTCGAGCCACACCGCGGCTGCCACGGCGTCGCGGTGACACCATCACGTTGACTGCCGTGCGCGGGCGCTACGCGGTCGCGCAGATCGGGTGCGGGGTCTCCGTGCCGATGCTGGCGTGCCACTCCGCTTCCGTGAGGTCTCGGGCAACTTCGTCACAGATGCGGGCGCGGGCGGTGTCCGGCGACAGCGGCCAGCGGATGATCCGCGTGTCGTCGGCGGCGGAGAGGAGGTCGCCGCCGGGGAGGAACAGAAGGGCGCGGATCCGGGCCGAGTGGCCGGTGAGCGTGGTGATCCGGGTGCCCGTGGCGAGGTCCCACACGGTGATCGTGCGGTCGGCGCACGCGGCGGCGACGCGGTCGCCTGCGAGGGAGAAGGCGACCGTCTCCGCCGCGGCGACGGCGCACGCGAACTCGGCGCGCTGAGCTCCGGTGGCGCTGTCCCACACCCGTACCGTGCGATCGGCACCAGCAGTGGCGACCGATGCTCCGTCGGAGCTGACCGCGACGTCGTGCACCGAGCCCTGGCCGGTTTTGACGCGGTGCCGCTGGGTGTCGGTGCGACCGTTCCAGACCATCAGACTGCCGGACGGGTCAGTGGACACGAGGTCGCCCGATGGAGCGAAGGCCGCGGCGGCGGCGATCCACGGCGGGCCGGGCAACGGCGCGTCGCTCAGGTCGGTGAGGTTGAACCGGAAGCGGATCCCGGAGGTGGTCACCAGGGTGCGGCCGTCGGGCGCGATCGCGAGGTCGGTGGTGGCGCCGAGCCCGCTGTAGAGGCGTGACCGCTCCACCTTTCCGGTGGCCGTCACCCACTTGGTGATCGTGTGGTCACGGCCGACCGCGATGACATGCGCCCCGTCCGGGCTGAACGCGACCCCTTCGATCCGGTCACCGCCCTCCGGCACCAGCAGCCGGACCAGGTCGCCGTCGCGATTCCACAGGCGTACCACGCGGTCGTAGCCGCCGGAGGCGATGGTCTCGCCGTCGGGACTGATCGCGAGCGAGCTGACTGCCTCGCCGTGTCCGCCAAAACCGGGGACCGCGCCGCGCCGGACCACGATGGTCTGGCCCAGCCCCGCCGACACCAGCGTGGAGCCGTCCTGGCCCAGCACAACGGAGCGGGCCTCCACCCGGCCACGGTCGTCGTGGGCGGCCAGCACCTGCCCCCGGACCAGGTCCCACACCGCGACCTTGCCGTTCTCGTCGACGACGGCGATCCGGTCGCCCACCGGTTCGGACACGTCCCACGCCATGGAAGGCTGCGCGGGCAGCCGCGACAGCGGCTCGACGTGGCCGCCGGTCACCCGCCACGCGCGGACGCCCCGCAGCTGCGCCGACGTGATGAACGTGTCGGTGACGGAGTCGAACGCGACCGTGGTGGCGTCCGGGTCTTCCACGGTCGCGAGCCGCCTGCCGCCCGGCAGGTCCCACAGCACCGGCGGCGTCTTCCCGTCGCTGGACACCAGGTACGCCCCGGTCGGGCTGATCGCGACCCCCCGGATCGGCTCGCCGTCACCTGCCAGCTCCCGTTTCGACCTGGTGCGGACGTCCCAGACCTCGACGACGCCCGCCCCCGTCCCGACCGCGAGGGTGGTGCCGTCGCGGCTGAACGCCATCGTCGTCCCGACCGATTCGAAGCGCTGCTGGAACACCGCCTCGCGGGTCACGAGGTCCCACACGACCATCATGCCCTCGCTCGGCCCGACGGTTTGGGCGCGGGTCAGTCCGGCCAGCAGACCGCCAGTGCGGTCGAAGATCACTTCTCGCGCGCTCGCGTCAGGCATGGCTGTCCGCAGGTCGACGAGTTCCCCGGCGAGCTCGCGCCCGGCGATGTCCCACAGCCGTATCGCGCCGTCCACGTCGGCCGACGCGACGGTCCGGCCGTCGGGGCTGAGGGCGGCGCCGTACACCGAACGGCCGTCCGCGTTGAGGTCGATGCGCCGATGGGCGGCGGCCGACGTGCTCAGCAGCGCGCCGAGGGTGTCCGGGTCCGGGTGGATCCGGTAGGCCTCGATGGCGAGCAGGCCCGCGGTGTCCGGGGCGTCGCCGATCATGCCGGTCGCGATGCCCGCCACGCGGTGCGCCAGCTCGACCGCCTCCCGGTCGCCCGCCTCGCGGCCCTTCACCACGGCCACCACCGCGGCGACGGTGGCGACCACGAGCAGCAGCGCGAGCGCGGTGACGAACCGCTTGAGCTGGCGGGCCCGGCGCCGGGCCGCGACCAGTTCGCGGTCGGCGAGATCCTGCCCGGCCAGGAGGAACGCGCGCTCGACCTCGTTGCACTCGGCGGCATGCCGTTCGGCCCACGCCGCCGCGGTCAGCTGCTGCGCGCCGCGGTAGAGGGCGTCGGTGTCCTCGTCGAGCTCCCGCCAGGTATGCGCGGCGACGGTGAGCCTGCGGTGCACTACGAGGTCGGCCCGGTCGTCGCCGAGCCACCGGTGCAGGCGCGGCCAGGCGTTGATCACCGCCTCGTGGGCCACCGCGATGGTGTGTTCCCCGACGACGACCAGGCGCTCGCGCACCAGCCGGTCGAGGACGCCGTCGATGACCTCCGGCGCGGCCAGCCCGGCCAACTCGGCGCGCTGGATCGGGCGGCTGGTGTCGTCGGTGCCCTCGCCCAGCGCGGTCAGCCGCAGGAAGATCCGCCGGACGGCGGCCCGCTCGCCTGCGTCGCAGCCCTCGTAGAGCCGTTCCGCCGTCATCGCGATCGCCCCGCGCACCCCACCGCTGGCCTGGTAGGCGGCCAGGGTCATGGCGTCGCCCGCCCGGTTGTGCCAGGTCTGGCGCAGCGCGTGAGACAGCAACGGCAGTGGCCCGGCGACGTCGCCGAGGTCGGCCTGCATGGTCGCCAGCAGGTCGGCGTCCACGCTCACCCCGGCCCGCCGCGCGGGCATCAGGATGATCTCGCGCAGGTCGGCCCGGGAGACCGGGCCGACCAGCAGGGTGCCGTCCTCGCCGAGCGCGTCGAACAGCGCCGCGCTGCCGGTGAGCGCGCCGATGAAGTCGGCGCGCACGCCGAGCACCACCTTCACGCGGCGGTCGGGTCCGACGGCGGCGTCGAGCACAGCCGCGATGAACCGGTCGCGGTCGTCCGAGGGCGGGCTGAGCGTGAACAGCTCCTCCACCTGGTCGACGACCAGCAGCAGGCGCGTGTCGGGAGAGCCGTCGGCGAGCGCGGTCCGGACGGTGACGTAGCACGTGGCCGGGTCGGCGCGCAGGTCGGCGGCAAGGTCGCCTGCGGGCCTGCCGGACAGGTCGGACAATGCCTTCGCGAGGGCGTCGAGCGGGGACCTCGTCGGGGTCAGCACCACGGCGCGCCACGCCGGGTCGTCCACCCGGCGCCCGACGAGCCCGGCCCGCAGCAGGGACGACTTCCCGCTGCCGGACGCGCCGATCACGGCAACGACGTCCTGACGTTCCACCTTCGCCAGCACGCGCTCGAGGAGTTCGGCGCGGCCGAAGTACACCGACCGGTGTTCGGCCTGATACGCGAGCAGCCCGAGGTAGGGGCAGCCGCTGGCGGTGGCGGTAGACCCCGCCATCGGCGCGGCCCGCGCCGCCGGCGCCGCCTCGCCGCGCAGCAGCCTGGCGTGGAGATCGCGCAGCGCCGGTCCTGGTTCGACACCCAGTTCGTCCACCAGCATCGCCCGGACCCGCCGGTACACATCGAGCGCCTCCGCCTGGCGCCCGGCCAGGGCGAGCGCGGTCATCAACTGCGCGTGCAGGTGCTCGCGGAACGGGTGGGCGCCGGTCTCCGCTACCAGTTCGCCGATCACCTCGGCGTGACGGCCGGTCCGGAGGTCGGCGTCGATCCGCAGTTCCACCGCGCGGACCCGTTGCTCGTCGAGCGCCATCGCGGTGGGCCGCACCGTGGGGTGTTCGGCGAGCTCGCCGTACGCCGGGCCGCGCCATTCGGCGAGCGCGGCGGCCAGCTCGGTCGCCGCCAGCGCCGGAGCATCCTGGTCGAGGGCGGCCATCCCGGCCGCGACCCGTTCGGCGAAGCGGTCCACGTCCAGCTCCCCGGGACGGACCGTGAGCGCGTAGCCCTCCGGGCCGTGGGTGATCCGGGCGTTGTCGCCGAGCGCGCGCCGCAACTGGTAGATGTACACCCGGAGGTTGTCGGTGGCGGACGCGGGCGGCGTCTCCCACAGGGCTTCGACCAGCAATTGTGGGGACACCGCGCGGTTCGCGCTGGCGAGCAGCCGCGCCAGCAGGATGCGCTGCTTGGCGGACCGAAGATCGACATCCTTGGCGCGTACCTGGACGGCGAGGGGCCCCAGGACTCCGAATCGCACAGCCGCAGACCATATCGATCTCGCGGCGCCGCCGGCAATCGGCCTGATGGGTGGAGGGCACGCCGGACCGCCGACCTGCCCTCCACACCGGACTAGCACCAGAAGCAGAGCGTCCGGCCAGCCGCCTTGAGCCCGTTGGAGATCACCGGCGCGGCCTTCTCGCCGATGAACCCGCCGAGGTCGCCGCCCAGCTTGCCGCCGATGGCGCCGCCGATCACGCCGCAAATCGGGACACCGCCGCACAGCGCGGTCCCGACCGACGCCCCGGCCGCGGCGCCCGCGATCGACCCGCCGAGCTTGAACGCCGCCTTCACCCCCGCTTCCAAGGGATCGGCGCCATCGTGGATGTCCTCGACGAAGCCGAACCCGGCGTCGGCGATGTTGCCGACAAGACCGAACCGCTTCAGCGCCCCTTCACGTGCCGAGCTGCCCAGCCCGCGGGCGACCTCCTTCCACCCTGTCCCGCGGGTCGCGTTCATCAGGGATCCGCCCGCTGACTTCATCGGGTTGTACAGCTTGCCGGTGGCGTCCGGCACCCTGAGATCCTCGACGGTCGACAGGGCACGCGTGATTCCCCAGGACATGCGGTTGATCAAGCCCTTCGGCGTGGCCCCGCTGAGCATGTAGCTGTGCGCGGACAACGCGTACCCGAGGCCGCCAGCCCCGTCCGCCGCGTAGTTCCATGCCGAGATCACGCTGGAGGTCCCCTGACCGAATTGGTTGAGGCGGGAGAACCAGTGGACACCTCTCGCCGGGCGGAGGACCGGGTGATACGGCTTGATCGACGGTTGGGCCGATCCGCTGCCGCCGAAGTCGTCCACCGCCCGGAGGCCGTCGGGGTCGCTGAACGACACCGGGTTGTTGCCTGCGTAGGCGTAGGCGTTGAGCTGTTGCGGGTCCTTCGGGTCGATCACCGGGTCCACCGAGATGAACCGGCCGAGCGCCGGGTCGTACTCGCGGGCCCCGATGTGGGTCAGCCCCGTCGGATCCTTTGTGCCGCCGACGAACCCGCGATCCAGTGCCGTCGGCCAGCCCGCCGCCGTCGCGCGGTCCTCGCCGTAGGGCGTGGTCCGGCTCCGCGTCGCGGCCAGGGTGGTCGCGTCGACCGCCACCTGGGCGGTGCCGTGGTGGTCGCTCAGCAGCCACTGGACACCCGCCCCCGTGCGCAGTGCCACCGTCGTGCCTGCGTGGACGTAGTGGCGCTTGGCCGAGCGCACCCCGCCCTTCGCCCGGATCTCAGTGCCACCCGGCAGGTACAGCGTCTTGGCGCCGTCCGCGTCGACCCGCACGAGCCGGGTGCCATCGGTGTCGTACACCGTGCGGGTGGCGCCGCCGGTCGACGCCAGGTGCCCCTCGACATCCCAGCTCAGTGTCTGGGTCGCCGTGCCGGTCGGCCGTTCGGTGAGGTTGCCCGCGTTGTCGTACCGGTAGGTGCGGTCCCAGACCTGCCCGCCGGTCGCGGTGACCCGGGTGACCGCGTGCGGCCGGGGCTGCCCGGGGTCGGGGTACTGGTAGCCGACGACGGTGTCGGTCGTGGCGTGCCGGGTCTCGCTCTTCCGGTTGCCGGTCACGTCGAAGGTCCAGCTGTGCCAGTACGGTGCCGGTCCGCCGAGCGTGGCGACCGACCGGTCCGCCGCGCAGGCCGCTGCCGGGGTCCACGCCTCGGTGAGCCGCCGCAGGTGGTCGAACTGGAAGCACTGCCGGTCGGCGGCCTGCGCACCAGAGGTGTCCGCCACTGACTCGAGGTTGCCCGTGTCGTCGTAGGTGTACGCCAGGTCCAGCACCTCGTCGCGGGCCTCGGGCACGGCGGTCACGCCCGCCAGGCGCGAGGTCTGCTCGTCGAAGGCGAAGCTCTGGACGAGCCTGGAGCCGTACGCGCCGAACTGCCGCTGGGTCAGGTGGCCCAGCTTGTCGTACCCGACCGAGTACACGTAGATCTGCGCCGGGGACAGCAGGGTGCCCGGGCTGCCGACGTCGGTGTAGCCGAGCGTCAGCTTCTCCGCGGGCAGGTCCGCCGCCGCGGGCATCGTCGTGGTCGCGACGTCGCCGTTGGCCCGGTAGGTGACCGGTGTCGTGTACGCGCACGGGTTCGGCGCGGGCGCCGCGCACAGGTCGGACTCCTCCGGTGGCAGGACCACCGAGTTCGACGTGGCCCGTCCCGCCGGGTCGTACGAGTCGACCCGGGTGGTGTACGCCGCTGTTCCCGCGTAGCGCGTCGACGAGCTCGGCCTGCCCTTGGCCAACTGCGGCCCGGACCCGATCGGCGTCGCGTCGTAGGTCCACGCGGAGCGCACGGGCCCGGTGTCCGAGTTCTCGCGCACCGATGTCTTGCGGCCCAGGGCGTCGTAGGTGTACGCCAGGCGCGAGGTCGTGGTGCCGTACGGGGCGGTTGTGGCCACCAGCTGCCCGGCCGCGTCGAACGCCGACGTGGTCGGGCCCTTGTCCGGGTCACCGGCGCTGATCTGGCGGCCCCGCAGGTCGTAGCCGTAGGTCCATGTGTTGCTAGCGGGGTCGGTGACCGAGCCGAGTTTGCCGGTCAGCGTGTAGCTGTACCGGGTCTCGTCGTAGGTCCCCGGGTCGTCCCCGCCGACCGACGCGGCCGCCGTGTACTGGCGCAGTGCGGTGGTGTTGCCGTCCACGTCGGAGATCACCGTGGTCGCCGTGCCGCCCTTCGGCGGCACCGTGCTCACCCGCTCTCCATTGTGGACGGTTGTGGTGCGCCACTTCGCCGCGCCTGCGCCGAGCAGGATCGCCGCTGTGACCCTGCCCGCGCCGTCGTACTCGGTGCGGGTGACCGACGGGACCTCCCCGGCGGGCGCGGCGAGGTTGGCCGACACGGGGGAATTGGTCGAGTCGTAGTACGGCGCGGTCTTCCGCTCGACCCGGCCCGCGGCGTCGTGCAGGGTGTCGGTGACCGCACGCCCGCCGCCGGTGGCCTGCTCCTGGGTCTGCCGGGGCCGCAGGAACCCGTCGAGCAGGGACACGCTCGCGCGGTACCCCGTGCCGGTCGGGAGTAGCGTCTCGGTGGTGATCGCCGACGGCCCGCCGGAAGACCGCGACAGGTAGGCGAACCGCAGACTCGGGCTCAGCGAGCGGGACCGGCCCGGCTTCCACACCGCGGTGAGCCTGCCGAGCCCGTCGTAGGTGAGCTCGGCGACGGCGCCGTTCGGATCGGTGACCTTCACCGGGGACCGCCACGCGGGCTCGTAGCTGGTGACCGTCACGTGGCCGAGCGCGTTGGTCTCGGTCTTGGCGGTCACCAGCCCGGTCGCGGTGTCGGTGGTGTACGCGGTTTTCTTCGCCCGGTTGAGCCCGTCGCGGGTCTCGACGACCCGGCCGTTCGCGTCGTAGGCGGAGGTCGTCGCGGTCACGTACGTCGGCGTCGAGCCCGACCACCGGTCCAGTTCCTCGACCTTGGTGAGATCTCCCTTCGTCGGCGGGACGCCGACCGTCGCCGCGTCGTCGTAGTGGTTGCGTGTCCTCGCCAGCACCGTCGACGGCATCGGCGGGGTGGACGCGGCGTCGCACGTGCCCGCCAGTGTCTCGACCGACGCCACCTTGTCGAGCATCCCCCGGGTCTCGTCGCGCGCGTAGGCCGTGCGGGTACACGTCTCGTCGCCCGCGTTCGCGAGATCGCCATGGTCGGTGACCGTCACCGGGAAGGCGTGCTCGTCACGCACCGTGGTGCTGCCGGAGGTGCGGAACCCGCCCGCGGCCAGCGGCGTCCGGGTCTTCGCGACGCCGACACCGGTGCGCCAGGCGGTGGTGGTCACACCGTCGCGGGTCCTGGTCGCGGTCGGGCCCGCGCGCCAGGGATCGTTGACGGTGGACGACACCTCCGCGCCGCCCGGCCCGTTGAACGTGATCGTCTGGCGGGTGAACCCGTTGAGGGACTCGTGGTCCTCGACGGTGCCGCCCCAGGTGTCGGCCACCCACACGTCCCGAGTGCCGCCAGCCTGCTTGTCGCCGTCCATGCCGCGCAGGTACCGGGTCTCGACCGCGGTCTGCGCGCCGGTCGCGCCGGTGCGGGTCAGCACGCGGCCGTAGCCGCGCCAGTCACCCCACGTCCGGTGCTCGGTCTTGGTGAGCTCATCGTCGGTGTGGTGCCAAGCTGGGGCGTCGAGGTAGTCGTAGGACGTCGTCTGGTCCGGATTGGACGGTGCGTTCGTGCCGTCGGCGGTGGTGTCGTGCAAGGTGACGCTGGTGACCACGTACTTGTGGAACCAGTCCAGGGTCGGTGTCCCGCTCGGGCTGTAGTACTGCGGCATGCACCGCCTGGTGTTGGTCGCCGGGTCGGGCAGGGTCGCGCGGGTGCAGTCCGGGCCGGAGTAGGCGACGGTGACCTGGCCGCCCGACTCGTTGGTGATCGCCTTGATCCGGAACCTGGTCAGGCTGGTGCGGCCGTCCGCGGGGCCGTCGACGCGGTTCGGCAGCGGCTCGGCGCCCGGGTTGAACACGATCTCCGGATCGGACACCGCCGTTCCGACGTGGCCGGTCTTGGTCAGGCCCCGCAACCACAGTGGGGAGCCCTCGTTGTCACCTGCGTTGAGGAATTCGTGGCGCAGCGACCAGGACTCGACGTCCCGGTAGCCGCCCGCGGCGGTCCGCACCTGGGTGGTGACGGCGGTGAGCCTGCGCGCGGACCAGAACGTCGGCGCGGTCTTGCCGGTGCACGGCGCGGCGGCGCAGTGCTGGTCCCACGGGGTGTCCGGCCAGGCCGCGGTCACCGCGGCCGACGTCCACGGGGTACCCGACCAGCACCCGGACAGACAGCGTTCGGCGGTCTGGAACCGCACGACCGCGGGCGCGACGGAGCTCACCTCCGACCCCTGCCTGGTCCCGTACTCGATCCGGTCGACCCAGCCGCCTCGGGTGTAGTCGGTGCGCTGTGACGGGGTGTTGTCCCGGCCATAGGCGCCGGTTTCCTTGCCGTAGAAGAAGGTCATGGTGTTGCCGTGCGGGTCGACGACATAGTCGAGGTTCCACCGCCACGCCTGGCGGCACCACGAGGCAGCGAACGTCGCCTGGTGACAGGGTTCGCCCGCGTTGTTCCCGTACACCGGAACCGTCCACACCGAGTCGGTCACCGGCTTGCCGTCAGACCAGTTCGGCTGCTTGTGGGCGCCGAAGAAATGCTGGCTGCCGTCGGTCGTGGTGACCTTCCAGTACTCGCCGTCGTCGTCGCCGTTGCCGCGGGTGGTGTCGGTGAGCCGTTCGACGCGGGTTCCGTCGTCTCGCTTCAGCCGCCACACGTTCGGCGTCCCGGAGTCGATCAGCTCACCGGCGTGCCCGTTCATCGACAGGGTCGCGTTGGCGCCGCGCCAGCACTGGTCGCCGGTCTTGTGGGACGGGTTGTCCTCGGCGCACGAGGTGTACTTGCGCTCGATGAACCCCGACCACAGCGACCAGCCGTCGCCGACCCAGCCACCCTGGTTGTTCGAGGTGCTGGTGCGCCCGTCGACCGACCCCGACGAGTAGGCCACCGACAGGGCGGGCGCCGGGCCACCGTTGGACGGCGGCGTCCGCAACGCCGTCGACCAGCTGAAGTCACCGGTCTGCGGCCCGACGTTCCACGTGCCGGACTGGGTCAGCGGGGTCGCGGTGTAGTCGCCGTTATCCCCGGACGGCCCGGCCTCGACGGCGAGGACCGCGCGGTCGGCGCCCAGCGGCACCGTGCCCGACACCGTCCCGCCCGGATCTACAGTTCCGCCCGGCACGGGCCGGGCGGTGCGGCAGTCGGCCCGATCCGGGCTGGTCAGCGCACACGACGGGAGGGCGACCAGCCGCAGCCGCGACCCCCAGTCGCCGCCGAACGCGGCGGCGAAGCCACGGGTGTCGACGCCGACCGTCACCGGACCGGACCCGCCGTCGGCCCGGCCGACGGACAGCACGAGCCCGTCGACACCGAGCCGCGCCGCGGTCGCGCGGTCGTGCACGGCCACCCGCATTTTCGCGGACGCGGCGCTGGACAGGACGACCGGGAGATCGCCTGCGCGGACCCGGCCGCTGGAGCGGCCGCCCCGGCCGCCCTCGGTCGGCACCGTGGCCAACTCGACAGCGGCTTCCCCGGCGGGCCAGGTCACCGGCCGCGCGCCACGCACGACCTTGCCGTCCGCTGTCCACGCCGGACGTGTGACGCGGGCGACCGAATCGGGCGCCGGGACGCCCGTCACCTGCGGCGCGGCAGGCGCGGCCCACGGGGCCGCCTTCGGTTCGGCGATGGCGGGCTGAACGGCCGCCAACGCCAGGGCGAGCACGGCCGGGAGCGCCAGGGGGCGCCACCGTGTTCCGGTGCGGAAGCTCATGCGATCACTCCAGGGTCTCGGTGGGGGCTACTTCACGGCCTGCTGGCAGATCTCCGACGCCGACAGCACTCGCTGGTGCGCCCGCACGTCGTCCACGCCGCCCGCCCAGAAGCCGGCCTCGGCACCGCCGGTGCGCCCGCGCCCGATCGCGAACCTCCCGCTCGCCGACCACGAGCCCACGAAGTCGGCTTCGGCCATCTCGCCGCCACAGCTCTGCGGATCGCCCATTGCGAACGCGCGGATCTTGCCGGTGACGGTGTCCCGTGTGCCCGCGATGTGGGTCCACTGACCCACGACCGGGGTCTGGGTTGTGCACGCGCTGGTGTCAGCGCCCGCGGCGTCGGAGCTCGCGGCGGTGAAGCACCAGCCGCCCGCGCCCGCGTTGGCCGCGGGGTCGTAGCGGAGGGCGAACGCGGACACGGTGACACCGTCCTGGCTGACCGCGGTTCGGGACACCCCGGCCGCGTCCAGCCGCACCCACGCCATCACAGTGAAGCTGGCGGCGTTGTCCAGCACCGGCAGCGCGGTGTGCACCTGGCCGGACGTGCCGTTGAGCTCGGCGGCGTTGCCGGTGTACCCGGGGCCGAAGGTCACCCCGCCCGCCGGGGTGCCGTTCGCCGGGGTGATGGTGGTGTCAGCGGGCGAGCACTCGGCCTTGCCGGTATCCGCGGCGGTGGCGTCGTGCAGCGTCCACAGCCAGCAGCGGTCCGGCCGGGGCCGGACCCGGTAGGCGTACGACGAGGTCGACGTGTTGCCCGCGCGGTCGCGGGTCACCACGGAGAACGTGTGCGCCATATCGAACGCGGGGGTGACCCCGACGCTGGTCGGGCCGCCCGGCGTCGCCGCGACCGTGGTCACCGAGCCGCCGTCGATGCTCCACGCGTAGTTGGCGACGTCGGGTGAACCGGTCTGGAGGGTGAACGTGCCGGGCGTGCCGACGACGGCCCCCCACCGGCCGGACGGGTACTGCGCCGAGTTCACCGCAGCGGGCGCCGGCGCGGCCTTGTCAACGGTGAGCTGCTGGAACGGGGTCCATGGGCCTGGCATGTTCATCTCGTCGACGCTGCGCGCCCGCCAGTGGTAGGTGCCGCCGTCGGCGAGCGCCCCAGCGGGCACCTGCCAGTCGGTGTTGCCCGGCGTGGCGGTGGGCCCCGAGCGCCCGGAGGTCACCAGGGTGGCGGTGTCCGACGCCTGCGCGCGGACTTCGAAGTCGGTGTGCACCAGGGACCCGTTCTGCGGGTCGGCCACGGACACCGGCAGCCGGGGCTGGGTGACCCGGACGACGGCCGGGTTCGTGCACGCCTGGTAGCACTCGCTCGCGCTGAACGGTCGGGCGGACGGCTCGTTCGGGGGGTTGTTGTACCAGACCGTCATCCTGAAGGTGCTCGGGTAGAACTTCTTCCAGTAGCTGGTGGTCGACTCGCCGGTGCCGTTCTGGCGGCGGGTCGACAAGCCAAGCGTCGTGAAGGACCAGTACTGATTGACCGCGTACTGGACGTGACCTGTCAACGCTGGCCCACCGAATTCCATGGGCTTGTCGGGCTGGATGTAGCCGCAGCCACCTGCCTCGTTCGCGTTGCCCCACTGCTCGTCGAGCCACTCGTGCAGCGCGGGCGACCACGTGGTCCGGGTGCCGTTGGCGACGCTGGACGGGAAGTCCGCGGTGGCGTACAGGCTGACCGGCGTGGCGGCGCACGCCGACGAGTGCGTCAGCGTCGTGTAGACGCGGGCGTCGACGATGTTCTGGCCCGCGATCGCGCCGAGCTGCATCTCGAAGAACGACCGGTAGGTGCCGCCGCCGTCCGGTGACGCGCCGACCCGGGCGATACCGTCGTTGTTGTTGGAGTTCGTGCTCCGCGCGTACGCCCACTTCTGCCGGGTCGCGTCGAACGGGGGGTCGACGTACAGCGGGAACGCCACGTCCCGCGCGGTCAACAGACCCGCATCCGGCACCACCCGCAGCGTCGCTCCCGACACGGCGGCCGACACCGCCGCCGTCCTGGCCGTCTCGCCCGGACCCCGCGCCGTCGACCGGTCGGCGCCCGACGAGTCCCACATCAGCCCGGGCGCCGTCGAGGCGACGACCGCGCCCGCCTTGCCGGTGAAGTCGATCCCCCCATCGGCGCGGTTGACCGCGGTCACGCCGTTCATCGTCAGCCGGTAATCCAACGCCCGCAGTGCCGGGTTCGCCGCCGCCTCGGCGTTCCTGACGACCAGCACCTGCCCGAACCCGGCAGCTGTCGCCCGCATCCGCAGGTCGACCCCCGGCAGCACGGACCGGTAGACCGCGGTGTCCCCCTCCACGACCGGCGCGGGCAGCGGCGACGGCCACCGCAGCTCGATCGTGCCGCCGTCGGTGGTCATCCGCACGAGCGGATCGGCGCCCCCCTTGCCGAACTCCAGCCCGACCGCAGCCGCCAGCGGCGCAACCGAGCCGTCCGACCCGGCCTTCAGCCGCGTGTCGACCCCGACCCACCGGTCGCCCCGCCGGACCCGGACCGGCACGATGTGCTGCTCCAGCACCGAGATCCCGTCCGGGCGGACCGTGACCCGCGAGGTCTCCGAGACCGCAGGCGCGACCTCGACGTCATGTCCGCACCGGGCCGCCATCGCCAGCGCCGCGGCGCGCGTCGCCGTCTCCGCGGCACACGCGGGCGCGGCGTCGGCGATGACTGGCGTCGCGAGCGATCCGACCAAGGCCGCCACCACCGCCAACCCCCAGGATCTGCGTCGCGGCCTTGACCGGTGAACCAGTTGTCGCTGCATGAGTCCGTCCCTTCCGGTGGGGTCGGGAGGGCTCGCGGTGACCCCTCACCAGCGCGAGCCCCACCCGGGTCAACCAGGAGAACGTGGCCGCAAGGCGTTGCCACGGCGTTTAAACCGCGTATAACGCCTGGTCAGCGGGAGGGAGGAGGTCGGACCGCCGCCACGTCGAGCGCACAGGACCAAGATGGCCGGACAAACTGATCAGGCCGCCGAGCCGCGAACTCGGCGGGCAGGCCGTCCTCGGTGACGGACGCGGCCAGCCGCTGGGCGAACTCGGTGGCGTCCACCGCCCCGTACCCGGCTCAAATAGCCGGGAAAGCCGGCCACGTCGGGAGCCCCGGCCGTAGGTCGGTCACAGTCCCTGGCTGACGCCGTCCGCGGCAGCCAGCCCTGTATCGCGATGAGCCGCTGCGCCATCGGGGGAAGGCGTCGACGCGGACAGCATCCGCGAGATCCTCACCGGGCTCCGCACCACCCTCGACGACCTGTGCGTCGCGCACGACTTACGGATGCCCCGCACTCGGTGCGCGTGGACTGACGCGACTCACCTGACTGGGCCGTGAACTCCCGCCACAGCGGTGATGTGGAGCGTTCGTAGTGGTCGCGGCGGCGATGGGTGGGCGATGCCGGTCTTTCGGGGCCATCCTGGTCGCGTTCGTGGCGCTGGACAGCGCCAACCGCTTCGGGAAGGGATGATTTGGTGCGCGGGCGCGCACAGCCCGTCACGCCAATGTGCCCGGCGCTGCCTCCACCCGTAGAGACGGCAAGGCGCCACCCCCGAACGACGAGAGGCGGCGACCATGGCGACGAGGCCCCAAGTCCGGCGCTCCGTGCCCCCGGTTGTTCAGGCGCGGTGGGCCATGTGGGCGTTTGTGCTGGTCAACCTGGGAGCTGTCGAAGTCCTGTTCATCACGAGCGGCACCGGCAAGAACTCAATCCTCACCGTGGCCAAGTTCGTCGGCCTGCATGCGGCCCTGCTGATGATGTTTCAAATGCTCCTGGTCGCCCGGCTGCCGTGGTTGGACCGCCGCATCGGGATGGACCGGCTGACGGTGTGGCACCGGTGGACCGGTTTCACCCTGCTCTGGGCCATCCTCACCCACGCCACGCTGATCGTGCTCGGCTACGCGACGCTGGACAACGCGTCGATGGGGCGGACCTTCCTCGCGCTGGCCGGGGTGCCCGCGTCGCTGCTGGGCATGATCGCCGCCGCCACGATCGTCGCGGTCGCGGCTATCTCCCTGCGGTCGGTCCGCAGCAAGCTGCGCTACGAGACGTGGCACGCCCTACACCTGCTGGTGTACCTGGCGATCTCGGTGGCGTTCGTCCACCAACTCCTTGAGACGACGACGTTCAAGTCGTCCACGTTCGCCACCGTGTACTGGTGGGCGCTGTGGATCCTCGCTGTCGGCTCCCTGGTCACAGGGCGGATCGCGGTGCCGCTCTGGCGCAACGCGAGACACCAGTTCCGGGTTCAGGCCGTGGTTCCCGAGTCGGACAACGTGGCGTCGGTGTACGTCACCGGCCGCGACCTCGACCGGCTTCCGGCCAGGGCGGGCCAGTTCTTCATCTGGCGGTTCCCCGGGCACAACCACTGGTGGCTGGCAAACCCGTTCTCGTTGTCCGCCGCGCCGGACGGCCGTTCCTTCCGGCTGACCGCCAAAGCGGTCGGCACGGCCAGCGCGGGCCTGCGGCATGTCCCGGTCGGGACCCGGGTGTTCATGGAGGGCCCGTATGGCGCGTTCACGTCGCTGCAGCGGACCCGCCCCGGCACGCTGCTGATCGCTGGCGGCGTCGGGATCACCCCCATCCGCGCCTTGCTGGAGGAGCGGTCGACCGCGGACGTCGTGGTGCTGTACCGCGTGCGCGACGAGAGCGACGCGGTGCTGCTCGACGAGGTCCGGCACCTGATCGGGACCAACGGCGGCAGGCTGCACCTGCTCACCGGCCGGACCAAGGACGGCGCCCGTCCATTCGAGCCCGACAGTCTCCGTGCCCTGGTCCCCGACATCGCCGAACGCGACATCTACGTGTGCGGCCCGCCCGCGATGACCTCGTCGGTGCTGAGCAGCCTCCGCGCGATCAAGGTGCCGAGCTCGCAGATGCACGCCGAGAAATTCAGCATGGCCTGACCGTCCTCAGACCGCGCGGCGGACTCGAGCGAGATGGGCTGCCGATTCGCCGATTCGGGGTCGGCCTGCGAACTGGACGCCGGATGGTCACATCGACTGTCCGGCCTTCGGCGTCGTGGAGTATCTCCAAGCTCACCGCCTCGTAGAACATCTGCAGCTTGGCGGGATCCGCGCGGTCCAGCCCCACGGCCATCTCGCCCACCATGACCACCCACGCCTCGATCTCGGCGCGGCCGACCGCGCGGGCCGATGGCGTTCTCGCCAGTTCCTCACACGCCACGTCGAACTCCGCCTGCCTGCTATTGATCGCGTCAACCAACGCGGCCGGATTCGCTCCCGCCTCGATGGCCGCTTGGACCGGAACCATCAAGTGGTGACCCGAGCCGTGAACCGGAGCGCCGGTCCACGGCTCGGGTCAGACTCCTACGCGGGCGCGGGCCTGCCGCGGTGCAATGACGCGAACGCTGATGCGTTCAACCCGGCGGGTGAAGGCTCCGGGACGATCGTCGCGGGCGGGAACGGCGCGGACACCGTGGTGGAGAAGGTGTCTGTCGCCGGGTTCGACTGGGTGAAGAACGGCTTGAACGTCGCTCCCGTCGCGCCCAGGCCGATGTAGTCGCCGACAAAGAAGCCGCGAGCGAACGGAGCCTGACGCATGTCGAACGACGTCGGGGTGACGCGTTCCTCGCTCCAGGTCGCGCCGCCGTTGGACGAGCGCAGGATCCAGGCGTCGGTCAGCAGCGGGGTGCCGGAGACCGTGTCGTTGCGGAAGTCGTAGTGCAGCACGGCGATGTTGCCCTGGTCGTCGACCTCGATGGCCGGGGTGAACGCCTGTGTCGACGCCACGGCGTTGATCCGGACCGCGGGGGTCCACGTCAGGCCGCCGTCGGTGGACTTGGAGAACGCGATCCCATCGTTCTGGAAGCCGGTCCACCGGGCGTCCTGCCACACCGCGTACACCTCGTCGTGGCCCACCCGCTCGTCGGTGGCGATCGACGGGATGATGTCGCCGGTCCGCACGGGCGCGCCGTCACGCGGATCTCTGACGCCCACCGTGCCGAGCCGGTCGACGACGATCTCGCCGGACCAGGCGGCGCCCTTGTCCTCGGACCGCAGCACCGAGATCGTGCCGCCCTTGCGGCCTTCGCCGTTGTCGTTGCGGAACACCGTCATGATGTTGACCAGGTCGCCTTCACCGGTCACCGAGATCTGGTTGCCGATGGTCTGGTCGTTCTGGCCGGGATCGAAGATGTTGCGCGCGGGCTCCCAGCTCGCGCCGCCGTTGGTCGTGCGGGTGAAGTATGTCGGCCCACGGAAGGCCGCCGCGGTCAGGAACGACTTTCCGCCCGCGCGTTCGTTGGGGAACACCAGCCGGTCCCAGATGCCGTAGACGTGGTTCGCGGACGTCTGATCGGCCGTCATGGAGTTCTTGTCGTTGAACACATGCGGGTTGGTGTCGCGGATCAACTCGATCGGCGTACCCCACGTCATCCCGCCGTCGAGCGACTCGCTGACCAGCATCGCGTTGGCCAGGTCGCGGGTGTCGTTGAACGACAGGCTCATCTGGTAGGCGTGTCCGTCGGGCCCGAACGTGACCCACGGGTCGGTGGCGCGCTCGTAGTCGCCGACGCTGCCCGCGGCCGCCCCGGAGCAGCGCGAGAACGTCGGGCCCGCGACCTGGGTCCAGCTGCCGCCCCCGTTGGTCGACACGCTGGTGCCCAACCCGCTGGCGCCGCCGCTGGAGAAGCGGTCCTGCTGGTAGACGCCGATGAGGTTGGCCGGGTTCGTCGGGTTGAGGTCGATCCACGGCTCGACTTCCGACCCGACGAACAGGGTGCCGTTCTGCGGTGCGCCATGGCAGTTCGGCGCGAACGGGCTCGGACCGCTGGCCTGGCTCAACGCAGCGACGGCGGCCCCGGCGGGCGCGGCGGTGAGTCCGATGACGGAGACGAGCGCGAGTGAGATGGTCAGGGTTCGCTGTGGCATTGGGCCTTCGCCCCTTCCGAAAGGTTTCCCCCTTCTCCTTGTGACTCGATCGGGGGATGCCCAGTGTTACGCCGGGTCACGATCTGTTGGACGGCTCAGCCGTTGGTCCGCACCGCTCGATCGGGATCAGGCAGGCCTGCACCCCCGCTGGACAGGATCTGCGACGCGGATCAATCGGTTCGGCGTGTTCACGCCAGGGTCGGGCAGTCCGGCCAATGTCTATCCGCTCTTCGATCTCGGCAAGGTCGATTGCGCGGGCCCTCCGGCTATAGGTTCGCCAGCGCCGGGCAGTTGGCGAAGGCCGGGAAGTTCGGGTCCAGGGTGAACGCCTCCAGGTAGAGCTTGGTACCGTCGGGCAACGTGTCCACTAGGATGATCTGTCCTGTTGGGACGATCTTTGTCTGCGGCCGGTCGAAGTCGAAGTCGACGAGAAGGCCGTCCGCGTACGGATGGATGGAAACCACACCGCCTGCGAACAAGGGCTGGGCGAAGTTCTTGCTTCCCGGGCGGCTCAACCCCGCGGGGTCAAGCGGAGCCTTGCCAGAGCACCATTGCGCGACGATCTCGTGGACGGTGGCCGAAGCAGCAGGCGCGACTATGAGGTTACCCAGGAGTAACGTCGCCACCGCGGTGAGAACGAGCATTAGCTTCTTCATGGGGAACTTCCTCTCCGGACCCCTTCCCGCGGCGCCTGCACACCGGGCGTCGTGTTGACCAGTACGACCGTTACACGGTCAGCGCCTGCACCAGGCTCTCCCGCCTCGGATCCAAGCGAGCGGATCAGGACGTCCGGTTTTCGCGGTGGAACCTCAAAGCTACCGAGGCAGTCGGACGCCCGTGTCGCCGGACCGTGCGGCGGCGTAGACGTGAGCGGCGAGTGCGATGTCGTGGACGCCCATGCCGAAGGGATTGATGACCACCCGGTCGGTCTTCGCGATCGGGCGCTGGTACGCGCCTGCGAGCAGGGTGGCGAACTCCGCGTCGATGTTTCTGGCGCCGGGGGGCGGGACCTGGTCGGGTCCGGCAACCCGGCCTGCCCGGGCGAGTCTGCCGAGCAGGCGGGTGTCGTCGTCGCTGACGAGGGTCCAGTCGTCGACGAAAAGGTGGTCGCAGCCGAGAAGTAGGTCCTCAGTGGCGTCGTCGAGGGAGACGTTGACGAAGGTCGCGCCGTCGGGAAGCCACTCGGGCCGGACGTAGGCGGTAGTGGTGGTCGTCGCCGCGATGGTGAGGGGGGCGGAGCGGACCGCGGCCTCCGCTGTGTCGGCGATGTCGATCGTGACCTCGGGTAGCGACAACTTGGCCTGCTTGGCGAACAACACCGCCCGCTGGGGTTCGGTGTCGTAGACCGTCACGGCCGAAAGTGGACAGCGGGAGCCGAGAAGGTCGAGGTGGGTGCGCGACTGGCGGCCACAACCTAGGAAGGCCACGCGGCGGATGTCGGACAGGTCAAGGACCGCCCCGACGGCGGCGACCGACACCGCGGCCGTGCGCAGTGCGCTGATGTGCCCGGCATCCATCAGACACACGGGAGCCGCGGTGTCGGGATCGAAGAGCACGATAAGCCCGTCCGCGCGCGGCAGACCGCGGTCGACGTTCCCAAGACACGCGTTGATGATCTTGCAACCGTATGAGTCGACATGGCGAGCGGGCAGGATCAGGCTGCGCGCGGCCGTGCCGTCCGGAGCGGTCCACCGCAGCGCCGCCTCAGGCGTGACCGCGGCGCGGCCCTCACGAACCGCTTGGAACGCGTCGGCGACGACTCGCAGCGGATCGACGGTCCCGCACAACTCGGCCACCCGCGCCTCGTCGAGGTACAACAGCGCATCCCGGCCGACCGACATCGCACGCCCCTCCAGTGACACTCCGGACAATTGATCGCACCCGCGAACTACCCCACCGCGGAATCCGAGAGCGGTCGGGACGGCCGCTATGCCGCCTGCCGAAACCCGAGGAATTCCGCGCCCGAACTACCGGCCAGCATATCATCGCGTGGGCTCCGTCCGCACCTTTCGCCCGAGACCGTGAGACCCTCGACGACACGAGGCGACACTGTTGACACAAGGACTCGCCCGCCTCTACTTTGATACATTGCCACCCTTTTAAGGTGGCGCGTACTCAGGGAGGGTATATGAAGAATCCGCAGAATCTCCTCGCCCAGCTCATCGACACCGACGAGCTCAAGGCGCTCGACCCCGAGGAATTGCGGGACATGCTCGCCAAGTTGGACGACGACGTCGTGTACGGGACGAACGAGGTCCTCGCGCGCTAGTCTTCCAGTAGTACGGTAGCTCGGGCTCGATCGGGTGTCCACGTTGACTCCCGATCGAGCCCGAGCGTTATTGAACGGGCTTGCCGTTCAACGACCGCGTGAATAGCATTGCGATATGACCACCCCGTCACCCACTCGTCCGAAAAAACCGCGCTCACTGCTGCGAAGGCCGGACCCGGACGCGGCGGCACGGCTGTTCTGCTTCCCGTACTCGGGCTGCGGAGCATCGATGTACCAGCGGTGGCCGCGCTGGATCGGCCACGTCGAGGTGTGCCTGATCCAGCCTCCGAGCAGGCAAAACCGCATCCGGGACGCACACTATGAGACCTACGAGGCGCTCGCCGCGGCACTGGTCGAGGACCTTGCGCCCTACCTGGACACACCGTTCGCCTTCTTCGGGCACTGCGGCGGCGCGCTGCCCGGGGTGGAATTGACCCGCCAACTCGACGCGGCCGGACTCCCGGTGCCGCGCAGAGTATTCGTCTCCTCTCAGGTCGCCCCGCACGACGGGCCATACGGCAGACTGCTGGAAATGAATTCCGACGGACTCAGGGACGAACTGGCCACGATAATAACGAGCCTGGGCGGCGAACCGAACGGATCGCTGATAGAAATGGGTCTCGAACTTCTCGTGAATGATATCGAGGCGAACAAGCGCTATCACGTGGATGCCCCATTGCGACTGCCCTGCGGAATCACGGCGATCGGTTGGGCCGACGATCCGGAGATTCCGATACAGCTCATGGGCGGCTGGCTGAAGTCGTCGGACGACTGCCGCTACGCCCTGTTGGACGGCGGCCACTTCGAGTTTCTCGACGCACCCGCCGAGCTGCTCACGGAAATCGAGCTCGACATGACGGACAAAACCGCAACGCCCACACCGGGAGACGCCTGACCGGCAACGGCGTGCCGCTTCGATGCAATAGCGGGTTCAATTCAGCAGAGTCGGCACATCCAATCGTAGGGGTCGGGGGCCGAACCTCGGTGGATCGCGGTGAGTCGCCGACGCAGACGCAGGGTGACCGGCCCCGGCTGGTGGCCGCCGACGACGAACTGACCGCCCGCGTGTTTCACCGTCCCCACCGGGGTGATCACCGCGGCGGTACCGCAGGCGAAGACCTCGGTCAGGTCACCGGATCGAGCCGCCCGCTCCCATTCCGCGGTGGACACCGCGCGCTCCTCGACGCGGTAGCCGAGGTCGCCCGCCAACCGCAGCACGGAGTCGCGGGTGATCCCGGGTAGCAGCGATCCGGTCAACCCCGGGGTGACCACCCGCGCGTCGGGGCCGGAGCCGAACACGAAGAACAGGTTGTTCACCCCCATCTCCTCGACCCGGCCGCGGTCCACCGCGTCCAGCCAGACGACCTGGTCACAGCCCGCCTCAACGGCCTGCCGCTGTGCGACAAACGCCCCCGCGTAGTTCCCCGCGCACTTGGCGGACCCGGTGCCGCCGGGCGCGGCACGCGAGTACTCGTGCGACAACCAGACGGTCACCGGTGTTACCCCACCGGGGTAGTAGGCGCCCGCGGGCGAGGCGACCAGGACGAACAGGTAGTCCCGCGCCGGGGTCACCAGCAGGTCGGCCGAGGTCGAGATCATCAACGGCCGCAGGTACAGCGAGTGTTCCTCCGCGTGCGGGACCCACCGCTCGTCGCGTGCGACGAGCGCGCTCAACGAAGCCAGGAACAGCTCATCGGGCAACTCCGGCATCGCCAGCCGCCGCGCCGAGGCCCGAAACCGAGTCGCGTTCTCTTCTGGTCGGAAGCTCGCGACCGACCCGTCGAGCCGACGGTAGGCCTTGAGCCCCTCAAAGACGGCTTGCCCGTAGTGCAGGACCGCGGCACACGGCGATAGCGTCAACGGCTGGTGGGGACCGACCGTGGCGTTGTGCCAGCCACGTTCCGGGGTGAACTCGATCGTCACCATGTGGTCGGTGAAGTACTTGCCGAACCTCGGATCGGCCAACACCTCGGCGAGGTGCTCCGGTGTCGCCGGAGCCGGGTTCGCGACCTCGGCGAAGGACGTGCTGGTTGTCATCTGTGCCCCGCCTTCGACGTCTCGGTTCCCGCCACGATCAACCCCTGACCGCGCTGCGACGGGTCGCCACGAGCGGCAGGTGTTTCATGCCCGCGATGAAGTTGGAATGCAGGTGCTCGGGCTCACCGCCGGATTCGAAGCCGTCGAACTGGTCGAACAGCTCCTCGAAGAACTCGCGCAGGCTGATCCTGGCGACCGCGTGTCCGACGCAGTAGTGCGGACCGACACCGAAGGCCAGGTTGCGTTCCGCGGGCGTGCGCCGCACGTCGAACCGGTACGGGTCGGGGAAGACGTCGCTGTCGCGGTTCGCCGACCCGAGCCACGCGGCGACCGGCTCCCCCGCCTTGATCGTGGTGGCACCGAGCTGGACGTCGACCTTGGCGTAGCGCATGAAGTGACTGGCGGGCGAACTCCAGCGCAGCGCTTCCTCGATGCCGCTGTCGAGCAGTTCCGGGTGATCGGCCCAGTCCGCGTACTTGCCGTCGTCCATCAGCTCGACGATGGCCGCGTTGGGGACGTGCGGGGTGGTCACGTTCGCGCCGAGCAGCAGGCTGTAGCAGTTGGACACGATCTCGCCCTGGCGCAGTTTGCGGCCGTCCTCCAGCTCCATGGTGCGCAGGATGTCGATGAGGTCGCCGTCGCCGTCGCCCTTGCGCCGCGCCACGGAGTCCTCGAACGACGCGAACAGCTCACGGTGCGCGCGCTGAAGCGTCGCCTTGCCGCCCTCCGGCCTGATGAACTCGGGATCGTCGGGCGCGATTGCCTGGCTGGTGAGGTAGGTGAGGCGTGGCCAGTCCTCGCGGTCGAGGCCCATCAGCGTCCCGGTGACCGCCATCGGGATCTTGCCGGTCAGCTCGGCGAAGTCGAACGGCTCCCCGTCGACGACCTCGGCCAGCAGGGTCTTGATCTCCTGGCGGATGGACTCGCGCTTCCATTCGAGGATCTTGCCGTTGAGAGCGCGCTGGATCGGGGACCGCATCCTCGTGTGCTTCGGTGGGTCGGTCGCGGGCAGCTGTTGGCCGCTGGCCGGGTCTTTCTTGCCGAGCAGGTTGAGCAGGGTGCCGTGCTCGGAGGTGAACACGTGGTGGTCGCGGAGCACGCGGGTGACGTGGTCGAACTTGGTCGCCGACCAGAAGCCGAGCCCGGGGGCGACCCACTGCCAGTGCACCGGGTCGCGTTCGCGCATGGCGTGCCAGATGGCATGGGGGTCGCCTTCGCCGTGCAGGGCAGGGTCAACCAGGTCGACGGTGTCCAGGTCGATGGGCTCCTGTCCTGTTGGCCGGGTCAGTTTCATCGGTCGTCCCTCCAGTGGGTAAACGTTGTCGGTGTCGCGGCAAGCAGTTCGGTGATCAGTGCGGGGGCGCTCAGGCCGCGGGCCCTTCCCGCTCGGGGAGACCCTCGCCTGCCTGGCTGCCCCCCTTGTCGACCAGCTCGGCGAGGCCTGCCACCGTCGCGTTCTCGAAGAACAGTCGGGAGCCTGGCATTTCGGCTGAGAGCGCTCCCCGCATCTGGACCAACAGATCCGCCGCGAGCAGCGAGTTGCCGCCCAGTTCGAAGAAGTCGTCGTGCACACCGACGTCCTTGACCGCGAGCGCGTCGGACCACAGATCGGCGAGCAGGGCCTCGACCGGTGTGCGCGGCGGCACATAGTCGGTGTCCACGTCGCGGGGCGACTGGTCAGGGGCGGGAAGCGCGGCACGGTCGACTTTCCCGTTGCGCGTCAACGGGAACTCGGCCATGAACACGATGGCGGAGGGGATCATGTGCCGGGGCAGCCGTTGGTGCAGGGCCAGGCGCAGCTTGGCGAGCAGGTCGTCCGCACCGTCCTCCGGCACGACGTAGGCGACCAGGGACTTCTCTCCGGTCGACTCGGCGTGGCGAACGACTACGACGGCCTCCTTCACCCCCGGCTGACCGGCTACCGCGGCCACTATCTCGCCGAGTTCCACCCGGTAGCCACCGACCTTGACCTGGTCGTCGCGGCGGCCGCGGAACTCAAGCGCCCCGTCAACGCCGCGCCGGACCACGTCACCGATGCTGTACATGCGCTCGCCGGACCGGAACGGGTCGGGCACGAACCGTTCGGCGGTCAACCGCGGCCTGCCGAGGTAGCCACGGGCCAGCCCGGCGCCCGCCGTGTACAGGTCGCCCCACTCGCCGTCGGGGACCGGAACCAGATCCTCGTCGAGGATGTAGACCAGGGTGTCGGTGATCGCCCGGCCGATCGGGACGGTGTCCTCGACGAGGTCGGTGACGGTGTGGCAGGTCGTGAAGCACGTGTTCTCCGTCGGCCCGTACCCGTTGACGAGCCGGATGTCCGGATGCGTGCGCCGGACACTGTTGATGTGCGTCGGCGAGAGCACATCGCCGCCCGCCAGGAGCTGACGCAGGCCACCGATGCCGTCGAGCTGGCCGTCGACCATGCGGTGGAACAATCCGGTCGTCAGCCACAAGGTGGTGACCTTCTCCCGCTGCAGACTGTCGCCCAACTCGGACAGCGACAGCGGACCGGGCTGGTACACGACCAGGGTTCCGCCGTTGAGCAGCGCCCCCCAGATCTCGAAGGTCGCCGGGTCGAAGGTGAGCGCGCAGAGCTGCATGATCGTCTCGTCCGGGCCGAGTTCGGCGTAGTCGCCGTCCTGGATGAGCCGCACGACGCCCCGATGCGGCACGGTGACGCCCTTCGGCTTGCCCGTCGACCCGGAGGTGTAGCAAACGTAGGCGAGGCTGTCGGCTGACGTACCGGGGTCGAGCGGCCCGCTGTCGTCGGCCGCGGGCAGTTCGCCGCCGTCGAGGCTGAGCACCGTCGCGTCGACGTCCGGCAATCGACCCGCCAACCGCTCGTGGGTCAGCAGGACACGGGCGTCGGCCTGGTCGAGCATGTACCGGAACCGCTCGGCGGGTTCGTCCGGGTGCAGCGGCAGGTAGGCCGCGCCCGCCTTCAGGATGCCGAGCAGCGCGACGATCATCTCGAACGAACGCTCGACACACACCCCGACGATGCCTTCGGTGTCCACGCCGAGCGTCCGCAGGTGGCGGGCGAGGTTGTCGGCCGCCTGGTCGAGTTGGGCGTAGGTCATGTCCTCGTCCAGGAACCGCACGGCGGTCTTGTCCGGGCGGCACCGCACCTGCTCGTCGAACAACTCGGTGATGGTCGCGCTTCGCCAGTCACTCATCCGAACTCATCTCCTCTACCCGAGCGGCCAGCGCCGATGGGCGACCGATCCTGTTCACTGGTCTTCACTTCCCGCATTCGTCGGTCGCAGCGCGAAGGCGCAACCCGTGCGGGACTGTCTTCCGGCTCGCGGGCTCCCGCTGGACCACTGGCTGTGCCGGTCGCCGTACCGCGCGCTCAGCGGATGGCCGGACTGCCCGCCGGGTGTCTCGAACGCGGCGACACCGCCCGCCCCCGGCGACAGCACCGCACGGCCGACGGCGGCGAAGCCGGGGACGCACGTCCGGACGCTGTACAGACATCCCGGCTCGGGTTTTGGGGCGATGTCGAGCAGTGGAGCCGACCACGGCGCGAGCCCCGAGAGGGGATGGGCCAGTCCCACCGAGTTGAGCTGTCCCCACGACGGCTGGGACGTGCCGGTCCGGCCCCTGAGGTCGGCCATCGCCTGTGCGACGCATCCCGCCACGAGATCGTCGCGGGTGACGTCCGCGGGGAGCAGGGCGCGATCACCCGCGGCCAGGATCGCCAGCAGCGGCCGGTCGAAGGACCGGAACGGGTACTGGAAACCCGGGTCGTGGTCGCGGCACACCGACAGGTAGGGCGCCAAGACGCGCTGGGCGAGGAGCTCACGCAGTCGCACCAGGATCGCGAACGCGCGGGACCCCGCGTCCGCCCGCCCGTCCCACTGCCCAAGCAGGTCCGCGGTCGCGGCGTCTCGGTCGGCGAGGGCGGACACCGCAAAGTCGCGATATGGCAGGTAGACGTCCGCCGCCAGGTCGTGTTGAAGTGCTCGCAGGGCGGCGAGTCCGGTGTCCTTGGTCTCGGTGAGCACCTGGCGTGCCCGCCTGGCGCGATGGCCGGGGTCGAGGTCGTAGCCGATGCGGAACGGGTGTTCGGGCAGCGCGGCGTCGTTCGCCGACACCAGGATGCCCGACTCCGGGTCGACCAGCTTCGGTCGCTGCGAGCCCGCGAGGTGGCCGTGCGCGACACCCTGCTCGCCCGCCGGTCGGCGGGGAAGCAGTCCGGTCGCGAGGTGCGCCATCCGCCCGGACTCGTCCGCGAGCAGGACGTTGAGCGCGATGCCGTCCGCGTCGTCGAGCACCATGATGCCCTGCTCCACAGTGGACACGTGGGCGAGCCGCTGGAATCTCAGGTCGCAGCCGCGCACATCGTGTCCGGCCCACCGGACCGCGATCTTCTCGCCCAGCAGCGGTTCGGCGGACACGGGCATCGTGCCGTCCCAAGTCTGGTCGACGACCGCGTCCTCCCGGCCGCGGACCCGGATGCGCTCGGTGTCGGTGACGAGGTCGCCGCCTGCCGTGACCAGGTCGAGCACGTCCGCGGTGAGGTTGGTGACGCCCCAGACGACGCGTCCGTTGGTACCGGTGAGCACCGCGGGCAGACCAGGCGCGGCAAGGCCGCGCAACCGGGTGCCCGGCCAGCTCATATCGACCTCGTAGAGCAGGTTCGGCATAGCGAGCGCGAGATGGAGATCGCACGCCAGCACCGGGCCGTCCTGGCCGCCCTTGACCCAGCAGTTGGAGCCGGGGACCGCGCTGTCGACTTCGATCACGTCGGCGTCGGCGGTCGAGGAACGCAGGCGGGCCAGATCCGCGGGCAGAGGCGGCCGGGCACCCGCGTCGTCCGGCAGGAAGAAGCATGCGGCGTCGTCGGGCAGCGCGCGCCGCACGACGGCCTCCGCGCGCTTGGCCCGTTCGTTCCAGGACAGCCCGTGGAACAGGTACAACGCGATCACCAGGCTGTCTTGGACCGTCCACGGCCGCGGCCGGTAGGACAGGAACCGGCATTCGAACGGCGCCCCGTGGCTGGACCACGCCGCGTCGACCCCGGCGCTGAACGCGGTCAGCAACTCCCTTTCCGGTGTGGCCAGGGACTCCGCGGCGAGGTCGGCGACCCGGGTCAGCCCCAACGCCCGGTAGCGTCGATCCGACGGCAACGCCGTGCGACCCCACACCTCCGCGAGGCGACCGGAGGCGGTGCGCCGCAACAGGTCCATCTGGAAGCCGCGATCGCGGCCCATCACGTACCCCAGTGCCCGCACCGCGTCCAGCCAGGAGTCCGCGTCGATCCGGGTGACGCCGTCCGGCATCGACACCGCCCGCACCTCGGCGCTCAGGCCCGGCACGGCTACGTCGCCGGAACACCGCCCGGCGGAGCCCGTCAAGGCACGCGCCATCCTGATCTCGATCGCGATGCGGTCACGACGAGTCCCGACGTACACCGCGATCCCGGCCGCGGCGACCACGAGCACCACGCCGCCTGTCCACAATGGAGCAAACAGGGCGCTCGCCAAGGCGGCGATGGCGGCCGCGATCGCCGCCGTGCCGATCGCCTTGACCGAGGGGAGCCGCCACAGGCGGCGGTAGCGCACCCGGTGGACCACGCACTGGCTCACGGGCGCCCCCTCGCGGGCTCCGTGCCGCAGCTCGCGGACGCCCGGTGACACTTGCTCACGGGGCCTCCCGCAGGGCCAGTGCCGTCGCCGCCACCGCGGCGGCGATGTCATCGAGCAGGTCGGCCGCGACCGCCTCGTCCGTTGTGGCGGGCTTGTACTGCAGGGTCAGTCGCAGTCCGCCGGAAGCCGGGGACACGCCGAGGATGAACTCCGAGGTCGTCGCGGCGATTGGGGTGCCAAGGACGTCGCGCCGGGTCTGATACGGCGCGAAGGTGAGGCCGTCGTCCGGGGCCACCTCCGGAGTCTCTTCCTGCACGACCAGCATCACCTCGAACACCGGGCCGGTGCGTTCCGCCTTGGGATAGGCCGACTCCATCGACTCCAGGACGTCCTCGAACGGGAGTTCCTGGTTGTCGAACGCGTCGATGGTCACCCGGCCCGCCTGCTTGGCCACCTCGACCGGATCGGCATCGGCCCCGATGCGCATCCGCAGGACGATGGTGTTCGCCAGCAGACCGACGATCTCCTCCGTGCCCGGCTGGGTGCGATTGGCCATCACGGTCGCGACGCGGATGTCGTCCTGGTCGCTCCACGACCGCAGCGTGGCCGCGAAAGCGCTCAACACGACCATGAACTCCGTCAGGCCGTGCCTGTGCGCGCCGTCTCGTACCGATTCGACCACCGCCGCGTCCAACCGGACCGTCCGGTAGGCCGACCGGAGACGCTGGACGAAGCCCGCCTCCTCCCCCACCGTGAATCGACTGGTCGGCGTGTCGGTGAGAGCGGACCACGGCGGCGCGAGCTGATCCAGCCAGTACGCGCGGTGGCGTTCGGCGTCGGGCGAGTCCGCCGCCAGCGCTGCCCTCTCGGCCAGCGCGCCGCTGCCCAGGGGCACGCGAGGGTCCAGCGTCTCCCCCGCGGCCAACGCCCGGTAGGTCCGCGCGGACTCGGTCAGCAGCAGGGTGAGCGACCAGCCGTCGCTGACGATGTGGTGGATGTTCAGGTAGATCACGTGTTGGTCGTCGGCGAGCCGGAAGACGATCACCCGCAGTAGCGGTGCGCTCGCCAGGTCCATCGGTTCCCGCACCGCGGCCAGCATCATCCGCTCGCACCGCGCGGCCGGATCTGGCTCGGCGCGCAGGTCCACCGCGTCGATCCCGAGCACCGCGTGCGGTTCGACCACCTGTACCGGGCCGGTATCGGTGTCCACGATGCGCGTGCGGAGGGCTTCGTGCCGCCGGACGAGCGCGGCGAAGGTCCGTTCGAGCACGTCGATGTCGAGTGGTCCGTCCGCCCGCAGCGCGCCGGGCATGCCGAACAGGGCGATCCCGGGAAGTTGACCGGCGACCAGCCACATCTGGTGCTGCGCGCGCGAGAGGGGGTAGCGGCGCGGTTCATCATGGATGGTCGGTCGTTCGATCATCGTGGACGCGATCGGTCGCGCGGCCGCCAACGCGCCCGCGACGTCGGCGATCGTGGGCGAGGCCATGAACGTGCCCATCGAGAGCGTGCCGTGCCGGGCGCGGAGCCTGCTGACCACCTGCATCGCGGTCAGCGAGTCGCCGCCGGAGTCGAAGAAGCCGGTCGTCGCGTCGTAGTCGCCCGCGCCGAGCACCTCGGCCCACACCTCGCGCACACTGTGCTCCAGCACCGCGGACTCGCCGCGCACGATGGTCTCCGGGGGCGGCGCCGCGGGAGCCGCGGCCGGTCCCGGCCCGACCCGCTCGGCGTCGACCAACCGGGCGAGGTCGGCCGCACCGGGCAACACGGTGTCGCGCAGCGGTGCGTCCGCATCGGCGATGATCGCCGCCAGCACGGCGCGGTGTGCCTGCGCGGCGAGCGCCAGCGTCGGGCGCGGCAGCGCGGCCTCGTCGTATTCCAGGAGCGCTCTGAGTTCGTTGGTCCGCAAGTCGACGGTGTAGTTCGAGCCGTAGGCGTAGTGGGTGGACTCCAGCTCGTCGGCGTCGGCGAAGTCGAGCGTGCCGTCGCTGACGAGCCTGCGGGTCGTGTGGTAGTCGGTGAAATTGAAGCTGGAGTCGAAGATCGGCCGAGACCCGTGGTGGGCCTGGATCGCGGCGTTCGGGTACCAGCGATGGCTCATCATCGCCATCTCCTCGCTGTGCACCTGCCTGGCCAGCTCGGCCCAACTCTGGTCGACGAGCCGGATCCGCATCGGGAGCTGGTTGAGGAACAGCCCGAGCAGGCGGTCCGCGTCCTGCTCCTCCGGGCGGCTCGCGAAGACGAGACTGGTGGCCACCTCCTGGTGCCCGGTCAGCCACGACACGACGCGGACATGCGCGGCACACAGCAACGCCTTGAGCGGGACGCCCACCGTGGCGGCGACGGTCCGCAGTTCCCCGATCGTGCCGGGGAAGTTCACGTGGAACTGCCGCATGACCGGCGCCACGGCCCGGTCCGGGGCGATCAGCGGGGCCGACGACGATGTCCGCGCGCGCCAGAACCGCTGGTGGGCAGGATCGTCGACGGCACGCTGTTCCAACGCCACGTAGTCGGCGAATGTGCTGCGTGGCGCCGGAACCGGGCCTGCGATGCCGCCGTAGAGCCGTTCGACGTAATGGGAGTGCAGGTCCTCGAAGAAGATGTTCACCGACCAGCCGTCAAGGATGGCGTGGTGGTGGGTGAAGATCAACTGATAGTCGTCATCGGACGTCGTCAGGACTACGAGCCGGAACAGCGGCGGCTCGGCGAGGTCGAAGTCGCTCGCGGTCTCGGTCTCCACCACCCGCTGGATCCTGGCCGCCTGGCCGTCCTGATCGAGCAGCCGGATATCCTCGAACCGCACCGGGACCTCGATTCCGGTGTGGACGCGCTGGACCGGGCCGTTGGCGTTGGCCAGGTCGAAGCTCGTGCGCAGCACCGGGTGGGCGTCGGTGACCGCCTGCGCCGCCGAACGGAACGCCTCGGGGTCCATCCGTCCGCGCACGCGGTAGCTGAGCATGATGTGGTAGACCCGTGCGCCTGGCGCGAGTTCCTGGTGATAGATCATCCCGGACTGCATCGCCGTCATCGGATAGGCGTCCTCGACGTCGTCGGCGAACGACCCGGCGAGCCCGGCGGGAAGCAGGGCGAACGGCGCGCGTCCGGCGGGCGCGTCGGCGATGTCGGGCACGGCGCGCTCGGCGAGCCGAATGAGATCCGGGGCGGCATAGACGTCGCGCACGGTGAACCGCAGGCCGCGGTCGCGGGCGAGGCCGACGAGCCGGATGGCGTGCATCGAATCGCCGCCCAGGTCGAAGAAGTCGCCCGCGGTCGTGACGGACTCGTCCGCCAGCACTTCGCGAAACAGCTCCAGCAGCAGCGCCTGCGTCGCGTTCTCCGGTGGCGCGGACACGACCGGGCCGGGCCTGCTCGTCGCGGTGCCCGCGGCCACCGCGGCCCGGTCGAGCTTTCCGTTGTTGGTCAACGGCAACTCGTCCACGATGGTGACCACGTGCGGGACCATGTAGCGGGGCAGGACCGTGCGCACCGCCTGGACCAGGTCCGCCCCGGTGAGCGCCGACTGGGCCCGCACCACGACCATCGCCACGATACGGGACCCATTGCCGCCTGCCGTGGCAACCGCGGCGCCCGCGACGATGACACCGGGCTGCGCGGCCAGCGCTTCCTCGATCTCGCGCAGTTCGACCCGGAATCCGTTGACCTGCACCTGGTCGTCGCGCCTGCCCAGGTACGCCAGGCTGAGCCCGTTGCGTCTGCCGAGATCGCCGGAGCGATACATGCGGGCGCCAGGAACCGGGCTGAACGGATCGGGCGGGAAGCGCAGGGCCGTGTCCCTCGGCCTGCCGACATAGCCGGCACTCACCTGCGGACCCCCGACGTAGATCTCCCCGACACACCGGTCGAGTACGGCGGTTCCGTTGTCGTGCAACAGGTACAGCGACGTGCCGGGCAACGGGACGCCGACGTCGGACTCGGCGGTCTCGACGTCGTCCGGCCGCAACCACCGCCACGACGCGTGCACGGTGGTCTCGGTGATGCCGTACATGTTGACGAGCTGCGCCCGGTCGCCGACCGCCTGGTACCACTGGTCGACCAGCCCCCGGTCGAGCGCCTCACCGGCGAACAGGACGTAGCGGATGTGCTCGGCCGCGGCCGGGTTCCGGACGATCGCCGGGAGCATCACCGACAGCGCGGAGGGTGTCTGGCTCAGGACGGTGACCCGTTCGGCGCGCAGCAGCTCGGCGAACGCCTCCGGTTCCCGGGTTGTCCATTGTGGAACGATGACCAGTCGGCCACCGTGCAGCAGGCAGCCGAAGAGCTCGTACATCGAGACGTCGAAGGAGCAGGCGTGGAACAGCGTCCACGTGTCGTCGGCGCCCAGACCGTACGGGCCCGCGGTGGCACCCAGCAGGCTGAGCAGGTTGCGGTGGGTGACGTGTACCCCCTTGGGCTGCCCGGTCGAACCCGACGTGTAGATCACGTACGCGGTCGCGTGCGACGGCACTGGTCGACCGGGCGCGGCGGTCGACCCCGACTCGGCCAGCTGGGCCACGGTGCTCCACTCACCCGGCTGGTCACCGTCGGGCCGCTGCCCGATGATCAGGCGCGCGCCGGAGTCGGCCAGGACGCGGTCGACCCGGGCCCGCGGCCAGGAGTCGTCCAGCACCAGAACAGCGGCGCCGCCTGCCATGACGCCGATGATGGCGACCACGAGGTCGATGCCGCGCGGCAGCGAGACCGCGACGATGTCGCCCTCCCCCAGGCCGTCTCGGCGAAGCCCGCGTGCCACGTGGTCGACCAGACGAGCGAGGTCTCGATAGGACAGTGATCGACCCGCGTCGCTGATGGCGACCGCGTCGGCGCGCACCCGCGCCGTCTCGGCGAGGCGGCTGACCAGTGAGTCCCCCGCACCCGGCGACCAGGGGGCCGGGGCGCCCACCGCACCCGCACCCGCAGCGCCGAACGGCGCCGCGGCGAGATCGGCCACCCTGGCAGCCGGTTTCGCCGCGCCGAGCGCGATGATCCGGTTGATCATCGCCGTCATGGCGGCGACGTCCGATTCGCGCACCGCGCGCCGGTCGAACTCGACCTCGACGGTCAGGGTGTCGCCGTCGTCGCGGATCAGGAAGTTCATGTCGTACTTCGCGCCGACCTGCGGCACCGGTAGGTGACGCGCGTCCAGACCGCGGAATCGCGGCTCGGGCAGCTCGGTGCCGAGGTCGGTGAGGATGACGTTGTACAACGCCTTCTCGTTGCCGCCCGCGGTGATCTCGGTCGAGGTCACGGCGTTGCCCACCGCGCCGTAGACCGCGGTCCTGGTCCGCTTGACCAGGTCGAGGAAACTTGGGCCGTCGCCAAGATCGAGCCGGACCGGCACCATGTCGAGCAGCAGGCCGACCAGGTCCCCCAGCCCGTCACGATCGCGCCGGGCCACCGGCATCCCGACGACCAGGTCGTCGCGGCCGGTGTAGCGGGACAGCACGGACGCCACGGCGGCCGAGACGACGAGGAACGCGCTCGACCGGGTCGCCGTCACAAGTCGCCGCACGTGCGCGGTCACGGTCGCGTCCACGACCGTGATGTGGGCGCCACCGCGGTCCGATCGCGCCTGGTCGACGGCGGGCGGCAGGGGCAGCGCGCCGAAGGCCGCACCGTCGAGCCGGTCCTGCCAGTACCGCCGGGCCGCGCCGAGATCGGCGTAGCGGAGCCGGTCGCGCTCCCACCGGGCGTAGTCGAGCATGTCCGGCCCGCCCGCGGGCGGCGCGGCGGACGGGTCATCCAGCCGGGCGTTGTAGCAGCGCGCCAAGTCCCGCAGCAGGACACCAATCGAGTAACCGTCGGCGATGACGTGGTGCAGCACGACGAAGAAGACGTGGTCGTCCTCGGCGAGGCGGTGCAGGCGCATGCGCACCGGTGGCACGGTGTCCAGCGCGAGCTTGCGGTCCGCGAGGCGGGCGCAGTCCTCGACGCATTCGGCGAGAGCGGTCCCGGATCCGGTGCGATCCTCGACCTCGACCGGTGTCCTGACGTGGGGCAGCACGACTTGACTCGGCTCGCCGTGCTCCACTCGGAACACGGTCCGCAGCGACGGGTGCCTGCGGTGTAGGTCGTCGAGCGCGGCGGCGAAGGCGACCTCATCGAGCGTTCCGCGCAGGCGCAACGCGCCGCACAGGTTGTAGGTGCCGTCGTCCAGGAAGTAGTCGGTCGCCCACAGGCTCTGCTGCGCCCTGGTCAGCGGACCACTGCGAACCTGGTCGTCGGCGCCGTCGCGGTCGGGCGGCCACCGCACCAGTGCTCGCCGGGTCAGCAGCGAGACGAGTTCGTCGCGGTGTTGCTTCATCTCGGCCAGCAGATCCGGCGGGAGGCGATCGCCCACCCCGCGGTACTTGATCCGGTCCCCGGTCAGCGTGAGGCCGACACCGAGGTCGTCCAGGCGCCGCAGCAGGTCGAGGGCGCTCACAGCTCCCCCTCGTAGACCTCGGTGGTGTCGAGCCCGGCCCCGGCCGCCCCGGTCCGGTCCAACTGGGCGGCGACCTCCTCGATGGTGCCGAGGTCGAAGAACTCCTCCAGTTCCAGTTCGACGCCCGTGCGGTCCGACAGCTGGAACACCACCTGCACCGCCAACAGCGAATGCCCGCCCAGCTCGAAGAAGTCCTCGGTCACGTCGACCGCGTCGACCTCCAGCAGTTCACACCACACCTCCGCGACCAGTTTCTCGGTCGGCGTCCGCGGTTCGATCAGCTCCGGCTTGCGCTCGGACTGCGTTGTCAAGGGGTCCATCGCCTCACCTCCGGTCTCGCGCGACCACGGGCGCGACCACGGTGTCCGGATCGCCCGCGCCCGCGCGCAGGACACCGGCGATCGCCTCGACCCAGGCGGCGGCGGTGTCCTCGTCGAGCAGTTCTGGCAGGTAGAGCAGTTCGAGTCGGAGCCGGTCGGATTCTCCGGTGATGTCGAGCATCAGATCGGCGTCCATCACCGGGTCCGAGATCTCGCTCGGCATCACCTCGATGTTGGGCAGCTGGATCGCGCCCTGCCAAGCACTCTGGTGGGTGAGCTTGACCTGGAACAGGGGGAACCGCCCGGCCCGGCGCGGCGGGTTGACCGCGGCCACGATCTTGTGGAACGGCAGCCGGTCGTGCTCGTAGGCGCCGAGCAGCTGCCGCCGCGCCAGTTTGAGCAGGTCGCCGAACGTCGGGGTGTCCTCCTGCGCGGTCAGCCGGACCGGGAGCTGGTTGACGAACGTGCCGATGAGTTCCTCGCTGTCCGGCCATGACCGGTTGACCGAGTCGATCCCGATCACCAGGTCGGCCGTCGCGGTCAGCTCGCGGAGCACTGCGTAGAACGCGGCCATCGCGGCCATGAACGGGGTGGCTTTCATCGCCCGCGCGGTAGCCACCAACGCGCTGGTCTCGGCCTCGGTCAGCTCGACGACGACACAGTTCGTCGCGTAGTCCGGCTTCGCCGGGCGCGGCCGGTCCAGGGGCAGGTCGATGGTGGGCGCGGCACCGGCGAGCTGTTCGGTCCAGTACCGCTGGGCCTGCTCGGCATCGGGGCCCGCCAGCCACCGGCGTTCCTCGCCGACGTAGCGGGTGAACGTGGTCCGCGGCATCGGCACCTCGGGTTGACCATCGACCCACCGCTGGTAGTAGCGAGCGATCTCCGAACGCAGGACCGCGAGTGTCCACCCGTCCGCCACCAGGTGATGCAGGACGATCACCAGGACGTGGTGGTCGGCCGCGACCCTTGCCAGGCCCACCGCCATCAGCGGCGGCTGCCCGGTACGAGCGGACAGCCCGGCGCTGTCAACCACGTCGGACACCAGGTCGGCGCCGGGTTCGGCGAGGTTCACCGTCACCTTCGCCTCTGGCCACACTGTCGCGCGCGGCACGCCGCGTTCCTGGGTGAAGACCGTGCGCAGCGGCTCGTGCCGGGCCACCACAGCGTCGACCGCGTGTTGCAGTGCCCGCGGGTCCAGGGCACCGCGCAGGGTGAGTTCCAGGCGGATGAGCAGCGGCTTCTTGCGGGGGTTGAGCTGTTCGAGAAACCAGAGCCGTTCCTGCCCGGAGGAAAGCGCCCCGGTCGCGGGTTCGGTATGCACGGGCGGGGGCGCCGCGCGCGCCGCCCGCAGCACCGCGAGCAGCCCGCGCGGTGTCGGGTCGGCGAGGAACCCGCGCAACTGCGCGCCGTCGGCGGCGAACCGTTCGCGAGCCAACGAGACCAACGTCATCGCGCGCAGCGAATCGCCGCCCGCGGCGAAGAAGTCGTCGTCGGCCCCGATCTCGGCCACGTCAAGGACGTCGGCGACCAGCGCGCGGACCGCGGCGGGATCCGTGTCGTCCGCGGGTGCCCGCGTGGTCACCGGGCCGACAACCCGATCCCGCAGTGCGCGGTGGTCGACCTTTCCCGCGGTGTTCGTCGGCATCCGGTCGAGGACGGTCACCTCGTGGGGCACGAGGTACTTCGGTGCGGACGCGCGGACAGCGTCGAGGATGTGGTCGGCGGCCGATCCGGCGGCGATTGTCACGAACGCGTGCAGCTTGCCGAGGGAGAACACGCACGCGGCGGCGAGCACCCCGGGAACCCGCAGCAGCTCCGATTCGACGTCGCCCAGCTCGACCCGGTGGCCACGCACCTTGACCTGGCGATCACGCCTGCCGTGGAAGTCGATCGTGCCGTCCGCGGCCCGGCTGCCGCGGTCACCGGTGCGGTACAGGCGTTCGCCCGCCGCTCCCGAGAGGTGGTCCGGCACGAACGCGAGCGCGGTGCGAACCGGATCGCCGATGTAGCCGCGTCCCACCCCACGCCCGCCGACGAGCAACTCTCCGTCGCCGTCGATCTCCCGGCCCTCGGAGTCCACGACGTACACGCGGGTGTTAATGATCTCCCTGCCGATCGGGGGCCAGGCCCTCGACCCGCACTCCGCCGCGGTGACCACGTGGTGGGTGACGTCGTCGGAGCACTCGGTCGGGCCGTAGGCGTTCACGACCACGATGTCCGGGCAATGCTCGTACCAGCGCCGCGCCAGCTCGGCGGGCAACGCCTCCCCCGTGGCCACCAGGAAGCGCAGCGACCCCAGTGCCGACCGCAGGGCCGCGTCGCGGCCCAGTTCGTCGACGAGGACGGCCAGGAAGGACGGCACGATCTCCAGAACCGTGACGCCGTGCCGCTGGACCCACCCGACCAGTTCGACGGGCTCGGAGAGATTCACTGGTGACGCGACCGCCACCGACCCGCCGACGGTCAGCGACGTCAGGCTTTGCCAGACCGAGATGTCGAACGACAGCGGCGCGGTCAGTCCGACGACATCGCCGCCGCCGAGTCCCAGGTCGAGCACTTTGGCCGCGATGTGGTTGTCCATCCCGCCATCGACGACCATCGCGCCCTTCGGCGTCCCGGTCGAACCGGAGGTGAAGATCACGTACGCGAGGCCCTCCGGGTCGCGCGCCACCGGCTCGCCCGCCGGGCCGTCGAGGTGCGCGTCCGCGGTGAGCACCACCCGGTCGGTTCCGTCGACCAGGTCCGCGGCATAGGCTTCGTGGCCCGGCTGGACCATCAGCACACGGGCACGCGCGGCCGCGCACATCCCAAGCGCCCGGCGCGGCGGTGTACTGGGCTCGACCGGCATGAACGCGGCGCCCGCGCGCAGGACGCCGAGCACCATCGCGACGTACTGGGGACCTCGGTCGGCCACAATCGCCACCACGGTCTCGCGGCCGACACCGTGGCGGGCCAACGCGGCGGCGTACCCGGCGGACTCGGCGTCGATTTCGGCGTACGAGCGACTCGACTTGTCGTCCACGACAGCCAAAGCGTCCGGGTTCGCCGCCAGTCGGGCCGCGAACAGAGCGGGCATGTCCTGGGACATCGTTCTCAGTTCCTCTCGGCTGATGTCGACGAACGGAGCTCGTCCAGCGTGTTGTCGGTGTGGGTGGTGATCGTGCGGAGCACGGCGTGCACGCGCTCGGCCATGGCCTCGACGTCGTCGGGGTCGTACCGGTCGGCCGCGTACCGGTACGACACGCGGTAGCCGCCGTCGCGCTCCTCGATGTCGACCGTCAGCGGATAGGGAGCGGCGTCGGTGTCGACGTCGGCGAGTTCGGTGCTGATCCCGTCGAACTCGGCCGCGACATCGGCGGGCTGCATGATCAACATGATCTCGAACGGGGAGCCGTCGCCACCGGGCGCGGGCGGGAGCAGCCGGGTGAGTTCCGGCAACGGGATGTGCGCCGACCGGTAGGCCCGCAGGGCCCCGTCCCTGGCCGAGCGCAGCGCCTCGGCCCCGGTGTCGCCCATGGCCAGTTCGACCGCGAGGACCGACACCGAGAGCAGCGGGCCGACGACGGCCCGCAGCTCGGGACGGTCCCGCTGGGCAATCAGCACGCCGAGCAGCACTGTCTCCCGGTCCGCCGACCCGCTGTGCACCACAGTGGACAGAGCGGTCGCGAAGACCATGTACGGGGTCAGCCCGGTCCGGCGGGCGAGGTCGCGGATCGCGTCGGCGGAATCGTCGGCGATCCATCGGGTGTGCCGACCCGCTCCGGAAGAACCCACTGGTCGGGTGGGCAGCGACGAGAGCGACACCGGTCCGGTCGCGACGCCGCGCCACAGCGCCTCGACCTGCGCCGGATCACGCAGCACCCGCCATGCCTGCTCGTCGTGGCAGTAGTCCGCGAATCCGTACTCGATCTCCGGTAGCGGTCGCGCGTCGCCCCGGACCCCGCGGTTGTAGGCGTGCGCCAGATCGGTCAGGAACACCGTGAGCGACCAGCCGTCGCAGACGATGTGGTCGATGACGACGAACAGGCCCCAGTCCTTCTGGCCGAGCCTGGCCAACAGGGCCCGGAACGGGAATTCCCGGCGCAGGTCCGCGACCGTGTTCGCTTCGTCGGCCATCACCCGGTCGAACACCTCGTCGCCGAACTCCGCCACCGGGCCGCGCAGATCCAGCCGCGACAGGGTGAACTCCTCGACCGAGCCGGGCGTCCAGGTCAGCGCGCCGTCGTGCTCGGCGAAGCGGGCCAGCAGCACCGGGTGGCGGGCCAGCACCTCGCGTAGCGCCGCCCCCAGCACGTCCTCATCCAGGGCGCCGCGCATCCGCAGCACACCGGGCATGTTGTAGGTCGGCCGCCCCCGGTCGATCTCGCGCAGGAACCAGAACCGCTTCTGCGCGGCACTGGCAGGCACCGGCACACCGGGATCCACTGGTACCCGGTCGCGGCCGGGAGTGGCCGGGTCCGCCAGCCGAACGAGTTCGACGAAGCCGCTCAACCGGGGATGGGTGAACACCGAGTCGACACCCAGCCGCACCCCCAGGCGCTGCTCAACCCTGTCGATCATCGCCAGCGCCAGTAGCGAATGGCCGCCCAGTTCGAAGAAACTGTCGTTCCAGCGCACGGTGTCGCGGTCGAGCAGACCGCACCAGATGGCCCGGACGGCCGCGGACAGCGGATCGTCGAAGCTATCGGGGTCCGACTCCGGAGCCGGGGCCGCCGCGACGTAGGACAACGCCTGGTAGTCGGTCTTGCCGTTGCCCGAGCGCGGCAGCGGCGGAACCTGAACGAGCACCGTGGGGATCATGTGCCGGGGCAGCCGCCTGGCGAGGGCCGCGCGGACCCGTTCGTCCTCGGCCGGGGTCAGCACCCTGGTCTCGTCGGACTCCCCGAAGACGAGGTAGCCCACCAGGAATCCGCCCGCGACACCATGTTCGACCTTCACCGCCGCGTCGGCGATGTCCGCGCACTCGCGCAGTGCCGCCTCCACCTCGCCCGCCTCGATGCGCAGGCCGCGGATCTTGATCTGGGTGTCGGATCGGCCGAGGAATTCGACGTCACCCCGCGCCGTGGTCCTGGCCAGATCGCCGGTGTGGTACATCCGGGCACCGGGCACAGCCGACCACGGGTCGGGGAGGAACGCCGCGGCGGTGCGCCGGGGGTCGCCGAGGTAGCCGCGCCCGACTCCGGCACCGCCGACGCACAGCGCACCCGCCACGCCGAGGGGCGTCGGCACCATGTCGGCGTCAAGCAGGTACATCGAGGTGTTCGTCAGCGGCCTGCCGATGGAGGTCGACGTGTCCGCGTCCGGCCCGAAGGCGCTCAGCCCGATGCTGACGTCGTCGGTGCACTCGCAGGGTCCGTAAGCGTTGTAGAGCGGCATGTCCGGGAGCTCGCGGCGCCACCGGCGCGGGAGGTCGGGGGTCAGTGCCTCGCCGGTGGCGATCATGACGCGGAGCGCGCCGTGGGACCGCGCGAGCCCGGCGTCGAGCAGAGCGGCCACCGCGGACGGCACCAGTTCGAGCAGGGTCACCCCGCCCTCCAGCGTCGCCCCGAGGAGTCCGGCGGGCGACAGCGACGTGGGCTCCGGGATGATCCGAACCCGCGCGCCGATCACCAGTGGGGTCAGCAGTTGCCAAACGGAGACGTCGAACGACACCGGCCCGGTCTGCGCGACGCAGTCCGCCGGGCCGAGGTCGAAGTACTCCACCATCTGCCACAGGTGGTTGGTCACGCCGCCGTTGGTGGACACCGCGGCCTTCGGCGTCCCGGTCGACCCGGAGGTGTGGATGATGTAGGCAGCCCCTTGAGCGGGGCTGACCCGCGCGGGCCGCAGCACGCTCCGCCCCGCTGTCAGCTCCGCGAGGTCGAGCGCGTCGGGCAACAGCCCACGTCCGGTCGCGTCGGCGATGGTCGCGGCGGCGTCGACGGCGGCCACCATGGCGCCCGCTCGCAACGGCGCCTCGACCGGACTGACCGGTACGTAACAACCGTCAGCCTTGTGGATGCCGAGCAGGGCCACCAGATAGTCGACCGACCGCCGCGCACTCACCACGACGTTGGTGTCGACGCCCACACCTCGTGCGCGCAACACGGCCGCGACGTGGTTGGCGCGCTCGTCCAGTTCGGCGTAGGTCGCGCGCACCACGCCGTCGTCGGCGGCGATCACATCCGGGAACCGGTCGACCATCAGCTCGAAGGAGTCCAGGTAGTGGGTCGGTCGCGCGACGACTGGACCCGCGCTGTCCCCGACCCGCACGCTGACCTCGTCGGCACTGAGCAGCGGCAGCGAGCGCACGGTGGTTCCCGGTCGCTCGGCGATCGCGGCCAGCAGCGTCTGGTACGTCGCCGCGATCTGCGCCGCCTGGGCGCGCGACACCTTTCCCTTGTCGTGCTGCAGTTCGAATACGAGCGCGTCCTGTCGGACCGCGACGTTGAGGCACACCTCGGCCTGGGTCGTGTGGTCCGGGACCGGATGGCCGTGCAGGGTGCACCCGTCCCATGGCAGGGCCGCGTCCGGGTCACCCATCACCGCGGCCATGGCGTCCTGGCCGCGCGCGTAGTAGGCGAACATCGCCTGGAAGACGGTCGAGGTCGCGGTGTCGCGGTCCGGGTTCACCAACCGCGTGATGTGCGACAGCGGCAAGTCCTGGTGGTCGAGCGCGTCGAGGACGCCGCGCTGGGTCCGCTCGGCGAATCCGGCGAACCCGAGGCCCGGGGTGAACGTCGACCGAATCGGGACGACGTTGACCAGGTAGCCGACCCAGGTGGCGAGCACGCGGTCGCCGCGGCCGGAGGCAGGGACCCCGATCACGACGTCGGGTTGGCCGGTGAGGCGGTGCAAAAGAACCTGGTAGGCGGCGAGCAGCACGTTGTGCAGGGTGAGCCCGGACTCCCTGGCGAACCTCGTCAGCGCCCTGGTCAGTTCCGGGTCGGCGGTGAAGGCCAAGGACTCGCCGATGCCGGGCTCCGCGCGGCCTGGCTGGGGAAGAGCGAGTCTGGGCAGATCGCCGCCGAGTTCGGTCCGCCAGTACTCGGCGAGTTCGGCGCCGCGCTCGGCGAGCACCGCGGCCTCGCGCTTCGCGGGTGAGACCCGTGCCGACGGCTGGGGCAGGCCGGTGATCTCGGCGACGATGATCGCGAGCGACGACATGTCGCACACGATGTGGTGCAGCGACAGCACCAGCAGCCAGTCGCCCGCCCGGCGTACCAACGCGCAGCGCAGCAACGGTTCGGTCGCGAGGTCGAACGGTGTCGTCGCGAACGTCCGGTACCAGGCCGATTCCTCATCGCCAGTCCAATGCCTGCCGTCGACAAGGTCGACCTTCGCGGCACGCTCGTCGTGGACGACGCCGCGGGGCACACCGTCGGTGCCGACCACGGCGAGCCGCAGGCTGGGGTGCCGCCGCACCACCGCGCCGAGCGCGGCCGAGACCGCGTCGACGTCCACGTGGCCGGTGAGGCGGAAGGCGCGGGTGACGTTGTAGTCGAAGCTGTCGGGAGTCGCACGCTGCAGAAACCACAACGCCTGCTGGGCCGCGGTCAGCTCATAGGCGACGTCGTCGGGGTGCGACACCATCGGTGCCGAGGAACAGGACTCGACCGCGGCGTGGGCGAGGTCGCGCACCGACGCGGCTCGCAGCGTCGCACTGGGGCGCAGAGTGACCCCGAGGGCTTCCTCCACCTCGTACTGGAGTTGCACGGCGAGTACGGAGTCCGCGCCGAGCGCGGCCAACGACTCGTCGCCGCTCGGCCGCGCCGTGAGACCGAGAACCTCGTGGAGGTGTTCACACAGCGCGAGGGTCAGCATCTCCACCTTGGCCGCGCCATCGGCACGGGCGTACGTGCCGCCGAGCCTGCTCGCCACTGTGGACATACCGTCCGTCGCGGGTTCGACCGTGTTCGAGAACAGGGCCGGAAGTTCGCCCGCGAGGAACCGCCGCTTCGCCGCGTGCCGCTGGACCTTCCCGCTGGAGGTCTTGGTGATCGTGCGGGGCGCGAGCAGGACCACGGTGCGGGCGGTGACCGCGTGGACGCTGGACAGCGTCTCGCGCACGTGCGCGACGATGTCCGGATAGCGGTCCGGGGAGGTGCCGTCACGAACCTCCTGGCACACGACCACCGCTTCGTCCCCGTCGTGCTCCACACCGAGGACGGCGCCGCAGCCCGACCGGATGTCCTTGTCGCACAACGAGATATCCGCTTCAAGGTCCTCGGGGTAAAGGTTGCGGCCACGATGGACCACGAGATCCTTGGCACGGCCCTCGATGTACAGCCCGCCGTCGTGGCGGAAGCCGAGGTCACCGGTCCGCAGGAACGGGCCTGCCCCTTCGACAAGCACACCGAAGGTGGCCGCGCCGCCCGCCGGATCGCCCCAGTAGCCCGAGCCGTTGCTGTCCCCGGCGACCAGGATCTCCCCGGACCGCCCGTCGCCGACCGGCGTCAGGGTGACCGGGTCGACCACGCGGACCGTCGTGTGCGTCGGCAGCGGGTAGGTCACCAGTTCTCGGGCATCGGCCTTGGCCTCGGTCGCCAAACCCGATTCCAGGGATGCCACGGAGAACGACCGGCTAGTACTCGGGGTCGCGGGTCCGGTGCTCGTCACGAGCAGTGTCGCCTCGGCCAGTCCGTAGCACGGCAGGTGGGCAGACGGCCGGAAACCGGTGTCGCGGAAGGCTTCGCTGAACGCCCGCATCGTGCGCGGGTACACTTGGGCGGCTCCGTTGAACGCCACCCGCCAGCTCGACAGGTCCAATCCGGACTTCTCCGCCGCGGTGACCTTGCGGGTGCACATGTCGTAGGCGAAGTTCGGTCCCCCGCTGATGTCCGCGCGCTCCGCGGAGATCACTTCGAGCCAGCTCGCGGGCCGCCGCACGAACGACAGCGGATCGAGGATGACGCCGCGACCGCCCGCGTAGAGCGGCTGCAGCATGGCGCCGATCAAGCCCATGTCGTGGTGCAGCGGCAACCAGCTGACGATCGTGGACTCGCGAGTGACTCCGAACGACTCCTTGATCGCCGCTTCGTTGCTCATCAGCGCGCCATGCGAGACCATCACCCCGCGCGGCGTGCTCGTCGACCCGGAGGTGTACTGCAGGAACGCGATGTCCGCGGCGGAGTTCGTCGGGAGTCGGCGGGACGGCCCGGCCTCATCGAGCCTGTCGACCAGCAGCCAGTCGTAGGACTCGCACAGCCCCCGGATCTCGGGTGGGCCCGCCGCCGCGAAGTCGTGGATGACCGACAGCGATACGATCACCGAGACCGAGCAGTCGCGCGCGACGTTGAGCACCCGCCGCCGCGCGGATTCGTCGACCGGGATTGGCACCGGGACCGCGATCACGCCCGCGGCGAGACACCCCAGGAACGACACTGCGAACTCGGGCACGCTCGGCAGCAGCAGAAGCGCGCGCTCACCTCGTTCGAGTCTGCTCGCGAGGGTCCTGGCCATCGCCTGTGTCCGCTCGACGAGTTCGCCGTAGGAGAGGTCGACCCGGTCCGGGCCCGCGGCGGCGAACGACAGCGCGACGCGAGCCGGATCCGCGTCGGCGTGCGCCCGCAGCCGGGACAAGAGGTCATCGGTCATGGTCGCTCCCCTGCTCCGCGCCACACACGGTTCGACGAGGTCATCGCGGATCGAGCCAGTCGACCCTGAGGGAAATCTCGTTCGCCCCGAACATCTGGCGGGGATCGAGCAGCCTGCTGGTCGCGTAGTCCACCGAGAAATGTCGGGTTTCCCTCAGCAGCCGATCGAGTGCGATCCCGATTTCCATGCGGGCGAGGGAAGTCCCTAGGCAGTAGTGAATTCCGTGCCCGAGGGCAAGGTGCGGATTGGGTGCGCGCTCGATGTCGAAGGTGTCCGGGTCCGGGAACGCTCGCGGGTCGCGGTTGGCCGCCGCGAGCCAGATCGACACCGACTGCCCGGCGGGAATGACGTGCCCCCCGATTGAAACGTCCTCGACGGTGCGCCGGGTGAGTCGGGTGGTCTGGTTGCGGAACCGCATCACCTCCTCGACGGTGGTGCCGAGCAGGGTCGGGTCCGACCGCAGCCTGGCCGTGGCGGCCGGGTGCTGATCGAGGCAGATGACGGCATTGACCAAGGTCAGCGTGGCCGCCTGCCCGGTGGCGAGCAGGTGCGCGATGAGGCCCGCGATCTCGGCGTCGTCCAGCCGTTCGCCGTCCACCTCGGCGGCGATCAGCCCGCTGGTGAGGTCATCGCGCGGATCGCGGCGCCGTTTCTGGATGAACTCGCGCAGGTACAGGCCGATGACCTGGGTGTTGGTGAAGACGGTCTGCAGCCCGTCGTTCGTCGTCTCCGGGTCGGCGAGGGCCATCAAGTCCTTCGACCACTGCCGGAACAGGCGGGTGCCGCCGGGCGGGATCCCCACCATCCTGGCGATCACGGTCGAGACGACAGGTGCGGCGTACTCCTCCACGTACGCGATCCGGTCCGCGGATCGGATCTTGTCCAGGAACTCCTCGACCGTGGCGATGACCATGGGTTCCAGACCCGCCACGTAGCGAGGGGTGAAGACGCGGTTCACCAGCGCGCGCAACTGCCGATGCCGCGGCGGGTCCATCCACGAGAGGTTGCCGGTCCGGTACAGGTTCATCGGGGAGTCCTCGGGCGGCGGCCCGACCACGGCGTTGGAGAACGCGGCGTGGTTCGACAGGGCGTCCAGCACGTCCGCGTACCCGAAGATGTGCCAGTCGCCGTTGGGGTCGTGCCGAATCGAACCGCTGTCGCACATCTCGCGCAGCCAGGCGACGACGCCCGCCTCGTCGGCGGGCGGGTCGGTCCACGTCGCCGCCCGTGTGGCCACTCTGCTCCCCTTCATGTGGCGGACGCACTCCTGTCGCGGACCTCACGGTCGGGCATGAGGGTCCGCGCTACCCAACTGTCGTCGTAGATCGTGTCCCGATAGGGCTCGCCGCGATCGGCGCACAGGAACGCGACCACCGGCGGCGGGCCGCGGTATCCCTCGAAGTACCGGTTGATCGCGGCGTACACACATCCCGTCGATCCGCCCGCGTAGATGCCGTGGTCGCGGAGCAGGTCATGACAGCCCGCGACCTCCTCCCGCTCCGAGACGACGACGACGTCGGAGATCATCGCCTTGTCGACCAGCGGCGATCGGATACTGGAACCGATCCCGGGAATGTGGCGACGCCGCGGCTCTCCGCCGAAGATGACTGATCCCGCCACGTCCACCGCGACGACGGTGACATCGGTGGACAGTTCCGCGACCCGCTGCGACAGTCCCGCGATCATCGCGCCCGACCCGACCCCGACGAACAGGTAATCGATGTCGCCGAGCGACGCGACCAGCTCGCGTCCGGTGAGCTCGTAGTGTGCCTGCGCGCCATCGATGTTCGCGTACTGGTTCGGCCAGTACCCGTCCTCGATCTCGGCCAGGAGTTCGGCGACCCGGTCGAGTCGGCTGAGCAGGTATCCGCCCGTCCGGTCGATCCTCGCCACTTTCTCGACCCTGGCACAAGAGCGGCGCAGGACAGTCTCGGTCGAAGTGTTGACGTTCGGGTCGATGACCGGGATGAACCTGACACCGAGACGACCGCAGAACAGCGCCATCGAGAGGGCGAAGTTCCCGGAGGAGGACTCTACGACGGTGGTGTCGCGGGTGATGTCGCCGCGTCGCACGGCCTCGCGAAGAATCCAGTACGCCGAGCGGTCCTTCGCGCTGCCGCTCGGGTTGGTCGTCTCCATCTTGACGAACAGGCGCAGCCGCTCGTGCGCGAGCTGGACCGTCTCCGTCTCGGGGAACTCGCGGGACACGAGCTCGATCCGGTTCCACAACACGCTGTCCATCACACACCCCCCTCCCCAGTACGATGCCGACCGGCGGAACTCAGCAGGCGCACACCCGGAAACCCATGTCGTAACAGCTGTAGTCCAACAAGATGTAGGTCCGCACCCAGACGGCCACACCACGCGGATCGAAGTTGTTGTAGAACGAGCCCCCGCGGATGGTGCCCAGTTCGACGGTGCCGAACTTGGTCACGATGGTCTGTGGGCTTTTGTCCTTGTCGAACGGGTACCGGTGCCACCCGGTTCCCATGATCTCCCAGACATTCCCGGCCACGTCGTGCACTCCGTACGGCCCGGCCGCGTCGGGGTAGGCCCCAATGGGAGTGGTGTCGCGGACGTTCATGGAGTGGTTGCAGACCGTCGCCGTCGGCGGTGTGTCGCCCCACGCGTAGTTCCTGCCGTCGGTGCCGCGCGCGGCCTTCTCCCACTCGGCCTCAGTGGGCAGCCTGGTGCCGGACCACTCGCAGTAGGCGATGGCGTCACGATGGCTGACGTTGGTCACGGGATGGTCCGCCTTGTCGGCGATGTCCGATCCGGGTCCCCGGGGGGCCCGCCAGGTCGCGCCGTCGAGATTGATCCACAGGTGTTCCTGGTCCGGGATCATGTCCTTGTCCTCGGTACCGATCCACACCCAGCTTCGCCCGGAGCGTTCCGCGGTGGTCACATAGGACGTCTCGTCGACGAACCGGGCGAACTCGGCCACCGAGACCGGACTCCGCGCTATCCGGAAGGAATCGACATCGACGGTGTGCCGCGGCGACGCGGCCAGCGGCCTGCCATCCGGCCTGACCTCGTCGGATCCCATGATGAACGGTCCACCAGGAATGGCCACCCAGTCGCCTGCTCCCAGGTCCGCGGCGACGGCGGGCTCACTCTTCATGTTGGTCACAGACTCTCCTTTGCCGACGCGGATCGCGGATCGCGCTGGCCGTCGAGGTGGTATTGCCATGCCACGGCCAGCGGGACGAGGCCCGCCCGCAGGAGTCGATCGTGGAAACCCTTGAGGTTCCACGACACCGCGCCCGCGGCGGCCGTCTTCCGCCACTCGCGAATACGCAGCTTGCCCAGCGTGTACATGGCGCCAAAAGGATCGGAGACGACGATCAGGACCTCGCGGGCGGCTCGCTCCATCGACCAGCCGCACAGCGCGATGGCGCGGTCGACCGCTTCGGTGAAGGTCATTCGTCCCATGTGGACGGACAGGTGGATGAACAGTCGGGTCGCGGCCTCCAGCGCGAACCTCAGCTGTGCGACCTCGATGAGCGGTCTCCCGTCGGCGAGCCCGTGCTCGATGGCGAGCTCCTCGACGTAGTGGGCCCACCCTTCGCTGATCCCGGGAAAGCACGGCAGGCAGGTGCGGAGCACACTCGGCCCGCGCAGCGACGCCTCCGCGTGCACGTAGTGGCCCGCGAACACCTCGTGCACGGCGATCATCTCAAGCATGGGGTCGTTGAAGTACTGCCGTCGCAGACTCACCCCGTTCTGTTCCGGGGAGTCGGTCAGCACGGGGACATACACGATGTGGGGCTGCGTGACCTGCTCCAGCCGACCAGCGGCGTCGAACGAGACCGCCGCGGATCCGCCCGGCTGTTGAGGGTGCCGCAGCTGCAGCGGTGTCGCCGCCACCACCGAGACGACGTCCTGCTGCCGCCAGAACGCTTCCAGTCGGTCGGTGGTCGACTTGAACGACTCCAGCACCGGACGGTCGGAGAACTTGCGGGCCATGAGCTGATATGCCTCATCCCGATTCCCGACCCCTAGTCTCGCCGCCGCCGAATCGAGCGCGGAGCGGACCGCCGCGACCTCGGCCTCCGCCTCGTCGAGCAGGTCCGCGACCGGATGAGTGATCCCCTCCGCGGCGCGCAGGAACTCGGCGAGCAGCTCCGGCCCCAGAACCGCCCTGGCGGGCTTCGTCTCGGCCACCGCGGCGGCGTAGCGCTCACACGCGCCCGCCGCGCTCGACGCGATGGCCGCGAGCCGAGGCCGTGCCGGTTCCAGACCACGCTCCTGTAGGTCCTGGACGACGTTCCTGATCCCGACAGCCTGACTCCTGGCCTGCTCCACCCCGCGCAGACGTTCGCCCGCGGGGAGCCGATCGCCAAGTGTCCGGCCTGCCCGCGCCAGGAAGTCCGGCAGTCCGGCGAGGTGGTCCCCCAATGCGTCGACCCGCTCGGCGAGCGGGGCGTACGACCTGCTCAGGTAGACCGCGACATCGGCCTCGGCGAGCAGGTCCAGCGGACCGGGACGATCCCGACCGAGCACGGCGACGCGGAACCGCTCGTGGTCGAGCAACTTCACCGCCGCGGCCACATCGGCGCGCAGTTCCGGGTCCACCGATTCCGGGAGCGCTTGCAGATGGTTCGTGGCGACGAACAGCATCCGATCGATCTCATCCACCGAACGCCGGTCGACCCCAGGGAGTCGGCCGTCGAACTCGTGTCGTCCCGCACGCCGCGCGACACTCGGATGCTGTCGGAAGAAATGCTCCACCACGGTGGACACCGACGTCATCGCCGCGTCGGCGACCGTACCGTCGAGTTGGGATTCCCGGACCTGGCTCGATAGCCGGACAAGCCCGTCCACTATCGAACGGACTTCTGCTGCATCGCTTCGCGTACGCTCTTGGGCCGCATATCCGTCCAAACCTGTTCGATCCGGGTCAGACATTCCTCGCGCGGCCCCGCCGAACCGACCGTCCGCCATCCATTGGGCACATCGCGATGAGCAGGCCAGATCGAATACTGCTCTTCGTCGTTGACGACGACAAAGTATGTTGCGGTCTCATCGTCAAACACTGTATCCGGCCTCCACGGCTCCGTTGAGCTTGCTGCAAGGTCCGACGCCGATGCTATCGCGATTGCATCGAGAAAGCGATGAATCGAGCGTGACCCCCCTTAGTCCTGCCGTTAAGGAACGCGTCGCCAAAATCGCCGAACTTAGGGGCAGGTAATGAAGCCTGTCAAGGCTACGAAAGTTGGATTCTCACCGAGGCGGAACTGACCCCTACGAACCGGTCGGTTTGCCTGCGACAACCAGGACATAGCCCATTTCCGCCATCGTCGGCACTGGAGATCGGAACATCTCCAACAGCGGTGCGACCGCCCGTCCGTGGCGGTCGATCAACTCGTCGTGACGACGGTCGACAGCCTCGATCATTCGGACGGCGGTCTTCCTGGTGTGCTCGCTAATGTCGATCAGCGTCACAACCTCCAAATCCACCGCAGCGATCAGCGCGCGGTACCCGTCGGCGTCGAGCAGGCTGGCATCGGTCGAGGCCAGATACTCCTCGATGAGGCCGCGGTTCTGGTCGTTCATCACGCCGGTCAGCATCTGGTCGGTGAGCACGATCCGCCCACCAGGCCGAAGCACCCGGCGAGCCTCATCGAGAGCCCGCCGCCGATCCAGCGCCGAAAGACACTCCACCATCCATACCACGTCGAAGGAGTCAGCGGCGTACGGCAGATCCAGTGCGTCGGCGTACTCGAACCGCACCCGCTGCGCGGCACCCCCGGCCACCGCCCGACGGTTCGCCTGGTCGATCTGGAAATGGTTGTTCGAGATGCCGACGACATCGACCGGCGCCGCCTCGGCGAGTCGAAGCGCTGGAACGCCTACGCCGCAGCCTATGTCGAGCACCCGACCGCCCCGACCCAGGTCGGAGTGGGTGATCACCAGGTCCGTCAACCGGTCCGTCGCCACCCGGTTCGAACTATCGTCGTCGTCGGAGTGCCAGTAGCCCTGGTGGAGATTCTCATCCCAGACGTCGATGACCAGTCGATTGACGAGGTCGTTGACCTTCGTCCCCGGTCCGGCGCGGTCGGCGACATCGTGGACCACATCGCGGGCCTCCCGATGCTCGGACGGCGCACCAGCCGTCCGCAAAGCCTGTGGTCCCAGTCGGTACAGCGCGGTGACCCGATCGAATTCGACGAGGTCAAGAGCCGCCAACTTGGACAGCAGCCGAGTCGCGGGCGCCTCCGGGATGCCCGCTGCGGCGGCCAGGTCGGTCGCACGAGCCGAGCCGGTGTCGGCGAGCGCGCGCAGCAGGAGCACGGCCTGCTCCCCGGTCTGATCTCTCGCGGTGTCGTTTGCCACTCGCCCGCCTTCCGCGCCGCGATCGGCACGATCCGCATGATCGCGCCCCGACGATCGCCGCGTCAATGACAACCGACCCTACGCCGCCGTCGAGCCGCGCGGGCAACAATGGACATGCCATGAGCGATATGGAAGCCTGCCTCAGTGGCCTTCTTCGCCCGACAACCCGGGACCGCTTTGTCCATTATGGACAGCAATCGTGTCGATCCGTCCGTCGACGAAAGGTACGCAGCCACATGAGCCGGGTCATCTCGGAGGACGGCACACCGATCGCTTACCGGCGCATGGGGAACGGACCCGCGGTCATCCTGGTGGGCGCGGGGATCCTGGACCATTCGGAGTACACGCCACTCGCGGTCGAACTGGCGGGACGCTTCACCGTGTACTTCTATGACCGACGCGGCCGAGGCGACAGCGGCAACACACTGCCCTACGCGGTGGAACGCGAGATCGAGGACCTCGACGCGATCGCGGCCGTGGCGCGGGCCGAGAACGGGGGCGGACCGACCCACGTCTTCGGGATCTCCTCCGGTGGTGCCCTCGCCTTGGAAGCCGCGGCGGCCGGCGTCGACATCGATCGACTCGCGGTGTACGAGGTGCCGTACTGCGTGGCGGGCGATACCCAGCAGCGATGGCAGGTCTACGTCGACCAGCTGTGGGTGGCACTCGCCGAGGGGCGGCGCGGTGACGCGATCGCCTGTTCCATGCGATTTTCCGGCGCTTCGGAGACGCAGATCGCGGCGGCGAGACGCTCGCCGAACTGGGAGCGGATGGCCACCATCGCGCACATTTTGTCCTACGAGGCGGCTAGCACGGGCGACGGCAGGCCGCCGACCGACCGCCTGGAGAAGATCACACAGCCGACTCTGGTGGCCACCGGCGGTCTCCGCGCGGACGCCCGATTGGGCATGAGCGAGATGCCTCCCGCGTTCTACGACCAAGCCGCGGACGTGGTCGCCGCGAGCATCCCGAACGCGCGGCGTCAAGTCCTCGAAGACCAATCACATTTGCCGGATCCGAAGGCGGCCTGCTTTGTCCTCGACTGGTTCTTCAACGACGACGTCCACTGGGAAGATCGCCGAGAATAGTGCGTTAAGAAATCGTAAATACCATCAATAGGGGTTGCCGCGCGCCGAAGTCAAAAGAGTTCGTTGAGTCTTCCCAGCCGCGGGACCGAAGTGCTAGCGTGCCGACGCGGAGCCTGCAGCCAAGCCGAATAGGCGCGCGTACGTGCCCTGAGATCCCCCAATACGGGCGGATCACGGTATTGGTGCCACTGGGGAGGTCGGGTTGACGCAAGACGACGGACGCGCAGCGGATACCGAGAGTGCGCCGCGGCGGATCGCCATGCGCGCGCTGTTCGCCCACCGCAACACCCGGGTGTATCTGATCGGGCGAATGCTGTCGCTGGCCGGTGGCAATGTGCTCTGGCTCGGCATGGGCATCTGGGTGAAGATGCTCACCGGCAGCAACAGCGCGGCAGGCATGACATTCTTCGCCTACATCTGCGGGCTGTTGTTGCTGCCGATCGGCGGCGTGATCGTCGATCGGGTACGCCGATGTCGACTGCTGATCAACACCGAGTTGGTCTCCGCGGCCTGGGTATGCCTGCTGCTCTTGGCCGACGAGCACCGACTGTGGCTGATCTACGTCGTGATGTTCGGCTACGGGGCGCTCAGCGGCCTCGGGTTGTCGACACAGGCGGCGCTGCTCCCGCAGGTCACCCCCGATGAACTGCTCGGGGAGGCGAACGCCGTCCAGCAGATCGCTGAGCAGGGCCTGCGGATCGTCACCCCGCTGATCGGCGCGGGCCTGCTGACTTTCGTCGGGCCGACGCCGGTGATCCTGCTCGACGCGGCACTGTTCCTGATCGCCGCCATCAGCCTGATCGCCCTTCGGCACCGCGAGGACAAGCCAGTGCCTTCCGGTGAACGCTTCTGGGTCGAGTTCACCGCGGGCGCCCGCTTCGTCGGCCGCACTCCCGAGATCTTCCGGCTGGTGCTCGCCGGGGTGGTCACTCTGCTCGCGTTCGGCATCTTCAGCAGCGTGACGTACGCGGTCGTCGACGAAGGTCTGAACCAGCCGCCCGCATTCCTCGGCGTGGTTCAGACCACCTCGGGCATCGGCGCGATCCTGGGGGGCCTGGTGGCGGCGGCGGTGATGCGTCGCGTGGGCGAGCGCGGCCTGATGGTCTGTGGTCTCGTCGGCATGACGGTGGCCTGCAGCCCACTGCTCATGAGCGGCTGGCTCCCCGCGGTGCTGATCGCCGCGGCCATGATGGGCGCGGGCGTCGTGGCGGTCAACGTCGGCGAGTCGACCCTGATCCAGCGCCGCACCCCCGGCGAACTCCTCGGCCGCGTCGACGCGGCGGTGAACATGGCGGTCCTGATCCCACAGGCGGCTGCGATCGCGTTGGGCGCCGCGCTGATCATCTGGATGGACTTCCGGGTCTTGCTGGCGGTCATGTCGGTGCTGTTCATCCTGTCCGCGTTCCTGCTGGCACGCGGTGGTCTGAGACAACAGCGGGAACCGATCCCGACCGAGACGACCGTCCCCTAGCTAGTGGTGATCGGGGGTTGCCGGACGGACGGGCCGTTCCTTTGCGCTATCGGGCGACTCCTACCCTGCGCTCACCACGGTCATCGGCAGCTCGGCCTGAGGCGGTCGTGGCCCGCCGGACCATGGTGGTGAGCGAGTACGACGGGGGTGGGGTCGTCGCCGACCACCTTTCCCTTGCGCTCCTTGAAGATCCGCCACTTGTGTCGGAGCAGTGCTGTGCGCACGGTATTGCTTCCTTCCTATCGCTCTCGGTCATCACCCGAAGTCGGTGTCCCCCAGGACATCCACGATGGAATCCCATCGGTCACGGTCGTCGCGGACTGTGGCGTTCATCTCCACGTGGACGAACGTCGCACCGTGCTCGGCAGCGGCGACGCCCTGCTCGTTGCGCCTGCCCTCCAGCTCGCCGCACCGCTGCGACCACGCCTGGCAGACCCGCAGCCCCGCGCCGCTGAGGCCCTCGGCGGCCGACCGCAGCGCGGGCGTGGTCTCGGTGGCGCCGGGCGAGATGACGATGTCGGCTTCCGGCAGCGAGGCGTCGTCGTAGCCGTGCAGCTGCACCTGCGGCAGACCTCGCCGCGCGAGCGTGTCGGTCACGGCGTGGAACATCGAGTCCGCGCGGTGGGCAACGTCACCGGCGCCGCCCGCGGCTCGCCGGTGGGTGCCCGACACCGCGAGCACGGCGCCGGGGCCGCGGCGAAACAAGGCCAGGCCGATGTCCTCGGTGCGCAGGTCGGATGCGGGATGCGGCACCTCGACGATCACCCGCGCGGACCGCGAGCGGTCGACCACGAACATGCCCCACGCGCGCTCAGTGCCGGACGGGTGGGCCAGCACGACGTACGGGCGCCCGGTGGGCTTGTCCACGCCCTCACGCGTCTCGTACCCGAGGGCGCGGACCCGGTCGGCGACCTCGGTCGCGCTGCCGGAAGCCAGTCGGTCCACCACCTGCGCGAGTGCGGCCCGCTCGTCCGGGTCCGGCGCCCGGTACGGCGCGTCGGCGGACAGGTCTGCGACGAAGTCCGCGACCACCCGGTCCAGATCGTGTTCCTCGCCTAGGGGTTCAGCGGGTTGGTCCCGCCATGCCAGCGCGACGAGAAATCCGGCCACGACCACGAGAGACAGGAGAACCACCCAAACAGCACGCGGTCGCACACCAATCTCACTATCAGTAGTCGAGTACCTTCGCAGTCCTGCCCAGTGTCATCCATGCGTGTGCAACTCCAGCCGCCGGGTGTAGCAGAATGTGCAAGTCGTCGGCTGCTGTCAGCCGCGCGGCGAACCCAGCTGGGGGCAATCGAAGGCGGAGGTCTGTGACCAGACGGCGCACCCCTGAGCGCGCTGAACAGGTACGCAGTTTGGAAAGGCAGATCCCGGAGACCGGGTTCCCGTCGAACATCGGCGGCCCAGCTCTCTGTCTCCTCGTCCTGCTGCTCGGCTTGGCGGCGCTGACCGGCATCCTGCTAGACCATCGCGGCGGCGACACCGTGCCGCGGGCTTTCATCGAGACCCAGGAACGACTCGCCGCCGATATCGCGAGAGGCGTCGGCGCCTCGGCGAAACAGGGAATCAGCGACCTGAGGCTGGCCGCGGCCCAGCAGCGAGCGGACGCTCCGGTGGAACCACTGCTGGACAAGATCGCGGGCCAGTCGCGCTGGCGGGGGGCCGCCGTGCTCGGCGGACCGACCCGCGCGCTGATGGCCGCCCGCGGCGAGCAGTTCCCCGTGAACGCCGTCGGCCGGGATGTGCGGGATGTCACCCTCGGCACAGTCGTCGCGGGCAACGGCGACGTGCTGCTGGTCACCACGGTGGCCTTGCCCGGAGACCGCCTGCTCAGCGTGACCTCGGCGGTTCGGCTGCCGGACGCCGTCGCCGACCCCGCTCTGGGCCAGGCGCTGCACCTCACGACGCTCACCGGACAGGTCGTCGCCGCGAGCCGGTCGCCGCACGCCAGCGCCGGTCTCGACGACCTGATCACCCGCGCCGGGCAGGCCGCGGCCGGTGCGGCGGGCTCCCTGCTCGGTCCGGTCACCGACGGCATCCAGGCGACAGTCGGCTATGCCGCGGTCGCCCCGGCCGGTGGGGCGCACGCGCTCGACCTCGCGGTGGTCACCGTGGGCAATGCGCCGACCGATGCCGCAGGCACGGCAGGCCGGGGCATGCTGCCCGCCGCCGCCCTGGCCGCGATCAGCGTCGGCGGGTACCTGGTGCTGCGGGTCTTCCTCATCCGGCCAGTTCGGCGGCTGCGCGCCGACATCCTGGCGGTCGCGGGCGGCAACCTCAACGCCAAGGTGCACCGGGCGCCCACCCGCGAGGTCACCCGGATCGCGGCCACGGTCGCGGACTGCCGCGACGAACTAAGGGGCAAGGACCGCCCGGTCGCCGTTCGCGGGATGCCCGCCGTGGTCGCGGTGGCCATCGTGGCCGCGGCGATCCTCGCCTGGTCGGGTACGACCCTGGTCACCACCGCTGACCAGCCCGCCAGGGTTCCCGATGTGCTTGTCACCAGCCTGCGTGACCAAACCGGCCGCGCCACCGACGCGCTGCGGCGCAGCGTCAACGACGGCCTTGCCGATCTGTCGGCCGTGGTCACCCTGCACGGCGCGGAGGGGCCGGACGCGGTCCGCGATGCTGCGCGGCAATTGGTCCTCGATCAGCCCCGTTACCGCAGTGTCTACCTGGTCGACCAGTCCGGCGGGGCCCAATCGCACGCGGGCCGGACTCCGCTGCGGAGCGCCGAACGCGCGTCGGGGCGCGAAGGAATCCGCCAGCAGAACAGCAGCGGCCGCGTTCCGGTGATCTTCGCCCACGTCCCCCTGCCCGACGAAACCCACACCCTGATCGGCGAGTTCGACGTCGATCACCTGGCTGACCTGCTCAGGCATGCCCCGGGGCGAGTCCGCCTCGTCGACGCCGACTTCCGCACGATCAGCGCGACCGGGGGCTACGTGGCCTTCGCTGAGGTGACCGACCAGGGCCTGCGTGACAACATCGCCCTGGCCCAGCGGGGCGACACGGTCGCCGACATCCAGTCCGGCGGGGAGTCCGAGGCGATCGTCGCGTCGGCCGCGGTCCACGGCGGCGACGCGGGCAAGCTCGGCTGGACCGTCCTGTCCGTGCATCCGGTGCAGGACCTGGCGCTTCCCGCCAACGACCTGCGCAGGCACACCGAGATGGTCGCGCTGGTAGCGGCGCTGCTGGCGCTGCTGCTCTTCGGCTGGCATCTCTTCCTGGTGATCAAACCGCTGCGCAGGCTCGCCGCCGCCGCCGATCGGATAGCCGACGGCGACCGGGACACCGTCATCTACCCGCAGCGCCACGACGAGATCGGCACCATCGCCGCCTGCCTGGAGATCTGCCGCCAGGCGGTCACCGAGGGGCGCGACCGGCTGGGCGAGGTACGCAGGCCGCGCGGCGCGGCCACCGCGGAGACGATGCTGATGCGCCCGGTCGACCCGCCCGCACCCCGCGGCCGTCGGGTGACAAGCGGACGCCGATGACCTACCTCTACGTCGTCATGGTCATCCTCACCATGAGCCTGTTCGCCGCGGGTCTGCTTGAGCAGCGCAACCACCTGGCCCAGCTCAACCGCATCGAGCACCGCGTGCTGGTCAACGGCATCCGGGGCAAGAGTTCGATCACCCGGCTGTGCGCGGGCGCCTTGCGCGGCGGCGGCCTGGTGACCGCGGCGAAGACGACCGGCACCGCCGCCCGATTCATCCACCCCGACGGGAGCGAGGAGCCGGTCTACCGCAAGTTCGGCATCGCCAACATCGTCGAGCAGATCGGGATCGTCCGCCGGGCCGCGGCCTACGCGCCGGACGTCCTGGTCATCGAGTGCATGGCGGTCATGCCGGACCTGCAGGAGATCAACCAGGCCAAGCTGATCAAGTCGACCATCGGCGTGCTGTGCAACGTCCGCGAGGACCATCTCGCCGAGATGGGCCCGACCCTCGACGACGTGGCCCGGTCGCTGAGCCGGTCCATGCCGTACGGCGGCGTCTGCGTCACCGCCGAGCGGGAGCGGCTGCCCATCTTGCTGGAAGAGGCCGCCAAACGTGACTGCGAGCTGATCGCGGTCGACCCGGAATCGGTGACCGACGAGGAGATGGCCGGGTTCAGCTGGGTCACCTTCAAGGAGAACGTCGCCATCGCCCTGGAGGTCGCCGCGCTGCTCGGAGTCAACCGGCGCCTGGCGCTGGAAGGCATGTGGGCCGCGCGCCCGGATCCCGGCGTGCTGTCGGTCAAGCGCTACCTGGCAGGCGACGGCAAGGTTGTCCGGCTGGCCAACGTGTTCGCCGCCAACGACCCGGAGTCGACGCTGATGAACATCCAGCGGCTGCTCGACCAGGGCGCCATCGAACGGCCGCTGCACCTGGTGATCAACTGCCGCCCCGACCGCGTGGAACGCAACGGCCAGATGGGCGCCATCGTCGCCGACATCGACCCCGACCGCGTGCTGCTCATCGGTGAGCCGACCCGAAGCGCCCGCCAGACTGTCCCCGCCGAGTGGCAGGACCGGATCGTCGACCTCGGCGGGACCCGCCCCGCCGCGGACCTGCTGACCGCGATCCTGGCGGGGATCGACGACGAGGCCGCGCTCGTGGCGGTGGGGAACATCCACGGCCAGGGCGAGCTGCTGCTGGAGGAGTTGGACGCCCTCGAGGAACTGCCCGCCGACCAGCCAAAACGAGTCACCCAGCCACATCGGCCAGTGCCCGCCGCGCGTGGGCCCTTGGTCATCCGGGGCAGGCTGTTCGACACCATGCCCGGACCAACCAACGTGCGGACCAGGAACCGACCATGAACCCGACGACGCTCGCACCGGAGGTGGCGACCCTCGGACTCGCCATCGGCCTGGTGTTCTCCCTCGTCTGCTATCTGACGACCAACCTGTCCCCCGGCGGGATGATCACCCCGGGCTGGCTGGCGCTGACCCTGATCGAGGACTACCGCAGGGCCGCCATCGTGGTGATCATGAGCGGCCTCACCTACGGCGCGGTGAAGCTGCTGCAGCGCGCGGTGATCCTCTACGGCAAGCGGCTCTTCGCCGCGGTCGTGCTGACCGGCGTGCTGTTCCAGACAACGCTGTTCCTGTTGATCCAGAAGGACTTCCCGCTGCTGTTCGCCCACCAGACGCTTGGCTTCGTCGTGCCGGGCTTGATCGCGTATCAGCTGGTCAGACAGCCCCCTCTGGTGACGCTCGCCGCGACAGGTACCGTCAGCGCGGCAGGATTCGGGGTACTCGCGAGCGGCGTGCTGGCCGGCCTGGTCCCCACCATCTGAACCGAGGGGGTCGTCGTGACCGCATCTCGCACACGTCTGCGGACCCGGCTCTGGGGCGGCGCGACCGTCGCGCTGCTCGCGTGCCTGGGTGGTTGGCTCTTCATCACCGAGTCCCGGCCGACGCCGCGGCCCATGTCGGTCACCGGGACGTCCGGTGCCGCGGCGGCCGTCGTCGAGCCCCTGACGTTCGAGCGGCTGGCCGACCCTGCCCGCACCGTGGTCCGCGACGGCGGGTCGACCGTCGCGGTCCTCACCGACGGCGCGCGCACGGCCCTGTTCACCGGACCCAAGCGGACCTTCGCCGAGCAAGCCGCGACCAGGGCCAAGGTCGTGACGACCGCCTGGGTCCGACTCGTCCCCCAGCCATGGACACCGGGCGCCGAGACCACCCCATGGTTCAAGACCTGGTTCTCCGACGCCCGCTCCGACACCAGCCCGGACGTCCTGGAGGTGGCCACCCAGTACGTGATCGACGCGCCGGAGGAACGCGACGCCAAGAACGTCCGCTTCCGCGGCGACGCGTCGTTCGGCCCGATCAAGTCGAGCGGCACCGGCCGAAAGGAGCAGTCGGACTTCTACGACTACCTTGGCGTGCCCTGGACTTTCCCCGACGCGACCGCGCAACCGGACAAGTCCCGCTACGGCGCGGCCGACTGCTCCGGGTTTATCCGGCTGGTCTTCGGGTACCGCATGGGGATGCCGCTGCTGGGAACCAACGAACCCGGCCCGGGCCTGCCGCGCCGCGCCTACGCCATCGCCGAGCACGGCCCCGGCGTCGAACTCGTTCCCAACACCGGGGCCCGCGCCACCGCCTACGGCCTGCTGCAACCAGGTGACCTGGTCTTCTTCGAGGTCGAGGACGATCCGGAGACCCTCGACCACGCAGGCATCTACCTCGGCTTGGACGATGGCGGCCACCACCGCTTCATCTCCAGCCGCGAACGCATCAACGGCCCCACTCTCGGCGACGTCGGCGGCACGTCGCTGCTCGACGACGGTGGGCATTACTCTCAGTCATGGCGGGCCGCTCGCAGGCTGTGAAGGACGCCCGCCGGGAACCCCGTTAAGGACTACTCACTCAGACCGTGACCAACGGTTGCGCCGACCAGTTGACATCCCTTGTCAGCCGATGCGGGTGGGGACCAGGATCGGCATTCCAGAACGGTCACGGTGGGTGACCGTTCGTGTGCGGACAGGAGAGTGTCATGGTGGTTTCTCGTCTGGTGAAGGTGGGCGTGGGCATAGTCGCCGGTGCCATGCTCGTGGTGCTGGCTCCGGCCGCGGCCGCGACCACGACGGTTCCGGTGAGCGCGTCCGGCTCGATCCAAGCACCGGTTCCGGCGTTGCCGCCCGCCTCGCTGACTCTCACGGTGGGCGACAGATCGGTGTCGGCGAGCGTGCCGGGTACCGCGGCGGGCCAGCTGTCGGTCGTGTTCAGTGCGAACACCGCGGCCACGGTCGACGTCGACGTCGACTCGTGTGCGTCCCCGGCGTCCGGAGTCGTGCTGACCGTGCGAGGGCTGTCCGAGGGCGCGACGGTGTCCGCGTCGGTCACCAGCTCGCTCACCCCGCCGGTGACCGTGGGCGACTCTGTCGTCGGCGCCGACCGCACGGTCGTCGCCTCACTCTGCACCACCTGATCGAGGACTGTCCCACCAGCCCGTATGCGAGGCGGGAGGCTGAGTTCATCCTGAACCAGCGGTTCGGCGAGAAGTTCACATTCGCCTATCCCAACAATCGTCTCACTGAAGGCAGGCGGGGCGTTGTGAAGTAATAGCAAGAGAGGTCCGTTCGTGTCCCGCCAGCGGGACAACGAGCGGACCTCTCTTGATGCCCGACTGCTCGCCATGTTACGTTCCATCGGCCAGGCAAATTCCCCGCGACACAATGAATGCGGCTTCAGGATGCCCGGAGGATGGCTGACGAATGTTTTCATGGTGGGGTGAGCGCATGCTCGCCGAGGGGAATGACAACGACATTTGGGCCTATTTCGACGGCCCGATCAGCAAGCGCCGACTGCGTGTGCAATCTCGGGAATACGCTGCCACATTCGCAAGGGCGAGAATATCCGAGGGCACCACGGTCGCCCTTCAGATGGCGCCGAGCGTGGCTTATCTGGCGACACTTTTCGGATTGTGGAGTGTGGGCGCGACGGTCGTACTGGTCGATTATCGGGTGCCGCAGGCCGAGTGCCGGACGCTTGTCGACTTGGCAGACCCACAGTTCGTCGTCGTCGGCGGTGATCGGGTGGGACGCGCCGTCGGCTTCCAGCACGACGTCGAGGCGGGCGCACCTGTCGTGCACCGGAGGTCCGGCGGGCGTGCGGGACGCCCGGACATCCGTCTCGTGCAGTTCAGCTCCGGGTCGACCGGGGTGCCGAAGATCATCGGGCGGTCCCCGGAGTCGATCTTGGCGGAGCTTGACCGCCACCTCGCGGTCGACGGCCTTCCGGTGCGGGGCGAGCGGATCCTACTGTTGAACTCGATTTCGCACACGATGGGCCTCATCAGCGGCGTGCTGCACGCGCTCAATGTCGGAGCGGCTGTGGTCTTCCCGACGAGCCTGCGCCCGAACGAGGTGGCCAGGACCATCGCCGCGGCGGAGGTACACGCCGTCTACGGTGTGCCCGCCCACTTCGAGCTGCTGAGTCAGGTCGCGCAGCCGCCACCGACACCTTCGCTGCGGCTCGCGGTGTGTGGCGGGGAACTGCTGCCGCGCGAGACCTATGACGCTTTCCACCGGCGCTATGGAGTCCGCATCGGGCAGGTGTACGGGCTGACCGAGATCGGACTCGTCGCCGCGGCGCCGCTGGGCACTGCCCCACCGCCTGCTGTCGGCACACCCGTGCCCGGTGTCGACATCGAACTGGTCGAGCAGGAGATGCGCATTCGCATGGCGATGTCGCCCTATCTCGGCGATGGATTGTCGGACCGATTCACCGACGGCGCGCTGCGCACCTTTGACCGTTTCGAGCAGGACGCCGCCGGGGTGTTGAGGATTCTCGGCCGGGCCGACTCGCTCGTCGTGATCGGTGGTTTGAAGGTCGATCTGATGGAAGTCGAGGCCGTTCTTTCCCGCCATCCCGCGATCGCCGAGGTTGTGGTGATGTTCGGCGAATCGATAGAGGCATTCATCGCCGGGACGGAACTGCCGGGCTCCAACGAGCTCACCGCATGGTGTCGGGAACGGCTCGCCCCCGTCAAGATCCCCCGCCGGTTCATCCGATCCGAACGACTGCCCAGGAACGCGACGGGCAAGCTCATTCGAAACCGGGATCTCATTCACTCGGACAAATAGTGAGGAGCGGCATGCTGAGCAGGCGACAGGCTTTGCTGGCGGGCGGCGTCGCGGCCGGGATCTTAGGGATGCCGAGGCTGCTGGACGGAGCCGTCTCGGCCGAAACCGCCCATCCCGCTCATCCCGTCGCGCCGCGGGGCCCTGGGGTCAAACCCGTGTTCGAGGCGTTCGCCCGCCCGATGCCGACGCCGCGGGAACTCGTGCCGCGCTTGTCCACCCGGCACTTCGACTACTACACCCTGTCGGTGCGGCCGTCGACCGCCGAGATCCTGCCGGGCGTGCGGACCCCGGTGCTGTCCTACGGCGACGGTGTCCTGGGGCCTACCATCCGGGCCAAGACCGGGCGGCGCACGTTTGTGATGGTGACCAACAAGACTGGGTCCCCGGTAAACGTGCACCTGCACGGCGGGCACAACGCGGCCCGCCACGACGGCCATCCTCTTGACCTGATCGAGCCGGGGCGCCCGCGGCTGTACAACTACGCGAACGATCAGCAGGGCGCGACCCTCTGGTATCACGACCACACTCACCACGGGGAAGCCGAACACGTCTACCGCGGCATGCAAGGCCTCTACCTCATCGATGACGAGTCTGAGCGCGGGCTGCGGTTGCCCAGCGGCGACTACGACGTGCCGATCGTGCTGCGCGACAGCCAGTTCGACGCCGCCGGGAACCTGCTCGTCGGGGACCCGGCCGACCGAACCACGCCACTGGCCAACGGCGTCCCTCTTCCCTACTTCGCTGTCGCGGCCCGGAAGTACAGATTCCGGTTCGTGAACACCGCCAACGAGCGAATCTTCCGCCTCAGCCTGGGCACGACCGCAATGGTCCAGGTGGGCAGCGACGGAGGGTTGCTCGCCGCGCCCGCGCCGCTGGACACGCTCGTCATCGGCTCCGCCGAGCGGGCCGACGTGGTCATCGACTTCTCCGCCCATCCGGTCGGCACCCAACTCGTCCTCAGCGACGAAGTCCTCGGCAAGGTCCTCAGGTTCGACGTCGTCCGCGAAGCCGAGGACCACAGTCGGGTGCCTGAAGTCCTCCGCCCCCTGCCGGTGCTACCGCCCGCCACAGTGCGCCGCACAGTCAATCTGGCGCTCGGGTTCGCCGACGGCAGGCTGATCGGCTTGGTCGACAACAAGATGTTCGACCCCGACCGTGTGGACATCACGACGAAGCTGGGTACGACGGAGATCTGGTCGGTGACGAGTACCGACCCACCCGGCGTGTTCCACACCTTTCACCTGCACCTGGTGCAGTTCCGGGTGCTTGACCGCGACGGCAGGCCACCCGCCCCGCACGAGACCGGGTGGAAGGACACGATCACCTTCGCGGCGGGCGAGACGGTGCGGGTACAAGCCACTTTCCACGGCCACACCGGCAGATTCGCCTACCACTGCCATTTCTTGGACCACTCCGGGATCGGAATGATGGCACAGCTGGAAATCACTCGCTGATCGCGGATCCGGCAGCGCGAGCGCGACTGCCTCACCGAGGAAGGAATCATGACGAACCCATTCGAGGACCCGGACGGAACGTATCTCGTGCTGGTCAACGACGAAAGCCAGCGCTCGCTGTGGCCAAGCTTCGCCGAGGTGCCCGCGGGCTGGACGGTCGAACGGCAGGCGGGGTCGAGGCAGGACTGCCTGGACTACATCGAGACACACTGGACGGACATGCGCCCACGGTCACTCGTCGAACGGATGTCAGCCGACAGCTGACCGCCGCCCACGTGCGCCGCGGACCGCGGCCACGTCCACGGTTCGAACAAGGAGGAACTTCGTTGATGCCAAGACTTCTCCGATTGGCGTTCGCGGGCGTCATGGCGACCGCTCTCGCCCTCGGCCCGGTCGCCACCGCCGCGGCTGACACCACCCACCGGCAGCGCCCGCTGCCCGCGGACAAGCTGGCAGGCGCGTTGATCACCGTGGCCGATCTGCCCGCGGGCTTCTACACGATGTCCGAGAATCCTGGCGTCGCCAAGTACATCTCCGGCGACCCAGCCTGCGCGACGATGGTCGAACTACAGCGGCAGATGTCGACCAACACCGCACCGGGGGCGTTCGCCACCGCCGAGGTCTTCCTCACCGACCTCAAAGGATCGTTCGTGTGGCAGGGATTCGGCAGCTACCGCGGCATGTGGTCCACATTGGTCTTCGTGAAGCTGGCCCACGCCACGGCGCACTGCAAGTCCTTCGTCATGGAGCTTGAGGGCGGCGAACGGGCTGAGATCACTCAGCTGGCGGTCAGCCCCGTGGCCGTCGCCGACATGGGCCTGCACTCCAGGTTCCGATCCACGATCGGAGCGATCGTGCTGGACTCCGACACCATCCTGGCCAGGTCGGGCCGCACCCTGCTGATGGTCAACGGCCACCTTCCCGGGCGCCCGGATCTCGCCGAGGACCTCGCCCTCAAGGCGGCGGCCAATCTGGCGGATGCCAACTCCTGAGAACGCGAAACACGCCGACGATGTCGTCGGCGTGTTTCGTTTCGCCACCTCAGAATGTCACGGGAAGGCGGTGCAGCCGCCAGCTGCCGGGGAGGTTCATCCGTTCCCGCTTCTCCACGGTCTCCGGGTCGTCCGCCAGGGCCAAGGCGGGAAAGCGGTGGAAAAGCTTGCCGAGCGCGACTTCTCCTTCCTGCCTGGCCAGGGTCGCGCCGAGACAGTAGTGAATGCCGTGGCCGAAGCCGACGTGGTCCTCGGCGTGGCCGCCGGGGTGGCGCGTCACGTCGAGTCGGTTCGGGTCGGTGTAGTGGCGGGGGTCGAAGTTGGCGGAGACGAACACGAACAACACCGCCTCCCCGCGACGGAGGCACGTGTCGTCGAGTTCGACGTCCTCCGTGGCGTACCGCAGCCGTGAGATGTGGATGGACCCACACCATCGCATGAGCTCGTGCACGGCGCGCGGGAGCAGGGCGGGATCCGCCTTGATCAACGCGAGCTGGTCCGGGTGGGCGAGCAGCGCCGCGGTGCCGTTGCCGATGAGATGGGCCGAGGTCTCATGGCCCGCCAGAACCAGGGTGAGGATCATCGTGACCATCTCGGCGTCGGTGAGCCTGCCGCCGTCGTCGTCCTGGGCGCGGATGAGTCCGCTCAACAGATCGTCGGTCAGCGAGGATCGGCGCCTGCCGATCAGGTCGTGGATGTACTGGATCATGACAGGGAACGACTGACCGAGCCGCTCCGGGCGCATGTTGACCAGGTCGCTCCCCCACTCCCGCCACTGGTCGTGGTCGGTCTCGGGAACGCCGACGAGTTCGCAGATGACCCTGATCGACAGCGGGTACGCGTAGTGCTCGACAAGGTCGACGGCCCCGTCACGCGTGTGCTCTGGGAAACCGCTCAGCAGGTCGTCGGCGATGCGCTCGACGCGGGGCCGCAGGTCCTGGATGCGGCGGGCGGTGAACGCGCGCAGCACGAGTCGGCGGAGTCGGGTGTGGTCCGGCGGATCACTGTCGAGAATGGACTCCAACAGATACGGGCGCAGGTGACCTGGGATTCCCAGAATGTCCATCATGCGTTCGCGCGGATCGTTGCCCGCGTCCCCGTCCATGGGAATGGGGCGGTTCACGAACCGGCTGTCGCGAAGCAGCGTCCGAACGTCGTCGAAACGGGTCACGAACCACACGGGCGTGCCGTCGACAAATGTGCCCCGCACGGCCCTCGCTTGTTCACGCAGTCGTCCGTAACCGTTGAACGGGTCGGCCAACAACTCGGGATCCATCACGCTCGGAGTTTGCTCCGCGTCCTCCGGTGCGCTGAAGGGACAGGTGGGCGGGACGGGCATATTCGTCCTCCTCATAGGCCGAAAGTCACGTGAATGGCAACGGATCCGATTTAGTCGGCCCCGATCGCCGCGATGGAAATCGCGCGCACCGGACAACCAAGGACGGCCTGTTTCACGGCGGGATCCGACAGAATGGCGGGCGTGCCGGGCAGTACGGTGCTGAGCCCGTCGTCGTCCTGACTGAACACCACGGGCGCGGTGAACGCGCAGTGGCCGGTCCCGATACAGCGGTCTTGGTCGATGACAATGCGCGGCGCCGGAGCGCTGTCCGGGAAATTCCTGGACAGAAACGCGTGGATGTTGGCGATCGACGTGAAGAGGCGTAAGTCCTCGAACCGGGGGTCGACCACCAGCCCGTGCCGGTCCTCCAGCGCGGCTTGAATCGTGACGAGCGTAAACGAGTCGATGACCAGTTCCGCGTCATCTTCGATATCGGGCGGCAGGTCCATCGACCGACAGGTCGACAGAATTTCCCTGATTTCGTCCCTGGTGATCACGGATCCCCCTCTTCGCCCGATGGCGCGAGCACCTGCTCACCTATCTTCGGATACGCGCACGCCCCGCGCAATAGGCGTCAATACTGTCCCGCCGGCGGGACGTTTCCGGCGAATCGGCGAATCCTTGATCGACCACAATCACCGTGTTACGTTCGAGACTCGAATGCAGCGGGATTCCGCGAATTCAGTCAGCCAAACCCTTTCGGCGGCCATCGCCGACGTGCGCGATCAAGCGGAGGCGGAAAGTGTCCATTTGTGACGTTGACGGCGCTGTCTTGTCGCTGTCCGCCGCGCAACGCGAGATCTGGTTCGCCGAGCAGCGCCTGGAGCCGGGAAACCGGGTGTACAAGGTCGCGGAGTGCGTCGAGATCCGCGGGCCGGTCGACCATGCCCTCTTCGAACGGGCGTTGCGGCAGGCGGTCGACGAGACCGAGGCCCTGCAGGTGACGTTCGCCGAGGAGGCATCCGAGGTTCGGCAGATGGTACGCCGGACCTCGCGGTGGCCGCTGACGGTCGTCGACGTCAGCGCCGAGACCGATCCGCATGAGGCCGCCGAACAGTGGATGGCCGACGCCGTACGGTCGCCGATGGATCTGTCGCGCGGGCCTTTGTTCACCTATGCGCTGATCAAGGTGGATGCCGACCGTTTCCTCTGGTTTCAGGGCTACCACCACATTGTGATGGACGCCTTCGGCGCCCTGCTCGTGGCCCGGCGCACGGCTGAGCTCTACACGGCGCTGGCGACCGGAGTCCCGGGGGCCCCTCGGTTCTTCGGGTCGCTGCACGAGGTCGTCGAGCACGACCGCGCCTATCGTGCTTCCGAGCGGTTCGGCCGCGACCGCGACTATTGGCGAAACCGGTTCGCGGGCGCGGCGGAGCCGACGCGGCTCGTCGCGGTGCCGACCACGACCCCATCCGACTTCCTCCGCCACACCAGCTCGATGCCGCGGGGACGGCTGGACGAGCTCCGGGCGTGGTCAGGTGCCGCTCGGGTGCCGTGGTCGCAGGTCGTGGTCGCGGCGGCCGCCATTCTGGTCGCCCGGCTGACGGGGACGAACGAGGTGACCATCGGACTTCCGCTCGCCGCCCGCCAGGATCCTCTGCTGCGCCGTACTCCCGGCACCATGTCGAATGTTCTGCCGCTTCGGGTGACGGTTCACCCCGACATGAGTGCCGCCGAGTTCGTGGGCCAGGTCGCGGACCAGGCGGCGGACGCGGTTCGACATCAGCACTACCGAGGCGAGGACCTGCGCCGGGATCTCACCGCCCTGGAGACGCCTGCCGTGCCGGTCGTCAACGTCATGGCGTTCGACTACGAACTGCGGTTCGCCGACCATCCGGCGACGATGCGAACTGTCTCATCCGGTCTGATCGGCGATCTCGCGATCTCCGTCTGGGAACAGCCCGGCGCTGGGCCGCGCATCGATGTGACCGCCCACCCGGAGGTCTGCGCGGTCGACGAGCCCGCAGCCATCGGGCACCGACTGTGCCGGGTGCTGGACGCCCTGATCGACGGCGGTCCCGATTCGATCATCGGCGACATCGACGTCGTCACCGAGCACGAGCGTGCCTGGATGCTCCCGGACCCACCCGCCCTCCCGGACCGCCGCGCCACTTTGCCTGCCTTGTTCGAATTGCAGGCAGCGGCTCGGCCGGACGCGGTCGCGGTGCGATTCGAGGACACCATAGTGACCTATGGCGAGCTGAACGCCCGCGCCAACCGACTCGCCCATGCCCTCATCGACAGGGGCGTGGGGCCTGAAACTCTGGTGGCGCTCGCACTTCCCCGGTCCGATCACCTCCTTGTCGCCATTCTCGCCGTGCTCAAAGCGGGCGCCGCGTACTGCCCGCTCGACCCGGGCTATCCGGCCGCCCGACTGGAGTTCACGCTCGGCGACGCGCGGCCGAGCCTGGCGATCTGCACCCAGGCGACCACCGAGTCGATCCACGACCTGCCGTTGGTCGTGGTCGACAACTCGGAAACCATGGCCGGTCTGGGAGAACAGCCGAGTACCAACCCTCGCGTCGCGGCGCTGTGCTCTGACCATGCCGCGTACGTCATCTACACCTCCGGCTCGACCGGCAGACCCAAAGGGGTGGTGATCACCCACCACAACGTCGTGCGGCTTTTCGAGTCGACCCGGCAGTGGTTCGACTACCGGGCCGACGACGTGTGGACGCTGTTCCACTCGTGCGCGTTCGACTTCTCCGTGTGGGAGATCTGGGGCGCGCTGCTGCACGGCGGGCAGGTGGTCGTCGTGCCGTATGAGACCAGCCGCTCCCCGGACGCGTTCCTCGAGCTGCTGGACAGCTGCCAGGTGACGGTGCTCAGTCAGACACCGTCGGCCTTCCACCAACTCGCGGAGTCTGATCTGGACAGACCAGGGCGGGCATCGTCGCTGCGCACGGTCGTGTTCGGCGGCGAGGCGCTGCGCACCGACCGGCTGCGCGACTGGTACCAGCGGCACGCCGAGAACGCGCCTCGCCTGGTCAACATGTACGGGATCACCGAGACGACTGTGCACGTGACCCACGCCGTCCTCGGCGCGCGTGACGCCGAGGCAGGCGCCGCGAGCATGATCGGCACCGGAATCCCCGATCTGCGCACCTATGTCCTTGACGCCCGGCTGCGGCTGGTCCCGCCAGGAGTCGTTGGCGAACTGTATGTGGCGGGTGCCGGGCTGGCCAGGGGGTACCTGCGCAGGCCCGGGCTGACAGCTGAACGGTTCGTCGCCGACCCGTTCGGGCCGCCGGGCGACCGGATGTACCGCACCGGTGACCTGACCCGATGGGGCGCTGACCGCGGGCTGGAATTCATCGGTCGAGCCGATGACCAGGTGCAGTTGCGTGGATTCCGGATCGAGCTGGGTGAGATCGAGTCCGCGCTGATCGAGCACCCCGCGGTCCGGCAGGCAGTAGCCGTGCCCTGGCGTCGCGGCCTCGACGACGAGCGTCTCATCGCCTACGTCGTGACCGGAGAGACCGACTCGGAGGCGCTGCGCCAGTTCGTGCGCGAACGGCTGCCCGAGCACATGGTCCCCGCCGCGGTGGTGCGGGTCGATGCGATTCCCCTTACCCCGAACGGCAAACTCGACCACGCCGCGCTGCCCGACCCGGACTTCTCGACCACCGGATTCGGCAATGATCCCCGCACCCCGCGCGAAGAGGTGATGTGCGCTCTGTTCGCCGAAGTGCTGGGGCTGGAGAAAACCGGCGTCGATGACGACTTCTTCGGCCTTGGCGGGCATTCATTGCTCGCGACGCGGCTGATCACGCGGATCCGGGCCGCCTTCGGTGTCGAGCTGAGTCTGCGGGCACTGTTCGAATCCCCCACCCCGGCCGCGATCGTCGAGCGCCTGGACGGCGCCGAAGCCGCCCGCCCCGCGCTCACCGCCTACGACCGTCCCGCGGCCCTGCCGCTGTCCTCGGCGCAACGGCGCCTGTGGTTCCTGCACCGACTGGACGGCCCCAACGCGACCTACAACGTTCCCACTGTCCTGCGGATGTCGGGTCCACTCGACCGCGAAGCGCTGCGTCGGGCGATCAACGATGTGGCCGCCAGGCACGAGAGTCTGCGCACCGTCCTTTCCGAGACCGATGGTGTCGCCTATCAGCGGATCCTGGACTCGGCCGACGTTCCGCTGATCTTGACCGCGTGCGCCGAGGCGGAGCTGCCAGAACACCTGGCCCGCCAGGCGGGCGTGCCCTTCGACCTCACCGTCGAGGCACCCATCCGCACGCACCTGCTGGAGATCGGCCCCGAGGACCACGTTCTGCTGATCCTGCTGCACCACATGGCCGCCGACGGCTGGTCGCTGGGTCCGCTCGCGCGCGACCTCGCCACCGCGTACACCGCTCGGCGCGGCGGCGGCGAACCGAACCTGCCACCGCTGCCTGTGCAGTACGCGGACTACACCCTCTGGCAGCACGACCTTCTCGGTGACGGGTCGGACGACCGCAGCCTGTACTCCCGCCAGGTGGCCTACTGGCGCGACGCGCTGGCAGGCCTCCCCGAGCAGGTCACGGTGCCATCCGACCGACCGCGGCCCGTTGTGGCATCGCACCGCGGTAACTACGTGCCCGTCCACATGGGAGCCGACCTGCACCGCGGGCTGGTGGAGCTGGCCCGGAGTTCCGGCACCACCTTGTTCATGGTCCTGCTCTCCGGGTTGGCCGCCCTGGTGTCGCGGCTCGGCGCGGGCGATGACGTGCCGGTCGGCACTCCCGTCGCGGGGCGCACCGACCGCGCGCTGGACGACCTCATCGGATTCTTCGTCAACACGCTCGTCGTGCGCGCCGACACCTCCGGCGACCCGACCTTCGAGCAGTTGCTGGCCAGGACACGCGACACCGCCCTGGCCGCCTACGCCCACCAGGATGTGCCGTTCGAGCAACTGGTCGAGGTCCTCCAGCCCGACCGGTCACTGGCCCGCAACGCGTTGTTCCAGATCATGCTCGCGCTGCAGAACGCGTCCGAAGTGGACTTCGACCTGGAGGGGCTGAGAATCGACGCGGAACTGGGCCGGACTGGGACAGCCAAGTTCGACCTGTTCATCACCCTGTCGGAGGAGCACGACGCGTCGGGCGCGGCCGTCGGGATCACCGGTCTGGTCGAGTACGCCGCCGACCTGTTCGACGAGGACACCATCGTCACGCTGGTGGCCCGCTGGGTGCGGCTGCTCGACGCGGTGGTCGCGGAACCGGGCCGCCGCATCGGGGACGTCGACATCCTCGGCGCCGAGGAACGGCGCCGGTACGAAGTGTGGAACGACACCGCGGAGCCGGTGCCCGACGCGACACTGCCCGCGCTGTTCGAGGCTCAGGTCGCGGCGACCCCCGAGGCGTCCGCGCTCGTCTTCGCCGACACCGAGCTGACCTATGCCGAACTCGACTCGTCGGCGAACCGGCTCGCCCGCGTCATGGCGTCGCGGGGGGTGCGCTCAGGCGACTCGGTCGGCCTGCTGATGGGGCGATCCGCCGACCTGGTGGTCTCGATCCTGGCCGTGCTCAAGCTCGGTGGGACCTACATCCCGTTCGACTCCCGCTACCCCGCCGCGCGTATCGAATTCATGCTCCGCGACACCCGGCCGAGTCTGCTGCTCACCGACACCGGTTCGGCCCACTTGGCGCCGGGAACCGCGTCGGTTCCGACGTTGGTCGTCGACGACTCCGGCACCCGGTCGCTGATCGCCGAGGAGTCTGGTGCCCCGCTGTCGGTGGCGGGCCGCGCGCCGGACGACTCGGCCTATGTCATGTTCACCTCCGGCTCGACGGGGCAGCCCAAGGGCGTCACGGTCACCCATCGCAACGTCGTCGCGCTGGCGCTGGACAGCCGCTGGCGAGGCGGTGCGCAAGAGCGCGTCCTGGTGCACTCGCCCGCCGCTTTCGACGCGTCCACCTATGAGCTGTGGGTGCCGCTGCTGCGCGGCGGGCAATTGTGGGTGGCCGCGCCGGGCGAGGTGGATCCACACGGACTCGCCAAGACGATCCGTGAGTCGTCGGTGACCGGGTTGTGGCTGACCGCGGCGCTCTTCGATGTGGTGGCCGAACACGATCCCAGCTGTTTCGCCGGTGTGCGGCAGGTTTGGGCCGGAGGGGACGTGCTGTCCCCGGCCGCGGTCAACCGAGTCCTGCGGGCGTGCCCCGACACGGTGGTGGTGAACGGATACGGTCCGACCGAGGCGACGACATTCTCGTCGTGCCACGCCGTGCGGGCGCCCGACCGGGCGGGCCACACCGTGCCGATCGGCAGGCCCATGGCCAACACCCGTACCTATGTGCTGGGGCCGACCTTGGCGCTGGTGCCGCCCGGCGTGACCGGGGAGCTCTACATCGCCGGAACCGGTGTGGCGCGGGGCTATCTTCGACAGCCCGCGCTGACCGCCCACCGGTTCGTCGCCGACCCGCACGGCCACGGCGGCGATCGGATGTACCGGACCGGTGACCTGGCACGGTGGACCTGCGAAGGCGTGCTGGAGTTCCTCGGGCGCGCGGACGACCAGGTCAAGATCCGCGGGTTCCGCATCGAGCCCGGCGAGGTCGAGGCAGCCCTCACCGCGCACCCTGACGTCGCACAGGCCGCGGTGATCACTCGCGACGGCCGACTTGTCGCCTACGCCGTTCCGGTGGCGGGCTCCGCGGTGCGGGTCGACGCGGTGCGCGAGTTCCTGCGGGAGCGGCTGCCCGAGTACATGCTCCCGTCGGCACTGGTGCCCATCGATCAGGTGCCGCTGACCACCAACGGCAAACTCGACCGGGCGGCGCTGCCCGACCCCGTGGCAACCACCACCGTGAGCCACCGCGAGGCCCGGACGTCGCGGGAACAGGTCCTGTGTGACCTGTTCGCCGAGGTGCTGGGCCTGGCGAGCATCGGAACCGATGACGACTTCTTCGCCATGGGTGGGGACAGCATCGTGTCGATCAGAGTGGTCAGCCGAGCCCGGGCGGCCGGTGTGGTGATCACCGTGCGGGATGTCTTCGAGCACCGCACGATCGCGCGGCTCGCCCGGATCGCCCAAGACACGGTCACTACGGCCCCGGAGCCCGCGGGCGCTGGGATCGGCGCGCTCGAACCGACGCCGATCATCGGCTGGCTGCGTGATCGGGGCGGCCCGCTGGACGGCTTCCACCAATCGATCCTGCTCGTCGCGCCGCCGAGCCTCAACGCCCGTGATCTGGTTCGCGCGGTTCAGGCGGTGCTCGACCACCACGACGCCCTGCGGACGCGGGTGCGCACCGTGCCGTGGGAGGTGCGCGTCACGCCGGTCGGCACGATGTCCGCGGCCGACCTGGTTCACCGCGTCGACGCCACCGGCCTGGCTCCCATCGCGCTGCGCGAGTCGATCGCCGCGGAACTGGGGGCAGCCGCGGCCCGACTGGTCCCCGAGTCAGGGGTGATGGCCCAGTTCGTGTGGTTCGACCTCGGCGCGAGCCTGCCGGGCAGGTTGCTGATCCTGGTGCACCACCTCGCTGTCGACGGGGTGTCGTGGCGCATCCTGCTGCCCGACCTCGTCTCGGCGCTGAGCGCGATCGCGGACGGGAACCCACCGCGCCCGCAACCGGTGGGCACCTCGTTGCGCCGGTGGTCGAGTCTGCAGTTCGAGGAAGCCCGGCGACCGGGCCGGGTCGCGGAACTCGCTCACTGGAAGCACGTCCTGGGCGGACCGGACCCAGTGCTGTCGGACCGGGTGCTCCATCGCGAGGACGTGGCGGGCGAAGCGCGCCTGCTGACCACGGTCCTGCCCACGGCCACGACCGCTCCCCTGCTCACCAGTGTGCCCGCCGCGTTCCACACCGGTGTCCAGGATGTTCTGCTGACGGGCTTGGCACTGGCGGTCGCACATTGGCGGCGTGCCCATGGGCGCGGCGACGGTGACTCGGTCCTCATCGACGTGGAAGGCCATGGACGTGAGGAGCGGATCGGCGGGGTCGACCTCTCCCGCACGGTCGGCTGGTTCACCTGCCTGTACCCGGTGCGGCTCGATCCCGGCCCGATGGCGTGGGGCGAGGTGGTCGCGGGTGCCGCGGCCGTGGGAAACGCGGTCAAGCGGGTCAAGGAGCAACTGCGTGCCGGGCCGGACCACGGGATCGGCTTCGGTCTTCTGCGGTACCTCAACCCGGCGACCGGGCCGGACCTGGCCGCCTTGCCGGTCCCACAGATCGGCTTCAACTACGTAGGCCGGTTCGCGGGCCCCGGAATGTCCGTTGTAGACGGACACGACGGCTGGCAGGTGGCCGACGAGAGCGCGATGGTCGGCGGCATCGACCCGGCGACGCCGTTGGCCCATGGACTCGAAGTGAACTCCTGGGTACTGGACGGACCTGACGGGCCGCGACTGGAAGCCACCTGGAGCTGGGCGCCAGGAATGTGGTCCGAGCACCACGTGCGGACGTTGGCACGCCTGTGGTTCGACGCCATCGGCGGACTGGTCAGCCACGGCGGCCGTCCCGGCATCGGTGGCCATACCCCGTCCGACTTCCCGCTCGCGGCTCTGGGGCAGCACGAGATCGACCAAATCGAAGGCATGTGGAGGGCACAGAAATGAACCCGTCGGGCCTCGCGGACATCCTCCCGCTCTCCCCGATGCAGGAAGGTCTGCTGTTCCACTCGCTGTACGACAAGGACAGTCCGGACGTCTACACCGTCCAGCAGGTGTTCGACATCGCAGGTCCGCTGAACCGGGCGGCGCTGCGCGTGGCCGCGCAGTCGCTGGTGAACCGGCATCCGACGCTGCGGGCCTGTTTCCGGCAAGTGGATTCCGGTCAGCCCCTTCAGGTCATCGCCCAGCGGGTCCAGGTGCCGTGGTCGGAGGTCGACCTCGCCGGACTGAGCGATGGCGACGCCGACACCGAGTTCACCCGACTGACCACAGTGGACTACGAGCGTCGGTTCGACATGACCGATCCGCCGCTGGTCAGGTTCACCCTGGTCCGGATGGGCGCTGACCGGCACTGCCTTGTCATGACGAGCCACCACATCCTGCTCGACGGCTGGTCGATGCCGGTGCTGATCCGCGAGCTGTTCGCGCTCTACGCCGACCCGGAAGCCACCCTCCCCGCGGTGACCCCGTTCCGCGACTACCTCACCTGGCTCGGGCAGCAGGACCGGCCCGCGGCCGAGCGGGCATGGCGTGCCGCGCTGCGGGGGGTCGACCAGCCCACTCGGCTCGCGCCCGCGGACCCCGGCCGCGGACCCCGGATGCCGCGGCGGGTCGTCGTCGAGGTTTCCGCGACCGTCACGGGGGCGCTGCACCAGCAGGCCCAACGCGGCGGGGTCACGCTGAACACGATCATCCAGGCGGCGTGGGCGCTCGTGCTGAGCCGGATGAGCGGTCAGCACGACGTCATGTTCGGCGCCGTGGTGTCCGGGCGCCCGCCGCAGTTCCCCGATGTCGAGACGATGGTCGGCCTGTTCATCAACATGGTCCCGGTCCGGGTGGGGATCGACCCCGGCGAGACCTTGCGGGCCTTGATCAACCGGGTGCAGGAAGAGCAGTTCCCGCTCACCGCGCACCACCACCTCGGACTGCCCCAGATCCAGCATCTGACCGGGATGAGCGAGTTGTACGACACCATGATGGTGTTCGAGAACTACCCGTGGGATGACCCCGACGCGAGCGACACCCCCGGGCAGGACGCGGGATTGCGGGTCAGCCCCGCCCTGCACCGCGGCCGCGACGCGACGCACTACCCGCTCACGCTTGTCGCCGCGCCGGGAAAGCGGCTGTACCTGCGCCTGGACTACCGTGACGACCTGTTCGACCAGGACTACGCGGACGCGCTCGTCTCCCGGCTCGTGCGGGTACTCGAACTGGCGGCTAGCGAACCTGATACCCCGCTCGCACGGATCGACCTGCTGAGCGCGGACGAGCACCGGGCGCTGACTGGGTACAACGACACCGACAAGGACGTCGGCGCGACCAGTCTGCCCGGCGCGTTCGAGATCCAGGCGGCGGCCACCCCCGACGCGGCCGCGGTGCGCTTCGACGACACCGCCCTGTCCTATGCGGAGCTCAACAGCCGCGCCAACCAACTCGCGAGGGCGCTCATCGCGCGGGGGGTCGGACCGGACAGCGTCGTTGCCCTGGCGCTGCCGCGCATCCCGGAGTTCGTGATCGCGATCCTCGCGGTGCTCAAGGCGGGCGCGGCGTATCTGCCGATCGATCCCGACTACCCGGCCTCGCGCATCCGGCTGATGCTGGACAACGCCGGACCGAGCGTGCTGATCACCAGCACGAAGACGGTCGGGTGCGTCCCCGAGGACTGCGTTGTCCCGACCCTGGTGCTGGACGATCCCGACACCGTGACCATGGTCGCCGGGCGCTCGGACGCCGACCCGACCGACGCGGAGCGCACCGGCCCGCTGGCCGGCGCCCACCCGGTTTACCTCATCTACACCTCCGGCTCGACCGGCAGGCCGAAGGCCGTGATGATGACCTACGCCGGGCTGACCAACGTGCTGCGGTGGCACCATCGGATGCTCGGTGGCGGCCCTGGCACCAGGACCGCCCAGTTCACCGCCTTGAGCTTCGACGTCTCGGCGCAGGAGGTCCTGTCCGCGGTGCTGTACGGCAAGACCCTCGTCGTGCCATCCGACGACGTGCGCCGTGACCCCGAGTTGTTCGCGCGGTGGCTCGACAAGCACGACGTGAACGAGTTGCTCGCACCGAACCTGGTGGTGGAAGCGCTTGCCGAGGCGGCCAACGCGCAGGGACTCGATCTTCCGCTGCTTACCGAGATCGTGCAGGCAGGCGAGGCGCTGACGCTGAGCCGCGAGGTCCGGGACTTCCACCGCAAGGTTCCCGGCAGGCGGCTGCACAACCACTACGGGCCCACCGAGACCCAGATGCTCAGCTCGCACACCCTCCCAGCCGACGTCGACGAGTGGCCGCAGGCGGCGCCGATCGGCCGCCCGGTCGACAACGTCCGGCTTTACGTACTCGATCCTGGTCTGCGGCTGGTGCCGCCCGGCGTGCCGGGCGAGCTGTACGCCACGGGATGCGGGCTGGCGCGCGGGTACCTGGGCCAGTCGTCGCTGACCGCGCAGCGGTTCGTCGCCGACCCGCATGGCGCCGCGGGTGGCCGGATGTACCGCACCGGCGATCTGGTGCGCTGGAACACCGATGGCGACCTGGAATTCTTGGGGCGCGCGGACAGCCAGCTCAAAGTGCGCGGGTTCCGGATCGAGCCGGGCGAGGTCGAGTCGCTGCTCACCGAGCATCCCGACGTCGCGCGGGCCGCGGTCGTCGCCCGCCAGGACCGGCCGGGCGACCAGCGCCTGCTCGCCTACGTGGTGGCGCCATCCGGCGCCGAGGCCCGCCCGGACGTGCTGCGGCGCTTCGCGCGCGAACGACTGCCCGAGTACATGGTGCCCTCGGCGATCGTGGCGCTCGACGAGCTTCCGTTGACAGTGAACGGAAAACTCGATCGTGCCGCGCTGCCCGCGCCGGACTTCGCCGAGTTCGGGTTCGGCCGTGCCCCGCGCACGCCGCAGGAACAAATCCTGTGTGACCTGTACGCGCAGGTTCTGGGAATCGCCAAAGTCGGCGTCGACGACGACTTCTTCGACTTGGGCGGCCACTCGCTGCTGGCGACCCGGCTCACCGCGCGGGTCCGCGCCGCGTTCGGTGTCGAGGTGGGACTGCGCACGCTGTTCGAGAACCCGACGCCCGCGGGCATCGCGGGGCGACTCGGTGACGGCGGGCCGGTGCGGCCCACATTGACGCCATACGAGCGCCCGAACCCGATGCCGCTGTCGTTCGCGCAGCGCCGGATCTGGTTCCTGCACCAGTTGGAGGGGCCCAGCGCGACCTACAACATCCCGATGGCACTGCGGTTCTCCGGAGAAGTGGACCACTCGGCGCTGCGGGCGGCCCTGCACGATGTGATCACCCGGCACGAGAGTCTGCGCACCGTGTTCCCGGACGTCGGTGGGGTGCCACGGCAGGTGGTGCTCGACCCCGATACGGCGTGTCCGGCGATGACCGTCACCGAGACCGTCGAAACCGACCTGCCCGCGCTGTCGGAGTCGGCCGCACGGCAGACCTTCGATCTCGGCACGCAGGCACCCATCCGTACGCACCTGTTCGTGCTGGGACCCCAGGAACACGTCCTGCTGCTGGTCCTGCACCACATCGCCGGGGACGGCTGGTCGCTGAGCCCCCTCGCCGCCGACCTGGCGCGTGCCTACACGGCGCGCTCGCGCGGCGCGGCGCCGGACTGGGCGCCACTGCCCGTGCAGTACGCGGACTACACGCTGTGGCAGAACGAGCTGCTCGGTGACCAGCACGACCGCGGCAGCCTGCTCGCCGCCCAAGTCGCCTATTGGACCGAGGCGCTCAGGGACCTGCCGGAACAGGTGCGGGTGCCCACCGACCGGCCACGCCCGCCGGTGGCCTCCTACCGGGGCGACTTCCTGACCGTCGACCTCAGCCCCGAACTGCACCACGCGCTGGTGACCGTGGCCCGCCGGACCGGCGCCAGCCTGTTCATGGTGCTGCAGGCGGGCTTGGCCACGTTGCTCAGCAGGATGGGCGCGGGCGAGGACATCCCGATCGGCAGCCCGATCGCCGGGCGCACCGACCAGGCGCTCGACGACCTGATCGGGTTCTTCGTCAATACCTTGGTCCTGCGCACCGACACTTCGGGCGACCCGACGTTCGCCGAGCTGGTCAGCCGAGTCCGGGAGACGTCGCTGGCGGCCTACTCCCATCAGGATGTGCCATTCGAATACCTGGTCGAGGTCCTCAATCCGACCCGGTCGCTGGCCCACCATCCACTGTTCCAGGTGATGCTGGCGCTGCAGAACTCGCCGGAAGGCGTGTTCGAGCTGCCGGACGTGCGGGTGAGCATCGCGCAGGCACGGACGGGGACGGCCAAGTTCGACCTGTTCTTCAGCCTCGTGGAGCAGCGCCGCGCCGACGGCACGCCGGGCGGGATCACCGGCGCGGTGGAGTACGCGGGCGACCTGTTCGACGCGAGTTCCGTACGGACGCTGTTCTCCCGGTGGGTGCGGCTGCTGGAGGCCGCGGTCAGCGCGCCCGATCGGCCGCTCAGCCACATCGATGTGCTCACCGCCGAAGAGCACGTGCGGGTGTCGCGAACCTGGAATGACACAGCTCGCCCCGTTTACGACGCCTGTCTGCCCGAGTTGTTCCAAGAGCGGGCGGCGGCCACCCCGAACGCCGTGGCGGTGGTGGCGGGCGAGACGGCGGTGACCTACCGGGAACTCGACGAGCGGGCCAACCGGCTCGCCCACGTGCTCCGACGCGAGGGCGCCCGTCCGGGCACAATCGTGGCGCTGGCCCTGCCCCGGGCGAGCGAGCTGGTGGTCGCCTTGCTGGCCGTGCTGAAGACCGGAGCGGCCTATCTGCCGCTGGACCCCGAGCACCCCGCGGCCCGCGTCGACTACATGCTCGGCGACGCGCGGCCCGCGCTCCTGGTGACGGTGAACGGCATCGGCGACGCGCTGGCCGACCCTGACCGGGTGCCCCGGTTGGCGCTGGACGACCCCCGCACGGGGGCGTTGGTGGACGCACAGCCCGCCACGCCGCCCGACGTCACCTTCACCGGAGCGATGCCCGTTTACGTGATCTACACGTCGGGTTCGACCGGACAGCCCAAGGGCGTCGTCGTCACGCACCGCGCCCTGGTTAACTTCCTCGACGCCATGGCCGAGAACGTCCCGCTCGACCCGTCGGACCGGTTGCTGGCCGTGACGACGATCGCGTTCGACATCGCGGGGCTGGAGATCTACCTGCCGCTGCTCAGCGGAGCCGCGGTCGTGGTGGCGCCCCGGGAAGCCGTGCCACAGCCCGCCGCGGTGCTCAAACTGATCGGGGATGCCGGGGTCACTGTCGCCCAGGCGACACCGTCGCTGTGGCAGCTGCTGGTGTCGCACGATCCGGACGGCCTGCGCGGGCTGCGGATCCTGGTCGGTGGCGAGGCACTACCTGCCCGGCTCGCCGACGCACTGTGTGAGCTCGGGTCCGAGGTCGTGAACCTCTACGGTCCGACGGAGACGACCATCTGGTCGACCAGCGCGGTCCTGACCGCGGGGTCCAGCGCACCGCTGATCGGCAAGCCGATCGCGAACACCGCCGTCTACGTGCTCGACAGGAGCCTGCGGTTGGTGCCGCCCGGTGTCGCGGGCGAGCTCTACATCGCCGGAACCGGCCTCGCACAAGGATATCTCCACCAACCCGGCCTCACCGCACAACGCTTCGTCGCCGACCCACACGGCCCCACGGGCGGCCGGATGTACCGCACCGGCGACCTGGCGAAGTGGACCGCCCAAGGCGACCTGGACTACCTCGGCCGCACCGACGACCAAGTCAAACTCCGCGGCTTCCGCATCGAACCAGGCGAGATCGAGACCGTCCTAACTGGACACGGCCAGGTAGCCGACGCCGCCGTCATCGTCCGCCAAGACCGGCAGGACGACCACCGGCTCATCGCCTACGTGGTCCCGGACACCGCCACCGACATCCGCGACGAACAGACCGAGAACGACCAGATCAGCGAATGGCGGCAGCTCTACGACTCCGTCTACGCCACCGCCGAGGCGGCGCCGTTCGGTGCGGACTTCGCGAGTTGGAACAGCAGCTACGACGGGCAGCCGATCCCAGCGGAGCACATGCGCGAATGGCAGGCCAAGACGGTCGAACGCGTCATGGAGACACGGCCGCGGCACGTGCTGGAACTCGGTGTCGGCACCGGGCTCCTGCTCTCCCAACTCGCCCCCCACACCGAGTCCTACTGGGGAACCGACTTCTCCGACTCGGTCATCGCGGCGCTGCGGGGCCACGTCGATGACCGGCCCCAGTTGGCCGAACGGGTTCACCTCCTGGCCCAGGCCGCGCATGACACCCGCGGACTCCCCGCGGACCACTTCGACACGATCATCCTCAACTCGGTCGTCCAGTACTTCCCCAACACCGCCTACCTCGTCGAAGTACTGACCAACGCTCTGCACCTGCTCACCCCCGGCGGAACGATCTTCCTCGGCGACATCCGCAACAATCGCCTGCTACGCACCCTCACCACCGCCATCCACGCCCACCGCGCCGAGTCGTCCGTGGAGACCTCGGTGCTGCGGCGTGCCATCGAGCACAGCGTCATCCTCGAAAAAGAACTCCTGATCGACCCTGACTTCTTCGTCAACCTCCCCCACCACCTCAACGACATCACCGCCACCAACATCCGCGTCAAACGCGGACACCACCACAACGAACTCACCCGACACCGCTACGACGTCACCCTCCACAAAACAGGCACCAACCCCCACTCCCTCACCAACGCACCCACCCTCCAATGGACCACCCTCGCAGCACTCGAAAACCACCTCACCACCCAAAAACCCACCTCACTACGCCTCACCGGCGTCCCCAACACCCGACTCACCCACGAGATCGCGCTCACCCGAGCGATCGACGACGGCGAACCGCTTCCGCAGTCTCCTCAGACGCCCATCGCACCCGATATCGAGACCTTCCACGAGCTGGCGCACAAGTACGCGTACTGGGCCGCCGCCACCTGGAACAGCACGCTTGACACCGTCGACATCGTGTTCGCGTCCCGCACCGACGTCGGCGACCGGGTTCCCGCCGACCTGTATCTCCCCACCACGAGCCCCGCCCGGGCGATACCACTTGCCGGCTACACCAACAACCCCGCGGCAGGCCGCGACACCGGCAAGCTTGTCAGCGAACTCAAGGAACGCGCACGCCGCCTGCTGCCTGACTACATGGTTCCCGCGGCGATCATCCCCATCACCGCGCTTCCCCTCACGCCCAACGGAAAACTCAACCGTCGCGCCCTGCCCGCGCCGGACTTCGCCGCCGCGGGGTCGACCCGCGATCCGCGCACGCCCCAGGAGCAAATCCTGTGCGACCTGTTCGCCCAGGTGCTGGGGTTGGCCAGGACGGGTGCCGAGGACAACTTCTTCGAGCTGGGCGGACATTCCCTGCTCGCCACCCGGCTGATCGCGCGCATCCGCACAACCTTCGGCGTCGAGCTGAGTCTCCGCACTCTGTTCGAGACCGCCACCCCGGCGGGCATCGCCGCCAACCTGCACGTGGCCGGGCCGAGCAGACTGGGCTTGGCGCGGCGGACGCGACCTGAGGTGATGCCGCTGTCCTTCGCCCAGCGGCGGCTGTGGTTCATCCACAAGATGGAAGGCGCGAGCGCCACCTACAACATCCCGCTCGCCCTGCACCTGGTCGGCTCGCTGAACCGGTCGGCGCTGGTGGCCGCCCTCGGCGACGTGGTGGATCGACACGAGAGCCTGCGCACGATCTTTCCCGAAGCCGATGGCAGGCCTTGTCAGCACATCCTCGACGTCGGCGCGGCCCGCCCGGAGTTGCCGGTCGTGTCGACGAGCCACGCGGAACTGTCCGGCCTGCTCGACGACACGGCCCGACGGGGATTCGACCTGGCCGCCGAACCGCCGCTGCGCGCCGTGCTCTTCGCGCTCTCGCCCGACGAGCACGTGCTTCTGGTGGTGGTGCACCACATCGCGGGCGACGGGTGGTCGCTCGGCCCCCTGTCCGGCGACCTGACCATGGCCTACGCCGCGCACTGCCAAGGCGAGTCGCCTGACTGGGCGCCGCTGCCCGTCCACTACGCCGACTACACCCTGTGGCAGAGCGAACTGCTGGGCGACCAGGACGACCCCGACAGCCTCTTCGCCGCGCAGATCGAGTACTGGGTCGGACAGCTGTCCGGTCTGCCAGAACAGCTCACCCTGCCCAGCGACCGACCGCGGCCCCCGGTCGCGTCCTACCGCGGCGACTACGTCATGGTCGAGGTTGACGCGGGGCTGCACCGGCGGCTGATGGACGTGGCCATGGAAGCAGGCGCCAGCCTGTTCATGGTGCTGCAGGCCGGGCTGGCCGCCCTGCTGTCGCGGCTGGGCGCGGGCGAGGACATCCCGATCGGCAGCCCGATCGCCGGGCGCACCGACCAAGCGCTCGACGACCTCGTCGGATTCTTCGTCAATACTCTCGTGCTGCGCACGGACACCTCGAACAACCCGAGCTTCACCGAACTCGTCGCCAGGGTCCGCGACACCGCGCTGGCGGCCTACGCCCACCAGGACGTGCCGTTCGAGTACCTCGTCGAGGTGCTGAACCCGACCAGGTCACTGGCCCGCCATCCCCTGTTCCAGATCATGCTCGCGCTGCAGAACGCCCCGGAGGGCGTGTTCGACCTTCCCGGGCTCCGAGTGGACATCGCGCCGGGACGGACGGGGACCGCCAAGTTCGACCTGTTCTTCAGCCTGGCTGAGCGGCGGAGTGCCGCGGGCGAGCCCCAGGGGATCTTCGGCGTCGTCGAGTACGCCGACGACCTCTTCGACAAGAGCGCGGTCGAGGCCCTGTTCGCACGCTGGCTGCGTCTGCTGAGCGTCGCGGTCGGCGACCCCGACCAGCCCATCGGAACCATCGACCTGCTCACCGCTGAGGACCAGCGGACCCTGACCGCCGCGCACGGGGGCGCCGAGGTCGCCGGTTGGGACCAGAGCCTGCCGGAGCTGTTCGCCGCCCAGGCCGCCGCCACGCCGAACGCCCCGGCGGTGACGTTCGACGACACGACGGTGGCTTATGCCGAACTGGACGCGCGAGCGAACGCGCTGGCACATGTCCTGATCTCCCGAGGTGTCCGCCATGGCGACCCGGTGGCGCTGCTGCTCGACCGGTCGATCGGCTTGGTGGTGGCCATCCTGGCGGTGCTGAAGGCGGGTGGAACCTATGTGCCGCTCGATCCGCGGTACCCGGCCACTCGGATCGATCTAGTGCTGGCCGAGACCGGAACGCGGCTGCTGCTGGTCGACAAGGCGCCCGCGCCCAATCGGATTCCCGAAGGCGTCGACATCCTCACTGTCGACGCCGAGGCCCAGCGCGACGACGCCCCCGCCATCCTGGTCGATCCGGACCAACTCGCCTACGTCATGTATACGTCAGGGTCGACAGGGCGTCCGAAAGGTATCGGCGTAACCCACCGCGACGTGGCAAACCTCGCCGCGGACCCGCACTGGGACAGCGACGCGCGGCGACGCGTCCTGCTGCACTCGTCAACGGCGTTCGACGCGTCGACCTTCGAGCTGTGGGTCCCGCTGCTGGGCGGCGGCCAAGTAGTCGTGGCATCGCCCGGCGACCTCGATGTCCACGTGCTCAAGCAGGTGATCACCGAGCACTCGATCACGGCGCTGTGGCTGACAAGTTCGCTGTTCACGGTCCTCGCCGATCACGCCCCGGACTGCATCAGGGGTGTGCGCCAGGTCTGGACCGGTGGTGAAGCTGTGTCACCGGCGTCGGTCCGCCGAGTGCTCGATGTCTGTCCCGACACTGTTCTGGTCAACGGCTATGGCCCGACGGAGACGACCACGTTCGCCACCTGCCACCCGGTGAAGCCATCGGACCAAGTGGGGCCGTCTGTGCCCATCGGCAGGCCCATGGCGGGCATGCGCGCCTACGTGCTCGACAGGAGTCTGCGGTTGGTTCCGCCCGGTGTCGCGGGCGAGCTCTACATCGCCGGAACCGGTGTCGCACAAGGCTACCTCCACCAACCCGGCCTCACCGCACAACGCTTCGTCGCCGACCCACACGGCCCAGCGGGCGGCCGGATGTACCGCACCGGCGACCTGGCCAGGTGGACCGCCCAAGGCGACCTGGACTACCTCGGCCGCACCGACGACCAGGTCAAACTCCGCGGCTTCCGCATCGAACCAGGCGAAATCGAAACCGTCCTGACCCGACACCCCGGCATCGCCCATGCCGCCGTCATCGTCCGCCAAGACCGACAGGACGACCACCGGCTCATCGCCTACGTCGTCCCCGACACCGCCACCGCCACCGACACCCGCGACGAACAAACCGAGAACGACCAGATCAGCGAATGGCGACAGCTCTACGACTCCCTCTACACCGGACCGGAGGCCGCGGCGTTCGGCGAGGACTTCGTCGGCTGGAACAGCAGCTATGACGGCAGGCCGATCGGGCTGGACCAGATGCGGGAGTGGCGCGGCGCCACCGTGGAACGAATTCTGGAGACTCGACCGCGGCACGTGCTGGAACTCGGTGTCGGCACCGGGCTCCTGCTCTCCCAACTCGCCCCCCACACCGAGTCGTACTGGGGAACCGACTTCTCCGACTCGGTCATCGGGGCGTTGCAGGGGCACGTCGACGGCGACCCGGAACTGGCCGGGCGGGTGCGGCTACGCACCCAGGCCGCTCACGACCCGGGAGGGCTCCCAGCGGGCTTCGACACCGTCATCCTCAACTCGGTGGTCCAGTACTTCCCCAACACCGCCTACCTCGTCGAAGTACTGACCAACGCACTGCACCTGCTCACCCCCGGCGGAACGATCTTCCTCGGCGACATCCGCAACAAACGCCTGCTACGCACCCTCACCACCGCCATCCACGCCCACCGCGCCGACACGCCTCACGATGCCGCGGCCGTGCGCGGCGCCGTCGAGCACGCCGTCCTGTTGGAGAAGGAACTCCTCGTCGACCCCGACTTCTTCGTCAACCTCCCCCACCACCTCAACGACATCACCGCCACCAACATCCGCGTCAAACGCGGACACCACCACAACGAACTCACCCGACACCGCTACGACGTCACCCTCCACAAAACAGGCACCAACCCCCACTCCCTCACCAACGCACCCACCCTCCAATGGACCACCCTCGCAGCACTCGAAAACCACCTCACCACCCAAAAACCCACCTCACTACGCCTCACCGGCGTCCCCAACACCCGACTCACCTACGAGGCCGCACTGAGCCGTGCCGTCCACGACGACGACACGCTCTCGGTGGCCACGCCCGTCGATTCCCCCGACCTGGAAACCTTTCACGCCCTGGCATGTGATCACGGCTACCGGGCCGACGCCACGTGGAACACCACGCCCGACACCGTCGACATCCTCCTTACCCCGCAGGACGCGGATGCCCCGCTCACCGACCTCTATCTGCCCGGCGCGAAGCCCAACCCGGCCACCCCGCTCACCGCGTACACCAACAACCCCGTGACCAACCGCACCACCGGCGCGGTCATCACCGCACTGCGCGATCACGCACGGGCCCACCTGCCCGACTACATGGTGCCCGCGGCGATCATCCCGCTGACCGCGATCCCGCTGACCGCCAACGGGAAACTGGACCGGGCAGCGCTGCCCGCCCCGGACTTCGACACCGAGAACGCGGGCCGGGCGCCGAGGACACCGCAGGAACAGGTCCTCTGCGAGCTCTTCGCCGAGATACTCGGCATGGACCGAGTCGGGGTCGACGACGACTTCTTCCAGCTGGGCGGGCATTCCCTGCTCGCCACCAGGCTCATCGCCCGCATCCGGGCGACGTTCGGCGCCGAACTCGGGATCCGCACCCTCTTCGAGACCGCGACACCCGCGGGCATCGCCACCCGACTCGACGTCGACGACGCGGGCGACGCCTTCGAGGTGATGCTGCCGCTGCGCGCCAGGGGTGAGAACCCGCCTCTGTTCTGCGTCCACCCCGGCGGCGGGATCAGCTGGACCTACACCGGGTTGATCAAGCACGTCGACCCGAGCCGCCCGATCTACGGCATCCAAGCCCGCAGCCTGGGCAAACCCGAGCCGCGTCCGACATCGCTGGTGGAGATGGCGGTGGACTACGCCGACCAGATCCAGCTGGTCCAGCCCGCGGGCCCCTACCACGTGCTCGGCTGGTCCTTCGGCGGCCTGGCGGCGCACGCGATGGCCACCGAGCTACAGCGGCGCGGCGAGTCCGTGGCGCTGCTCGCGGTGCTCGACGTGTTCCCTGGCTGGAAGGGACTCACCCACGCCGACGTTCCCGAACTCGACGACAGCCAGCTGCACGAGCACCTGCAGTACCTCGTCGGTCTGGTGGACGGCGACTCGGCCAGGACCACCGGCGAGCCGTTGACCTTCGCCACGACGATGGCGATCCTGCGCGAGCAGGGCAGCGCGCTGTCGAATCTCGAAGAGCACCGACTGCGGTCGATCATGGAGATCTCCGCCAACAACACGCACCTGCTGATCGACTACGCCCCCGAGAAGTTCCACGGCGATCTCCTGCTCCTGACGACGACCGATCAGCAAGAACCCGATGTGACCGCGAAAGCCTGGCGGCCGTTCGTTTCCGGGGCGATCGAGATGCATGTGATCCCGGGCGAACACGGCACGATGTTGACCAGGCCTACCTCGCTGGCCGAAGTCGGACGCCTGCTGGCCGCCAGACTTCAGGAACTGGGCGATGGCCGATCGTGAACCGGAGCTTCTCGCTGACCGAATCCGAAAACTAGCGGGCGAGGGAACCATGTTGACCGATGTACTACCCGTGAGCATCGACCACGCGCTGGTGCTCGTCGAGGACTGGCTGGGGACCTACATCACCCGGCCGCACAGCCTGATCGGACGCCCCGGACCGGTGTGCCCGTTCGTCGAGCCCGCCCAGCGCATGGGTTCACTGGAGACCAGGGTGCGACTGGTCGGGTCTTCGCCCAGCGCGGCACTGATGACCGAGCTGATGCGGTGTGCCCTCGACGAGTTCGACGACATCGAGTGGAAGGCGAGCAACCCGAACCTGCACGCACTGCTGGTCGTGCTACCCGATCTCGCCCGCGACTCCCTCGAAGTGCTCGACCAAGCCCATGCCGCCGTCAAGTCGGAGAGCGTGCACCGCGGCATGATGATCGGCCAGTTCCACCAGGACTGCGACGAGGTGGCGGCCCGCAACCCAGACTTCGCGGTCAGCCGGTCCCCCGTGCCCCTGTTCGCGATCCGTTCGATGGCTGTCCACGACGTGCTGTTCCTCTCAGGTCGGGAGGACTGGTTCATGGTCTACGCGACCCGCTTCGGCTCCCGCTACTGGAAAGGAGCCCGCGGCGTCGACCCCGTTCTCGTCACCCAGTTCGACAAGGCGTGCGCCGCCTACGGGATCCAGCCCCCCGCGGTGGCGACGTGATCGACACGAATGACTGGAGGAATTGGGACCAAGCGACGCTGGACCGGCAGTACTCCCCCAGCTCGTGCGTGCCCAGCCTGGCCGCCTACCTCGACGAGTACCGCGAGCTCAGCGCCGCGGCCCGCCGCGACGCGATGGCCCTGACCGATCTGCGCTACGGCCCGCACCCCGACGAGACCTTGGACTTCTTTCCCGCGCGGGCGCCGCACGCGTCGCTGCAAGTCTTCGTACACGGCGGCAACTGGCAGGACGTGACCAAGGACAGCTCGGCCTTCGCCGCACCAGCGTTTCTCCGTGCGGGTGCGGCCTTCGCCGCGGTCGGCTACGGGTTGGCGCCCGCGGTGGGCATCGACGAGATCGTCGCGATGGTCCGCCGCAGCCTGCGATGGCTGCGCGCCCACGCGCGGGAACTCGGATTCGCACCTGATCGGATTCACCTCACCGGCACCTCGGCCGGAGCGCACCTGGCCGCGATGGCGATGATCGCCACCCGCGATGTCGACATCGCGGGGGCAACCCTGCTCAGCGGAATGTACGACCTGGAACCCGTCCGGAACACCTACATCAACCGAGCGCTCGGTATGGACGACTCCACCGCGCTGCGCAACAGCCCGCTGCACTGGCTGCCGCCGAACCTGCCGCCCGTCGTCATCGCCCGCGGCGGCAACGAGACCGGCGAGTACATCCGCCAGCACGACCGAATGGCCGCGGCACTGCGGACGCGGACCCGGGTCACCGAGGTGGTCGCACCCAACCGCGACCACTTCGACCTGCCCTATGACCTCGGCGTGCCGGGAACCCGGCTCGGCGACGCCGTCCTGGCCCAAATGATGATCCCCACTCCGATCGGAAGGACGGGTGCCGCGGCATGGACGCAGCAGCGATGAACGAACAGACCCAGCAGTGCCCGCTGTTCTCCGAGGAGATCCGCAGGCGTCAGGCCGAGCAGACCGGAGGCGGGCCCCAGACCGAGTTCCCCACGGGGAACACACCGTTTGTCGAGTACGCACGAATGGACGAACTGCTCCAATTGCGGCGTCCACGGACGAAGGCGCTCACCGAGCCCGCGTTCATCGTCATGAGTCAGGTCAAGGAGCTGCTCTTCGACTTGCTGCGCACCGAGTTCGGCACGGCTCGCGGACAACTGGCGAAGGACGCGGTCGAGGACGCGCTGTGGACGCTTCGACGGGCTTCGCGGATACAGGACGTGTTGCTGGCCTCGTGGGACGTGCTGGCCGCGCTCACCCCGCTCGAGTTCGCCGAATTCCGCGATGTGCTCGGCAACGCGTCAGGATTCCAATCGGTCTCCTACCGGCGCCTGGAGTTCCTGCTGGGCAACAAGAACCCCGCGATGGCCATCCCCCACGGCAAGTCCCCGGCTTACCACGACATCGACGCGCAACTGCGCGAGCCGAGCCTCTACGACGAGGCACTGGGCCTGTTGAGCCGGGCCGGGTTCGACATCCCCGACCGGTGCCTGCGACGGGACTTCGCCGTGCCGTACCAGCCCGACGACGCCGTGGAGTCGGCATGGCGGGCGGTCTACGCCGACCCTGGCGGCCACCGACGGCTCTACTTGCTCGCGGAAGGCCTGATGGACACCGCCGACCAGTTCGCGCGATGGCGCTACACCCACCTGGTGACAGTGCAGCGCATGCTCGGCGCCAAACCGGGCAGCGGCGGCACGCACGGCGTGGCATGGCTCAAGGGCATCGCCGAGCACAGGTTCTTTCCAGAGCTGTGGTCCGTGCGATCAACGATATGACCGGCGGCCCTGGAGAAAGGTATCCCGTGACAGGTCCCATCGGGCGCGAACTCGCAGAAGAACTGGACTCCGCTGACCCGCTCGCGGGCTTGCGCGACCAGTTCGTCAACTCCGAACCGGCGATGATCTACCTCGACGGAAACTCCCTGGGGCGGCTGCCTGCCGCGACCCCCGCCTTTCTCGACCGCGTGGTGCGCGAGGGCTGGGGTACCGGGCTGGTCCGCTCGTGGCACACCTGGATCGACTGGGCGAACCGACTGGGCGACCGGCTCGCCGAGCACGTCCTGGGGGCCCGCCCCGGCGAAGTGGTGGTGTCGGACTCGACCTCGGTCAACCTGTTCAAGCTGGCGTCCGCCGCGCTCGATGCCAACCCGAAGCGCAGGACGATCGTGATCGACGCCGAGGACTTCCCGACGAACCGCTACATCATGCAGGGGCTGGCGGATTCGCGCGGCCTGAGCGTGCGCACCATCCGGTCCGATATGGACAACGGACTCGAACCGGCTGACCTGCGCGCGGCGCTGGACGACGACGTGGCGCTGGTGGTGCTGTCCCTCGTCGCCTACCGGTGTGGCGCGTTGATGGACATGGGTACGGTCAACGACATGGCCAGGCGGGCCGGAGCGTTCGTGCTCTGGGACGTGTCCCACGCCGCGGGTGTGGTGCCGATCGACCTCGACGCCGCCGGGGCGGATCTGGCTGTGGGCTGCACCTACAAGTATCTCAACGGCGGACCAGGTTCTCCCGCGTTCCTCTATGTGCGCCGTGAGCTGCACTCAGTTCTGCGTCAGCCGATCTGGGGCTGGTTCGGCCAGCGCGACCAGTTCGACATGGGCGTCGCGTACGACCCGGTGGAGCGGATCGAGCGATTCCTGGTCAGCACCCCGCCCCTACTCTCCCTCGCCGCCATCGATCCCGCGCTGACCCTCATCGAGGAAGCGGGCGTCGACCGGTTACGAGACAAGGGGATGCGGTTGACGAGGCTGGTCGCCGCGCTCGGCGAGCAATGGCTCGTCCCGCTCGGATTTCGCCTGGCATCGCCCGCGGATCCCCGAGTCCGGGGATCACACGTGTCGTTCGAGCATCCGGACGCCTGGCGCATCTGCCGGGCGCTCGCCACGACCGGCGGCGTCGTATGCGACTACCGGATGCCCGACCGCCTCCGCATCGGCCCCTCACCCGCCTATACCAGTTTCGTTGACGTCTGGGACGCGATGGACCGTATACGCGAGACCGTGGCGCGCGGGGACCACGAACACCTGCCCCACGCCAGGGCGCAAGTGACCTGACCCGCGTCCCTCCCACGCCACCATGGAAAGTGACACATGACGACTGTGAGTGCTCTGACCTCAACGGATCTCATCCGCGTCCTCTTCGGCTCATCGGCGTTCCAAATGCTCAACGCCGGATGTTCGCTGGGCCTGTTCCCGCTGCTCGACCGCCTGCCCGGCAGCACCAGCGCGGAGATCGCCGACGCTCTCGACCTGCAAACCCGCCCGGCCGAGATCCTGCTTCTCGGAACGACCTCACTGGGGCTCACTGTCCGGGAGGATGGTCGCTACCGCAACGCCGACCTGCTCACCGAGATGTTCGACAGCGACTCGTGGGACATCATCGAGGACCTCGTCACCTTTGAGTCCGAGATCGTACTTCCGGTCGAGGTCGACTTCGTCGAATCGCTGCGCCAGAACACCAACGTCGGCCTGCGGAGGTTCGACGGCGAAGGCGGCGATCTCTACCACCGGCTGGCCGCCAACCCGGGAGCCGAGCAGCTGTTCTACCGGTGCATGCGGTCGTGGTCGAGGCTGTCGAACCCCATCTTGATCGACAAGGCCGACCTCACCGGTGTGCGCCGGGTGCTGGACGTCGGCGGCGGCGACGCGGTCAACGCCATCGCGCTCGCGCGGGCGAATCCCGGGGTCGAGTTCACCGTCCTGGACCTGCCGGGGGCGGTGGAGATCGCACGGAAGAAGGTCGCGGAGAGCAACCTCACCGAGGTGATAACGGTGCTGGAGGGCGACATCTTCGCCGACGAGTACCCGCGGGGTCACGATTGTGTGCTGTTCGCCAACCAACTGGTGATCTGGTCACCGGAGGAGAACGAATCCCTGCTCAGGAAAGCCTGCGAAGCGCTGTCGCCAGGCGGCCGTGTCATGGTGTTCAGCGCGATGGCCGACGACAGCGGTGACGGTCCGCTCTATGCCGCCCTCGACAATGTCTATTTCGCCACACTGCCCGCCAAAAGCAGCACGATCTACCGGTGGGGCCAGTACGAGACCTGGCTGCGGGCGGCCGGATTCTCCACCGTCGAGCGGCATCCCGGCCGAACGTGGACACCACACGGACTGATCAGCGGGACGAAGTAGCCGAGCGGTGGTGGGACGGCCGGTTCGACTGTCCCACCACCCGCCCGTGATCAGCCCGCGGCCTCTTCGAGTTCCTGGGTCGCGGCGCTGTCCAGGGCCGTTAGCACCCAGTGCTCGAACGCGGTGTCGGAGATCCGGGCGGCCTTGCGCCAGCGTTCGATCCGCTCCTGCTCGACATTGAGCCTCGGCAGGGCGGCGTTGTCCACCTTGTGGTCGCCGCCCAGCTTGCGACTTTCCCGGATCTGATTGCGCAGCTGGTTCCTCGACCACCTCGCCTGTTCCGCGCGGGTGAGCCACTGGTCCTGCTCCTGCGCAGGCAGCGCCGCCACCTCGGCATGGTGCTGGAAGCTCAACCCGTGCCGCCGTCGGTCGAGTTCGAACTTCCTGGCCACCCAGGCGTAGTTCCGAAGCGTCTGGTAGTCGAGCCCCGCGGCCTCGACCGCCTGCCGGTACCTGTCGGCGTACTGCTCCTGGCCGTAGAGCAGCCAGTCACCGAGACACCAGGCCGACGAGTCCACGATCCGGAATATCTGGTGGCCCGCTCGTTCCCACCGGTCGAAGGCCAACAAATTCGGAATCATGAGGCCGACACGGGTGGTGAGAATCCCATTGTCAGTGCGCGCGTTACGCACATGCGGATTTCCCTTGCCTGTTCGCTGCGCGGGCAGCAGGCTTCTACGACTGACCTCTTCCGAGGAATGCGGCAACATTACTCTCCCCATGAGTATCACTGTCCGTCCGGGCGTATGACTTTCATGCCATGTCGCTACCGCGGGTCGCCCTATCCCGTATCAACATCTACCACGGACGCCAGGTGGTGACAAGGAAACCTGGCGATCACACACCCCCAAATGGTCGATATAATCGACTCCGCATTGTCGGAAGCGCGCAAAAGAATACCCCACACGTATCTTTTGTGAACAATCAGAACTGCTCAGCGATGACGCGCGATGGAGATCACGCCCTGGCCATCGCCGCCGCTATACCGTCGAGGATGATGTCGAGGCCGATATCGAAAAGTTGCTCGGCTTCTTGTTCGAGATAGGGCTTCGTGTCGTCCTCGGGCCGCGGCGCACCGTCGGCCTCAAGGCTGGTCACCATGGGGAACCGCTCGGCGAAGTCGGGTGCCACCTCGCGCAGGAGCGCCGACCGGGCGAACCACCACTCCTCGTCGGACACGCCGGTGGCCGTGGGCGCCTGCCTCGACTCGGCCACCGTCTGCGCCGCGCCGCGCACGAAGTGGAAGAGTGCCCCGACGACATGCCTGAGTACCGGACCTTTCAGCCCGGTCTCACGCAGGATGCGGAGCAGAGCCTCCAGGACGACGTACTCGTTGGGCCCCAGCACTGGTCGAACCTGCGAGACCTGAAGCACCCACGGATGGCGCAGATAGAGCGACCAGACGTTCTCCGCCCAAGTGGTCAGCGCGGCCCGCCAGCCGACGGCCAGGTCGTACTCGGTGGGCAACTCTCCCAGCGTCCGGTCGTACATCAGGTCGACAAGCTCGCCCTTGTTCGGCACGTAGGTGTACAGCGCCATGGCGGTGCGTCCCAGCCGCTCCCCGACCGCCCGCATGGACAGTCCGGCCATGTCCACCTCGTCGGCGACGGCGATGGCGGCGTCGAGAATCATGTCCACGCTGAGCCCCGGCTTCGGGCCAGGACCCGTCCGAACGCCGTCGGCGGCTTCCGCACGCCACAACAAGGCCATTGACCGGCGCACGTCACCCTGGCCTGCGAAGACCACCAACTTGCAACTCCTTACTGCGTAAAGTACTGTATCCGGGTAAAGACTTTACGACCTAAGCCTATCAGGGGAAGCCGCGGCGGCGGGGCTGGCTCCAAGCTGGGAGTCCCGCCGCCGCGCGTCGGTCATGACCGACCGTCACCCAATGGGCCCGGCCGATCGACGGGGTCCATTGGTGGCTCGCCTTGCCGATGTCAGGCACAACATATATTCGGAGTATTGATGGACAAGCTGCCCGTATGGTTCCTCGATGTGGCCGACGCCAAACGCGTGAGTCCACATATGGCACGAATCACCCTCACCGGTGACGATCTCGCGGATTTCGTCTACGCCGAACCCGACCAGCAGGTGAAACTCTACTTTCCGCGCCCGGGCCAAGCCGTCCCTCGACTGCCCGAGCCGAACGCCGACGGCAACCTCATGGCCTGGTATCAGGCTTACAACGAGATTCCCGATGACGAACGCCCGTGGATGCGCAGCTACACGATTCGCGCCCGCGATGCCGAACGCAACACCATCGACATCGATTTCGTCCTGCACGAGGACGCCGGACCAGCGACGCGATGGGCGGCCTCGGCCAAGCCGGGCGACACGATCGGCGTGTTCGGCCCGTCGACCATGTTCGCCCGGCCGGTCGCGCTCTCCCACTCGATCGGCGCCGCCGACTGGGTGCTGCTGGCCGGTGACGACACCGCCCTTCCCGCGATGAGCACGATCATCGAGTGGTTGCCGGAAGACGCCGTCGCGGTGGCATACATCGAGGTGAACGGCACCGAGGACGAACAACGCTTCGACACCCGAGGGACGCTGACCACGCACTGGCTGCACCGCGCCGACGCCAAGCCCGGCCACAGCGACGCTCTGGTCGAAGCGGTGCGCGACGCCGTGTTCCCGGAGGGATCGGTGTTCGCCTGGCTCGGCGGCGAGTCGGGGGCGGTCCGCGCGCTGCGCAGGCATCTGGTCAACGACCGCGGCATCGACAAGCGAGCCATCGACTTCGCCGGATACTGGCGGCTCAAGCTGACCCAGGACGACGCCCCCACCGAGGAGGACATGGCCGAGGCGATGGAACGGGTGGCCGACGCGCAGACAAGTTCCGCGTGACGCCGCAACCGCGGATGAACCTCGACTTCATCCAGGTCACCGGCGCCAGGGAGAACAACCTCAAGGACGTCACGCTGCGGATCCCCAAGCGGCAGATCACGGTGTTCACCGGGGTGTCGGGCTCGGGCAAGTCCTCGCTGGTGTTCGACACGATCGCCGCCGAGGCGCAGCGCCAGCTCAACGAGACCTTCTCCGCGTTCGTCCGCAACTTCCTGCCCAGCTACGGCCGCCCCGACATCGACTCGATCGAGAACATCTCGGCGGCCATCGTCATCGACCAGAAGCGGATCGGCGGCAACTCACGATCGACCGTCGGCACCATCACCGACATCAACCCGCTGCTGCGGCTCCTCTTCTCGAAGTTCGGTCGACCGGCCGCGGGGCAGGCCAACGCGTTCTCGTTCAACGACCCGCAGGGCATGTGCCCCAAGTGCGAGGGCATCGGCCGGTCGGTCCAACTCGACCTGGACAAGTTCCTCGACCTCGCCAAGTCGCTCAACGAGGGTGCCATCCTGCATCCAGACTTCACGCGGACGACTTGGTACTGGGCCAGCTACGCGAAGTCGGGATTCCTCGACGCGGACAAGAAGCTGGCCGACTACTCCGACGACGAGCGTTCCCGACTGCTCCACGGCACCGGGAAAGTCACGTTCGACTGGCAGGGCAAGCAGCTCAGCGTGACGTACGAGGGCCTGGTCGACCGGTTCACCAGGCTGTACATCCAGAAGGACGACATGAGTGAGCGCAACCGCGGGATCTTCCTGCGGTTCGTCACCGAGTCGCGTTGCCAGGAGTGCCGCGGCACCCGGCTGAGCAGGGCCGCGCTCGACTGCCACATCGAGGGACGCAGCATCGCCGACCTCACCGCGATGGGTGCCGTCGACCTGGTCCCGGTCCTCGCCGGGCTCGACCTGCCCGCGGCCCGCCCGGTGCTGGACAGTCTCGTCGACCGGCTGCGGAACCTGGTCACCATCGGACTCGGGTACCTCAGTCTCGATCGGGAGACCAGCACCCTGTCCGGCGGGGAGTCGCAGCGGATCAAGATGGTGCGGCATCTGTCGAACAGTCTCACCGAGATGATGTACATCTTCGATGAGCCCAGTGTCGGGCTGCACGCGCGGGACGTGCACCGACTCAACGAACTGCTGATCAAGCTGCGAGACAAGGGAAACACCGTTCTCGTCGTCGAGCACGACCCTGACGTGGTCGCCGTCGCCGACCACGTCGTCGACATGGGACCGCGGGCGGGAGCCCAAGGTGGAGAGGTGGTCTTCGAGGGGTCCGTGGCCCGCCTCGCCGAGGCCGACTCGCTCACCGGCGCCTTCCTCAGACACCGGCTGCCGATCAAGACCGAGCCTCGGCGGCCCACCGGCACCCTCACTGTCTCGGGGGCGAACGACCACAACCTGAGGAACGTCACGGTGGGCTTTCCCACCGGTGTTCTCACGGTCGTGAGCGGGGTGGCGGGATCAGGGAAGAGCTCACTGATCAACGCGGCGTTCCTCAACCGATTCCCGGACTCGATCGTGATCGACCAGGCCGCCGTGACCGCGTCGAGGCGGTCCAACGCCGCCACCTACACCGGCCTGCTCGACGGGATCCGGCAGCTGTTCGCCAAGGCGACCGGGACGAGTGCGTCGCTGTTCAGCGCCAACTCGAAGGGCGCTTGCCCGAACTGTCAGGGCTTGGGTGTGGTCTACACCGACCTGGCGTTCATGGAGGAGTTCAAGTCCACTTGCGACGTCTGCGCCGGAAGGCGGTTCTCCGACGACGTGCTCGGCTACCGGCTGCGCGGCAAGTCGATCAGCGACGTGCTGGAGATGTCGGCCGCCGAGGCACTGGCGTTCTTCCCCGAACCCAAACTGCGTGATGTCCTGCGTGCGGTGAACGACGTCGGCTTGGACTACCTGCGTCTCGGACAGCCGCTGTCCACGCTGTCCGGTGGAGAGTGCCAGCGCATCAAGCTCGCCACCGAGCTGCACAAGAAGGGCTCCGTTTACCTGCTCGACGAGCCGACCACCGGCCTGCACATGTCCGATATCGGGCACCTGCTGAGCATCTTCGACCGGCTGGTCGACCGCGGGAACACCGTGATCGTCATCGAGCACAACCTCGACGTGATCAAGAGCGCGGACTGGATCATCGACATGGGCCCGGAGGGCGGCGCGGGCGGCGGAACCGTGCTGTTCCAAGGCACTCCGGCAGGCCTCGTGACCGCGCGAGACTCGCACACAGCGCACTTCCTGCGCCGGGAGGCTGGTGTGCTCGTGGACACCGGCTGACCAGGCACAGCCAACGTGTGGTGATCCCGCCAACCCGGCGGGATCACCACACGGTCCTATCAGGCTGTGCTCGCGGCGGACATGTCCGCCGCGATGGTGCTCTGGTGATACCACATGTTGCCGGCTGCCTCGGAGATCAGGTCCCGCGAGCGTGTGTCGCAGTAACGACCGAGGTCCAGCGCCATGTGCTGGACGAACTCCAGTGCGGTGAAATACTTGCGCATGAAGGAGGGCTGATCGAGCTTGACCTCCGTGACGGCGACGTTGAGGTTCTGCGGGATGTCCCGGGTCAGCAGTCGCACCAGGTTGTCCATCTTGCCCGAGGTGTAGACATCGTCATCGTCGTCGCGGAACAGGAGCACGCTGTGCTTGCGCTCCGGGTCGGACAAGGTCGCGACCTCGCTGTGGCAGAACTCGTGAAAGTAGTTGCGCGCGGCCGGAACCATGGCCATCTCGTTGAAGTGCATCTTGGCGAGCTTCAGCAGGCTCTCGTGCCACTTCGGCGACGCGAGCATGATCAGATTCGCGTCTCGACTGCGCGACGCCGCCGTCCTGGCCAGCTCGCGGTGCACCGGGGTGAAGTCCGTGCTCAGCCGATCAGGCAGCGCCGCGACCTCCGCGCGGTGGTCCTGGCCGATCAGCTTCAGGCGCAGGAACATGTCGAGCAGGATCGCGAAGTACTGGCCGACGTGGAACAGCGGGTACTCACGGTCGGGCTCGCTCAGCTCCCACCTGGCGATCGACACGCCCAGCTGCCTGCCAAGGTCGGCGAGCCGTCCGCCCGAGGTGAGCAGCAGAGTTCGGTGGTACTTGCCCTCCAGCGCTCGCAGCACCCGGATCGGTTCCTCCGAGTGTCCGCTGTACGAGCTGATGATGAACAGCGTTCCCTCGTCGTCCACGACCGACCGCGGGATCAGATACGGGAACTCGTAGTCGTTGAAGACGTGCACCTCCAGCCCCGAGTCAGCCGCGTTGAGGAAGATGCCGGTCACATCGGAGACGATGGCCGAGCAACCCATGCCGGAGAACACGACGCGAGTGAACGCGCCGCGCGCTATTCGTTCCGCGAGGTCGGGGCGGACCTCCTCGACCGAGTACTCATCGGCCCTGCGAAAACCCGCTCTGTATCCCGTCTTCAGAAACTCTTCATACCGATCAAGGCGTGACAACATTTTTCTCCTCCCGACGCGCAGAGTCCACCCCGGCGATTCACGACAGGCGGCTGCCGCCTGTGCGGGGACGGGACAATGGGATGCGCGGATTGCTCTACCACATGAACTGGCCGCCATCGACAATCAGTTTTTGTCCAGTCACATACCTGGCTCCGTCGCCGATCAGAAATTCCAGCGCGTCGGCCATCTCGTCCGGCGAACCGATTCTGCGCTGCGGAATCTCCGCGAGCATCGCCGCCCGGGCGGCAGGCTCTCCCGTCCGAAAACGCGTGTTCATCTCTACGGTGTCGATCATACCGGGAATCAGGCAGTTCACCCGGATGGTCGGCGCGAGCTCCATCGCGAGACATTTAGTGAGGTGTAGTAGGCCGGCTTTGCTCGCACAATAGTTGACGCCGTCGAGTCGCGGGCGAATCGCAGTCGTCGAACCGATATTGACGATCGACGGCTGATCGAGGTGAAGCATTTCAGGGGCAAACTCCTTCGCCAGGTAGAACGGTCCTGACAGATTCGTGTCCAACACCTGCCGCCAGGCCGCATGGGACATGTCAAGAAAGGGTCCGTCGATATTCCGGCCTGCGTTGTTGACCAGGACGTGAGGAGCGCCATGGCCGGCCAGCACCGACTCGGCAAGGCGGCTGACCTGGGCGGGATCCGACACATCCGCTCGAATCGGAACAACATCACCCCGTAGTTCGGTTGCCAACTCCTCCGCGCTCGCGTCGTCATCGCGATACACGGCGATCACGCGATAACCAAGGTGGACCATTCGCCTGCTGAAACTCAAGCCGATCCCCTTGGTTCCACCGGTGATGACGGCGACCCGATCAGTCATAGCTCGAAAATATCAGGTACGCGCGCCTGCGGTAAAGGAATCGAAAATGCGCCGGAATCGGTGTCCCGCCGGCGGGACGGGCGCACGCGGTAATCCAATGGCTTCCGCATAGTCGCTGTTCACGCGGGAATCAAGTCAATCGGGATCAGCCGCTCGCCCGCAGCAATTGTGCGTGTGTCGGTTCCGATGTCCTGCGCAGCAGGAGGGCGGCGAGCAAGCCGCCCGCCATGACGGCGCCCGCACCGATGAGCTGGCTGGTGTTGACTCCGGCGGCGAAGGCCTCGCGCACCCTCGACACCATGTCCGCGCCGCCCGCGGCGGCGACGGCGTCCGGCAGCGAATCGGCGACATCGGCGCCGAGCGGCGCAGGCAGCAGCGCCGCGAAGCGCTCGGTGAGCAGCGCGCCGAGCACGGCGACGCCGAGGCCACCACCGAACTCGGTGACGGTTCCCTGCACGCCCGCCCCGACCCCGGCGTCGCGCGCGGGCATCGCTCCCACAATGGCCGTGACCATGGCGGGCATCGCCATGGCGAGCCCACAGCCCATGACCACCAAGCCGAGAAGCATCCCTGGGTAGCCGAACACCGGGTCGAGCAGCGCCACCGCGGTCAGTCCGACCGCCAGCCCGGACATGCCGATCGCCACCGTCCTGGCCGCGCCCGCCGCGACCAACAGCTTGGCGCCGAGCCCGAGCAGGTTCACCCCGACGATCGTCATGGCCAGGGGCGCCAAGCGAATTCCGGCGGCGATCGGACTGTGGCCAAGCACGAACTGGAGGTGCTGAGTCAACAGGAAAAGGGACCCGGCCATGCCGAAGGCCACGAGCAATCCGCCGAGCGCGGCGCCCACGAACCGTCGGTTGTGGAACAGGGCCACGTCGAACATCGGTTCGTCCTGGCGCGATTCCCACCGGACGAACGCGACAAACGCGGCGATACCGACGCCCGCGGCCGCGAGCACGTCGACCGACGCCCAACCCCGCGCCGAACTCGCGATGATCGCGTACACGACGCCGACCATGCCCGCGGTGGACAGCGCTGCCCCGACCGAGTCCGGCCGCATGGCGCGCGGATTCCGGCTCTCCGGCACCAGTTTCGCCACGGCGATGATGCCGACGAGTGCGATCGGGACGTTGATAAGGAAGACCGAACCCCACCAGAAGCGGGTCAGGAGCACACCGCCGACCAGCGGTCCGACCGCGAATCCGAAGGAGCTGATAGCCCCCCAGACGCCAATGGCCTTCGCCTGTTCGTTCCCTTCGAACACGCGCACCACAACGGCCAGCGTGGTCGTCATCAGCAGTGCGCCCCCGATCCCCATGGCCGCCCTGGCCGCGATCAGCTGTGCGGGGGTCTGACTCAGCGCCGAGGCCAGTGACGCGGCGCCGAAGAGCGCGAGCCCGGCCAACTGCGCCTTCTTCTGTCCATAGCGGTCACCGAGACTGCCCGCGGTGAGCAGCAGTCCGGCCAGCGCCAAAGAATAGGCGTTGACCATCCATTGAATATCCTGCGTCGTCGCGCCCAGGTCCCTCGTGAGCGAGGGAATCACCAGATTCAGCACCGTATTGTCGAGCAACACGACTAATTGTGCGAGACAGACCACGCCGAGAATGAGCCAGCGCCGTGGATGAGCAGCCATCGGTGAACCCCGTTTCGATGAACGCTGGGACCAACGTGCGTCGCGGATCATCAGATCGTTTCCTGCATACCGATGCGGCAGGCCCCGTGTCCAGGTCGCGACCAGGGCCCGCGGCGGGCAGGGGTCCGATGCCGTGCTAACCTTTTACAGCCTAAAGAGATGAAAGGGGTGTAACTTTGGAAGACTACGAGGGGTCGTCGCCAGGCCAGGACGACCAGGTCATCGAGATCCGCGACCTGCGCATGCGCTATGGCACGACCGACGTGCTCCACGGGGTCGATTTCAGCGTCAAGCGCGGTGAGGTGCTGACACTGCTCGGCCCGAACGGTGCGGGTAAGACGACGACCATCGAGATCCTGGAGGGGTTTCGACGGAGGTCGGCCGGGGAAGTGCGTGTCCTCGGTGTGGACCCGTCGAACGGAGACGAGGCGTGGCGGGCGCGGCTTGGTGTGGTGCTGCAGTCCTGGCGTGACCACGCCAAGTGGCAGGTGCGGGAGCTGCTGGCCAACCAGGGCTCGCTGTACCGGCCGTACTCCACCCCGGCGATCAGCAGGCCGCGCGACACCGACGAGCTCCTAGCCGCGGTCGGGCTGACCAAGCACGCGGAGAAGAAGGTGGGCCAGCTGTCCGGCGGGCAGCGGCGCAGGCTCGACGTCGCCATCGGGATCGTCGGCAGGCCGGAGGTGCTGTTCCTCGACGAACCCACCGCGGGGTTCGACCCCGAGGCGCGTCGGGAGTTCCACGAGTTGGTCCGCGCCCTGGCGGAGGACGACGACACCACCATCCTGCTGACCACCCACGACCTCGACGAGGCCGAGAAGCTCGCCGACCGCATCGTGATCCTGACCAAGGGCCGGATCGTCGCGGACGGCACCGCCGAAGAGCTGGCGCGGCTCGTGGAGACCGGTGCCGAGGTCAAGTGGATCCTCGACGGCACCAGGCATTCCCAGCGCACAGATACCCCGACCCGGTTCGTCCGGGACCTGTTCGACCGTCACGGCGACACCGTCAGCGGCCTCGAAGTACACCGTCCCACCCTGGAGGACACCTACCTGACCATGGTCCAAGCCGAGGAATCCGGCCACGGCCAGGCCGATCTCAGCGCACTCACCACCACCCGAACCGAGGTCATGCGATGAGCAACGCCGTACCGACCGCGGTGCGCACCGGAATGTCCGCGGGCTGGATCGAGATCCGACAGTCCTTCTCCAACGCCCAGGACATCGTGGGCATGCTCTTCATCCCGATCGTCCTGCTCGTGGTCGCCATCTTCATGCGCGACTCGACGGTCGACGGCACGAGCTTCTCCCTGGCGTCGATGACCCTGCCGAGCCTGCTCGGCATGACCCTGGCGTTCAACGGTCTGCAGGGGGTCGCCTTCACCCTGTTGATGGAACGTGAGGACGGCACGCTGCTGCGGGCCAAGGCCTCGCCGAACGGGATGTTGGCCTACCTGATCGACAAGATCCTGCAGTCCTCCGCGGGTGCGGTGATCACCGTCCTGCTCATCCTCATTCCTGGCATCTTCCTTTTCGACGGCCTGGTGCTGGACCAACCGGGCGCTTGGCTGACCCTGGCGTGGGTCGTGGTCCTCGGTCTGCTGGCGACCATGCCCTTCGGGGCCATTCTCGGCTCCCTGCTTGGCAATCCCCGGGCGATCGGGGTGCTGATGTTCCCGCTGCTCGTGCTCATCGGCATCTCCGGCATCTTCTACCCGATGGCGCAGGCGCCGGAGTGGCTGCAGTGGATCGCCCAGGTGTTCCCGATCTACTGGCTGGGGCTGGGCATGCGGTCGGCCTTGTTGCCCGACACCATGGCCGTGGTCGAGATCGGCGAGTCCTGGCGCTACTGGGAGACCTTCGGTGTCCTCGGAATCTGGGCCGTCCTCGGCCTGGTCCTGGCACCGATAGTGCTCCGCAAGATGGCGGCCGGGGAATCGGGCTCAGCCGTCGCCGAACGCCGCATCAAGGCCATGCAGTAACCACGGCGATTCTCCCGACCACCCCATGAATCCGGCGATCCGACCGCCGGACAGAGCGGCCCCCCGGGTACCCCCCCTGCCCGAGGGGCCGCTCCGTCGGTCATGCCCGTAGTTCAAGACACCAGGTACCCATAGCCGCCTGCGACCAACCGCGGTGCAGCGCCGGTCGGTCGGCCCGCACCTCAGGCTGGGACCGCGTCCGGCTCGGCGCTCTCTGTCAGTTGAGTGCGAGACTCCGCGGCTTTCGCCAGTGGTCCGACCGCGGCGGCGGCCGCGGCGAAGCAGGCGCCCAGGACCAGCCAACCGGTGGCGCCGTTGCCGAGGACCGCGACCGTCACCAGGCTGGGGCCGAGGACGAACTGGGCGCTGGACCCGAGGTTGAACGTCGCCAGGTACTCCGCGCGGGAACGGTTGGGGGCCAACGCGTAGGACAGGCCCCATCCGCCCGCCGACTGATACAGCTCCCCCGCCGTCAGCGCGACGACGCCGAGGATCAGCACGCCCACCAGGAGCGGCGTGGACTCCACGCGCGGCGCGAACGCAAGCAGCGCGCAGCACGCCACGAGGGCGGCGCCCGCGATCCGCATGGCGCGCACGCTGCCCCCGACGGTTTCGGTGCCCTTCGACGCGCGCACCTGGAACAGCACGGCTAGCACGGTGTTGACCACGAGCAGGACACCGACCACCGGCTTGGGCGCTGAGGTGTGCTGGGTGGCCCACAGCGGCACCGCGATGCCCAGCAGCGAGATGTGCAGCACCAGCACCCCGTTGACCGCGGCGACCGCCATGTACCGCGCGTCGCGTAGGGCGACCAGGCGCAGGGGGGACTTCTTGGCGACCTTGGTTTCCTCGCCGTGCAGGCGGATTCGCCACAGCAGGGCGGCGGCGACGACGAACGAGGCGGCGTTGCCCAGGATGATCGCGTTGAACGCCCACCGCGTGCCGATGGCGACGGCGACGGTGGTCAGCAGCGCCCCCAGGGTGAAGCCGACGTTGAACACCACACGCATCCGCGCCATCATCGCCACCCGCTTCTCGGGTCCGACGAGTTGTTCGGCGAGTGCCTGGTAGATGGGGAACACGGCCTGCTCGCCCACGCCCAGGGCGGCGGCCACGACGATGAAGCCGGTGAAGTCGTCGACCATCACGTACGCGGTGAAGCCCGCGGCCCGGTACAGGTTGAGGGCCATGAGGATCCGCTTGGGTCCCCAGCGGTCGGCGAGCCAGCCGATGGCGGGCTGGGCGGCGAGGCCGAGCACGCCCGCGACGGACAGGCCGATGCCGACCTGCGCGGTGGACAGCCCGATCACCATGGTGAAGAACAGCGCCGAACCGGCCAGGTAGAGGCCGGTGCCGATGGCGTCGACCAGGCCGATGCCCAGGAACGCGACGCCGCCGCGGCTGGCGGCGGGGCCGAGCATCGCCGCTATGCGGCCGGTGGGCTCAGTCATGATTCGGCTCCAGTGGTGACGACGGTGATGGTCTCGGCCGCGGCCCACGCGGCGGCGCGGGCGGCGGTCGCGTCCGCGCCGGTGGCGACGACGTCGCCGACGCGGTCCCACGACGAGCGGGTCGGGGCGACGGTGTCGCCCGGGCCGACGGTGACCCCAGCGCGCAAGACGCCGAACGCGGCCTGGGCGGCGGCCAGCCCGTCGACGCGGTCGACGGTGCCGGGTTCGACGGTGAGGAACCGGATGGCGGCGCCCATCGGGGCGCCGGTCGGCAGCGCGGGTTCGCGGCCGGAGAGCACGCTCACCATCGCCTTGACCAGGTCGCCGCCGTAGGCCACGTCGATCAGGGTGACGATCGAGTCGCCGGGCACGCGGCCCGCGCACTCGATGAGGACCGGGCCGTCGGCGTCGGCGATCCACTCGGCGTGCAGTACGCCGTCGCTGAAGCCGATGGCCTTGACCAGGCTCGCCATGGCGTCGTCGAACGCGGCGAGCAGGTCGGCCGGGATCGGCGCGGGCAGCACATGGCCCAGTTCGACGGGGTGGCGGCCGGGCATGGTGAGTTTGTCGGTGACGTTGCGGAAGACGATGGCGCCGCGCTGGACGAGGACCTCCACGCTGTACTCGTGGCCGGTCACGACCCGCTCGGCGGCGTAGCGCCAGTCCAGGTCGATGTCGGGCAGCATCAGGCTGTCCTGCGCGGCGACGGTGGTCGCCCACGCGGCGTCGATGTCGGCGCCCGCGGGCAGGATCTGCACGCCAAGCGACGCGTGCCGGTTCGCCGGTTTGAGGACCACCGGTTCCCCGTCGGCGAACGCGCGCACGTCCCCGGGCCCGAACACCTCCGTCCACTCTGGATTGCGCAGGCCGCCCGCGTTGGCGGCCTCGCGCAGCCGCAGCTTGTCGGTGAGCCGGTCCGCGGCGGCGGCGGTCGCGCCGGGCAGGCCCCACCGCTGCGCCAAGGTGGCCGCGCCGCGCACGCCGTACTCCAGGCCGGGCAGCACCATCTCGACCGGGGCGTCGCCGAGGTGTGCCTCGACAGCTTCGACGTAGTCCTCGCCGCGGTGGTAGCGGGCGGCGACGACCGAGCCGACGCACGGCAGCGCGGCGAAGTCGTTGTGCACATCGCGCTTGACGATGATGTCGGGATCCTCGACGACCACGACGCTGCCCGGCGGCAGATACGGGTTCATCGTGTTGAGCAGCATCTTGCCGTAGCCCACCATGACGGTGCGGGCAGGCGGGATGAACGTGGCCATGTGGTCCTTTCCTCAGCCGCGCAGGTCGACGCGCAGGCTGTCGATGCCCGCGATGAAGTTCGAGGGCCTGCGCGCCATGGGTGACAGCGCGACAACCCGCTCGACACGGGAGAGCAGTTCGACGAACAGCGACCGCATCTCCATCCGGGCCAGCACCGCGCCGAGGCAGAAGTGCGGGCCGATGGTGAAGGCGAGGTGGTTGTTGGGCGCGCGGTCCGCGCGGAACTCCTCCGGCGCGTCGAACACCCGCGGGTCGCGGTTGGCCGCGGACAGCCACACGCACACCGTGTCCCCTTCGGACAGTTCGGTGCCACCCAGGTTTGTGGGCGCGGTGACGGTGCGGATCAGGTGCATCGCCGGGGTCTCGTAGCGCAGGACTTCCTCGATCATCGGGGCGACGCGGTCGTGGTCGGCGCGCAGCCACTCCCAGCTGCCGGGGCGCTCGCACAGCGCGGCGAGCCCGGCGGCGACGGCGTTCTTGGTCGTCTCGTAGCCGCCGATGGCGAGGTTGAGACAGTTGAGCAGGACTTCGTCGGGGGTGAGGCGGGCGCCGTCGAGTTCGATGTCGATCAGCCTGCGGACGAGTCCGCCGGGGTCGAGGCGGCCAGGGTCCTCGGTCACCTCGACGAAGTAGAGCAGCAGGTCGTTGTTGGCGGTCTCGCTGCACCGGCGGCGGTGTGCGAGGTCGGCGTCGGGGGTGCCGTCGCTTCCGGTGATCGCCTGGCTGGCCAGCTCGGCGACGTGGGTCTGGTCGGCTTCGGGGATGCCCAGGATCGATCCGATGGTCAGCCGGGGCATCGGCGCGGTGAGCGCGGCTACCGCGTCGACCTCGCCGTCGGCCAGCGCGGCGGTGACGAGCCGGGTGGCGTGGCCGCGGATGACCGGCTCCAGACCCGCGACGAACTGGGGGGTGATCACGGCGGTGACCAGTTTGCGCAGCCGGGCGTGCCGGGGCGGGTCGGTCAGCTCGATCATCAGCCCGGCCGCGGGGTCCTTGGCGCCGAACGCGGTGTCCAGCGTCATGCCCCACTCGGAGCTGTAGGTCTTCGAGTCGCGCAGCACGGCTTTGGTGTGGTCGTGGCGGGTGACCGAGTAGAAGCCGGGCAGCCCGTCGCGGTCCTGCCATGGCAGCGTGGGTTCCTCGCGCATCCGTGCCCACTCCGCGTGCGGCGGTGCGGGCACGAACGCGCCGGGATCGGACAGGTCGACGGTGGCGGTCTGGCTCATCGCGCCTCCCCCAGCGCCTCGGCGACCAGCCCGGCCACCACGGCGGGACGGGTGCGGGTGAAGTAGTGGCCGCCGCTGTCGACCTGGCGCACCGCGGGATGGACACCCGCGCGTTCCCAATCGGCGTAGCGCTGCGCGAAGCCCTCGGTGACGGGGTCGTCGGCGGCGAACACCGCCGTGGTGGGGGCGGGCGGGTCCAGCGGCTGGGCGTGCAGGCCGAGGAAGTAGGCGTTGGCGCTGCCCGAGTCGTGGCGGAACGTGCGGGTCAGCAGGTCGGCGTAGCCGTCGCCGAGCTCGTCGAAACCGGTGAACCCGGTCTCCACGGTCAACCAGTGCTTGATGTCGGCGTAGGACATCGACGCGACGTAGTCGATGCTCTCCTGGATCGCCTCGGGGGCGTAGAGCAGCTTGGCGCCGATGAACAGGTGCGCCGCCGGAGTGCCGCGCTCGCGCAGCAACCGGGCCACCTCGATCGCGGCCGCTGCGCCCACGCAGTGTCCCCACAGGACGATCGGCCCGGTGCGGATCCGGTCCAGCTCGGCAAGCACTGCCTGGGCCACCTCGGTGACCGGACGTAGCTCGTCCACAGTGGACTTCGGGTCGTGGCCGGGCAGTTCCACCGCGTAGACCGCCACGTCCGCTGACGTCCTCGCCACCGCGTCGGCGACGGGGCGGAAGTGCACGGCATGGCCCGCGCCGTAGGGGAAGCAGACGAGTGTGGCCCGCGGAGCCTCGGTGTCGCTCAGCCGCACCAGCACGCCGTCGCTGGACGCCGCCGCGGCCTCCCCCGCCACCGCGCCGAGTTCGCCGAGTCGGGAGTTGACCATGACGTCCTTGAGCGACACCAGGCCGCCGAGCATCATGACCACGCGCATGGCGGCCAGCGAGTTGCCGCCGATCTGGAAGAAGTCGTCGTCCGCGGCGAGGGCGTCCGGGTCGAGGCCCAGGACGTCGCCCCACACCGCGGCGACCCGCCGGGCGCCGTCGGTGATCTCCGCGGCGGGCCGTTCCTGGGTTTCGGCCGCGGGGGACGTCGTGGCTTCGCCGACCAGGTCGCCGCTGGTCGTCCACCGTCCCGTGCCCTGCTTGACGCCGTCGCGCACGACGCTGCCGGGGGTGCCGATCGGCGTCGGCAGGCCCGCCGGGTCGAGCACCCTTGCCCCCGCGGCGGCCTCGAACTCGGTGATCCGGGCCAGTTCGGCGGGGCCGAGCAGGGGGGTCGCGGTGTGCTCGGCGTCGGGGGTGGCGGTGATCGCCTCCAGCGCGGCGACGAAGTAGCCGCCGACGCGCTCGATGTGGTCGGCGTCAAAGGTGTCGGTGTGGTAGTGCAGGCTCAGCCGCACCTCGTCGGTGTAGAAGTGCTGGGAGAACTCCGAGCGGAACGCGAACTCGGTGATCGCCACCGCGCGCACGTCCAGCAGCGCGAACTCCGGCAGGTGCCGCAGCGCCTTGAGCGAGTAGAAGTGGGTGAAGTTGAAGACCGTCTCGAACAGCGAGTCGGTCGTGCGCAGGTCCTGCTTCACCTTGGCCATCTGGTAGCGGCGGTGCGGCAGCAGGTCGATCTCGGTGTCGTAGACCTGGCGCACCAACGCGGCCCAGGTGCCCGGCGCGAGGGCCACCCGCAGCGGCACGGTGTTGAGGAACAGCCCCATCGCCTTGTCCGCGTCGACCTGTTCCGGCCTGCCGCTGTGCTCGTAGCCGGTGAGCACGTCGGCCTGGCCCGCCAGCACCGACAGCACCTTCAGATGCGCGGCGAGCAGCACGTTCTTCACCGGCACGCCCCTGGCGCCCGCGAAGGCGATGATCCGGTCGGAGAGGCCGCGTGGGAGTGGGATGTCCCGCAGCACCACCTGGAACGCGGCGTCTGCGTCGAGCGGGCGCAGTCGCGGGATCACCGTGGTGGGGCGCTCGGCGAGCCGCTCGGCCCAGTAGTCCCGGTCCGCCTCGGAGGTCACCGAGGCGGATTCGAGTGCGGAGAACGTACGCACGAAGTTGGGGACGGGCTCGCCGCGGTACTCGCCGCCGCCGAGCAGGGCGTGGTAGATCGCGAACAGCCTGGTGTGCAACTGGTTGATGCTCCAGCCGTCCAGCGCGGAGTTGTGCTGGCTGATGCTGTAGCGGTAGAGGTCGTCGGACAGCACGTGGATGTGCAGCCGGACCAGGCCGGGGACCTCCCAGTCGAACGCGTGGGCCTGTTCGCGCACCACCCAGTCGACGTACCACTGCTCCTGGGCGTCGGTGTCGAGGTGGCGCAGGTCGGCCACGAACAGCGGCGGCTCCACCTCGCGGTGCACCACCTGCAGGTACTCGCTGAAGCCCGCCATCCGGTAGCTGGTGCGCAGGATCGGGTTGTGCGCCACCAGGATCCGCACCGCGTCGGTGAACACCTCGGCGTCGAACCCGCTGCGGATGAGGTAGCTGATGATGTCGTGGTACTGCGAGCTGCCGCGGGTCATCTCGGTCTGGAAGATCAGGCCTGCCTGCAGCATGGTCATCGGGTAGGCGTCTTCGACCTCCGGCCCGAGCTTGGCCCGGTCCTGCGGGCTGATCAGCGCGAACGGCTCGCCGCTGTCGGTCTCCTCGGCAGGCGCCGCGGTCTCGGCGCGCTCGGCGAGTTCGGCGACCGTGGGGTGGGCGAACAGCTGCTGGAAGGTGAAGTCGAGCCCGGCCTTGCGGGCCTTGGCCAGCACTGAGACGAAGTGGATGGAGTTGCCGCCCATGGCGAAGAAACCGTCGTGCACGCCGACACGGTCCAGGCCGAGGACCTCGGCGACGATGTCGGCGAGCACCCGCTCACGGTCGGTGCGCGGCGCGACGTGGCCCGCGTCCAGGCCCGCGGGCTCGGGCAGGGCGGCGCGGTCGAGTTTGCCGTTGGCGGTCAAGGGGAACGCGTCGAGCACGACGATCCTGACCGGGACCATGTGCTCGGGCAGACGCCGCGCCAGGTGCGCGCGCAGGTCGTCCTCACCGATCTCGGCGCGGGTGGTCACGTAGCCGCGCAGCGCCTGCTGGCCGTCGTCGCGGGTGCGGGCGACCACGACCGCGTTGTCGACCGCCGGGTGCGCGGCCAACTCGTGTTCGATCTCGCCGAGTTCGACGCGGAAGCCGCGGATCTTGACCTGGAAGTCGTCGCGCCCGAGGAACTCCAGGGCGCCATCGGGCCGCAGCCGCACCAGGTCGCCGGTGCGGTAGGCGCGGCGCTCGCCGGGGAAGGGGTCCACCACGAACCGCTGCGCGGTCAGCTCGGCCCGGTCGTGGTAGCCGCGGGCCAGGCAGTCACCCGCGATGTAGAGCTCGCCCGGCACACCGACCGGGCGGTGCCCGCGCCGCTTGTCGAGCACGTAGAGGCGCGTGTTGTCGATCGGGACACCGATCGGCACCACGTCCTCCCCCGCCGCCGGGCGGTGGTGGGAGACGTCGACGGTGGCCTCGGTCGGCCCGTAGAGGTTGACCAGGTCGGCGTGGCCGAGCACCTCGGCGAACCGGTGCACGTGGTGGGCGCCCAGTGCCTCGCCGCTGGCGAACACCCGGCGCAGCGACCGCAGCCGGTCGGCGGCGCCGGTCTCGGCGACGTAGGCGAGGAACGCGCCGAGCATGGTCGGCACGAAGTGCAGCGTGGTCACCTGGTGGCGCTCCACGGCGGCGACGATGGCCTCGGGGTCGCGCTCGCCGCCCGCCTCCAGCAGGCACACCTGGGCGCCCTCGATGAGCCACCAGAACAGCTCCCACACCGACACGTCGAAGGACGCGGGCGTCTTGTGCAGGATGACGTCGTCGGCGGCCAGCGGGTAGGCGCGCTGCATCCAGGCCAGGCGGTTTACCACGCTGCGGTGTTCGACGACGACGCCCTTGGGCGCCCCGGTCGACCCGGAGGTGTAGATGACGTAGGCGGCGTCGTCGGAGCGGCCGGAGGCGAGCGCGGCGGGCGCGCTCTCGTCGAGACCGACGACATCGGCGGAGTCGGGCAGCAGACCGGCGTGCTCGGGCGCGGCGAGCACCAGCCGGGCCTTGCTGTCGTCCACCATCCCCGCCAGGCGGGCGGCGGGCAGCGCCGGGTCGAGCGGCAGGTAGGCGCCACCCGCGCGCAGCACCGCCAGCACGGCGACGAGTTGGTCGACCGACCGGCGGGCGAGTACCCCGACGACCATGTCGCGGCCGACACCGCGCTCGCGCAGCGCCCCGGCCAGCGCGCTGACCCTGGCGTCGAGTTCGGCGAAGGTCAGGGTGGTGTCGCCGGTGTGGACGGCGGGGGCGTGCGGCTTCGCGGCGACGGTGCGCGCGAACAGGTCCGGCAGGGTGGCGGTGTCGGCGAACGGCACCGCGGTGTCGTTGATCCTGGCCAGGATCGCGCGGTCGGCGTCGGACCGCAGGTCGATGTCGCCGACCGGGGCGTCCGGGTCGGCCAAGCCCGCCGCGAGGACGCGCAGCAGATGCTCACCGATGCGCACGGCGGTGTCCGGGCGGAACCGCTCGGGTTCGGCGAGAACCCGCAGGGTCGCTCCCCCTGCGGTCACAGCGCCCAAGTGCACCACGACGTCGGCTTCGACCCCGGCGACCGCGGCGGGCGGGTGCAGCGCGTCGAGCGCGACGACCACGTCGATGTCGACACCGGTCAGGTCGACCGGGAAGTCGCGGTGCGGGAAGGCTTCGCGGACCGCGGCGCGCAGGCCGGACAGCACTGACCGGAACGTGTCGTCGGCGGCGACGCGGTGGCGCGCGGGCAGGACGGACGCTAATCGCTCGGCCGCCGTCGCCGGTTCGCCGACGAGGACATCCTCGGCGGCGGTGTAGTCGGCGAGCAGCACCATGGTCGCGGCGACGAGCACGGTGTGCAGCGCCAGGTCGTCGCCGCGGGAGACTGCGACGAGCCGGGCGGCGAGGTCCGCGGGGACTGGCAGTTCGGCCAGCGGCTCGGCGCGTCCGGTGCGCGGCGCGCTCGCCACGTCCGGCGGGAAGGCGGTGGCGACGGCGCCGTCGAGGGCGCGGCCCCAGAACGCGGCCGCGGCGGGCCGCTGGGCGGCGGCGATCTTGCGCTGCCCGACGGTGAGGTCAACGGTCATGGGGTGTGCTCCGGTCAGAGGTCGAAGTCGAAGTCGGGCGCCGACGCGGGCGCCTGCGGTGCGGTGGCGGTCAGCGCGCCGGTGGGGGCGCGCGGTGCGGACCGGGCGCGGTCGAGGACGTCGCGGTAGAGGTCGGCGAACGCGGCGACGGTGGCCTGGTCGAACCGGGTGCGGTACTCCCAGTCCACCCGCAGGTCGCGGTCCTGTTCGTAGACCTGGGTATTGATGTCGACCATCGCCTCGCCGGGGTGCTCTGGCCGCAGCGTCGTCGCCGCGCCGAGGAACTCTGCGGTGAGCGCGGATTCGGGCTGCAGCGCGAACAGCGCCGACAGCGGCACCTGGGCGGCGGCTGATCCCTGGTGCGCCAGGGCGAGCGCGGTCTGTCCGGCGACGTCGGCCACCACGTCGGCGAAGCTCGCGGCAGGGTCGGGCCGAACCCGGAGGAACACGGTGTTGACGAACATGCCGACAGCGGTGGCCGTGCGCGGGTCGCGGCCCGCCGCGGGGACGCCGAACACCACTTCGGGTGCGCCGGTGGCCGCCCGCAGAAACACCCCGTAGGCCGCGGCAAGCACGGCGAACAGCGTGGTACCCAGCTCGGCTGCCAGCGCCCGCAGCGCGGCGGTGCGCTCGGCGCCGAGGCACACGGTCAACACTTGGCCCGCCGCGGTCCCGTCGTCTGGCCGGTCGTAGGGCAGGTCCGCGGTGTCCAGCGGCGCGGCGAACACCTCGGCCCAGTGGCCGGTGGCCACGGGCGGGCGCGAGAGGTGATCGGTGAACTGCGAGGGCGGGGCCTGGGTGATCCCGCGACACTGCGCGTCGAGGTCGGCCACGATGGTGCGCAGGGACAGCCCGTCGACGACGATGTGGTGCGCGTCGAGCCACAGCGTCCGCTTGGCGCACACCGTCGCGCGGACCAGGGGCGCCGTGCCCAGGTCGAACGGCTCGACCGGCGCGCGGTCGTCGTCGATGACCGCCAACGGCGCGCGCACTTGGGCGTGCACCCGCTGAACGGGTTCGTCGGCCAGCTCGAACGACGTGCGCAGGGCGTCGTGCCGGTCGACCACGGCCTGCCACGCGCGGGCCAGGACCGCGAGGTCGACGCCCGCGGGCAGGTCAAGCCGGACCGGCACGTTGTAGCGGACCGTGCGCGGGTCGCGGGTCTGCGCGGCGAACAGCGCCCGCTGCCCAGGCGCCAGCGGCAGCACCGCGTCCGGCCGCTCGACCGGGGTGTCCACCACTTCCACCGCTTCGGCCGCGGCGGCCTCGGTGACGGCTTCGGCGATGCCCGAGACGGTGGCGGCGACCAGGACGTCGGCGGTCGTGACGTCGCGGCCGAGGCGGGCGCGGATCGAGGCTGCCAGTCCCGCGGCGGTCAGCGAGTCCACGCCGAGGTCGTAGATCGAGTCGAGCAGGCCGACCGGGGCGACCCCGAGCGCGGCCTCGACCAGGTCCACGACGGCGTGTTCGACCTCGGTGACGGGCGGGACGTGTTCGGTGGGCGAGTCGAACGCGGTGAGCGGGTCGGGCAGCTCCGCGCGGTCGATCTTGCCGTTGGCGGTCAGCGGGAACCGTCGCACCGGCACGACGTAGCCCGGCACCAGGTGCCGAGGCAGTTTGGCGGCAAGGTGCGCGCGCACGTCGGCCGCGGGCGCGGCGGTGACGGCGTAGGCGACGAGGAACGCGCCCTCGGGGCGGTCCATGGTCACCACGTGCGCGTCGGTGACCTCGGGGTGCGCGCGCAGCACGGTTTCGATCTCGCCCGGCTCGATCCGGTAGCCGCGCACCTTGACCTGCCGGTCGGCGCGGCCGACGAACTCCAGCACGCCGTCGGCGCGGCGGCTGACGATGTCGCCCGTGCGGTACATCCGTCCGCCCGGCAGGAACGGGTCGGGCGGGAAGGCCCGCTCGGTCAGGTCCGGCCGGTTGAGGTAGCCCAGGGTGACGCCGTCGCCGCCGACGTGCAGTTCGCCGTGGTTGGCGAGCGCGCCATCGGCGTCGAGGATGTACGCCGTCGACCCAGCCAGGGGCGTACCGATGGGCACCGGCCCCGCCGTGTCGGCCGGGGTGATCAGGTGGGTGGTGGAGAACGTGGTGTTCTCCGTCGGCCCGTAGCCGTTGATCACGCGCAGGCCGGGGCAGGCCGCGTGCACCATGGCGACGTGCGCGCCGACGACGACGTCCCCACCGACGACCAGGTCGCGCAGCGGCCCAAAGACCGCCGGGTCGGCCAGGGCGATCCGGCTGAACAGCGGCGAGGTCAGCCACAGGGTGGTGACCGCGTGCTCGCGCAGCCGCGCGCCCAGCCGCCCGGGGTCGAGAACGTCGTCCTCCGCGGTGAGCGCGATCGCGCCGCCGTGCAGCAGCGGGCCCCACACCTCGAAGGTGGTCGCGTCGAAGCCGACCGCGCCGGTCTGCAGCACCCGCAGGTCGGGGCCGAAGGCGACGAAGTCGTTGCCCCGCACCAGACGCACGATGTTGCGGTGGCACACCACCACGCCCTTGGGTGTGCCAGTGCTGCCAGAGGTGTACATGACGTACGCCGGGTCGTCGGCGGCGGTCTCGGTGTCCGGTCCGGGTTCGGCGGTCGCGTCGAAGCCCAGCGTCGGTGTGCCGGTTGGCTCGTCCGGTGCCCCGATCAGCAGGCGGGCCGCGCTGTCGTCGAGGAGGAACCGCAGCCGGGCGGCCGGTTCGCGGGAGCTGATCGGCAGGTACGCCGCGCCGGCGCGCAGCACCGCGAGTTGCCCGACGATCCAGTCGAGCCGGTCGCGCACCAGCAGCGCGACGACGTCGCCGCGGCCGACGCCCGCCCCTCGGATCGCCGCGGCCAGCAGTGCCGAGCGGCGGTCCAGGTCGGCGTAGGTCAGCGAGGTCGCGCCGGACACCACGGCCTCGCGGCCGGGCAGGCGCCGCGCCACGTCGGCGAACAGCGCGGGCACCGTGGTGTCGCGCAGGGAGGCGGGTAGGAGGCCCTTGTCGGCGGTCATCGCGGCGCTCCCACGGCTTCGGCGAGCACGGGACGGAACAGCGATCGGACCGAGTCAGCCACGTCCAGCACCCCGGCGTGGTCCGCGGCGGCGCCGTAGACCAGACCCAGATGGGCCTGAGTGCCGACGCTCGCGTCGACCACGGCGCCCGGCTGTGCGTGCACGTCGACCTTGCGCACGCCGGGCAGCGCCCGCACCGCGTCCACTCCGGACACTTCGACGAGCACGCCGCCCGCGGCGGGCGGGGTGAGGAACACCTGGTAGGTGACCCCGCGCCAGGTCGGCGCGCTCACCTGAGGGTCCTCCCCCATGGCCAGCCTCAGAGCCACCGCCACCAGGTTCGGGCCACCCGCGCGGTGCAGGATCTCCCAGGCGTAGCCGCCGAGCCTGCCGTTGACCTCGATGACCCGCGGGCCGTCCGGGGTCAGCTTGATCTCGGTGTGGGCGATGCCGTGGCGGATGCCCAGCGCGTCGGTGGCCGCCGCGTCGAGCGCGAGCACCGCCGACTCGTCGGCCAGCGGGCTGGGCAGCAGCATCCCGGTCTCCCGGAACGGCTCGGCCAACGGGAATTTCCCCGTGACGCACACCTGGCGCGAGCCCGCCGGGGTGTGCACCGACTCCACCGACACGTAGTCGCCGAACCCGACGCCCGCGACCGATTGGTCGCCGACCAGCAGTTCCTCGGCGACCACCGGCACGCCCGCGGCGGCCACGGCCGCGGCGAACTCGTCTCGGGTGTCCACTCTGGACGTGTGGCGGCTGCCCGCGCCGACCCTCGGCTTCACCACGGCAGGCAAGCCGACCTCGGCGATCGCGGCGTCGACGTCGGTGACCACCGCGCACCGCGTGGGCTGCACGCCCGCGGCGGCGAGCGCGCGCCGCTGGGCGAACTTGTCGGTGAGCACGTCGACCGTCGCCGCGGCGTGGCCGGGCAGGCCAAGGGTCGCCGCGAGCCGCGCGGTCTCCGCGAGCTGGTACTCGCTAAAGGTCACCACGCCCGCGGGCAGGACCGCCGCGACGGCCGCCGCGCGCTCGTCCGGTCCGAGCCCGGTCACGTCGATGACCGTCGCGTAGGCCCCGGGCCAGGCGGCGTCCGGGCGCATCCGCTCGCGGTCGCACACGAACACCGGCGCGCACAGCCGCCGCGCCGCGCCGATGACGGTGACCGGGTCGGCTGAGGCCAGGTCGTGCACGACGGCCACGACCGGCAGTGCCACGCTCATGACGTGGCCGCCAGGTGCGCGGCGAACTCGGCCGGTGTCGGGTACAGGTACAGGTCGCGCACCGACAGGCCCGGCAGCCCGGCGCGGCGCAGCGCGGCCGACAGCCGCACCGCGAGCAGCGAATTGCCACCGGACTCGAAGAAGTCGTCGCCGGGCCCGATGGACGCGCCGACCGTCGCGCGCCACGCGCGCAGCACGACGTCCTCGGTGGTCTCCGGCTCGCCATCGGGTTCGGCTGTCTCGACGGCCAGGGCGGGCACGGGCAGCCGCGCGGTGTCGACCTTCCCGTTCACGGTCAGCGGCAGCGCGTCGACCGCGGTGACGGTCGCGGGGACCATGTGCTCGGGCAGCACCGCGCGCAGGTGCGCGCGCACCTCGTCCACCGTGGAACCCGACCGCACGACGTAGCCATCGAGGCGGGTGTCGGCGCTGTCGTCGCCCGTGCGCAGCACCACGGCCGCCGCGGACACGCCCGGCGCGGACAGGAGCGCGGCGCGCACCTCGCCCAGTTCGATCCGGAAGCCGCGGACCTTGACCTGCTCGTCGATGCGCCCGAGGTGGTCGACCGATCCGTCTGGCCACATCCGGCCGAGGTCGCCGCTGCGGTACACCCGCTGCCCGGTAAGAGGATCGGTGACGAACCGGGCCGCGGTCAGGTCGTCGCGGCCCAGGTACCCGCGGGCCAGGCCCGCGCCGCCGACCCAGATCTCGCCGGGCACGCCCAACGGCTGCGCCGACCCGTCCTCCGCTCGCACCGACACCGACCAGCCGGGGATGGCCGGACCGACCGACCGGGAGCCCGCCGCGACCTGGACCGGGGTCACCGTCGTGGCCGTCACGTGCACCGTGGTCTCGGTGATGCCGTACATGTTCACCATGCGGCACCGGTCGTGCGGGTACTTGCGGAACCACCGGTCCAGCGCCCGCGCCTCCAACGGCTCGCCGCCGAAGACCACCAGCCGCAGCGGCAGCCTGCCCGGCTGGGCAAGGTCGACCTCACGCAGCGCGGCGAACGCCGACGGCGTCTGGCTGAGCACGGTGACCCGCTGCTCGGCCAGCAGCGCGTGGAACTCCTCCGGCGAGCGCGACACCAGGTAGGGCACCACGATCAGGCGCGCGCCGGTCAACAGGGCGCCCCAGATCTCCCACACCGAGAAGTCGAACGCGGCGGAGTGGAACAGCGACCACACATCGGTCTCGGCGAGTGCGAAGTCCACTGTGGTCGCCGCGAGCAGGGCGATCACCGAGCGGTGCTCGACGACGACGCCCTTGGGCCTGCCGGTGGAACCGGAGGTGTAGATGACATACGCGGCGTCGTCGGGCTCGGGGGCCACCTCGGGCACCGGGCCGTCGCCGATCAAGGTCCCGGGCCAGACCACCGGCACACCGTCGACGTGGGGGAAGTCGCCGACGGTGGTGACCACCAACCGTACCCCGGCGTCCACTGTGGTCAGACGCAGCCGGTCGACCGGGTAGCGCGGGTCCATCGGCACCGACGCCGCGCCTGCCTTGAGCACGCCCAGCATCGTCGCCACCAGGTCGGCGCCGCGCTCGACGCACAGGCCCACCAGGTCCCCGCGCGTCACACCGAGTGCGGCCAGACCCGCGGCGATCCGGTCGGAGCGCTCGTCCAGGTCGCGGTAAGTCAGAGAGGTGTCCTGGTCGACCGCGGCGACCGCGTCGCGGCGGGTCGCGGCGATCGCGCGGAACGCCGCGGGGATGGTCGTCGGCGCCGTCTCCGGCGCCGAGGGCGGGGCGGGCACCGGGAAGGCGGCGGGCTCACGGCCCGCGGTCAAGTCGGTCAGGACCGCGGCGAACTGGGCGGCGACAGCGGGATGCAGCACGCCTTCGTCGTAGACGCACTCGCCGGTGAGGACGCCGTCCTGCTCGAACCAGGTGACCGTGACCGGCGACGGCGGGACGAGCCAAGGCCGGTACTGCCCGCCTCCCCGGAATTCTAGGCTTGGTCGCGTCTCGGAGGACGTGGCCGTTGGGCGGGCACCGTGGTCAGGCCGCGTCACGGTCCCCTTGGGTGCGGTTGACGGGGTACTGGAGTCGGTGACGACGATGGCGGTGACGGGCGCGGCCGCCGGGTCGCTGCCGTACCGCGCGAGGGCGCGCGCCAACCCGTCGGCGACGGACACCGAGGCAGTGATCGGGCCGATGGAGATCGCGCCGAACCGGCCCGCGCGGCGCGGGTCGCCCAAGCCCCACTCCAGCGCGGCCACGGGTGTGGGCGCCGGGTCGGGGGCGATCTCGGCGCTGACCGAGACCGTGTCGTCGCCGTCGAGCAGCAGGGCGCCGACCGCGTCCAGGTCCACTCGGGACAGTGCGGTCACGCGGGCGACCAGCACCAGCGCGTCCGCCGAGAGCACCGCGCGGGCGGCACCGTCGGGGCGCAGCGGACGGTCGAGTTCTCGGACCGGGTCGCCGGTGGCGGTCCACAGGCGCAGCCACGGTGGGATCCGGCCCGCGGTGCGGGCGGCGGCGAACCGCAGCGCCACCGTGTCCGGGGACAGATCGGCGGGCACGGCCCGCAGCCAGGAATGGGTCGTGCTCATCGGATGCTGAATCCCCCGTCGACGGTGACCACGCTGCCGGTCACCTGTTTCGAATCGTCGCCTGCGAGGTACACCGCCGCGCCCACCACGTCCTCCGGGTCGACCAACGCGTTCATCGGCTGGGCGGCTAGGAACGTGGGCTCCTGCTCGTCGGGGTCCACCCCGAGCGAGCGGGCCACCTCGGAGAGCATCCGGCCTTCCAGGTCGGGTTCCTCGCGCACCTGCCCTGGGCAGATCGCGTTCACCCGCACCCGCAGCGCCGCGTAGTCCAGCGCCGCGGCCCGCGTCAGCCCGATCAGCCCGTGCTTGGCCGCGACGTATCCCGCGAAGTTACGGTAGCCAACCAGGCCCGCGGTGGACGAGATGTTGACGATGCTGCCCGAGCGCCGCGCGGCCATCGCCGGTGCCACCGCCTTGATCGCGCGCCACGCGCCCGACAGGTCGACGTCGAGCATGACGTGCCACTCGTCCTCGTCGATCTCGTGCACCGGCTTGCCCGACGGCGCGGCGATGCCCGCGTTGTTCACCAGCACATCGATCCGGCCGAACCGGTCGAGCGCGTCGTCGACCACATTGTCCAATTGCGACTGGACGCGCACGTCGGCGGTCGCGGTCAGCACCTCGGCACCCGCCGCCCGGCAGCGGCGCGCGGTGTCGTCCAACTGCCCAGCGGAGCCCATCGGGTACGGCACCGCCGCGATGTCCTCGGCGATGTCGACCAGCACCAGGTCCGCGCCATCGGCGGCGAACCGGGCAGCGCACGCCCGGCCGAGCCCGCGGGCCGCGCCGGTGATCAGAATCGTCTTGCCACGTACCGACATGACTCAGATCCCGAGCAGGCCGACGGCGCCCGCCACAGCGTCCAGGGCCACCGCGGGGTCGTCCTCCAGGTACATGTGCCCGCCCGCGACGCCGACGGCGTGGAACGTCCCCGCGGTCGCCAGCGCCCAGCCCGCCGCCGCCTCCGGCGACACCAGGTGGTCCTCCACCCCGCGGACCGAGGTGATGTCGCAGCGCAGGCGCCCGCCCTCGGTCGGCACGTAGCTCTCGTGCATGGCCACGTCCGCGCGCAGCGTCGGCAGCAGCAGCTCACGCATCTCCGGGATGTCGAACGCCGGGTGCCGGTACCCGGCGAACTCCCGCACCCTGGCGACGAACTCGTCGTCGTCGAGGTCCCCCGCGCGTTCGGTCCGCCCGTGCCACGGCCCCTGCGAGCCGCTGGCGACCAGGTGCACCACGTCGAACCCGTCGGCCTCCAGCCGCAGTGCCAACTCGAAGGCCAGTACCGCGCCGAGGCTGTGGCCGAACAGCGCGACTGGCCGATCCTTCAGCGCCGGGTCGAGCCTGGCGGCCAGCCGGTCGGCCGCGGCGTGCATGTCGGTGTACGGGTCTTCGGCGATCAACCGCTCCCGGCCGGGCAGCTGCACCGGGACCACGTCGATCCCGTCGGCAGCGCGATCGCGCCACGGGAAGTAGAAACTCGCCCCCGCGCCCGCGAATGGCAGGCACAGCAAAGAAAACGATGTAGACACCCAATCCCCGCTTCACTCAACATCGATGAATTGACTGCCCGACGCCACGCACGTGAATCAACGCGCACGGCACCCCCTGCGGACCGGGGCAGAGCATAGGGACGCGTCCTCATTCTCGGCAATAAGCCGAACGGCGGCTTCACCGCACACACAATGTCGCGACGATCACGTCGAACATTTTCCTGGACAGGGAGCACAGCGGCGCGCGGTAACGGCGTTACGCCGCACGTCAGCATGCAGATGGCCGAATGGACCAAACGCAGGCGCCGAACGCGACCGACAACCCCGGAAATCGTCGACGGGCTTGACCATTCGCGCCATTGAGCCCTGCCCGAAAGGGCCAAGCACGACCGAAAGGCGTCCCAATACCCGGACCGGAGTTGACTACTCGTCGGTCACTAGTGCGTATTTTCGGCGGGGGCCAGCACACCTGGGCCCCAGCCAGGACGCGGCTCAAACAACGGCCGCCGCTCCCCACCTCTTGCTCGCCCGCCAAGAAATCCAAATTCGACACCGCCATCGTGGTGCGGCGGTCACCCGACTCGCCGGTCGTCGTTCCAGCTGAGCCTTGGGTCACCGGGGCGGGCGAGTGGGACGACCATCGGGGTTCCGACCTCCGGATCGGGGATGATCCGGCACCGCAGCCCGAACACGTCGGCGATCAGCGACTCGGTGACGATCTCGTCGGGAGCGCCCTGCGCGACGACCTCGCCCTGGCGCATCACGATGAGGTTGGTCGCGTACCGGCAAGCCTGGTTGATGTCGTGCAGCACGAGCACGAGAGTGTGGTCCCCCTGTTCGTGCAGGGTCGCGCACAGGTCGAGGACCTCCATCTGGTGCGAGATGTCGAGGAACGTGGTCGGTTCGTCCAACAGGACGATCGGAGTCCGCTGAGCCAGCACCATCGCCAGCCAGACCCGTTGCCGCTGACCGCCGGAGAGTTCGTCGACGAACCGATCGGCCAGGTCATGGACTCCGGTGCGGCGCATGGCATCGGCCACCGCGGACTCGTCCTCTGTGGACCACTGCCGGAGCATCCGCTGGTGCGGGTAGCGGCCACGCGCGACGAGGTCGTCCACAGTGATGCCGCCCGGCGCGATGGACGTCTGCGGCAGCAGGCCCACTTCGCGCGCGAGGTGCTTGGTCGAGTAGGTGGAGATGGCTCGGCCGTCGAGGTACACCTCTCCTTCACTCGCGCGGATGACCCTGGCCAGTGCCTTGAGGAGGGTGGACTTGCCGCACGCGTTGGGGCCGATGATGACGGTGAAGGACCCGTCCTCGATGGTCACGCCCAGTTCCCTGGCCACGATCCGCTCGTCGTAGGCGAGGGTCAGATTGTCGGCTCGCAGCCGCCCCTGGGTCACCATTGCCTGCGCCATTCCCTTCCCAGCAACCAGACGAGATAGAGGCCGCCCACCGCCCCGGTGCTCAAGCCCACGGGGAGTTGCAGTGGCAGCAGGAGGCGTTGGCCCGCGAGATCGGCACCCACCAGCAGGGCGGCGCCGGTCAGCGCGGAGATCATCGGACCCGCTCCCCCGACCCGGACCAGTCGGTGGGCGACCTGGGGCGCGGCCAGCGCGACGAAGGCGATGGGCCCGGCCGCCGCCGTGGCGACGGCGGTCAGCGCGACACCGACGACGACGAGGGTCAACCTGGTGCGCTCGACGGGGACGCCGCGGGCGGTGGCCGTCTCGTCGCCCATCTCCAGCATCGACATGCGCTTGCCCAGCAGCGCGACCGCGGGCAGGAGCGCGACGAGCGCGATCCAGACCGGGACGACGTGATCCCAGCTCCGCCCGCTGAGGCTGCCGACCAACCACATCTGCGCTCCCTGCGCGTCCGCCAGCGACGCGCGGCTCAGCAGGAAGGCGTTGACGGCGGCCAGTACGGAACTCACCCCGATGCCCACGAGGATGAGCCGGAATCCCTGCACGCCGCGCCGGTAGGCGAGCAGGTAGACCAGGAGCGCGGACCCCACCCCGCCCAGGATCGCGCCCACGGGCACCCCCACCGGGCTGTCCTGGGCGACGACAAGCACGACGAGGGCTCCGGTGGCCGAGCCGGTGGTGAAGCCGATGACGTCCGGGCTGCCCAGCGGGTTCCTGGAGATGCTCTGGAAGATCGATCCCGCCGCGCCCAACGCGGCGCCGACGCCGATTCCGACCAGCAGTCGCGGCAGCCGGAACCGCGTGACCACGATCTCAAGCCCTCGCGGACCGTCTCCGGTCAGCACTTGGAGCACGTCGCCGACGGTGGCCGGGAAGTCCCCGGTGGTCAGGATCAACGCCCCGCAGACGAGGGTGACCGCCGCGAGAAGTGCGCCCACGATCAGCGCCCGCGGGCGGACTCGTACCGAGAAGGCCCCCGTTCGGGACCGCAGTGCGCGGGTCACAGCTGCGCGATCCGGCGTCGGCGGGCGAGCGCGATGAACACGGGTGCTCCGATGAGGGCCATGACGATTCCGACTTCCAACTCCCCGGGCGCGGACACCACGCGGCCGGTGATGTCCGCGCCGAGCACGAGGATGGGGGCGAGGAACAGGGAGTAGGCCAGCACCCAGCGGTTGTCCGGCCCGGTGATCACCCGGGCCATGTGGGGCACGGCGAGCCCGACGAAGGCGATGGGACCGGCCGCGGCGGTGGCCGCGCCGCACAGGAGGGTTACCGCGAGAGCACCCGCGAGCCGGGTTCGCTCGACCTGGACGCCGAGCGCGCGGCCCACCTCGTCACCCAGCGCCAGCGCGTTGAGGCCGCGCCCGAGCGAAAGGGCGATTACGGCGCCCAGCAGCAGAAGCGGGCCGGTTTGCCACAGCACGTCGAACCCGCGCCCGGCCAGCGAGCCGATGACCCAGAACCGGTACCGGTCGAAGGTCTGGCCGTCGAGCAGCAGGATGATCCCGACGAACGCCGTCATCACCGCGGTCACGGCGGCTCCGGCCAGCACCATGCGCTCCGGTGTGGCGCCCCGGCCGCCCGAGCCGAGCAGGTACACCACGACCGACGTGGCCGCCGCGCCCGCGAGGGCGAACCACACATAGCCCCCGGGAGTGACGACGCCGAAGACCGCGATCGCGATCACCACCGCGGTGGACGCGCCGATCTCCACGCCGAGCAGCCCGGGATCGGCCAGCGGGTTGCGGGTGAGCGCCTGCATGAGCGCGCCCGCCAGGCCCAGTCCCGCGCCGACCGCGAGGCCCAGGTACAGGCGCGGAAGGCGGATCTCCCGGACGATGTAGGCGAGGTCGGTGCCGTCGTCGGCGCCCAGGAAGCGGATCGCGGTGTCCAGCCCGACGGGCTTCGCGCCGACGGTGAGCGAGTACAGGCCGAGCGCGACGATGACGAGGGCCGCGATGGCCAACCCGGCCGTGAGACGCGCGGTCGACCGGCTCGCCCGTGGTTTGGCGCGAGGCGAGGTATCGACCGCCATTCGTGACCTCCGCCGGCTCTCTGTCACCTGATCCAGTGACTGAGGTTAGGGTAGGCATACTTCACTTGCGATAGTCCAGGGGGTGGCGAGTTGGGCCGGTCGGGTCCGCTCGACGACGGCGGGGTGCTGCGTCGGTCCGTCCTCGCCCACCGGGGCCGGATCATCGCGACGTCGGCGCTGTTCATCGGGCACCAGTCCGGGGAGGCGCTGGTCCCGCTGCTGATCGGCATGGTGCTCGACCGGGCCGTCACGACCAGCGATCCGGGTGCGCTGGCCTTCTGGCTGGCGGTACTCGCCGCGGACTTCCTGATGCTGTCGCTCTGCTACCGGTTCGGCACCCGCGTCGGTCTGCTCGCCGGGGTGCGCGCGGACCGCGCGCTGCGGCTGGCGTTGGCGGGTCGGGTGCTGGACAGCCGCGGCAGCCAGGATCCGGACATCCTGCCGGGCGCACTGGTCAGCATCGCCACGGCGGACGCCCGGCGGACGGCCATGGTCAACTTCATGGTTCCGCACGGAATCGCGGCCGTGGTCGGGGTCGCGGTGGCCAGCACCGCGCTGCTCGTGGTGTCGATCCCCCTGGGGCTGTTGATCCTGCTCGGGACACCGCCGGTCATGCTGCTCGTGCGGGCGCTGAGCCGTCCGCTCGAACACCGGGCGGAGGCGCAGCAGGAGCGGGCGGCGCTGGCGGCTGGAGTCGGGACCGACCTCGTGCGCGGGGTACGGGTGATCAAGGGACTGCGGGCCGAGCGGGCGGGGGTGACGCGGTACCGGACGGTGAGCCGGGCCTCGCTGGACGCGACGTTGCACACCAGTCAGGCCGAGTCCGGCTACGCGGCGGCCGTGATCGCGGTCAACGGGCTGTTCCTCGCGACGGTGGCGCTGATCGGGGGCGGTCTCGCGGCCGCGGGCGACATCACCGTGGGCCAACTGGTCGCGGCGGTCGGGTTGGCGCAGTTCCTACTCGGTCCACTGGGGACGTTCGGGGACGTGACCGCGGCGGTTGCGGCCGGGCGCGCGTCGGCGGCTCGCATCCACCGCGTTCTGGCCGCTCCCGCCGCCGTCGAGGGCGGAACCAGGGCGTTGCGCCAGGTCACCGGCCGGGTGGAGTTCGCCAGGTTGACCGGCGGACCACTGCGTGGGCTCGATCTGACAGTGGAGCCCGGCGAACTGTTGGGCATTCTGACCGTGGACCCGAGCGAAGCCACGGCGCTGTGCGGGTTCCTGGGCCGTGAGCGCGACCCGGACGCCGGGCAGGTGCTGGTGGACGGCACGCCGCTGACCGAGGTGGCACCTGAGGACGTGCGCTCGGCGATCCTGGTGTCGCCGCACGACGCGGACCTGTTCGAGGGCACCGTGGCCGACAACATCGGCGCTGGTGACATCGAAGCGGCCGTGCGGACAGCACAGGTGGACCAGGTGATCGCCGCGCTCCCCGATGGCCTCGACACAGCGGTGACCGAGCGCGGCCGCTCGCTGTCGGGTGGACAACGGCAGCGGGTGGCGTTGGCGCGGGCCCTGCACGCCGACCCACCGGTGCTGGTCCTGCACGATCCGACCACCGCCGTCGACGCGGCCACCGAGGCCGCGATCGCCGCCGGGCTGCGGGCGCGCAGGCACGGGCGCACCACGATCATGCTGTGCAGCAGCCCCGCGCTGCTGGCGGTCGCCGACCGGGTCGTGTTCGTCCGCGGCGGCGTCATCGTCGAGGCCGGTCCACACGCCGACCTGTTGCGCGCCAACGCCGCCTACCGGGAGGTCGTGCTCGCATGACGGCTCTGCTTCCGATCGCCACGGCCGCTCGCACGCGCGCGACGGTGTGGCGAGTGCTCGCGGCCCATCGGTTCCTCGTCGTCGCCGCGGCGGTCTGCCTGCTGGGTGCGGCGGGCGTGAGCATGGCGACCGCGCCCCTGCTGGGGCGCGTGGTGGACCTGGCGACCTCGGGCGCGTCGGTCGTCGCCCCGGTGATCTGGCTCGCGGTGGTCGCCTCAGCCCAGGGTGTGCTGGCGTACGCGGGTCTGCGCCTGACCTCCAGGGTCGGCGAACACGTGTTGGCGACATTGCGCGAGGAGTTCGTCGAACGGGCGATGGCGCTGCCGCTGGAACGCATCGAGCGGGGCGGGTCGGGTGACCTGACGTCGCGGATCACCGAGGACGTCGCGATGGTCAGCACCGCCATCCGGGAGGCGTTCCCCGAGTTCGTGCAGTCGGCGCTGATCATCGTGTTGACGGTCGCGGGGCTGGCCGCCCTCGACTGGAGGTTCGGGGCGGCGGCGTTGCTCGCCGTGCCCGTCCAGGCCTGGACCTCACGGTGGTACCTGGGCAGGTCGGCGCCGCTCTACGCGCGTCGGCGAGCCGCCGCCGGGGGTGAGCAGCAGCAGTTGCTCGACTCGCTGGGTGGTCAGGCGACGGTACGGGCGTTTCGCTCGGGTGCCGAGCACGTCGCCAAGGTCGGCCGCCGGGTCGACGACAGCATCGAGTTGACGGTGGCGGTCACCAGGTTGCAGACCCGGTTCTTCGGCAGGCTCAACGTCGCCGAGTTCGTGGGCCTGTCCGCGGTGCTGGTGGCGGGGTTCACGCTGGTACGGGCCGATGTGGCCACGATCGGCACCGCGAGTGCCGCTGCGCTGTACTTCGCGAACCTGTTCACGCCGATCAACGGCGTGCTGTTCCTGCTGGACACGCTCCAATCCGCCACGGCGAGTCTCGCCCGGCTGGTCGGCGTGGTCGAGTCGCCGGGCGAACCCGAGCCCGAGCGGGGCGACCGCCCGGTCGACGGTTCGGTGAAAGCCGTGGGCCTGCGCTACGCCTACGTGCCAGGCCAGGATGTCCTGCACGGCATCGACCTCGACCTGCCCGCGGGCAGCACGGTGGCGTTGGTCGGCGGCAGCGGCGGCGGGAAGACGACGCTGGCCAAACTGCTGGCCGGGGTGCACAAGCCCGACGACGGCGCCGTCCACGTCGGCGGCGTGGCGTTGACCGACCTCGACACCGACACCGCGCGCACGACGGTCGCTCTGGTGACACAGGAGGTGCACGTCTTCGCGGGCACCCTCGCCGACGATCTCCGCCTGGTCCGACCGGACGCGACCGAACCTGAGCTGTGGGCGGCGTTGGACGCGGTGAACGCGGCCGACTGGGCCCGCGCGCTGCCCGACGGCATGGACACCGTGGTCGGCGACGGCGGGCACGACCTGACCGTGGTCCAAGCCCAGCAATTGGCGCTGGCCCGGCTGCTGCTGCTCGGTCCGTTGGTGGCGATCCTGGACGAGGCGACAGCGGAGGCGGGAAGCAGTGGTTCGCGGGTGTTGGAGACCGCGGCGGCGCGGGTGTTGCGCGACCGCACGGCGGTCGTGGTGGCACACCGGCTGACGCAGGCGGCCACGGCCGACCTCGTCGTGGTGGTGGACCGTGGGCGCGTCGTGGAGCAGGGCTCGCACGCCGAACTGGTGCGCGCGGGCGGGTTGTACGCGGCGCTGTGGGCCGCGTGGTCCGCGGACAGGGACTGACCGGGGCCAGTCCCTGTCCGCACGGGATCATCCGGCGTCGGACGCCTCGCCCATCGCCACGGCGATCTTGCGGGGGCCGGTGAACGGCTCCCGGCCGTGCGCCACCGACATGTTGTCCACCAGCACCAGGTCGTCGCGCTGGTAGTCGAAGCGGGTCGACGCCGCCTGGAAGCAGGACCGCAGGTGCGCGACCACGTCGTCGGGAATGACGCCGCCGTCGCCGTAGTAGGTGTTGTTGGGCAGACCCTCACGGCCGTAGACGTCGAGCAGACCCTCCCGCACCTCCTCCGGCAGGCTGCTGTCGTGGAAGATCACGATGTGGTTGAACCACACCGGCAGGCCGGTCACGGGGTGGATGTGGACGGCGTCGCGGACCGCGCGGGTGCGCATCCCGTCGTCGTCGGTCCACTCGACGGTGAGGCCTCCCGCGAGGCACTTGCGTTCGGCCTCAGCACGGTCGTCTGTGTCGAATACCGCGCGCCAGCGCAGGCCGATGTCCTCGCCGTAGTTGCGCACGACCATCCACTTGCGACGCTCGAACTCCGCGCGCACCGACGGGTCGATGGCCTCGTAGACCTTGCGCACCGAGGCCAGCGGGGTGGCGCCCTGGGTCAGCGGCGGCTCGACGCAGTGGAAGAACAGCGTCAGCGGCCATACCGCCTGGTAGGACATCTCGTTGTGCAGCGGGATCTCCGCCTGCGCCGGGTACTCGGTGGAGGTGTAGACGTTGCCCTTGATCCGGCTGCGCGGCGACGACGGCTCGGTGTAGGTCAGCGGCTCGCCCGACACCGCGCGCACCGCGTCGGCGAGTCCCTCCGGACCGCCGATGTCGAAGCCGCGCAGCAGCACGGCCCCGTCATGGTGCAGGCGCTCGCGGATCGCGGCGCGGTCGCGGGCCAGCCGATCGACGACGGGCCCCTCGCCCTCGATCAGTGTCGCCAGTGTGGTTGTACTCATGCCTTGCCCGCTGCCTGGACGAGCAGGGGCACGATCTTGTCGAGGGCGTAGGGGATGCTCAGCGTCGACGGGAACGCCATCGACAGCGCCGTCTCGACCTCGAGCGCCACATACGCGCCCCGCTTGACCGCGGGAAGGTTCTGGAACAGGCGGTCGCCTTCGACCTTGGCTCGCTCCTCGGCGTTGCGGAAGGAGAACATCACGATGTCGGCGTCGAGAAGATCGGTGTTCTCGGTCGCGACGACGGCGCGGCCCGCCGGGCCCGCCTGCGGGAGCTTGGTGACCTTGTCCGACAGCTTCAAGCCGAGGTGGGCAAGCAACTGCGCGGAGGCGTCGGTGGGCAGGATGACCGTCGCGATCGCGCCCTCGCCGTTGAGCAGGCTGAAGGTGAACGTCTTGCCCGCCAGCGCGGCCTGGTTCTTGGTCTTCGCCTCCTCGATCTTGGCGGTGACGGCCTTGACGGCCTTCTCGGCCTCGTCGGACTTGCCCAGGGCCTTGCCGACGCGGGTCGCGCGGGTCTGCCAGGTGTCCTCGGCGACGTCCTTCTCGTAGGAGAGCGTGGGCGCCAGCGCGGTCAGGTTCGCGAAGTCGTCGGCGAGGGTGTAGCTGTCGGTGGCGAGGATCAGGTCGGGCGTCAGCGCGACGATCTTCTCGAACGGCAGCTTGTCCTCGAACTCGAGCTGCTCGATCTTGGCCCCACCGAGCTTGGCCTCGACCCACGGCGGGATGCCGGAGTCGAAGTTGGAGGCCGGGGTGGTCGCGACCGGGTTCACCCCGAGCGAGACGGCCTCGTCCAGGTCCCGCATGAAGCCAACCGTGACCACGCGCTGCGGACGCGCTGTGAGCACCGTCTTGCCCTCGGCGCCCTCCATGGTCAGCGGAAATCCTCCGCCGCCACCCGACGTCGGGGCCGGGCTGCTCGGCGACGAGCCCGACGTCGACGTCCCCCCGCAGGCGGCCAATCCCGCGGTGAGCGCGCCGATGCCGGTCGCGGTCAGGAAGAACCTGCGGGACAGCGGGCGCGCGGCGCCAGTCCCGTTGTTGTGCACCATTTTTTCTAGCCTCTCCTTGCGTTTCCAGTACTGCTGGCTTAGGTGAGCGCGGCGGCCGTGATCGGGCCGACGTCGCGCAGCGCGGCGTCGGTCATCAGATCCTCGTGCGGCCAGTCGACCTCGATCGTGGTCATGTGTCCCGCGACGTAAGGGGTCCAGTCGGGTGGGTCGTCGCCCGCGGACGCGCGCACGAACGTCACATCGCCGCGGTAGGTTCCAACGGGACCGTCGCGGTCCACTATGGACACCGTGAGGAGGCTGTCGGCGACCTGGGCGGCCCGCCGCTCGGTGAGCCCGGCGAGAAGGTCGGCCGGGACGGTGTCGCCGCCGGGATCGCCGTCCCCGGTGGGATAGCTGTCCAACAGCACGAGCGCGCGGACCTCGCGGCCTTCGCGGTCGAGCAGGCAGGCGACGGCGTGGGCGATCACCCCGCCCAGCGACCAGCCCAGCAGGCACACCGGTCCGCTGGGCACGGCCTCGGTGATCGCGGTGACGTAGCGCTCGGCCACCTCGCGCAACGTGGGCCGTCCGGTGAACTCGGTAGCTTGCAGCGCGAACAGCGGCCGGTCGGGCAGGTATGGCAGCAGACCGGCGTACCGCCAGCCGAGGCCGAGCGCCGGGTGCACGCAGAACAGCGGCGGGGCGGCGCCGGACTCCCGCAGCGGCAGGAGGGTCCCCATGGCCGGTCCGGTGTCCGGTTGACCAAGACGCGCCGCGATACCCGCCGGGGTCGGGGTTTCGAGCACGGTTCGGACACCGATGGCGACGTCGAGTTCGGCACGCACGCGAGCGGTGAGCCTGGCCGCCAGCAGCGAGTGTCCGCCCAGCGCGAGGAACGAGTCGTCCGGGCCGACGTTCGGCAGGCCCAGGACCTCGGCGAACAGCGCGCACAGGGTCTTCTCGACCAGGGTCGCCGGTTCCCGGGTGGACGTGGCCGCGAAGTCGGGCTCGGGCAGCGACCGCCGGTCGAGCTTGCCGTTGGGCAGGGTCGGGAACGTGTCGAGCCGCATGATCACGGTCGGCACCAGGTGATCGGGCAGGATCTCGGCGAGCCGGTCACGCAGGGCGCCCCCGTCGGCGTCGGCCACCACGTAGCCGACGAGCCGCCCGGATCGGGCGACCACCGCCGCGCGGGCGACTCCGGGCAACCCGGCGAGAGCGGTCTCGACCTCGCCCGGCTCGACGCGGTGGCCGCGGATCTTCACCTGGTCGTCGACGCGGCCGAGGAACTCGACGGTCCCGGCCGAGGTGAGCCGGACCAGGTCGCCGGTCCGGTACAGCCTGCTGCCTGGTGAGCCGAACGGGTTCGCGACGAAGCGTGCCGCCGTCTCGTCTGGACGGCCGACATAGCCTCTGGCCAGGCCCGCTCCCCCGACGTACAGCTCCCCCGGCACCCCGGTGGGGACCGGGTTGAGGGCGGAGTCGAGCACGTAGGCGGTGCTGTTGGCGACTGGACGGCCGATGTGCGGCGCGGTCCCGGGCTCGATCGATGTCCACAAGGCGTCCACAGTGCACTCGGTCGGCCCGTACAGGTTCAGGCCGCGCGCGTTGGCGCCCGCGAGCTCCGCCCACAGGCCGCCGCCGACGGCCTCGGCGCCGGTCGCCACCACGGCGGGCCGGTGCTCGCCCGCCAGCAGGCCGTCGGCGACCACGAGCTCCAGCAGCGACGGCGGCACGTCGACGACGTCGACGCGGTGGGAGCGCACGTAGTCGACGATCTCGACGGAGTCTCCCATCAGCCGGTCGGGCAACACATGCATCTCGTGTCCGGCGAACATCCACGTCAGCGAATCAATCGATCCGTCGAACGCGAACGACAGCGAGTTCAGGACCCGAACCGTGCGACCCAGCGGATCCATGACGGCGGCGCGGTGGGCCAGCGCCAGGTTCGCCAGGCCGCCGTGGGTGGCGATCACGCCCTTAGGGCGCCCGGACGAGCCGGAGGTGAACACGATGTACGCGGCCGAGTCCGGGCCGGACGGTCCTGCGGCCACGCCGGTGCCGGTCCACGTCCGCGCGTCCGGCCGCACCACGGGAACGCCGAGGTCGTCCCGGGCGGTGATGGCCACGACGGGAGCCGCCTCGGCCAGGACAGCGGTGATCCGCGCCGCCGGGTAGTTCGGATCCACCGGGACGACCACACCGCCCGCCTTCCACACCGCGAGCATCGCGACGACGACCTGGGTGGACCGAGGCAGCACGACCGCGACCGGGGACTCCGGTCCGACGCCGAGGGACACCAGGTGGGCGGCCAGTCGGCCCGACAGCGCGTCCAGCGCGCCGAACGTGAGCGAGGTGCCATCGCAGACGACGGCGACCGCGGCCGGGTCCTGGCTCGCCACGAGGTCAGGCGCCAGCAGCTCAGGCAGCGGAACGGGGTCGCCGTTCCAAGCGATCTGGGCAGCCGGGGACTCCGCGCCGATCCGACCGACCGGGCGGCTCGCGTCGGCGGTGATCTCGGTGAGGACGTCGGCCAGCCGAGCGGCGATGTCGGCGCACGCCCGGGGTGAGAGCAGGTCGGCGCGGAACTCTAGGGTCAGGTCCTCGTCGGGGACCGCGGTGAGGGTCAGCGGGTAGTGCGTGGCGTCCTCGGTGTCGACAGCGCGGACGCGGACGTCGAGTGCGGCGCGGACCTGGTCGATACCTTCTTCGTCCACCGGGTAGGACTCGACCACGACGAGCGTGTCGAACAGCGGGCCGATGCCCGCGAGGGCCTGCACCTCGGCGAGGTTCAGGTGGTGGTGGTCGAGGGTGGCGGTCTGCGCCCGGTGCAGCCTGGCGAGCAGCTCCGACACCGGCTCCCCAGATCGAATCCCGACACGCACGGGGACGGTGTTGATGAACAGACCGACCATGGTCTCCGCACCGGGCAGGTCGGCGGGCCGACCCGACACCGTCGCGCCGAAGACGATGTCGTCACGACCGGTCAGCCGGGCCAGGGTGATCCCCCACGCCGCGTGGATGACCGTGCTCGCCGTGACGCCGTGCGCGCGGGCGAACTCGGCCAAACGCAGCTGAGGCACATCGATCGGCACCTCGACCCGACCTGCGCGCGGCGTCGTGGCGTCGCCGACCGGCACGAGCAGGGTCGGCTCGGTGATCTCCGCGAGCACCTCGCGCCACACATCGAGCGACGCGGCCCGGTCGCGCTTGGCCAGCCAGGCCAGGAACTCGCGGAACGGACGCGGTGGCGGCAGCGGCGTGCCCGCGTAGAGCGCGAAGAGGTCGCTGAGCAGCAGCGGTGCCGACCAGCCGTCGAGCAGGATGTGGTGGCTGGAGATCACCAGCCGGTGCGTTGCCCCGGTGCGGATCAGCAGGAAGCGGATCAGCGGCGGGTTGTCCATGACGAACGGGGTGGCGCGGTCGGCGGCCAGCGCGGCGTCCACTTCGGACTCGCCCAGTTCGACCTCGGTCCACGGGACGCTCACGCGCCGGAGCACGACCTGCACCGCGCCCGCCGGGTCGGCGACGAACGCGGCCCGCAGCACCGCGTGCCGTGCGACAAGTGCCTCGGCGGCGGTCCGCAGCCGGGCCACGTCGAGCGGGCCGTCGAGGTCCACGACGGTCTGGACGGTGTAGACGTCGTCGCCGTCGAGGCCGGAGTGGAAGAGCAGGCCCTCCTGGAGCGGCGCGAGCGGAAGTACTTCCTCGATGTTGCTCACAGCGCTCCCCACTTGGATTCGAAGGCGTCGAGCCTGGTCTGATCGATCGTGACCAGCGGCATGTCGGAGGGCGTGTGCCCGCCGCCATGCCGATCGGTGTGCTCGACCAAGGCGCGCAGCGCGGCCGTCCACGCCTCGGCGAGCGCGGTGACGACGTCGGGATCGACCACGCCGGGCGGGAAGGACCAGGTGGCCCGCAGGATCGGACCCGCTGCGGTGTCCTCGGTCAGCGCGGTGACCTCCAGGCTCGCCGACGCGGGCGCGTCGGGGTCGGCCACTCCCGCCACGTCGGCGTACTCGGCCGACTGGGTCCACGGACCCGACCGCCCGCCCGCGCCGTAGCGGCCGAGGTAATTGACCAGGATCGACCCGGTCGGTCCGGTCAGCTCCGCGGCGGTGTCCGGGTTGAGGTGCCGCAGCAAGCCGTGGCCGATGCCGCGGTCGGGCGCGGCGCGCAGGGCCTCCTTGGCCACCTTCACCGCGGCCCCCGCGTCGGCCCCGCCCGCGAGCGCCCCAGCGATGTCCACTTCGGACAGATCCAGCAGTACCGGATAGCGCGTGGTGAACCAGCCGACCGTGCGGGACAGGTCGGAGCCGGGGACGACGTCTTCCTCGCGGCCGTGTCCTTCGAGATCGACCAGGACCGCGGAGGTCCCGGTCGTCGCGGTGACCGCCACGGCCAGCGCGCCGATGAGGATGTCCTCGACGCCCGCGTAGAACGCCTCGGGTACGGAGGTGAGCACGGCTTGGGTGACGTCGGTCGGCAGCTCCACGCGCACTGATCGCAGCGCGGCGACGGTGTCCTGGGCGGGGTCGAGCGGCCGATCGCCCAGGACCGGTCCGACGGCGGACCGCCAGTGCGCCAGTTCGGCGACCCGGGCGGGCTCACCGGCAGCGGTCACCAGGCCGTGCGCCCAGTGGCGGAACGAGGTCGCGGTCGAGGGCAACGCCGCGGTGCGGTAGGCCTGCTCCAGTTCGGGCAGCAGGACGCGCCAGGACACGCCGTCGACGACGAGGTGGTGCGCGACGAGGAGGATGGGTCCGCCCTCGACGACCACGACTTGGAGCATGACCCCGTTCTCCGGGTCGAGCCGGTCGGCGGCGGCGTCGAGTTCGGCCCGCACGTCACTGGACGCGGGAACCGATCGGACGATCGTCGCCGCGGTCGGCCGGTACGGCGGGACCGCCATCGTCCAGCTCTCGCCGCGGGTGATCGTCGCCCGAAGGATGTCGTGCGTGCGCAGCAGCAGGTCCACCGCCTCGACCAGCCGGGAGATGTCGAGTTCGGGCGGAGCCGCCACGACGGCGGACTGGGCGAAACGCCGCCGGAGCCCGTCGCGCGCCAGCACCTCGCGCATCAGCGGGGTCAGCGGGATGTCGCCCGCGCCGTCGAGCCGGACGGGCGCGCTCGTCTCCGAGCGGGAGTCCGCGACCACGGCGAGCGCCGCCGGGGTGCGCTGCTCGAACACGTCGCGCGGCGAGACCTGGAGTCCGGCCGCGCGGGCTTTCGCCACGACCCGGATCGACATGATGCTGTCTCCACCCAAGGCGAAGAACGAGTCGTCCGGTGCCACCCGGTCGCGATCGAGAACGTCGGCGAAGACCGAACAGAGCACCCGCTCGGTCACGGTCACCGGGGTCCGGGCGGGGGCGTCGGAGGTCAGGTCGGGCGCGGGGAGCGCCCGGCGGTCGACCTTGCCGGACGGCATCAGCGGGAACGCGTCCAGCACGGTGATCGCGGTGGGCACCATGTGCTCGGGCAGCCTCGTGCCCAACCACTCGGTCAATCCGTCCACGTGCCGCCCGGTGTGCAGGACCAGGTAGCCCGCCAGGACGACCGCGCCGCCTGGTCCGCGGACGGTGGTCACGACCGCCTGGCGGACCGCGTCGTGTTCGCCCAGCGCGGCCTCGATCTCCTGGAGTTCGACCCGCATGCCGCGGATCTTGACCTGGTGGTCGACCCGACCGAGGAACTCCAGCCTGCCGTCCGGCGTCCACCGGGCGAGGTCGCCGGTGCGGTAGAGCCGCTGCCCCGGGGTCCATGGGTCGGCCACGAACCGGGCTGCGGTCTGGCCGGGGTCACCGACATAGCCGCGGCCCAGCGGGAGACCGCCGGTGTACAGCTCGCCCTGCACACCGACCGGGACCGGGTTCATGGCGGCGTCGAGCACGTGGATGCGGGTATTCGGGTTGGGGCGGCCGATGCTGATGCCGTGCCTGCCCTCGTCGCCGCGGTAGAACTCGTGACTGACTCCGATGGTCGCCTCTGCGGGCCCATATCCGTGGTACATCGCGCCGCTCAGCGTGGCCCGGAACCGCGCGAACAGTTCCGGGGTCAGCGCCTCGCCGCCGCACCACACGTGCTTGAGCGAGTCGCGGACCTCCTCGACCCCCGGTAGCTGCAGGAGCATGTCCAGCATCGAGGCGACGAGGTAGGTGAAGCTGACGCGGTGGCGGGTGATCAGCCGCAGCAGGTATTCGACATCGCGTTCGCCACCCGGTTCGGCCACGACCAGCGTCGCGCCGGTCACCAGCGGCAGGAAGATCTCGTTGATCGAGATGTCGAACCCGAGGGGCGCCTTGAACAGCGCGGCGTCGCCCGGTCCGAACCCGAGCATCTCCCGCTGCCACAGCAGTCGCGCCGCGATCGCCTGGTGGCAGATCATCGCGCCCTTGGGCGTGCCCGTCGAGCCCGACGTGTAGATGACGTAGGCCAGACCGTCCGGGTGCGCCCGCGCCACCGCGGCGGGGGTTCCGGGATCGGCGAGGTCGCCGACCAGCACCGGCACGTCGAGGACGGGCAGCCCGTCGCCGGTCGCGCTGATCACCGCGGCCAGCCGCGCCGTGCGGTGCACGTCGGCGATCCGCCGGGCGGGCCACGCCGGTTCCAGCGGGACGAACGCGGCGCCGACGCGTTGGATGCCGATGAGCGCGGCGACCAGTTCCGCGGAGCGGTCGACGTGCACGCCGACGATGTCCTCCTGGCCGATGCCGCGCGCGGTCAGCACGCGGGCGACGACCTCGGCCCGCCGGTCGAGTTCGGCGTAGGTGAGGCGCCGTTCGCCGTCGACCAAGGCGAGCGCGTCGGGCGTCCGTCGCGCCTGCTCGGCGAACAGGGCGGGCACGGACGTGTCGGGGATGGGCGCGGCCGTGTCGTTCCAGCCGCTGATCAGCTGGTCCCGCTCGGCGGGATCGAGCACGTCGATCCGGGACAGGCGGGTGTCCGGTGCGGTGGCGATGGTCCGCAGCACGCGGACCAGCCTTTCCGCCAGGACGTCCACAGAGGACTCGTCGAACAGGTCGGCGTCGTACTCGACCGATCCGTCGAAGGAACCGTCCGGCCGCGGGGTGAGGTTGACCGCCAGGTCGAACTTCGCGCCTGTGTCCTGCGAGCCGCCGACCGGTGTCGCCGTCACGTCGGGCAGGCCCGCGCCGCCGGTGTCGGCGGCCCGGAAGTCGACCATCGTCTGGAACAGCGGGTGCCTCCCGGCGACCCGTTCGGGGTTGACGGCGTCGACCACCCGGTCGAAGGGCGCGTCCGCGTTGGCGTAGGCACCCAGCGCGGTTTCCCGGACGCGGTCGAGGAGTTCGCGCGCCGTCGGGTCCCCGTCGAGGTCGACGCGCAGGACGACGGTGTTGACGAAGAACCCGACCAGATCGTGCACGGCGGCGTCGTCGCGGCCCGCGACCAGCGCGCCGAGCGGGATGTCGGTACCCGCGCCGAGTTTGTGCAGCAGTGCGGCCACCCCGGACTGGATGGTCATGAAGTCCGTCGCGCCGCACTCCCGGCCGATCGCGCGCAGGCCGGTCACGACGTCGGCGGGCACGGTGAACCGGACCGCGCCGCCACGTTCCCCCGCGTGCGCCGACCGCGGCCGGTCGGTCGGCAGCGCGACGGCCTCCGGCAGCCCGGCCAGCGTCTCGCCCCACCAGCGCAGCTTGGCCGACAGGTCGCTGTCGGGGTCGGTCGCGTCGCCGAGGAGGTCGCGCCGCCAGAGGGTGTGGTCGATGTACTGCACCGGCAGCGGCGCCCAGTTCGGGGCGTGCCCGTCGCGGCGGGCGGTGTACGCGGTCGCCAGGTCCCCGAGCAGCGGGCCGGTCGACCAGTCGTCCCCGGCGATGTGGTGCACGACAAGCGCGAACACATGGTCGTCCGGCGCGGAGCCGAACAGCGCCGCCCGGATCGGCGGCTCGGTGTCGAGCGCGAACGGTCGGCTGACGAACTCGACGGGGTCACCCGCGTCGAGCACGTCGAACGGGACGGTCACCTCGTCCAGCACCCGCTGGTACGGGGTGCCCGCGTCGTCGGGGTAGACGGTGCGCAGCGTCTCGTGCCGGTCGACCACGTCGTGCAGGGCGTCCCGCAGCGCGGCGACGTCGAGCGGTCCGCGCAGGCGCGTGACGTACGGGACGTTGTAGGTGGCCGTCGGGCCGTCCAGGCGGTGCAGGAACCACAGGCGCGACTGGGCGGGTGACAGCGGCACCCGCGCCGGGCGTTCCCGGCGCGTCAGCGGGGTCCGGGCGCGGCGGGGCTCGGTGTCCAGGCGCGCGGCGAGCCCTCCGACGGTCGGGGTGTCGAACACGGTCCGCATCGACAGGTCGCCGCCGTGCTCGGCGCGCAGGCGCGAGATCAGCCGCGCGGCCAGCAGGGAGTGGCCGCCCAAAGCGAAGAACGAGTCGTCGACACCGACGTCCTTGACACCCAGCACCTCGCCGAACAGCGTGGCAACGAGCCGCTCGGCGTCGGTGCGCGGCGCGGTCCCGCCCGCGGTGAACTCCGGCGCGGGCAGGGCACGGCGGTCGAGTTTGCCGTTGGGCGTGCTCGGCAGCGCGTCGAGGACGACGATCACGGCGGGCACCAGGTAGTCGGGCAGCGACTTTGCCAGTTCCTCCCGCAGGTGCGCGGGGTCGACACCGAGACCGGTGACGTAGCCGACGAGTCGGGTGACGCCCGCGTCCGTCCGCGCGACCACGGCGGCCTGGACGACCTCGGGGAAGGCGGTCAGGGCCGCCTCGACCTCGCCGGGTTCGACGCGGTAGCCGCGGATCTTGACCTGGTCGTCGACCCGGCCGAGGAACTCCACCGTGCCGTTGTGCCGCCATCGGACCAGGTCGCCAGTGCGATAGAGCCGCGAACCGGGCGGACCGAACGGGTCGGCCACGAACCGCGCGGCGGTGTCACCGGGCCGCTCGGCGTAGCCGCGGGCGAGTCCGGCACCGGCGACGTACAGCTCCCCCGGCACTCCGACCGGCACCGGCGACAGGGCGCCGTCGAGCACATAGCACCGGGCATTGGCCAGGGGGCGGCCGATGTGCGGCGCGGCGTCGGCGGTGATCGGCGTCCACAACGCGTCCACAGTGCACTCGGTCGGGCCGTAGAAGTTGATCGCCGTCACGCCGGGCGTGGTCGCCAACCGGTCCCACAGCGTCGACCCGACCGCCTCGGCGCCGGTGGCGATCATCGCGGGCGGGTTGTCGAGAAGTCCGTCGGCGACGAGCAGTTCCAGCAGCGACGGCGGCGCGTCGACGTAGTCGACACCGTGTTCGCGCACGTGGTCGACGATCGCCGCCGAGTCCCCCATCAGCGCGTCGGGCAGGACGCGCATGGTGTGTCCGGCGAGCATCCACATCAGCGGATCGAATGTCGCGTCGAACGCGAAGGACATCATGTTGAGCACGTGCAGCGGGCGGTTCGGCGAACCCATGAGAGCTTCGCGGTGGGCGGTGGCCAGGTTCACCACGGCATCGTGGGTGACGATCACGCCCTTGGGGCGGCCGGTCGAGCCGGAGGTGAACACGATGTAGGCGGCCGAGGCGGGCAGCGGCCGGGTCGGGATGGCCGACTCGGACCACGGCTCGTCCATGGCCACGACCGGTCCCGCGATTCCCGCCGACCTGGTGGTGATCACCAGCGCTGGGGCCGCGTCGGCGAGGATGGCCGCGACCCGGTCGGCCGGGTGCCGCGGGTCGACGGGGACCGCGACGCCGCCTGCCTTCCAGACGGCGAGCAGCGCCACGACGACATCGACCGAACGGGGCAGGGCGATGCCGACCCGGACCTCGGGGGCGACGCCGCGCGCGGCGAGGTGCCCGGCGAGCGCGTCGGCGCGTCGGTCCACCTCGGCGAAGGTCATGGCGTCGGTCCCGCACGTGACTGCCACGGTGTCCGGTGTCTTGGCGACCTGCTCGGCGAACAGGTCCACCACTGTCCGGTTCGGACGGTCGACCGCCGTCGGGTTCCAGTCTTCCAGCAGGACCCGCCGCTCGCCCGAGCCCAGAAGGTCCACTGTGGACAACGGCTGGTCCGGCCGGTCGGCGAGGGCGTCGAGGACCCGGCCGAGCCGGTCGAGGAGGCTCTCGGCGGTGGCCGGGTCGAACAGGTCGCCGTCGTACTCCAGCGACGCCCGCCACGTGCCGTCGTGGTCCGCGGTGAAGGTGAAGGCGAGGTCGAACTTGGCCGGTGCCGTACCGGCGGCGTCGATCGGTGACGCGGTGAGGCCGTTGAGACCGTGCAAGTCTGCGTCGGCCGCCCCCGGGTTCCAGTAGTCGACCAGGGTCTGGAACAGCGGATGGCTCGCCGACCGGTCGGGGTTGACCGCCTCGACCACACTGTCGAAGGGCGCGTCGGCGTGCGCGTACGCGTCGAGCGCGGTCGCGCGGACCCGACGCACGATCTCGCGCGGGGTCGGGTCGCCGCTCAGGTCGACCCGCAGGACGACGGTGTTGACGAAGAAGCCGACCAACTGGTCCAGCGCGGCATCCGACCGGCCGGAGACGAGCGCGCCGAGCGGGATGTCCGCCCCCGCACCGAGCTTGCCCAGCAGCATCGCCACGGCGGTGTGGGCGAGCATGAGCTCGCTCGCCCCGGTGTCAGCCAGCAACGCCCGCAGCCTGGCCGTCGTGCCTGCCGGGACCACCGACCGCACGCGCCCACCCGGAGTGCCCGAGCGGCTCGACCGGGGACGGTCGGTCGGCAGGGCGATCGCGTCGGGTAGCCCGGCGAGCGTGTCCGCCCAGTGCCGCACCTGGCGGGCGAGCAGGCTGCCCGGGTCGGCGGCGGCGCCGAGGAGATCGCGCTGCCACAGCGTGTAGTCGACGTACTGGACGGGCAGCTTCGTCCACTGTGGAGACTGACCCAGCCTGCGGGCCGCGTAGGCGGTCGACAGGTCGCGCAGCAGCGGCCCGGTGGACCAGTCGTCACCCGCGATGTGGTGCACGACCAGCGACAGGACGTGGTCGTCCGCGGCGACGCGCAGCAGCGTCACCCGGATCGGGATCTCCGTCTCCAGCGCGATCGGGCGCAACGCGACGGCGGCGAGGTCGGCGGGCAACGCGGCCTCGGTCGTCGCGACCTCCTCGAACGGCACCGTCACTGTGTTGTGCACGTGCTGTTCGGGGGTGCCGTCCACCTCGGGGAAGGTCGTCCGGAGGCTCTCGTGCCGGGCGGCGACGTCGGTGACGGCCGCGCGCAGCGCGGGCACGTCAAGCGGACCGGTGAGGCGGGCCGCGAAGGGCAGGTTGTAGGTGGCCGACGGGCCGTCGAGCCGGTGCAGGAACCACAGCCTGCGCTGAGCCGGGGACAGCGGCACGTGTCGAGGTCGCCGCATGGGGGTCAACCCCGGCGCGGCGGCGGGAGAACTGGAGTCGACGTGGGCGGCGAGGTCGGCGACCCGCGGGTGGTCGAACACCGCGCGGATGGACAGGTCGCCACCGAACTCGGCCCGGACGCGCGAGATCAGCCGGGTCGCCAGCAGCGAGTGGCCGCCGAGGGCGAAGAACGAGTCCTCCACGCCGACCGCGGGCAGTCCGAGGACGTCGGCGAACAGCGCGCACAGGCGCTCCTCGGTCCCGGCGCGAGGGGCACGCGACGACGTCGCGGTGTACTCGGGGGCGGGCAGTGCCCGACGGTCGAGCTTGCCGTTGGGCAGCGTGGGGAACGCGTCGAGGACGACGACCGCGGCCGGGACCAGGTGGTCGGGAAGGCGGCGGACCAAGTCCGCGCGGAGATCCTCGATGGACAAGGTACCGGTGACGTAGGCGACCAGCCGGGTGCCTCGGCCGTCGGTCCTGGCGATCACGGCCGCCTGGCCGACGCCCGGCAGGGCGGTGAGGACGGCCTCGACCTCACCCGGTTCGACCCGGTGGCCGCGGATCTTCACCTGGTCATCGATGCGGCCCAGGAACTCCACGGTCCCGGTCGCGGTCCTGCGGACGAGGTCACCGGTGCGGTAGAGCCGGGCTCCGGCCGGGCCGAACGGGTCGGCGACGAAGCGCGACGCGGTCTCACCCGGCCTGCCCGCGTAGCCGCGGGCGACACCCGCGCCACCGACGTACAGCTCACCCGGCACGCCGGACGGCACCGGCCGCAGCGCGGAGTCCAGGACGTAGGCGGTGGCCGCGGCGACCGGGCGGCCGATGTGCGGCCCGGCGTCGGCGGTGATCGGGGTCCACAGCGCGTCGACGGTGCATTCGGTCGGGCCGTAGAAGTTGAGCGCGAGCGGATCCGCGTTCGCCAGCGTGGTCCACAGCGCCGATCCCACCGCCTCGGCGCCGGTCGCCACGACCGATGGCCGGTGGTCGCCGTCAAGCAGACCGTCGGCCACCAGCAGTTCCAGCAGCGACGGCGGGACGTCGAGGAAGTCGACGCGGTGTTCGCGCGTGTACGCCACGATCCCGGCGGAGTCGCCCATCAACCGGTCCGGGAGCACGTGCATCTCGTGCCCGGCCAGCATCCACACCAGCGGGTCGACCGACCCGTCGAAGGCGAACGACAGTGAGTTGAGCACCCGGACGGTCCGTCCGAGCGGGTCCATCACGGCGCGACGGTGCGCCAGCGCGAGATTGACGACACCACCGTGCGTCGCGACGACGCCCTTGGGCGTGCCCGACGATCCGGAGGTGAACACGATGTAGGCGGCCGAGTCGGGACCGGCAGGCCCCGTGGGAGTGGCGGCACCGGTCCAGGTCGCGGGATCGGGTGACACGGCCGGGATGGCGAGGTCGTCCCTGGTCGTGATGGCAGCGGCGGGGGCCGACTCGGCCAGGACCGTCGCGATCCGCTCAGCCGGGTAGCGCGGGTCGACGGGCACGACGACGCCGCCCGCCTTCCACACCGCGACCATGGCGACGATGACGTCGACCGACCGCGGGAGCACGACGGCGACCGGGACCTCGGGCCCGACGCCGAGCGAGGTCAGGTGCGCGGCGAGCTCGTCGGAGCGGGAGCCCAGTTCGCCGAAGGTCAGGTGCGTCCCGTCGCACACGACGGCCACGGCGGCCGGGTCGTGGTCGAGCAGGTCGGGGATCAGCCGGTCCCCGGTATCGACAGTGTCGGTGGGCTGGTCGACGGCGAGCGCGCGGTCGGCCGGGTCGAGCAGGTCGACCGCGGCGATGGCGGCGTCCGGCCGGTCGGCCATCGCGGTCAGCGCCGTGAAGACCTTGTCCAGGATCGCCCGCACGGTCGGCTGGTCGAACAAGTCGGTGCGGTACTCCAGCTTGATGCGCAGGACGTCGTCGTCTGGCATCAGCATGAGCGTCATCGGGTAGTGGGTGTAGCCGCGGGACCAGCCGACCTCGGCGGTGAGGCCGCCGTTGCGGGCCGGGTCGAGCAGTCCGGCGTGGTCCAGCGGGAACGTCTCGAACACCATCAGGGTGTCGAACAGCCTGCCCGCGTCGACCGAGGTGACGCTCTGCACGTCGGTGAGCCCGAGATGCTGGTGTTCCAGGACCGCCGTCTGCGCGGCCTGAAGCCGGTCGAGCACGGCGCGGACCGTGTCGGCGGGCGACCAGCGGACCCGGACCGGCACGGTGTTGATGAACAGCCCGACCATCGACTCCACACCGGTCAGCTCCGGCGGGCGTCCCGACACGGTGATCCCGAAGGCCACGTCGGTGCGGCCGGTCAGGTGACCGAGCACGATCCCCCACGCCGCGCTGAGCAGCGTGTTGAGCGTGACACCGCTGGTGCGCGCGGCGGCGGACAGCCGCGCGGACAGGTCGCCGGGAACGACGTCGATCACCTCGGCGGGCAGCACCGACCCGTCGGCCTGGTCCGGGCCCGCGAGCAGCGTCGCCTCGTCCAGTCCGGCGAGCACGTCCGCCCAGGCGGCCAGGGACTCCTGGCGGTCGCGGCGCGACAGCCAGGCGATGAAGTCCCGATACGGTCGAGGCCGGTCGAGCGCGGTGGTCGACTCGTAGAGCGCGAACAGGTCGCGGACCACCAGCGGGGTGGACCATCCGTCGAGGACGAGATGGTGGTTGGTGACGACGAGCCGGTGTTCCCGCTCCCCCAGCCGCACGAGCGTCAGGCGCAGCAGCGGCGGGGCGGCGAGGTCGAACCCGGTGCGCCGATCGGCGTCGAGGAACTCCGCGAGCGCGTCGGTGTCGGGCAGGTCGAGCACGGTGATCTTGGGCTCGGCGGTGGCGAGGACGATCTGGACCGGGTCGTCGCCGTCGTCGGCGAACGCCGTGCGCAGCACCGGGTGCCGGTCGACCAGGTCGGTCGCGGCGGTCCGGAGCCGGTCGAGGTCGAGCGGGCCGCGCAGGTCGACGACGAGCTGCACTGAGTAGAAGTCCACCGCGTCGGCGTCGAAGCGGGCGTGGAACAGCAGACCCTCTTGCAGCGGGGACAGCGGAAGCACGTCCGCCAGCGCCGGGTAGCGGCCCTCCCAGCGTTCGACGTCGTCCTGCGTGACCGTCACCAACGGCAGGTCGGCCGGGGTTCGTCCGCCCGCACCGCCCTTGCGGACGTGGTCGGCGATGGCGGTCAGCGCCTGGACCCACAGCGAGGCGAGGTCGGCCACGTCGTCACCGCTGAACAGCGCGGCCGGATAGCGCAGCGAGAGCGACAGCTCCGCGCCGGGCGTGATCGCGATGTTCGCGACCAGCGCAGCGCCCGCGGGCAGGTCCGGGTCGGCGGCGGGTGCGACGCCGCCGAAGGAGATCGCGTGGAAGCCGAGCGGATCCTCGGCGGGTGTCTCGGTGCGACCCAGGTAGTTGACCAGGATCTGCGGTTCAGGTGTCGCGGGGAGGGCACCGTCGCGGAACCTGAGCAGGCCATAGCCGATGCCGCGGTCCGGGACGCGCCGCACGTGTTCCTTGATCCGCTTGACGGCGGTCGCCGCGGCGTCGCCCCCGGCGAACGCCTCGGCCAGGTCGACACCGGACACGTCGAGCCGGACCGGGTACTGGGTGTTGAACCAGCCGACCGTGCGGGACAGGTCGGCGCCGGGGACGACGTGCTGCTCACGGCCGTGGGCCTCGATGGCGACCACGGTGGCCGCCACCGACCGCCACCGCGCGACGGCCAGGCCCAGCGCGGCGAGCAGGATCTCCTCGGGCGCGGCGTGGAACCTCGCGGTCACCGCGTCCAGCGGCGGGAGCGGGACAGTGATCGCCGTCTCCTGGACCGTGGCGCGGGTGTCGCGCGCCGGGTCGAGGCGGCGGGCGCCCAACACCGGGTCGTCGCCGTCGACGATCTCGCGCCACAGCGCCAGTTCGGCGCTCCGGTCCACTGTGTCCAGTTCATCGGCCCAGGCGCGGAACGAGGTGCGCACGGGCGGCAGCGGCTCGCCCGCGAGCGCGGTCGCGAAGTCCTCGGCGAGGACGCGGCAGGCGTATCCGTCGGTGGCGATGTGGTGGAAGGTCAGCAGGGCCCCGTGCCCGGCGAACAGCGTCGCCTGGACGAGGACACCCGAGGCGCGGCCGAGTCGGGCGACCGCGGCGGCGTGCTCCTCGGCGATGGACGCCGTGGCGGTGGTGATCATGTCCTCGGCGCGGACCGATCCCGTCGGGCGCACCTCCAGCCGCGGACCTGTGTCGGTGTCGGACATGACGGCACGCAGCATGTCGTGGTGGTCGAGCAGGGTCCGCAGCGCGCGGGTCGCGTCGGGCAGGCCCGCGTCGGTGGGTACGAACACCGCCTGGGAGAACCGCTCGAACGGCCCGCCACGGCTCAGGAACGCGCGCATGATCGGCGTCAGGCCGATCTCGCCGACCGCGTCAGACTCGGCGGTCACCTCCGGCTCGGTAGCCGGGCGGGCCGACGCGGCGAGTTCGGCGACTGTGCGCAGCTCGAAGACCTGCCTCGGCGAGAGCGCGAGCCCCGCCGCCCGCGCGCGGCCGACGAGCTGGATCGCGACGATGCTGTCGCCGCCCAACTCGAAGAACGAGTCGTCCACGCCGACCGACTCGCGGCCGAGCAACTGGGCGAACAGCTCGGCCAGGAGCCGTTCGACATCATCGCTCGGGGCTCGGCCCGCGGTCACCTCGACCGCGGGGGCGGGCAGCGCGGACCGGTCGAGCTTGCCGTTGACCGTCAACGGGAGCGTGTCGAGTTCGGTGATCGCGGACGGGACCATGTGCGCGGGCAGGGTCGCCACCGCGTGCGCGCGGGCGGCGTCCGCGGTCGCGCCGGTCACGTAGGCGGCGAGGTAGGCGCCGGACGGACCGTCCGTGCGCACGACGACCGCGGCCCCGGTCGCCCCCGGCGTGCGGGCGAGCACGGACTCGACCTCGGCGGGTTCGATGCGGAAGCCCCGGATCTTGACCTGGTCGTCGGCGCGGCCGACGAATTCCAGTTCCCCGGCCGGGGTGCGGCGGGCGACGTCGCCGGAGCGGTAGAGCCGCTGCCCGGGTGCGCCGAAGGGGTCGGCGACGAACCGGGACGCGGTCAGCCCCGGCCTGCCGTGGTAGCCGAGCGCGACCTGCGGCCCGCCGAGGTACAGCTCCCCCGGCACGCCGTCAGGCACCGGGCGCAGCGCGCCGTCGAGCAGGTGCACGGCGAAGCCGGGCAGGCCGTCGCCGATGACGCTGGCCCGGTCGGCGAGCGCGGCGTCGTCGAGGAGCCGGTAGGTGACGTGGACCGTGGTCTCGGTGATGCCGTACATGTTCACCAGCGCGGGCCCGTCCGGGCGGCGGTCCCGCCAGTCCGACAGCCGCGCCGGGTCCAGCGCCTCCCCGCCGAACACGACCACGCGCAGGGCGAGCGGTCGGCCGGTGTCGGCGGCGGCCAGCTGGTAGAACGCCGAAGGGGTCTGGTTGAGCACGGTGACCCGGTGCCGTTCGAGCAGGGCTAGGAAGTCCTCTGGCGAGCGGGACACCTCGTGCGGCACGACGACGAGCGTGCCGCCGTGGATCAGCGGCCCCCACAGCTCCCAGACGGAGAAGTCGAAGGCGAACGAGTGGAACAGGGTCCACACGTCGTCGGCGCCGAAGGTGAAGTGCGCGCGGGCCGCGGTGAACAGGGCGACCACCGCGCGGTGCGCGACGATCGTGCCCTTGGGCAGCCCCGTCGAGCCGGACGTGTAGATCACATAGGCGGTGTCGTCGGGGCGCGGGCGGTGGCGCGGACCGGAGCCGCCGTGTCCGTCCGGGCTGACGGTGGGGACGCGCGGGTCGAGTTCGGTGTGCGCGACGACGGCGACGGGCTTGGCGTCGTCGAGGACGAACCGGATGCGGTCGGCCGGGTAGTCGGGGTCGATCGGCAGGTAGCCCGCACCGGTCCTGAGGATGGCGAGCGCGGCGACGGCGAGGTCGGCCGACCTCGGCAGCGCGATGGCGACGAGGTCACCCGGTCCCGCGCCGTGGGTGATGAGCGCGCCTGCCAGCGCGTCGGCGCGCGCGTCGAGTTCGGCGTAGGTCAGCGTCGCCTCGTCCGACACGACGGCGACCGCGTCGGGGGTGGCGGTGATCCGGGCGTCGACGAGGTCGACGAGGGTGACGCCGGGGACGTCGAGTGCGGCGGGCAGTGCGCGGTCGCGCAGTGCGGCGGACTCCTCCGGCGACAGCATGTCGATCGTGGCCACCGGCCGCTCGGGATCGGTCGCCACGGCCGTCAGGACGCGCCGCAGCCGGTCGAGCAGCCGCAGTGCCCCGGCCTCGCCCACGACGTCGGCGCGGTACTTGAGGGTGAACTCCAGCGCGCCACCGGACGGCATGACCATGAGGGTCACCGGGTAGTGGGTGGAGATCGGCCTGCTGGGACGACGCGCCCGCAGCCCGCCCGCCGCGATGGCGCTGTCGATGGCGGCGGTGTCGAACGGGAAGGACTCGAACACGACGAGGCTGTCGAACAGCTCGCCGGTCCCGGTCCACGAGGTGGCGGCCCGCTGGGTGTCGACGAGGCCGACGTGCTGGTGTTCGAGCAGGTCGGCCTGGTCGGCCTGGAGCCTGCACGCGAGGTCGGCGATGGTCTCGGCGGGCCGCACCCGTACGCGCACGGGGATCGTGTTGATGAACAGCCCGACCATGCTCTCGACACCGGCCAGGTCCGCCGGGCGGCCGGACACCGTCGCGCCGAAGACCACGTCGTCGCGGCCCGTCGACTGCCCGACGAGCACCGCCCAGGACAGCTGCACGAGGGTGTTGATCGTGACGCCCAGCGCGCGGGCGCGGTCGGCCAGCGCCGCGGCGAGGTCGGCGGGCAGGTTCGCGACGACCTCGGCGGGCAGCGCGGCGGGCAGGCCGTGCGCGGCGGGGACGAGCAGGGTGGATTCCGCCACCCCGTCCAGCGCGTGCCGCCAGGCGTCCAGGGAGGCCGCGTGGTCCTGAGTGGACAGCCAGGCGAGGTGGTCGCGGAACGGCCGCGCGGCGGGCAGCGCGGCGACCGAGCCGTCGGCGGCGTAGAGGGCGAACAGGTCCCGCATCAGCAGCGGAGTCGACCAGCCGTCCATGACGATGTGGTGATTGGTCAGGACGAGCCGGTGGTGCTCGGGCGCGAGCCGCAACACCATCGCGCGCAGCAGCGGCGGTTCGGCGAGGTCGAAGCGCGTGCGCCGGTCGGTCTCGACGATCGCCGCGGCACGGGCCTCGTCCCCGGTGACGTCGACCTCGGTCCACGGCACGTCGACGTCGCTGAGCACGACCTGGACCGGGTCGCCGACATCGCGCACGAACGCGCTGCGCAGCGCCGTGTGCCGGTGCACCAGGGCCGCGACGGCGCGGCGCATCCTGGCGGCGTCGAACGGCCCGTCCAGGTCGATCACGAGCTGGGCGATGTAGACGTCGGTGCCGTCGTCGTCGAGCGTGGAGTGGAACAGCAGACCCTGCTGCAACGGGGACAGCGGAAGGATGTCCTCGATCGCCGAGCCGCTCATGCACGCTTCCATTTCGCTTCGAGGGCGTCGAGTTGGCCCTGGTTGAGAGAGATCATCGGGACGTCGGACGGGGTGCGTCCGCCGGAGCCGCCGTGTTCGGCATGCCGGACGAGCCCGCGCAGGGCCGTGCACCAGCGCTCGGCGAGGTCGGCGACGGCGGCGGCGTCGATCGCGCCACGCGCGTGCATCCAGTGCGCGGCGATGACGGGACCGTCCGGGGTCGATTCGGTGACCGCGTTGACCACGAGTCCGGCGAACACGGGCATCGAGGGGTCATAGGCCGCCGACAGGCCGCCCGCGGGGATCGTCCAGCCCGCCTCGCCCGCCGCGTCGAATCGGCCGAGGTAGTTGAAGCCGATCCTGGGCGCGGGCAGCGCGGCGAGTTCGGAGTCGTCACGCAGGTGGCGCAGCATGCCGAAGCCGATGCCGTGGTCCGGCAGCGACCGCAGGTGTTCCTTGACCCGCTTCACCAGCGTTCCAGCGGCGGGGCCGCCGCGAAGCACCTCATCGATGTCGACGCCGGTCGAGTCCAGGCGCACGGGGTGCTGGCTGGTGAACCACCCGACGGTGCGCGACAGGTCCGAGTTGGGCACGGCAGCCTCCTGCCTGCCGTGCCCCTCCAGCAACACGCTGAACGAATCCGCGGTGGCATCCCAGGAACCCACGGCGGCGGCGAGCGCGGCGAGGAGCACGTCATCGATCCCGGCGAAGAACAGGGCGGGAACCGTGGTCAGCACCGCGTTCGTCGTCTTCGCGTCGAGCCGGACGGTGACGGTACCCACGTCAGACCAGGTCTGTCCGGCCAGATTCACCCGTTCCCGCAAGGGATCGGGGCCGTCGAGCACCGACCGCCACGTCGCCAGTTCCCCGATCCGGTCCGGCGTCCGCTCCCGAAGTCCGCGTGCCCAGGTGCGGAACGAGGTGGGGACCGGCGCGAGTCGCTCGCCCCGGTAGGCGGCGGCGAGGTCCTCCACGATGACCCGCCACGAGACGCCGTCGATAACGAGGTGGTGGACGACCAGGAGCAGCTTCGCGGTCCCGGGGAACCACACCGCCTGCACGACCACACCATCGGTCGGGGCGAGTCGGCTCGCGGCGGCGGCTTCGGCGTCCACATCGGACTCGGCCGCGTGCAGCACCGTGTCGGCGCGGACCGCGCCGACCGGCAGGAATTCGAGCGTCGGCATCCCGTCGCCGCGCGTGAGCCTGGCGCGCAGGGCATCGTGTCGGTCGACAACCGCTTGCAGCGCCGACAGCAGCCGCTTCTCGTCGAGGGATTCCGGGCCCTCCACTACGAGCGACATGCGGTGCGCGTCGCCGAGTGGCCCGCGTTCCACGAACGAGCGCGTGATCGGGGTGAGGTCGACCGGGCCGACGCCATCGTCGGCGGTCGCCGCGCTCTGCTGGACGGCGGCGACCGTAGCCAGCTTCGCGGGCGTGCGGTGCGCGAACACATCGCGCGGAGCGATCTTCAACCCCGCCTTGCGCGCCCGACCCACAAGCCGGATCGCGACAATGCTGTCCCCGCCCATCTCGAAGAACGACTCATCCACACCCACCGACTCCCGACCGAGCACCTCGGCGAAGAGAGCGGCGATCCGGGTCTCGACGTCGTCGCCCGCGGCAGGCTGGAGCCCAGGGAGCGTGGCCAGTTTCGCGGGCGTGCGGTGCGCGAACACATCGCGCGGAGCGATCTTCAACCCCGCCTTGCGCGCCCGACCCACAAGCCGGATCGCGACAATGCTGTCGCCACCCATCTCGAAGAACGACTCATCCACACCAACCGACTCCCGACCGAGCACCTCCGCGAACAGACCGGCCAAAGTGGACACAAGTCCGTCCGAGGCAAGGCTCGTCGGAGTAGGCGCGGTGAAATCGGGTGCGGGCAGAGCGCGCCGATCGAGTTTTCCGGACGGCGAAAGCGGAAGCGCGGGCAACGCGATGACGGTGGCGGGCACCATGTGCGCGGGAAGCACGGCGGCGACATGGTCCCGCAGCGCGGCCACGTCAACCGCCACGCCGCCGACGACGTAGGCGGCCAGATAGGTCCCCCCGGGCCCGTCCGTCCTGCCGATCACGGCGGCGCGGTCCACCGACGGGTGGGTGGTCAGCACCGCCTCGATCTCGCCGGGCTCGACCCGGTAGCCGCGGATCTTGAGCTGGTCGTCCACCCGGCCCCGGAAGTCCAGCGCGCCGGACGGCAACCGCCTGCACCGGTCGCCGGTCCGGTAGAGCCGCCCCGGGCCGAAGGGGTTGGCGACGAACCTGGACGCGGTCAACCCCGGCCGGTTCAGGTAGCCGCGAGCCGCCTGCACACCACCGACGTAGAGTTCACCTTCGACACCGACCGGGACCTCGCGCAGTCGCTCGTCCAGCACGTGGCAGGTGACGTTGTCGACCGCCGACCCCACCGGCACCGACCCGGGCGCGACCACGCCGTCGACCGAGTCCACCGGGTGCAGCAGGCAGCCGACCGTCGTCTCGGTCGGCCCGTACTCGTTGATCACGTCGATGCCCTCGGGGACGCGCCAGTCGTCCAGCGCCTCACCCCGCAGCGCCTCCCCCGCGATCACCAACGTGCGCGGGCCTTCGGTGGCGAAGCGCACCGACGTCAGCAGGGGCAGGTGGCTCGGGGTGACCTTGAGGAAGGTCGCCGCGCCCACCGCGTCGGCGATGGAATCCGGCGAGTCGGCGCACAGTTCGAGGCACCCGCCGGTGATCAGCGGACCGAACAGCGGCGTGACGGTGAAGTCGAACGAGATCGACGAGTGCATGAGCGTGTGGCCCGCCAGACCAGTGAACCGCTCGACCGACCACACCAAGTGGTTGCGCAGCGCGCCATGCGACACGACGACACCCTTGGGCACACCAGTCGATCCGGAGGTGTAGATGATGTAGGCCGGGTGCTCTGGGTGGGTGTCGACGTCGGGGTCACCTGGCGATTGCCCGGCGAGCCGGTCGGTGGTCTCGGGTGCGTCGAGCAGGACAGTCGTCAGGCCCGGGACGGCCGGGAGCCGGGTGTCCAGCGTGGTGAGCAGCAGGCCGGGGCGCGCGTCGCTCAGCATGAAGCGAACGCGGTCGGCCGGGTAGTCCGGGTCGACCGGCACGTACGCGGCGCCCGCCTTGACCACGGCGAGCACGGCAACGACCATCTCCACCGACCGGGGCACGGCCAGCGCCACGACCGTCTCAGCGCCGACCCCGTCGGCGACGAGCAGCCGGGCGAGGGCGGCGGCCCGCCGGTCCAGTTCGCCATAGGTGATCTCCTGGCCGGGCGCCAGCACTGCGACGGCGTCCGGGGTGGCCGCGGCCCGCGCGGCGAACAGCTCGGCCAGCAGCGGCGGGGCGACGTCGGCGGCGGTGTCGTTCCACTCGGCGAGCCGGGCGCGCTCAGCGTCGGTGAGGATCGGCAGGTCAGTGATCGGCGTCGCGGGCGCGGCGAGCGCGGCGGCGAGCAGCAGGTCGAGGTGGGCAAGCAGTTGGGCGACCAATTCGGTGCCGTGGGTCGTGGCCGGGTGGTTGGCCTCGACGGTCATGTCGTCGCCGTCGGTCTCGACGGCCAGCGTCAGCGCGAACCGCGCGTCGGGTCCGGGAACGTGCCTGCGTGCCGCCGTGAAACCGCTGTCGCGAAAGGGTTCCAACACGGGCGCGCGCAGCGAGAGCACGACGTCGAACAGTCCTGCGGCGCCGCGGGTCCGGCCTGGGTCGACCGCCCTGGCCACGTCATCGAGGTCGACGTCCTGGTGGGCGTAGGCGGCCAGGCAGGTGCTCTTGGCGCGGGTGAGGAGGTCGACGAAAGTGTCGCCGTCCTGTATCTGCATCCGCAGCGGGATCGTGTTGCCGAGGTAGCCGACGACCTCGTCGCCGCCAGGCAGGTCCCGGTTCACCACGGGCGCGCCGATGACCAGGTCACGGGATCCGGTGTAGCGGTGCAACAGCGCGGTGACGGCGGCGAGCAGGACCATGAAGGTCGACGCGCCCTCGGACCTGGCGTGGTCGCGGACGCGGGCGGCGGCGCCGGGCCGCATCGACCGCTGTTGGTCGACGCCCGAGTCCGCCGCGCCCAGCAGCGGCAGGTCCAGCGGGTCGGGTGGACTGGCCAACGCGTCGCGCCAGAAGGCAAGCCCGGACTCGCCCGGCTCCTCGATCATGAGATCGGCGAACTGGCGGGCGGGCCCCGACAGCGCGTCGGCATCGCCGTAGGCCCGCATCAGCTCGCCGAAGAAGATCGCCGACGTGCTGTCGTCCCACGCGATGTGGTGGGCGACGACGACCACGGTCGCGGTGTCCGCGCCGGTCACGATCACCCCGACGCGCAGCGGTGAGTCCACCGCGAGGTCGAACGGCCGCGCGCCCAGGTCCCGGCACAGTCGGTCGGTCTCGACTTCGCGGTCACCGACGGGCAACGAGGTGAGGTTGTGTCGCTCGACGACCGGCGGAAGGTCGGTGTGCACCGTCGGCGTGACCTCGCCGTCATCGGCCATCCCGTAGGTCGTGCGGAGGATGTCGTGCCGGGCGACCACGGCGCGGACGGCGGCGGCCATCGCCTCGACGTCGAGCCGACCACCCAGGTCGACCGCGATCCGCACGTTGTACCCGGCCGTGGTCGGGTCCAGCTGCTGCAGCGACCACATCCGCCGCTGCCCGGAGGTCAGCGATCGTCGCGGGCGCGGAGTCGCCGCGGGCGACTCGGCCAGTTCGAGTTCGGCCAGCTTGCGCCGCAGCAGTTCGCGCCGGAGTGTGTCGATACCAGCTGGCCCGTTCTGGGTGGCCACGGTCGTGCCTTTCCTTGATCCGATGTCTGTGGGTGTGCGGTGGCCGGTGTCAGCTGTCGGACAGCCGGGCGACGAGCTCGCGTTTGCTGATCTTCCCCACGGCGGTCAGGGGGAACTCGGTCACGACGACGAGCTTGTCGGGCAGCTTGTAGCGGGCCACGCCGAGTTCTGTCAGGTACGCCTTGAGCGCCTTGAGCTTCGGCGCCCCTTGCTCGCTCGCCACGATCACCGCGCACACCAGCTCGCCGAGCAGATCGTCGGGCAGCCCGATCACGGCCGCCTGGGCGACCGCGGGGTGCGCGAGCAGGTGGTCCTCAAGCTCCGTCGCGGGAACCTTCTCCCCACCGCGGTTGACCACGTCCTTGATCCGACCCTCGACCACCAGGTGACCGCTGGGGAGCTGACGCACCAGGTCACCGGTGCGGAAGTACCCGTCCGCGGTGAAGACCGCCGCGTTGTGCGCGTCGGCGCGGAAGTAGCCACGCGGGGTGTACGGGCCTCGGGTGAGCAACTCCCCCACCTCGCCCGGCGCGACCTCGTGCCCGTCCGCGTCGACCACCCGCACCTCGTCGTCCGGGCTCAGCGGCCTGCCCTGGGTGTTCTCGACCAGCTCGACCGGATCGTCGGCGCGCGTGTAATTGAGCAGTCCCTCAGCCATCCCGAAGACCTGCTGTGCGTGACAACCCAGTGCGCCCGGGATCTCCCTGGCCAGTTCGGAGTCCATTTTGGACCCTCCGACCTGCACGAGCCGCAGGCTGGACCGGTCACCCGGGGACCAGCGCGCGGCGTCGACCCACATCCTGGCCATGGGCGGCACCAGCGCGGTGACGGTGATCCGCTCGCGTTCGATGAGGTCGAAGGCGACGTCCGGGCTCGGCGCCGGGGCCATGACGGCCGTGCCGCCGACACCGAGTACCCCCAGCAGCCCTGGGCACGCGAGCGGGAAGTTGTGCGCGATGGGCAGGCTGACCAGGTACCGGTCCTCCGCCGTCAGGTCGCACACCTCCGCGCTCGCCCGCGCGTTGTAGGCGTAGTCGTCATGGGTTCGGGTGATCAGCTTGGGCCGCCCGGTCGTCCCGCCGGAGATCAGCAGCACGGCGACGGCACCGGGGTCGATCGGCGGGACTAGCGCGAGCGAACCCGGATCCCCGGCGACGGCGTCGAGGGCGGTGAAGCTGCCTGGATCGCCGACGACCAGCACGTGGTCGGCCACCGACGGGATCTGCTCGGCGAGCGTTCGGTGGTCGAACCCCTGGTGGACGTCGGGGATGACGTAGCCGATCGCACCGGACAGCTCCGCGAGGTGCGCGATCTCGGTGCGGCGGTGCGCGGGCAGCGCCATCACCGGCACCGCCCCGATCCTGGCCAGCGCGAAGGTCAGCACGACGAACTCGGCGACGTTCGGCAACTGCACGATCAACCGGTCCCCGCGCCGGACTCCCCGGTCGAGCAGCCCGGCGGCGAGCACGTCGGCCAGCCGGTCCAGCTCGCGGTAGGCGATCCTGCGGTCGCCGTCGACCACCGCGACCGAGTCACCGTGGCGCACAGCCCAGTCGGCCAACAGCCCGCCAAGGGTCTCCCCTCGCCAGTAGCCCGCGGCCCGGTAGCGGGCCGCCACGTCCTCGGGCCAGCCGACCGCGCCGTCAAGCGACGTAGCCCTCATGCCAAACCCTCGGCTCGGGCGAGCACCTCGTCGTCGCTGAGGGACTCGATCTCCCACACCAACTCGGCCACGGATTCCAGCCGTCCCGGCCGGTCCTGGGCGAGGATCAGCTCAGCGGCGAACCCGGCGACGGTCGGGGCGGCGAACAGCGTCCGCACCGTGACGGTCCGCGTGTCCAGCAGCTCCCGCAGTCGCGACACGATCGCGGTCGCGATCACGGAGTCGCCGCCGACCGTGAACAGCTCCTCGTCGCGCCCGACCCGCTCCAGGCCGAGCACTTCACGCCACACAAGATCGATCACGTTCTCCAGCGGACTCTGCGGGCCCGCGCCGTCCTCGCGGGCGACGTCCCCGATCAGGCGGCGAACCGCCGAGCGGTCGACCTTTCCGTTGGTGCTCAACGGAATGGCGTCCAGGACGACGATCCGGTCCGGCACCATGTGGGTGGGAACCAACTCGCGAACCCGGTCGGCGACCGCGATCGGGTCGACCGCGTCGGAGTCCGGCACGACGCCCGCGACCAGGGTGCGGCGACCTGCCCCGGTGACCACGGCGACGGCCTCGCGCACGGCCGCGTCGGCCACGAGCGCCGCCTCGACCTCGCCCAACTCGACCCGGTAGCCGCGAATCTTCACCTGGTCGTCGCGGCGGCCGAGGAACTCGAGGCCGCCGTCGTCGAGGTACCGGGCGATGTCGCCGGTCCGGTACCAACGCAGGCCCTCGTGGGTGACGAAGCGGTCAGCGGTCCGGTCCGGGTCGCCCCGGTACCCCCGCGCGACGCCGTCACCGCCGATCCACAGCTCACCGGGAACCCACTCCGGGCAGTCACGGCCCTGCGCGTCCACCACCCGACACCGCACACCGCGCAACGGGGTGCCGTAGGGCACGGCGTGCCAATGCTCGGGAACGGGACCGGTCACCTCGCACACCGTGGAGTGGATGGCGGTCTCCGTGGTCCCGCCCAACGCCACGAACCGGCAGCCGGGAACCGCCTCGGCCAGCCGCGCAGGCAGATCCACCCCGACCCAGTCACCCCCGAGCAGCACCAACCGCAGCGAGTCCCCCAACGCCGTCCCGGACGTCAACACCATGTCAAGCAGCGCAGGAACGCAGTTGAGGACGGTGACCCGGTGCTCGGCGATCAGCTCGCCCCACGCGGCGGCGTCACGCCGGTCACCCGACGCGATCACCACCGCTCCCCCGACCGACAGCGGCGCGAACAGGTCGAACACCGACAGGTCGAAGTCCAACGCGGACAACGCCAACGTTCGGTCGTCCCCGCCGAGCTCGAACCGGTCGATCAGGTCGTCGATCGTGGCCATGGCCGCGCGATGCGGGACCTCGACCCCCTTGGGCTCGCCGGTCGAACCCGAGGTGAACAGGACGTACGCCAAGTCCTCCTGGTCCACGCGGACGAATTCGGGAAGTGGGTCGCCCGCGCGCGTCTCGGCGAGGGTGAGGGTTCCCGGGGTCTCGCCGATGAGCACGCGGTAGCCCGCGAGATCGGCGATGCGGCGAACGCGCGCCTCGGGCTGCTCGACGCCGACCGGCACGTAGGTGCCGCCCGCGGCCAGCACACCCAGCACGGCGACGATCTGATCCGGGCCCTTGGGCAGCGTGACGCCGACGGTGTCGCCGGGTCGAACGCCGCGCGCGACAAGCGCGCCTGCGACGCGCAGCGCCCGGTCGGCGAGGTCACCATAGGTGATCGTCTCGGTGCCCAGAACCGCGATGGCGTCCGGGTTTCGGGTCGCCTCGGCGAAGAAGCCGTCGTGGAGTCGACGGCCCGCGCGGAGCCCGCCGGTCTCGTTGACCGAGGCCCGCCGCTGGACCTGCGCGGCAGGCAGCAGACCCGCCACCGGCCGGGTCCACGCATCGGCGTCGGCGGCCAAGGTGTGCACGAGTTCGGAGAACGCGGCGAACATCGCGTCCACCACGCCGTCGGCGAACTCGTCGTCGCGGGAGTCCCAGTTGACGAGCAGCCCACCGTCCAGTTCGGTCACCTGCGCGTCGAGCAGCACCTGCGGCCCCTGCGAGATGATCCACACGGCGTCGCCGAAGCTGCGGCGGACACCCTCGTCGAACAGCTCGCCCAGGCTCAACGCGCTGGTGAACACGATCGGCGCGAGCACCTGTTCACCGCGCAGGCGAGTCAGGTCACGCAGCACCTCGACGCCGGTGAAGTCGGCGTGGGCGGCGTCGGCGTGCATCCGGGACTGGGTCTGCCGCGCCCGGTCGGCGAACGACGCCGGTCGGGACAAGTCGATCTCCAGCAGCACCGAGCTGGTGAAGTCGCCGACGATCTCGGCGACGTCCGGGTGGATCGGCTCGCGGTCGAACAGTGGCACGTTGATCAGGAACCGTGGTTCGGCGCTCCAGGTGCCGATGACCTCGGCGAACGCGGTCGCGACGGCCATCGCCGGGGTGATCCCCTGCGTGCGGGCCCGGTCCGCGAGCGCCGCGCGCTGCTCGGGCGACAGTGTCGTCGCCCGGCGGGTCACCCGGGGCTTGCCGGAGTCGCGGCGCCGCGTCGCGGCGGGCAGGTCGGGCGCGCCGGGCAGGTCGGGCAGCCGGTCACGCCACCACAGGGCCGCGTCGCGCGCCGCCTCGGCCCGCGCCTGCGGGCGCGCGGAGCGGTACTGACGGAAGCTGTAGCCCGGTGTGCCGGTGGTTCCCGTGTGGTCGGCGTACAACTCGGCCAGGTCGGCGAGCATGATCCGATAGCTGACCGCGTCCGCCGCGACCATGTCGACGTCGAGGTGCAGCCGGGTGCGACCGTCGGGCAACAGGGTCAACTCGGTCGCGAAGACCTCCCCGGCCTCGATGTCGAGCATCCGGTGCGAGTTCGCGTCCCGGATCGCCTCCAGTCGCGCGGTTCGCTCGTCCTCGGCGATGTCGCGCAGGTCGTGTACGACCAGACCACGCCAGCCCGACGTCTCGGCGATGCGCTGGCGCCCGTTGTCGGTGATGACGACCCGCAGCATGTCGTGCCGCTCGATGAGGCGACCGATGGCGGCGGTGAGGCGCTCCGGGTCGATGTCCGATCCGTCGAACTCGGAATACAGGTGGGCCGCCACCCCGCCGAGCCGGTGTCCGGCGGTCCGGCCGACCCAGTAGGCGTGCTGGAGCACGGCCAGGCCGAAGGTCTCGTCGTCGGGGTCGTCCGAACTGTCCGACGACGCCGGGACAGCGGTGACCGGCCTGCGCTCGGCCAGCAGTTTCGACCAGCCGTCCAGCGTCGGGTTGCCCGCCAGTTCGGCGAAGTTGACGTCGATGCCCGCCTGCCGCCAGGTGCTGACGAGCTTCATCAGCGCGATTGACTCCAGGCCCAGCTCGAACAGGTTGGCCTGCGCGTCGATCGCGGCGGGCTCCTCCTCGGTCAGGTCGGCGGCGATGTGCCGCAGGCCCGCCACAGTCAGGTCCGGTTCGACGCTCTCGTCCGAAGTGGACACCACGGTCGCTCCCGTCGGATCAGCGGGGACCAGGAACCGGGAGATGCTGCGCAGCTTCTCCCGGGTCTCCTCGAGTTCCCGTTCTGGCGTGGACATGCCGACGACACCCGCGCCCGCGCGCAGCCAGGTCCGCCCGTCCTGGGAGAACACTGTGCGCAACACCAGCGCCGCGTCGAATCCGCCGTCGGCGTCGATGGCGAGCACGGCTCCGCTATAGAGGCCACGCGGCTCTTCGTGCCGCGCGATCAGGTCGAACGCCTCGGGCTTGGGGATGCCGGACGCGGTGATCGCCGGGAACAGCGCCGCGAACGCGTGCCACGCGCCCTTGCCATCGGCGAGCTTGCCGCTGACCCGGGAGGCCAGGTGCTGGACGCTGCCCCGCTCCTTGATCGTCATGAACTCGTCGACGGTCACCGACCCGGGACGGCACAACGTCTCCAACTCGTCCTGGGCGAGCCGCACGGAGATGGCGTGTTCGAACACCTCCTTGGGGTCGCCGAGAAGCTCGACGCGGCGGCTCAGGTCGGTCGCGGGATCGCCGACCAGGCCGCGGGTGCCCGCCAGCGGCTGGGTCGAGACCCGCCCGTCCGGGTACACCTCGACCACGGTCTCCGGGCTGAACCCGGTCGCCCGCAGGCCGCCGAGGTCGAGCAGGAACGAACGCGCCGGGGTGTTGCCCCGCCTGCCCGCCACATAGGTGGCGACCAGGTCGATCTCCATCGGCACCGACACGACCCGCGACAGAATGACTTTCTGCAGCCGCTCGGCGCGAATGTCCTCGACCGCGGCCGCCACGGCGGCGCGGTAGGCGGGGTCATCCGGCGCGGCCAGGTCGACCCCGGTGTGCGGCGCCCCCCAGGTGACAGCAGGCGCGTCGAGCGCGGCCTGAAGGCGGTCGAGCCCGCGGTCGTCGGCGGCGTGCAGTTCGACGCCGCCGTCCTGGAACACGACTTCCTCGGCGGGCACCACGATGTGCATCAGCGGCGCGTCGCCCGCGGCCTCGGCCACCCCGTGCAGCAGGTGCGCCAGTTCGAACCCGGCCCAGCCGTAGGCCCGCCGCCACGGCACCCGCAGCTCGGCGAGCAGCGTCGAGATCTGCGCCAACGGATCATCCGACACCGAGACGGAACGAACCAGCCCACCCAGCGCGATGGTGATCGCGTGCCGATTCATCCGCAGCTCGGCGACGGCACCGGAGGCGAAGGTCCACCGTCCGTCCCGCTCGTAGACGACGAACGGCCCGTCGGCCTGCCTCGCCAGCGCCGCCACAGCGGTCACGGCGTCGGATACGGAACCCTCGTAACGCCGCGAGCGCCAGTCGTGGACCTTCATTCCGTCACGCCCGCCCGTCGGCGCGCATCGCCACGACCAGGCTCGTCGGCCGCATGTCCGTCCACGAACGCTCGATGAACTCGACGCACGACGCACGTGACGCGGCCCCGAAGACCGAGGTCCACCCCGCGGGCACCTCGGCGAAGGTCGGCCACAGCGAGTGCTGGTTCTCTTCGTTGACCAGGACGAGGAACTCACTGTTCTCGTCGTCGAAGGGATTGCCGGACATCTGCTGGAACCTCCAAGAAGGGCCGGGTGGGCATGGCGGAGCGGCCGGCCACGCTGTGGTGACCGACCTGAGAGTCAGGTTTGGTGCTCGACTACTCGCGACGAACCGGGGGTGACATAGCGCGCGGGAGGCCCCACCAGGACATCCGGACCCGCACCGCCACTCCCGTAGTTAGGTTAGCCTAAGTTATCTTGCGGCAAGCATGGTCACGACGACCACCCCGTGTCAAGAGGAGATAGCCGACATGCCAGGGAGCGTGCGCGGCCGCCGAACGCGACGACGTGACGGCCGCCACGGGCACGCCGCACCCAGGCAGGCTCCCGAGGAGGCGAATGGGCGGATCGTCACCGATGACCTGCCGATCTTGCCGGGGGTGACTCGGGTAATCGAGCTGGCCCAGCACGGTGAGGGTGAGGTGCTGGTGCTCGACGCAACAGCATCAAGTCCCGGGACGTGTTCGGTGCCCCAGCCGCCGAGCAGGCCGTACAGCGGCTCAAGCACTGCGCCGACCGGCCGGCCGACTACACCGAGCAGGTCTTCCAAGCCCTGCACCAGATGTGACCGCTGACCACCCCGACGAACACCGCACGTCGTTCGGCCACGACCGAGCCGACGGCGAGACAGTAGAGGCCCTGTTGAGCACCGAATCGTCCGAGCAGACCACCAAAGCGGCGCGGAGCGCGTTGTTCCCCTTGTACGCGGCGGGGTTCGTCACCGCGTTCGGCGCCCACAGCATCGCCGCCGGCCTGGGCGGCTACCTCGAATCCGGGCACGCTTCGTTGATAACACTGGGCTTGCTGCTGGCCGTCTACGACGGCGCCGAGGTGGTGCTCAAGCCCGTGTTCGGGTCGCTGGCCGATCGGGTCGGGCCGCGCCCGGTTCTGCTCGGCGGGCTGCTGGCCTTCGCCGTTGCGTCGGTGGCGTTCGTGCTCGCGGGCAACCCGGCGCTGGTCGGTGCGGCGCGGCTGGGTCAGGGGGCGGCCGCGGCGGCGTTCTCCCCGGCCGCGGGAGCTTTGGTGGCCCGGCTGACCCCACAGACCGGGCATGGTCGCGCGTTCGGAGGCTACGGCGCCTGGAAGGGGCTGGGCTACACCCTCGGCCCCGTTCTGGGCGGTGTCCTGATCACCCTGGGCGGCTATCCGCTGCTATTCGGCGCGCTCGGGGTACTCGCGGTGGCTGTCGCCGCGTGGGCGGCGCTGGCGGTGCCCGCCGTATCCCCGCTGCCCCGCGCCCGGCAGACCGTGCTCGACCTCGCCCGCAGGCTGGGCACCGGCAGCTTCCTGCGCCCCACGCTGGCCCTGGCGGGCGCCACCGCGGCGCTGGCGGTGGGTGTGGGATTCCTGCCCGTTGCCGGGGCAGGTCACGGTCTCGGCCCGTTGGTCACGGGCGCGCTGGTCTCGCTGCTGGCCGCCACCGCCGCGCTGGTCCAGCCCCGCGTCGGACGCGCCTACGACGCGGGCCGGATCGGCGACGGTCCCGGCATGGCCGCCGGTCTGGCCCTGGCCGCGGCGGGCATGGCCGTCGCCGGTGTACTTCCCGGACTCGCCGGGCTGGTGGGGGCCGCGGTCCTCATCGGCGCCGGAACCGGGCTGGTGACCCCGATCGGGTTCGCACACCTGGCCAAAGGAGCCCCTCCCGAACGGCTCGGGCAGACCATGGGCGCGGCCGAGGTCGGCCGCGAACTCGGCGACGCGGGCGGCCCCCTGCTGGTCGGCGCCCTCGCCGCCGCCGCGGGCGCCTTGAGCTTCGGCTTGATCGGACTCGCCGTCGTGCTCGCCGCCCTAGCGGCGGTGGTCGCGCGGCGGTGAGACCCCGGCGCCCCGTCCTCCGCGGACAACGGGGCGCCGGTCTCCCACCAGACTGGGCGCGCGTCGGTGAATCGGGGACGCGCGCCGAGGGCATCAGTGGAGGCGCTAGACCTGAACCTTCCAGAGGTCGACGTAGCCGACATCCATGACGTAGGCGTCCCGCACGTGCAGCTTCCAGGTGCCGTTGGCAGGCTCGGCCGACGCGTTCACCGTGTAGGTGGCGATCACATTGTCCGCCGAATCACTCATGTCGACGTCCTTCAGCCGGTAGGCGGTGCCGTCCGGGGCGATCAGGTCGATGACCAGGTCACCGCGGTAGGTGTGTTTGATGTCCACGCTGACCCGCAGGTCCGACGGGGCGTTGCCGGGCAGTCCCGAGACCGAGATGTCGCTGGTCACCGCCGAACCCGCGTCCAGGATGCTGACGTCGCCCGGATTCTCGAACGTGCCCCCGGGAACAGCGCAGGTCAGGCCGATCGAGCGCTTCGGGCAGTCGGCGTAGCCGAGCAAGTCGAGCACGGCCTCCTTGTTGCGTGAGGTCTCCCTGGGGATGACCGAGTCATCCGGGTAGAAGCCGCCCCCGCCGCCACTGGTCGGGTACATCTCGAAGGTGTAGCCGTAGATCTTCTGGTCGCCCCACAGCCAGTCCTTGATCGACCCGTCGGTGATGTACAGATCGGAGGACTGCTGCGGGGTGTAGCCGTTGGACCCGGCCATCTCCCGGCCGATGGTGGCGAAGATCCGCTGGTCCTCCGCGGTCAGACCGGGGGCGGTGTCGTTGTAGGTGTGGCCGTACGGCCAGAGGATCAGCTCGCTGTGGGTGTGGAAGTCGATGGCCACACTGATCTGCTGCTTGCCACCGACGACACGACCGCGCACGAAGTCGGCGACGGCCTTGACCTCGGGCGTGGACTCGGCGCGGGGACCCCGGTAGGTATCCGAGCTCGGGGTGCCGGAGGAACCGCCGCAGCAGCCCCACAGATATGCCCAGTTCCGGTTCGTGTCCGTGCCGACGGCCGTGGAGCCCGCGTTGGGCTGCCGGTTCTTGCGCCAGCTCTGGAACTGTCCGGTGGCGATGTCGAACTCGCCGCCGTCGGGGTTGACGTTGGGCAGGATCCAGATCTCCCGGTTGTCCACCAGATTCTTGATCCGCGTGTCCGTGGCGTACTGGGCGGTCAGCTCGTTGGCCAGGTACAGCGCCATCTCGACGGTGAGGATCTCGCGGGCGTGCTGGTGGTGGGTGAACAGGACCTCGGGCTCGTTCTCGTCCGTGCCCGCGTTGTCGGAGATCTTGAGCGCGTACAGCTCGCGCCCCTCGTACGAACTGCCGATCACCTGCTTGGTGATCAGGCTCGGGTGGGCGGCGACGACCCGGTTGATCTCGGTGACCATCTCCGAGTAGTTGTGGTAGTCCGAGTGTGTCGGCGGGAAGTCCATGGCCGTGGCGCCGTCGGCCTGGATCGTCATCGGTTCCTCGGCGCCGACGGTGAAGCCGAGTCCGCGAATCGTGGCGACTTCCGACTCCGTGGCGGTGATCAGGATCCGGCTGTCCTCGACCCCGTTGATCGCCGCGCCCGTTCTGCTGATGGCGGTGCGCTGATGGACAGAGGTGACTCCGAGTACGTGGTACTCGGCCGATGCCCGAGAGCCCGCGGCGGCGGAATCATGACCAGCCGCGTTCGGGCCCGCGGTGGCGATCAAGGCCAAGGCGGCCGCCGCGCTGATCATCACGGACAGGCGTTTGCGTTTCACGCGTGCCTCCTGCAGGAGCGCCGGATAGGCGCTGGAAAGGTGGGGCGAGCCAGGATGTGAGGGTCTTCCCGATGACCTGAGAACATGCGGGACTGGTGTCCGTCATCCGGCCGGGAGGCCGATGATCGCGGGTGAGGACGCGGCAGGGAGCAGCAGTTCCGGGGAACCAGAGCCGTCCGCGGGCACGGTGTGGATGGCGGGGCGATCGTCGTGGGGACGGGCGTAGGCGACGGTGTCGTTGTCGAGCCACAGGGCCTGGTCGTCGAGGTGAGCCGAATCGGCCAGAGCGACGTCGGCGCCGGTCGCGAGATTCAGGACGTGGAGACGCCAGCGGTCGCCGGTGCGGAATTTGTAGGCGATCCGGGTGCCGTCCGGGGAGAGGGAGGGGCACTCGACGTTCTCGCGGACGGTGTCGAGGGTGCGGGTGGTGATGTCGCCGCGGATGAGCCAGGTCTTGCCCCGCGACGACATGGTCGCAAAGAAGATGCGGTCGTCGTCGGTGAAGGTAACGCCCCAGAAGTTCACGTCTTGTTCCGTGTAAGGCGTCCCGCCCACACGCACGGCGAAGTCCTCAAGCGAGCCGTAGTGCTGCCCCGCCGTCAGGTCGTAGATGCCGGTTGTGGTCGAGAACATCCCGGCGGACAGGTACGAGTCGCCGCTGCGGAAGACGGTCCAGGCGATGAGGCGGCCCGAGGGTGACACCCGGGTTCGGCTGGGCAGTCCCCATTCCGACAGAGCCAGTCGTTCGCGCAGGTCGCGATCATAGACAGTGATGTCGGTAGCGCCCGCGCCGTCGGCGCGAAGGCACGCCATGGTTCCCGCCGCGGCGTGGACACGTTGGCAGAGCACGTCGCCCGCGATGGCACGGTCAGGTTCCGTGAGGGGAGCTTGGTGGACTCGGCTGGTGGCGGCGTCCACATACAGGAGGGTGCCGGGACGGCCGAGGTCGATACGCTGGGCGTCGGCTTGCGGTTCCGGTGTGCTCTTGAGTCCTATGTAGATGGACACGGCGGCGATCACCGCGACGATGAGGACGATTCCGATCCGGTGGCGGTGCTTGGACCCGATGGGCTGTCGGGTCCGCCGATCGAGGGTGGCGGTCACGGTTGTTCCTCCCGGCGGCCGATGCGGGCCGCGATCATCAGGGTGCAGGCAAGAGCGGCGGTGGCGACGGCGAACGCGGGCCCGAGCGCGATTCCCGCCGCGAGTACACCGAACAGGACCGCGCCGGTGGCTCGGGCGAGCGCTTGGACGGTCTGGACCACGGCCAAGCCGGTGCCGCGCAGGTGCTCGGGAATGTGCGGCGCGGCAAGGGCCATGAGTACGCCGTCGGTGGCGGCGTAGAAAAGACCGTGACATACGAGGACGAGAGCCGCGACGGGCAGGCTCGGCGCGGTCGCGACCAACAGGTACACGGCGACGAGTACCACGTGCCCGGTGAGGAACACCCGCCAGCGGCCGAGGCGGTCGGCGAGCCTGCCGACGGGGACCGCGGCGGCCATGAACACCAAAGCTGTGCCAAGCGGGAGAAGCGGCAGCACGGCAGGCGGCAGATCGGTGCGCTGTTGCAGCGCCAGGTAGAGGAACATGTCGCCGACCGTGCACACGCCGAGCAGTCCGGCCGCGAGGCCGATGCGCCGCAGCCCTCGGCCACGGAACAGGGCAAGACCGGCGCGCAGGCCCACCTGAGCGCCCTTGGTCGGCGTGGCCGGTGGAGCTGTGACGAAGAACAACAGGACGATCAGCCCGATCACCGCCAGCCCGAAGCTCACGGTGAACACCGCGTCGTAGCCCACCGCGACGCCCGCGATCAGGGCGAAGGCGATGAGCGGGCCGAGCAGAGCGCCCGCGGTGTCCAGAGCGCGGTGCAGGCCGAACGCCCGGCCCAGTCCGGCGCGCGGGGTCGCCAGGGTGATCATGGCGTCGCGGGGAGCGGTGCGGATGCCCTTGCCCGCCCGATCACACGCCAGGACGGCTCCGATGCCGGGAACCGAGCCACCGACGAGTGGGAAGCCCAGCTTGGTGACGGCGGACAAGCCGTAGCCCACGGCCGCAACTGCCTTGGGACGGCCAAGGCGGTCGGCGGCATACCCTCCGGCGAGGCGGAGCACCGCGGTCGCCCCGGTGTACAAACCGTCTATGGCGCCGAGTTCCAGGTATCCGACGCCGACGCCGTAGATGAGGTACATCGGCAGGATCGCGGTGACCATCTCGGCGGACATGTCGGTGAACATGCTGACCAGGCCGAGACCGATCACGGTGCCGGACACCGGCACGCCCCCGACCGGTCGCCGCCGTACCCGGTCGCCGGGAGCGCGGGCGGCGGCTCTGGTGGTGGACAGGTACATCTGGGCTCCCTCGTGGTGGGACCGGTGTGCGGGGACGGGAGGAGGGTGTACCCCGCACACCGGAGCTCAGCTGGTTCGACGTCGCCGCTCGCGGGTCGGGTCCGTCGAACGTGGTGGTGACTAAGGGGTGCCGGCCCGCGGGTTGAGGTGGCCCGCGGGCCGGCGGCAGGGGTCAGATATCGGAACGATCGTTGACGGCGGCCTGCCTGAGACCGGTATCGCTCTTTTCGGCGATGTTGGTCAGCAGGTGGTTGAACGGGCCTACCGTCGCCGACGGATCAGCGGTCAGCACCCACAGGCGCAGGCGCGTTCGGTGCTGCCCTGCCCAGCGCTTCGAACACCGCCGTGACCGCTGTCCCATCGACGACCTTTGATCCGAAGGAAATCGTCTGACCCGGAGTTCATTCCCTGCATGAGATGCTGTCCGTGAACATCGAAGCCTCCTTCCGCCGGAACGGGCGATCTGACTGGTCAGACAGCAGTTCGTTCCAATGTGGACGTCACCCGACGGCTTGGTTCGATCGACGTCGTGCGCGACGGCACGGTCGGATTGGCCGCGCTCGCACCGGACTTCAGTGCTTGCGCTGCCGCGCCACCGCTATTGGTGACAGCGACGTCGTCGATGGCCGCTTCCCAGAGACTGCCGCTACCAGCGTCCGCGGACTCGACGAGAAGGTGAACGCTTCGGCCCGCGAACGCTGTGAGATCAGCCGAACCAGACTCCCACACACCGCCACGACCATCAGAGGCCGCACCGAGCCGTTCCAACACCTTCGTCCGATTAGCGCCGTCGACAACCGACACCCTGAGATAGTCGTCCTGAGTGGAGTTGTTGCCGTACGCGTAGGTGTACTTCAACGACAGCGCCGTAGTACCCGACGCCGGAACACTGATCTGCGGCGACCGAACCGACGTCACACCACCATCAAGATCGTTGGCACCATCGGCGGCACCCGCGGCCGCACCAGTGATCAACCCATTCACACCACTGGTCACATCACCCAACTGAATAACCCGGTTGTTACGCGTCTCCCGCGTCTCCCCCGGGTCACCACGCTCAAACCGACCACCAGTAGCCGTATCCGTACCAGACGGATTCACCGTCCAACCCTTATTCGACTCGAAATCATCAGCGAACACAGCCCCGCCACCACCACCGGGATCGGTGACCGTCACCCGCACGGTCGCGCTGTGCGTGAGACTGCCCGAGGTTCCGGTCACGGTCAGATCGAACGACCCGGCAGGCGTGGTCTCAGTGGTAGCGATCGCTAGCTGGCTGGACACCGAACCGTTCGCCGGTGGGCTGACCGGGTTGGTCTGCCACAGAGTGGCCACCCCGGTGGGAACACCGGACACGGTCAGCGTCGTCGCGCCAGTGAAACCACTGGCACTCGTGACGGTCACCGCACTGATCCGCTTCTGCCCCTGCGGGATCGACACCGACGACGGGTCGACCGCGAGGGAGAAGTCCGGGTTTCCGCCGCCGGACTCGGTGACGGTCACCCGCACGGTCGCGCTGTGCGTGAGACTGCCCGAGGTTCCGGTCACGGTCAGATCGAACGACCCGGCAGGCATGGTCGCGGTGGCAGCGATCGCCAACTGACTGGACACCGAACCGTTCGCCGGTGGGCTGACCGGATTGGACTGCCACACGGTCGACACCCCGGTAGGCGCACCAGACACGGTCAACGTCGTCGCACCAGTGAAACCACCGGTACTCGTGACGGTCACCGCACTGGTCCGCTCTTGCCCCTGAGGGATCGACACCGATGTCGGGTTGGCGGTCAGGGTGAAGTCCGACGCACCCGTTCCGCTGCTGGTGACGCGGACATCGTCGATGGCCGCTTCCCAGAGACTGCCGCTACCAGCGTCCGCGGACTCGACCAGAAGGTGGACACTCCGTCCCGCGAAGGCCGTGAGATCAGCCGAACCGGACTCCCACACGCCGCCACGTCCATCGGAGGCCGCACCGAGCCGTTCCAACACCTTCGTCCGATTAGCGCCGTCGACAACCGAGACTCTGAGATAGTCGTCCTGAGTGGAGTTGTTGCCGTACGCGTAGGTGTACTTCAACGACAGCGCCGTAGTACCCGACGCCGGAACACTGATCTGCGGCGACCGAACCGACGTCACACCACCATCAAGATCGTTGGCACCATCAGTGGCACCCGCGGCCGCACCAGTGATCAACCCATTCACACCACTGGTCACATCACCCAACTGAATAACCCGGTTGTTACGCGTCTCCCGCGTCTCCGCAGGATCACCACGCTCAAACCGACCACCAGTCGCCGTGTCCGTCCCCGACGGGTTCACCGTCCAACCCTTGTCCGACTCGAAGTCGTCGAAGAACAGGGCAGGCGCAGGCGGGCTGGGTGCGGCGACGGTCCAGACCGCGTGCGCGATGGCGTCCGCGTTCCGGTCCAACATCACGTTGGCGATGTTGTTGGTGGTGTCGCAGGACCGGTGATAGCACGGGTCGTAGGCCTGGCCCGCCGTACCGCCCCACAGGTTCGCCTCGGAACTGGTCTTCGTGCCCTCCGCTCCGGTGAACGTCCCGCCCGCCGGAATGCCCTTGGCGATGAACGGCCCGTAGTCGCTGCGGCCGGTGAAGTCCGTACCGCGAGTGGTCACCCCGATCGAGGAGAAGTAGTTCTGCAGCACGGATTCCAGCTCCGCCGACCCGGCAGGTCCGGGACCCGCGCCGACGCCGTCGGAGTTGTCGCCGTCATAGACGAAGTAACCACCGTTGGTCGAGCCGACCATGTCGAAGTTGAAGTAGCCGTCGATCTTGGCCAGCTCGGCGGCGGACAGGCTGCTGACGTAGTGGTTGGACCCACGCAGACCGACTTCCTCCGCGCCCCACCACGCGAACCGCAGGTGTTTGGTGGGAACCAGACCCGACTGGGCAACCTGCCGCGCGACTTCGAGGATGGCGGCCGAACCGGAACCGTTGTCGTTGATGCCGGGCCCCTCGGCCACACTGTCGAGGTGCGCGCCGACCACGAGGACATTCTCAGGGTCGCCACCGGGCCAGTCGGCGATCAGGTTGTAGCCGGTGCGGCTGTCGTAGGTGAAGGACTGCACACTGGTAACGAACCCGACGGCGTCGAGTTGGCTCTTGACGTAGTTCACCGACGCTTGGTATCCGGGTTGACCATGGGCACGGTTGCCCCCGTTGTTGTTCGCGATCGTCTGGAGCTGGGACAGGTGTCCCATGACGTTCGCCACCGGGATGTCCGGGACGCCCTGTTGGGGCTTCGGCGTGACAGTTACCCGCAGTGTCGCGTTGTGCGTGAGACTGCCGGAAGTGCCGGTGATCGTGACGTTGGCCGTCGTGGGTGTCGCCCCACTCGTCGCGGTCAGGGTCAGCGTGGACGAGACGTTCCCGTTGGCCGCCGGGGTCACCGGGTTGGGCGAGAACGACGCCGTGACGCCGGCGGGCACGCCCGAAGCGGTCAGGCTGGTCGCCGAAGCGAAACCATTGACACTGGCGACAGTCACCGACGCGCTACCGGTAGCACCTTGGACAACGGTGACAGCGGTCGGATTACTGGCGACCGTGAAGTCTGGGGCACCCGTTCCGCTGCTGGTGACAGCGACGTCGTCGATGGCCGCTTCCCAGAGACTGCCGCTACCAGCGTCCGCGGACTCGACGAGAAGGTGAACGCTTCGGCCCGCGAACGCTGTGAGATCAGCCGAACCAGACTCCCACACACCGCCACGACCATCGGAGGCCGCACCGAGCCGTTCCAACACCTTCGTCCGATTAGCGCCGTCGACAACCGAGACTCTGAGATAGTCGTCCTGAGTGGAGTTGTTGCCGTACGCGTAGGTGTACTTCAACGACAGCGCCGTAGTACCCGACGCCGGAACACTGATCTGCGGCGACCGAACCGACGTCACACCACCATCAAGATCGTTGGCACCATCGGCGGCACCCGCGGCCGCACCAGTGATCAACCCATTCACACCACTGGTCACATCACCCAACTGAATAACCCGGTTGTTACGCGTCTCCCGCGTCTCCCCCGGGTCACCACGCTCAAACCGACCACCAGTAGCCGTATCCGTACCAGACGGATTCACCGTCCAACCCTTATTCGACTCGAAATCATCAGCGAACACAGCCCCGCCACCACCACCGGGATCGGTGACCGTCACCCGCACGGTCGCGCTGTGCGTGAGACTGCCCGAGGTTCCGGTGATGATGACGTCAGCCGCCGTGGGTGTCGCCCCACTCGACGCCGTCAGGGTCAGCGTGGACGAGACGTTCCCGTTGGCCGCCGGGGTCACCGGGTTGGGCGCGAACGACGCCGTCACACCCGCGGGCAGACCCGTAGCGGTCAGGCTGGTCGCCGAAGCGAAACCGTTGACACTGGCCACAGTCACCGACGCGCTACCAGTAGCGCCCTGAGGAACGGTGACCGCCGTCGGGTTGGCGGTGACCGAGAAGTCCGGGCCGGTGGCGGCCTTGTGGCAGGTCCCGCTCACCTTGTCGGTGAACGTACGGCCCGCGACCGGCACGAACTCCTGGGTGTAGCCGGTGGCGGTCAGGGTCAGCTTGCCGACACCGAAGGTGTTGGAGTTGACGACCAGGGCCGTACCGGCGGAGCTGCTGTTGGGGGTGTAGAACCCGCGTCCACCGGTCCCGATCACGGACTGCACGATGCCGTTGGCGTCGTCCCTGGTCCCGTCGGGCCGCGACGGCGCGAACCTCTGGTAGTTGTGGTCGTGGCCGACGACGACCAGGTCGGCCTTGGCCTCGTACAGCGGCGTGAAGAAGCCGTTCATGGAGCTGTCGTCGCCGTGGGTACCCCGGCTGAATCTCGGGGAGTGCCAGTACGCGGCGGTGCACGGCTTGGTGTTGGCGGCCAGGTCGCTCTTCAGCCAGGCCACCTGGGCCGAAGTGGACGAGTGGCCGATCTCGGAGTTCAGCGAGACGAAGTGCCAGTCACCGACATCGAAGCTGTAGTAGCCCTTCCCGCGTTCCCCGGCCCGTGCGCCGAAGTAGTCGAAGTAGCCACTCGCCCCGCTCGTCTCGTACTCGTGGTTGCCAGGCGAGGGGTAGGTGATGGACTTGAACTGACCGTAGTGCGGGTTGTAAAGGTTGTTGTACTCCGAAAGCGAGCCGGAGCTGTAGGCGTTGTCGCCCGCCAGGATCAGCGCGGCGGGGTTCATCGCCTTGACCACTGGCGCGGTCTGCGAGCACGAGGACCCGCAGACGTCGCCGACCGCGGCCACCGTCACCGTCGCCTCGGCGAGGGACTCGGTGCCCGACTGGTACGCGTCGATCAGGAAGCTGCTCTCAGGGTTCTTCAGCTGAGGGCTGACCTGGACGCACTCGCCTTCGAAAGCCCGAGTGTGGAAGGCCTTGCCCGGCCAGTGGTCGGCGGTGAACGTGAACGATCCGCCGTCCACACCCGACACGGTCACCGAGTCCTTGCCGCGCAGGGCCAGCTCGGTGAAGCGCAGCCGCAGCCACTTGGCGCCCTTGTCGCAGACGGCGCGCGGCGCGGATGAGGCGACACTGTCGCCGATCCCCACCATGTTGACGGTGCCGGACTTGGCTCCGGGCTCTGCCAGTTGGCTGATCTGGGCGACTGGTTCTGGTGCGGCCATGGTCACGGTGTCGGGAATCGGCTGGCCCGACGCGGACCCGGTCAGCGCGACCGTGGCCGCGACGAGCGACATCCCAGCCGCGGCGGCGAGGCTGGTCCGCCATCGTCGGCCAATCGATGTTCTTGGAATGAGAGAAGTCTGCATTTTTCCTCTTCGCAGGGTCAAGGAATGCTGCTTTTCATTGGGGAGGCAGTCGAGGAAGTCACTGAAACAATTCAAACGGGGATTTACCCGGGTCGTCGAGGGGCGGCACGAGCGGACCGGGCAGATCAGCGGGGAGAATGTGGCACGGGACGATCGTTGTGGAGAACAGCCTCCTTTCCCGGCGACCACCCGACTAAATGGGCGTCACAGTCGGTCAACATGGGACTGGATTGACAGTAATACGTGGAAATCAAGCGTCAACGAACCCGCACCCCGCAGACTGGATAACTCTGGCGACCGGCGGTCAGGTGTGCGCCCTCCAACGATGACGGGCGGGCGGACCCGTTCCGGTCCGCCCGCCCGTCAACCCGAACCGCTCAGAACGAGAGGCTCCATCGGTCGATCGACCCGGTGTGGAACCCGTACGCGTCGGTCACCCGCAGCCGCCATGTCCCGTTGGCGAGCTCGGCCGACGCGTCCACCGTGTAGGTCTCGGACACGTCGTCGGCCGGATCGGATATCTGGACCGCCTTCAGCGGGTAGGCGGACCCATCCGGGGCGATCAGCGCTACCGCCAGATCGCCGCGGTATGGGTGAACGATGCGCATCGCGACGGACAACGCGGTCGGGGCGCTGCCCGCGACGCCGGTCACCGTGATCGGGCTGTCCACAGTGGACCAGTCGGGAATCGCGACGTCAGTGCCATTCTCGAACACCTTGGGTTCGCTCACGGTGCCACAGGGGACGAAGAGCAGCCGGTTCGGGGATCCTGTCCCCGGGTTGCTGATCACTCCGGTGGTCGCACAGCCCACCATCGCGTCATGCACCTCACGGGGGGTCGCGGAGGGATGAGCCGCCAGGTACAGCGCCGCCGCGCCCGCCACCAGCGGCGCCGCCATCGACGTCCCGGTCTTGGTGGTCGTCGCGGTGTCGTTGCCATGCGCGGCGGAGACGATCTCGGTGCCGGGCGCGAAGAGGTCGACGCAGGTGCCATAGCTCGACGGGCCGTTACCGGTGTAGCGGGCGTCCGTCCTTGTCGAATTGGCCACCGTGATGGCCTCGGAAACGCGGGCCGGGGACCGGTCGCAGGCACTGGCGCCTAGGTTCCCGGCGGTCACGGTGTAGACCAAGCCCGCCGCGGTCGAGTTGCGGACCGCGGTGTCCTTGGTCGAGTCGGCCACGCTACTGAGGCTCATGTTCACCACCGAGGGCTTGACCGCGTTCGCGGTGAGCCAGTCGATCGCGGCGATGATGTCGGAGTTGCTGCCGTTGCCGTCGCAGTCGAGCACCCGCACCGCGTGCAGGGTCGCGCCCTTCGCCGGGCCCCACGTGGTCCCGCCGACAGTGCCCGCGACGTGCGTGCCATGGCCGTTGCAGTCCTGGGCGATGGCATCGTTCTCATAGAAGTCCCAAGCATTGCGGGCGCGCCCACCGAACTCCTCGTGCGATATCCGGACACCGGTGTCCACGACGTACACGTTGACCCCGGCCGCGACCGACGGATGGTCGTAAGTCGTCGACAGGGGCAGTGCCCGCTGGTCGATTCGATCCAGGTTCCACGGCGCTGCGGCCTCGTCGGCGGTGACCACCGTGTCCGGCTCAACCCGGGCGACCAGCGGATCACGGGAGAGGTTGGCCGCTTCGGCGGCGGTCATCCGCGCGGCGTAACCGTTCAGGGCCGCGGAGTAGACGCGCTTCACCGATCCACCGTGACGCTTCGACAGGTCGGCCGCGGCCGTCCCGGCCGGGCGACGTGCGATTGGGTTTGTGTGCAAGGTGACCACGTAGCTACCAGGGATGACGACTGCGCCCGGCGGTGCCTGGACCAGGGTGCTCTGCAGGGTGGGCCTGGCGGTCGCCTGCGGTACGGCCAGCACGGTGAGCATGACGGCCAGCAGCGCGCTTGCCGTTCTGTGCGGGGGTTTCACGGGTGCTCCTCACGATGGGCGTGCGCGACCGCCGCTCGTGGATTCACCAGAACACGGACGGCCGCTTGACAGCGCCGCCCCTCGAACCGGGCGCGGGCACTATCCCGCCCGCGCTTGCCGGAGATTCGATACTAGAAACGTCGCCCGGTGATTGTCAATGCTCGGTAACAGCCAGGAGAATGCACGCGATGACATAACGGCGCTGTACTTCCGGCGCCTGCTGATCCGTGCTGTGCAGGAACCCAGCGGAACGAGGCACGCCAATGGACGCTCCAGCCACCACAACCATGAGCGAGTTTCACATTATCCTCCGGGGTGCGATCCAGCACAGCAGGCTCAGCCTGGAGGAGATCTCAGCGCGACTGCGCGAGCACGGCACGCCGGTCAGCCCGAGCACGCTCAGCTATTGGCAGAACGGCGACAACCAGCCTGAGCGCGCCCAGTCGATTGTCGCCGTCGGCGCGCTGGAGGAGATTCTCGGGCAACCGTCTGGCAGTCTCGTCGCCCTGATCGGGCCGCGCCGCCCGCGCGGGGGCTGGGTGCCAAGAGCGGGCGCGGACGTGTCCTACGACAAGCTATGGAAGGCGCCGGACGCCCTGCACCGCGCGATGTCCAAAGTAGACGCACATCCTGATGACCTCAGCTCGCCACTCAAGGTGTCCCAGCACATGTCCTACCGTGTCGACGCCGAAGGACACGAGGAGTCTTTGCGGGTTCGCAGGCTGATCCGCGCCGACCGCGACGACACCAGGCGGGTACTGTTCGCCACCCGGTGCAGCACGCTGCCCAAGCCGCCCGTGGTCACCCATGCCGAGGGCTGCAGTCCGGCCCGCTTCCGAGCCGACGTGCCCAGCGCGACCTGCGTCTTCGAGTTCATCCTGGATCGGCCGCTGCGCGCGGGGGAACTGGCCGCGGTGGAGTTCGCGCTGCGCTTTCCGCCGGGGCAGGTCGACCGACACGTGGAACTCGCGGTGCGTCGGCCGACCCGAGACTTGATCATGCAGGTCTTCTTCGACCCGAGGAAGCTGCCCACCAGCTGCCAAACATTCTGGCAGCCACGCAGCACGCTGCCGTCCAAGACAGTTCAGGAGATCTCGTTGGACAGCGCGACACCCATGGCGCAGTACATCGCGTTGGACCCCGTGCCCGGTCAGTACGGCATCACCTGGAAATGGCGGTGACCCGGGGGCGGCCACAGTGGACCGCCCCCGGTTTCACCCACCCCCCGGGGGTCCATTTAGACGGTAAGGCTCCACTTGTCGAGGGTTCCGCTGTGGAAGCCGTAGACGTCGGCGATCCTGAGCCGCCAAGTCCCGTTGGCGGACTCGGCTGACCCGTCCACCTGGAACGTGCCAGTGACGTCATCCGCCGGGTCAGCCACATCAGGGGCCTTTATCGGGTACTCGGTGCCGTCCGGGGCGATCAGGGACAGCCTCAGGTCGCCGCGGTACGGATGACGGACATTGACCGTCACGGACAGCGTCGACGCGTTCCCGGTCAGCCCGGAAACCGTGACCGGGCTCTCCGCCGTGCCCCAGTCGGGAATCGTCACGTCGGTTGTGTTCTCGAATGTCCTCGGATCGGTTGCGGCGCCGCAGGGAAGGAAGAGCAGTCGGTTGGGAGAGCCCGATCCGGGGTTGCCGACCACATTGGTCGTCGCGCACCCCACCAGAGCATCGTGGATCTGCGCGGGGGTCGCCGCGGGGTGAGCGGCCAGATACAGTGCCGCTGCCCCGGCCACGACCGGGGACGCCATCGAGGTTCCGGTCCCGGTGAAGGTCGCGGTGTCCGAATCGTTCCAGGCGGACGTCACGGCGGTTCCGGGCGCGAAAAGGTCCAGGCACGCACCGAAATTCGAACCTTGCGTGCCGGTGTAGCGGGCATCGGTGCGGGTGGTGTTGCCGACGGTGACGACCTCTGGCATCCGGCCAGGGGAATAGCCACAGGCGTCGCCCGCGTCGTTGCCCGCTCCCGCGATGTAGGTGAGTCCGGTCGCGATGGAGTTGCGTACCGCCGTGTCCTCGATGTCCGACGGCGAGCCGCGCAGGCTCATGTTCACGATGGCGGGCTTGACCGCGTTCGCGGTGAGCCAGTCGATACCCTCGATCACGTCCGATTTGGGGCCGCTACCGGTGCATGGCAGAACGCGGACGGCGTGCAACGTCACACCCTTGGCGACGCCCCAGGTGCGGGCGCCCGCGATTCCAGCCACATGGGTGCCGTGGCCGTGACAGTCGGTGCCGTCGGTGTCGTCGTCCACGGTGTCGCGTGCGTAGCGGGCGCGGCCCTCGAACTCCTGGTGTGAGATCAGAATTCCTGTGTCCACTATGTACACGTTGACGCCCTGAGCGGTGTTCGGATACGTGTAGGTTGTGGACAGTGGGAGTGCGCGCTGGTCGATTCGATCCAGGTGCCAGGGAGCGTTCGGCTGGGTGCCCGCGATCTCGACCATGGTGTCGGGTTCGACGCGCGCGACCCTGGGGTCGGCCGCGATTCGAGCCGCGGTCGTGGGGTCGGCCTGGACGGCGAAACCCTGCAAAGCCGCGCTGTATACGGTGCGGACGGTGCCGCCGTGGCTCGCGGCGACGTCATTGGCCACCGAGTCGATCGAGTTCCGCGTCTCTGGACGGAGCTGCACGATGTAGCTGTTGGCGATCACCTCCGCGCCGGAGGGCACTTGGGCGACGGTGCCGGTCGGCGGCTCGGCGATCGCTGGGCTGGCACACGTCATGACGACGGCGGCGGCCAGCACCAGCTTCGTTCGGGCACGGGAGATTGTCACGATCCCTCTTCTCAGGACGGCACGTGCGGGAACCAACCCACACGCGAGGTAAGCCGCCCCTGCTGCCGGACGTTGGCAACTGGCTTTGACGCTAGAGAAGGGAGGTTCGCGGCGTCAATGTCGTTCAGGGATATCCAGACCGATCGACGCCGGACGCGGACCTGCGGCCGATGGCCTGGTTTTCTATGCGGCCATGGGCTGTTGGTGCCTGTTCGGGTGGTTCGCCTTGATTTGGGGCCCCTAGAAATGGGCCTGTGCGGGTCAAAAGGCGAGCTCAAGGAACCTCACCCGCACCGCGATTTTAGGCCCATTTCCCCCAAATCAAGGCGAACCACCCGAACAGGCCGTTTCGTTGGGCCCGTTGCGTTCCGTTGTGCTTCGTCGGGCCCGTTGCGTTCCGTTGTGCTGATTGGGGACTCGGTAGCAGGTTGTTCGTGTGCCCTACGGAGTGAAGACGATGTCGACCCAGTAGCTGAGGTCGCGGTAGGTCTTGTCGGGGAACGCGTGGCCGAAGTTGTAGACGCCGTTGCCGCCGCTGCCGATGGAGGACAACGCGGTGAGCGGGCCGCTGGTGCGGGCGTTCGCGAAGTACTCGTAGTCGTACGAATAGTGGCCCATCGGGCAGAAGTACGAGGCGATGTAGGTGGTGCCCGCGACGACGTTGACCGGGGTGGGGAGCTGCACGGTCTGCCAGCCGGTGGGGGTCTCGTTGGTCGCGGTGGCCGTCGCCAGGAGGGTGCCGCCCGCCGACCACACGCTGACCGAGTGTGTGCCGGTGTTCTGCGGTCCTTTGTAGAATTTAACGGCGGTGACACGGCCGGCGACGGCGGGGGTGAACTTGAAGCCGAGTTCGCCCGCCGACGTGTCGTTCGCGGTGATGTTGCCGGGCACCACCGAGGCCGAGTGGAACGAGGCCGGGAAGGTGTGCGGCGTATAGGCCGCGCTGTAGTTGCCGTCGGCCACCGGGAACAGGGCGTAGGTGAGGCCCTTGATGGTCTCCCGCGTGAACGCGACGTTCGCGCCGCCCCTCGTGATGGCGGTGAGAGAACCCTTGGTCGACTGCACCGGCAACATCCCACGGAGCATCCCGTTGGTCCGGCCGTCGACCACGGCGGTGAAGGTGAGGCTGTTGCCTGCCCAGGCGATCTGAGAGAAGTGGGACGCGTTGCGGCCGTCGGTCCAGTCGAGAATTTGGTTCGCCGTGATGATCGGCACGCCGCGAGCCTTGGCCGAGGTGATGACCTTCGCGCCGAAGTTGTCCGCGAGGTAGTAGTGGGTGCCGAAGACGCCGTAGTACCCCTCCGAGCCGATGGCCCGGTTCAGCATGGTGTCGATGCCTTGCGGGTACGTCACGCCGTTCTCATCCACCAACTGTGTGCACACCTGGTACACGTCGATCATCGTGCCGTCGAGGTCGGCGAAGCGCATCGGCAGGCCGGTGCCGGTGAACAGGCCGGGCCTGTTCTGAACCCACCAGAACGGCGCGTAGTAGTAGTTCATGTCCATTCGGATGCCCTTGCTCAGCTCGACCTTCGGCTGAGTCGCCCAGTCGCTCCAGGCGATGCAATGGGTCCGGCTGCCGGTCTGGGGCGGCAGGCTGGGGAACCTGTCGGCGAATGCCCGCAGTTCCGAGTGGAACGTCGCCTCCAGCGAGACCGGGGTCCAGTTGGCGCACCCGGTGTCCACGTGGATGCCGAGGTCGAAGCCCTCCGCGGCGTAGGCCGCCGCCTGCGCGTCGGTCATCGTCGTGCCCGTGACGTACATCCACGACGTGGCCCGGAGGCATTCCCAGTGGTCCAGCGAGCCACCGGGCGGGCTGTTGGCTTTCAACACGTCGAAGTAGTCGCGGGTTCCGGTCGCGGTGCCGTGGTCGTCGAGCGCCATGACCACCGCGGCCTTGAGGCCCTTGGGCAGGTACCACAGCTTGGGGATCGGCTTGCGGTCGTGGTTGACGAAGTTGATGATGTTGCCGAGCAGGCGCTGCTGTTCGTCGGCCTGCGGGATGGCGACCTTGTTGAAGTCGACCCAGTCCGGTTTGACGTCGCCGGGCTTCGCCCCGAAGAAGAGGTCCACTGGGCGCAGCGGCGGATCGTCGTCCCGTTCATCCCCGACCCAGGCCGGGTTTCCCTGCCGGGTCAGCACGATCGAGCGGGCGAGGTCGTAGGTGAACGCGACAGCCTGGCCGCCGTTGCTCCCCACGGCGCGCAGGGTGACAGCGGGATTCGTGGTCGCCGACGTGGCGGTGCTGTAGAGCCGGGCGACCGTCGTGGTCCCGCTCTGTGCGGTGTAGCGGTCGGCCACGCCGTGGTACTGCATGGTCTGGTTCGGCAGTCCGGTACCCGGCGCGGCGGCGGTGCTGATGAGCAGGTAGCCCTCGTCGAGGGTGGTGCCCTGGTCGGTCAGGCCGAGCAGCGCCGCCAGTTTCTTGTCCGGCCGCATGGCGATGAGGTTGCCGCCCGCGTTCACCCAGGTGCTGAACACCGTGACCTGGGCACTGGTGAGGGGGATCTCGCCCAGGATGACCACGTCGTGCTGGTTCAGGACCGCGGCGGTGACCGCGGACAGGTCGACCGTGGTGAAGGAGTTGATGCCTTCGGCGCGCAGGATCTCGCTGTAATACTTGCTGAACGGCCGCGCGTCGGATTTCACCAACAGGATCGGCCCGCCGAAGCCCTGGTCGAGTGGTGGTGGCGGCGGAGGTAGCGTTCCGGGCTCGAATACCACGTCCACCCAGTAATTCGAGCGGGCGTGAGAAAAGGTGGGGAATCCGCTCGTGGCCGCGTAGCGAAAGACTCCGTTGGGGTTGTCGACAACCGAGGCCGGTGCGTGCAGTGGCGGGTTGTCCCTACCGACGCCGAAGAAGTCATATGTCACGCTGTAGTGGCTTTGCGGCGCGAAGTACGAGGCGATGTAGGTCTTATTGGCTTCGATCGGCACCGGCGTGGGGAACGTGACCGTTTGCCAGCCGGTGGCGGTCTCGTTGGTGAAGATCGCGCTGGCCAGCCGGGTGCCGCCAGTCGACCAGAGCGACCCGGTGTGCTGGCCGCCGTTGCCCGCGCCCTTGTAGAAGCGCACGCCGGTGACGAATCCGGGGACGTCGGCGGTGAATTTGACACCCAGTTCGAGCGGCTCGGTGTCGGGGTCGGATATGACTGCCGGAGTGTCGGATGACGACCAGATACTGTGCACGGCGGCAGCCCGCGGGCTCTGGCCGGAAGAGGGTGAACCGCCCGGTTGATCAGAAGCCATGCACGCGACCTTACTCCCGGCGATCACTCCCCATTGGGTACGTCACCCGGTCGGTCGAAGAATTCCACCCGATGACGTAAACGCATTTTCGACCGATACCGTACGCAGCCGCACACTTGATCTTGGTTGGCCGACACCCTTCCTGTGGTGGTCGCCGGTCTCGGGTCCAGCGCGGTGACGTGGGGGCGAGGAAAGTCGCCAACTTCTAGCGACTGATCGCCTACTCACCGTATGGTGATCGCTCGACTGGTCCACGAGGGGAAGCGACCGAGCCGTGTCATCACCGGGTCCGCCCGCGCCCGCCGACGAGCGCTGGCGGGTGCGCATTCGGGACGCCTACGGCATCGTGCGGGGAGCGGGCTTGGTGGTGTGCACCAGACAGGTGCTGACCTGCGCGCACGTGGTCGGTGACCGTGTCGAGATCCCGGACGCCAAGGTCGTTGTCGAGTTCGTGGGGATGGCGGGGACACCGTCGGTCACCGCCAGGGTGGCCGAAGGGTGCTGGGTGCCGGTGCACGAGGACGGACGTGGTGACGTCGTGTTGCTCGATCTGGACAGCGGCGGGCCGCAGGTGCCGGGCGCGCCGTTGCGGCGGCTGCCGAGCTGGGGACGACGAGTGCGCGTGTTCGGGTTTCCCGACGGGGCGGAGCTACCCGGCGTCTGGGCGCAGCCGGTCATGGCCGGGCCCGGTGGACCGGACGGCGAGTGGATCCAGTTGGACTCCCCCACCGACGACACCAGGGTCACCAGGGGATTCAGCGGATCAGCTGTCACCGACCACGAGACCGGGTGGGTCGTCGGGATGGTGGTGAGCGAATATCGCACGCACCCGGGGAACGTGTCATGGATGTTGCCGGTGGAGACGATCCTGCGGTACCAGGGCGGGATAGTCGACTGCGTGGCCGGGTCGGCGGCCGTCGACCAGGAGTTGGCGGTAGGGCCGGAGTCGCGGATCGATGTCGGCCTCGCCCGCGGGATCGCGTCGTGGTTCTCCCGAAAGGGCGGGCCGCGGGTGCGGCTGCTGCGCACCGGCGAGCCGGGATCGTCGGCGTCGTCCGGGCTGCGCAGGATGATCATGCATGCCGACCGGGAGATGCGGCCGCCGACGGTCGACGAGTCCATCGAGGGCGCCGTACCGCCGGTCGGCAGCGTCGATCTCGCGGTGGACGCGACCGGGAAGACGGTCCACGCGCTGCGTGAGCGGATCGTGGACCGGTTCGGCGCATCGGCCGACATGTGGCGCGGGATGTCGTTGACGCTGGTGGTGGCCGGGGTCGATGATTCCGCCGCGCCGGAACTGCTCCTGCGCGACCTGCTGAAACCGTTGGCCGACAGCGGAGTGCGGCTGCTACTGGAGTTTCGCCGGGACAGCTCGCCCGCATGGGCCCTCGCCCGCGGTCTGTGGCCGCATCAGGACATGCCCGACGACCATCCGGACGTGCTGCGCCGCAGGCTCGACGACCTGGCCGCGCTGATCGCCGAGGTCTCCGACCGAGAGGAACCTCTGCTGCGGCGACGAGACGACGTGGCCGCACGGATCGTCGGCGTGCCTGACCTGCGCGGGCGCGCGGTCGTCCTGCGGCTGCGCCTGTCGGCGCTGCGCCGCTCCGCACAGGACACGCACGTCGCCACTGAATCGGGTAGGGACGCGGAACCGCAGGACAAGCGCATCGTCGACCTCGCGCCGCTGGATGCGCGCGTCGCGGCCGAGTTGGACGACCTTGAGGCGTCGGCTGACCGCGCGGCGCGGCGACTGGTGAGGTTCGAGGGCAGGCTGACCGCGATGCTGGAGCGTCGGCGCGAGCTGCGCGCGCGGTTGGATGCCTACCACGCGATGGCCGCCGATCTCGGCCTCGCTGAGACGGTCGCGCTCGATCTGCCCTACCGGCGGGCGAACGACGCGCTCTGGCGCGGTCCGTGCGACCTGGCGGCCGCGGCGCGACTGGTCGGGGAGTACCAGGCCGCGGTCTCGGCGGGAGGCGGCCGGTGACGGCGTGCAATCGACCGAACTGCCCCGGAACCGTGATGGACACCGGCTTTTGCGGCACGTGCAAGCGGCGGCCGCTGTCTGAGTCGGCGCCGCCGCCGGAGCCGACTGTGACCCGCACAACCGGCAGCGGCACGTGGATCGCGGGCAGCCTGGTGTCACTGCCGGAACTGGCGCTCAGCGACCCGTCGAACCTGGTGCTGACCGAGGGCGGACTCGCCGAGGAGCACCGCTACTGCGAGTGCGGCGCACCGGTCGGCCGCTCCTACCGCGGCCAGCCTGGGCTCGCCGACGGGTTCTGCCAGTGCGGCCGCAGGTTCTCCTTCTCGCTCAAGCTCGCCAAGGGAGACCAGGTCCACGACAGGTACCGGGTCGATGGCCCGCTGGCCCGCGGCGGGTTCGGCTGGGTATACCTCGCCCGCGACCTGCACCTCGACCGACCCGTCGTCCTTAAAGGACTAATCAACACCCAGGACCGCAAGGCGCGCGAACTCGCGGTCAACGAACGGATCGCGCTCACCACGCTCGACCACCCGAACGTGGTGCGCATCTTCGACTTCGTCAAGCATCCTGACCCGGTGTCCGGCGACCCGCTGGACTACATCGTGATGGAGCACGTCGGCGGACCGACCCTCGCCGAACTCAAGGTCGGGTCGTCGTGGCTGTCCGAGCACGGCAGGATGACTCCGGAGTACGTGATCTCCTACGTCCTGGAGATCCTCACCGCGCTCGACTACCTGCATGGTGTCGGCCTGCTGTACTGCGATATGAAGCCGGGCAACGCGATCCGCGGCACGAGCAGGCTCAAGGTGATCGACCTCGGCGCCGTCCGCGGCATCGATGACCGGGACAGCGTCTCGGTCGGCACCGACGGCTACCGGGTCTCGGCCGACGAGGTCGCGGCGCACGGGTACACCGTCCGGTCGGATCTGCACACCGTCGGCAAGACGCTGGAGGTGCTCTACCAGGTCACCGACGAAGCACTCGCCGATAACCGCGCGGGCTCGCGGTCGGTCGCCCTACGCTCCCTGCGGCTCGTCTACGAGCGCGCGATGGCCGACTACCACCGGCGGTTCGCCTCGGCGAAGCAGATGGTCGACCAGCTCACCGGGGTGCTGCGGGAGATCGTCGCGCTGCGCGGCGACGCGGTGCCGCCGATGCCGTCCACGGTGTTCGACGAGCAGGCGACGCTGCTGGACGCGGGCCTTGGCACCGCTCCGTCCCTCTTGCGCTGGATCAGCGGGACTCCCGACGTCGCCGACGTGCTCGCCCACGGACTTCCCACACCGGGGGCAATCGCGGCCGGGTTGGCGGTCCCACTGGTCATGGCCGACGATCCGGGCGCGGCGTTCCTCGCCACCCTCAGCGCCACCAATCCGGCGGGGACAGTCACCAGAATCGTCACCAGCGGCCGAGCATCCGTGGAGATTCACCTCCGTGCCAGCCGGGCCGCCATCGCCATCGACGACCTCGATGGCGCCGACAAACAACTGGCCAACGCCCGCTGTCTGCTCGATCATCCTGAGTTCGACTGGCGCATCGTCTGGCACCGGGGCCTGATCGCGCTGGCCAGAGGCGCCGTCGATGCTGCGAGGGCCGAGTTCGTCGAGGTGTACCGGGATCTGCCCGGCGAGGAGGCACCCAAACTGGCGCTGGGGCTGTGCGCCGAGCGGGTCGGCGACCGCGCCGAGGCCGAGGCGTTCTACCAAGCGGTATGGGCGCGGAACAAGCAGCAGGCGGGCGCGGCGTTCGGCCTGGCCAGAATCAGCCTGGCCCGCGCGGACCGGGCCGCCGCGGTCGCGGTGCTGGCCGGGGTGATCGACACCTCCCCGCACGCCGAGGCGGCCAGGATCGCCGCGATCACTGTGCTGTGCGGTCGGCTCTCGGACGACGGCGGGCTGCCGAGCGACGCCGACCTCACCGATGCCGTCGCCCGACTCGGCAAACTGCGCTCGCTCGACGGCGGCGAGCGGGAGGGCCCGGTGCGGGTCCGGCTGACGGCGATGGTGCGCGAGGCCGCGCTGCACAGGGCGAACAGCGGGCCGCTGTCAGGTGTGCGGGGTGGCGTCGTGCTCGGCGAACCGGCGACAGAGCGCGGACTGCGAGAACTCATGGAGAGCTCGTATCGGCGGCTGGCCAGCCAAGCCCAGAGCCGTCGAGACCACGACGTGCTGGTCGACCACGCGAACTCCGTGCGCCCGCACACGGTGTGGTGATCGCCATCGACACGACAGGGAGCACCCGATGACGTCCCCGCCTGCCTTCGGACTCACCGTGAGCCAGAACCACTACCTGGCAGCGGAAACCACCACGATGGACGCGATCCTCCGCGTCACCGCGGTCGATATCGAGGACCGTTCCGCCGTCGCGGCGCAGGCGATCCTGCTCGACTGCTCCGACTCCATGTCCATGCCGCCGACGAAGATCGCCGCGGCCCGGCGGGCGGCCGCGGCCGCGATCGACGTGCTGCGCGACGGCACCTACTTCGCCATCATCGAGGGAACGTCGCACGCCAGGATGTGCTATCCCGCCACGGGAATGGCGATAGCCGACAAGATCACCAAGGCGCAGGCCAAGCGCGAGGTGTCCGCCATCGTCGCCAGCGGCGGCACGGCGATGGGGTCATGGCTGTCCATGGCGCGCGACCTGTTCACCGCCTACCCGGACGCGGTTCGGCACGCCCTGCTCCTCACCGACGGCAGGAACGAGCACGAGACCGCGGCCGAACTCGACCGGGTTCTCACCTCGTGCGCTGGAAACTTCGTCTGCGACGCACGGGGAATCGGCGAGGGTTGGGACCCTCATGAGCTCCGGCGCATCGTCACCGCATTGCGGGGATCCGCCGACGCGGTGCGCTCCGACGCCGAGTTGGCCGCCGACTTCAGCGCACTGACCGAGGCCGCGATGGCCAAGACCGTGCCGGACCTGCGGATCAGGGTGACCGCGATGCCGGGGACCGAACTGAGCATGCTCAAACAGACGCACCCCAGCGAGTTGGACTTCACCGCGGGCCCCGCGCGCCAGGAGGGGTTGGTGTGGGAGTTCTCCACCGGGTCGTGGGCGGGTGGAGAGAGCCGCGACTACCAGGTGACGCTGCGGATAGCGCGCGAGGACACAGATCCAGTGGCCGAGGACCTGCAGGTCGCCGTGGTCGACCTTGTCACGGGCGATACCGACCGCTGCGCCGCGCCGCGACCGGTGCTCGTGCACTGGACCCGGGACCCAGAGCGCTTCAGCCTGGTCGACCCGGACGTCGCGCACTACCGGAGGCAGGCGGAGTTGGACCGGGCGGTGAACGCCGGTGCCGACGCTTTCAACGCCGGACGGCACGACGACGCGGCCCGCGAGTGGGGACGAGCCATTCGGCTGGCCGACGAATCGGGCAACACGGAGATCCGCGGGCGCATCGACCGGGTGGTCGACGTGATCGACGTCGAGCAGGGAATCGTGCGGGTCAAGCCGAACCTCTCGCACGGCGACGTGCTCGCCCTGGTGGTTGTGTCGAATGAATCCAGCAGGAGCGAATCACCGCGGCCCGACCACCAGTCCGGCACAGCGCAGGGCCCGCCCACACCGGATATCACCTGCCCGGTGTGCGCACGAATCTCGCCGGGCACCGACACACTGTGCGTTCAGTGCGGCCAACCGCTGGCCACGCCATGACAGCGCCGCCCACCACGACGCGACAGTCCTTACGCCGATTCCGCAATGCCCTGCTGGCGCTGACCGTGGTGACCGCGTGGTTCGCGATGGCGGCGTTCAACCGTGCTCAGGACACCGCGAACACGGTGAACACCAGCACCGCACCGGGGATCGTCGCCGTGTCCGCCGCGCGTGGCGCGCTGATCGAGGCCGACCGGGCCGCGATCACCAGCTTCAGCACCGGCGCCGCGCACCTCACCGGCCCCGGCGACGACTACCGCGGCCAGATCGCCATCGCCAGCCAGAACCTGACCCAGGCCGCGCAGGACATCGGCGACGACGGCGACAGCGCGACGCTGGAGCTTGTCGACGGGCTGCTGGTGTCCTACACCAGTTCGATCGAGCAGGCCGCGGCCAGCTTCCGGCAGAGCGAGCGGACCGCGCCATGGGCGAGTGACCTGTGGACGGCGTCGCGGCTGCTGCACGCCGAGCACGGCGTGCTGGCTCTGCTCGACCGGCTGCGGGACCAGCAAATAGACACACTGGACGACCAAGTGGACTCGGGCACCGCACTGGAATGGCTGTTGTGGGCGGCGCCAGGAACCGGATTGCTGGTAGTCCTTCTCGCCACCCAGGTCTCCCTGCGGCGCCGATTCCGCCGGACCCTCAACGCCGGTCTCGTCGCGGCGACCCTGTTTGTGCTCGGCTTGGGCGTGGTCGCGGCGCTCACACTCGTCACTGGCAGCCGCCTCGACGCGACCCGTGACACCGTACGCGAACTGAGCAACAGCTGGCGGCAGCAGGCCGACGCCCGCGACAACGGGGGCCAGCGTGTCCTCGCCGACCTGATCGACACCCAATGTGCTGCGGAGGCGGGAGAATGCGGCAGCACCGTGCAGAGGATCGTCCTCGACATCCGGCATACGAGCCACCCAGACTCGTCGCAGGCCAAGCCGACCGACGGGTCAGCTAGGATCGTTGACCACGCGGCGACCGCCAGCGGCAACGACGGCTACGCGTTCCTCATCCCGCTCACCGCGGCGCTGGCGGCGGTCGCCATCGCGGCCGGTCTCTATGTCCGCATGGACGAGTATCGGTATCGGTCACGATGACCCGGATCCCTACGCTGATCGTCCTCACGCTGGTGCTGATGGCCAACGCGGGGCTGGGCGGGTGCGCGACCGCACCGGACAACGGCAAGGTGACGATCCTCGGGTCCTGGTCGGGCGCTGAGAAGGAGCGGTTCGACGGCGCGCTGGCAGCGTTCACGAAACTGACCGGCATCCAGGTCGAATACATCGGCACGGCCGCGGTCGGCCAGGTGCTGGAGTCCGAAGTACAGAAGGGCACGCCGCCGGATATCGCCGTGCTGCCCAGCCCCGGCGACCTTGCTCGGTATCGCGCCGAGCTGACCCCGCTCGACGACATAGTCGGCGACAGCTGGACCACCGACTACAGCCCGCAGTGGCAGCAGTTGGCGAAGGCGGGAATGGACAAGCTGTACGCGGTTCCGGTGCAAGCCAACGTCAAGGGCCTGGTTTGGTTCAACACCAAACGCCCACCGCGGCCGCGGCCCAACACCTTCCAAGACCTGATGACATTGAGCACCGCCCTCGCGGCCGCAGGCGAAAGCCCGTGGTGCATGGGTGTTTCCGCACAGTCGACGTCAGGATGGCCCGGCACGGACTGGATCGAGGACGTTCTGCTGCACCAGTCCGGTGTGGACGTCTACCAGAAATGGGTGGCGGGGCGGCTGCCGTGGACATCGCCGCAGGTCCGGCAGGCGTGGACGACGTGGGGCGCGGTGGTGACCACCCCTGGCCACGTTCGCGGCGGCCCGAAGGCCGTACTGCTGACCGAGTTCGGCGACGCGGCCCAGCCGATGTTCGGCGACCGGCCAGGGTGCATGATGGAGCACCAAGCGTCGTTCATACCCGGCTTCTACGCCGGACACAAGTCAAAGCCCCGCCGCGGCACCGACATCGATTTCTTCCTGCTGCCGCCGTTCGAGGACGCACACGCGGCCTCACGCGCGGTGTCGGCCGACCTCGCGGGTGTCTTCAAGAACACTCCACAGGCGCGCGCGCTGATCAGATTCCTGGTCTCCGAGCAGGCCCAGCGGGAGTGGGTCGCCGCGAACGCCTACTCGGCGAGCACGGCGGTGCGGCCTGCCGAGTACGGCGACCAGATCGCCCAGCGCATCGCCGCCGAGCTGACCGGGCCCGCCCCGCTGTGCTTCGACGCGTCCGACCTGATGCCCACCGCCATGCGCGGCGCCTTCTACCGCGCGGTGCTTGAGTACCTGAGCGACCCGTCTCGACTGGACACGCTGCTGCAGCACCTCGACAAGATCCGCGGCGAACTGCCGACCGAACAATGGCTGACTGTCGCTTGTGGATGATGAGGTCCCGCATGCCAACCGGTTGAATGCCCGCTCAGGACGACACTTCGTAGCAGGTGACGACCGCGGCGGCGCGGTCGCGCAGGGAGGTGCGCAACCACTGTGGGGCCAGGGCTTCCGCGTTCGTGGCGAGCTGCCACAGCGCCCACTCGGCGTGTCGTGAATCTTGGAAGGTCACCTCCAGCCGCAGCCAGCCGTCCGCGTCGGTTTCCTCGGTGCGGACGGCCAGCGCGGTGCCCACCAACTCCTCCCGCCGCGCCGGGTTCACCCGGACCAGCACGGCGACCTGGTCGCCGCCGGTCCGGAACCGCGTGCTGCGTTCCTGCCAGGCCCGGTCCAGATCGACCCGGTCCGGTCGCTCCGCGGGTTCGGGGAGTTCCTCGGCGGCCAGCACCCGGGACAGCCGGTAGGTGCGGTCCGCCCCGGATCTCGTGGCCAGCAAGTAGCCATGGTCGCGGACGGTGACCAGGCCGATCGGGTCCACCGTGCGCCACTGCGGGGTCTGGTCCGCGGCCGCGTAGTGGATGCGCAGCTTGTGTCCGGCGAGCACCGCGCGCCGGATCTCGGCCAATGGGCCCGCGGGCACCTGCTCAGTGACCAGCCTGCGCGAGAGCAGGTCGGTCTCCGGGTCGATGAGCAAACGCTGGGCCGCGCCGCTCGCCGTGTTGCGATGGCTCTCGGGTAGCGCGTCAACCACCTTGCGCATGGCCGAAGCGAGCGCCGAGCCAAGGCCGAGCGCCTGCGCGCCGCGCCGTGAGCCTGCGACCAGCAGGGCGAGTGCCTCGTCGTGGTTCAGCCCGGTGAGCTCGGTCTGGAAGCCGGGCAACAACGCGAACCCGCCGTGCCTGCCGCGTTCGGCGTAGACCGGGACGCCTGCCGCGGACAGTGCCTCGATGTCGCGCAGCACGGTGCGGGTGGATACCTCCAGCTCGCGGGCCAGCGTGGCGGCGGAAAGCCTGCCGTGCTGACGCAGCAGCAGCACCAGCGAGACCAACCGGTCGGCGCGCATACGAAGACTTTACCGGAATACACGACACAAGATGTCGTGATTGGCTGGGAGGCTCACCAACATGACCAAGGAGATGCCGATGGAATCGACTGGAGCTGATGTGGCGATGGAGCGAACGGCGGTCAACCCGTGGCCGTGGTCGGCGGAGCTGGGGTACAACCAGGGTGAGATCGTTTCCGGGCACACTAGGACCCTGTACTGCGCCGGACAGACCGCGATGAGCGGCGACGGCAAGCCCCAGCACGCCGGTGACATGGCGGCGCAGTTGGCGCTGAGCCTCGACAACCTGGAGGCCGTGCTCGGCGAGGCCGGTATGTCCCTCGCGAACCTCGTCCGGCTCAACGTCTACACCACCGACGTCGATCTGCTTTTCCAACACTACGGCGTGCTGGCGTCGCGACTGGGTGCCGCCGGGGTGGCACCGGCCACCACGATGCTCGGGGTGACCCGGCTGGCGATCCCCGACCTGATGGTCGAGCTAGAGGGAACCGCCGTGGCGTGACGCTCGACGCCTACGGTTGAAACGGTACGAGTAGCAGGCAGGCGGGTGATTTCCGGTGCTCAGAATGGTGACAATCGGCGTCTACGGCTTCGACGGCGAGTCCTTCCTGCAACGACTGCGGCGCGCGAACGTCCGCCTGCTACTCGACCTACGCTAGCGCCGCGGCGTCCGCGGACCCGAGTACGCCTGGGCGAACTCGGCGCGGCTCCAGCACGCGCTGGCCGAAGCGGACATCGGCTACCGGCACGTGAAGGAGCTGGCGCCGACGACCGAACTGCGCCTGCTCCAGTACCGCGAGGACGACCGGCAAGGGGTGGGCAAGCGCAACCGCGTCACGCTCGCGCCCGAGTACGCCAAGCGCTACATCCGAGAGATCCTCGCCCCGTTCGACCTCGGCGCCCTCGTGGCGCGGCTCCCGGGCGACTCGGTGACCGCCCTACTCTGCGTCGAGCGCGATCCAGAGGCGTGCCACCGCTCGCTCGTGGCCGACCGCCTGCGCGCCGAACTCGGCTTGGCGGTCACCGACCTCCGCCCGGGTTGAGCCATGCGCAGTCCAGCCATGTCCAGACTGCGAACGTGCGGTAGGGGGTCGTCGCCACCGAGGTCGGCGGCGGGCGGCGGCCGGCTACGACGCGCGGCGACGGCTATCGGAGGTACCTCGCGCGATCTTGGGCGGGCGGTTGGGCTCGCGCTCGGCCAGCTACGCCGCATCACAAGACCCGGCGTTACCCAATTGGACGGCGGGCTTGTTGCTCCCAGGCCGCGACCCCTCCCTGTACGGTCCGCTAGGGACAGCGGCAGGCGGAGGTAACGGTGTGGTCGACGGATGACCGGCGCGATTGAGCGGGCCACGCATGGATCGGCGTCGGTGCCGCTGGTGTTCGGCGCGGGTGCCGCGGTCGGGGTGCTGGGCGGGATGATCGGCCTGGGCGGCGCGGAGTTCCGACTGCCGCTGCTGATCGGGCTGTTCGGGTTCGCCGCGTTGGCCGCGGTGATCCTGAACAAGGCGATGAGCCTGATCGTGGTTCTCACCGCCCTGCCCGCGCGCCTGGCCGCGGTCCCGGCCGCCGAACTGGGCGCGCACTGGATGGTCGCGGCCAACCTGCTCGCGGGCAGCCTGCTCGGCGCCTGGGCAGGCGCCTCGTGGGCGGTGCGGATGCGGACCAGCACCCTCTACCGTGTGCTGGCGGTGCTCATGGTCGGCATGGCCGCCGCCCTGATCCTCACCCACACCGCCACAGTGGGCGCCCTCGACCTGCCCGGTGGGGTTCGGGCGGTGGCCGGGGTCGCCGCCGGGTTCGGCATCGGCGTCGTCGCCGCGATCATGGGAGTGGCCGGGGGTGAGCTGCTGATTCCCACGATCACCCTGCTCTACGCCGTGGACATCAAGCTCGCGGGCAGCCTGTCACTGCTGGTCTCCCTACCCACCATGCTCGTCGCCTTCGCCCGCTACAGCCGCGACCAGAGCTTCGTCGTGCTGCGCCACAACCTGCGCTTCACCGCGGTTATGGCCGCCGGATCCGTCTTCGGGGCACTGCTCGGCGGGCTGCTGCTCGGCGTCGTCCCGGACCTGGTCCTGATCCCGCTGCTGGCCGCCATCCTGCTGATCTCGGCGGTCAAGCTCGCCCGGCACTGAGCGCGCGGGACCGTCCACAGTGGTCATCGGTCGAGGGTCAGCTGCCGGTGGTGGAAGTCGAAGTGCTGGGTGGGGAACCGGTAGATGTCGGCCACGGTCATGAAGTCGGTGAAGAACGGGTCCCACCTGGTCGGGTAGTGCATGCCGCGGGCGAGGTCGGTGGCGGTGGCTCGGTCGATCATCCGGTCGAGCACCCCGGTGATCCAGTCGAACATGCGGCCCATGCGGTGCGGTGTCAGGACGTTGCCCGCGAGCCGGGCCGCGGTGTAGTTGACGGCGTCGAACGGTGCGGTGGCCGCGTTGAGCAGACGGGCATAGGTGCGACTGACGCCTGCGGGAAGGCGGCCGAGTAGGCGGGCCAGGGTGAGCAAGGCCGGGATGATCAGGTAGCCGAGAAGCATGTGGAACAGCAGCTGCTGGTTGTTCCACCGGGTGCCGTTGGTCGGCAGGCGGAGGCTGTCCGGGTTCGCGCTGTCGAGAAGTTGGTGGAAGGTGGCGCGGGCTCGGGCGAGGTCGGCGTGCACGGCGTCCTTGTCCACGAAGCTGAGTATGCGCCGCTGTTCAGGTCTTGGTGGCGAGCAGCGCGGCGGTCGCGGTGGCGGCGGCGAGGATGAGGAAGGCGGTGTCGTGGCCGCCGAGACTCTCCGCGAGGGTGGTTTCGGCCCAGGGGGCGAGTGCGGCGGTGATCGCGATGGGGGCGGTGAGGATGCCGCTGAGGCGGGCGTAGTCGCGGGTATCCCAGCGGTCGCTGATCGCGGTGGCGTTGAGCAGGGTGGTCAGGCCGCGGGCGCCGCCGAGAACAAGCACGATGGCGATGAGGGCGGTAGCGGGTCCGGGGAGGATCGCCAGGAGGGTGATGGTGGTCGCGGCAGTGGTGAGGACGAGGGCGGTGCGGGTGGTGACGCTGGTGGCGGCGGCCAGGCGTGGGTAGGCCAGGCGGCCGCAGACTTGGCCGATGCCGCCGAGGCCGAGGGCGAGTGCGGCGGTTTCGATGGTGAGGCCACGTTCGGTGAACAGGGGAACGACGCCGACGATGACGGCGCTCGCGGCGAAGGCGGACAGGCTCATGGCCAGGGCGAGCAGCAGGAAGGTCCGGGTGCGGGCGGGCGGCGCGGCGCTGTGCGGGCGGGCTGCGACTGGATGCCACGGGCCGCGTAGGCCGAGTGCGTGGGCGGGGATGGTGAACGCGAGGACCGCGGCCAGGGCGAGGTAGGTGTGGCGCCAGCCGAGGTGGGTGAGCAGGGCGGCGGTGATAGGGGCGAAGACGGTGCTGGCCAGGCCGCCCGCGAGGGTGAGGGTGGTCAAGGCGGTGACGCGGCGGTCGCCGGACCAGCGGGTCAGGGCGGCGAAGGCGGGTTGGTACAGGACCGCCGACATCGCGACCCCGGCGGCGAGCCAGCAGGCGGTGAACTCGGCGATGGTGCGGGCGTGGGCGATGCCGAGCAGCGACAGCACGGCCAGGATCGAGCCGGTGGTCATGACGACGCGGGGGCCGCGGTGGTCGAGGACTTTGCCGATGACGATCCCGGCGAGCGCGGCGACGATCTGACCGGCGGAGAACGCGGCGGTGACCGCGGCAGGGGACCATCCGGTGGTGGTCGCGATGGTGGGGGCGAGGACGACGAAGGCGTAGTAGAGCACGCCCCAGCTGGTGATCTCGGTGGCGCACAGGACGGCCAGGACCCGCCGTTGCCCGGCGCGGGGTAGCGCGCCGGGCAACGTGGTGATCATCGGCCGGGAGCCACGAGAGAAATCTCGACCGGCGCGACCGGGGCGCAACACCCGCCCGAACTGGCCTCGGCGGGTTCGTCGAACACCCCGGCGCCGCCGCAGACGCCGGTCTCGGGCAGCGTCAGCTCGACGCGCGCGGCGCTCTCGTGGTCGCCCGCGATGGCGGCGACGATGGAGCGAACCTGCTCGTAGCCGGTCATCGCGAGGAACGTCGGGGCACGCCCGTAGCTCTTCATCCCGGCCAGGAACACGCCCGCCTCGGGCTGGGCCAACTCAGCGACGCCGTGTGGGTAGACGGTGCCGCAGGAGTGGACGTTCGGGTCGATCAGCGGGGCCAGCGCGCGCGGGGCCTGTAGGACAGGGTCGAGGTCCAGGCGGATTTCGGAGAGCCAGGTCAGGTCAGGACGGAAGCCGGTGAGGACCACGACCTCGTCGACCGGGTCGAGCTTGTGCCCGTCGAAGGACTCAAGCACCAGGGTGTCGTCGACGCGTTCGACGATCGCGGTGCGGAACCCGGTGACCGTGCGGACGTGCCCGGCCTCGGCCGCCGCCTGCGCACGCAGGCCGAGGGCTCCGCGTGCGGGCAACTGGTCGGCTTCTCCCCCGCCGAACACCGTGCCGACCGCGCCGCGCCGCAACAGCCACAGGATCTCGGTGCCCGGGTTCCCCTCCGCGAGCCCGGCCAGGGTGACCAGCGCGGTCAGCGCGGAGTGGCCGCTACCGGCGACGGCGATGCGCTTGCCCGCGAACCGGGCGCGCACGGCCGGGTCGGCGAGGTTCGGGACGCGGTAGGTGATCCGGTCGGCCGCCGCCTGCTCGCCGAGCGCGGGGAGACCGTCGCCACCAAGCGGATTCGGGGTGGTCCAGGTGCCGGAGGCGTCGATCACGGCCTGGGCGCCGATGCGCTCCTCACCGTCGGCGGTGGCGACGTGCACGGTCAGCGGCTCGGTGTCGCGGCCGGAGTCCACCACCCGGTCACGGCCTCGGCGGGCCACGCCGACGACCCGGGCGCCGAAGCGGACCTTGTCCCCCAGCGCGGCGGCCAGCGGGCGCAGGTACAGCCGCGCCCACTCCTCCCCCGTCGGATAGACCGCCGGGTCCGGACGCTGCCACCCCGTCGCCGCCAGCAGTTCAGCGGCGGTCGGGTCGACCAGCTCCGACCACGCGGAGAACAAACGGACATGGTTCCACTGCGCCACCGCCGCGCCCGCCGAGTCCCCCGACTCCAGCACCAACGGCGTCAGTCCCCTGGCCACGACCTGCGCCGCCGCCGCGAGACCGACCGGCCCAGCTCCCACCACAACCACCGGCAACTCGCTCACCTGAACACTCCTTCATCGACGAAGTTCGATGTTTGCGACTCTATCGACGGATATCGATTGACGCAACCATCGATTTTGGTCGATACTTGCTTCATGACGACGACAGTCCCGCCCCTGCTCGCCCCCGACGACGCCGCGACCTACGCGGAGTGGTTCGCGTGTCTGGCCGAGCCGACCCGGGTGCGGCTGCTGCACGCGGTGGCGACGTCGACGTCGATCACCGTGGGCGAGCTGGCCGAACGGCTCGGGATCAGCCAGTCGACTTGTTCACACCATGTGAAGAAGCTCGCCGACGTCGGATTCCTGTTGATGCGCAAGGAAGGCACCGCCACGCTGCTGACGGTCAACGCCGCGTGCTGCGCGGGTCTGCCGCACGCCGCCGACGCCGTCATGGGCGCGCTCGCGCCGCGGCCGTGCTGCCCGGAGGACCTGCCCGGCGACGTGTCGGTGCGGTCGCTGGAGCAGGACGACTGGACCGTGGTGCGCCGGATCTACGCCGAAGGCATCGCCACCGGGGATGCCACCTTCGAGACCACCGTGCCCTCCCGCACCGAGTTGGCCGCGAAGTGGTCCGCCGAGCACCGCTGGGTCGCCGAGGTCGACGGCCAGGTCGCGGGTTGGGCCGCCGCGACCCCGGTGTCCAACCGCGAGTGCTACGCCGGAGTCGCCGAGACCTCGGTCTACGTCGGCGACGACTTCCGCGGGCGCGGCGTCGGCAAAGCACTGCTGCACAAACAGGTCACCGCGGCCGACCAAGGTGGCCTGTGGACGCTGCAGACCTCGATCTTCCCGACCAACCGGGCCAGCCTGAACCTGCACCACTCCGCGGGCTTCCGCACGCTGGGCATCCGCGAACGCATCGCCCAGCAGGACGGACAGTGGCGCGACACCGTCCTGTTGGAACGACGTCGAAACGACATGTGACGGCCGTGTAGTCGTCACGCGTTCTCGATGGCAGGGCGCCGGTCGTCTTCTTGATCTTGCCGCGCACCGCTATCCCGGCCAGCAACCGCGCGGGCAGTGTCAGCGCGGGATCCCGGCGAGGTCGGCCATCAGAGCCATGTTGTGGTCGAAATAGTCGGCACGCGCCTCGATGGTGTCGTCCAGGCGGCCGAACACCTCGAAGTTGATCAGTCCGAAAAGGTGGGTCCAGCAGGCGAACACGCGGGCGAGTCGTTCCTCCGACAAATCGCCAGGGCGTTGGTCGATCAGCCGACGAAGGTCGGCGCGGACAGGTTCGCGGATCGTCGACGGCACCGACTCCAGTTGTTCCGCGCCGTCGATGACGATGTCCACGAGCAGGAATACCACCTTCGACGCCAGTGGGACGGTTTCCTGCGGCGCGGCGTAACCGGGCACCGGGGTGCCGTAGAGCAGGCCGTATTCGGCCGGGTGCGAGAGCGCCCACGTCCGCGCGGCACGGCAGACCGCGAGCCACCGGCCACGCAGGTCGTCGCGAGGCATGCTCGCGTCGGCCTCGGTCGCCGCGTTGCCCATCGCCTCGTAGCCGTCGATGATCAATGCGGTGAGCAGGGCATCGCGGCTCGGGAAGTACCGGTACAGGGCTGAGGCGACGATGCCCATGTCCCTGGCCACAGCGCGCAGGGACAGGTTCCCGCCTTCCGCGGCCAGGCGCGTGCGGGCGACCGCCTTGATCTCCTGGCTCATCTCGGAGCGGACCCTGGCGCGCAACGAAGGTGCCGACATGCCCATAGTGTCGCACAACTCCGAGAACACCAGAACTCGGCGAGAACAGCGTTCTTGACCAGCCGTCCACAGCCGGAGTACGGTGTTCTTATCAGAGAACATCGTTCTCGAAGCCACCGGAAGAGATGGTCATATGCCCCTTCACGTCATAGTCGGTGCGGGCCCGGTCGGCTCGGCCACCGCACGCCTGCTTGCCGACCGAGGCGAGCAAGTCCGCCTCCTCACCCGCGGCGGCCACGGCCCCGAACACCACGGGATCCAGCGCATCGCCGCGGACGCGAGCGACGCCACCGCCCTCATCCGGCACACCGAAGGCGCCGTCGCCCTGTACTGCTGCGCGGGCCCGGCCTATCACCGCTGGTCCACCGACTGGCCACCCCTCGGCGCGGCACTCATCCACGCGGCGGAGACCAGCGGCGCGGTGCTCGTGACCACCGGAAACCTCTACGCCTACGGCCAGGTCGACGGCGCCATGACCGAGGAACTGCCGCTGCGTCCCAACTCCGTCAAGGGGCAGGTGCGGTCGAAGCTGTGGACCGACGCGCTGGCCATGCACGACGCCGGTCGGATCCGCACCGCCGAAGTCCGCGGATCGGACTACCTCGGCGCGGGCACACTTACCCCGTTCACCGCCATGGTCCTACCTAAACTCCTCGCAGGCAGGCGCGGTTCGATTCCCGCCGACCTCGACGCGCCGCACAGCTGGACCTACGTCGGCGACGTCGCCCGCACCCTGGTCGCCGTCGCCGCCGACAACACCGCATGGGGCCGCCCCTGGCACGTACCCACAGCCGCTCCCCTATCCATCCGCGCCCTCGCGACCCGCGCCGCCGAACTGGCCGAAGCCCCGACGGCCCGCGTCGCCACGATGCCCCATTTCGCGCTCCGCCTCGCCGGACTCTTCAATCCCGCCGCGCGGGAGATGCTCGAAGTCCAATACCAGCTGCGACGACCGTTCATACTCGACTCGTCCGCCGCCATCACGGCCTTCGGCATCGAACCGACTCCGACCGACAATGCGCTCCGCGAAACCATCGAGAGCGCGCGCAGGAGCGGCGGTGATCGACGGACAGGAACAGTGGCTGGGTCCCAAGCTGATACAGCGCAACGTTCCCGTTGAGGCATGGAGAACTCAGTCTTCTGGCGGCATCGGGATCGCGTGGACGAGCGCGACCCGCCAGTCGTCGTCGACCCGACGCATGAGAATGCTCGCCGGGGCGGAGATGTGTTGAGGCTCGCCCTGGAGCACGTAGTCCTGTTCCAGCCAGCACGTCGTCAGTCCCACGTCCCCCCACTGCGCATGGTGGACCTGCGATACCTCGGTCCGAATGTCGCTGACCATCAGGCCGAGCTGGTCGAAGTAGGAGTTGATCGCACCGGCGTCGCGTAGCCAGTTCCGTGAGAGCTCATCGACGCCCTGCGCGTCATCGGTGAGCATCGCTCGCATCGCCGCGAAGTCCTTGCGGTCGAACGAGTCGAACAACGCGTCGAGAGTCGCTTTCATGTCCTGCATGTCAAGGTCACCTCGCAAGCAAACACAAGCCGTGACATGACAACACACCCACGAGCGTCCAGTGAGTAGGGGCGAATGTCCCCACGCGTTCTAGCTGAGGTTGGGGCGCAACCAGCGCTCGACCTCGGTTATCGGCAGGGCGCGGCGGGTTGCGTAGTCCTCCACCTGGTCACGGCCGAGGCGGCCGACGGTGAAGTAGCGGGAGCCCGGGTGGGCGAAGATCAAGCCGCTGACCGCGGCCGCCGGAGTCATGGCGAACGACTCGGTGAGGCCGAGGCCGACCGTTTCGGCGCCGAGGAGGTCGAAGAGGGACTGTTTGAGGCTGTGGTCGGGGCTGGCCGGGTAGCCGAGTGCGGGGCGGATGCCGCGGAAGCGTTCGGCGTGCAGATCGGCGAGGTCCGGCTCGGAGTCCGGTTCGAACCAGGCGCGGCGGGCCTGGAGGTGGATGTGCTCGGCGAAGGACTCGGCCAGGCGGTCGGCGAGGGCCTTGGTCATGATCGCCCGGTAGTCGTCGTGCTCGGCTTCGAACTTGGCGGCCAAGGCGTCGGCACCGTGGATCGCCACGGCGAAGCCGCCCAGATGGTCGCCCGCTGGGGCAACGTAGTCGGCGAGGCAGCGGTTGGGGCGGCCTTCTGGCTTGGCGGTCTGCTGGCGCAGCATCGGGATGGTCACACCATCGACCACGATGTCGTCGCCTTCGCTGTGGGCGGGCCAGAAGCCGAGCACGCCTTTGGCCTGAAACAGGGATCCGGCGATGATCTCGTCGAGCAGTGTGTTGGCCTCGGTGAACAGCTCGCGCGCGACGGGCTGCTCCAGGATCGCCGGGTACTTGCCCTTGAGTTCCCACGCCAGGAAGAAGAACTGCCAGTCGATCATGGCGCGCAGCGTGTCCAGATCGGGTTCGACCAGGCGGACGCCGGTGAAGTCGGGGACCGGGAGGTCGGTGAAGTCCACCCGCTCGGGATTGCCGCGCGCCTGGTCGATGGTCAGGACGGCGGTGCTCTGCCGCGCCTCGTGACGCTCCCGCAGGCGTTCCTGGTCGGCGCGGTTGCGCGTGGTCAGGGCCTCGGCGCGCTCGGGGTCGAGCAGTTCGGCGACCACACCGACCACCCGGGAGGCGTCCTCGACGTGGACGGTGTCGAAGTCGTAGGCGGGCGCGATCCGCACCGCGGTGTGCTGGCGTGAGGTCGTGGCGCCGCCGATGAGCAGGGGCAGCTTCAAGCCGCGGCGCTGCATGTCCGCCGCGACGGCGACCATCTCGTCCAGGGACGGGGTGATCAGACCGGACAGGCCGATCGCGTCGGCGGACTCCTGGATCGCGGTGTCGATGATGACCGACGCGGGCACCATCACGCCGAGGTCGATGACCTCGTAGTTGTTGCAGCCCAACACGACGCCGACGATGTTCTTGCCGATGTCGTGGACGTCACCCTTCACCGTGGCCATGACGATCTTGCCCTGACCCCGGGAGACGTCGACTTCGCCCGCGGCGCGCGCCCGCTCCTTCTCGGCCTCCATGTACGGCTCCAGGTAGACCACGGCGCGCTTCATCACGCGGGCGCTCTTGACGACCTGCGGCAGGAACATCTTGCCCGCGCCGAACAGGTCGCCGACGACCTTCATGCCGTCCATCAGCGGACCCTCGATGACATCGAGTGGCCGAGCCGCGCCCTGCCTGGCTTCCTCGGTGTCCTCCTCGATGAAGTCGACGATGCCGTGCACCAGCGCGTGCGCGAGCCGCTCGGCCACCGGGGCCGCACGCCACGACAGGTCGATCACCCGCCGGGTGCCGCTGCCGCGCACGCCCTCGGCGTGGGCGACGAGCCGGTCGGTGGCGTCCGCCCTGCGGTCGAAGAGCACATCCTCGACCAGTTCGAGCAGGTCGGCCGGGATGTCGGCGTAGACGGCGAGCTGACCCGCGTTGACGATGCCCATGTCGAGTCCGGCGCGCACCGCGTGGAAGAGGAACGCCGCGTGCATGGCCTCGCGGACGATGTCGTTGCCGCGGAAGGAGAACGACAGGTTCGAGATGCCGCCGCTGATCCGCACGCCAGGACAGCGCTGCTTGATCAGCGGGAGCGCGTCGATGAACGCCTTGGCGTACCCGTTGTGCTCGGCGATGCCCGTGGCAACGGCCAGCACGTTCGGGTCGAAGATGATGTCCTGCGGGGCGAACCCGGCCCGCTCGACCAGCAGGTCGTAGGCGCGGGCACAGATCTCCACCTTGCGCTCGGTGGTATCGGCCTGCCCCTGCTCGTCGAAGGCCATGACGACCACGCCCGCGCCGTGCGACCGGATCACCGCGGCCTGGGCCAGGAACGGCTCCTCACCCTCCTTGAGGCTGATCGAGTTGACCACGCCCTTGCCCTGCACGCACTTCAGGCCCGCCTCGAGCACGCTCCAGCGGGAGCTGTCGATCATGATCGGGATGCGGGCGATCTCGGGCTCGGTGGCGATGTGGTTGAGGAAGGTCGTCATGGCCCGCTCGCTGTCGAGCAGGTCGGCGTCCATGTTGACGTCGAGCAGGTTCGCCCCGCCGCGCACCTGTTCGAGCGCGACCTCGACGGCGGCGGTGTGGTCGCCCGACTCGATCAGCCTGCGGAAGCGCTTGGAGCCGGTGACGTTGGTGCGTTCGCCGATCATGACGAACCCGGTGTCGGCGCCGATGCCGAAGGGCTCCAGCCCGCTGAACACCGTGGCGCGCGGCTTGCCAGGCAGCGGGCGCGGGGGCAGTCCCTTGACCGCCGCCGCGATCTTCGCGATGTGCGCGGGCGAGGTCCCGCAGCAGCCGCCGACGGCGTTGACGATGCCCGAGGCCGCGAACTCGCCCACCAGCGCGCTGGTCTGGTCCGGGGTCTCCTCGTACTCGCCGAACGCGTTCGGCAGGCCCGCGTTCGGGTGCGCCGCGGTATAGCCGGGGGCGAGCCGGGACAGCTCGGCCACGTGCGGGCGCATCTCCGCGGCGCCGAGCGCGCAGTTCACACCGACGACCAGCGGTTCCGCGTTCTCGATCGACCGCCAGAACGCCTCGACGGTCTGTCCGGACAGCGTCCGGCCGCTGCGGTCGACGATAGTCACCGAGATCCACAGCGGCAGCTCGGGCGCCACCTCCCTGGCCGCGGCGATCGCCGCCTTGGCGTTGAGGGTGTCGAAGATCGTCTCGATCATCAGCAGGTCGACACCACCCTCCGCGAGCGCGCCGATCTGCTCGGCGTAGGTGGCGCGAACCTGGTCGTACGACACCGCGCGGTATGCGGGTTCGTCGACCCGCGGCGACAGCGACAGGGTGACGTTGAGGGGTCCTACCGACCCGGCGACGAACCGGCCGCCGAACTCGTCGGCGGCCTGCCTGGCGAGCCGCGCGGCCTGCCGGTTCATCTCCGGCACCAGGTGTTCAAGGGCGTAGTCGGCCTGGCCGATGCTGGTGGCGGTGAAGGTGTTGGTGGTGGTGATATCGGCACCGGCGGCCAGGTACTGGCGGTGGATGTCGAGGACCACGTCCGGCCGAGTCAGGTTCAGCAGGTCCGGGTTGCCGGTGACATCCTTCGGATGGTCAGCGGCGATGAGCTGACCCCGGTAGTCCACGGGAGTGAGCCGCGCGCCCTGGAGCATGGTGCCCCAGGCTCCGTCGAGGACCGCGACCCGCTCGTCGAGAAGCCTGCGTAGCGCTTGGGTCGAGACGGACACGTGCGCACCTCCCACTAGTGGAAGGCGCCCTTGCAGCGGTCGTCATCGGCGAGCGTGGCGGGTGACCCCGTCGCAGCGCCTCTCGCCGACGTTCACATGGTAGAAGATCATCACGCCGATGCGGATCGCGTCTCGACAGGCGGGACGCAGGCGTCGATATTGCGATCGTGTGGCGGGACCACTGCTAGGCCGACCGAGCGCTATCTGGTCACCGCGGAGTTCGGCGAGATGCCTCGGACGAGCAGCCCGGGTGTGGCGGTCGTCGGGGCTTCCCATCGGGTGGCGTAGTGGTCGAGGAAGATCTGTCCGACGAGTTCACCCCGGCTGCGCACCCCGGTCTTGTCGAAAATCGACTTGAGGTGGTCCTGCACGGTGTAGGGCGAAAGGGACAGCGCGCGGGCGATCTCTTTGGTGACGCGGCCCTGGACGCAGTGCATCGCGACGTGGCATTCCCGCTCGGTCAGGCCGTAGGAGAGTGCGATTACCGGTGCGACGTCCTGCGGGGTGGCGGGGTGGATGATGACCGCGGTTCGCCCGCCGCTGTCCCCGTTGAGGCGGGTGCCGTAGAGCAGGAGCCAGACGCCGGAGCGGGTGCGGACCCGGACTCGCGCGGCGAGTTCGAGGGGGTCGGTGCCGGGTGCGATGGCGCGGGCTCGGGCTGCGACCGCCTGGACGGTTTTCGACTCGCTGGGCGTGCTCGGCGGGGGGTCTTCGATCAGCTCGCCGATCCAGCGTTCCGCGGCGCCGGAGATCGACTCCGGCGCACCGTGCTCGTCGAAGACGACGACGCCGGGACCGTGGTCGACGGGTGCGCCCGCGTTCGGCGCCATCGGCTGCGCGAGGAGGGCACGGCGGATGCCCGCGCCGATCGAGGGGGCCAGCCTGGCGAGCGTCCGCACCTCGGTCTCGGTGAAGCAGGGCTCGTCGGCGGCGCGCAGGAAGGCCGCCGCTCCCCAGTAGATGTCGTCGACGACCAACGACACGCGCAGTTCGTCGCCGAAACCTTGGGTCTCCTGGGATCGGTGCCTGGCCGAGCGGGACAGGTCGCCGTGGGTGTCGATGCTGGTGGCCCCAGCGATGCGACCGCTGCGGGCGAGGAAGGACCACTTGTTGACGTCCTCGATGACGTACTCGTGGTGGGCCAGCCACGATCCGGAGCAGCCGACGTCGCGGTTGACGCTGCCGGTGAACAGGATCGTGCCCGGGTCGACGGTGTGGCAGCACCATGCGTGGAACGGGATGACGGTCGCGAGCGCATCCGCGACCGCCGCGCTGTAGTCCACCCACGTAAGTCCCCGCGCGCGCAGTGACGCGATCTCGTCGCGGACTTGCGGAACCAATGCGCGCATACCTGAGATTACGGCCGGATGATGCGCGACGGCACCCCCAGAATCGTGGGGGTGGCGGCCGCGGGTGGCCGCCGCTCAGGCTGACGGTATGACAACCACACACAAAGCCCCCACTGGGGCAGCCCATGACGTCGTGACGCCTGATCGGATCTTCGAGATCGCGCAGGGCTTCATGGTCAGCAAGCACCTGTTCGCGGCGAGCGAGCTCGGCGTGTTCGAGGCCCTCGGCGAGGGTCCGACGGACCTCGACGGACTCGCCGCCCGCACCGGACTCCCCCGCCGTACGGCGCGCATCACCGTGGACGCGATGGTCGCGATCGGTCTGCTGGAACGGCACGGCGACCACTACTCGAACAGCCCCGTGGCGGCCGCGTTCCTGTCCGGGGCGACCCCGGCCGACCTGCGGCCCCTGCTCAGGTTCTGGGACCGGCTGAGCTACCCGGTGTGGGCGGATCTCGCCGGAGCGCTGGGCCGCGGCAGGCCCGCCCGCGAGATCTTCGAGATCGACGACGAGTTGGTGCCGATCATGTCGGCCGGTATCGCGGCCGCCACCGCCGCTGCCTGCCGCGTCCTTCCCGAGGTGGCCGGGCTGCCGCCCGCGAGCCGGGTCCTGGACATCGGCGGCGGCACCGGGTCCTGGTCGATCGCCCTGGCGACGGCCGACCCGAACCTCATGGCCACGGTGCTCGAGCTGGCCGACGTGGCCCGCGTCGCCCGGGACCACCTGAAAAGTACGGCCCACGCCGGCCGCGTCGACGTCCAGGTCGGTGACGTCCGCGTCGACGACTTGCCGCGCGGGTTCGACGCTTTCCTGGTCGCCAACCTGGTGCACTACTTCACGCCGGAGACGAACCGGTCGATCCTGCGCCGGATCCGCGCGGTGGCCGAACCCGGCGCACGCTTGCTGCTCGCCGACTTCTGGACCGACCCGACCCACACCAAGCCGCTCCCAGCCGCGCTGATGGCAGGCGAGTTCGCCGTCCACCTCAACGACGGCGACGTCTACAGCGTCGAGGAAGGCACCGCCTGGCTGCACGAGACCGGATGGCGCTACCTCGACCACCGGCCGCTGGCTGGGCCGATGAGCGTCATCGTCGCGGAAGCCGCGTGAGTGGTCAGTCCAGCCAAGGAAGGAACGGAGGCAGGTCGCCGACCACAGTGCCGGGGAACGTCGGTGCCCGCTTCTGCAGGAACGCGGTGATGCCCTCCACCGAGTCCGGACTCGCGAACGCGTGCGCGATCAGCTTCGAGTCGAGCTGGAACGATGCCTCCGGAGTGATCTCGCCCTGCATGTGCAGCAGGGTTCGCCGGATCACCGCCGTGGCGACGGGGGCGGTGTTGGTGATGAGGTCGCGGGCGATCTCGTGTGCCGTGTCCAGCAGCGCGTCAGGTTCGACGACCTGCGACACCAGGCCCGCCGCGAGTGCCTCAGCCGCGGGGATGAGCCTGCCGGTGAGCATCCACTCCTGCGCACGGGCCAGGCCGACGATCCTGGGCAGGTACCAGGTCGAGCCGCCCTCCGGGAACAGGCCGCGGCGGGCGAAGACGAAGCCGAAGCGGGTGTCGGACGCGGCGACGCGGATGTCCGCGGGCAGGGTCAGGGTGGACCCGACCCCGACCGCGGCGCCGTGGATGGCGGCGATGACGGGTTTGTTCACCCGTGACAGTGGCCGGGTCGCGCGGGTAGCGGGTTCCACCCAGTCGGCGGCCGTGAAGTCGTCGCCGCCTTCGGTGAGGTCCATGCCGACGCAGAAGTCCTTGCCGTTGGCGTTGATCACGATCACGCGGACATCGGCGTCGGCGTCCGCCGCGGCGAAGGCGTTGCCGAGTTCGTTCGCCATCGTGATGGTGTAGCCGTTGCGGGACTCAGGGCGGTTGAGGGTGATCGTGGCGATCCGGTCCTCGACCACGTAGGTGATGGCCTCGAAAGTCATTGCGCTCCTTGGGAAGTCGCCGCCCCGATGACGGCGGGGCGGCGACACGACCGGCCTTCTGTTCCCCGACTCAGAGTGAGCGGGCGATCAGGTCCTTCATGACCTCGTTGGCCCCGGCGAGGATCCGCATGACGCGGGCGCCGGTGTAGATGCGCGAGATCGGGTACTCGTCCATGTAGCCGTAGCCGCCGAAGAGTTGCAGGCAGCGGTCGGCGACCTCGCCCTGCCGGTCGGTGAGCCAGTACTTGACCATCGCCGCGGTCGTCACATCGAGCTCGCCGCGCAGGTGCTTGACGACGCAGTCGTCGAGGAATGTGCGGCCGATCCGGGTGATCGTGGCGCACTCGGCGAGCTCGAATCTGGTGTTCTGCATGGCGAACAGCGGTTTGCCGAACAGCTCGCGCGACTTGGTGTACTCGACGGTCAGGTCGACGGCGACTTCCATCGACGCCACGGCCAGGGCGCCGGTGAGCAGCCGTTCCTGCGGGAGCTGTTGCATGAGCTGGATGAAGCCCTTGCCCTCGGCCGGGCCGAGCAGGTTCGCCCGCGGCACCCGCAGTCCGTCGAAGAACAGCTCGGCGGTGTCCTGGCCCTGGTTGCCGATCTTGTGCAGGATCCGCCCGCGCTGGAAGCCCGGAGTGTCGGCGCCGACCTCGGCCACGATCAGGCTCAGCCCGGCCGCACCCGCGGCGTCGCCGGTCTTGCAGGCGATGATCACCAAGTCGCACAGGGCGCCGTTGGTGATGAATGTCTTCGCGCCGCTGATGACGTAGTCGTCGCCGTCCTTGGCCGCGCGGGTGGCGATGGCCTGTAGGTCCGAGCCGGTGCCTGGCTCGGTCATCGCGATGGAGCCGACCCACTCCCCGCTCGCCAGCTTCGGCAGCCACCGCAGCTTCTGTTCCTCCGAGGCGTAGGCGTTGAGGTAGTGCGCCACGATGCCCGCGTGCACGACGAAGCCCATCGCCTGGTCGCCCGCGCGGACCTGCTCCTCGATCAGCACGATCTCGCTGGCGAACGTCCCGCCCCCGCCCCCGTACTCCTCGGGGATCGACATGCAGCTCAGCCCCAACTCACCCGCACGCGCGTACAGTTCGCGATCGGGGTGGCCCTGCTCGATGAACCGCTCCTGCAGCGGCGCCACCTCCTTGGTGAAGTAGGTGCGCGCGAGGTCGCGGACCGCGGCCAGGTCGTCGTCCATCCAGGGCGACCGAACACTCTGCATCGACACGCCGATGCCTGCCTTTCCGATCGATCGAGCCGTCACCGTTTTCTCCCGTGCAACAGGGTTGTCAGAACCCTGACAACGCGATCGGTGAACTCGGTGCGGGCGAAGGTGGTCAGCGCGAGCGGAGACAGGAACCGCTGCCTGGTCACGGCCTTCGGGTAGGTGAACTCGCGCAGTCCGTCAGGTCCGTGCACCCGGCCGAAGCCGGAGTCGCCGACGCCGCCGAGCGGCAGGGTCGGGACCGTGGCGTAGGCGACGAACGCGTTGATCGCGACGCCGCCCGCACGGATCCGGCGCGCGATCTCGTCGCCGCGCCCGCGCGCGAAGATCGTGACGCCGAGGTGGTAGCGGCTGGCGTTGACCAGCTCGACCGCCTGGTCCATGTCGTCGACCTTGGCGATGGTCATGGTCGGCCCGAAGGTCTCCTCGGTGACCGCGAGCGCGTCCTCCGGCACGTCGACCAGGATCGTCGGCTGGACGAACTGGCCGTCGATGGCGTCGAGACCGCCGAGCACGGCCCGGCCACCTCGGTCGAGCGCGTCCTGGATGTGCGCGCGGATGACGGCGACCTGGCTGGGCATCGTGATCGGGCCGATCTTCGCGCCCGCGCGCACGTCCTTGGCCGCGGCCAGAACCCGGTCGAGAAACTGGTCGTAGACCAACTCGTGCACGTAGACCCGCTCGACACCGAGGCAGGTCTGCCCGGCGTTGGACAGCGCGCCCCACACCGCCGCGTCCGCCGCGGCGTGGAGGTCGGCGTCCGCGTCGACGATGAGCGCGTCCTTGCCGCCGCATTCCATCAGGACGGGCGTCAAGGATCGCGCGCAGGCCGCCATGACCTTCTTGCCGGTCGCGGTCGAGCCGGTGAAGCCGATCTTGTCCACACCGGACTCACACAGCGCCGCCCCGGTCGCGCCGGACCCGGTGACCAGGTGCAGCACCGGGTGTTCCAGCACGGCTCGCTCGAACGCCCGGACCAGCCACTCCCCGACACCCGGGGAGTACTCGCTCGGTTTGAACACGACCGCGTTGCCCGCGGCGAGCGCGAAAGACAGCGAGCTGAGCGGGGTGAACACCGGATAGTTCCACGGGCCGATGACACCGACCACGCCCAGCGGTGAGTACTCCAGCGTCGCCGCCTGGTTGATGGTCATCAGGTCGCTGGGCATCCGCCTGCGGCCGAGCACGCTTCCCGCGTTCTTGGCCGCCCATGCCAAGTGCTGCAGGGCCATCACGATCTCCAGCCTGGCGTCCGACACCGGCTTGCCGACCTCGGCGTTGATCACCTCGGCGAGGGTGTCGGCGCCGCGGGCGATCTCGCCGCGCCAGCGGTCGAGCAGCCTGCCACGCTCGGCGAAGCTCAACACCGCCCACGCGGGTGCAGCCGTCCTCGCCATGGCCACGGCGTCCGCGACCTCGGCCGCATTGTGTTCGGGATAGCGCGCGATGACCTCACCGGTCGCCGGGGCGCGCACCTCGAATGTGGTGGCGCGAACCTGTACCTCGGTCATCGGTCAACACCCTTCGGTTCGACCACTTTGCGGATGCCGTTCGCGATGCCGCCCATGAGCCTTCCGGTCAGCGGGGCGCCGAGCTTCAAGGCCGGACGCACCGCCGGGGCCCCGGTGTAGGCGAATGTCCACGTGAGCCGGGTTCCGTCGAAGGTCTCGTCAAGGCGCAGATCCTCACCGAACATGGTGAACAGGGGCCGGGTCGCGGCGTCGACGGAGAACGTCATCCGCTTGCCTTCTTCCCAGCGGTAGAAGCGTTCCCGCAGCGAGACGAGCCCCGGCCCGAGCGTCACCTCACGGATGGTGCCGACGCCGAACGGGCGTGGGGTGCTCCATTCGACGCAGGTGATCAGGGGCGACCACGACACGAGCGCGTCATTCGCGGTCAGTGCCGACCAGACCGCGGCGGGCGGCGCGGCGAGCTCGACGACGTGCACGTGTCGAGTCGCCGCGGCCCAAACCACGTCGCCTTCGGCTTCGTTCAAGGTGTACCACCGAGGCATTACCCCTCCTGGTGCGCGACGGCCACGTGCACGCCGTGGCCTGGTTCGTCCGCGTAGAGGGCATCGATCTCGGTGCCGTACTTGGCGATGATCGGCTTGCGACGCAGTTTCATCGTCAGGGTGAGCTCGTCTCCCCCGGGCTCCCAGAACGTCGGCAGGATCGTGAACCGCTTGACCTGCTCGACGCGCGAGAGCTTCTCGTTGCCCGCCGCGACGCCTGAGCTGATCCGCGCGATCACGTCCGGGTCGGCTGCCAGGGCCTCGGCGGTGGCGTCGGCCAGCCCGCGTTGCGCCGCGTAGGCCGCGGCGCCGTCCACGTCGAGCACGATCAGCGCCGTGTTGTACGGCCTGCCATCGCCGATCGTGGTGAGCGCGCCGACCATCGGCGCCGCCGCCTTGATCGTGTTCTCGATGTTCGCGGGCGACATGTTCTTGCCAGAGGAGTTGATGATCAGTTCCTTCTTGCGGTCGACCACCCGCAGGAAGCCCTCGTCGTCCATGGTCATGATGTCGCCGGTGTGCAGCCAGCCGTCGGCGTCGATCGCCTCGGCGGTCTTCTCGGGCTCCTTGCGGTAGCCCTTCATGAGCAGTGGCCCACGGATGAGGAGTTCGCCGTCCTCGGCCAGTTTGCCTTCCATACCGGGCAGCAGTTTGCCGACCGTGCCCAGTTTCGCGTCGCGCGGGTGCGTTCCGCTGGCCACGCAGGTCAGCTCCGACATGCCCCAGATCTCGGCGATCGGAATGCCCAGACCCGCGAAGAACCCGAGGGTCTCCGGCGCGATCGGGGCGGCGCCGGACATCGTCCAGCGAACCTCGTCCAGGCCGATCTTCTTACGCAGCAGCGAAAGCACCAGCCGGTCGGCCTTGGCCCACTCGGCGGCGGCCTCGTCGGACAGCTTCTCCCCCGCGAGTTCGGCCGCGCCCTTCTTCGCCGCCACCGACAGCGCCCATTGCAGTCCCTGCTTGCGGGCCTCGTCCGGTTCGGCGGCCACGCCGAACTCGATGGCCATCTTCAGCTTCTCCCACACGCGCGGAACCGCGCCCCAGAACGTCGGGCGCACGTCGGGCAGCGCGGCGGCCACCTGCCGCGGGTCGGCGACGGTGGTGACCTGGGTGCCGAACACCTCCTGCAGGTACAGGGCGGTGAACCGGTCGGCGATGTGCGCGGTCGGCATGAAGGAGGTGATCCGGTCGCCGAACTCGACGTCGAGGACCTCCGCGAACGCGTACGCCTCGTAGATCAGGTTCGCGTGGGTGGACTCCACACCCTTGGGGTTGCCGGTGGTGCCCGAGGTGTAGATCAAGGTGGCGACGTCGTCGGCCCGCACGGCCTGCCAGCCCGCGTCGAAGTCGTAGTCCGCCGCGCCGCGCGCGACCAGATCCGCGACTGTCATCGCGCCTTGGGCGTCGCCATCGATGACGACGATGTAGTCGATTTCCGCGCCACTCTCGCGGATTCGCTCGACGTACTGAGCCTCGCAGAACACCAGCCGGTTGCCCGCGTTCTCGAAGACGTACTTCAACTGGTCCGCGGCGAGGGTGTTGTAGACCGAGAACGAGGTCGCGCCGACGTGCTGCGCCCCGACCTCCAGCGGGTAGAACTCGACCCGGTTGGACATCATCAGCGCGACGGCGTCACCTCGTCGGATTCCCAGTGCCGCCAAGCCCGCGGCGACCTGGCGCACCTGCTCGGCGTACGCGCGCCAGGTCAGCGTCTCGACATCGCCGGGGGTGCGCAGGGCGACAACGTCGGGGGCGACGGCAGCGGTGCGCTGAAAGGCTTCGCAAAGGGTGCTTGGCCGGTCGGTCATCGGGGGCTCCTCGGGAGTCGGCACTGCCACCCGTGAACAGTACGATGCAACTTCTAGCGTTGCAATGTTGCATTCTGAACTGCAACATAATTGGCGGATCGTTGCGGCCGGTCCGTAGAGTGGTGCAGGTGACGACCAGTACTACTGACTCCACGGAACGCATCCTCGACGCAGCGCTCGCGCTGTTCGAGGACGTGGGCATCCGGCGCACGACCCTGGAGGACATCGCCCGCCGCGCGGGTGTCGACCGGGTCACCGTCTACCGGCGGCTCGGCTCCAAGAGCGACGTCGTCGAAGCGGTGAACGCCCGCGAGGCGCGACGGATCTTCGCGTTGGTGTTCGACACGGCGAGCAAATCGGCCACCGCCGCCGACCGCATCGCGGTCGGTTTCGCCACCGTGGTGCACCGCCTGTGGACCCACGCCCTGATCAACCGCCTCCTGCGCCTGGAGCCGGAGTCGTCGCTGCCCAAGATGACCACCGAGGCGACCGAACTCATCCGGATCGCCGTCGCGGGAACCGTGGAGATGCTCGAACAGGCGGTGCGAGACGACCTCCTGCCCCCGGCGGACGACTACCCCGCCCGGGCGGAGATCATGGTGCGGCTCGCGCACTCGTTCATCGTGACCCCCCAAGGCCACCTTCCGCTCGCCGACGAGGCCGACCTGCTGGACTTCGCCCGCGCCTACGTCGTTCCGATCATCACCGGAGGGCTCTCCCCGGCCTGACCTCACCCATGGCGGAGCGGACGAAGATGGCGGCTCGACGCACTGCCAGGCGTGCCTCGGGCACCACCCGGTTGAGCGTGACGTAGGAGTGCACCTGGCCACGCGCCATAAACAGTCTGTTGGCGACGCCGGCCTGGTCCAGTCGCTCGTGCAGGCGCTCGGAATCGCCTGCGAAGCACTCGGTGCCGCCGACGTGGGTCTGGATCGGAGGGAACCGGCGCAGCAGTGCGAGATCCGCGGTCAACGGCGAGAGTCGAGGGTCGGCGAAGTCCCCGGCGGGGTGGAACGCCGCGGCGCACCGGGCGGCGAAGGTTGGCGTCATCACTGGGTCAGGACGCACGGCGTCACGGCGGATCGCGTCGGTGAGGGTGGGGTCGAGCAACGGGGAGAACAGCGTCGCCGCGGCAGGCATCGGGCGGTTGGGCTGGGCCAAGGTCGTCAGCAGCCCGATCGCCAGGTGTCCGCCGGCGGAGTCACCCGCGAGCGCGATGCGCTCCGGCCGATGGCCTTGGTCCAGCAGCCATTCATACGCCGCGAGGGCGTCGTCGAGCGCCGCCGGATACGGGTGCTCTGGCGCGCGCCGATAAGCGACCGCGAGCACCGGGAGCCTGGTCAGCCTGGAATACGGCTCGGTCACACAACGGTAGGCGCGCGGCGACGAGGCGACATAGCCGCCGCCGTGCAGGTAGAGGACGGCGCCAGTGGGCCGTGCGCGGCGTGTCCGCACCCACTCGCCGGAGAATCGCGACGTCCGGACGGGCTCGATCGTTGCCATGCCAGGCCATCCCGCCACCACCCCGCCGACGCGGACGGCGGCGCGCAGAGAACGCAGTTGGGTGCCTTCGAGCCGGACGCGGTCGATCCGGGGCCGCACCCACCTGCGGCAACAGCTCGCCACCGCCCTGCTGGTCAGGCTTGGCCTACGAGGACCGATCACCGCGCGGACTCCTGGCGTGCTTCGAGGTCGCGGATCATCTCGTGCACCCGCCGGTCCCGGGCCAGTACCCGGTCCACCGCCGCGTTGATGACGCCGCGGAACAGCGAGTAGGGCAGCCACCGGGCCGGGGCGATCGTGGCGCCCGCCCGGTCGGCGATCCCGTTCGCGATGGAGGCGGCCGCGGCGTCGGCGGAGATCCGGTGGTTCAGCGGCCAGCCAAGCAGCTCGTTGAGGCGGCGGCCCGTGGGGTCGTCATCGAGGGTCGCGGTCGCCAGCGGCGTGTCCACGAAACCGAAGTACGCCACACCGGCCGTGGCACCGTGCGGGGCCAATTCCAACTTCAGTGCCCGGCCGATCTGCTCAGCGGCTGCCTTGGACGACATGTAGGCCGCCCCGCCGACCCCCGGGGAGAACGCGGCGCACGACGCCACCACGACGACGTGCCCGCCCGAGTCGATGACCGCCTCGAGAGCGGGACGCACCGTGTTCAGGACACCGGTCTGGTTGATGGCGACGACACGGTCGTAGTCGGCCAGGTCCATGGTCCGGATCGTCGCGGGCGCCGGGGTCACCCCCGCGTTGGCGACCACCACGTCAAGGCGTCCGTGATGGGCGATGACCCTGGCCACCACTTCGGCCATCGCGGACCGGTCGGTCACGTCCGCCGTGGCGGTGAAGACCCGATCCCCTGCCAAAGTCCGTGACGCCTGGGCGAGAGCCGCGTCGTTGACATCGATGAGCGCCACGTGCGCGTGCTGGGCGTGCAGCCGCCTGGCGAGGGCCAGGCCGATGCCCTGCCCGGCGCCGGTGATCAGCACGACCTTGTCGCGCACATCATAGGTCGACCTTCTCATGCCCGAACCTCCACAATGGAGGGTTCCGCCCGGCGCGCGGCGTAGTGATCGAGGTCGATCTCGCGCGTGCGGGCCCGGAAGCCGGCCGAGAAACCCGGGTAATGGGTGAAGTTGCGCCCACTGCGACTCAGGTAGTAGCTGTGGCAACCCCCGGTGAGGAACACCGAGCGGCTCAGGCCCCGGTCGATCCACTCCACAAAGGACCGTTCTGCCTCGGCCGTGACCTCGATCCAGGACAGGTCGCGCCGCTCCATCGCACGCAGAGCGTCGAGAATGTAGTGCACCTGGTCCTCGATGGTGATCACCGCCGAGGTGTAGACGCCGGAGTTGGGGCCCAGGATCAGGAACAGATTAGGGAAGTTGTGGATGGCCGTGCCCAAGTACGCCGTCATCTCGCCCGAGCGCCACTGGCCTGCGAGGCTGGTGCCGTCGCGTCCGTGGATCAGCTCGAAGCCAGGGTGGTCGGTCATCCGGAACCCGGTGCCGAAGATGATCGTGTCGAGTTGGTGCTCGGCGCCGTCCGCGGTGACGATTCCCCGCTCGGTCACCTCGACGATCCCGTCGGTGACCACGGTGGTGTTCGCCGCGGTGAGCGCCGGGTAGTACGCGTTGGAGAACGTGGGCCTCTTGCACCCCACGGCGTACGACGGGGTGAGTCTTGCCCGCAGGTCCGGATCCTTGACCTGCCGGTTCAGCAGCGCCCTGGCCAGCCACTCCAGGGGCTTCTGCAGTCTCGGCTCGTGAATGAAGCCCGGCACCAGCGCCTCGAAGGTGAGCGCCCACGCTTTTCGGGCGGCGGCCTGCGCGCACGGTACCCGCTTGTAGAGGCGACGGGTCAGCGCGCCCACCGGGCGATCCGGGTGCGGCAGCACCCAGATGGGCGTGCGCTGGAAGACGCTCAGGTGGCCTGCGCGCGGCTGCACCCGTGGAATGAACTGCACGGCCGACGCGCCGGTGCCGATCACACCGACCCGTTCACCGCTGAGGTCGTGGTCGTGGTCCCACGCCTGCGAATGGAACACCTTGCCACGGAACCGTTCGAGTCCAGGGAGATCCGGGATCGATGGCGCGCTGAACGGGCCGATGGCACCGACCAGCACCTGCGCGGTCAGGTCCCCCGTGCTGGTCGAGATCCGCCACACGCAGGCGTCATCGTCCCACGAGGCGTCGGTGACCTCGGTGGAGAACCGCACGTGGGGCAGCACGCCGAAGTCGACGGCGCAGCGGTGCATGTACTCCTTGAGCTCACCCTGCAGCGGGTAGAGCCTGCTCCAGTTCGGGTTGGGCGCGAAGGAGTAGGAGTAGATCAGCGATGGCACGTCGCACTGCGCACCCGGATAGCTGTTGATCTGCCAGGTGCCGCCGACCTCCGGCGCGCGTTCGAGCACGACGAAATCATCGATGCCCTCCTGCTTGAGGCGGATGCCGGTGCCCAAGCCGCCGAATCCGGCACCGACAACGGCCACGCGGACATGCTGGGTCATGGAAGTCCTCCGGCTCACAGGTCGAGGGTCAGGCTGTCGCCCGCTGCCCGGGAGACGCAGATGAGCATGTCGGTCTCTCGCTCGGCGGGCCGCAGCTTGGTGTCGCGGTGCTCCACGCCGCCGTCCAGCACCCGGTGCTTGCAACTGCCGCAGAAGCCCTGCTGACAGGAGTAGCGAACCGCGGGCACCGCCCTGCGGATGGCGGCCAGCGCGGATTCGTCCGCGCCAACGGTGACGGTCACGCCCGCGCGCGCGAGGTGCACGTCGAATGGTCGGCCGCCCACGACCGGCGGGGCCGAGAATCGCTCGCTGTGCAGCGATCCGGTCGGGTTGAGTCCAGGCTGGACGGCGCGTGCGGCGTCGATGAGCGCGGGCGGACCACAGACGTAGATCGCCGCACCCGGCTTGGCCCGCCGCACCAGTTCGGCCGCCTCGGGTGGGCCGTATTCGTCGTCCGGGCGCAACTCCAACCGCCCCCCGCCGATCGCATCGAGTTCCGCGACGAAAGGCATCGTGGCCCGGGAACGTCCGGTGTAGACCAGCGTCCAGTCCGCGCCTCGGCGGGCGGCCTCGCGAACCATCGGCAGGATGGGGGTGATCCCGATTCCGCCCGCGATGAGCAGGTAGGACTCCACGTCGATGAAGGTGAAGGCATTGCGGGGGCCGCGGAAAGTGAGTACGTCGCCCTCGGCGACCTCGCTGTGCATGGCGACCGATCCACCGCCGCCACCGTCGATGCGGCGCACCGCGACGCGATAGCAGGAGCGGTCCGCGGGGTCACCGCACAGGGAGTACTGCCGCTGAATCCCCGAGGGCAGAAAGACATCGAGATGGGCGCCGGGGATCCAGGCCGGGAGGGCGCCGCCGTCAGGACGGCGCAGGGTGAAGCTGACGACGTCCTCGACTTCGCGGGTGATCGAGGAGACGACCAGGTCCAGGTCGAATCCCTTGCGGCGCACAGGTTTCGACCTGGACAGGTACGGCGCGGCGGAGCTCGCCGCGAACACCCTGGAGTACGCCCGCGCGCCCCCGGCCACCATCCTCAGGGCGCGCGACGGCGTGTGAGTCGCGCTCACGCTGTGCCGCCCTGGGCGGCCGGAGATTGCGCGAGGTAGCGCACCGCCTTGTCGATGGGGCCCATCCCCGAGGGGTGGAACCTGGGGCGCAGGTACTGCGGGATCTCTTTGAAGATGAACCTGAGTCCCGGGATCAGACCACGGCGGGTGTCCTTGACGAACTCCAGCGGCCAGGTCCACCGGTGCCTGGTCACCGTCGGATCGTTGGCATACAACCAGCTGGACGTGTAGAGCCAGAGGACCAGCAGGCCCGCCGAGGCGAGGAACGCCGTGCGCACCCGGCGGGCATAGCTGCCGTCGACGTACTGGAAGACGTCGTAGGCCACATTGCGGTGCTCCATCTCCTCGGCGCCGTGCCAGCGGAGCAGGTCGAGCATGGTCGGGTCCGCGCCGAGCTCGTCGAAGCGGCGGTTGTCGAGCAGCCACTCGCCGACGGTCGCGGTGAAGTGCTCGGCCGCGGCGTAGATGCCCAGCCGCTCGCGGAACCAGGCCTCCCCCGCGCGGCCGGTCAGGCCGTGGTCGCCGAAGACCTTGTCCATGACGAACGCCATCAGCCGCATGATCTTCGGGGTGTCGACGCCGTTGGTCTCCAGGTTGACCCGGAAGGACTCGTGCGAGCTGGCGTGGGTCTCTTCCTGGCCGATGAAGCCGACCAACTCCTCGCGGAGTCGCGGGTCCTCGATCCGCGGCAAAGCCCGACCCAGGACGTCGGCCATGGCGCGCTCGCCCTCGGGCAGGACGAGATGCATGACATTCCAGAAGTGCGTGGCGAACGGGTGACCAGGGATGTACTCGGTCGGCACGCCGGTCCAGTCGAAGGACACGTCGCGCGCACGGATGGCGAGCGCCTCGTCCTGGTATGCCTGCTGTTGCTCGATGGCCATGGTTCCTACCTCCGGGTGAAGACCCCCCGGACTGTAACAATGCAATGTGTTCCGTTGCAATGCTTCAGGCGCGTCTTGAACTCGAGCCTTCGCTCGCTATAGCTTGACAACTGTCAATTAACACCGGTCCGCCGGGTCACCATCTCTCGGGACGGAAGGACGACCAATGAAGGTCATTCTCGTCACCCGCAGGCGTCTGCTCGCCGCCTGCGCATCATTGGCCCTGGTCGCGGGCTTGGCGGCGATACCGCCCACGGCGGCCGCGGCGCAGGTCGGCTTCGCGATGCCCGCCAACGAAGGCGCCCACCACATCCGCTACGAGTGGTGGTACGTGACCGGCCACCTGACCGGCGTCGACCCATCCGGCGGGGTCCACGAGTACGGATTCGAGTCCACCTTCTTCAAGAACGGCGTCGGCTCCTGGTGCTGCTGGCCGGACGGCTACGCCCACCACCTCGCGGTCACCGACTTGACCAGGGACACCTTCACCTTCTCCACGAAGAACACGATCGGCTACCCGAGCAACCCCTCCGGCGGTGGATTCGCCGTCGGGATCGACAGTTGGCGCCTGACCGGCAAGAACGGCAACCACACGATCAAGGGCAACCTCGAGGACGGCGACTACGTCTTCGACCTGACCACGACCACGAACAAACCGGTCGCCTGGCACGGCGGCGACGGTGTCATCGAGTACGGCCCGTGGGCGGACTCGGCGTACTACTCGTGGACCGACCTCAACGTCGGCGGCACCCTCTACGACCACGGCGTGCCCGTCACCATCACCGGCGGCAAGGCATGGTCGGACCACCAGTGGTTCGGCGGCGACTCGGCCTACGGCGGCTGGGACTGGTTCAGCGTGCAGCTCGACAACGGCAACGACTACATGATCTACCTGATCAAGGGCGCGTCCGGCGCCTACGTGCAGAAGGTCGGCACCCTGGTCAAGCCCAACGGCCAGACGGTCGAACTCGACCCCGCGGCGCTGACGATGACGCCACTGGGCCACTGGACGAGCCCGCACAGCGGCCGTACCTACACCAGCGGGTGGACCGTCACCGTCCCCGGCGGTTCGCTGACGATCACGCCCAAGCTCCTGGATCAGGAAGTGCGCTCGACGATTCCCGACGTCGACTACTGGGAGGGCGCGTCGGCCGTGACCGGCACGGTCAACGGCACGGCCGTCACCGGCAAGAGCTACACCGAGATCAACCCGGTGCAGTACGAGCCCGGCGGTTTCTGATCCTTCAGCGCGCGCGCAGGCTGTCGAGCACCATCTCGACAGCCTGCGCCGCGGCCTGCTCCTGGTCGACATCCTTGTCTCCCAGGGAATCGAACGATTCCGGGTGGCTGCCCATCAGGCCGAGGCCGTAGGTGGTGAGGTAGAAGAAGATGGTCGACACCGGACCCGGTCGGACCACACCTTCGGCTTGCAACTGGCGCAATGGGCGCAAGCCGAGTTCGTTGATCGGCGCGATGTAGCGGTGGAACAGATACTCATAGCGTGAACCGCCGGGGCGGGCGGACTCCTGGTTGATGATGTGGATCAACCCGGGGTTCGCCCGCGTCGTGGCGAGGAAGCTCAACGCCGACGCGCGGAGTTGGTCGAACGGGTCGTCGCCTGCCGTGGTGATGGCACTGAGCAGCTCGCCGACCAGGTGTTTGAAGCCATGGTCGACCGCCGCGTGCCAGAGTTGGTCTTTGGAACCGAACCGCTGGTTGAGGGTGTTGTGGCTGATGTCGAGGCGCCTGCACAGGGCGCGCACGGACGCGCCTTCGTAGCCGAGTTCGGCGAAGGCGAGCAGCGCGGCGTCGAGGAGCACCTCGTCGCTCACCAGGCGTGGTCGCATCGAGGTGATGTTATCCCAGCACCCGGACCACGCCCGCGGAGCCGTTGACCTCGACGATGCCGCCGGATTCGAGTTTGTCCACCGCGTCCTTGACCCCGGTCACCGTCGGGATGCCGTACTCCCTGGCGAGGATCGCGCCATGGCTGAGCACCCCGCCGGTCTCGGTGACCAGTCCGGCGATCAGGGGGAACACGCTGGTCCACCCGGGGTCGATGTTGTTCGCGACCAGGATATCGCCCGGTTTGACGATGGCCAGGTCGGCCAGGCTGGTGACCGCCCTGGCCGGTCCCTTCGCGACCCCGCGCGACGCGCCGAGCCCGGACAGGCCGTCGCCGGTGGCCTCGGTCGGCTGATCGACTTCACCCTCGGTCTCGACGTCGTCGAACAGGAACGTCGCCGGGCGGCGGTCCTTGTGCACCTGATGGTGGCGCCGCCGCTCGGCGAGCAGCGCCGAAACGTCCGCGGCCTCGATGATGGTCTCGTCGTCCACGAGGCGGAAGAACTCCTCGCCGGTGAGGTAGAAGACGTCGAACGGCTCGGTCAGGATGCCTCGCTCCGTGAGTCTGCGGCCCTGTTCCAACACCAGCTGCCGGACGTGCGCGGTGAGGTAGTCGAGGTGGTAGCGCTGGTTCTCCCGGTAGCTGGTGAACAGCTGCGTCCGCGCGCTCACCTTGCGCAGCAACGACTTGCGCGCCGCACCGCCGAGGCCGCCGCCTGCCCGCTCCAGCGCCGTCGCCAGCGCCTGCTCCTGCCGCTGCTTGGCTCGCGCCGAGGTCCGGCGTGGGTCCTCCGGGAACGGGTCGCAACGCAGTTGGGCCTGCACGAACCCGAGCACAAGTTCCGGGGATTCCTTCCATCGAAGCGCGGAGATCTCGCGGCTCGACGACCGGTGCCCGTGTCGGTCGAGAAAGCCGACGAACGCCGTCCAGAACCCGGTCGCGCCAACGGTTCGCGCTCGGGCGGCGGCGTAAGTACTGTCGCCGCGCAGGACCTCGGTGAGGTCCTTGTCGCAGGCGGCGAGTCGGGCCAGGTCCCAGATCTCGCGGTTGAGTTCGGCGGTCCTGGTGTCGCTGAGGCCGCCGATGATCGCCTGGTACAGCTCGCCGTGCTCGTCGTCGGCCCACGAGCCGAGCAGCTTCTCCAGCACGCCGTGCAGCATCGGGTTGTACTGGCCCATCCCCCAGCGCACCACCCGGAAGTGGTTGAGGCCCAACTCGTTGACCTCGTCGTACTGGCGCCGCCACTCCTGCGCGGAGAGCGCGGTGTAGTCCTGCCAAAGCAGCGGGACGATGGTGGTGTCGATCCTCTCGCAGTGCGCGCGCAACGCCTCGGGGTTCTTGGCCATCGAGCCGCGCCCACGGTCGCGATAGGGCGCCAGCATGGCATTGACCAACATCATCGGCTTGAACGCCTGAGCGTCGATCTTCTCCCGCCACAACGGGGTGTACCACTCACTGGCTGCGTTGGCGCGCAGCGAGACCGGGAAGGCCGCCAGCATCCGCATCAGGTAGTCGCCACTGAAATACGCGTAGCCGTTGTGGGTGCGCAATGCCTTGCGTTCCAACAGGTCCGGACGCTTCTGCAGCCGCGCCATCTCGATGACGAAGCCGTCCTCGATCCATTTCACCAGCAGGTCGATCGACAGCGGCAGCGCGTACTCCGACAGGTACTCGTCGCCGAAGCGCCTGCTCCAGACGTTGTCCGGGGTCGCGCTCGGCAGACCGGTGATGGGCCGGTCCTGCAGCGCGTAGACCCGGCCGTCCTCGATGGCCCACTCCAGGTCGCGGCGCGGCCCGATGGCCGACTCGACCCGCATGGCCATGGCGTGCAGCCCCACCACGTCGTCATCGCTCAGGCAGCGCACCGCCTGACGGTCCGCGTCGACCTCCCGCTCCCCGTGCCAGGTGAGCTCCACCTGTTTGGCTCCGATATGGAGATTGCGAATCACCCCGGTGGCACGGTTCAGCACGATTTGGTCCGGATCGGCCTTGCCGGACACCACCGACTCACCCAGGCCCCACGACGCGTCGATCACGATCTCCGGCGCGAACGGCTTGCGTGGGTCGGTGGTCAGCAGCACGCCCGCTGTCGTCGGCGCGAGCAGCCGCTGCAGGATCAGCGCGATTCCGCCACGGCTGTCGATGCCCTTGCCGTCGCGGTACACCTTGGCCCGGTCGTCGTCGAGTGCCTGCCAGCACTGGTGAACCGCGGCACTGAGCGCGTCGTAGGAGTCGACGCCGAGGACGGTCTGGTAGACACCCGCGAACGACGCTTCCGCCATGTCCTCGGCGACCGCGGAGCTGCGCACCGCCCAGCGCGACCCGGGGTATTCCGCGCTCACCTCCTCCCACCAGTCGGCGAGCAGGCCGTCGAGCAGGACCGCGCGGATGTCGGGGTTGCGGGAGACGGACGCGGGGATGACCCACGCCTCGGGCACATCGAGTCGCGCGCACAGCAGCCGGACGAGTCCGGCGCCCTTGCCACCGATCCGAGCGGGATCGGACGGCGTCGACGCGGAGAGTCGCTCGATCATGCGCGCCTCCCGCGCACGGACAGGGCAAGGACCGGCGCGAGTCGCGGAAGCCGCGCCATCGACTTGACCAGTCCCGCGTGCCAGGCGTGTTCCATGACGCCGATACCGCGTAGCGGCACTCCATCGACGACGACATCGAACGACGAGTGCGTTTCCTGGATGAACAGGCCCTTCTTGACCAACGGCACCTGCGCGAGGGCCGCGCTGGTCACCCGGTAGGTCTCGCCCTCGGTGTCGGTGAAGTCGATCCTGGCCGCTACCGGCACGTGCTTCCTGGATCCCCACCGGTAGTCGACCGTGGCCCGCGCCAGCCCGCGATTGACGCCGTCACGGGAGACGAAACCGTTGTGGACTGGCTTGCCGTCGACGACCCCGATGGTGACGTTGAAGGCGAACCCGGCGCCGAACTGGGCGGAGATCCATTCCCAGCCGCGGATCCCGGCCCAGTCGCGCACGCCCCAGGACTTGTCCCGGTGCCCGAAGCCGGAGACTTCGCGGTCCACTCCGTTGTGGGAGAACGTGCCGGAGACCGCGCCCGCCTGCTCGAAGTGCTCCGCGGCGACGTCGCCGAGCTGCCCGCCTTGGTGGAAGTCATGGACCGGCGTGGTCGCCTCCCACGTGAGGTCGACCTGGGCGCCCGCGTCGAGGGAGATGTCCCAGCGACGGTGGGGCTCCCGCATGGTGAATGCGAGTCCGCCCGCGCGCAGGCCGGTCCGCGCGGTCTGGTCCGGGTCGGCCTTGACGCCGATAGCCGGGTACACATACTCGGCCTTACCTTCGCGCATGGTGATCAACACGCCGTCGGCGCGGGTGCCACCGTCCTGGAACCCGATGCGGGCCAAGCCGAACGAACTGCCGTCGAGATCGGCCCAGTTGAAGTAGTAACTCTCCTGCCAGTGGGCCGCCGAGCCCGGAACGTGGAGTTCCTCGTCCTGTGCGCTGATCACTGCCCGCTCCCCTCGCATAGTTGACACGTGCCAACTATGACCGGGAATATTGACACGTGTCAACTAACCGATGGAGGCGGTCAGCGGTTGTCGATGGCGGCGACGAAGGTGCGGGTGATGCGGGTGGGGTGGGTGATCGCGCTGCCGACGACGACCGCGAGCGCGCCCGCGTCCAGTGCCCGCGCGGCCTGCTCCGGGGTACCGATGCGGCCCTCGGCGATGACCGGAACGCCGCGCTCTGCCAGCTGTTCCACGAGCAGGAGGGCGGGCCCGGTGAGGTGGGCGGTGGCCGGGGTGTACCCGGCGAGGGTGGTGCCGACGACGTCTGCGCCGAGGTCCCGCGCGGCCAGCGCTTCGTCCAGTGTGGACACATCAGCCATGGCGAGGGCTCCGGCGGAGTGCACGACCGCGATCAGGTCGGCGATCCGTCCACCATCCGGGCGGGGCCGGTCGGTGGCGTCGAACGCGACGACGTCCGCGCCGGTCTCCGCGACGGCGGCGGCGTGCCGGGCGGTGGGCGTGATGTAGACGTCCGCGTCGCCGTCCTTCCATAGGCCGATCAACGGGGCAGTTGTGGCGGCGCGGATCGCGCGCAGGTCGTCAAGGCCCTGCGCCCGCACGCCAACCGCACCCCCGTCGAGCACGGACTCGGCCACCCGCCGCATCACGTCGGCGTCGCGCATCGGCTCTCCCGGGTACGCCTGGCAGGACACGATCAGCCCGCCGCGCACGGCCGCGAGCACGTCACGCCGCACGGGCCACCGCCCAGCCGAGGCGGGCCGCGCCGAGCACGGCCGCCGCCGAGCCGAGGGCGCCCGCGCGCACCACGGTGTCGCGCAACGGCGGCAGCACCTCGGCGGCCACGCCCGCGCGCAGCGGCTCCCACCACTCCGGGCCGCACTGGCTGACCCCGCCGGTGACCAGCACCAAGTCCGGGTCGAGCATGTTCATCACGCCCCCGATCGCCTGCCCGAGCGCGGCAGCGCCCCTCGCAAGGACCTCTCGCGCGCGGCCATCGCCGTCGGCCGCCCGCTGGGCGACCGCGGCCAGGTCGGGCGCGTCCCCATAGGCGGCGAGCAGCGCCGGGCCGGAGGCCACCGCCTCGACGTGCCCGGTTCCGCCGCACGGGCACGTCGAGGCGGCCGCCGCGGGAACCGGGACGTGCCCGAGATGCCCGGCGGCGGCGTGCGCGCCGTTCACCACCACACCATCCACCACATAGGACGCACCGACCCCGGTGCCGACGGCGACGACGAGCACATGTCGCAGCCCGGCGGCGGCGCCCAGCCAGCACTCCCCCACCGCGTGCGCGCGCACGTCGTTGTCCACCGCGACCGGGACACCCAGCCGCGCGGTCAACCCGCCGCGCAGGTCGGTGCCGCCCCAACCGGGCAGAGCGTCGGTGGCCGACAGCACCCGCCCGCTGGCCGGGTCGATCACGCCCGCGCTGCCGACCCCGGCGGCGACGACCGGCCCGAGATCGGCGACCAGCGCGGCCACCGCGTCGAGCACCGCGTCCGGGCGGCGCGGGGTGGGCACGGTGGCCGAGCGGACGAGTGTCCCGTCCTCGGCCACCAGGCCCGTGGCGATCTTGGTGCCGCCGATGTCGACCCCCGCGACCAGGTTCGCGGCGGCCTGGGTCACAGCCCGGCCTCGTCGAGCAGCGCGCGCACGGCCGCGGTCTCGGCGGCGTCGAGCGACCGCATCGGCGCGCTCACCGCGTTGCCCGCGATGATCCCGCGCAGTGCCAGCGCGGTCTTGAACGCACCGACCCCGGCCGCGCCGCCGGAGGTGCCCTGCGCGGCGAACACGATGGAGAACAGCCGGGCCAGGCGGTCCTGCTCGGCTCGGGCGGCCGTCCAGTCCCCGGCCGAGGCCGCGGCGTGCAGACGGACGTACCCGTGCGGGTCGACGTTGCCGAGGCCCGGCACAGCGCCGTGCGCGCCGCCGAGCAGCATCGCGTCCACCACGACCTCGTGCCCGGTGAGCAGCGCGAACTCGGGCGGGGCGAGCAGGCACAGCCGCCGGAACGCCACGTCGTCGCCGCTGGAGTCCTTCACCCCGGCCAGCACGCCGTCGGCGGCGAGGTCGAGCAGCAGATCGGTGGACAGCTTGGTGTGCACGCAGACCGGGACGTCGTAGGCGAGCAGCGGCAGGTCGACGGCCGCGGCGATCGCCCGGAAGTGCCGGTCGATCTCGGTGTCGTGGGTGCGCACGTAGAACGGCGCGGTTGCCACCACCGCGTCCGCGCCCAGTTTCGCCGCCACGGCCGCGCGCTCCACCACCCGGTTCGTGGTGGTCTCGATGGCGCCCGCGATCACCGGGACCTGCCCGGCGGTCGCGCCGATGACCACCTCCAGAACGCGGGTGCGCTGGTCGTCGGTGAGGTACGCGGTCTCACCGGAGCTGCCCAGGACGAACAACCCGGTCACGCCCGCGTCCAGGAGGAACGAGACCAGCCGCTCCAACGACGCCACGTCCACCGCGCCGTCCGCGGTCATCGGGGTCACGATCGGCGGGACGACGCCGGTGAATCGGGGACTGGTCACTTCGGGCTCCTAGCGGGGGTTTCCGGGTGGACACAGTGGACGGTGTGACCATCCACAGTGGAAGGCGCGGGGAAGGCGACGGCGCACTCGTCGGTGGCCTTCCAACAGCGGGTGCGGAACGGGCAGCCCGACGGCGGGTGCGTCGCGGACGGCACCGGACCGTGCAGCACGATCCGCTCGACGTCCTCAAGCAGGCTGGGCGTCGCCGAGAACAGTGCCCGGGTATACGGGTGGGCGGGCGCGGCGGCGATGGTGTCGGCCGGACCCTCCTCGACCACGCGGCCGAGGTAGAGGACGGCGAGCCGATCGGCCAGGTACCGCACGGTCTGGATGTCGTGCGAGATGAACACCAGGCTCAGCCCGAGCCTGGCCCGCAGGTCGACCAGCAGGTTCAACACCTGCGCCCGCACCGACACGTCCAGCGCGCTGGTCGGCTCGTCGGCCACGACCAGTTCCGGTTCCAGGGCCAGCGCCCTGGCCACGGCCACCCGCTGGCGCTGCCCGCCGGACAGCTGCGACGGCAATGCGCGGGCGACGTGCCCGGGGAGCCCGACCAGGTCCAGCAGTTCCTCGACGCGCCCGGCCCGCTGGCGCGGCGTGCCCCGGCGGTGCACGTCGAGCGGGTCGCGCAACACCCGCCCGACCGGCAGCCGCGGGTTGAGCGCGGTCGACGGGTCCTGGAACACCACGCCGACGGCCGAACCGAACTCGGCGCGGCGCCGCCCGGCGGGCATCGCCCACAGGTCCTCGCCCCGGAAGGTCACCGTGCCCGCGGTCGGACGCTGGAGACCGGTGAGGACGCGGGCGAGGGTGGACTTGCCGCAGCCGGACTCGCCGACGATGCCGACCACCTCGCCTCGGCCGACCTCCAGCGTCGCGCCGGTCAGCGCGTAGACCTTGTCGCGGCGGAACACCCCGCCGCTGCGCGCGGTGTGGCGCACGTGCACGTCATCGACGCGGATCATCGGGTGCTCCCCTCGAGGACGGTGGCCGGGTGGTGGCAAGCGAACGCGTGCTCGCCGGGCCCGGTGAGTCCGGGGTGGACGGTGCGGCACACCTCGGTGGCCGCCGGGCAGCGGGAGGCGAACCGGCAGCCCGCGCCGAAGCCGGACGGGGCGGGGACGACGCCGCGGATTTGGTGCAGGCGAGGAGCCCCGGCCTCCAGCGACACCACCGAGCCGAGCAGGCCGCGGGTGTAGTGGTGCGTTGGGGCGGCCAGCACCGACGACGTGGTGCCCAGCTCGGCGACCTGGCCCGCGTACATCACCGCGACCCGGTGCGCCAGCTCGCCGACCAGCGCGAGGTCGTGGGAGACGAGCACCATCGCGAAGCCGAGTTCGTCGCGCAGCCGCACGAGCAGCTCGACCACCTGTGCCTGGACGGTGACGTCGAGCGCGGTCGTCGGCTCGTCGGCGATGAGCAGGCGCGGTTCGCGCGACAGCGCCATCGCGATCAGCACCCGCTGCCGCTGCCCGCCGGACAGCTCGTGCGGGTAGCTGCGCAGCGTGCGCTTCGGGGACAGCCCGACCAGGTCGAGCAGCTCGGCCGGGGTCTTGCGGCCGCCGCGGCGGGTGAGCTGCGCGAGCTGCCTGCCGACGAGCACCGACGGGTTCAGCGACGACAGCGCGTCCTGGTACACCATGGCGATCTCGGGTCCGGCGAGCGCGCGGCGCTGCCTCGGCGGCAGCGTGAGCAGGTCGTCGCCCCGGTAGGTCACGCGGCCGGACACCTCGGCGGTGCGCGGCAGCAGCCCGGTGATCGCCAGGCTGGTGATGCTCTTGCCGCAGCCGGACTCGCCGACGAGACCGAGCGTCTCGCCCTCGCGCACGCTGAACGAGATGCCGTCGACGACGGCCACATCGCCGTAGCGGTCCGGGAACCGGATCGACAGGTCCTCGACTGACAACAGCACTGGCGCGTCAGCGCGGACCGACGACGCGAACCTGGCCCTGGTGCGGGCGACCCGCGCCAGCACCGCCAGCGAGTCATCCACAGTAGACGGTGCGGTGACCGGAGCGGACGCCTCGGCGGCCTCGGCCACCGGCTCGTCCCCGGACGAGCGGCGTCGCGCGGCGGGCGCCGCCGAGGCGTCGGTGAGCCCCTCGGCGAGGATGTTCAACGCCAGCACCGTGACCAGGATGGCCAGGCCGGGAAACATCGTGGCCCACCAGCCGCCGTTGAGCAGGATCTCCCGGCCGTAGTTGAGGACGCTGCCCCAACTCGGCTCCGGGTCCTGCACGCCCGCGCCGATGAACGACAGGCTGGCCTCGAAGATGATCGCCTCGGCGACCAACACGGTGGCGAATACCAGGACCGGAGCGGCGCAGTTGACGGCGATGTGCTTGACCACGATGTACCCGCGCCGCGCGCCGATCACCTTCTCCGCCGCCACGTAGTCCTCGCCGTACTGCGCGAGGACGTTCGCTCGCACGACCCGGGCGAGCATCGGCGTGTAGACGAAGGCGATGGTCAGGATCAGCACCGGGATGCTCTTGCCGAACGACACCACGAGGACCAGCGCGAGCGCGATCGGCGGGAACGCCATCACCACGTCGAGTATGCGCATCAGCGCCTCGTCGCCCCACTTCGGCGATGTCGCGGCGAGTGAGCCGAGCACCGCGCCCGCGAGCAGCGCCACCAAGGTCGCGCCGAGGCCGATAAGCAGCGAGTAGCGGGCGCCGTGCACGACGCGGGTGAACACGTCGCGGCCGATCTTGTCGGTGCCGAACCAGTGCTCAGCCGACGGCGGCACCGCCGGGGTGTGCGTGACCAGCGGGTCGCCGGTGATCAGCGGGGCGAGCACGGCGCCCAGCAGCACGGTGATCAGCACACCGAGCGCCACCCGCGAGCGCGGTGGCAGCGTGCGGAACGCGATGCCCGGGCGGGCCAGCGAGCGGAGGAATCGGGTCCGCATGTCACACCGTCCTGACGCGGGGGTTGACCAACAGGTAGAGGAGGTCGACGACGACGTTGACCACGAGGAAGGTGACGGCGATGGTGATCACGGTGCCCTGCACGATCGCGGTGTCGCCGCCCGCGACGCCCTGGACGACGAGCTGGCCCATGCCCGGCAGGCGGAACAGCATCTCGATCACGACAGCGCCGCTGAGCAGGTAGCCGACCCTCAGGCCGAGCACGGTCAGCGGGGTGACCAGGGCGTTACGCAGGACCGACCGCAGCACCAGCGCGGTGGGCAGGCCGTTGCCGCGGGCGGTGCGCACGTAGTCACGGTCCAGTTCGGCGACCATCGAGGTTCGCACCAGCCGGGCCAGCGAGCAGGCCACCGGCACGGCCAGCGCGATCGCGGGCAGCGTCATCGACTCCAGCCACCCGCCGACCGAGTCGGCCGGGTTGATGTAGCCGCCGACCGGGAACAGCGGCCGCTTGACCGCGAGATTGTGGATCAGCACGATGCCCAGCCAGAACGACGGCACCGCGATCCCGGCGATGGACAGCACGCGGGTGAGGTGGTCCGGCCAGCGGTCCCGGTACAACGCTCCGGTGACGCCGAGGACGAGCGCGAGCACCACGGCCAGCAGCAGGCCGAGTGCGGTCAGCTGGAGGGTGAGCGGGAACGCGGACGCGATCCGGTCGGACACCGGGTGCGCCGGGCGCAGGGTCACGCCCAGGTCGCCCTGCACCAGCCTGCCGAGGAAGCTGAAGTAGCGCACCATCAGCGGGTCGTCCAGGCCGTTCTCGGCGGTGAACGCCGCGCGGGCCTCCTCGGAGGCGCCCTCGCCCAGAGCGTTGTACGCGGGGTCCACCTTGGACAGACGGAGCAGCACGAAAACCAGGAACGAGATTCCCAGGATCATCACGGGGAGCATCGCCAGACGGCGGAGCGCCAGGCGGAGGAACGCGACCATGGTCAGTCCGTCCAGTCAGTCGGATCGGGGCCGGGGCCCGCCCCGGCAGGGAGCGGGCCCCGGTCGAGGGTCAGGCGCGGCCGACGTCCAGGAACGCCAGGCCGGTGGTGGGCAAGGGGCCGAACCCGGGCAGCGCCTTGTCGTTCCAGGCGGTGGGCAGCTTGCGGTGCAGGATCGGGTACAGCGGCACCTCGTCGGCGACGATGTCGATCGCCTGGCCCCACAGCTTCTTCCGCTCGGCCGCGTCGACCGACCCGGCGGCCTGGTCGAGCAGCGCGACGACCTGCTTCTGCGGCGCGCCATCCCAGCGGAAACGCTTCTTCACCCAGGTGTCGTTGGCGTAGAACCAGCGCATCAGCAGGTCGAGGTCGTTGCCGAAGACCGACGGGTCGCCGGGGGCGAGCAGCACCTGGAACTGGCCCGCGTCCACCTTCTTATAGGTGCCCGCGGAGTCGGCGACGTCGAGGGTGGTCTTCACGCCGATGGCGTCCCAGGACGCCTTCACCAGTGGCGCGATGTCCTTGACCCAGCCGGTGTCGGTGTGCGACAGGGTGATCGACAGGTCGCCGACCCCCGCCTCGGCCAGCAGCGCCTTGGCCTTGTCCTGGTTCAGGGTGTAGACGGTGGACGCCTCGACGTACTCCGGGTGTCCCTTCTGGACGTAGCTGGTCGCGGCGGTGCCGTTGCCCGCCATCGCGGTGCCGATGATCTTCTGCGTGTCCATGGCGTAGTGCAGGGCCTGGCGGACGCGCTTGTCGGAGAACGGCGCCGCCGAGGTGTTGAACATCAGGAACAACATGCCGAACGACTGCACCGAGTCGACCTTGATCTTCTGCGACAGCCGCTGCACGTCGGTGTAAGGCACGTCCTCGATGGCGTGCACCTGCCCGGACTCGATCGCGCTCACCCGCGACGCCGGGTCGGCGGTGAGCCGCCAAACCAGGTTCGGCACCTTGGCCGGGCGCGGGCCGTTGTAGCGGTCGTAGCCCTTGAACACGATCTTGTCCTGCTGGATCGCCTCGACCAGCGCGTACGGGCCGGAGCCGACCGGCTTGGCGTCGAAGCCCTTCGGGTCGGCGGTGACGACCTTCTTGGGCACGATCCGGGCCACCGCGAGGCGCTCGGCGAACAGTGCGGTGCGGGTGCTCAGCGTGAATTCAACGGTTCGCTCGTCCACGGCGGTGACCGAGGCGAGGAAGGGGAGGAACTGGCGCATCAGCGACTTGTTCGCCGGGTCCAGGATGCGGCCGAAGGTGAAGGCGACGTCCTCGGCGGTGACCGGGTCGCCGTTGTGGAAGGTGGCGCCGGAGCGCAGCTTCACCCGGTAGCTGGTGTCGCTGACCTTCTCCGGCATGGCCTCGGCGAGGGCCGGGTACGACTTGCGGGTGACCGGGTCGAGGTCGACCAGCGCCTCGAAGATGTGCAGATTCGCGGCGAACGGCGTCGCACCGGAGGTGTTCATCGGGTCGAACCCGGTGGACAGCCCGTACGAGATGCCTGCCTCGATGGTGTCGGCTTTCCCGGACGGCGCGGCGGCGCCGGTCGAGCTGGGACCACCGCAGGCACTGACCGCGACGACCGCGGCCAGCGCGACCCCCGTGAGCCGCGTGGTCCGGCGGATGCCGAACCACGCACGGTTCCGAAACGACACGCTGTCCTCCTTGGGACTCGAGGGTCGAGTTATCGGACGTCCGATGTCCTACGACCTGATAGCGTGAGAAGGTAGCCCGACGCACGAGAAGGGTCAAGACGTTGGTCGGTTCTCAGTTCGCAGAGGTCCCGGAACGCACGCCGCGCCGCCAGGAGGTCACCCAGCGCATCAAGAGCTACATCCTCGACAACCGCCTGCGGCCGGGCGATCCACTGCCGACGGAGGGCGAGCTGTGCGCGGCCCTCGGTGTCAGCCGGTCGAGCATCCGGGAGGCGGTGAAGACGTTGCACGCCCTCGACATCGTCGAGGTCCGCCATGGACACGGCACCTACGTTGGCAGGTTGAGCCTGTCCGCGCTCGTCGAAAGCCTGGAGTTCCGCGGCCTGCTCAGCCCGGAGGACGATTTCCAGGTGCTGTCCGATCTGGTGGACGTGCGGGAGCTGTTCGAGCGCGGCATGGCCGACCGGACCGGCGCCCTGGACCCGGACCACCTGGACTCACTCGACGGGCTGGTGGAGCAGATGGGCGCCGGGTCCGGCCAGGTGGACGGTTTCGTGGAGGCGGATCGCGAGTTCCACCGGCTGCTGGTCCAGCCGATGGGCAACCAGCTGATCAGCCAGCTGTCGGCGGTGTTCTGGGACGTCTACCGCGTGGTCGCCCCGCACCTGCAGGTGGCCACCATCGAGGACGAGCGCGACACGATCGAGGTCCACCGGAGGATCGCGGAGGCCGCGCGGGCAGGCGACCCGGACGCCTTCCGCGACGCGGTGGCCGAGCACTACGCCCCCGTGCGCAAGCGCATCAGCACCGCCCGCGCCAAGCTCGCTTGACGGGTACCCGAGACGTCCCTATCGTTCGGCCAGAAAACCGGACATCTGACGTCCGTTGTCACTCGGAGTGCTCATGCCGCTGACTGATCTCACCCTCGACGAGTGCCTCGCGCTCCAGCCGCGCGTCGAGGAACCCGACGACTTCGACGCGTTCTGGGACACCACCCTCGCCGAGTCGCGAGCCTCGGCAGGCCCGGTCGTCGCTCGGCCTGTCGACACCGGGTTCACCGGCGTGATCACGCATGACGTGACCGTCCCGGGCTTCGGCGGGCACCCGGTCAAGGGCTGGCTACAGGTCCCCGTCAACGCCGACGGGCCATTGCCGTGCGTCGTGGAGTTCCTCGGCTACGGTCGCGGGCGCGGTCTGCCGCACCAGAGCCTGTTCTGGGCCGCCGCCGGGTTCGCCCATCTGGTGATGGACACCCGAGGACAGGGGTGGATCACCGCGATCGGCGCCACCCCCGACCCCGCTCCACCCCACGTGGCCGCCGTGCCCGGCTTCCTCACCCGAGGCATCGACGACCCGCACGATCACTACTACCGCCGCGTGATCACCGACGCCGTCGCGTTCGCCGACGCCACGCGGCAACTCCCCCACGTGGACCCCGGCCGCGTCTTCGTGGCCGGGCACAGCCAGGGCGGCGGGCTCGCTCTCGCTGTGGCCGGGCTGGCCCACGGCCTCGCCGGCGTGCTGACGAACGTGCCGTTCCTGTGCGACTTCCGCCGCGCGGTCCGGATCTGCGGCACCGGCCTGGACGCCACGGTTCGCAGGCCGTACACCGAGATCGGCGCGTACCTGGCGGCCACGCGCGCCGATCCGGACCGCGTCTTCCGCACCTTGTCTTACTTCGACGCCGCCGTCCACGCCGCCCGCGCCACGGCGCCTGCGCTGTTCGCCATCGCGATGATGGATCAGGTGTGCCCGGCGTCGACGTGCTTCGCCGCGTTCCACAACCACGGGGGTCCGAAGGACCTGCGGGTGTACGAGTTCAACGACCACGAAGGCGGCGGTGAGCACCATCGCCTTGAGGAACTGGCTTGGGCTCGGGCCGTGCTTCAGGGCACTGCGCACGCGGCGGCTCGCGGGGTGGGTGCCTGAATGGGTGGTTCGCCTTGATTTGGGGCCCCTCGAATGGGCCTGCGCGGGTCTAAAAGGTGGGCCAGGTGAAGCCCACCCGCGCCGAAAGTTTAGGCCCATTCACCCCAAATCAAGGCGAACCACCCATTCAGGCCGTTTCGTTTAGCCCCTGGCGTTCCGTTGTGCTAGTGGCGGGCCGGGAGCGATGTGCGTCGGCTCCCGGCCCGCCGCCAGTTCATTGGATTAGCGGACCAGCACTGGGTCACCGAGTACGCGGCGCGTCGTGGTGGTTGATGCGGCGATGACCGACCACGTGGTGTCGGGGATGAAGTAACCCTGAGCCACGTCAGCGGCGGTCAGCACGCGGTACGGCGTCGCGCTGGTGTATCCCGCTCCCGGGGCCAAGGCGGTGTGGCGGCAGTTGCCCGCGCCCGGCGGCACCGTGCGGGCGATGTTCGACGCCGTCGGCACCACCGACACCGTGACCGCGCCGGTGTTGTGGACCTGGCAGTTGTAGCCGACGGTCTCCCCCGCGGTGTACGGGTTGGCCACGTAGTCCCGGGTGTCGGTGCGCGCGCCGGTGACAGTCACCCCGGCGATGTCACCGACGCCGGTCAGCACGCCACCCCTCAGCGGCACCGGGACGCCGACGATCCGCCCGGTCGCGTTCGCCGTCCCCCGGTCGACGCGCCACGCGGAGTCCGGCACGAAGTACCCGGCCGCCACGTCCGCCGCGGTGACCGTGTGCTTGGCGGTGGAGCAGGTGTAGGTGGCACCCGCGGCCAGTGCCGAGTAGCGGCAATTACCGGTGCCCGGCGGGGCGAATGGGGCATCGAAGTTGCCCGACGTCGGGTACACCGAGACGGTCGTCGTGCCGGTGTTGGTGCCGGTGAAGCGATAGGTCACCACCTCGCCCGCGGTGTATGGGTTCGCGGTCAGGTCGCGCGCGGTGTCGGTGCGCTGGCCGAACAGCCGGACCCCGTCGATCACGACCACCCCGGCCGACGGCAGCGCGGTGACGGTGAACTCGCGCTGCGATTGGCGGCCGTCCGCCGCGGTAGTAGTGACGAGGACCCGATGCGCGCCGACAGTGGCGTTCTTCGGCGCGGTGAGCGTGATCGTCGCGATGGTCGACGCCCCCGCGGCGGCGGTCACCGGGACCGGGGCGGACGCGGTCCAGCCCGCGGGCGGGGTGATCGCGGCGGTGGCGGACAGCGAGGCATCGGTCTGGTTGACCACGGTGACCGGGATCGACACCGACGCGCCTGCCTGCACGGTGGCGTCCGCGATCGTCATCGGCGCGCACAGGTGGTTCAGCCAGGCGTCGTCGAAGCGGGCGAAGGTGATGCCGGTGGTGTACGAGGTCTCGTAGAGCACGCCGATCAGGCCGCTGTCGAGCCGGGTGGCGGTGGAGTAGGCCGCGAAGCCGGGTGCGAACGAGCGCACCGACGTCCAACTGGCGCCGTCGTCGCACGACACCCTGGCCGAGCCGTTGACCCGGCTGGTCTGGCTGTTGCTGTTGGTGAACAACAGCTTCCGCGCGTCCGCGCTGCCCTGGGGAGCGTCCGGGAAGAGACGGGTGATGGACGCGTTGTTGGTCGGGTCTGGCAGCTCGCGATCCTGGCTCACCGGGCCGTAGCTCTGGCCGCCATCGGTGGAGACAGCGGTCTTGCGGTACCCGCCGCCCGCGTTGTCCCGCGAGTTCATGAGCACATCGCCATTCGACAGTTCGACGACCTTGTTCTCGTCCATGGCGGTGCCGACCGGGGTCCCCATCCGCCAGGTGGCGCCATGGTCGTCGGAGTACACGCTGTAGGCCTGCCACTGGTTTGAGCCGTCGGCCTGCCGCACGTGCCCGGCGAACTGCTGGAGGAGCCGTCCCTTGTGCGGCCCGTACTTGAGCTGGATGCCCTCGCCGGAGGTGGCGAAGGTGCCGCGCACGTCACCTGGCACCGGGGCGGCCGGGTTCGCGCCCGGCTTGACCACGTTCGTGATCAGCCGTGGGGCACTCCAGGTGACACCCTGGTCGCTGGACTTGGCGACCTGCGCGCTGAGCACCAAGCGGTTCGCGTCGTCGTTGCCCCATGCGCTGTCGAACACGCCGGTGTCCTTGGAGTACACGGAGAACATGAACAGGTCACCGGTCTCCGCGTCATGCACGAGGCTGGGGTCGCTGTAGCCGTACTTCCCGGTCCCGGTGTGCCCGGCGAGCGCGGTGGCCTGGGCGGTCCAGGTGGCGCCGTTGTCAGTGCTGCGGCGAACCACGATGGAATTCGGATTGGGCGCGTCGGCGGCACTGCCCGGCCTGCCATCCCACGCGGCGACGAGCACGCCGCCACCGAGGTGCGCGAGCGCGGGGATCCGGTAGGAGGCGAACGGCGCCACCATCGTCGCGCCGAGGTTCTGCTGGGTGAACACACCCGGCGGATCCGCGGGCCCGGCCACAGCGGCGGGCGGCCCACCCCCAGCCAACAGGACAACGATCAGCGAAATCACGGCAGCGCCACGCATTGGCAGCTCCTTCAAGTCGCAGGGCGAACACCCGACACATGACGTCTGATGTCCGTTGTCGGAGACTAAGGTGTCCGCGATCACGTGGTCAAGAGCGCGACTCGGCCGGTGAGCAGGTTGCGGAGACGCCGCGTCCAGGGGTCCGCTCAAGCCCCCCGGCTGCGCAAGAACGCTGGCAAGGTGCAGTGCGGACGCGGGCCGCGGATTCCATATCAATGAGTGTTAGGGTATCGATATGACTGCTGGGCGTGGAGACGCGTGCGATCTGCTCTGTCTGGATCTGCCGCACGCGGAAGAGATCCGGGCCGGGCTTCCGGCCCTGCCCGCGGTGGAGACCGCTGCCGCGGCGGCGCGGGCGTTGGGTGACCCGACCCGGTTGACGATCGCCGCCGCCCTCTACGCCGGTGGCGAGTTGTGCGTGTGCGACGTGTCGTGGGTGGTGGGGCAGGCACAGAACCTCGTGTCACACCATCTGCGGCAGCTCAAGATCGCGGGGTTGGTGTCGGCGCGGCGGGACGGGCGATTGGTGATGTACGCGCTGACGCCGCGGGCTCGGGTGCTGCTGCCGATGGTCCTGGGTGACGCGGCGGCCGTGGTGGAGGGCTGAGTCGTGGCTGATGAGTGTTGCGGGCCGCGGGACAGCCATCCGGCGCCGGATGCGGACTCGGGCATGGAGCAGGACCACGGTCCGGCGCGGTTGTGGGATGTCCGTGAGCTGAGGCTGGCGGCGGTCGCCACGGTGCTGCTGGGCGCGGGTCTCGTGATCCCGGGTCGCGTGGGTACCGGGGTGCAGTTGACGGCAGCGGTGGTCGGGGCCGCGACGTTCGTCCCCGGGGCGCTGCGGAATGTGCTGCGGCGCCGGATCGGGGTCGGCACGCTCATGACGATCGCCGCTATCGGGGCTGTCGCGTTAGGACAGATCACCGAGGCGGCGATGCTGGGAGTGCTGTTCTCGATCGCCGAGGGGTTGGAGCACTACGCCATCGCCCGGACCCGCCGCGGGCTGCGGGCCCTGCTCGGGTTGGTCCCGCCGACGGCGTCGGTGCTGCGGGACGGTGCCGAGATCCAGGTCGCGCCGGACGATCTCGTCCTGGGCGACCGGATGGTGCTGCGGCCGGGCGGGCGCGCGGCCACCGACGGCGTGATCCGCGCGGGCCGCACCAGCCTGGATCTCTCGGCGATCACCGGGGAGTCGGTGCCGGTCGAGGCCGGGCCGGGTGACCGGGTGCACGCGGGGGCGATCAACGGTGGCGGCGCGATCGAGGTCGAGGTCACCGCGCGTGCGTCGGACTCGTCGTTGGCCCGGATCGTGCACATCGTGGAGGAGGCGCAGGACCGCAAGGGCGGCGGGCAGCGGCTGGCCGACCGGATCGCCCGTCCGCTGGTGCCCGCGATCATGGGTCTGGCGGTGATCATCGCCGCGGTCGGCGCGGTGGCGGGGGATCCGCTGGTCTGGGTGGAACGGGCGCTGGTGGTGTTGGTCGCGGCGTCGCCGTGCGCGCTGGCCATCTCCATCCCGCTGACCGTGGTCGCCGCCGTCGGCGCGGCCAGCAGGCACGGCGCGCTGGTCAAGGGCGGGGCGGCGCTGGAGGAACTGGGGCGCGTCGGCGTCGTCGCGCTGGACAAGACCGGCACGCTGACCCGCAACGCCCCGCGCGTGGTGGACGTCGTCGCCGTGGGCGAGGCGACCCGCGCCGACGTGCTCGCCGCGGCCGCGGCGCTGGAGGCTCGCAGCGAGCACCCGCTGGCCCGCGCCATCCTCGACGCCGCGGACTCCGTTCCCGCCGCGGCCGACGTGACCGCGGTTCCCGGGCACGGCCTGCGCGGCCGGGTCGACGGCACTGCCCTGCGACTGGGCAAGCCCGGCTGGGTACCTGCGGGCGAGTTGGCCAATGACGTCGAGCGCCTTGAGCGAGCAGGCGCGACCGTCGTGCTCATCGAACGCGCCGACACACTGCTCGGGGCGATCGCGGTGCGCGACGACCTGCGCGACGAGACCCCGGAGGTCATCAGCAGGCTGAACGCGATGGGCATCCGCACCGCGATGCTCACCGGCGACAACATCCGCACCGCCACCGCGCTGGCCGCCCAGGCGGGGATCAGCACCGTCCACGCCGAGTTGCTGCCGGAGGACAAGGCGAACCTGCTCGCCGGTCTGCGCGACGGCCGCAAGATCGCCATGGTTGGCGACGGGGTGAACGACGCCCCGGCCCTGGCCACCGCCGACGTCGGGATAGCCATGGGCGCGATGGGCACCGACGTGGCCATCGAGACCGCCGACGTCGCGCTGATGGGCGAGGACCTGCGCCACCTGCCGCAGGTGCTGGCCCACGCCCGCCACGCGCGGACGGTGATGCTGCAGAACGTCGGCCTGTCGCTGGCCATCATCGGCGTGCTCATTCCGCTGGCCGCGTTCGGCGTACTCGGCCTGGCCACCGTCGTGCTCGTGCACGAGTCGGCCGAGGTCCTGGTCATCCTCAACGCGATCCGGGCGGCCAAGACCACCGCCCTGCCCGGAGTCACTACCACCAGCCCGGCCACCCCACCGATCCTGGCCGTGTCGATCGCGGGCAAGAGCGACGACACCGGGTGCTGCGATGCCTGCTGAGATCGACGTCCTGGTCGTCGGGGCCGGGCAGGCGGGTCTGGCCATGGGCTACGAGCTGACCCAGGCAGGCTTGGACTTCCTGATCGTCGACGGCGCCGCCGAGGTCGGACAGAGTTGGCGGCGGCGCTGGGACTCGCTGCGGCTGTTCACCCCCGCCCGCTACAGCTCCCTGCCCGGGTTGGCCTTCCCCGCGCCCGCCACCCACCTGCCGGACAAGGACGAGGTCGCCGCCTACCTCGCCGACTACGCCCGCCACTTCGCGCTCCCGCTGCGTCTGGACGCTGGTGTGCGCGAACTCCGCAGGGCAGACGGCGGGCGGTTCGAGGCGGTCACCGACCGAGGGATCCTCACCGCGAAGTCGGTCGTGGTGGCCACCGGGCCATTCCAGACGCCCGCTGTCCCGGCATTCGCCAATCAACTGCCGCCCGAGATCCTCCAGGTGCACACCGCGCACTACCGCAACCCCGACCAACTGCCCGATGGCCCGGTCCTCGTCGTGGGCGCCGGGAACTCCGGGGTCCAGATCGCCGGGGAACTCGCCCGCACCCGGACGGTCACCCTGGCTGTCGGAACCAGGCAACCCGCTCTCCCCCAACGTTTTCTCGGCCGCGACCTGTTCAGCTGGCTCGACCGGCTGGGCGTCATGCGGGTTCCGGCCCAGAGCAGGCTCGGCAGGCGGATGCGCGAGCGCGACCCGCTGATCGGCACCAGCCTGCGCGACCTCGAACGGCAAGGAGTACGGCTGACCGGGCGGGTCACCGCCGACGGCAGCCGGGTCGACGCCACCACCATCGTGTGGGCGACGGGTTATCGGCCCGACTACGCGTGGCTCACCGTCCCTGATTCCGTCGGCGCCAACGGCGAACCACGGCACAACGCGGGTGTGAGCCCGATTCCTGGCTTGTACTACCTGGGTCTGCCCTACCAGCGAACCCGCGGCTCCGCGCTACTCGGCTGGGTCGGTCACGACGCCACCCATCTCATGGACCACCTCGCTGCCCGGCGTTCGACCGCGCCGACGGCAAGCTAGGGCGACCAAGCGGGTGACGCTCGCGTGTCCGGGCGCGCTGGAAGCCGCCCGGCGGTTAGGCTGCGAAACGGACCATGGGAGGTGCAGCCATGTCGATCGACGTCCAGCAGCCCAGGACGCACGACATCGTCAGCAACAGCATCCTGATCGCCGGTGTCGCGGGCGGTGCGTTCGAGGCGAACTTCAACTACCGCGTCCATGAAGGACACGACGAGGTCGTCGGCGCCTTCATGGCGGGCGACGGCATCGGCGGGCACGGGCAGTTCCAGATCTCCGTCGACGTGTCAGGGGCCTCATTCCAACTCGACCGGCTGTTCGTCGAGGTGTTCCACACCTCGCCCAACGATGGCGCCGAGCTCGACAAGGTGATCGTGCCCGTGGTGCACGGGCCGAAGATCATCCCCGGATACCGGGTCTACCTGGAACACGTCGTGCAGCCCGGCGAGACGCTGTGGGGCATCTCGACCCACCACTACGGGGCGGGCAACCTCTATCACCGGCTCGTGTCCGCCAATCCCGGCACGATCACCGATCCCAACGTGATCCATCCCGGCGACGTCATCAGGATTCCGCAGGACTGAGCTCGTGGCTCAGCCCGCCACTGGTTCCCGCTCGGCGACCGGGGTGTTCCGGCCGCGGGCCAGCGGCGCCAGCGTGCGCTGAACGATGAAGTACTCGGCGACGATCACGTTGATCAGGATGGCTCCCCACACGCTGGCGGAGTAGATGTCGGTGAAGCTCAACGAGAACGACTGCTTCAGCGGCAAGCCGATGACCAGGAAGATGCGCAAGGTCACCGCGCTGAACGTCAACGCGTAGTTGCGGATCATCCAGATCCGGTGCAGCGCCACCTCACCGCGGCGGATGTGCTGGATGGCCTTGGCCAGCGAGTACAGCCAGGCCGCCGCGAGCAGGTAGAACGCGACCTGCGCCGAGAAGCCGTCGAGGGAGAACGTGGCGGCGAACAGCGACACGACCGAGGCGACCACCACCGAGACCAGGTAGACCCGGCCCATCAGCCGGTGCAGGTGGGGTTTGCGGGTGCGCAGCTTGGCCACGAACTGGAACGGGCCGATGATCAGCGCGAGTCCGCCGGGAACGGCGTGCAGCGCGAGGACCAGGTAGTGCACCGCCACATCCGGGTTGATCGGCACTTTGCTGTCGGCCGGGTTCCCGCTCAGATACGGCGGGACCGCGTAGGCGGCGATGCCGATCGCGAACACGGCGACCATCCCCCACGACGCCCACCACCAGCGGCGGCGAGTGGTTCGAGACATCGATCCGGTGACCATAGGAAGACTCCAATTACGCTCGGTTCTGCTTGTTAGAGGCTATAACAGCGGATAACCCCTAAGCAATCAATCTGCATATAAAGTGTTGTTAGGACTTCTTACGCTAGAGACCGGGTGTTAGAGTTGCGAGGTGGAGGGAGGCCGGGATGCAACCAGCAGCCGCCCGCAATCCGATGCGGGAGCGGTTCCGTGAGCAGGTTCGCGAAGACGTCAAGGCGGCGGCCCTGGATCAACTGGCCTCGGGTGGGCCGCAGGCGATCTCGATCAACGCCATCGCCAAGCAGTTGGGGGTGTCCGGGCCCGCGCTCTATCGCTACTTCGCCAACCGGGACGACCTGCTGACCGCGCTGGTCATCGACGCCTACTGCGACCTGCGCGACGCTCTGGCACCCGTGCTCGACCCCACAACGCCCCGCCGCGACCCGGAAGAGCGAGTCCGCGGATTGGCGGGCGCGTATCGGGCCTGGGCGCTGGCTCAGCCGCACCGCTACGAGCTGCTGTTCAAACCGCCACTACCGGGCTACGACGCCCACGCCGAACCTCTCGCCGCCGCGGCCCGGTCACTCATGGCGATCTTGCTGGCCGCCTTGCACGGCATCGACGACCCCAAGCCCGCCGGGCCGGTGACCTACGAGCACGAAGACGTCCTCGCCGCCCGGGGCGCGGGCACCGAGCCGTTCCACCTCGCCGTCTCGGTGTGGTCCCGGCTGCACGGAATCGTCAGCCTCGAACTGGGCGGCGGCTTCTCGGCCATGCACCTCGACGCCGACGCCCTCTTCGAGAGGGAGCTGCGAGTTCTCGTCGAGCGAGTCGACTCAGCACGGACCTGAACGGGCCGATCAGCGCAGTTGCCTGAACGTCCCGACAACTGTGAACGCGTCGTTGACCGGTCTGATGAGCGAGGCCAGGCGACGGGCGCCCGCGTCGCCGATCGGCGTCCACAGCGGAGCTCAGTGCTCGTCGGTCTCGACCTCGATCCGCTCGCGCCGCGATACCCGCGGCGGTCACGGTGCCGTCGCCGTTAGCCAGGCGCGCGCGACCAGACGCGCCGTCGCAGCACGGTGATCTGCAGGGCGTGAGCCTGGCCGTCATTCGTGAGGCGCTCGTGCGGGTGGTCGGCGAGGGCCTAGCCGACCGGCTGCCCAACCGCGGCTTCGCCGTCCCAGCCTTCTCCGACCGCCGGTCCTGCTGGAGACCTTCGACCGGATGTGGACCGCGAGCGAGCTGGCTAGGGCGTGTCCTGTGGATCATGGTGGGTGGGATCCGTGATCCGCTTGGTTCCTGGGCGTGCCGCAGGGACGGTCGCGTACTGGTTGTCCGTGGCCGTTCCCGCGGTGCGGCCAGGGGTCAAGCGGGCGCGGATAGCGCCCGCCATGATCCGCAGGACATGCCCTAGCCGCTGGTCGGCGGACCGCCACCCCGACCGCGACCACGTCGCCGAGCACCGTGGGCTGGAGGCGGCGGCGCTGGCCCGCGACGCCGACACCGCGGCCGAGGCACTGATCCAGCAACTCACCCTGACCGCGACCGGACTGACCTGAGACACCGAGCCGCAGGGTCCGCTCAGGACAGACCTAGACTGTGGATCAGGCCCCAACGTCGCCCGCAGGCGATGGCGCCTAGGGACGGAGAGGGTATGCGACGGCTGGAACCGCTGTGGCGGAGGACATCGACGGCCTTCCTGCAGGTGTGCGGCGGGCTCGCGACCTCGGCGCTGGCCCTGCTCGCGCTGCTCTGGCTCACCGTCACCATCGTGGCTTCACTCATCGGTGTCGGGCTGCTTCTGCTACCCGGCGCACTCCGCACCGCGCACGGTGTCGCGCAACGGGAGCGGGCACGGTTGCGGCAGTGGGGCGTCGACCTCGTGGAACCCGCCCCGTGGCCGACTGGGGTCCGCACCGCCCTGGCCGACACCGACGTGCGACGTGAGTTGGCGTGGTTGGCCGGACACGCGACGGGCGGATTCCTGCTCGGGGTCCTCGGCGTCATGCTGCCGCTGTCGGCGGTGCGAGACCTGACCTTCCCCGCATGGTGGACACTGTTGCCCGCGGATGAGGTCGCGTCCGCGACGCTGTGGTTCTGGGTGGTACGCGACTGGACAGGTGCCTGGCTCGTTACTCTGTCCGCCTTGGTATGGCTCGCCCTCACGGTCCTTCTGACGCCATCACTCGCGCGGCTCCAGATGCGCAGAGGCCGCCTGCTCCTGGGCCCGCTGCCGGGCACCGACATACCGCAGCGGATCGCCGAGCTCACCGCCACCCGCGCCGCGGCGCTCGACGCGCACGCGGTCGAGCTGCGCCGGATCGAACGCGCCCTGCACGACAGCACCCAGAACACGCTCGTCGCCGTGACGGTGCTGATCGGTGCCGCGCGGCGCACGCTCGAGCGCGACCCGTCCCAGACCGACGAGTTGCTCGGACAGGCGCAGACAGCGGCCGAGAAGGCGTTGAGCGAGCTGCGATCCGTCGCCCGTGGGATCCTGCCGCCGGTGCTCGCCGACCGTGGTCTCGACGGCGCGCTGACCAGCCTGGCCGCACACTCGGTCATCCCAACCACTGTCCACATCGACCTGATCGGCCGCTGCCCGGCCTCGGTCGAGTCCAGCGCCTACTTCGCCGTCTCCGAGGCCATGACGAACGTGGCCCGACACAGCGGCGCCCGGCACGCCACCGTCACGGTGAACAACCACGGAGGTCGCCTCCGCGTCCGTGTCACCGACGACGGCGCGGGGGGTGCCGCGGAGGGCGGCGGCACCGGTCTGACCGGCATTCGCCAACGCGTCGAGGCCCACGACGGCACATTCCTGCTCACCAGCCCCCTTGGTGGGCCAACGACACTGGAGGTCGACCTGCCGTGCGGATCGTGATCGCCGAGGACGACGCGCTGCTTCGTGAAGGGCTCGCGCTGCTGCTGCGCGCCGAATCCCTGGACGTGGTCGCCACGACGGCCACACCGATCGAGTTCCTGGCGGCGCTCGACGAACACCGACCCGACGTGGCGATCGTGGACGTGCGGATGCCCCCGACCCACACCGACGAGGGCATCCGCGCGGCGGTCGAGGCCCGACGGCGCCAACCCGCTCTGGCGATCCTGGTCCTGTCGGCCTATGTCGAGCAGACTTTCGCCACGGAACTCCTGGCAGGCGGCGCCGCGGGCCTGGGATACCTGCTCAAGGAGCGGGTCGGCCGGGTCGAGGAGTTCCTCGACGCCCTGCGGCGCGTCGCGGCGGGCGGCACGGCGCTCGACCCCGAGGCGGTGTCCCAACTGCTGGTGCGCAGCCGTCCCGACAAGCGGCTCGACCGGCTCACCGCCCGGGAGCGCGAGGTGTTGGCCCTGATGGCGGAAGGGCTGGGCAACCTGGCGGTGGCCGAGCGTCTCGTCGTCAGCGAAGGGGCGGTGCACAAACACATCCGCAACATCTTCGCCAAGCTCGACCTGGCGCCGAGCGATCGAGCCGACCGCCGGGTCAGTGCCGTCCTGCGGTATCTCGACGACGAGCAGCGGTCCTCGCGTTAGGTCGCGGGGGCGGCAGCGCCCCCGCGACCGGGCGGGTCAGTCACACATCGCGGCGTCGACGACGTCCTCGACGTGCCTGGCGGCCTTCTCTGTGGTGGGGAGGGACGTCACCGTCAGGGACACGACGCGACCGTCCTCGGTCGCCGCGTTGCGGGTCTCGAATCCCGGGATGTCCCCACCGTGGCTCCAGGCGAAACCCCCGCAGCTCAAGGTGAACGTCTGGATTCCCAGTCCGTACCGCTCGTCACCCCGGACGCTCGAATGCGGTGCGGCCACGGTCTTCTTCATCTCAGCCAGCTGCTCAGGCTTGAGCAACCGACCGCCCAGGAGTGCGGTGAAGAAGCGCGTGACGTCGCTGGGGGTCGAGATCAGCTGCCCAGCCGCCCAGCCCCACGACGGGTCCATTGTGGTCACGTTCACCAACGGCGCGCCTTCCTTGGCCGCGAAGTACCCCTGCGGATGCCTCCCGGGGATGCTTTGGTCGCCTACCCCTGGCCAGGAGGTGTCGCGCAGACCGATCCGGTCGATCACCCGGCGGGTGATCTCCTCACCGACCGGCCGACCGGTGACCTTCTCGATCAACAGGCCTGCCAGCAGGTAGTTGGTGTTGCTGTAGGACCACGCGGTGCCAGGGGCGAACAGCGCCGGATGGCTCAGACCCTTGTCGAGGACTCCCCGTGGGTCGAGATAGTTGTGCTGCAGCGCCTCGAAGTTGCCGCCGATCTCCTCGTCGTAGTCCGGCAGCCCGCTGGTGTGCTGGAGCAGTTGGCGGACGGTGATGTGGTGGCCGTCGATCCCGTCGCCGCGGACGAGTCCGGGCAGGTACTTCTCGATCGGGTCGTCAAGGCCGACCTTGCCCTCCCCCACGAGCTGCAGAACGACGGTCGCGACGAAGGTCTTGGTGTTGCTGCCGATCCGGACGTGACCGTCGGTCGGAACCTTGCCGCCTTCGGTCAGGCTCGCGACCCCCGCGGTGAAGTTGCGAATCCGGCCATCCGCGGAACGCACCGCCGCAAGGCTCGCCGGGAAACCCTCGTCGCGCACCAGGGCGTTGAGCCGGACCTGCATGGGACGCCCGCCCGCCGAACCGCTCATCGTGGCAGCCGCCTCGCCGCCCAGTGCGGGCTGCACGACCAGACCCGTTGCCGCGCCCGCGAGCACGACCGCGGTGGCGGCGACCCACGGCCATCGGCGCCGCTGAGCGCGGTTGGGGGACGTGGTCGGGAGCGGTCGTGAGTCGGTCATGCGGTGCCTCCTCGGTGAAGCGGATTCGCGGACCACCTCAGCCTGTCCGGAGACCGCGTCGCGCCCCATCCCGCTGCCGGGCCACCTGTGGTGGTGCTGGCTATACCGCCCTTCGGGTCGCTCACAGGATCGTCCGCACGGCCTGTTCTTCGTAGCGTCGAAGCCAACAACGACACCACCGAAGAGGACCCATGATCACCCAGGACCGCCAACTCGGGCGGCAGGCCCCCGCGATCGAACTCACTCGCGCCAGCAAGACCTATCCGGGGGGCGTGCGAGCACTGGACGACGTGTCTCTCGTCGTCGAGCGCGGCACATTCATGGCGGTGATGGGGCCATCGGGCTCCGGCAAGAGCACGCTCATGCACTGCGCAGCGGGCCTCGACATCCCGACCACCGGGCGGGTCATGATCGACGGCCAGGACACCGGTCAGCTCAGCGAGAACCGGCGATCGGAGCTGCGCCGGGACCGCGTGGGGTTCATCTTCCAGGCCTACAACCTGCTGCCCTCGCTCAGTGTCGAGGACAACATCACCCTCCCCCTGCGGCTGGCCGGGACCACCCCCGACTCGCGCTGGGTGCGTGAGCTCGTCGACCGTGTCGGGCTCGGCGACCGCCTGCACCACCGGCCCGCCGAGCTCTCCGGGGGCCAGCAGCAACGCGCGGCGATCGCTCGGGCCCTGGTCGCGCGGCCCGCGGTCGTGTTCGCCGACGAACCGACCGGCGCCCTCGACCTCCAGGCCGCGCACGCCGTGCTGAACCTGCTCGGCGAGATCTCCGCCGAACTGCGGCAGACGGTCGTGATGGTCACCCACGACCCGGCCGCGGCCGCCCGCGCGGACACGGCCCTGGTCATGGCCGACGGTCGCGTGATCGCCACCGTCGTGCGTCCCGACGCCACCGATCTGGCCCACCGCCTCGTCACCATCACGAAGGGCTTGCGATGATCTCGCTCGCAGCGCGCATGGCGCGCCGCCGGATCAGTTCGATGATCGCGGTCGCGCTGGCGATCCTGGGCGGTCTCACCCTGGTGACGGCCACCGGCGTCATCGTCGAGACGGGGCTGAGTTCCCACGCACCGACCGGCAGGCTCGGCGGGGCCGACATCGTGGTCTCGGCCGAGCAGAGCATGCCGACCCAGGAGGGTCTCCCCGTCTCGTTCGCCGAACGGCGCAGGCTCCCCGCCGACCTCGTCACCGACCTGGCCGCCCTCCCTGGGGTGTCCCGCGCCGTGGGTGACGTCAGCTTCCCTGCCGCCGCCGTAAGTTCCGCGGGCGACGTGGTGCCCTCGGCCGACCCGCGCACGGCAGGCCACGGTTGGGCCTCCGTCGACCTGATCGAGAAACCAGGTGTGGTCGGCTCGCCTCCTCGTAGCCAGAACGAGGTGGCGCTCGGTCGCACCGCGGCCGAGGCCGCCGACGTGAAGCCGGGCGACGACGTCCAGATCACCGTCGCGGGCGAGCCCGCGGCCTCGTTCCGGGTGTCGGCGGTGGTGCAGGGCGCCACGGACGAGCTTTTCTTCGCCGACTCGGCCGCCAGCGGGATGGCCGCCTTGACCCAGGGCTCGTCCACCGCCGTCGACCTCATCGGCATCAAGGCCGCACCGGAAGCCGTCGAGAGCGTGGCCACCGCCATCCGCGACCGGACTCCGAACCTCTCGGTCTCGACCGGCGCCGACCGGGGTGACTCCGGCGCACCAGGGACCACCGCGGCGCGCGGCCTCCTGCTCCTGCTGGCCGCGTCCCTGGCCGGTTTGATCCTGATGATCATCGGCTTCGTCGTGGCAGGCGCCTGCGCGGTCTCCCTCAGCGGGCAACAACGCGAGCTCGCCCTGCTCCGCGCCGTCGGCGCGACCCCCCTCCAGGTGCGCCGCCTGGTCGCGGGGCAGGCATCCGTCGTCGCGTTGCTGGTCATGGCGCCGGGGGTGGCGCTCGGATACCTGCTGGCAGGCCAGTTGCGCGACCTGCTGATCCAACTCGGGCTCCTGCCCGCGGCGCTTCCGTCGACCGTCAGTGCGCTGCCTGGGCTCGCCGCCGCCGCCCTCATGCTCGCCTTGGTCCAGCTGACCACGCGGGCGGCGGCGTGGCGGACCTCGCGCATGCCCGCCACCGAGGCGGTCGCCCAGTCGACGAGTGAACCGCGCACACCGAATCGTTTGCGGGCGCTGGCGGGACTGCTGGTCATCGTGGCCGCGACCGTGCTCTCAGTGACGCCCATCGTTGTCCCGACGGAACTCGGTGCCGCCGCGACATCGACCGCGGGCATCCTCGCCGCGATCGGGCTGGCGATGGCGGGCCCGTGGACCGTGAGTCGTGTCGGGCGGGTGTTCGTCGCGCGCCTGCCGCGTCGCGCCGCCGTCTCGACGTGGCTGGCCGCGTCCAACCTGCGGGGACACGCCCAGCGATTCGCCGGGGTGATGACGGCACTGGCCATGGCGGTGGCCTTCGCAATCACCTGGGGGCTGTCCCAGACGACCGTGCTGAGCGCGACCTCAGCGGACGCGCGGGCCGCAACGCTGGCGCAGCACCGGATCGGCGCGGACGCTCTCGGCGGCGTGCCGCGCGATCTCCTGGCAGCGACCAAGACATCCCCCGGTGTCCAAGGCGCCGCCTCCGTCTCCGGCACCTCGATCGTGTGGCCGCACAGGGTGTTCGGCGACGTGGAGTCCGAGACGGAGTCGGCGATCGTCCTCGGCCCGGGGGCGGCGGGTGTGCTCGATCTCGACGTGCGCGCCGGTGACCTGGACCAGCTGACGGGCGACACGATCGCCATCAGCGGCGACGTTTCCCAAGCACGGGACGCACCACTCGGCCAGACGGTGAACCTGTTGCTCGGGGACGGCTCCCCCGTCCAGGCGCGCGTCGTCGCGATCTACGAGCGCGGCCTCGGCTTCGGTCCGGTCGCACTGTCCCACGACCTCGTGAAGGGACACACGACGTCCGGCCTCGATCAGAGCATCCTCGTCCGGACCGACGGAACCGCCGCTTCCGCGAACGCTTTGACAGCCTTGGTCGAGGCACGGCCCGGCATTGACCTAGAAAACACGGACGCGGCGCCCACCGCGGCTCCGGCCGGGCTCTGGCTCAACCTCGCGGCCATCAGCGTGATCTTGGGCTATCTGCTCTTGAGCATCGCGAACAAGATCGTCGCGATGACGGCACAACGAGCCCACGAGATCGCGACGCTGCGCCTCATCGGTGCCACGCACCGCCAGATCCGGGCCATGGTGCGGCGGGAGGCCGCCGCCGTCGCCGGGTCGGCGACCATCGCGGGACTGGCTGTGTCCGCGCTGCCGCTGGCCTTCCTCAGCATCGGCTTCCTCGGCACGCCGTGGCCCGCGGGGCCGGTCCTGCTGCTTCCGGTCACGGTGGCGGTCATCGTCTGCCTCGCCTTCGTCACCATCGAAGTGCCGACCCGACTGGCACTGCGCAAGCCACCGGCGGAGGCGCTGCGCCGCTGACCGCCTCAGCCCCGCAGGCCTGCGATCAGGAGTTGGACCAGGCGGCGTGCGTCGTAGCGGGGGTCGCGATCCCCTGAGACGCAAAGGTTTCCGATACCACGCATCAACTCGTAGGCGCTGATGTCCACACTGATCTCACCCGCGTCGACCGCGGCGTCCAGCAATTGTGCGCACACCGGCACGAGCCGCTCGACGAAGTATGCGAACTAGGGTCTTCCTGCGCTGGGTGGCGCATCCGCTGACGGTCGGGTCCACTGCGGCAAGGAGCTGACCAAACGCTAGGTGTCAACTGTTCCTGGCGACCAGTGCGTCCAGCAGGTGCTCGTTGATCATCCGGTGAATCCGGCCATAGACAGGTACGAAGATGTCCTCAAACCGGATGTCACGGTCCCGGTCGGTGGCGCGGATGGTGAGCACCAGATGTCCGGTGACGGTTTCCGTCTTGATCCCCAGCAGGAACAGGCTCAGGCCCGCGGTCAGCGGAACTGAAAGAATGCCCAGCACCTTGAGCGAGGTCGGGTTGCGTTTCGTCGTCTCCAATTCGGGCCGGTAGTGCCACTTCGAACTGTGCAGCGGGAAGGTCACAATGGTGTCCGCCGTGGTCACCGAAACGAGGGGGATCGCCGCCGATCCCGGCGGCCGGATCCGTTTGAACTCGGCGATGACGATGTGATGGTGGACCGCGTCGGTGCTCTGCCCCTGGAAGGTCGCCAGGACGGACTTCGGCTCGTCGGCCCACGTGGACCTGTCAAATTCCCGCACCTCGACTGGGTCGACCGGTGCGCGCCGCTCGGCGAGCTTCTTCGCGAGACTGGCGATGGTGTCGAACGCCTGCCCACCCACCCGCCTGCCAATCTCATCGGCGGCGGCGTCCTGCATCTGCTTGAGCCGATGCTTGAGTTCGGACAATCTGCCGCGACCCGATTCGGAGTTCGCGGAGGAGTCGCTCACCCCGGCCAGCGTAGTGATCGGATTTGGTCCACGTCCACGTGCGTAGCTCGAATGGATCACTGGCCCGAACCGCCAGCCGGTAGGGATCGCCATCCATGATCGGACTGCGATCCGACGACACCCCGCCGATATGATGTTGGTCGAGACCCTGGAGGTGCCGTGGGTGTGGGGCAGTTGGTCAACCGGGTACTGAGACGGCAGGCCGAGGGCATAGTAACCGTGCCGGTCCCCAGCGAAGGCCGCCCCACCACGGCCTTCGTGCCGAACGAGGTCTACCTCGAAGTCCGGATCCGCCAGATGTGGCTGACCGACGAACGGGAACTGTGGCGGGAGTACACCCCGTTCGCGACGGTCGTCTCCGAGTTCATCCGACGCGGCAGGCGGGTGGCGGTGCCCACGGTGCTCGGCGCGGCCACGCTCGGCAGGCGGTTGCAGGTCAGCGGGGTCGATGACGCGCTGGAAGTGTGCAATGTGCGGGTCGCTGGTCCGGTGCCGTACGAGGGCGACGATGTCAGTCTCCTGGTCGCGCTGTTCCGGTTGAAGACCGTCGATTGGCTGGCGCGGTCGCTGAAACTGGTCGAGGACGTGGCGGGCGCGGTGGGATTCGCGGGCCTCGCGGCGACGGCGACGGTGGCCGACTCCCTTGTGCGCGGGGTGGAGTCGTTCCTCGACATGTCGGAGCTGGAACTCCGGGTGGGGACCTATCACTCCTGGTCCGCGCCCTACGGCGAGCCGGGCTCGGCCACCGAGTTGCGGCCGATGGACTTCGCCGTTCTCCGTCGCCCCACGGCTTCCGCGGCGGAACTGGCTGAGCTGCGGGTGAAGGACGGCAGGCTGCACCGGCTGCGGGACGGGAACCTGGTCGCCTACCGCGACCACGACTTCATCCTGATCAGCGTCGAGGCACGCGAGTTCCGGGACGACTACCGCGGCCTGGAGTTCTACGGCTTATGGGAGCAGACTCGCCAGCACGTGATCAACGGCGACCTCGGCGCGGCGCGGCGGCTTTGGCGGCAGACCGCGGGCGCGATCCACACCGACGAGTTGATCCGGCCGCAGCAGGAGACGTTGTTCGCCGAGTACCAACGACTCTACGGCGATCTGGTCGCCCGATTCGGTGACGGCGCCGAACACCGTGGGGACCCGCGCGGCTCGGACGCGGACTGGGACGACGATCCCGAGTCGATCCTGCGGCGAGCGGCGGGGTGAGCGACGAGAAGCCGCGCGTCGAGATCCTCGGCGATGCCGAGGTCGAGCAGATCAGGGTCGACTACCGGAGACTCCTCGAACAGGCGGTGGCGGCCAGGCGGCTCATCACCGGCGGTCGCTTCACCGAGGCCGGACAGGTGCTCGCCGGGGTTGAGCCGATCGCGCTGAGGTTCATCACCGAAGCCAGTTTCGGGGTGTTCCAGATGCTTGGCCAGTGCGCGCGGATCGGCCTGCGGTTCGACGACGCGCGGATGCGCTACGCCCAGGCCTTCGAGATCGCGTCCCGATACACCGAGTCCGACGCCCGGACGGCGGGCAACATGCAGAGCATCGCCGCGGCCGGGATCGCGTCGGTGGCACTGGCCGAGGAGAACCTCCCCGAGGCGAGCGAGTGGTACGGCATGGCCGTCGAGCTCGCCCGTGCGTTCAGCGACGGCGACGGCCTCGCCGCGGAACTCCAGTCCTACGCCGAAGTCCTGCACCGGATGCGCGACGACCGCGCCGAGGACGTCTACCGCGAGGCGCTCGGCCTGCCGGGGGTCAGCACCGTCGTCCGCGGTGTCATCCTCGACAACTTCAGCCGGGAGCTGGAACGTCGGGGCCGCGTCGCCGAGGCGGTCCAGCACTGCGAGTACGCGGTGACGATGCTCGGCGAGGCGGGCGCGGACTACGAGCGGTTCAAAGCACTCATCAACCTCGCCACGCTGGCCAGGCAACTCGACCCGGCAAGATCGACCGACGCCTTCGTCGCCGCACACGAACTGATCCATCGGATCCACGCGCGGGTCGACGCCGCGCACTATGTCGACGGGTATGTGCGGCGGGTCGTGGCGATCAACGAGGAGATGCGGCGCCGGATCAGCGACCCGGACACGCCGTCGCTGCAGCATCCCGCCTTCGACGCCATGGTGAACAACTTGGTCGCGCGGTTCAAAGCGTCGGATCCGGGCACTCCCTTGTCCGTGGACGGATTCCGGTACGCGGTCGCCAACCAGATCGCCAAATCCGGTCTGAAGAACGCGATCCAGCTGTTCCTGGAGCACCGCTACACCGACGCGGAGGCGGAGCTGCGACTGGTCGAGCTGACCTGGCAACACCTCGGCGCCCACCATGAGCTGCCCAAGGTGTGGGCGGTGCTCGGTCAGATCCACACGGCCACGGGACACCCCAGCCGGGCTTGGGCCGTGCTCGAACGAGCCAGGGTGGAAGCGCATCGACTTGGCGACGCCCAGGGCGAGTTCGGCGCCTTGATCGGTCTGCTGGCCGCTTCGACCCACCTTGAGGTCGGCTCAGGTCCGAACCCGCTGGAACTGCTCGCGCAGGCTCGCGCCCTGCATTCCTTCATGGCCCGCAGCGTCAGTCCCGATTCGGATGGCGGCGAGAACGACGGCGGCGCGCTGGACCGCATGGAGTTCGAACTCTGCGACCTGTTCGACGCGGTGGACCTGGCTGAGCGGTCCCTTCGGCGCTCGATCGAGATCGTGGCGAGGTATCCGGACAAGGTTGGCGACGACACGCGGGTGACCCGGTTGTGCAGGCTCCTGCGGTTTCTGGCCGAGCACGCCCGGTTCGACGAGGCCCGTTCCGTCCGGGACGAGTTGGAGGCGATCAGCGAGAGCCTCACCCAGCCGAACCTGCGCTATTCGATCCACACGGCGATCGCGTTGGTCGACTTCCGCGCGGGCGAGTGGACCAAGCAGACCCTGCACCGGTTCCGCGACGGTTGCGCGGCCTTCGAACAGGTGCACCCTGGCCCGCTCGGCCTCGGCGAGACCGACCAACTCGCGGGCACCGCCGCCTCGCACTACCTCGCCGCCGCCGAACTCGCCCTGCACCTCGGCTACCGGACGGAGGCGTTCGAGCTGTTGGAACGGGCCAAGTCCCGGGCCCTGCTGCACGCGCTCGGCAACCAGCGGCCGTCCGGCGAGACGGACCACCCGCTGCTCGCCGAGGAGAGCCGGCTGTGGAGCGAACTGCAGCGGCTGCGTTCCCCTGCGGACCAGACCGAGGACCCGCCCAACGAACAAGCGCGCCTTCTGTTGCGCCGCAAGGAAGAACTGGACCGCGTACGCGACCGGCTGACCCAGCTGTGGGACGAACTCGCCGACGCCTCCCCCGAGGTCAAGGCGCACCGGCTGGCCGAGCCGATCACCGTGGCGGAGGTGACGACCCTGCTGGACGGCGCCGCGCTGGTCGAGTTCTTCGTCGCCAGTCGCGCGATCCACGCGCTGACTATCAGCGCGGCGGGCATCGCCACCAGGATCGTCGCCACCGCCGACGATCCCGACCTTGACGACCTGTATCGGCTGCTGGTCGAAGAGGATCTGGGCCCGGTGCTCGCCAACCCGGTCTACACCCGCCTGAGTCAAGTCATCGACGACGCGGCGCGAGACGGGTCGGTCTACGTCGTGCCACACCAACGACTTCACCTTCTGCCGCTACACCTGAAGGCCGGGGCACCCGACGCCCGCGCACGGACGTTCCTGCTGCCCAGCGCCTCGGTCTTGCGCACGAAGCGGGCGCGGCCACAGCTCGCCGGAGTGGCTCTGGTCGCCGGTGATCCGTCCGGCGACCTGCCCTTCGCGCGTGGAGAGTGCGCCCACGCCGCGGCGCGACTGGGTGCGTCCGCGCCGCGACTGGGCCAGGACGTGACTCTCGACTGGCTGGCGGGCGCGTTGCGTGAACAGCCGGTCGGGCTCGTGCACCTGGCGTGCCACGGCGTGTTCAACGAACGCCGTCCGGAACTCAGCGGCCTGGTCCTGGCCGACGCGGACGGCCTGCCGGGTCTGGTCCCCCTGTCCGACTTGGCAGGGCTCGACTGGGCGGGGGTCGTGGTGGTCCTCAGCGCGTGCAACACCGGAATGCACAAAGTGCACGCGGGCGACGAACTCGCCGGACTCGGCCGCGCCCTGCTCGGCGCCGGAGCGACGGCGTTGATCACCAGCTTCCGGCGCGTACCCGACCTCGCCACCGCGCTGCTGATGACCTGGTTCTACGAAACGCTGAACTCGCTGGAGTTCACCAGGGTCGGTGCGGCGCTTGCGGAAGCGCAGCGGCGACTCCGCGACGCCACCGCGCGCGACCTGATCGCCTGGGCCACACTCGACGCCACCACCGGCGACGACCGGACCACCCTCGCCTGTCGCGTCGTCGCCGCCGCACACCGGGCCGCCGGAAACGTCGACGAGTACGTCACCTGGCAGGACAACACGAACAAGTGTCGCCAAGGCCAGGCCCCGTCTCTCGCCAACTGGTCCCGCCAAGCCGCCATCGCCGCACAACCCCAGTACCAGGCCCATCCGTTCGCCGCCCCCGCCAACTGGGCCTCCTTCGCCATCCTGGGAGCAGGCTGACCACGACGGCGAGGGACGGGGGGCGGGTGGCTTTGGGGACCGCAGGTCCCTGCACTTCCCCCTGCACCCTCGTCCCGGCAATCCCTTGTCCTGGATCAGGGATGTCAAGGGTCAGCTTGCTGATCGCGCAGCGACGCCGCAGGCGCCCTTGAGATCGCTGATCCAGGACAAGACGCTGAAAAACGAGGGAGCGCCCCACCAGACATCCGCGATGCCGCAGGCGAGCCCGACAAGAAGCCTTGAGCGAACGCTGAGCCAGAGGACATCTTCATCCGAGACGGATCCCCGCACCGTGGGTCTCATACATGCGCACGGCGACGATCAGGCCCGACGCCGCGGTGATCGCGGCGACCGTCCAGATCGCAGGGCGCAGGCCGTAGAGGTCGGCGACGGTGCCGGCGAGCAGGGCGCCGACGGCGAAGCCGCCGTCGCGCCACAGCCGGTAGACGCCGACCGCGCGGGCCCGCCAGGCCGGGTGGGCGACGTCGCCGATCGTGGCGAGCAGGGTGGGGTAGACCATCGCGGTGCCCGCACCCAGCAGTGCGGCGGCGACGGCCCACACGGCGAAGGTGTCGGCGGTGGCGAACACGGCGAGCGCGGCGGCTTGGGTGAACATGCCCCCGGTAATGAGGTGTTTGCGGCCCCACCGGTCCGACAGCGGTCCGGTGACAAGCTGGCCGAGTCCCCAGACCGCGGGATAGAGGGCGGCGAGGACGCCGATGCGGCCGATGGACATGCCGGTGGTGGCGAACAGGATCGGGAACAGCCCCCACGCGAGTCCGTCGTTGAGGTTGTTGACCATCCCGGCCTGGCTCGCCGCGGACAGGGCAGGTTCACGCAAACTGGTGTGGGCGAACACTTCGCGGTCGGTCAGCTCGCCATGTAGGTCGTCGCGGACCTGGTGGGTGGCGGCTTCGAGGCGGGCGTGGTCGCGGGTCTCGCGGACGAACAACACCGACAGTCCCAGACCCAGTGCGGCGTAGGACAGGCCCAGCAGGAAGGGCGCGGGCCTGAGCCCGTAGCGGGCGGCGAGGTAGCCGGTGGCCAATGCGGTGGCGGCGACGGCGAGGTACCCGGCGGCCTCGTTGAGGCCCATCGCCAGACCACGCCGGGAGGGTCCGGCCAGGTCGATCTTCATGATCACCGTCGTGGACCAGGTCAGGCCCTGGTTGACGCCGAGCAGGACGTTGGCGGCCACGATCCAGCCCCAGTGCGGCGCCCAGATCAGCAGCAGCGGCACCGGGATCGCGATGAGCCACCCGGCCAGGAGCACCGGTTTGCGGCCGTAACGGTCGGAGAAGGTACCCGCGAAGTAGTTGGTGGCGGCCTTGGTGACGCCGAAGGCGAGGATGTAGGTCAGCGCGGCGGTGTAGGCGCCGAGGTGGAACTCCTGCTCGGCGAGCAGCGGCAGCACGGTGCGTTCCTGTCCGAGCATGCCGCCGACGAGGGCGTTGACGGCCACGAGCAGACTGAACTGGGCCAGGTTGGCCCGCAAGCCCAGCGCGGTCGTCACTCCCCGGTTTCCAGCTTCCGGCCGGTGGCCTTGGTCCAGTCGCCGGGTCCGCCGACGAGGACGGCGAGGTCACGGTGTCCGGCGCTTTCGAGCACGCTGGCCGCGCCCATCGCGCGTTCCCCGTGGCCGCACATCACCACCGTCGGCTCAGCCGCGAGTTCGTCGACCCGCGCGGGCAGTTCGCCCAGTTCGATGTGGACGGCGCCGGGGACGTGGCCGTCGACGTACTCCGAGGTCTGACGGACGTCGAGCACGCGGACGCCCGAGAGGTCATTGCCGCCTGCCAGGCGGGTGCGGGTGATCGGGTGGCCTGCCGCGTCCCAGGCCGCCATGCCACCGCCGAGTTCGCCGATCAGGTTGTCGTAGCCGATCTTGGCGGCCTGCCAGGCGACCTCGGCCGGGTCCTGCCCGGGGTCGCGCACGATGACGATCGGCCGGTCGTGCGGCGCCAGCCAGCCCAGCCAGGACGCGAACGCCGGTCGCAGCGGGATCGACAGCGCGCCGGGAATGTGGCCGTCGGCGAACGCGGCCGCCGGGCGGACATCGACGAGTTCGGCCCCCGCGGCGCGCACCGCGGCGATGTCGACGGCGGGCAGCGTGGGCGCCTGGTCGAGCACGGCGGGTCCGCGGCGGTTCACCTCGGCCAGGCGCAGGAAGTACGACGGGAAGCTGCCCAGCGAGCCGAGCAGCGCCGCGACGAACGCGTCGGCGTCCGCGACGCGCAGCAGCGGGTTGGACGCCAGTTCCCGCGCGACGGTGGAGGTTCGCTCCTGGCTGGGCGGCGCCGAGCAGAACGAGCCCGCGCCGTGCGTCGGCCACACCGCGGTCTCCCCCGGCAGCGCCGCCAGCCGGTGCAGCGAGGCGAACTGCGCGCGGGCGAGCGACTCGGTTTGCTCCGGGGACACCAGGTCGGTGCGGGCCGCGGACCCGACGAGCAGCGACCCGCCGGTGAACACCCCGATGGCGCGGTCGCCGTCGGAGAGCACGAACGACAGGTGCTCATGGGTGTGGCCCGGCGTCGCCAGCACGCGCAGTCGCAGGCCGCCGAGGTCGACCTCGTCCCCGTCACGCAGACCGGTGTGGGTGAACTCCCGCTGCCCCGCCGCGGACGCCAGCACTTGGGCGCCATCGGTCGCCGACAGCTGCCGGGCGCCGGAGAGAAAGTCGGCGTGCAGGTGCGTGTCCGCGGCGAACGCGATCCGCAGACCCCGCCGCTCGGCCATCGCGCGCACCGCACGTAGGTCGCGGCTGACGTCGACGGCGAGCGCCCGCCCGTCGCCGAGGTCGACCAGGTAAGCCGAGTTGCCCAACCCCTCGTCGACGAGCGGAACCACATCCAGCGCGGCCACGGCTGCCTCCTCACGTTCACGGCTGGCTGAACGCCACCCGCCCACCTGTTCTACACTATTCCATAGATGATTGGAGAAGTATGGGTCACCGTGCCGCGAAGACCGCCCTGTTCGACCAGTTCGCCCGCGTCGGCAAGGCGCTGAGCAGCGGAAAGCGGCTGGAGCTGCTCGACATGCTCGCCCAGGGCGAGCGCACCGTCGAAGCACTAGCGCGGGCCGCCGATCTCGGCCTCACCACGGCCTCGTCCCATCTGCAGACCCTCAAACAGGCCAACCTCGTCGCGACCCGACGCGAGGGGACGAAAATCCACTACCGACTCGCGGGCGATGACGTCGCCGCGCTTTTCGCGCTGGTCCGGACCGTCGCCCGCGACCGCCTCCCCGACGCCGAGGCCGCCCGCGCCGCCTACCTCGGGCCGGACACCGACGAGGTCACCCGCGAGGAACTGCTGCGCCGAGCCCGACGCGGCGAGGTCACGGTGATCGATGTCCGCCCACGCGAGGAGTACACCGCGGGCCACATCCCCGGCGCGGTATCGATCCCACTGGACGAACTCCCCCAGCGACTCGCCGAACTCCCCGCCGACCAAGAGATCGTCGCCTACTGCCGCGGCGCCTACTGCGTCTTCGCCCACGACGCCGTCCGTCTGCTCACCGCACAGGGCCGCCGGGCGAGCAGGCTGTCGGAGGGCATGCTCGAGTGGCGCCTGGCCGACCTGCCGGTGGCGACCTGACGTCGACTTCGACGGTTCAGACTCCACCAAATGGACTCCACCCAAGCTCGGCCTGTGGGACGTGACGCTGTGACCGACCCGCGCACCTCTTGGCAAGGAGTGAATCGGGTCGACACGGCGTGCGCATGCGTGCGCCAGGGGTTACCGTTGAGTGATCGAAACCGTCGACCACGCGGGCGATCCCTCCCCTGGCGGCGGTGGAAGGGAGACGGTCATGGCATCCCACGACACCGGAGCCCGCCAAGTCGTCGGCGGTCGGCACCCCGGACAACTCCTCGCCGCGGCGGTCGCGGCGGTTTTCCTTCTGGTCGGGATCCTCGGGTTCATTCCCGGCGCCACGACGAACTACGACCAGCTTGAGTTCGCCGGACACGAGTCCGGCGCGCTGCTGCTCGGCCTGTTCAACGTCTCGATCCTGCACAACCTCGTGCACGCGGCGTTCGGGCTGGTCGGACTCGGTCTGGCGCGCACCGTGAGCGGCGCACGAGCCTTTCTGATCGGCGGCGGGGCCATCTACCTGGTCCTGTGGATCTACGGCATGGTCATCGACCACGACAGCGCGGCCAACTTTGTCCCCGTCAACGACGCCGACAACTGGCTGCACCTCGGACTCGGCGCGGGGATGATCATCCTGGGACTGCTCGCCGCACGCACGAGCCGACCCACGTCCATCGATTAGGCCCCAGCCGGGGATGACTTGAGTTTCCGGGCAAGCCGTTCAGCCGTGGGCCAACGGACTTGAGTGGCCCAACCGAGCTTCTCGAGAGCCCAGATGACCCGAGCGGAGATGTCGACCTGTCCGCGTTGGACGCCGTGGCGTGCGCAAGTGGGGTCGGCGTGATGCGAGTTGTGCCAGGACTCGCCCATTGAGGCAACGGCGAGCGGCCAGAAGTTCGTGGACTTGTCCCTGGCGTCGAACGGTCGCTCGCCCAGCATGTGGCAGATCGAGTTGACCGACCAGGTCACGTGGTGCAGCAGCGAGACCCGGACCAGGCTGGCCCAGAAGAACGCCGTGGCCGCCCCCCACCATGACACTGTCGCCAGCCCACCGATCACCGCGGGTGCGAGCAAGGTGACCACCGACAGCGCCGGGAAGAGCCGGTCGACGCGTCGAATGTCGGCGTCGGCGAGCAGGTCGGGAGCGAAGCGGCGGGCGTTGGTCTGCTCGCGGTCGAACAGCCAGCCCATGTGCGCGTGGATGAATCCCTTGGCCAGCGCGCCCGGTGTCGTCCCGTACAACCACGGGGAGTGCGGGTCACCCTCTTTGTCTGCGTAGGCGTGGTGGCGGCGGTGGTCGGCCACCCAGCCGATGACGGGACCCTGCATGGCCATGCTCCCCGTCACCGCGAGCGCGATCCGCAGACCGCGATTGGCCTTGAACGCGCCGTGCGTGAAGTGCCGGTGGAATCCGACGGTGATGCCCAGGCAGGTCAAGGTGTAGAAGAAGAGGGCTATTCCGACGTCGATCCAGCCCAACCCCCAGCCCCAGGCCACCGGGACGGCAGCCACCAGCGCCACCAGCGGGATGATGGCGAAGGCTTTGACCAACACGGTCTGGGTTCGGGTCTTCTCCCCGTCGAGCATCGGCTCCGGACCGCCGCGCGCGGGCGGCCCAAGGCTTTCGAGTGCGACAGTCACTACGTACCTCCGGATGGCTTGCGATCGCTGTCGCCAGGGTCCGGGGCGACTGTCCATTCATAGGTTCGGCTGATCCCAGCCGGACTAAACCTCCTTAACCGGACACTTGTGGGAGTTCGACCGCCCCTGAGATGACGGCGAGCGCCAGGTCGGTGACCTGGCGGCGGTGTGCTCGGGCATGCCGTCGCAACAGGGCGAACGCCTCGGCGGGATCGACACCATGGCGTTCGGCCAGGATTCCCTTTGCCTGCTCGATGACGACCCGGTGGTTCAGGGCTGTCTGCAACTGATCGATGACGATGTCCTGCTGGACCAGCAGCCGCTCCTGGATGAGACCGATGGTGGCGACGTCGGCCATGGCTTGTCCGACCCGCGTCACGGAGGCCGCCAGCCTGCCCGGTTCGCGGTGGAACAGATTCATCGCCCCGATCACCTGCGTCCGCAACCGCATCGGCAGCGCGTGCACACTTCGGTAGCCGTGCTCGACCGCGGCGGGAGCGAACCGCGGCCACCGCTCGGTCGCCTCGCCGAGGTCGGGGCAGCTGACCGCGAAACCGGTGCGGTAGCACTCAAGACAGGGTCCGTCATCACTCTGCAGCTGGAACAGCTCCAGCAGCCGGACGTGCTCGGTCGAGGACGCCATCACCTGCGGCTGCCCGGCCGAGTCCACCAGCATGATCCCGGCCGCGGACACATCGAGCACCGTCACGCAGCGATCGACCAGGGTGTGCAGGAACTCGATCAGGTCGAAGTCGTCGACCAGGGTGTCGGCGAGTTCCACGAACGTCTCAGCCAGGTGCTGATCACGCATCGGTCCCACCTCCGGGGCCGTCGAGGTCGTAGTGGGCTCAGGACCTGTCATACCCGGTCCTCACGGTCGAATCGTAGTCTTCGCGCCACCACATCGGCCGCGATCTCGGACAGCTGACGGCCGTCAGCGAACGCCCTGGCCCGCAACCGGGTCATCGCCTCGGCCATCCCGACTCCCAGTTGGACGGACACCATGCCGGTGGCCTGATGAACCTCCGGCCTGCCCGAGCCGGGCACTCCGGCTAACTGATCGATGGCGGCACCAGTGTCAATGAGCACCTCAAGGGCCAGTTCGGCGAGCACCCACGCGTCGGCCACGGCGTCGGTGGGCAACGGCGCGGCCACCGGTGTGCTCAACGCGAGGACCCCGACCCGGATGGCGCCCAGCCGGATAGGCAGTGCGAAGAACCCCCGCCCGCCCGCTTCGATCGCCTGCGGGCCGAACATCGGCCAGCGAGCCACTGACCACGCGTCCCGCAGATCGTTGACCAGGATCGCGCGGGCGCCTGCCAGGACATCCATTGACGGGCCCTCGCCCAGGGTCAGCTGCAGCTCTTCGAGTTCGCCGCTGAGTGACCCGGTCGCGTGCACCAGCTCCGAGTCGACCAGCTCGGTGCGGACCGACACCGCCGCGCCGATGACCGGCAACCGTGCCACCGCGGCCCCACAGATCACCGCGACCGACAGCGGCGACCGCAGGACTGCCATGTGTTCTGCGACGTAGCCGCGCACCAACCGAGACCGGCCGCCCACCAAACCTCCCCGGCACCGCATGTCGACTCACAACCGCCGGGGTCTGGGGCGGCACGGACCGTCGGCAGCTGACGATCGGATTCGACCGCCAGGCTCGCTGCCACTGGCCTCGCATCCAGGATACGCGGCGACCTGCCAAACCCACTCGGTCAACTTCACACGCATATCGCGGAAAGCGTTCCGATCGGGGCGCGGGCTCGTTGTGCCTGTTCACACGGTGTTCGGTGTAGTGTCGACGGACCTTGTCGGAGCGTGCCCATGACGACGACAGACCCTGTGCCGGTCCCCGCGGTCGCGAGTGTCGCGGTGCCGCCGGGCGAGATCATCCGCACCTGTACCGAGAATCTGGCGCAGCACCGTCGATGGGCGGCGACCCATGTCCGTTGAACGTCTGGACTCGGTCAGGGAACTGGGGCACATGTTGCCGACTGTCGCCAGTGGAGCGACTGTGAACACTCCCCACGAGCGGGCGCGTGCCGCCCGGGTGGTGGCCGCCCACGCCCACGACGTCGCGGACTGCGCCGAATTGCTGGCGATGCTCGGCCTGACCGCCCACGAGGTCACCGAGAGCTGAGCCCCCCCCCCCCCCCCCCCCCCCCCCCGCGCAGGCCGGATATCGGCCGACCCGAACGGCGGCTGGGCGGCTATGTGAGGGACGCAGACGCTGCCGGCTGGAGGCGGCCATCGTGGATCCTCGCGATGTGGTCGACGGCCGTGAGGTGGCTGCGATCGTGGGTGACCAACACGGTGGCTGTCGCCTGTTGGTGGGTCAGGCGGGTGATGAGGTCGATCACGGCGGCGCCGCGGTCGTGGTCGAGTGCGCTGGTGGGCTCGTCGACGAGCAGCACGGTGGGGTTGTTCATCAGGGCGCGGGCGATGTTGACGCGTTGGCGTTGCCCGCCGGAGAGCTGGTGGGGGCGGCGTCCGGCCAGGTCGGCGAGGCCGACCGCGTCGAGCAGTTCCAGCGCCCGGTGCCGGGCCTTGGCTGGTTTGTGGCCGCTGATCTGGTCGATGACCTGGAGTTGTTCGGCGGCGGTGAGCGCGGGCAGCAGGTTGGGCTGCTGGAAGATGATGCCGATCTTGTGGCGGCGCAGGTCGGTGAGCGCGCCACGACTCATGCCCGTTGTCGTGGTGCCGTCGATGGTGACGGTGCCGGAGTCGGGGGTGATGAGGGTGGCGGCCACGGCGAGGATGCTGGACTTGCCGGAGCCGGAGGGCCCGATCACCGCGGTCATGGTGCCCCTGGGCACGTCGAGGGTGACGCGGTCGAGGGCGGTCAGCCGGGTGTCGCCGTCGGGGTAGGTGAGGGTGATGTCGGTCAGGGTCAGGCTCATCGTGCGCTCCCCAGTGCGGTCAGTGGGTCGACAGTGGTGATGCGGCGAACGGCCAGCCCCGCGCCGAGCGCGCCGAGTAGGACCATGGTGGCGGCGGGGGTGAGGATGGTCGTGGGTTCGAGGAGGAACGGCACGGTGCCACCCGCGATGAAGGTCCCGATGGCGGCGGCGAGGGCGGTGCCGATCACGGTGCCGCCCACCAGCAGGACGATGGCTTGCCCCAGCCCGTCGCGCAGCAGGGTGGCGGTGGAGGCGCCGAGGGCCTTGAGGACGGCGATGTCGCCGCTGCGCTGGATGGTCCAGACGGTGAAGAACGCCCCGATGACCAGTGCGGAGATGGCGAACAGGAAGCCGCGCATGAGTTGCAGGGAGCCGTTCTCGGAACTGTAGGAGCCGATGGCGGACAACGAGTCCGCCTTGGCGACGGTCCGGGTGCCCGCCGCGGCGTCGGCGGCGTCGAAGTCGGTGTCGGAGGCGGTCTTCAGCGCGATGACCGTCGCCGCGGGGGTGATGCCGCCCGCGGCGGGCGGCGCGGCGTGTTGCCAGGTGGCGAGGCTGGCCCACACGACCGGGGTGTGGCTGAAGGAGGCGTCACCCCGCACGGCGGCGACGGTCAGGTCCTGCCCGGCAAGGTTGACGGTGTCGCCGGTCGTGAGGCCGAGTCCGGCTGCCGCGGGGATGGACAGCACCACCGACCGGTCGTCGATCGCGTCGCTGTCCGGGGCGATGGCGGAGCCGGGCCGCACGCCGAAGACCGAGACCGCCGCGCTCCGGTTGCCCGCGGTGGCCCTGGTGGTCGTGATGCCCAAGGGTTCGGCCAGGAGCACGCCGGGGGTGGCGGCCCAGTGCCGCCACTGCGCGTCGGTGACGGTTGAGTCCGAGTAGGACAGATCCTGTCCATCGGCGGGCGCGGTGAAAACGATCCGGTCGGCGGGCAGGTCGGTGATCGCGGACACGTTCTGCTGTCCGAGGCCCGCGGTCAGCCCGGACAACAGGCCCACCAACAGGGTTATGAGCACGATGACGACGCCGATCAGGGTGAAGCGGCCCTTGGCGAACCTCAGGTCTCTCAGTGCGACGAACACGGCGTGGTCTGCCTTTCGACGGTGATGGCCGGTGTGCCTCCACTGTCGTCCCTGCCGCACGCGCCGCCATCTGGCGCAGGACGGCATTCGACGGCTCGAAAGGACACCCGGGAGTTACCACTTTCGACAGAGGCCGACCCAGTGGGTGCGCATCTAAGCTGGGAGAACTGTGGACGCGACCGCTCCTGCCCTCACCCCGACCAGCCGAGTGCTGACCTGGTGCCTGCACGTGCTGGTCGCCTGCCTGCTCGTGCTCACCGCGGGCCGGGCCGCGCTCGCCGGGGCGCCGGACACCGCGGCCGTCTTCGCGCTCGCCGCGGTACTGGGGCTGGTGTACGCGGTGGGTCCACTCATCCCGCGGGTGCGCACGTCGGGCCGCGCCGCGGCGGTGTGGTCGGCCGCTGTCGGCGGCGTGTGGGTGGCGCTGCTGGTCCTGTCCGCCGACGCGGTGTGGATCGCCTTCCCGCTGTACTTCCTCCAACTCCACCTGTTGTCCCGCCGCGTGGGGCTGGCGGCGGTGGCGGCCACGGCGGTGGCCGCGATCACCGGCTTCGCCGCGCACACCGGCGCCTTCACCCCGGCCATCGCGATCGGCCCCGCCCTCGGCGCCGCGGTGGCGGTCGCGGTGGTGTGGGGCTATCAAGCCCTCTACCGGGAAAGCGAACAGCGGCGCCTGCTCATCGACGAACTCACCGCCACCCGCGCCGACCTGGCGAAAGCTCAGCACACCGCCGGAGTGCTGAGCGAACGCGAACGCTTGGCCAGAGAAATCCATGACACGCTGGCCCAAGGACTGTCCAGCATCCAGTTGCTGCTGCGCGCCGCCGAACGCGCCCTGCCCGACAAGCCCGAGAAAGCCGCGGGTTACGTCGACCAGGCCCGCCAGTCGGCGGTGGACAACCTCGCCGAGGCCCGCCGCTTCGTCGCCGCCCTCGCGCCGCCCGCGCTGGAGGAGACCACCCTGGCCGACGCGCTGGAACGCCTGTGCGCCACCACCTCCGCCCGCCACCGGCTCACCACCCGCTTCCACCTCACCGGCGACCCGGCACCGCTGCCCATCGCCCACGAGGTCGCCTTGCTGCGCGTCGCCCAGTCAGCCCTGGCCAACACCGTCCACCACGCCAGGGCCCACACCGCCGACGTCACCCTCAGCTACCTCGACGACCACGTCGCCGTGGACGTCGTCGACGACGGCACCGGCTTCGACCCCGGCCGCCTCCCGGTCCCCGCCACCGATGGCGGCGGGTTCGGGTTGGCGGCCATGCGCTCGCGCACGCACGCCCTCGGCGGCACCTTCACCATCGAGACCGCCCCAGGCCGCGGCACCGCCCTAGCCGCACGGCTGCCCCTCGCCCCACCCGACAGCGACACCGAGGACAGCCCGTGACCCCCATCCGCCTCCTGCTCGCCGACGATCACCCCGTGGTGCGCGCCGGACTGCGCGCCGTGCTGGAAACCGAGCCCGACCTCGTGGTCGTGGCCGAGGCGGCCACCGCGGAGGATGCCGTCGCCCGCGCCACCGTGGGAGACATCGACGTCGTCCTCATGGACCTGCGGTTCAAAGGCGGCATGACCGGCGCCGAAGCCACCGCCGCGATCACCACCCGTCCCGGCGCCCCCCACGTCGTGATCATCACCACCTACGACACCGACGCCGACACCCTGCCCGCCATCGAAGCGGGCGCCATGGGCTACCTCCTCAAAGACGCGCCGCCTGAGGATCTCGCCGCCGCGGTGCGCACCGCCGCCGCGGGCCACACCGCCCTCGCCCCCGCCGTCGCCGACCGGCTCATGAACCGCCTGCGCACCCCCGGCACCGGCCTGACCCGCCGCGAGGCCGAAGTACTCGTCCTGGTCGCCGACGGTCTTTCCAACCAGGCCATCGGCGCCCGTCTCCACCTCACCGAGGGCACCGTCAAGTCCCACCTGGCCCGGATCTACACCAAACTCGGCGTCAACTCCCGCACCTCGGCCGTCGCGACCGCCACCGACCTCGGCATCATCCGGCGCTGAGCTAGTGTTCTGCGCCGGAAATCCGGCGTCTATATCGGTGGTCCAGGTTTCCGCTGGGTGTGCGGACGGAAGGTCCTCGTACTGGTTGTCCGTGGGCCTTTCGTCCGTGCGGCCAGCGGGAAGCTGGGCCGCCGAGATAGATGTCGGATTTCCGGCGCAGGACACTAGCTTGAGTTTTAACCTGTGCGGCGGGGTCGTGGGTTGGTGGACTTTGCCTTCTTGCCGTGGGCGGGTTTCTGTTTGTTTGGGCTGGTCATGACGTGCACGTCGTGGCGGGCCGCGGGCTGGTGGTTGGGGACTCCGGCGGGGCGGCCGTGGCCGGGTCGTGAGGGTTTCGGGACACCGGCAGGGCGGGCCAGATGTGGGCGCAGGTTCCGAAACCCGCGCCGGACTCTGGCTGGGGACAGTGTTTGTGCCGCGACGGGTTTCTCCCATGGGCGGCGCAGGTCGGCCGTGAGACCGCGTGCGAGGCGTAGTTGGGTGTAGGCGGCCAGCAGTAGCCAGGTCCATCGGTCGGCCGCCTGCGGGGACCGGAGTTTCGGGGTGGTCCAGCCGAGGGTCTGTTTGAGCATGCGGAAGGTGTGCTCGATGTCGAACCGGCGCAGGAATGCCTGCCAGAGTCGGTCGACCTCGCCGGTGGTGAGTCCGGTCCGCGAGTGCCAGAGCCACACGGGTTTGGGGATCGCCCCGGAGGGCAGGCGGGCGACTTCGAGGCGGATCACGGTTCCCTCCAGGATCGGAAGGTTCCCGGTGTGGTCTGCCCAGGCGATGCGGTGGGTCAGCCGGGGATGCAGCCGGTCCCAGGCCCGGACGTGCGCGGGGCCGTAGAGGCGGGTCTCGGTCCGTGTGGTGACCTCGGGCTCGCCCCAACTGTCAGGGTCACCGAAGGCGAACTCGCCGCCGTGGCGGCGGGGCCTGCCCAGGGTGCCAGGCGGCTGCGGTGGCGCGGGACGGCGCAGGACCCGGTCCGAACGCATCCGCACCAGCACGGTGATCGGCAGGTCGGCCAGCACGTGGGCCAGACGGGGACCGTCGTAGCCCGCATCGGCCACCAGCAGGATCTCCGGATCCCCCGGCCGCCACTGCCCCGCCGCGATCAGCCGGTCCACCACGCCACGCACCTGCCCGGCGGTGACGGTCGCGGCGTCATCACCGGGCGCCAGCCGGACCGCGTCCAACGGCGCGGTCCACGAGCCACGCCCGGCCTCCAGGGCGACGATCACCGAGTAGGGCCAGCCCGGCACCATGATGTGGGTGTCCTTGCCGCGCCCGTAGGTGTGACACAGCACCCGCTGCGGCGAGGTGTGGGCCTCCGGGCGCAGCCAACAGGTGACATCCACCGCCAGCACCAACCGCCCGCCCGCGGCCCGAGGCACCGACACCGCGGCCACCGCGCAACGCAGCCGGTCGAGGTCCACCCGGCCCTGCGCCAGCGCCGCGTAACCGCTGCCATGACCTCGGCGATGCTCCGCGACCAGCGACAACTCCGCGACCGAACGCACCGGCCCATCGGCACACAACACCGCGTCGGCCAGCTCGAACAACGCGTCCGCCCGCCGGGTCAAACACCCATGGAACTCCCGCCGGAACCCGCACAGCTCCCCGACGCCCACCCCGCCATCGGCGTGATGCACACTGATCACCGTAGCCCTTGTCTTGATCTTCCTTCTGTCGCAAGAGGAATGATCAACCAAGGGCTACACCCATGATCAACAGGGGTCGCCGACCAGCACCCGAAGGTTAAACTCAAGCTAGGTCGTGTCTGACAGATCGCCGCGGCGAGAGTCGTGATCGAGGTGGTTCCTGGCGGTGCGGCCGGAATGCCCTCGTACCGGTGTTGTACTCGGGCGTTCCGGCCGCGCCGTCAGGGGCCGCCTCGGCGCGGCTATCGCTGGCGCGATCTGTCAGACACGACCTCCTGTTTGCCGCGGTCGATCTGCATCACCACCGCCTTGGGTTCGGTGAAGAACTCGCGGCTGAACGTGCCGCCTTCGCGGCCGACGCCGGAGTCGCCGACCCCGCCGAACGGGGTGCGCAGGTCGCGGATGAAGAAGCAGTTCACCCAGACAGTTCCCGCGCGGAGCCGGGACGCCACTCGGTGCGCGCGGGAGAGGTTCTCCGTGAACAGCATCGCGTTGAGGCCGTAGCGAGTGTCGTTGGCCAGGTGGACGGCCTCATCCTCGGTATCGAAGCGGTTGACGACGCAGACCGGGCCGAAGATCTCCTCGCGGTACGCCGGGGCGGTCAGCGGCAGGTCGGTGATGACGGTGGGACGCACCAGCCAACGGCCGTCCTCGACGATCCCACCGGTGAGGACCTTGCCACCGTCGAGGTCGACGCCGTTGACATACGCCGAGACCTTGTCGAAGTGCCTCTTGCTGGCCAGGCTGGAGAATCGCGTCGCGGGGTCGAACGGGTCGCCGGTGGTCAGGCCTTCCGCGGCCTCGATGAACCGGGCCATGAACTCGTCATAGACCGGTGTGGCGACGAAGAGGCGCGAGCCTGCCAGGCAGATCTGGCCCGAGTTGCGGAAGATCGCCTCGACCGCCCACCGCACGGCGTTGTCGAGGTCGGCGTCGTCGAACACGATGTTCGCGCCCTTGCCGCCAAGTTCGAGTGAGACCGGCGCCAGGTGGGCGGCTGCCGAGGCCATCACGTGTTTGCCGGTGGTCGAGGACCCGGTGAACGTCACGCGGTCGACCCGGTCGTCGGCCACCAGCGACGAGCCCGCGGGCGTGCCGTGTCCATTGAGGACATTAATGACGCCGGGAGGCAGGTCGGCTTCGATGGCGAGTTTGCCCAGCAGCGTGACCGAAGCGGGGGTGTCCTCCGACGGTTTGATCACGCACGTGTTCCCCCACGCGATCGCCGGGGCGATCTTCCACGTCGCCATCATCAGCGGAAAGTTCCACGGGCTGACGGCCGCGACCACCCCAGCGGGGCCGTACTCACTGTAGGTGTGGTGCCCGGTGTCCATCGGGTACACCTCACCGCAGTGGTCGCGCTGGTGGTCGGCGAAGAACCGGAAGTTCGACACCGACCGGGCCACGTCGTGCATGGACTGCGCGTAGGGCTTGCCCATGTTCGTCGTGTCCAGTGTGGCCAGTTCGTCGGCGTGCCGCTCCATCACGTCGGCGAGCCGGTGGATCGCCGCGGCCCGGGCGGCGCGGCCCAGCCGGGGCCACGGTCCCTCGTCGAACGCGCGCCGCGCACTCGTCACCGCCCGGGCGGCGTCCTCGGCTGTCCCCTCGGCCGCGTCCGCCCACACCTGCCGCGTCCAGGGGTTCCACACCTCGAAGGTGCCGCCGTCGACGGACGGGACCTCCTCCCCGTCGATGACATGGCCGAAGAACTGCCTCATGGTGTGCCTCCCTGTTGGTCGGTGGCGCGCTCGGCGATGGTCACGTCGCCTGCCGCCCAGTGCGTCGCGGGCACCTCGCGCACGACGACGCGGATGCTCGCCAGGGGCGCGGCGACGGCCTCCGCCGCCGCCCGGGTCAGTCCGCTGATCAGGGCCCGCAACTGTTCCGGGCTGCGGCCTTCGACGAGCGTCACCTCGATGAACGGCATCAGGACTCCCCGCCGTTGAGGTAGATCGAGCCCAGGTTGGTGAAGTGCATCGCCACCGACACCCCGGGCGGCGCCTGGACGGCGTCGGTCATCCCCCCGGTGAGGACGATCCAGCCCGGCTCGATCGCGTGGCCGCGCCGCGCGAGTTCGTTCGCGGCCAGCGCGAGCGCCTCGCCGGGGTGCCCCTGGACGGCCGCGCCGGTGGCGGAGTCGACGACCACGCCGTCGACCTCCACGAGCACCGCTTCCAGGGAGAGGTCGAGCCGGTCGGGCGGCACCCCGACCGGCCCGGTCACGAACGCGCCGGACGACGCGTTGTCCGCCGCCACATCACCCGCGGTGAACCGGAAATCCCGGTAGCGGCTGTCGATGACCTCGGCTCCCGCCCATACCGACGCGACCGCCGACATGGCCCGGGCGCAGCCCACACCGGGGCCCTCCAGCCGTTCCCCCATCAAGAAGACGATCTCCGGCTCGACCCGCGGGTGGATCAGGCGTGACCCCGGCACCGGATCCCCGGCGGGCAGGATCATCGCGTCGGTCAGCCAGGCGACGAACGGGACGTGCACGCCCATCCGCTGCTGCTTGGCCCGGCTGGTCAGGCCCAGCTTGACCCCGATCAGCCGTTCGCCACGACCGAGACGGGCGCGCAGGTTCAGGTCCTGGATCGCGTAGCCGGTCTCCAGGTCGAGTTCGGGCCACTCGTCGGAGAACGGCGGGCGCGCGGTCCGCTCGTCCTCACACCGCAGCAACTCCGCCGCCACGGACTCGACGTCCCACCGCGCGCCCATCACCGGGCTCCCACCGCAGCGAGGTCGCGCTCCTGCGCCAGTTGGAGCGCGACGTCGATGATCATGTCCTCTTGGCCGCCGACGTAGCCGTACTCCCCCACTTTCTGCAGGATGGCGTGCGCGGGCACGCCGTACCGCTCGGCGGCCCGCTCGGCGTGCAGCAGGAACGACGAGTAGACGCCCGCATAGCCCTGGGTGATCGACGCGCGGTCCATCCAGGGCAGCCGTGGGATGAACGGGCGAACGACCTCCTCGGCGGCCGAGAGCACCTCGCCGAGGTCGACACCGGTGCGGATCCCCATCCGCTCGAAGGTCGCGGCCAGCACCTCGGTCGGCGAATTCCCGGCGCCCGCGCCGAGCGCGCACAGCGCGCCGTCGATCTGGCGGGCACCAGACTGGTAGGCCAGCACCGAGTTCGCGATGCCCATGCTGAGGTTCTGGTGGCCGTGGAAGCCCACCTGCGCGCCGTCCGGGCCTATCTCGTCCACCACGGCCTGGACGCGGGCCTGGGCATCGGACAGCACGAGCGCGCCCGCCGAGTCGACCACGTAGACGCACTGCGCGCCCGCGTCGACCATGATCCTTGCCTGCCGCGCCAACACTTCCGGGCTCGCGCGGTGAGCGAGCATGAGGAACCCGACGGTCTCCATCCCGAGCGCGCGGGCCTCGCCGAAGTGCTGGATCGACACGTCCGCTTCGGTGCAGTGGGTGGCGATCCTGGCCACCGAGGCCCCCACGGCGCGCGCGCGTTTGAGGTCGCGCATCGTCGCCAATCCCGGGAGCATCAGGATGGCGATCTTGGCGCGGGTCGCTTCGTCGACCGCGGCGGCGATGAGGTCGAACTCGTCGACGAGGCTGAAGCCGTAGTTGAAGCTCGACCCGCCCAGCCCGTCGCCGTGGCTGACCTCGATCACCTGGACGCCCGCGCTGTCCAGTGCGGCGACCACCCCGCGCACCTGCGCTTCGGTGAACTGGTGGCTCATCGCGTGCGACCCGTCGCGCAATGTCGAGTCGGTGATCCGCAGGTCCGTCTCGCCCCCCGCTGCCGGGGTGTTCGCGAGGATCTCGCTTTCGGTCACCTCACCGGTCACCACGGGGACGTCCTCAGGTCGGATGGTCATGTCACCCATGGGTCACACTCCTGCCTTCTCGGCGAGTTCGGCGGGCTTCCAGGTGGTCTCGACGCCGAGCCGGTGGGCGACCATCAGGTCCCCGACCCTGGCCGCGGCGGCGGTGATGATGTCGAGGTTGCCCGCGTAGTCGGGCAGGTAGTCGCCGCGGCCGCGCACCTCGATGGGGATGAACACCCGGGCCTGGCCGCGCCAAGACTCCCGGGCGGGCTCGAACTGGGGATCCGCCCGCAGGTGGTAGCCGGGGACGTACTCCTGGACGGTGCGGACCATCGCGTGGATCGACTCCAAGATCTTGTCCTGGACGTCGCCCGGTTCGCCCGCCTCGGGCGGGATGGCGCAGAACACCGAGTTCCGCATCATCAGCGGCGGCTCCACCGGGTTCAGGATGATGATCGCCTTGCCGCGCTCGGCACCGCCGACCGCTTCCACCGCCGACGCCGTGGTGTCGGTGAACTCATCGATGTTCGCCCGCGTGCCGGGCCCCGCGGAACGGCTCGACACGGAGGCGACGATCTCGGCGTAAGGCACGGGCACGACGGACGAGACCGCGTGCACCATCGGCACGGTGGCCTGGCCGCCGCACGTGATCATGTTGACGTTCATCGCGTCGAGGTTGAAGGACAGGTTCACCGGCGGGCAGAGGTAGGGGCCCACGGCCGCCGGAGTCAGGTCGACGGCCAGGATCCCCGCCTCGGCATAGCGCGGCGCATTGGCCTGGTGCGCTTTCGCCGAGGTGCACTCGAAGACGACGTCGGGCAGGTCGTCGCGGCTGAGCAGCCAGTCGACGCCGTCGTGGCTGGCTTCCAGGCCCAGCCGCGCGGCGCGCCGCAGGCCGTCGGAGGTCGGGTCGACGCCGACCATGAACCGCGGTTCGATGATCTCGCTGCGGCGCATCAGCTTGAACATCAGGTCTGAGCCGATGTTCCCTGACCCGACAATGGCCGCCGTGGCCTTGCTCTTCATTTGCGTCCTCTCAGCTGCGGGCGAACCGGGCGGTGACGGTGCCCAGCCCGGCGAAGGTGGCGGCGAAGGTGTCACCGGCGACGATGGGGACCATGGCGCACACCGAGCCCGGCAGGATCACGTGCCCGGCATCCAGCGTCACTCCCCTGGCCCCGACGGTGTTTGCCAGCCACACCAGCGAGGTGATGGGCGAGCCGAGCACCGCGCCGCCCGCGCCGGTGCCGACGACGGACCCGTTGCGGGTCATCACGGCACCAGCGAGCCGAAGGTCCACTGTGTCCAGTGGGGTCGGATTGGAGCCGAGGACGACGGCGCCGGAACTGGCGTTGTCGGCGATCGTGTCGAACAGGCCGATGCGCCAGTCCTCGATCCGGCTGTCCACGATCTCCAGTGCGGGCAACACGAAGTCCACGGCCGCGATCGCCTCATGCACCGTCACTCCTGGCCCCCGCAGCGGGCGTTTCAGGACGAACGCCACCTCCGGTTCGATCCGGGGCTGCACGAATCGGTTCAGCGGGATCGGCGCGTGTTCCAAGTAGAAGAAGTCGTCGAGCAGGTGACCGTAGTCGGGCTCGTTCACGCCGAGCAGCCGCTGCATGGCCGCGCTGGTCAGGCCGACCTTGTGCCCTTTGACCACGCGGCCCGCGCTGGTGAGCTCGTGGATCTGCAGCAGCTGGATGGCGTAGGCGTCCTCAAGGGACAGATCGTCGTAGGTGGTGGTGAGCGGCGCGATCGGCTTGCCGGACTCGTACGCGTCGAGCAGCTTCCTGGCCGCTTCCGCGCGGGTGAGTGCGTCCATCAGAGGTTCAACTCCAGCCGGGGGCAGGTCGGGCGGGAGACACAGACCATCATTGTGTCCATGGCGGCCTGCTCCTTCTTGGTCAGCACGAGGTCTCGGTGGTCGACCGTGCCGGAGACGATCTGGGTCGTGCAGGACCCGCAGATGCCGTCGCGGCAGTCGTTCTCGACCTCGATGCCCAGCGCGAGCGCGACGTCGAGGATGTTCGCCTCCGGGGTCAGGCGCAGGGTGTGGCCGGACTTCACCAGCACCAGCTCGTAGGTGTCGGAGTCGACGGCGGCGGGCTCGCGCGGCTCCACCCCGGTGCGGGTGAACAGCTCGAACCGGATGAGATCCTGGTCGGGACCATGGACGGTCTCGGCGGCCTTCTCCACCGCCCGCAGCAGGCCGACCGGGCCGCACACGTACAGCAGCCCGCCGTCCGGCACCGCCTTCACGATGGCTTCGAGGTCGGGGCGGCCGTCGGTGTCCTCGGCGAGGAACGTCACCCGGTCGCCGAGCGCGGCGAGTCTGCGGCGGAACGCCATGGAGTCCGCGGCCCGCCCGCCGTAGGTGAGATGGAAGGGACGGCCCTCGCGGGCGAGCCGCTCGGCCATCGCCATCATCGGCGTGATCCCGATGCCGCCCGCGATCAGCGCGTGGTACGGGGCCTCCTCCAGGGCGAAGTGGTTCTTCGGCCGGGTCACCAGGAGCCGGTCGCCGACGCGCAGCTCGTCGTGCACGAACGCCGAGCCGCCCCGCCCTTCGGCTTCCCGCAGGACGGCGATCTGCCAGAAGGACCGGTCGGCCGGGTCCCCGCACAGCGAGTACTGCCGCGTCGTGCCGTCGGGGACATAGATGTCGATGTGCGCGCCCGGCTCCCACTCCGGCAGCGGGTTGTCGTTCTCGATGCGCGTCAGGCGCAGCGAGACGACGCCGTCGGACTCCCAGGTCATCTGCGAGACCCGCAGTTCGCGCTGTTCAACCATCGAACTCACCTTCCGCGAGTCCTAGCCGGGCCCGGACTTCCGTGAACGCGCCGTCCGGGGCGGCGGGGTCGAACCACACCGACGTGATGCCCAGCGCCTGCGCGCCCCTGATGTTGGTCAGCTGGTCGTCCAGGAAGACCATGTCGGCGAAGTCGACGCCGAGCCGTTCGGACAGCAGCTCGTACAGCCGCGGATGGGGCTTGAGGTGCCCTTCCACCGAGCCGTCGACAACCACGTCGACGTCGCCCACGATCTCGATCCGGTCCACCCACTCCTGGCTGTGGAACGCGCGCAGGTCGTTGGTGAGGATGGCGACCGGGTGCCCGGCGGCCCGCGCGTCACACACCAGGTCCCTGGCCGCCTGCCGGATCAGCTCCCGGCGCGGGGGCTCGTAGAGGTGGGCGATCATCGCCCGGATGTCGGGCTCGTGGCCGCCCGCCGCGTGCCACTCCCGCGACCGGTCGGCCCAGTACGCCCGCTCGGTGATCCGCCCGTCCTGCAGGTCCTGCCACGCCGGGTCGGGGTGGTCGGGGGTGGCCAGCGGCCCGCGTCCGTGCAGCAGGTCGTACGCCGGTGTTCCCGGCTGGTCGGCGACCAGCTCGAACGGCGTCAGCAGCACCGGGCCGCCGAAGTCGAGAATGAGAGCGGGCGCGCCCATCAGTGCTCCGGTTCCTCGATGACGGCCTGGGTGAACTGCACCACGTTCCCCGTCCACCGGCAGGTCCGACACCAGGTCAGGAAGACGCGGTCCGCACCGCTCCACCACTCGGAGACCAGCCCGCCGTCCAGCGACGCCGCGCACATCGGGCAGAACCTCGGCCGGTCCAGCAGGTGGTGGGCGGCGTCGGAGGCGAACCAGTCGCCGGGCGGCGGCAGCCGGTGCGGGTCGGGCGGCAGCGTGGGCATCGGCCCGTGGTGGGCCGCCCGCTCCGCGATCTTGGTCAGGTCACGCACCGGACCCGACCTTCTCCCGTGCCGCCGCCGCGTCCCGGTGCAGCGCGAGCAGCTGCTCGCGGATCGGGCTGTAGCGCATGGATCCGCCGTTGATCCACGCGTCGGTGAACTCCGTGCCCGCGCCGAACTTGTCCTTCTCGCACGGCAGCGTGATGACGTCGTGCTCCTCCCGGACCACGCCGGGCGGGTCCTCGCCGTCTTCGACCGCCGCCATCGCCTCCTTGAACATTTTGCGCAGCATCGCCACGCCCTGGTCGGAGCGGCCGAGGTGCTCCTGGCTGCGGTCGGTGATCGCGCCCTGGGAGACCCAGGCCATGACGTCCTGGCCCTCGACGTAGTCGGTGATGAACTCGCCGTGCTCGTCGCGGAAGGGGAACTCGTAGACGACCGGCCGGTCCTGCTTCTCCCACTGCCCGCCCTCGGGGTGGTGCAGTGTGTAGAACAGCTTCCACGTCGTGGTGTCGTCGATCGGCACCCGGATCTGCATCTGGTCGATCCACTGGCCGCCGACGCGCATGCCGTAGGGGAACATCAGCGGGTGCCCGACCGCCCAGTCGTCGTTCTCCTCGCTGTGGCCCTCGAGAACGCGACGCTTGATGATGCCGAACTCGAACTCCTCGAACGCGACCTTGATGTGCTTCTTCTGGAAGGACTTGGGCGCCTCGAATCCCTGTGTCTGGCCGAGGAACTCGAAGTAGTAGCCGTGCAGCCACTCGACGTGGTGCGGATCGACCGAGTTCTCCATGATCTGGAACCAGTTGCATGGCAGTGTCGCGGTGCCGACCTCGCGGATGCCGTCGAGCACATAGACGTCGAACCGCGGCAGCACCGGCACCGGGCCGGGTCCTATGTAGACCCACACCATGCCGCCCATCACCTGCGCCGACCCGGCTTTCGCCTTGATCTTGTCGCGGAAAGTGGTGTTGTCGTTCTCGGCGGGCTGCTCGACGCACTGACCGGTGAAGTCGTACTTCCAGCCGTGGTAGCCGCACCGGATGCCGTCCTCGTGCACGACCCCGTAGGTGAGCGACGCTCGGCGGTGCGGGCATGCCTCGCCGATGATCCCGTAGCGGCCGGACGGGGTCTTGTAGAGCGTCCAGTTCTCCCCCAGCAGCCGCACGGTCTTGCTGGGCTTGGTGTCGAAGTCCTGTTCGAACGCGATGGGGTACCAGTACCGCCGCAACAGCTCGCCCATCCGCGTACCGGGTCCGACGCTGGTCAGCTCTTCGTTCTGCTCGACCGTGAGCATGCCGGTTGTCTCCTTTGCTCGTGTGGGACTGGGCGTCAGTCGATGACGGTGACGGTGCCGCTGTTGCCGTCGACGCGGATCAGCTGGCCCGTCTTGATGGTCTTGGTGCCGAACGCGGTGCCGGTGACCGCGGGCAGGCCGTACTCGCGGCAGACGATGGCGGCGTGGCTCATCATGCCGCCGACATCGGTGACGGTGGCCTTGATCTTGCCGAACACCGGGGCCCACGACGGCGCCGTGAGCGGGGCGACAAGGATCTCGCCGTCCTGGATCTCACCGATCTGGTCGGCGGAGGAGATCACGCGGGCCGGGCCCTCGACGAGCCCCGGGGAGGCGGCGAACCCGTTCAGGGTGCCTTCCTCAGCGCCCTCTCCCGAGTTGAGCCACGCGGCGACGGAGTCCGAGGTGATGCCCCAGAGCATGACGGTGAACGGCTCGGTCACCACCTCCGGCGGCACGCCGAGGGCGGGCGGGGGCGACCATCCCTTGAGTGCCTTGTGGATGCCGTGACGGCGCTGGATCTCGGCGGGCCAGTACCCGGGCCCGCGCGACGGCGCGCCGATCGCCCACCCCGCGTACATGTCGAAGAGCACGTCGGACAGTTCCGAACGCTGGAACATGAACACATCGTTCGGCTCGGCGATGAACCCGGCCGACACGAGAACGCCGCCCAGGTCCTTCATCTTGCGCCACAGCACCGAATGCGCCCAGTGCTCCACGTAGAAGTTGTGGTTCTCCACGTACGGGAAGACCGTCCGGGACAGCCCGAGCTTCGCGTCGAACGCGGCGCGGTCATCGTCGGAGTCGAGCAGTTCTTTGTACTCCGAGACGACCCGGTCGCGCTCGGCGTGCAGTGCCGCGACCGGTCGGTCCAGGTCGACGCCGTCCTTGACCTTGACGATGTAGTCGGTGACGTAACCGATCGGCACCTCGACGTTCTCGACCCAGATCTTGTCCGAGTGGTAGAAGCCCGATCCGGTGGAGAAGTTGAACCACGGCTCGGCCGCCTGCTCCCACTCCGCGATCCATGCCCGACCGGCGTCGTCGGCGCCCAGCCGCCCCCAGAGTTGGGCGACATCGGCACCGGTGAAGCGGTCGTCGATGCCGGTGCTCACCGCGAGGCGGGCGAGCTTCTTGAGCTCGTCATCCGGACGGAACAGGTCGACGTCGACCCCGGCGACCATCTTGGCGATCGCCAGGTCCGGGATGGACGGGAACGCGGCCTTGCAGAACCCGAAGAAGTCCAGGTAGGCGGCGTAGCCGAGGTTGAGGAACTCGAAGTGGTACTGCCACAGGGTCAGTGCCAGGTCGAGCAGCTTGTGGTACGACGCGAGCAGGTGGTTGCCCGAGCCCTGGCCCGCGCCCGAGGTGATCACCTCGATGTCCTCCATCGAGGGCAGTGGCTCGATCCGCAGCTCGGTCATCTGCTTCACCAGGTCGCGGATCTTGACCAGCCAGTCGTCGTAGAGCCGGTCCCAGTTGGCGAAGTAGAAGCCCGCGCGCTCCATGAACAGCGGCACGCGGCTCTCGATCTCCTCCGCAGGCGCCGGGACCGGGCTGAGGAACACGTAGCCGTTGAGGATGCGGTAGTCGACGCCGTACGCGGGCGGGATCATGTAGTGGCGCGTGTTGTACTGCGACAGCGACGCGATCGCGAACTCCAGGAACGTGGTGTCCCAGGGGGTCAGCGCCTCGGGCCAGTGGACCCCGTCGTGGAACCAGAACCCGCCGTCCTCGTAGTCGCGGCGCTCCTCGCAGAACAGCGCCGAGTAGGTGTAGAGCTGCTGCCAGCCTTCCGCGCCGGACGGCGTCGCGATCTCGAAGGGGCTGGGGAAACGATCGGCCATGATGACCCTCCTCCGGGTCTGTGGAACATCGATGCGGTGACAGTCCTGAGTGGACCGCCGACCTGACCCGGTGTCAGGTGTGCTGCGACCCCTTCCTGGCGTACAAGGGGTTGACGAGGGTGTCTACGATCGAGGAGACGAGGTCGGACTTCGCGGCGACGGCGTGCGACCGCTTGCTCCAGACCGTCTCCGGACGGGCCTGCAGCAGGACGATCGCCTCGCCGCTGGGCAGGTCGTCGTCCACGGCCCACTCGATGTCCTGCGCGCACCCGTAGTGCTTCTCGGCCGTCCTGGCGAGCCGGGCGACGGCGACGATCTCCTCGTCGGTCAGCGACGGCACGCTCACCCGGTCGGCGTCGAGCGGCACCCGGTCCACTCGGGGGCAGTCGACCCCGTCGACCAGGAGGTGGGCGTGGGTCTTGGGGCTGACCGTGCGCCGCTTGATGGCCCACAAGACCTTGTCGACCAGGAAGTTGTCCGGGGTGACGTCACCGGACACCACGCCCTCGCCGAAACCCCAGGCCGAGTCGATGCAGATGCCCGACCGGTCCCCGTTCGACGGGTCGAGCGTGAACGCGACCCCCGCCGCGCGCGGCCGGACCATCTTCTGGACCGCCACGGCCATGTCCACGTGGTTGTGGTCGTAGTGCATCTCTTCGCGGTAGGCGATGGCGCGATCGGTGTAGAGGCTCGCCCAACAGGCGCGGATCTTCTCCAGCACCGCGTCGATCCCGCACACCCACAGGTAGGTGTCGTGCTCGCCCGCGAAGGAAGCGTCCGGCGAGTCCTCCGCCGTCGCCGACGAGCGCACGGCGACCGGGACGTCTTCGACACCGCAGCGCGCGCAGAGGTCGGCGTACATCTGCCGGATGCGCTTCTCGTGGACCTCGGGCAGCCCCCAGCTCAGCACCAGTTCGCGCGCCTCGACGGCCGCGCGGGCCAGTGCCGCCTGATCGGTGAGGTCGACGTCGTCGATCAACTCCTTGATGCGGGGCATGAGCCCCGATGCCGCCCGCGCGTCGATGAACACCTGCGTCGTGACCGCGAAGCCCGGCGGGACCGGCAGACCCGCCTGGCTCATCGTGCCCAGGGACGCGCACTTCCCGCCGACGAGCGCGTGCTGCTCGGGACAGAGGTCGTCGAAGAGGACGGCGGTGGGGTGGTCGGCCATGGTGTCACTCCTGGAAACGGGGGTCGGAGTTGGGCGGCAGCGCGTCGAGGTCGGGGATGACGACCTCCTGGACGCGGTTGCGGTAGAGCACCAGCGCGGTTGTCCCGCCCGCGACGAGGCGGACTCGGACGAACTCGGTGTTGAATGGCTCGCCCGGGTCGTAGCCCATGGCGGCGGTGGCGAACGCCCGGATCGGCCCGGAATGGGTGGCCACGACGATGGTGCGCGCCTCGGTGTTCGCCCTGGCGGTGAGGATGCCTCGCCAGAACCGGCGCACGCACGACACCGGCGGCTCGAAGTGCAGCATGGGCATGGTCAGCCAGTGCGTGATCGGGTCCCCGCCGCCCTGCTGGATGCCCCAGAACCGGTCGACGTCGACGAGCCAGCCGGGCCGCTCCCCGAGGCCGACGCGCTCGTACTTCTCCATCACCCGGTGGTAGGTCCGGAACGCGCTGGTGACGTCGCGCGGTCCGTCGGGCGTGGCGACCTCGAAATTGCGGAAGTTGCGGTCGTCGTGCAGTTCGCCGATCACGGGTTCGCGGCCGAACAGCCCGGCGTTGTCGAGCAGGCCGCGGCGCAGGTGCTCGCCGGTCTGCCTGGCCCGGTTCGTCGGGGCGCACAGCAGCTCGACCGCCATGCCGTCGGTGACCCGCCTGGCCAGTTCCTGGCCGCGCCGATGCGCCTGCCATGACCCGAGCGGGGTGAGCCCCGACTCCGAGGAATAGCCCTGGGTCTCGCCGTGGCGCACCAGGTAGATGTCGCAGTCGATCGCCGCGTGCTGGTCGCGCCGCTCGGGGACGATCTCCTTGGTGCGGGTCACCTCGGCCCAGGCGCGCGACGCGCCGATGACGTTGCCGTCGAACATGACCGGGTCGGCGCGGTGGTCCTTCTCGCGGAACCGCCGCAGGTACAGCGGGGTGCCGTCATCGTCGGGCTGGTCGGGCGTGACCGGCGCCGACTTCCGGGACAGGTGGCGGGTCAGGTACGCCGGTGCGTCAGGTCGCTCGGTGCGAGGCAGCGCGCCGATGCCGTTCTCGATGGTCATCGCCCGCCCCTCAGCTGTGGACCGTGAGGAACTGCTGGTTGACGACGCCGTCGTAGTAGAACATCGCGCGTCCCATCTCCGCCTCGGTCCAGGTGATCGGCTCGGTACCCGGGTCGACCCAGTAGCCGCCGGTGAACATCTCGTTCCGGTTGCCCACCGGGTCGAAGAAGTAGAGACACTGGCCGCGGGTGGCCCCGTGCCGCGTCGGGTTCGTCTCGATGCTGACCCCGTGGTAGACGCACGCGTCGGCGGCGTTGCGCAGGTCGTTCCAGCCGTCGACCCAGTAGGCGAAGTGGTGCAGGCCGCGGTTGGGTCCGGTGATGAACGCGATGTCATGCGACCGGTGCGAGACCTCCAGCCAGCAGGCGATCTGGAACCCGTCATCGCCCAGAACCTGTTCGGTGAGCCGGAAGTCGAGGTGCTCGCTGAGGAACCGGGTGTTCGTGTCCACCTCCTCGGCGGTCAGGAACACGTGGTCGACGCGCGGGGGCGCAATACCGACGAGACCCATCGGGCGCGGCGGCGGGTTGGTCTGCGGAAGGAGGTTGCCGACCTGCCGCATCCCGTGCACGAGTTCCATCTCGTGTCCACTCGGGAGGGTGAAGCGGATCGCCGCGCCGTGGCCGGGGGCCCATTCGTCGGCGGAATACCGCCGGACCGCGACCCCCGCGGCTTCGAGCCGGTCCTGGTAGTGGTCGAGATCCTCAGCGTCGGTCACTTTGAAACCGAAGTGGTTCAGGCCGTGCGTGGGCTCCAAGGTGAGGACCACGCTGTGGTGCTGGTGCTCGTCCCAGCACTTCATGAACACCCGGGACTCGTCGCGCCCGGTCTCGATCATGCCGACGACCTCGGAGTAGTACGCGGTGGCGAGTTCGAGGTCCGGGACCCGGATCTCCACATGGGACAGTCGCAGAATGGTCATCAGGTGTGCACCCTCATGAATCGGTCGTTGAGCTCGCCCTCGTAGTAGAAGACGGCCCGTCCGATGTTGTCCTCGGTCCAGGTCAGGGTCGGGAAGTCCGGGTCCGGCCGGTATCCGCCGGTGAAGACCTCGTTGCGGGTTCCGAGCGGGTCGAAGAAGTAGATGGTGGACCCGCGGGTGATGCCGTGCCGGGTGGGACCGACGTCGAGCTGGATTCCGTTGTAGGCCAGCACATCCGCGGCGTCGCGCACGTCGTCCCACTCGTCGAGCCAGAACGCGAAGTGGTGCAGGCCGCCGTTGGCCCCGTGGACGACGGCGAGGTCGTGCGGCGAGTGCGAGCGCTCCAGCCACGTCCCGAGCTGGTGGCCGTTGCCGTCGAGCAGTTGCTCGGTGATCCGGAACCCGAGCACGTCCATGTAGAACCGCGTCGAGTCGCCGACTTCCTCGGTGGTGATCAGCATGTGGTCCATCCGCGGCGGGCGGATCCTGTCCCGCGGCTGGGGGTCGAGCGGGTCGCGCCGGAGGCGGGAGGTGCCGACCTTCTCGACGTCGGCGACGAGTTCCATGTGGTGCCCACTCGGGGTGGAGAAGCGGATCGACTCCCCTTGGCCGAGCGACTCCCCTTTGCTGATCCGCTCGACCGGGAAGCCGTACCTGGTGACCTTGTGCTCAAGGTCGGCCAGGTCGTCCTCGTGGTGGACCTTGAAGGACATCAGGTCCATGCCCATCCGCGGGGCATAGCGCAGCCGCAGCGAGTGGTGGTCCTCCTCGTCCCAGCACTTGAGGTAGACCGAGTCCTCGGTCAGCGCCGTGATCTCCATCCCGAGCACTTCGGTGTAGTACGCGGTGGCGAGGTCGAGGTCGGTCACCGTCACATCGACGTGGCCCAGCCGCAGGATGCCCCGGGGCGGACCGGCGACCGTGGCGCGACCGGCCTGACGCGTGTCGGACGGATCGACCCGTGCCCCGTCGGGGGGCGCCCATGGCGCCTTCATCCGGCGCGTGCCTGGCGGGGTCCCCTCGGCCAGGTCAGCCTGGCTTGTGACGCCGTTCACATCAACCATGTGGGAAAACGTAAGCCGGGAGCGTGGCGGGCGGGTGCACCGTTCCGCTATACGGAACACAAGGTGCCGACCGCGCTCGAACGGGTCACGCTGTGGAGGTGCGGGAGAAGGCGCCGGAGGCGATGCGCGACACGGTCCGGGAGTACGTGTGGGCCGTGCACACGACCTATCTGGACCACGTGCGGTACCTGCCACCCGCCGAGCGCGGGGCGCTGCCGCTCGTCGCGGCCGACATCACCGTGATCGCCGCGGCCGCCCACCGGCTCCACTTGGTCGCCACCACCGACGCCCTGCCCGCGCCCCGCGGCCCGGAGGTGGCGGTGGTCGACGAGTACGACGGAACCCGGTGGACGCTGCGCTTCTACGACCCGTCGGTGCTGCCTGAGCTGGGCATCCTCACCGAGGACGCTCCGGACGACATCCGCCGCGTGCTCGGGGTCAGCGACACCGTCTACCACCTGACGGTCGCCGTCGGCGGCGGCCTGACCGCGCACCACGCCCAACACTCGGGGGTGGCGCTGGCCAACATGCACGCGAAGACCGCCCGGGACACCGACCGGCTCCGGCGGGCCCTGCCCCACCAGGTCGGTCTGGTCGACGAGTTGGCCGCGTGCGTCCGCATCGGGCTCGACCGCGCCGCCGCGCTGCTTGCCGCCGACCTCACCGCGGGCCGAGTCACCCCCGCACCCGGGTCCACAGCGGACTCCTGCCTGGAAGCCGTCCTGCGCGACGTGACGGCACGATGACCGCGAGCGCGGAGCGGCTGTCCAGTGTGGCCGCCGCCGCCCGGATCCTGCGGGAGTTCGGCAAGCACAGCACCCAGCTCGGGGTCAGCCAGCTGGCCCGCCGGGTCGGCGTCGGCAAGAGCACCGCCCACCGGATCATCTGGACCCTGGTCGAGGAAGGGCTGCTGGAGAAGGTCGAGGAGACCGGGCTGTTCCGCCTGACCTCCGCCATGCGTTCGCTGGGCGCCAGCGCCGAAACCGCGCAGCGACTGCACGAGGCGGCCACGATGCCGCTCGACCACCTGCGCACGCTCACCACCGGCACCCTGCACATCGCGATTCTCGACGGCCCCGACGTGCTCTACATCGAGCGACGCGAGGGGCCGGGCACGATCCCGGTCTTCCGCTCGGTCGGTGCCCGCAACGCCGCCCACGCGACCTCCAGCGGCAAAGTGCTGCTCGCCTACCTCCCGGCCGAACAGCGGGACCGTCTCATCGAGGGCATGCGGCTCACCCCGAAGACACCCAGAACACTCACCTCGCGCGCCGCGCTGATCGCCGAACTCACCACGGTCCGGCAGCAGGGCTTCGCCGAGAACCGCGGGGAGTCCCAGGCGGGAATGTGCTCGATCGCGGCACCGGTGCGCGACCCGCTCGGCCGGGTGGTCGCGTCGGTGTCGGTCGCACAGTTCGTCGAGGATGTCGACGCGGGACTGCGCCACCTGGCCCGGCACGTCGTGGAGACGGCCGCGCGCATCTCGGCCGGGCTGGGGTGGAGCCAGTGACCGGCCGCTGGCAGCGCGTCTGCCGAGTCGAGGAGGTCCCGGCAGGCAGGCCCGTGGGCCGGATCGTCGGGGAGTCCGACCGCGTGTGCGTGGTGGACAGGGGCGACGGCGAGTACGTCGCCATGCTCGACCGGTGTCCCCACCGGGATGTCGCGCTGTCGGATGGTGTGGTCAGAGACGGGACGCTGGTCTGCCCAGGTCACTTCTGGTGTTTCGATCTCGCGACCGGCGAGCGCACGGACCTGCCTGAGCGGGGAGCGACCGTGTATCGGACCCGCGTCGTCGATGGCTGGGTGGAGGCCGAGCTGCCGCCTCCCCCGTCGCGTCGGTCGATCCGCGAGTGGCTGCTGTCCGAGGCCCGAGCGCGAAGCGGCCAGCCCGCGGACGGGTGACCAGGCCTGCCTGCGAGCAGACCTGGTCACCAGGTGGGCCTACTCGCCTACGGTGTCGCCACGGTGCTTGCGAGTTGGGTGCGGACGTACCTGTGGCCGGAGTGCGGCGACCGGCCGGTCGCGGTGACGCGGACGTTGTAGCTGCCCGCTTCCGTGGTCCGGGTGAAGCGGCCGGTGACGAGCGGCAACGCGGCCTCGGGCGCACCGCCATTCCGCCTCGGCATGGTGTCCGAGAGTCGCATCCGGGCGGCGGCGAACTGGAACAGGTCCGGCTTGCCCGCCGCCAGCAGCCGTGCGCGCAATGCCAGCAACTTGCCGACGTCCTGCGGCATGGAGTCGCCATCGGGCACCTTCACCGGGTCGATCCCACGCAGAGCCTCGGCGTGGGTCTTGCTGAGGCTCTGCAGGCTGAGTGCCGGTGCCACCACCAGCCCCGTCGGCTTGCTGGGGTTGAACAGCCGGTTGCCGTCGGTCATCTTGGTCGTCACCAGCAGTGGGCTGCCCGCGGTGAACCGGCGCGGACCCAGGCTGACGTGCAGGTGGATCGGCGATCGCACGAATCCGGCCGCGGTGAAGCGGGTGTGCCGTTCCCGTGCGGTCGACACCTCGATGAACCACTTCCCGGCCAGTGGCTCCGCGACGTCGAACGCGACGTACCCGCGCCCTTCGGTCCGGCGCAACAGGCTCGAGTGCGCGGGCACCAGCCTGCCCTTCGGGTCCCGCAGGCGCACGCAGATCTGATCCGCCTTCTTGGCGCTCTCCGCCACGAAGCGCAGCGATGTGTCCGCCCAGGACACCGTGAAGGTGGCCTGGGCCGCCTCGTCATCGACGAAGGCCGCGACGCGACTGGTGGACGCGAGCGCCGACTCGTTGACGACGATGCCGTCGCCGGAGACCTGGCCGCGGATGTAGTTGTAGATCTCGAACAGGTCGTCGATCGTCGGCATGAAGTAGTAGCGGCCGTCGGAGATGTCCGCGATCTGCTCCAACAGTGCCTGGTCCGAAGCGGGCCCCATCGCGCAGGTGTACACCGGCACCGTGCTCGGCAGCGTCGCGACGGCGTCGAGTGCCGACGGCTTCGCCGGATTGGCCGCGTCGCACCCCTTGTTGTCGTACCCGTCGGACAGCAGCACCATGGCGCGGCTCGTCACCGTCGACGTCGCGAGCAGATCCCGCGCCTTGACGATGCCCTCACCCATGAACGTGCACCCGCCGAACACGGTCGTGTCGACCTCGGCCTTGGCCGCGTCGCGGACCGGCTGGCCGGTGATCGTCTGCGCGGCCGGAGCGGGACCCGTCGGGAACTCGACGTCCCCGGTGCTGCCGAAGCTGACGACGCCGACCTGGTCGTCCAGCGACATCAGGTCGAGGAACTGCTTGGACGCGGTCCGGGTGACCGCCTCGTATCCGTAGACGATCATGCTGCCCGAACGGTCGATCACCGGGACGACGCTCACCGGCGCCGCGGGCGGCACCTCGGCGTTGTCGATCACGAGTGCGAAGTCCTGCCACGGGGTCGCGATGTCCGGCCGAGCGCTCGCCGACACGGCCGCGGCGATCACGCGGACCTCGTAGGTGCCCGCCGGGTTCTGGAGGTAGACGCACTCGATGTTGTTGATGTTGTCGAACACGCCGCCCGCCGCCGAGAACCCGCCCGCGAACACGTTGCCCTTGAACACGACGCCGGTGTCCAGCTCGGTCACCTCGAGGTCGAGGTCGTTCACGATCGCGGGGTTGGCCACGACCGCCCCCGGCGCGTCCGTCCACGCGAGAGTGATCCGCAGCGGCCGGGTCGGGTCGGCGGGCGCGACCCGGATGAGGTGCTCCTGGCCCGCCGAGGTGAACGCGTGCCGCTGGTCGGAGAAGATCTTCGGCCCGCGGTCGGACACGGGTGCCTGTTCGAGCACGTTCTCCAGGCTCACCCGTCCCCAGCCCTGGTCGTTGTTCGGGATCGACGTGAGCGGGGCCGTGTCGCGCAAGTTCAGCCTGGTGGCGCCCGCGGAGATGGGCCGGAAGGTCATGACGTCGGTGCCCGCGTCGTAGTGCCAGTGGCCCGGACTCACCACGGCCGCGACGCTGCCGACCTGGGTCATCGCCCCGAACACGCCGCCCGGGGCCTGGTCGACCGCCTCGGCCGGGGTGTGGCCGAGCGCGGAAACCGAGCGCAGACCGCCACCGAGGTTGGTCCACTCCGCAGCGGAGTACGACCTCCAGTTGGGGCCGCCCGCCATGTCCTCCGCGCCGTTGATGACCAGCGCCTTGGCCATCGCCGCGCTCGGGGTGGCGCCGCCGGTGCGGGCCCGCCACCACTCGATGATCACCGCGATCGCGCCCGTGACGTGCGGAGCGGCCATCGATGTCCCGGTCATCAGGACATGGCCGCCGGTGCCCGCCTGCGCGGAGTTCACGTCGGTGCCCGGCGCGCAGACGTTGGGCAGGATCCGGCCGTCCGCGGCGGGACCACGGCTCGAACTCGACGCGATGCCCTGGACGTCGTCGCTCGGGAAGCCCTGCCCGGGGCGGGCGTTGAGCGAGTTGCCGACGACGATGACGTTCTTGGCTTCCTTGGGGCCGGTGATCGTCCCCGACCGCCCGCCCGCGTTGCCCGCCGAGAAGACGATCACCAGCGAGTCGAGTCCCGCGGTCGCGTCGTCCGGGTCGCGCACCAATTGGTCATACCGGCGGGCGGCGGCGGTGTAGCCACTCCCGGCGGGCGACGAGAACCACGAGTTGTTCTGCACGGCGGCACCGTTGTTCACCGCGTCGCGCGTGAACTGGCCGAAGTCCGCGGGCGGCCATGGGCCCTCAAGTCCGTTCTGGGTCACCAGACCGGATTGCGGGGCGACGCCGAGCCCGCTGAGGAAGTCGTCCGGCGCGGCGCCCTCGGTGTCGCCGCTGCCCCCGTTGCCGACGGCGATGCCCGCGACATGGGTGCCGTGTCCTTGGACGTCGAGGATGGTGGCGCTTGAGTCGTAGTTGACGAACGCGACCTGACGGCCGCGGATGTCGAGGTGGCCGGTCGTGTTGTTGGTCGCGTTCTTGTCGACACCGGTGTCGCAGATGGCCACGTTCACCCCGGTGCCCCCGCCGAGACCGACCGACGCGAGCCAGCCCAGGTAACCGGTCGTTGGCGGAATTTGCTCACGGACCAACTGCGACTCGCGCTCGCCGTCGAGACCGGGCTTGTCGTCCACTCGTTCGAGCAGCCGGACATGCGGCAGGCGGGCGATCGTCGGGATGCTTTCCGCGTCGATCTCGACCGAGATCGTGGCGTAGAGCGGCGCGTCGGACTCGGCGCGCGAGTCGCTGACGACCGTCCCGTTCACTTCCTCGACCGCCTGGCGGACCTCGTCGACCGCGGACGGCGGATAGACGGAGACGCTGACGTAAGAGATGGTGCCGGTGGCGTCCGCCAGGTTCGGGTGGATCCGGTAGGCGGGCTTCATCGGCCCGGTCCACGTGACGAAGGTCAGCTCGATCAGGCGCGCGACCGCGTCGGGGGTCCCGCTCACCAGCACGCCGTACGCGCCGGTCGGCTCGATGACATCGACGCCGCGAGCCTCGATCTCGGCGAGCCACTCGGCGCGCGGCGGTGCGACGAGCTGGATGAGGTGGTGCGGCCACTCGTCGGCGAGTTCCGCCGGGACCTCCAGCTCCGCCGGAACCGGCGGACTCTCCGCGTCGCTCTCCGTGTCGATGAGGGTGGCGCCGAGGTCGATGAGGCCGGCGCCCGGCATCATCTTGACCCGATAGCCCTGCGCCTCCAGCGCCTCCAACTGCTCCTGGGCCCCTTTGACCACAGCGCCCTCGGCGAGCATGGCCTCGACTTCGACGCCTGCGTCCGACTCGGTCTCGCTCGGCCGGAACTGACCCGTGGCGGCCGAGCGCGGCGTGACGATCGCCTTCGTTGTCATGTGAACTCCCCTGGATCCAGTTTTGTGGGTGCAGCGCTCCGCTTCCTCGCGTCTACTTTGAGTGATATGCGACTACCAGTGGTGACGACCGACTCCGTTCCTGTCAGTGTCATCGCCGGCGCGCGCCGTCATGTGACGCCCATCACAACTGAGCGTTGCTCGCCGCTCGTTGGCCCATCCCGGACCAGCTCGCCGAGGTGCCTGAACACGTGCGGCGCGCACGTGGGCAAAGCCAGGTTTGTGAACCGGAGCTGGTTGTCCGATAGGGCTACCGAGTGTGGTCCCGGTGCGCCGCGGCGAGTTGGGTGCGGTTGGCGATGGCGAGTTTGGCGTAAACGTGGGACAGGTGAGTCTTCACCGTCGCTCGGCTCATATACAGCTTGCCCGCGATGTCCGGGTTGTTCAGGCCTTCCACCGCCAACTCCACCACGCTCAGTTCCGTCGGTGTCAGACTCGCCCAGCCGCTGGTGGGGCGTGAACGTTTCCCGCGTGAGCGGCGCGCGTAGGCGACCCGGTCGTCCAGCGGCATCGCCTGGTCGCGCAGGCGGTCGTCGGCGGTGAGGTCGGCCAGGGCCTCCAGGCTGGCCACGCAAGCCAGACGCAGGCCGTGCTCCCAACGCAGCGCCAGCGCTTCGTGGTGCAGGTCGACGCTGGCGTCCACTGTGGCCTGGACGGTCAGCGCGTCGGCGGCGAAACCTGGCATTCCCATCGCCCTGGCCTGGTCCAGCGCCTCGGCGGCGTGCTGACGGGCCGCCTCGGGGTCGCGCAGCACGGACGCCAGGCCTACCCGGGCCGCCGGGTGCGGCAGGTCCCTGGTGAACCACGCCGCGGCCGCGTCCTGGTCGCCGCCCGCGCGGTGCAGTGCGGCGATTCTCTGGGCCAGGCCGGGGATGAACACGCCACCGGCCTCGGCGACCGCGCGCACCGGCTCGACCGCCGCCCACGCCCGCTCCAGGTCGCCCGCGAGCGTGTGCACGTGTGCCAGCACCGCACGCGCTGAGCCCACCCGGTGGTAGTCGCCGAGCGGGGTAGCCACTTCCACGGCCTGTTCGGCGAGCGCGCGAGCGTGGTCGAGGTCGCCGGTGTGCGCGACGCTGGTGGCGAGGAAGCCGAGCGCGGTGGCGCCCACGCCGCGGTCGCCGCGCGGTAGCAGCCCGGCGACCGCGGCCTCCAGCAGCGGAATCGCGCGCGCGTGGTCGTCGCGCAGGTGGCAGACCAGGCCGTGGAGCACCATCGCGGCGTCGTGGGCGAAGCCGGTGTGCCCGGCCGCCGCGTCGGATTCCTCGGCCAGCGCCCACGCCGCGTCGAAGCCGGTCGCCAGGGCGCCCACCGCGCTGAGCGACAACGCCAGCGCCGCCGTCTCGTCGTCGCCCACCTCGCGGGCTATCGCGGCCGCCTCGGCGGCCGCGGCGTACTCGGGACTGCCTGCCGTGTCGCCAACGAGCGCGAGGCCGGTGAGCAGCCGCGCGCGTAAAGCGGTGCGCTCGGGACACGCGTCCACCGCGCGCCGCAGCAGGGAGAGTCCTTCACCGCCGTGGCGGCTGAAGTGCCAGTACCAGGCCAGGTCAGCTGCGAGCCGACAACCATCCACACGCGACAGTCCCCAGTCGACCGCGGCACGGAAGTTCTGGTAGTCGGCGCCGATCAGCACGCGCCACGAGTCCTTGTCGCTGTCCAGCAGCGGCCGCGCGGACGCCGCGACGGCGGCGAACACTTCGAGATGCCGGTCGCGGACCGCGTCGGGGTCGGCCAGGCGGGACTTGGCGTACTCGTGGACGGTCTCCAGCATCCGGTACCGGGTGACCTCGCCGGTGGTGTCCGCGACGAGCAACGACTTGTCGATCAGCGACCGCAGTCCCAGCAGGACCGGGCGCCCGCACACCCCTTCCGCCGCCGCCGCGGTGAACCCGCCGTGGAACACCGAGAGGCGGTCGAACAGCGCCCGGTCTTCCGCGTCGAGCAGGTCGTAGCTCCACGCCATCGACGCCGACAGCGTCTGGTGCCGCGCGGCCACCCCGTGCGGACCGCGGATGAGCAGCCGAAACCGGTCGTCGAGTCCATCGAGGATCTCCCGCGGCGACAGCGCGCCCGTCCACGCGGCGGCCAGTTCGACCGCCAGCGGCATCCCCTCCAGCCGCGCGCACGCGGAGCGGATCGCGTCGTCCTCGCTAGTCTGGCCCGACCTGGCGTGGAAGAGCGCGAGCGAGTCAGCCGCGGTCAGCGGGGGCACGCGCCAGACCACCTCGCCTGCCACCCGCAGCGGCTCGCGGCTCGTGGCCAGCACGGTCACCCCAGGGCAGCGAGCCAGCAACTGGCTCACCACCTCGGCGGCGGCGCCCAACACGTGCTCGCAGTTGTCCACGCACACCAGGACGGACTCGCCGCCCAGTTGGGCCGCGAGCGTGGCGACGGTGCCGTCGCCCGCGTGCGGGACGCCGAGCGCGGTCGCGACGAGCGGGGCGACCGTCGCCGGGTCGGCCGTGGCCGCCAGGTCGACCCAGGCGCCGTCGCGCTCGCTCGCCACACGCGCCGCCAACCGGGTCTTGCCGCAGCCCCCGGGGCCCGCGAGTGTGACCATCCGCGCGGTGGCCAACACCCCGGCCACGGCCTGCAATTCCGTCTGGCGCCCGATGAAGCTGGTCAGCTCGGCGGGCGGCCCCTGATAGCCCAGCATCGCTGTGCAGTCTGCCAGTCAGCCACCCTCGCGGCGCATATCAGCCACGTGGCTGATCTTCTGGGCTTCCGCGCACTGCAGGATTGACCTTGTCACCAAGACGGAGAACAAGGAGAGAGAACGATGTCGGAGAACACGCAGATCCAGCCCCTCACCCCGGATCCGGCCCTCAAGGCCCTCGACAAGTTCATCGGCTCATGGGAGATGCGCGGCGGGCTGGTCGGCGCCGAGGAGCAGAACATCCACGGAAAGGTCGAGTTCCGCTGGATGCCGGGCGGCTTCTTCCTGGAGCAGCACATCAGCCTCGACTTCGCGGGCATGGTGCAGATCGACAGCACCGAGATCATCGGCTACGACCCGGAGACCGGCACGTACCCGTCGACGGTGTACTCGAACATGTCCCCGCAGCCGCTGCCCTACCTGTGGCGGGTCGACGGCGACGAGGTGACCATCACGGTGAACTACGGCCCCCTCGACGCGACCTTCACCGGCCGCTTCACTGACGGCGGGAACAGCTTCGGCGGCTCGTGGCGGCCCAACCCGGGCGCCGACGAAACCGTGAACGTCGCCTATGACGTGGCGGGTGGCCGCGTCAGCTAGTGCTAGCCATAGGCCGCCGGGTTGGGCCGGCCCGCCACTGGGGGTGCGGGCCTGCCCACCCGCGAAGCTCTCTTGCAGTCTGATCGGCGCCGGGTCCGTCACTGGCCGTGGTAGAACCGTTACGTGAACGATCGCATCCCCGCAGATCCGGCACCGGCTGAACGCGCGGTCCAGCGGCTGCGCGACTCGGGTGTCGACATGGTGGAGGTGTCGTTCGTCGACAACGCGGGCGTCGTCCGGGTGAAGGCGGTGCCGCTGGACCGGCTGCCCGCGGTGGCCTCGACCGGGGTGGGCGCGTCGCCGTGCTTCGAGACCTTCGGCGCGGACGACATCGGCGACGCCGGCCGCTACCTCGGTGGACCGGACGGCGACCTGCGGCTCGTCCCGGACGTGCGCAGGCTGGTCGGGCTCGCCGCCATGCCAGGGTGGGCTTGGGCGCCCGCCGACAAGTTCACCCAGGACGGTGCCCGGTTCGTCGCCTGCCAGCGGGCGTTCGCCGCCCGGCAGGTCGACGCCGCCCAGCGCCTTGGCCTGCGGCTGGTGATGGCGATCGAGCACGAATGGATCCTCGGTGCGGACAGCGACGAGTTCGTCCCGGCACTGCACGGTCCGGCGTACGGGCAGGTCCGGTTGGAACAGGTCGCCGGGTACGCCCGGGAAGTCGTCGCGGCGCTGCGCGCACAAGGTCTGACCGTCGAGCAATTCCACCCGGAGTACGCGACCGCGCAGCTCGAACTGTCCGTGGCGCCCAACGATCCAGTGGCGGCCGCCGACGACGCGCTGCTGGTGCGCCACACGATCCGTTCCGTCAGCCACAGCCATGGCAAGCGGGCCTCCTTCGCGCCATCGGTCGACGGCGTCGGCGTCGGCTCGGGTGCGCACCTGCACTTCTCGGTGCACGACGCTGACGGCCCGGCTTTCCACGGCGGCGACGGGCCGCTGGGGCTGCGCACGTCCGGCGAAGCGTTTCTTGCGGGCGTGCTGCGCGAACTGCCCGCCCTGGTGGCGATCGGCGCGGGCCACCCGGCGAGCTTTCTTCGGCTGCGCCCATCCCGCTGGGCGGGCGCGTGGCAGTGCTGGGGACACGAGACGCGCGAAGCGGCGCTGCGGATGATCACCGGGGTGATCGGGACCGAGCCGCGATCCGCCAACGCCGAGCTGAAATGCGTCGACGCCAGCGCCAACCCGTATCTGCTGGTCGGCGCGGTCATCGCGGCCGGACTCGCCGGTGTCGACGCGGACCTGCGGCTGCCCGCCCCGATCACCGGGGACCCCGCGACCCTCCCCGAGCCGGACCGGGTGCCGCCGCTGCCCGCCGCCGCGGCCGAGGCGGCGGACGCGCTGGAATCCTCGACCGTGCTGGCCGCGGCGCTGGGCCCGGAACTGCACGACGCGATCATCACCGTCCGACGCGGCGAACATCGGCGCTGCGCGGGCCTGAGCGAGGCGGACCTGGCCGCCGCCACCAGGTGGGTCTGGTGATCACCGACGGGCTGCCGCTGGTCGACCACCACTGTCACGGCGTCATCCCCCGAGACCTCGACCATCGCCGGTTCACCGCGCTGCTGGGCGAGGGCCGCGGCCACGGCGGCGACCCGTTCGACTCGATGCTGGGCCTGGCGATCCGCAAGTGGTGCGCCCCCGTGCTGGGCCTGGCGCCACACAGCACCCCCGCCGAGTACACCGAAGCGCGCATATCCCTCGGCGCCGAACAGGTCGCTACCCGCCTGCTCCTGGCCACCGGGGTCACCGACTGGCTGGTCGACACCGGCTACCCGCCCGACGCCGTCATGCCCGGGCAGATCGGCGGCGGCGCCGACCACGAGATCGTGCGCGTCGAGCAGGTCGCGGAGACCCTGGCCGGGCAAGGCGATCTCACCCTCGACGCGCTTCGCGAACGGTTGGCCGAGCGCGGTAAGCGCGCGGTCGCGTTCAAGACGGTGATCGCCTACCGCTGCGGTCTCGCCGTTCCGCGCACGCGTCCCGACGACGCCGACGCGCGCCGGGCGGCCGACCGGTGGCAGCGGTCGGGACAGGCGCGGCTGACCGACCCGGTCCTGCTCGCGTGGCTGCTGCACGAGACCACCGTCATCGGCGCCGAACTCGGCCTACCAGTCCAGGTGCACACCGGGTTCGGCGACGACGACCTACGGCTGGACCAGGCCAATCCAGTGCTGCTGACCGACTTCCTCAGGTCCACCAAGGACAATGGGGTGACGGTCGTGCTACTGCACTGCTGGCCGTTCCACCGCGAAGCGGGCTACCTCGCCCACGTCTTCGGACACGTCCGCGTCGACGTAGGACTCGCCGTCCCGCTCGTCGGCGCCAGAGCGGACACGGTGTACGCCGAACTGCTCGAACTCGCGCCGTTCCCGTCGGTCCTCTACTCCTCCGACGGCTGCGGCGTCCCCGAAACCCACTACCTCGGCGCGGCCCTGTTCCGCCACCACGTCGGCCGCCTGATCGACTCCTGGATCGCCGACGACCTGATCACGACCGCCGACGCCGAGCGGGTGGTCCGCGCGATGGCGACCGCCAACGCACGGACCACCTACCCACGCCTCAGCCTGGCTGATCAGGTCGCGTGACTACGGGCAGAACACCTCGTTGATCACCTGCTCGAACCCGGCGAGTTCACCCGCCTCCGGTCCGGTGGTGACGGAGAGTTCGAGCCGGGTCCTGGCGTCCTTGGTGGTGACCGCGACGCTGACGTAGCCGGGGATGCCGCCGTCGTGCCCGATCACCGTCGCCCCGCACGGCAGCGGGATCGACGTGATGCCGAGGCCGTACCCGTCGGTGAACGGCAGACTCTTGGTCAGCTCGGCGAGCTGCGCGGGCCGAAGCAGTTCGCCCCGCAGCAGGGCGGCCATGAACCGGTCCAGGTCGGCCGTGGTCGAGACCATCTCGCCTGCCGCCCAGCCCCATGACGGGTTGAGCCTGGTGACGTCCACCGGCGGGTTGGTCGGCTGGGAGTACCCATGGGCGTGTGGTGCGGGCATCGTGACGCGGTCGCCGGGCACGCTGGTCTCCCGCAGGTGCAATGGCCGCAGGATTCGATCCCGGACCGCCTGTTCGTACGGCGTGCCGGTGATCTTCTCGATCAGCAGGCCGACCACGATGTAGTTGGTGTTGGAGTAGCTGAAGTCCGTGCCCGGCGGGAAGTTCAGCGGGTGCGAAGTGGACAGTGCGATCAGTTCGCGGGGCTCGTAGTGCTTGAACCTGATGGTCTCGAACCCGGCCGGGTCCAGCGGCAGCGAGTCCGTGTAGTTGTAGAGCCCGCTGGTGTGCTGCAACAGGTTTCGCACCGTGATGGTGTCGCCGTCGGGCAGCAGGCCGGGCAGGTAGGTCGAGATCGGCGTGTCGAGTCCGATCTTGCCTTCGCCGACCAGCTGCAGGACCACGGTGGAGACGAAGGTCTTGGTGATGCTGCCGATCCGAAAGTGCCCATTTGTAGGCACCGGCCGGATCTTGCCCACCTCGGCGACTCCGCTGCGCGCGGTGAACGACACCCGGCCATCGGTGATCCGGACCTGCACCCCCGCGGCACCATCGGCGGCCATCTTGTCCAGTCCGGCCTGCACCACCCCCCGATCGACCCGCGGCGCGGCGCCCTGCGCGGCGGCGCTCGCCGCACTGGTGACGGCGAGCGCCGTGACGGCCGCGATCACCCCAGCGACCCGCATTCCCCTGGTTCTCATATGTTTCCTCCCGAAACCGTCAGCTGACAGTCCGAGTCTTTCCACGATGCCCTCGGGCGCGCCACATCCTCAGGTAGGAGTCGAGGTCATCCTCTAGGTGTAGATCTTCCCCTAGGGTCTACGGAGCGCCGTGCCCGCGGACGTCGGCGTCCCCCGGTTATCGGGTTGCGGCAGCGAGACCCGCCGAATAGAACTGTGGCTAGCCTCATGAGAGAGAGTGTCCTTGACTTCGCACCAGCACGACCTGACCGTGCGGCCGCTCACCGGACCCGATGAGCTGGACCTGTTCAACAGCTTGCCGTATGTCATCAACGATGAGGTCGCCGACGACCTGGCGACCAATCGACGGCGGCCGGAGTGGCTGTGGCTCGCTCTGCGCGGTGACCGCGTGGTGGCGCGGGCAGGCTGGTGGTCGCAGGCCGGCGATGAGCACCCGCTGCTCATGGACATCCTCGACATCGACGGCGACATCGACGACGGTGTGCGTTTGCTGGAAACCGCCCTGCCAACGGTGGTTCCCACCGGCGCGACGCCCCCCGAGTACTGCCGGTGCCTCCCCGCGGACTGGCGCGACCACGAGACCACGCGGCAGGCGGTCGACGTCCGGATGGGCGCGCTCGGGCGGGTCGGGGCGAAGCTGTTCGTCGAGCGGCTGCGGCTGGAGTGGCGACCCGGCACGCCCATTCCCGAACCCACCGGGCGACTCGCCTTCCGGCCGGTGGGCGACCCGGGCGAACTCATCGAGCTCATGACGCTCGTGCTGGACGGCACCCTCGACGCGCACAGTCGCGACGACCTGACCCGCATGACCCCCAGTCAGGCTGCGCACAAGCAGTATCGCGACGAATTCGAGCGCTTCGCCAGCCCGCCCGACTGGTGGCGGATCGCGACCCTTCCCGACGGTGAGCCGGTCGGGTTCGTGACGCCGGCGCACAACGGCTACAACCCGATCATCGGGTACCTCGGCGTGGTGCCCGCGCATCGCGGCAACGGATACATCCACGACGTTCTCGCCGCGGGTACCCGCGTACTCGCCGAGCAGAACGTACCGCGGATCCGCGCGGCGACCGACGTCGGCAACACACCGATGGCGGCGGCCTTCGCCCAGGCGGGCTATGTCACCTTCGAACGCCGGATCGACATGACCTGGCAGTGACCGCGACCCCTTTCTGCCCCGACGGTCACAGGTCGTTGGCGATGATGTTCTCGATGTTCCGTTCGGCGAGTGCGGTGATGGTGACGAACGGGTTGACGCTGGTGTTGCCAGGAATCAGCGCGCCGTCGATGACGTAGAGGCCGGGGTGGCCGTGCAGGCGGCCGTAGTTGTCGGTCGCCTTGTTCAGTACCGCGCCGCCGAGAGGGTGGTAGGTGAGCTGGTCACCCCAGGTCTTGCAGAAGCCGAACAAGTCGGTGCGGTAGATCGTCCCCTCCTTCGCGTTGATCTTGTCGAAGATCGTCTTCGCGGCCTCGATCGCGGGTTGTTTCCACGCCGTCCGCCAGTTCAGGTCGACCTTTCCGGTCGTGGCGTTCCAGGAGAACTCGGCTCGGTGCGGGTTCTTCGTGATCGACAGATAGAGGGAGGCGTAGGTCTCCATCCCGGTCGGTATCGGCGCAACCTCGGCGAAGGCGCCGCCCGCGTCCCAGTTGTCGATACCCGCGGTCGGCATGGACGCCTGCAGCGCGCCGGTCGGATCCCACATGTGGTTGGCACGGCCGCACATGACGTTGCCGTTGTCGCCCCAGCCCTTGCCGATCTCATTGTTCAACCCGGGCAGCCCACCGGTGGCCTTCAGCTTCGTCAGCAGCTTGCTGGTGCCGACACTGCCCGCGGCGAAGAAGACCTTCGCCGCGGTGGTGGTCACCGACGCCGTGGTGTTTCCCGCTGTGTCGAGCCAGTCGATGGCCACCGTGTAGCCGCCGCCCGCGGTCGGGGTCACCGACGTGACCTTGTGCAGCGGCGAGATAGTGACCCGACCGGTGGCCTTGGCCAGGGCGAGGTAAGTCTGTTGCAGCGTCTTCTTGCCGTGGTTGTTGCCGTAGATGACCTCGGCGGCCAACGCGGACCTGGGCGCGGACCCGGCGGCTTCCCGCTTCATATAGTCGAAGTCGTACACGCTGGGCACGAAGACGAACTGGAGCCCCGACCGCTGGGCGTGCTTGCGGCCGACCCGAGCGAAGCGGTAGCACTCGGCGGTCTCCCACCAGACCGGGTCGACGGTGTTGACGCCCAACACGGCGTTGGCGCGCGGGTAGTACACGTTGTACATCTCATCGACATCGACCGACGGGAGGACAGCCCTGAACCGCTCGCGCCGCGGCGTGACCGCCATGCCGCCGTTCACCAGCGACCCGCCGCCCACACCGCGGCCCTGATAGACAGTGATGCCGCTGAACTCCTCGGCGTCGAGGATCCCGGTGTAGCGCGAGATGTCCTTGTCGACCGGGAATCCGAGGAAGTTGCTGAGGGGTTGTTTGGTCTTGGTGCGCAGCCAATACGACCGGTGGTCCGGGTTGGTCATGTTCGCGAAGATCGTGCCGTCCGGGCCCGGGGTGTCCCAGGCCAGGCCCATCTCGACCATATGGACATCGACCCCCGCCTGGGCCAGCCGCAACGCGGCGACCGCACCGCCGTACCCGGTGCCGATCACCAAGACCGGAATCCGCGTCGTCGCGCTTGCTTGGCCTGCCAACGCTGCCACACCAATAATGGAACCTGTTCCTACAAGAAACGCACGACGGGTGACACGCTTAGATGCGCCTAATGGCCCTGTTTCGTCCATGATGGGACCCACCCCACTCTCGCTGGATTAGAACTTGTTATACTCGCGAGAGCGGGTGAAGTCACTACTTCCTTAACGGCATCTTTGCGTTCGCCACCGCCGCCCTTGACGGACAGGTGGACTTCCCTCGACGGGACCGTTCGTCACTCGCGGCCACCGCGCCATCACAAACTTCCCGATTTTCGCTGTCGGTCGCCTGCAGAAGGGGTCCTTGGCCCCTTCCACCGAGGACCACCGGCCTCAGCGCCGCCGTGGCCAAGCGTCCAGACTGGACCGGTATCGACGAGGCAGGGAGTCCGCCGTGACGACGTCCGCACGGCCCAGCGACGTGTCCGCTCCCGTGCTGCTCGAACGAATCCGCCGGGGCCTGGTCGGCGAAGGCGAGATCCTGGACGGTCCTTACGGTCCGCACAGGATCACTTACGCCGATTACACGGCCTCCGGCCGGGCGCTCGACTTCGTCGAGGACTTCGTCCGCGAGCACGTCCTGCCGCGCTACGCCAACACCCACACCGAGAGCTCCGGCACCGGACTGCACACCGGGCTGTTGCGCGAGCAGGCGCGCGACATCATCCACGCGTCCGTCGGCGCCACGGCGGACGACATCGTGATCTTCTGCGGGTCGGGTGCCACGGCCGCGGTGAACAAGCTGATCGGCATCCTCGAACTCCGCGTCCCCGGCGGGATGGATGAGCGCTACCGGCTCAGTGACCACATTCCCGCCGCCGACCGGCCCGTCGTGTTCGTCGGCCCCTACGAGCACCACTCCAACGAGCTGCCCTGGCGTGAGTCCGTCGCCGACGTCGTCGTCATCGACGAGGACGCCGACGGCCACATCGACCTCGACCAGCTCGAGCGAGGGCTCCAAGAGCACGCCGATCGGCCGCTGCGGATCGGCAGCTTCTCCGCCGCCTCCAACGTCACCGGCATCCTCACCGACACCGACCGCCTCGCGTCGATCCTGCACCGGCACGGCGCTCTGTCCTTTTGGGACTACGCGGCCGCCGGACCCTACGTCCCGATCCGGATGGCCGAGAGCGCGCCGGGGCGAGGTGACCACAAGGACGCGCTCTTCCTGTCACCGCACAAGTTCGTCGGCGGCCCGCAGACGCCTGGAGTGCTCGTCGTGCGGCGCGACCTCGTCGCCAACCGGGTCCCGACCACTCCCGGCGGCGGTACCGTGGCTTTCGTCGGCCCGCTGGGCCATCGCTATCTCGCCGACCGGGTCGCCCGGGAGGAAGGCGGCACACCGGCGATCGTGGAGTCCATCCGCGCGGGGATCGTGTTCGCGCTCAAGGACTCGGTGGGCACGGACCTCATTCAGACCAAGGAAGAACGCCTCTGGCACAACGCCGTGGACCGCTGGTCCGCCCATCCCGGCATCCAGGTGCTCGGCGACCACCGGTCGGCCCGACTGTCCATTGTGTCCTTCCAGATCCGGGCTGGTGAGCTCTTCCTGCACCACAACTTCGTGGTCGCCGTCCTCAATGACCTGTTCGGCGTGCAGTCCCGCGGCGGCTGTTCGTGTGCCGGGCCCTATGGACACCGGCTCCTCGCGATCGACCCCATCCGGTCCCACGCCTACGACGACGAGAGCGCCCGCGGCTGTGACGGCATCAAACCGGGGTGGGTCCGGCTGAACTTCAACTACTTCATCTCCGACGCCGTCCGGGACTATCTCGTCGACGCCGTCACGCTCCTCGCCGACCACGGCACACGGCTGCTGCCCGACTACCGCTTCGACGCGCACACCGGCCTTTGGCGCCACCACCGTTCTGACGAGTTCATGCCCCACGTACCGAATCTCCGGCGACCCGAGCACGCGCCGACGGCCGCCGCACTCGGTGAGGACGCGCTGGTCGAGCACCTCGACCGGGCCCGGCGGATCCTCATGGCCAAGGCGGACGTCGCCGTCGACGGGCCCAGCGGGCTGGCCGAGGACTTCGAGTCGCTGCGCTGGTTCGCCCTGCCGCCCGGCTGCGTAGCGCCGTAAGGCAGCAGCTTCGGCGAGCACGCCATGCGCCACCTGCTGATCCTGCGGAAGTGGTAGCCCTGCCGTATCCAACCAGTCGCCCTCCGTGACGTACGATCATGATCACGTTGGACTGGGGGGTACGCGTGATCGATCCACGCCGTGACGCTGTGTTGATTCGCCAGGATGAGTCACAGCCGTTCATCGACAAGACGTCGAGCGTCTCCCGATACGCGGTCCACACCGCGATCGGGAAAGTCGAGATCGACTTCGGCGGAAGTCGAGTATTCAAGTACGGGCTGAAACGTGTGCGGATCCTCCGTAGTCCCACAAGTGTCAGCCTCGGCGATGGAACCGGAGTCGAGGTCGACGGCGTTGTCTGGGCGGGCGCGACCGAGGTCTTGACCTTCGCCCATCCAGAGGGCGCGTGGACTCGGATCTTCTACCGAAAGGCGAGGGGCGAGGCATACAGCACCTACCCCGCTTCGAAGGTCCGCGTCCTCGCCTCGGCCACGCGGAATCAAGCTGTGGCCGACGTGCTGGGCTACTGGCGCGGCGTCGTGGCGCGTCTGCCCGCGGATGATCCGCTCAAGCCGCCCTACGAGAAGCTGCGTTTCGTCCACCCGGACAGTGTGCTGGGCTCGTTCCTGGCCGGTGCGCCGATCGGGTCGAGGCCCCTGTCCGCCGCCCCGATCTTTCCCTTCCGCTGCAACATCAGCCAGCGGCGAGCGGTCGAGAACGCGCTCACCCGTTCCCTCTCGGTCATCGAGGGGCCACCGGGCACTGGCAAGACCGAGACCATCTTGAACCTGATCGCCAACATCATCGCGATTGAGGGCAAGACCGTCGGCGTGGTCTCGTTCGGCAACACCGCCGTCGACAACGTCCGGGACAAGCTCGACAAACTGGACTTCGGGCACGTGATCGCCAACGTCGGACGACGGGAGAAAAGGGCCGAGTTCTTCGCGGGGCAACCGGATCGCAACGCACGCGTCAGCAGGCTCGTGGACCTCGCGCCGCCGTACCCCCGGGACCCCGGACGCCTAGCGGCTCTGGACCAGCGGCTGCGCCTGCTGCAAACCGCCGAGCGCACCCGCGCCGAACTGCGGCAAGCACTCGACGCCCACCGGCTGGAGCTGCGGCACTTCGAACAGCACGTGCGGCAGGAGCAGGTGCCTGAGCTGGCCGGCCTCCCACTGCTGCGCCGTTCGGCCGACCGCGTCCTCGACTACCTGGCTGAGAGCGAGGTGGAGCACGCCGGTGCCCGTCCAGGGCTCTTGCGGCGGGTCCGGAAGTATTTCAAGTACGGATCCTTGAGCGGGCTCGACCATGGTGACACCAACGTGGTGCTCCGACTGCAACGGGCGTACTACGACAAGCGGATCGCCGAGTTGGAGCAGGAGATCGGGCGAACCGAGGACCAACTGCGTCATGCGGACTTCGACCAGTTGGCCGAGGAGCACCAGCGGCTGTCGGTCCAGGTCCTGAGCGCTCACCTCGGCACTCGCTACCGGGGCCTCCAGCGCACGACGTACCAGGAGGAGACGTACCGGCGGGGTGGGACGTTCACGAAGTTCGTCATGGACTATCCGGTGCTGCTGAGCACCTGTCACTCGTTGCGAGCGAGCATCGCTGAGGGATACCTGCTCGACTACCTCATTATCGACGAGGCTTCGCAGGTCAACCTGCTGCTGGCCGGACTGGCCATGTCGTGTTGCCGCAATCTCGTGGTAGTCGGCGACCAGCGGCAGCTGCCGCCCATCCCGCTCGACGCCGCGGCCGACCTTGACCCGCCGACGCCTGCCCACGACTGCCGACAGCACAGTCTCCTCTCCTCGCTGGCCCAGTTGCACGGCGACGATCTCCCGCGGACGCTGCTGCGCGAGCACTACCGGTGCGACCCAGCCATCATCGGCTTCTGCAACAAGAAGTTCTACGACGGCGAACTCATCCCGTACACCATCAGCGGAGCCGACCGGCCCATGATCGTGGTGCGCACGGTCGAGGGCAACCACATGCGCCAACACCGCGGCGGCGGCCGCTCGAACCAGCGCGAAGTGGACGTCATCGCCCACGAGGTGATCCAGGAGTACGGCTTGGGCGTCGCCGACGACGAAATAGGTGTCACCACCCCGTACCGGCTTCAGGCCGACAAAGTCGGCGACGCGCTCGACCAGATCGCCGCCGACACCATCCACAGGTTCCAGGGCAGGCAGAAGGATGTGGTCATCCTGAGCACAGTCCTGGACGAGACGTGGAGCGGTCGGACCGGTATGTCCTTTGTGGATGACCCACGGATGATCAACGTGGCGGTGTCGCGGGCGGTCCGGCGGTTCATCCTGGTGACGAACCACGCCCTGCTGCCCACCAGCCGCCACATCCGGGACCTGGTCGGCTACATCCGCTACCACAACCCCGGCGAGGACATCGTGGACAGCACGGTGGTCTCGATGTTCGACCTGCTTTACAGCGCGTACTCGGCACGGCTGCGCCCGCTCGCCGCACGGCTGAGAAACGAGATGAACTTCCGATCCGAGGACATAATCTGGACCACGCTGCACGACATCCTCGCCGAGCGCGAGTACTTACATCTGACCGTGAGCTGCCAGATCCTCCTGCGGAACCTGCTTCCCGACCTCAGCTGGCTCACCCCCGATCAGGCCACCTACGTGCGCAATCGAGCATCGGTCGACTTCGTCGTCTACAACCGGGTGACCAACCAGCCGACGCTGGCCATCGAAGTCGACGGCTTCGCCTTCCACGAGAACAACCCAGACCAGCTCCGGCGAGACTCGATCAAGAACGAGATCCTGCGCGCACACCGGCTGCCACTGCTGCGACTGAGCACCACAGGCAGTCGAGAGGACGCACGAATCCGCCAGGCGCTCGACAACGCGGAATCGGCGTTCGGCCCCGGGTGACCGCGTCCCCGCTCACCCGGGCGCGCTCCACGCCCCATGGGCCGGGCGATTGCGGTAGTATCGGTTGTTATAACAACTGATATTGGTAGGAGGCACATGACGGACTTCAGGCTCGACGACTCGGCGGGATTCGTCATCAACCGAACCGCCATCCACCTCAAGCGCGCTCTGCTGCACGCGTTCCGCGGCAGCGGCCGCACGGTCACCGCCGAGCAGTGGGCGCTGCTGACCCGGCTCTGGGAGGAGGAGGGGCTGTCCCAGGTGGAGCTGGCCGAACGGACGTTCAACGACAAGCCGAACGTGACCAGGATGCTCGCCCTGCTTGAGCGAGACGCCTACGTCTTCCGCAGGCAGAACGAGCAGGACCGACGGGCGTTCGAGGTCTTCCTCACGGAGGAGGGCAGGCGACTCCAGGCGTCCCTGGTCGCCCTCGCCCAGGATGTGCTCGCCCGGGCGCTGGACGGGATCAGCGACGAAGACGTGGCCCACCTCAACCAGACCCTCCGGCGCATCGACGCCAACCTCGCGTCTCAGGACCCACCCCTAGGAGGAGAATGATGAAGACCCGCGTGCACGCCGTCGCCGGGACCCTCGGCTTGGTCCTGATCACCACTTTCTTCGTCGCCTCCGTCGTGGTTGAGCTCGGTGGTGACCACAACACCATCGCCGGGACGAAGGCCCTGATCCTCTACGGGATCATCGCGCTCGTCCCGAGCATGATGATCACCGGCGGAAGCGGCAGAGCGCTGATGGGAGCGCGCCGCGGGCCGCGGGTGCGGGTCAAGCAGAAGCGGATGATCGTCGTCGCGGCGATCGGACTCGGCGTGCTCACCCCGAGCGCCATCCTGCTCCAGCGACTGTCCGCAGGCGGCGACTTCGGCACCACCTTCGTCGTCCTCCAGGCAGTGGAGCTGCTCGGCGGCGCGATCAATATCGCCATGATGAGCTTGAACCTGCGCGACGGGATGCTGCTGACCGGCCGCCTCCGGCGCAGGCGGAGCACCCCGGCCACCCTGACCTGACCGTTCCGGGCCCGGGGGGCTTGACGCGTGTGGTTTCCTGACGTCACAACGGCTTCCCCGCCGCCTGAAGTTGGGGCCGGGGTTCGGTGTCACGAGGGTCGAAGTGCCGGGTTGAACACTTGGCGAACGTGCCGCAACGGCTCGACGACGGCCGCGATACCGCCGACCGTGTGAAGCCGTGTCTCAAGCTGAACAGCGTTGGGACACAAGGAAATCTCGAAGGCGGGGCCAAGTGATCAGAATCATGGGTGTGGTCCTAGCATGGCGCCGTCTGCTCGCCTCCCCCCGTCGTCGCTCCCGAAAAGGGGAAACCACAACCATGTCTGACGTGATCAACAGCATCTTCGGCCGTTCCAAGAACGACACCAGCCGGACCGGCGGCTACACCCCGGCCGCCCCCGCCACCGACCCCATCCAGGCCGACCCCATCCTGGCCCACGCCTCGGACGCGCCCACCGAAGCGATCGAGATCGTGAGGGCCGAGACCGTGGCCCCGGCCGACGACGCCGCCAAGACCGAGGGCACCACCGCCGACGCGGACCTCGACACCGATGCCTCGACCGAGGCCGCGGGCGACGCCGACACCTTGGATGAAGCCGCCGAGGACACGGATGCCGTCGCTGACGGGGAGTCCACCGACGATGACCAGGCCGCGGACGAGGTCGAAGACGCCGAGACCGTCGAGGCGGACAACGCGGAGGACGCGGTGACCGACGGCGAAGCGGCGGAGGGTGACGAAGCAGCCGAGGACGAAGCCGTCACCGAGGACAACGCGGCCGAAGGCGACGACACGGCCGAGGACGACACGACCGACGAAGACGCAGCCGCCATCGAGGACAACGCGGCCGAAGGCAACGACACGGCCGAGAGCGACGCAACCGACGAAGACGCAGCCGAAGACGAAGCCGTCACCGACGAAGCAGCCGAGAGCGACGAAACGGCCGAGGACGACGCGACCGACGGCGACGTGGCAACCGAAAACGAAGCCGTCACCGACGACGAAGCAGCCGAGAGCGATGCGGCCGAAGGCGACGCGGCCGAGGACGAGGCCGTGATCGAGGTCGACGCCGTCGAGTCCGACGAAGCGGTCGCCGGCGAGGACGGCGCCGAACTCGCCGATGAGGACGGTGCGGTCGCGGAGGTGGCCGAGTCCGTCGCCGACGAAGCTGTGGCTGGCGAGACCGTGGCTGACAAGTCTGATGACGCGCCGGTGGCTGTCGCCGCCGAGTCGGCCATCGTCGACATCGACATCGACCAAGCTGAGCTGGTTGTCGAGCCCGCCGCGGAGCCGGTCGCGGCCGACACGCGGCCCGCAGCGGGCACCCGCGGTAGCACGACGGTCGGCGACGGGGTCGTCACGAAGGTCGTGAACATGGTGGCCCGCAAGGTCGACGGTGTGCACGACCTCGGCGACGAGAGCATCGCGGTCGATGTCGACGGCGTCATCGCCACGATCAAGGTCTCGCTGGTGGTCGACTTCGGGCACGCGGTCAACGCGGTGGCCGAGCAGGTTCGGATCAGCGTGATCGACGCCGTCGAGAAGTTCCTCGGCCTCGATGTCGTCGCGGTGGACGTCCACGTCACCGACATCCACCTGCCGGACGCTTTCTGACCTAACTCTATGGGAGGACACGGTCTTGGGTGACGTACGCACCCAAGACCGAGCTTCTCGCCGCCGCCTGACGGGTGCCCACTAGGGCGGCTTCCGCGTGCCCAAAGGAACGACCTCCTGACCGGCGCGGTCGTCCCGGTGGGGGCGGGACACTGCGCGGAGGCGGCGAGGAGATGAGGGCACCATGGCTGGGCAACCCGACCTGTCCCCCGGTGAGAGCTCCGAGTGGGTGCAGTACCTGCAGCAGTTGCTGAACCACCACTACCAACAAACCGTGGTCGCCGAGAACGGCGAGTTCGACGACGCCACGGCCAACGCGGTGCGCCACTTCCGCACCCAGAACGGCCTTCCCGACGGCGACACCGTCGACTCGTACGTGTGGGACCTGCTGGCGGATGCCCAATCCCAGCCCGACGACTCAGGTTCCGGTGGGTCCTCGGCCGGTGGTGACGGCTCGGGGGGCGCCCCGCCGTCGGGGAACGACGGGCAGCATGGCAATGGCCCCGGCACCGATCCGAACGCCCCCGCCGAGGAAGAGGCGGACAGCGACTGCAGGCACTTGACGTCCGAGGAGGTCAGCGAGGCATACCAGGTCTACGGCGACCAGTTGGACACCTCCGGCATCCTGGTCTGCGAGTCGTCGGTGATGTCGGTCGGCGGCTACGCGCGCACGCTTCCCGACGAGATCTACTTCCCCGTCGGCACCCTCGCCAGCCCGCCGTCGGGCTTCATGAAGTGGCTCATCCACGAACTCGGCCACTGCTGGCAATACCAGCAGGGCGCGTCTGTCCCCGGCCTTATCCTCTCCGCCCTTGGCGGCGACTACGACTACGGCGGCGAGCAAGGCCTGCGCGACGCCGCCGCCGCTGGGCAGCCGTTCGGCGACTTCGGCTACGAGGAACAGGCTTCGATCCTGGCCGACTACTGGTCGCTGATAGGCGGCGACACCTCCGCGTACGACCCGTACATCGAGTCGGTCAAGAACGGGACCTGGCAGTCCGCCCCGTGACCTGAACCGAACGGCCGCACAGGCAGGCAACGCTCTGTCCACAACAGTCGGCGCGCGGCCGACGATAATGGCGGGCGTCGGCGGTACGCGGCCAGGTCGGGAGTCCAACGGTGACGGATGTGCATGGGGATGCGACGCTCGCGGAGAGCGTGCGCGAGTTCGCCGGTGATCGGCACCGGCCGTTCGCCGTCGCCGCGGTGTCGCCTCGGGGTACCCGGGTGGCGAGTGTCGGCGCCGACTCCGCCGCGGACTTCGAGATCGGCTCGATCTCCAAGGGGATCACCGGCCTGCTCTACGTCGACGCGCTCGCGCGCGGGGAGATCGCCGAGTCGACCAAGCTCGGCGAGCTGTTGCCGCTCGCCGACACCCCGGCGGGGGGCGTGACGCTCGCGTCGATCAGCACCCACCACTCGGGTCTGCCGAGGCTGCCCAAGTCGGCGGCGCCGCTGCGGCGAACTATCGCGCTGTGGCGCCACGGCACGAATCCTTACGGGGACAGCCTGGACGAGCTCATCGCCCAGGCGCGAACGGTGAAGCTCGGGAAGCCGCGCGGCCGCTACTCCAACCTCGGCTACCAGTTGCTCGGCCACGCGATCGCGCGCGCGGCGGGCCTGACCTACCAGGATCTCGTCCGCCTGCGGATCGCCGAACCGCTCCGTCTCGACACCTGCTCGGTACCCGCCAGTCCGGACCAGCTGCGGCCCGACGCCTTGGTCGGCAAGAACAAGAAAGGCCGGGAGCAGCAACCGTGGACCGGCGAGGCCCTCGGGCCCGCGGGCGGCATCCGCGCCTCGATCGGGGACATGGCTCGCCTCACCGCCGCTCTGCTCGACGGTTCCGCTCCCGGCATGGCCGCGCTGGACCCGGTCTCAGGCTTCGCGGGCCCAGCCCGCATCGGCGCCGCGTGGCTCACCTTCGGCCGTGGCGAGCGGTCCGTCACCTGGCACAATGGCGGGACCGGCGGATTCAGCTCCTGGCTGGGCCTCGACCGCCCGGCGGGAACCGGGGTGGTCATCCTGTCAGCGACCTCGGCGTCGGTCGACCGTGCCGGATTCGCTCTCCTCAAACGACTCACGGGCGATGAAGGCTGCTAGTGCGTTGACCACGAACCTTCACCGGGTCTCGACCTGCCCACGACGCGCCTGGCTGCGTTGTCGGAAAGCCCAAGTACAACCCGGTACTACGGTCTTCCCTCCGCCTTACCAGCCACGCCGTGGACAGGCCGATACCCGGCGAACGTCCGTGGTCAACGCATTAGCTGATCAACTTGGCTTGCCGGACTCGCTGTACGCGCACGACAGCCGCGGTGAGCAGAGCGCCGACGGCGAGGCCGCCGATTCCCCACTCCCATCGGACATCCCGGGGCGCCGCGACGGGTTCCGCGGCGGCGAGGGTGGTCGCGGCGGTGTCGACGATCTGCACGGACTTGGTGGTGACGCCGAGGGTGTCGAGCAAGACGGCCAGTTCGCGGGGTGACGAGCTGGTGTGCCAGGTCGCGGGGGCATCCCAGATATTGCCCCCGTCCGGGCTGATGGTCCTGGTCTCGATGACCGGCCCCGATGACGTGAGGTAGATGCGGTCGGTGCGCCAGACCTCGACATCGTGGATCAGCCACGCTGCGGTGACGTACGGGCTGGACTCGTCGGCGGGCGCCGTGCTGCCACCCACGACGGCGTTCTCGAGTCGCTTGTAGGCGGAGTCGGTGTGGTAGATCGCCGCGACCCGCTCGTGTTCGGGCGAGGCGAGCAGCACGCTGGTCGGGCCGCCCGCCGAGGCGGGCGGCGCACCGAGGACGAGCAAGCCGATCGCGGCGAGCAAGGGCAGGATGGTGGCGCGCATGGCGGGGCCTCCTTGTGTTGGCTGCCCTGACTACACCGCCCGCCGCCGCCTGGTTCCGGTTCAGCGGGCGGACTCGGCGATCGCCACCGCGCGTTCCCGGTCCAGGTCGCCTTCCAGCCGGAGGGTGACGTTCCCCGACTGCCAGATGAGCGTGCGCCCGGCCAGCCGCGCGGGCTCGGTGCGCTGTGACCCGTCGGGCGCCTGCACGACGATGTGGTGCGGGCGCGGCAGCCACAGCGCCTCTGCCCCTCCGACGGAGGTGAACTCGACCTCGTCGTAAACGGTCTTGACGAAGTACGGCGCGAGCCGCTGGCCGACCTGGTCCAGCCGCACCGGCCCGTCGGGTCCCCCCGTCCATGACATCGACACGGCCACCCGGTCGGCCGAGACCCAGGTCGCCGCGGGCGGCCCGAGCGCCTCCGGCACCACCACGTCGAACGCCACCATGGTGCGCGCCTGGTCGAGGGTGACGGCACCGAGCGCCGTCGGCGGCGCGGGCGCGGTCGACGGGCCCGCCCCGGTCGAGGTGCGGATCTCGACCGCGCCGAACCCGAACCACTCCGCCACCGCGGCGCGCACCGGCGGCGTGAGCGCGCCGACCAGCACCAAGCCGGTCAGCAGCGACACCAGCGCCCGCCAGCGGGCCCGCGCCCACCAGACGATCCGACGGAACCGCCCGGCCTTGACCGGCACGGGCTCCGTGGCCACGCGCGCGAGGACCGCCGCCGTCAGCTCGGCGGCGGGCTCGGGGGCCGGAAGGCTCGCACCGAGCGCGCGCAGGTCGCGGATCAGGGGATCAGTCATCGGCGGGGTCCGTTTCGAGCGACGTACGCAGCCGCCGCAGCGCGCGCGACAGCCGTGACTTCACGGTGCCGCGCGGCCAGCCGAGCACGGTCGCGGTCTCCCGTTCGTCCAGGTCGAGCAGATAGCGACAGGTCACCACCAGCCGATAGGACTCGGGGAGCACCTCGACCGCCCGGACCAGCTCCGCGCGCTGGGCCCTGGCCTGCACCGACAGCTCCGGGTCCGCCACCGGCTCCGGCAACAGGGCGGCCACCTCGGTCGCGCCGCGCCGCCGGGCCGAACGCCGCAGGTTGTTCGTCTCGTTGGCCACGATCCGCAGCAGCCACGGCCGGAACGGGGCGCCGTCCCGGAACCCGCCCAGCGCCCGATACGCCTTGACCAGCGACTCCTGCACGACGTCCTCCGCGTCCGCGCCCGCGCCGAGCAGCACCGCGACCCGCAGCGCGACACCGGCGTGAGCGCGCACGAGATCGCCGTACGCGCCCGCGTCCCCGGCGCGCACCCTGGCCACGGCTTCCGCGTCCGCGTCGATCCGCGTTGCTCCCGTCAGTGCGTCTATGGATAGGAGTACACCGCCGACCGCCAGGAGGTTCCACTCAGCCGTCGCCGAGCTCCATCGTGATCGCGGCGCGGAGAAGTTCCTGTGCCCGGCCGACCGCCATCGAGCCACTCAACCAGCGTTCGCTGAGGCCCTCGACCAGGGCCGTGAGCCGCTCGGCGGCGTCGACCGGGTCGACCGTGGCCGGGATGAGTCCGGCCGCCATCGCGCGCTGGATGACGTCGGCGACCTCGCCCACCCAGACGGCGGTCGAGTCGCTGAGTTGCTCGCGCAGGCCGTCGTCGAAGACCGCACTGGCCCGTAGCTCGCCCCAGGCCACGCTGTTGGCGCGGGTCACGGGGTTGTCCTGGATCTCCAGCAGGAGCAGCAGTTCAAGCTCGGCACGCGGGTTCTCGGCGGCGGCCGCCGCTTCCGTGGTGTAGTCCCCGGCCGTGTCGCTGACGAACTCCAGGGTCTGGCGCAGCAACCCGGCGCGATCCCCGAAGTGGTAGTAGATCAGCGCCGTGGAGACACCGGCTTCGGCCGCGAGTTCCTCGACGCGCAGCCCGCGTACCCCGGTCCGCGCGATCACCCGCACCGCCGCTTCCAAAATCGACTTCTGTCGCTCCGACACAGGCTCACGCTAGTGGAGCCGCCGTTTGACTGAAAATCCAGTCAGTGTCACGATGGGCCCGTGTCCACCCTTCAAACCGCACTGTCGCGCCGAACCGTGCTGCGATCCCTGAGCGGCGTGCTGACCCTCGGCGCCGTGTCGTGCACCGAGCCAGTGCCGCCGACGACCGCAGAGACGACCGTCCCCCGTGGTCCCGCCACGAGCACGCCGCAGGCCGAACGCCGGTTCGGCGCGGAGTGGGAACGGCAGTCGCGAACGTTCATGTCGTGGCCCACCAAGGCGATCTGGATGGAGGACACCGCCGCGGTGCGGGGCGACATAGCAGGCCTGGCGAGGGCCATCGGCGAGTTTCAGCCGGTGGTCATGCTCGCCCGGCCCGAGGATGCCGACCAAGCCCAGCGCGCCTGTGGCGACGACGTCGAGGTCATCCCGATCGCGGTAAACGACCTGTGGGCCCGCGACACCCTGCCGGTGTTCATCGAGGAGGCGGGCACACTCAAGGGCGTCGACTTCCACTTCAACGGCTGGGGCAACAAGCAGAACCCACACGACTCGGATGCCGCCGCTGCCGCGGCCGTCCTGGGCAAGTACAAGATTCCTAGCGTGGACACGTGGCTGGTTACCGAGGGCGGTTCGTTGGAGACCGACGGCGCGGGCACGTTGCTGGTGACCGAGAGTTCGATCGTCAACGAGAACCGGAACCCGGGCAAGACCCGCGACGAGATCGAGGCCGAACTCAAGCGGGTGCTCGGTGTGCGGAAGGTGATCTGGTTTGAAGGCGTGCGCGGCCAGGACATCACCGACGCGCACATCGACTGCCTCGTGCGTTTTACCGCGTCCGGCGCGGTTTTGCTGGATCGCGCCTTTCCCGGCCTGGCACCTGATCACTGGTCGCGGTCTGCTGACCAGGCCAAGGAAGTACTGAGCGCGAACACTGACGCTCATGGGAAGCCGTTCACGGTCGTGGACCTGCCCCAGCCTGACCCGGACAAGATCACCGGGACTGGGGACGACTTTGTGTCCACGTATCTCAACTTCTACGTCGCCGACAAAGCTGTGTTCATCCCGAAATTCGGCGATGCGGCGGCCGACAACCGTGCCGCACAGATCATCCGGGACAACTTTCCGGATCGGGAGATTGTCCCAGTGTCGATCGACGCAATAGCCTCAGGTGGCGGCGGCATCCACTGCGCCACTCACGATCAACCTGCGATTGCCTAGCCAGCTGACCAGACTGCCCTAAGGGGACCGCAGGTCCCTGCTCTTCCCCCTGCACCCTCGTCCCGGCAATCCCTTATCCGGAAACAGGGCTGTCAAGGGTCAGCTTGCTGATCGCGCAGCGACGCCGCAGGCGCCCTTGACAGCCCTGTTTCCGGATAAGACGCTAGAAAACGAGGGAGCGACCCCAGCAGTCGAAGCACGAACGAGCCCACCTATGCGCGCTCTGCTTGTGCGTCCAATTGGGACGCTCGGCCGTCGATCATCGCACGTAGGCCAACGGTGAAGGATAGGTCGGCCACTGCGAGGTTTCTCGCTTTGGCTCGCTTGTTGCGGGCGGCTACGGCCGAGGCGAAGGTCGGCACGACTTGGGCGTGTAGGCCGGGATCGAACATCGTCGCCGGCGCGACGGCATCCAGGGCCGAACCGAGCACAAAGGACTCAATTGCCACAATCGCATCGATGACCGCGTCAAGTGACCAGGAGACCGGCGGCTTGGGCGAGATCGCCGTGGTCTACGACCGCGCCCGCTGAGCACCCGCAGTATCCCTTGTGGACACCGTGCTGCCTGATCATGCGTGTGGACCGGCCATCGGGGCCAGTTCGATGTCGGCCAGGGCCGCCGCGCCGGTCTCGGCGTGGTCGCCGCCGGTGAGCACGAGCGTCCGCGCCCACTGGTAGCGGCAGCCCGCGACGTCGAAAGCCGCGGCGGCGGCCAGCATCCGGTCCTGGTCGCCATCGAGCAGAGCCGCCGCCCGCTCCAGTTGGGCGTCGGCGATCGGATTGCCCGCCACGACCGCCCGGGCGGCGTCGATGCGGTGCCGCGCGTCGGGAGACCCGGTGAGCGCGGCCGCCTCGGCGCGCAGCGCGAGGTACCAGTGCCGCCACACCCAGATGACCCACTCGTCCATCTCGTCGGGTTCGTCGGCCACCCTCGCCAAGGCCTGGTCGGCCTGACCTTGGTGCAGCAGGGCGATTGCGTCGAATACCGCGCCGTAGCCCGCTTTCTGATCCGGCGCGATACCGAGCTCGTCGACGACGGCCAGCCACTCGGCTCTCGCCCGGTCGTCGCCGCGCAGGCCATGGACCATCGCCACAGCGGCCGCCGCCATGGCGAGGTTGGGCGCGTGCAGGCTCTCGGAGCGCTCCCACGCGTCGAGGAATCGTCTGCTGCCCGCGAGCACGTCGGCGACATTGCCCGCCAGCGCGTCCGCCACCAGCAGCCGGGACGTGGCGAAGTCGCCTCGCTCGGCCAGCAGGGGCAAGTCGCGAAGCTGCTCGCCCCACCGGCGGGCCCCGGCGATGTCACCCACGCCGACGCAGGTCTCGGCCGCCTCGGAGAGCGCGTTCACCCGCTCAAGCGCGCTGGCGGGCGTCACGGGTGCCGAGGCGAGCAACTCGACTCGCCTGCGGGTAGTTGCCGCGGTGGCGAAGGTGTCGCCCGCCCAGCACTGGGCGGCGGTGAGCGCGTCGAGCGCCGCGCTCTGGGCGAGCGGATCGCCGGTGCCCCGCGCCAGGTCCACTGCCTTCTCGGCGCGCGCGATCGCCTTCGGCACCGTCGAATCGGCGGCCTCGCTGAGGACCCCGCACTCGGCCAGCGCTATCGCGGCCGCGGCTAGCGGCTCGTCGTCCGCCAGTTCGCGGGCAGCGGTCAGCAGCGCCGCCGCCGCACCCGGCGGTGGCGGCTGGGCGAACGCGCCCGCGAACCGATAGCCGGTGGCCGCGGCCGTGGCCAGGTCGTGGGCGGCCCCGGCGGTGTCCCCCGCGGTCCGCGCCGAGTCCGCGGCGGCGCGGTGGAGCCGGTACATGTCCTCGCCGCGCATCCGGCAGCCCGCCACGGCTGCGGCGTGCCGGAGCGCTGCCCCGGCGATGACCGGGGCATCGGCGAGCGACGCCGCCTGTTCGTAACGCTGCTGGGCCTCGCCGACCAGGTTCCGGCTGAAAGTCAGCTGGGCCAAGGAGAGTGCCAGGTCGCACGCGTCGGCCCGGTGATCGGGCTCGCCTGCCGCCCACCCGAGCGCGGCCCGGATGTCATCGGCCGCCGCGTCGAACCTGGCCCGCCACGCCCCGGTGCCGGGCGACGTGTCCCGCGCCAGCTCGGTGGCGATCGTCGAGCACCAGCGCAGGTGGCGGGACCGGACATCGGCGAGCTCGCCCGCACTGGACAGTTGCTCGACGCCGAATTGGCGGATGGTCTCCAGCGTGCGATAGCGCGTGCCGCCCGCGGCCGGGACCACAGTGAGCATGCTGTGTTCGGTGAGCCGGGCCAGCCCGTCCATCACCGCGGCCGGTTCGAGCGGCGCGAACCCGGCGACCTGGCAGGCGGCGTCCACCGGGAACGGGGCCACGAGGACCGCGATCCGGCGCAGCAGCGTGCGGTCGGCCGGTTCCAGGAGGGCGTGGCTCCACTCCAGCGTTGCCCGCACCGAGCGGTGCCGGTCGTCGGCCCTGGCGCCGCCGCTCAGCAGCCGGAGCTGGTCGGAGAGGGTGCCCGCGAGGCCGTCCAGGCCGAGCGTGGGCAACCGGGCGGCCGCCAGTTCGATCGCCAGCGCCACGCCGTCCAGTCCCTGGCAGATCTCGGCGGCCTGGTCGTGCTGGTCCGGCGCCAGCGGCCAGCCGACCGCGGCGGCGCGGTCGAGGAACAGCGCGACCGCGTCGGAGTCGCTGTCACCGGTCAGCGACAGCGGCGGGATGGGCTGGACGCGCTCGAAGGGCACCATCAGCCGGGCCCGGCTGGTGGCCAGCACGGTCAGCCGCGGGCAGCCCGCGAGCAGCCGCTCCAGGAACGGCGCCACGCCGTCACGCACGTGCTCGCAGTTGTCGAGTACCAGCAGGGCATGCCGGTCGGCCAGCGCGGCGATCACCGACTCGTCCATGCCGCGGTTCTGCTGCTCACCGATGCCGACCGCCGCCGCCACCGCCGCGCCGACCATCGCCGGGTCGGTGACCGGGACGAGGTCGACGAACCACACGCCGTCGGCGAAGTCGCCGGAGGTCTGCGCCGCGACCGCGAGCGCCAGCCGGGTCTTCCCCACCCCGCCCGGTCCGACCGCGCTCACCTGGCGGTGCGCGTTGACCGCCTCGACAAGCGCCGCCCGCTCCCGCGCGCGGCCGACGAACGAGGTGACCGGCGCGGGCAGACCCAACGCCACGTTGCCACCGCGCGCGGCCCGGCTCCATTCGGTCGCGAGCTGGGCGAGCGCCCGCCGGTCCGGGGCGCCGAGCTTGCGCAACAGCGAGGACACGTGGGTCTCGACGGTGCGGACGGAGATGAATAGTCGCGCACCGATCTCCGCGTTGCTGAGGTGCTCCCCGAGCAGGGACAGCACCTCGGCCTCCCTGGTTGAGATCCCCGCCTGAGCCGCCACGGGCCTCATCCTGCCCCATCCCGTGTGGACTCAGTGGTGGTCCCCGTGGTCGCCACGGATGTCGGCGGGCCGCATTCGGGAGAGGCTTTACCCGTGGCCATCACCGGCCACACCCGATCCGAATCAAGGAGTGACGATGTCTTCCACCCTCGGTGTCAAGACCGTGCTGCACCCCGTCTCCGACCTGGCCGCGGCCAAGGCGGTGTACACCGCGCTGCTCGGCATCGCGCCGCAGACCGACGAGTCCTACTACGTCGGCTTCGAGGTCGAGGGCCAGCACATCGGGCTGGTGCCGGGCGGCGGACCGCAGGGCATGACCTCGCCGGTGGCCTACTGGCACGTGCCGGACATCGAGGCGAAGCTCGCCGAGGTCACCAGCGCGGGCGCGACCGTGCGCGAGCCGGTCGGCGACGTCGGTGGCGGCCGCCTGGTCGCCACCATCACCGACCCCGACGGCAACGTCCTCGGCCTGCTCCAGGACCTCTGACAACCCCGAATTCGCAGAAGAGGAGAACCACGATGACCACGAAGACCAACCCGAAGCACGAGGGTTTCAGCGCCGACGAGCGCGCCGCGATGAAGGAGCACGCCCAGGAACTGAAGAAGGCCGCGCGGCGCAACCCGCGCACGGCCAAGGCCGACGCGGAGGCCGATGTGCTCGCGAAGATCGCAGGCATGCCGGAACCGGACCGGGCCCTGGCCGAGCGGATCCACGAGATCGTCAAGGCCAGCGCGCCGGAACTCACGTCGAAGCTCTGGTACGGGATGCCCGCCTACGTCAAGGACGGCAAGATCGTCTGCTTCTTCCAGAACGCGGACAAGTTCAAGGCGCGCTACGCGACCCTCGGCTTCAACGACATCGCCAACCTCGACGACGGCACCATGTGGCCGACCGCCTTCGCGCTGACGAAGCTGACCCCCGCGGACGAGAAGCGAATCGGCGAACTCGTGAAGCGAGCGGTGAGCTGACGCCATGGCTCCCCCGCCCCGGCCGCCCGAGCAGCGCAAAAAGGACACCCTGCACCGGCTCGACCACGACGTCGACGCCTGGGTGGCCACCGCCGGTCCAGCGGCCACGCCCTATCTGGTGCCGCTCTCGTTCCTCTGGGACGGCGAGACGCTGCTGATCTCGACGGCGGCCACCAACCCGACCGCCCGGAACCTCCGGGCGGTCGGGCGGGTCCGCCTCACTATCGGGTCGACGCGCGACGTGGTGCTCATCGAGGGATCCGCGGCGATCGCCGACGAGATCACCGCCGAAGTCGCCGACGAGTTCGCCGCGAAGACCGGATTCGACCCCCGCGAACAGCGCGACTACCCGTACTTCCGCATCCGACCCGAACTGATCCAGGCCTGGCGCGAGGCCAACGAGATCGCGGGCCGGGACCTGATGGTCGCCGGTGAGTGGCGGGTCTGAGTGTGCGGCTCACTCGAGGGTCGGGTCGCGAGGTGCCCACTCGTACGCACCACCTGGACCGACCATGAGAACAGTCGTCGTGTCCCCCTCGTGGATATCGACCCGCCACGCCTCGCGTCCAGGGGGGCCGTCGTGCACGTAGAGGGGGGTCCCGATCTGGGCGCCCGTCGGGGCCCAGGTGCGGGCGGCCTCGGCGGCTTGATCCGCGGTGATGCCGGTGACGACGGTGGGTGCGCCGCCGAAGGTGCCGTGGGCGGCGACCTTTCCGTCGGCCGTCACGCGGACGAAGCCGCGCAGGACGCCGGAGTCGATGATGGGACAGACCCAGTACGACGGGTGGCCATCGATGGTGTGGACAAGTTGGGGCTCACCCGTTCGGGCGGCGGCCCAGTCGGGTTGGGTGCGCGACGCGACCGTGCGCCGCTGTTCGGCGGCGGCACGGGCGGCGTCGGCGTCGATCATGGTCAGGCGTGCCTGACGAAGATCCAGTTGGTGTGGGTCACGGCGTCCCAGTCTTCCCAGTACACCGCTCCACCTTCGCAGATGTTCGCGTTCCATGGCCACGGGTCGTAGATGCGCACCGCGTGGTCGTAGGCGCTGGCGGCGAAGTTGAACGTCTTGCGCCACCCGTCACAGGCGCGGGCGTGGCCGGGGATGCCGCTCTTGAGGGGGCGGCCCGCGTTGATCTCGGCCTTGGCCTCCGACCACAGGGCGGTGGTGTCGTAGGTGGCGACGAACGAGTCGTTGGTCAGCGACTCGTAGCCGGCAACCTGGTCGGGGTTGGTCGTGCCACCGGAGCCGGTGTTCATGGCGGCGGCGATCTGGTCTTGCGTGTAGTACCAGCGGTGGAAGTCAAGGATCATCTGGCCGGTGGCGACCGCGCAGTACACATTGGTCTGCTGCGCGCGCAGCTGGAAGTCCTCGGACTGGTCGCAGCGCGGGGCGTAGGGCAGCACGCGCTCGCTGTTGATCAGCCAGTAGAACTTCCCCGCCGAGGCGAGCCGCTCGGTCAGCGCCGGGGTCAGGGTGAATTTGCGCTCGAACAGCTCGGGCACGGTCTTGCGCAGCACCTCGACGTGCTCGGCGTCGCGGGAGTGGCGGCGGGTCCGCTCCTGCAGGCGGGGTTCGACGACTTCGGCGTAGTACGAGTACGCGGTCGATCCTTCGAGTTCGTCACCACCGATGTTGACCACCGGCTTGAGGTCCGAGGCGTCCAGGATGACGTCGACCTGGCCCTTGCGTTCGGGGTCGTCGAGGGTGACCCGGACGCCGACCTTCGGGTAGCAGTACATGACGAGCTGGGTGTCGACGACCTTCGCCTTGGGGTACAGCGCGGTCGCGGCCTTGGGCGCGTTCTTCAGTGCCGCGTCCGGGTCCCAGCGACGCGGCCTGACCTCCAGGCTGACCAGCGGTGTGCCGATGGTCTCGCTCGCGGCGATCCGGGCGACCCCCACCGTGCCCTCGCGGCCGTCGAGGTCGACGTCGTGGAACAGCGGTGCGCCGTTGAGGTCGAAGATCGTTCGGCTCTCGCCGGGTCCGGCCTCCGCGATCGCGCGGTCGACCCGTCCGCCGCCGATCGCGCCGAGGCGGATCCGGGCGAGCGCCGAGTCGAGTCCCACGGCCAGGTCCAGCGGCCGGTCCTGGGTCTTGGCGCTCTCGGCTTTCCGTTTGGCTGGCATCGGTCCTCCATCGGGCTCAGCGGATACAGTCCTGCAAGAACATCTCCCCGTTGCGGGGTAGCGTGGCGGTACGTTTTCGTCTGGTGGAGGTCGCTGTGGATCTTGTGGCCAAGAAGCTCGCGCGCCGGTTCCAGGCGTGGGACTACGACGGCAACGGGGTGATCGAGCAGGTCGACTTCATCCGTCGCGCCCGCAGGCTCGCCGTCGGCCTGGGTTACGCCATCGGGTCGCCGGAGCACCAGGTAGTCCACGAGACCCTGGTCCACCAGTGGGACTCGCTGGCCACCGCCGCCGACACCGACGACAACGGCAAGATCACCGAGCCGGAGTACGTCGCGGCGTTCACCAGCCTGATCGTCGACCACCCGGAAGCCTTCGAGGAGCTGTACGCGCCTCTGATCCGCCTGACCATGCACCTGGCCGACGCCGACGGCGACGGCAGGCTCGACCGCGCGGAGTGGCTGAACTGGGCCACCGGGTACCTCGGCCAGTCCGCCGACGAGGCGAGCACCTCCTTCGACCTCCTCGACCACAACGGCGACGGGCACGTGACGACGGAGGAAGCCCTCAACGGCATCCGCGAGTTCTACCTGGGCACCGACCCGGCCGCCGACGCGAACCTCCTGCTCGGATCACTGGATTAGGCGCAGCCGTGGTGGCCCGGTCCGGGCCACCACGGCTTGGCGCCGAACTCACTCGGCGATGGCCAGGTTCTCGATGTACTTCTTCGCCGCTTCCTCCGTCTTGGACTCGACGGAGGCCTTGACCGTCGCGTAGTGCTCCATGTCCAGGGTCTGGTCCGACGTCGCGTAGAAGATCGTCGTGTTGGAGGCCTTCAGGGTGGCGAACAGGATGTTCGTCGTGTTCGACTCGGCCTCGATCGCGAAGAAGACCGGCTTGAACGTCGGCCAGTTTTGGGCGTCCTCGCCGACGACGCCGAGGTCGAAGTTGACCTCCTTGTCCGATGCCTTGTCCTTGCCGAGCAGGCGGATCTGCTCGTTGGCCGAGTATCCGGTCTTCAACACGCTCAGCGCGGTCTCCAGCAGGCCCAGCTGCGGGCCGACCAGCAAGCCCGTCAGCAGATCGACAAGCACCTGGTTGATCTCCAGGCTCGCGCTCGACCCCGTGTACTGCTTCCACTTGCTGTAGTTCTGCACCCAGCCGCAGTAGCCGAGGACCTCGACGTACTTCTTGTAGTACTCGTCGGTCTGCCGGTTGACGTCGAACGCGGTGCGGGCGGCCATCTGCGCCAGCAGCTTTGTCCGCATGACCGCCTTGTAGTTCGCGTCGGTCATCTGGTCTGGGGCGACGATCGTGTCCTGGGCGGCGGAGTTGTCGTTCGCCGGAGTCACCTTCGAGGTCCCGAAGGTGTCACCGGTCGGCAGGAAGACGCCCGGCGCGCCGGGACGGATTTGGGTGTCGACGTCGGCGAGTCGCAAGTTCTCCAGGTAGTCCACCGCCCGATCGCGCTGCCCGGGAATAGGCAGTTCGACTTCACTGTCGGGCACGAAGCGAGCTTCCTTGGTGATCATCGGTCTCCTCGTTTCACTCGATCGGTGTGCGGTAGAGGTATTTCTTCACTCGGTCGCCAAGTGCTTTTTTGATCCTTTCCTGGATCGTGTCGTAGCCCGGTTCGGTGGTGTCGATCGAGTACTTCGACACCCGCAGGAAAGCGTCGGCCACCTCGACCCACGGGCGCGTCGCCAGCGGGTCGTCGACCGGCAGGTCGGACTTGAACACAAAGGCGACCGCGCCAAGCACGACACTCAACGTGCCCGGCCGCGCGGTCAGATCCGACACCGCGCAGAGGACCGCGGCCTCCTTGCCCGCTATCGCGCCGAACCGCAGCGCGCCCCGCAGCGGGTAGTGCTCGGCGCGGACGGCGAGCAGCGCGTTCTCCGCGGCCGCGGTGCCTGCTGGGAGGATCTCGGCCAGGTCGAACGTGTCTGTGGAACGGGTCACGCGCTTCCACACGCCTGCTTCGACGGCCCACTCGGCGCCGGTCTGGATCGTGTCGTCGAACGTGCGGTACCACTCGTCGCTCTGTGTCCCGATGTTGTACTTCGCGCCAGCGGCGAGCACCGCCAGGAGCAGCACGTTGTCGATCTGGTCGCGATTCTGTACCCGCACAGCGGCGGCGTGCCGGGCACACGCCACTGACGCCACCACCGTCAACGATTCACGGTCGGTTTCGAGATTCGTCACGATTTCGCCCACTTTCCATACCCGTGATCAAATAACGCGAACTGATCCGGTGAGCAACTCGATGCTACTGACGGCGTCATCGGCGACAACACCAAACAGGCACTATGACACGAAAGTGTGGACTACCGATCGTCGACGCCGCGAACCCAAACGGGCGAATTGCTCGGACGAATTGAGTGATTTATTGAGGAACTATCGATGGGCGCTCTCGATCGCGGCTCGGCCCGCTTCCAGCCGTGCGACCGGTACGCGGAACGGTGAGCAGGAGACGTAGTCCAGACCGGCGCGGTGGAAGAAGTGGATCGACACCGGGTCACCGCCGTGTTCCCCGCACACGCCCAGGTGCAGGTCCGGGCGCTTGGCTCGGCCGCGCTCGACCGCGATCTCGATGAGCATGCCGACCCCGATCTCGTCGAGCGTCTCGAACGGCGAGACGGTGAACACGCCCTTGTCCAGATAGGTCGCGAAGAACCCGGCCTCCACGTCGTCGCGGGAGAAGCCCCAGGTCGTCTGGGTGAGGTCGTTGGTGCCGAAGGAGAAGAACTCGGCCTCCTCGGCGATCCGGTCCGCGGTCAGCGCCGCCCGCGGCAGTTCGATCATCGTGCCGATGGGGAAGGTCAGCTCGACGCCATGTTCCTTGGCGACCTCGGCCACGACCTCGACGATCTCCTGGCGGATCAGGTGCAGCTCCATCGCGCTGCCGACCAGCGGGACCATGATCTCCGGCCGGGCATCGATCCCCTGGGCCAGCAGTTCCGCCGCGGCCTCCGCGATCGCCCTGACCTGGAGTTTGAACAGTCCAGGCACCACCAGCCCGAGCCGCACGCCGCGCAGGCCCAGCATCGGGTTTGACTCGTGCAGGCGTTCCACCGCGGCCAGCAGCCGGGCGTCGACGTCGGTCGGCTCGCCGCGTTCCTGCGCCCTGGCGACCCGGACCAGCAGGTCGGCCCGGTCCGGGAGGAACTCGTGCAGCGGGGGGTCGAGCAGCCGGATGGTGACGGGCAGACTCGCCATCGCCGCGAGGAGGTCGAGGAAGTCGGTGCGCTGCACCGGAAGCAACAGGCTCAGTGCCTCGTCGCGGTCTTCGCCCGCTTCGGCGAGGATGACCCGCTCGATCAGCTCCCGGCGTTCGCCGAGGAACATGTGCTCGGTCCGGCACAGCCCGATTCCCTGTGCGCCAAGCGCTCGGGCGCGGCGGGCGTCCTCCCCGCTGTCGGCGTTGGCGCGAACGCGCAGGGTGCGCACCTCGTCGGCGTGGCTGAGCAGGAGGTCGACGGCCCGGACCAGCTCGGCGATCTCCTCGTCGGCGTCGCGCAGCGCCGCGTCGATGCCTTCGGCCAGATAGCGCGACACCGGCGAGTCCACCACCGGGACCTCGCCGAGGAACACTTCGCCGGTGCCCCCGTCGAGGCCGATCATGTCGCCCTCGGCGAAGGTGACCCCGCGCGCCCTGGCGACCCGCGCGACCGGGTCGACATCGAGTTCCTCGGCCCCGCACACGCAGGTGCGGCCCATGCCGCGGGCGACCACGGCCGCGTGCGAGGTCTTCCCGCCCCGGGCGGTGAGCACCCCGGCCGCGGCGATCATGCCTTCGAGGTCGTCGGGGTTGGTCTCGCGCCGGACCAGGATCACCGGCTCGCCGCGCGCGGCCCAGCTGACGGCGGCGGCCGAGTCGAACACCGCGCGGCCGGTCGCCGCGCCGGGTGAGGCGGCCAGCCCGGTGGTCACCAGGCGCCGGGGCGCCTTCGGGTCGAACTGCGGGAACATCAGCTGGACGAACTGCTGCCCGGTCACCCGGGAGAGCGCCTCGTCCAGGGTGATCAGCTGCTCGTCGACGAGCTGCGCGGCGATCCGGAACGCGGCGGCGGGCGTGCGCTTGCCGACCCTGGTCTGCAGGAGCCAGAGCTTGCCCCGCTCGACGGTGAACTCGATGTCGCACAGGTCGCGGTAGTGCGTCTCCAGCCTGCGCATCGCGGTGCGCAGCTCCATGGCCGACTTCGGGTCGAGCCGATCGAACTCCGCGAGCGCCAGCGGCGTGCGGATACCGGCGACGACGTCCTCGCCCTGGGCGTTGGGCAGGTAGTCGCCGTAGACCCCGGTGCGGCCGGAAGCCGGATCGCGGGTGAAGCAGACCCCGGTGCCCGAGGTCTCCCCCAGATTGCCGAACACCATCGCGCAGACGTTGACCGCGGTGCCCAGGTCGTGCGGGATCCGCTCCCGGCGCCGGTAGATCCGCGCCCGAGCGGTGTTCCAGGAGTCGAACACCGCGCGGGTGGACATGTCGAGCTGCTCGCGCGGGTCCTGCGGGAACTCGCGGCCGGTGTGCTCGACGATCAGGGCCTTGAACCGCTGGACCGCCTCGACCAGGTCGTCGGCGGACAGGTCGGTGTCCGCCGCGGCGGAGCGCTCCTCTTTCAGCGTCGACCAGGCGTGCTCGAACACTTCGGGACCGACCCCCAGGACGGTCCGGCCGAACATCTGCAGCAGCCTGCGGTAGGAGTCCCAGGCGAACCGCTTGTCCTGCGCCGCCTCGGCCAGCCCGACCACGGAATAGTCGTTCAGGCCGACGTTGAGGACCGTCTCCATCATGCCGGGCATCGAGAACTTGGCCCCGGACCGCACGCTGACCAGCAGCGGGTCGACCACGTCGCCCAGCCGCCTGCCGAGCTGATTCTCCAGCCTGCGCAGGGCCATGGTCACCTGAACCCGCAGGGCGGACGGCTCGACCCCGTCGGCCAGGTAGGCGCGGCACGCCTCGGTGGTGATGGTGAACCCGGGGGGCACGGGCAGCCCGAGCCTGGTCATCTCGGCGAGGTTGGCGCCCTTGCCGCCCAGCAGGTCCTTGCTGTCCTTGTCGCCGTGGACGAAGTCGAACACCCAATCAGTCATAGCGAGCCTCCGAGGTGGCCGTGCCTGTCTCTAGCCTGCCCCGACCTGGTCACCTTCGCGATTTCTGGCTCTCGTGAACCCGTTGGCCCCGGTAGCGTGAGCTGTTGTGGCGCCCGCGCAGGACTTCACGGCCTATGGCCCGTCACACTGGATCGTGCTCGCGGTGTTCGTGGTGGGCGCCGCCGGGCTCGTCGTGCTCGGGCGTGTCCACCCCGGCCGGATCCCCAGTCGCGTGCTCGCCGTCCTGGTCCTGGCGCTTCAGCTGTCGATCCAGATCTACTCGCTGGCGCCGTCCCGGTTCGGGCTCGACCACTCGCTGCCACTGCAGCTGTCCGACCTGGCGGGCTACGTCACGGCCTACGCCCTCTGGTCGCACCGACGCTGGGCGTTCACGCTGACCTACTACTGGGGTCTGACGCTGAGCGTGCAGGCCCTGATCACCCCGGCGCTGCGGGGACCGGACTTCCCGCACATCGGCTTCATCGCGTTCTGGGGCATCCACCTGCTCGTCGTGTGGGCCGCGATCTACCTGACCTGGGGCAGGCGGATGCGGCCCGATTGGCGCGGCTACCGGCTCGCCGTCGTGGTGACGACGGCGTGGGCGGTGGCGATGCTGCTGTTCAACGGCATCGCCGGGACGAACTACGGGTTCCTCAACGCCAAGCCGACGCAGAGCTCGATCCTCGACCTGTTCGGCCCGTGGCCGTGGTACCTGATCCCGGAGTTCACCCTCGTCTGGGGCGTGTGGGCGCTGATGACGCTGCCGTGGTCAGGCGTAGCCGCTGGTCGTCGGTCAGCCGCAGGCCCGCCGCGGCGACGTTCTCCTCCAGATGCCGGATCGAGCGAGTCCCCGGAATCGGCAGAATCACCGGCGAGCGGTCGAGGAGCCACGCGAGCGAGACCTGCGCCGCGGTGGCGCCCAGTTCAGCGGCCACCGCGGTGATCTCGGTAGCGGTGGCCGACACCGCGGGGTGAACCGGCCGCCACGGCAGGAAAGCGATTCCTGCCGTGGCACACGCGTCGAGCACGGGTTCGTGCTCGCGGTCGACCATGCTGTAGCGGTTCTGCACGCTGGCGACGTCGATGATCTGACGGGCTTGGGCGAGTTCGTCGACGGTGACCTCGGACAGTCCTATGTGGCCGATCTTGCCCTGGACCTGCAGCTCCCGAAGCGTGCCCAGCTGGTCGGCGAGCGGGACGGTCGGATCGATGCGATGCAGCTGGAGCAGGTCGAGCCGGTCGAGCCGGAGCCGACGCAAACCCTGCTCGACCTGATCCCGCAGAAACTCAGGACGCCCACAGATCACGCCGTCCTGTGGCGGGTCCGCTGGGGCCACACCGACCTTGGTCGCGATGAGGAGGTCATCGGGATAGGGGTGCAGCGCCTCGGCGAGAAGCTCCTCGTTGGCACCCCACCCGTACAGGTGCGCGGTGTCGATCAGGGTCACGCCCAGCTCGACGGCCCGCCGTGCCACCGCGACGCAGGCTTCCCGGCCCACCGTCTCGTCCGGCCGCAGGCGCATCGCCCCGAACCCGAGCCGTCGCACCGTGAGTTCATCCCCGATACGGAACGTGGTCGATGTCATCCGCGGCTCCCCCTCGATCGCTGTCGATCACCGTATCAACCGGGGCCGACCGCGTGCGCGCACTGCTCTACCCGCGTGACGTCCTGATGGGACTGACTCACGGCTGATCAGATGTGGAGCGAGTTGGCGGCCAAGTAGTCACGCAGCTCCTCCTCCGCCAACGCGACGCCCCTGGCGACCGGGTCGAGCCTGCGCAAGACGGCCATCAGCTCGTCGCCGACGAGTCCGAATTGAAACAGCTCCAGGACATTGAAGCCCACCGCCCACGACGCGACCGGGGGTTCGGCCAGCCACCGGACCTGCTGGTCCGGCGTCAGGCCGAGCCACTTGTCGATCTGCTTGGCGAGCGCCTCTCGCTGGAAGGCCGCGATCGCCTGCTGTTCGGTTGCGGTAAGGGTGATCCCCACCTTGACCAGGTCGCGGTGCTGGGGATAGTCACGCATCAGGCGCAGCTTGACCGACGTCGGCGCGGCTGCGACCAGGGCGGCGGCCTTGGGCCGGTCGGCGGCCGCGATCTTCGTGCGCACGTCGAGGCAGTCCACCCATTCCCGCACCTCGTCCTCCGAGGCGATCAGACGGATCTTCTCCGACTCGGGCACCGCCGCCCACGCGGCGTCCTGACCAGCCGAACCCCGCGCCACAAAGCCCTTCACCCACGCCAGCAACGCGTCGAACACCGACGTGTCCCGCTTGCCCGCAGGGGTCATGAGCGCGACGGTCGGCTGCTGTGTGTGTCCTTCGAGGATCCGGCAGGACAACACGAGCACCTTCGTCCACTGCCCTTTCGTGGCGCGGCCGAACACGCCGTCGCACGTGTGCGGACCGTCCTTCGGGCACCGCGCCTTGTCCGCGCACAGCCGCAGCGTGTTCGGCACGGCGGCGCTGCCCACGATGAGCTGGGGCGGGACGAGCTGGTTGAACTGGGTGACCGCGCGCAGTTCGTGCGGCTTGAAGGGCGTGTACTGGTAGTTCGGCACGGGGTCGCCCGGGTTCAGCGTGTGCATGGGGGTTCTTGGGTTGTCGCGCTTGGCCAGTTCCAACAGGTTGACCATCAGCAGCGGCGAGCCCTCATCGGTGAAGAAGGTGACCGGTAAGCCCTTCGGCACCGTGATCATGTCCGACCCGTCGTGCGATCCGTGCCCCATCACAACGCCCACCATCGAAGTCCTCCAGCCAGTAGGAGTGCCCGTCCAAGATCAATCGCCGGTCCCTGGTCGGACGTAACGGAAGGCCGCAGGATCCTCGCAGCGGGTCACCTGCGGGAGGGTGCGGTTCTTCTCGATTGCTAACTGTTTCACCGCATGATCGCCATCAATACCCAGTCTGTGTGATCACACGGTAACGTTTTCTCCGGTCATTTCACGGCTTCTGACGTAACTGGCCGTTATCGGCCACGCTGGAGAGGGACGACGACCAGGTGAACCAGTTCGGCCGATCTCGCAGAATTGTCATCGTCGGGGCGGGCCTGGGCGGTACCGCCACCGCTATCCGACTGCTTCAGTTCGCCCGGGAACCGGTGCAGGTCGTGCTACTGGAACGGCGGGCCGAGTATCGGAACGCCGGTGCGGCGTATCACCGGGAAAGCAATCACTGGCACCACGTCTTCAACATTCAAGCGGGCCGGATGTCGGCGTTTCGGGAAGACGTCGACGACTTCGTGACCTGGGCCAACCACGAGGTCGACCGGACCGACTGGCCCGCGGAGTGGAGCGGGTTCACCTTCACCGAGTCCGGGCCCGCGCCCCGGCGGATCTATTCCGACTATCTCGCCGACCGCCTCGCCCAGGCCGCCCGGGAGGCGTTGGACGGGGTGAGCCTGGTCGAGGCCGATGGCGACGTGGTCGATCTGGAAGTCCACACCGGACACGTCGACGTTGTCGTCGAGAATCTCGCAGGCGCTGAGACCGATCGGGTGACGCTCAGGGCCGACCACGTCATTCTCGCGACCGGCCTTGAGCGGAAGTATCCGACCTTCGCGGACAACGTGGTGGATCATCCCTCGTTCGTGCGCGACCCATACTCGGAGACCGGGATCGAGCGGATCGTCGGTCTTCGCCAGGACGCCGTCGTGGCCATCGTCGGCACGTTGCTCAGCGCCTACGACTCGGCGGCGCTGCTCCTGCGCCGCGGCCACACCGGGAAGATCCACTTGATCTCGCGCTCCGGGCTGACGCTGCGGACCTATCCCCCGGATCACCGGCACGACGTCCTCACCCTGCCGCCGCCTCGACTCGGTGGCGACGCCTACGAAGGGCGGGAGGAATTCGTTCGCCGGTTCAAGAACGAATGGAAGCGGGCCTGCGACCTGGTCGCCCGCGAGCATCCCGACGTGTCCCCGGCGGTGGTCACCGAACGAGTCTCCAAATCGTGGGAGCCATACCTTCCGGGAATCCTGGCGCGAATTCCCACCGCCGATCTCTGCGCGCTTCTCGACGGCTACGGCAGCCTGCTGGCCGTACTGCGGGTCGGCGTGATGGCCTACACCGCGGAAATAGTCGAGGAGGCGATGGCCAAGGACGGCCAAGTCGCGGTGATCGCCGGAAAGGTCGAAGAGATCCACACCACCGAAGCTGGCGGGTTGGCCGTCTCCGTCTCGGGCCCGACTTCGTCTCAGCGCGTCGAAGCGGATCTGGTGATCTCGAACTTCGGCCGGGAGTCCAACTATGAGCGTGTCGACTCCCGGCTCTGGGCGAACCTGCTGCGAAAGGGCATCGCCTGCTCACACCGGCGCACCGGACGGGGCGTGGAGGTCGACCGCCACGGCAGCCTGGTCGGGCCGACGGGAGTCCCGTCGGGGCGGGTCTCGGCGGTCGGCAGCCCGCGTGAGGGCGACGAGATCGTCAGGAACGGTCGAACGGGCGCCTTCACCTTCAACCTTGCCGCGATCAAGAACCACACGGTGCAGGTCGCGGCCACCGTGCTCTGCAGGCTCGAGGCCTGCTACGACGATGCCGCCGCGATGTCGGCGGACGCGTCGGATCCGAGGCTGAACGGCGCGATCTCATACGCCACCATGCTCGATGTGCACCGAATGACCGCACGACGCAAGGACTACCGGCAGGCAGTCATCACTCGTCTGGAGGGCAGCCTGCAGGCGATCCAGGACATCACCGCTCGCGACGGCGGCCTTCCGGTCACCGATCGCGCGCTGCGGTCGGTGATCACCGCGGCCGCGGCGGCGAAGTTGAAAGACCTTTCGGTGACCCCGAGAGATCTCCGTTCCATTCTTGGACTTGAACGCCATCTGGAGTCGATCGGCTGACGCGGCGGGTTGGCGAATGCGTCTCGCATCCGAGAAGACGCACGCCCGACGCGACCACTGCGATGCTGGATTCATGACTCGGGGTGGGAGGATGTCGTGAAGCCTCACGAAATCTTTGGGGTCCTGCTTGTCGAAAGCCCAGTGACGAGCGTGTTCGGTGACTGTAATCACACGGGAACCGCAATCGACGATTCCATTCTGGTCGTCGAAGCGCTCGGCCCCGAGCTTTACGACGCTATTGTCGCCGCTTCCGCTGTTATTTGCTCCAGCGGAGGTCGGACCGGCCATATGGAATCCCTCTGCCGGTCGCGGGGAATTCCGGTACTCCGAGTGGACGGGGCCGACCTCGACCGACTGGTCGGCCCCGTCACGATTCGGCTGGACCGCCAGTCGGTCACGCTCGGCGACGCCGAATCGCCTGCCCAACCACCGCGACCCGTCGCCGTCCGCCCCGACGAACTCCGATCGATCTGCGTGGTCATCGCCGACGCGACCGACGTCCAGGCGACGAACGCGCTCACCCCTCGGGTCGAGCAGGTCAACAGCTTCTTCGTCCGCGAGGAGTTCGTCTGCCTGTCCTCGGGCCTGAGCCCGCTCGACGCGCTCCGGGTGGGACCTCGCGAGGCCGAGCGGTACGGCGCAACCATCGGGTCGGAGCTGTGCACGATCGCCAAAGAGCTGCGCCCCGGCCAGCGGCTCGTCATGCGGATGCTCGATCTCCGGTCGGACGACGCCGCTCAGATCACCACCGGGTTCGAGGTGGCCCACGAGACCAATCCCGACCTCGGCCTGCACGGCGCGCGCTGGCTGCTGCGGGAGCCCCACTACCCGCGGGCGTTCCAGGCGCTTCGCGCGTACGTGCGGGAGCGCCTGGGCCCGGACGCCGAACAGATCAGCTTCGCCGTGCCGTTCATCAACGACCAACACGAGTTCCGCCGTCTGCGTCTGCGTCTCGACCTGCCTGACGACGTCCCGCTGTCCGTCTTCATCGAGACGCCCGCCGCCGTGCACGCCGCGCCCGAGTTCTGCGCCGCCGGAGCGGCCGAACTGTTCGTCGGGACCAAGGACCTGGTCCAGTTCTACCTCGCCGCGGACCGGAGCAACCACCTGGTCGCGTCCTCCTACCAAACGCGGCATCCCGCTGTCATGGCCGGACTGCACCAAGTGGTCGCGGCGGCCCGCCGTGCCGGAACCCCGGTCCATGTGTTCGCGCTGCTCGCCGACATGGCGTACTACGTGCGGCGCCTTCCGGCGGACGGATTCATGATGTGCACGGCCGAGCTACGGCTCCTCTCCCGGCCCTGACAAAGCGCCGGTTCGAACTACCAGCGGTGGGCGACGTCGACGACCATCCGCGACCCCGTGCCGGGGCCGTCGAGCAGCAGCACCCGGAACGGCAGGCGGGCGCGCACGCCAAGGCCGATCGTTGTCTGTCCCTCGAACTGGCCCGCCCACGCGACGTGCCGGAAGGTGCTGTACCCGGTCACGTCGGCGAGTTCGCCGTTCGGCAGGAAGATCGCGTCGGTGGGCGTCGTCGGGACCTTCGCCACGACTTCCAGGCGCGCGCCGCCGCGCACCGGGACGAGTTCGCCCGAGCCGTCCTTGCGGATCTCGCTGACGTAGCGCACCGAGTACCCGAGGACGTCGCCGTTCACGTCGAGGACCATCCGGTCGAAGCAGGCGTGCCTGCCGGTGCGGATGGCGTAGAGCTCGTCGGTGGAGCCGGGGTTGGCTTGCTTGGGCAGAGAACCCCAGGTGATGCCGCAGTAGGGCGTACTCGCGCCCGCCGTAGCGGGCACCCCCAGCAGCACGCCGAAGATCATCGCCACCAGGACCACAAGGGAACGCCTCATCACGGCCTCCTGACACGGATAGTGCTGCCTTGAGGACGCCTGGCCCGGTGCCTCGGTTGGCTCCCACCCAGAGATCGCCGCCCAGCGGGCCGTGGTGACGGTTCGCCGGGTCCCGCACCGTCGGCGGGTGGCGGGCACCGAATCGGGTGGGAATTCAATTCGGATTGTCACCGCGCATTACTCACCCATACGTGTGAGCTTTGTCCGAAAACGAGATGCACCCTTTCCGCACCCGCCGCGCAACCGAACCGCACCCGAGACCGACGACCGTGATGGGACTCGGCTTTGGAGGGTGGAATGATCGGAGAACGCAAACTCTCAATTCTCATGGCATTGGCTCTCGTGACGACATCGATGGCGGTCGTCAGGCCCGCCGATTCCGAACGGGTCCACATCGTCGGCCATGCGATCCTCGCGGGTGATCCCCTGGCGATGGGGCCGGACAGCCAGTGCGTGGACAAGTCCTATGTGTTGAAGAGCTGGTGGCTGAGCGGGTCTTTCACCTGGTACTACAACGGCACCGGGGCGCCCACGTCGGTGGCGAGCACGGCGCTGGCGTCGATCACGACCAGCACCGAGACCTCGATGAAGGGCACAAATCGGTGCGGCCTTCCCGCGACCCTTCCCTTCGCCCACAAGTACGCGGGAGCGACGACCGCGAAACCGCAGGTGTCGGTCGACGCGACCTGCACGGGAAACGACAGCAGGAGCGTCACCGGCTGGGGCAAGCTGCCGCCGAAGGTCTTGGCGTACACGTGCACGTACTACCGCTCCAACGGGACGATCCTGGCGTCGGACGTGTTGATCGACAACGTCGTCAACCCCTGGTTCACCACCATGCCCGCGTCGTGCTCAGGGCGCTTCGACCTGCAAACCACGATGACCCACGAACGGCTGCACACGCTCGGGCTCGCGCATGTGGACCCGGCGACCAGCCCGGGCCAGGTGATGATTCCGTCGACCGCGCCGTGTGACACCTCGCGGCGGCTGCTTGGCTCCGGCGACTACGCGGGCGTCAAAGCACTGGCCGCCCGAACGGGTTAACCGGGCGCGCACCGGGGGTGGCCTGCGGGTTACATGAGTGGACAACCCGACGCCAGGAGAGAGTTTCCGATGGCACAGATCCTGCTCGTGGCGGCCCAACCGGACACGGAGTCCGCGTTGCGCGCCGCGTTCCGCCACGCGGGCCACGACCTGGTGTCGACCGGTGACCCACGCACCGGATTGCTGCTGATGCGCGAGTTCCGACCGGACCTGATGGTGCTCGACGACGACGGCCCGGACCTCGGCGATCAGGGGCTGATCCGCCAGGTGCGCGAGCTGGCCGGGCCACCGATGCTCGTGTTGGCCGACCACCCGCGGCGGACACGAACCCTGCGCGCGGCCGATGACTGCGTCGCCAAGCCGGTCGACGACGTGGACGTGCTCGCGCGGGCCGAGATGATGCTGAACCGGGCCGTGGTCGGTGGCGAGATCGTGGACGACGGGGTCGTGCGGGTGGACTGCCGGACCCGGGGGGTCACCGTCGGCACCCGCGGTGTGGAGCTGACCCGGATCGAATTCGACCTGCTGCTCGCCTTGGCGCGGCACCCGGCGGCCGTGTTGACGCACAACCAGCTGTTGGCGACGGTGTGGAACGACCCGACCGGGCTGGCTCCCGACCGGGTGAAGTTCGCGGTCCTGCGCCTCCGGCGAAAGCTCGGCTGGGCAGGCAGCGATTCCCCGATATCGGCCGTTCGCGGCGTCGGATATCGATACCGGGTCCAATGAACGTCTATTCAGGGGAGTTCGTCGTGCGCGGATCAATGGTCACGATATTCGTGCTGGCGGCGGGAATAGCGCTCGCCGCGCCGCCCGTGGCGGCCGCCGCCACCGAACTCGGGACCGGGTCGCTGGCAGGCCAAGTCGTCGATGACGGGGGAAATCCGATCGCGGGTGTCCGACTGCGGCTGTCCAGTGTCGCGGGCACGCGGGACGCGACCACGGACGCCGGCGGCGGCTTCGCCTTCGGCGGCCTGCCGACCGGGATCTACTCCTTGGCCGAATCCCAGCCCGCCGGGTACGCCGACGGGCCCGAGTCGGTCGGATCCGCCGGGGGAACGGCCTCAGCGAACGATCTCATCACGAGAATCCTGGTCAGCCCGCGCACCCAGGCCACCGGCTACGTCTTCGCCGAGGACCGCGGTTCCCTGGCGGGTGTGGTCTACGAGGACGTCAATGACAACGGCGTCAACGACGACGGCGAGCCCGGGATCGCCGACGTGCTCCTGACACTGTCTGGCATCGATGCCGCGGGCGCCCCGGTGGACGCGACGGTCGCGACGGATCCGGACGGCCGGTATATGTTCGAGGGCGTCGTCGGCGGCACCTACTCGCTGGACGAGTCCCAGCCGATGGAACTCCTCGACGGACGCGACGAGGCGGGTACGGCGGGCGGTGCCGTCGTACCCCCGGACGCGGTCACCGACATCGTCCTCGGCGCGGGCGCCGACGCGACCGGCTACACCTTCGGCGAGGCGCGGCCCGCGAGCCTGTCCGGGGCGGTCGTGTCCGACACCGGCCCGGTCCCCGGCGTGGTGGTGACGCTGACCGAACCGGACGGCAGCACGAAGACGGCCGCCACCGACGAGGACGGCGAATTCGGCTTCACGGGTCTGGCGCCCGGCCGCTACACGCTGACCGAGACGCAGCCGTCCGGGTACGCCGACGGCCCCGAGTTCGGCGGTTCGGCAGGCGGCGACACGACCAGGAACGACGTGATCAGCGGCATCATCCTCACGTCGGGGCTGTTGGCCACGGGCTACCAGTTCACCGAGGTTCCCCGATAATCCCCCCGGGTTCTCACAGCCCCATGTCCTTGGCGATGATCGTCTTCATCACCTCGCTGGTGCCGCCGAAGATCCGATTGACCCGGTTGTCGGCGTAGAGCCGGGTGATCGGGTACTCGTTGATGTAGCCGTACCCGCCGTGCAGCTGCAGGCAGCGGTCGATGACCCGGCCCGCCGCCTCGGTGGCGAACAGCTTGACCGACGCGGCGTCGGCGGCGGTGAGGTCGCCCGCGTCGTGGGCCGCCAGCGCGCGGTCGACGACCGCTTCCAGTGCGTCGACCTCGGACTTGCACGCGGCCAGCTCGAACTTGGTGTTCTGGAACGCGGCGACCGGCTTGCCGAACACCTCGCGCCTGCTCACGTAGTCCTGAGCGAACCGGACCGCCGCCTTGGCCTGGGCGTAGGCGGCGAAGGCGATGCTCAGCCGCTCGCGCGGCAGGTTCTGCCCGAGATAGGAGAAGCCCTGGTTCTCCTCGCCGAGCAGATCCTCGACCGGGACCTTGACGTCGGTGAAGGACAGCTCGGCGGTGTCGGACACGCGCAGCCCCAGCTTGTCGAGCTTGCGGCCGACCGCGTAGCCGTCGGATTTGGTGTCGACCACGAGCAGCGAGATCCCGAACCGTCGGTCCTTTTCGGACGGCGCGGCGGTCCGGGCGCAGACGATGACGCGGTCGGCGTGGACGCCGCCGGTGATGAAGGTCTTGGCGCCGTTGAGAACGTAGTGCGTGCCGTCGGCGGAGAGCTTGGCGGTGGTGCGCATCCCGGCCAGGTCGGACCCGGTGCCGGGCTCGGTCATCGCGATGGCGAACATGGTCCGGCCGGACGCGAAGTCGGGCAGCCAGCGCTTCTTCTGCTCCTCGGTGCCGTAGGCGAGCAGGTAGGGCAGGCACAGCGCGACGTGCACGCTGCTGCCGCCGAAGCTCACCCCGGCCCTGGTCAGCTCCTCGGTGATGACGGCCTCGAACTTGAACGTCTCCTCGCCCGCGCCGCCGAATTCCTCGGGCACCTCGATGCCGAAGACGCCCAGGTCGCCGAGCTTGTGGTACAGGTCGCGGGGCACGAGCCCGGCGGCGAGCCACTCGTCGTAGGCCGGCACGACCTCGGCCTCGATGAAGGCGCGGATGGTCCGCCGGAAGGCCTCGTGGTCTTCGGTGAAAACGTTGCGTCGCATGTGTTTCCTTCGAGTAGACGTGGGTCAGTCGGCCAGGCGCAGGACGAGCTTGCCGGTGTTCTCACCGTCGAACAGCTTGCGCAGCGCGGCCGGGAAGGCGTCGACGCCGCCGTCGACCACGTCCTCGCGGGCGACCAGCGAGCCGTCGGCGATCCAGGTCGCGAGTTCCTTCGCGGCCTCGCGGTAGCGGTTGGCGTAGTCGAACACGACGAACCCCTCCATGCGGGCGCGGGCCACGAGCAACTGCAGGTAGTTCGCCGGTCCGCGCACCTCGCCGGTGGCGTTGTACTGGGAGATCGCGCCGCAGATGACGACCCGGGCGCCGCGGGCGAGGCGGGCCAGCACGGTGTCGAGCATTTCGCCGCCGACGTTGTCGAAGTACACGTCGACGCCCTTGGGTGCGTGCTCCCGCAGGGCCGACTTGAGGTATTCGGACTTGTAGTCGACGGCGGCGTCGAAGCCGAGTTCCTCGACCAGCCAGCGGCACTTCTCGGCCCCGCCCGCGATGCCGATGACCCGGCAGCCCTTGATCTTCGCGATCTGGCCGACGAGCGAGCCGGTCGCGCCCGCGGCACCGGAGACCACGACCGTGTCACCCTCCTTGGGCACGCCGACGTCGAGGAGTCCGAAGTAGGCGGTCATGCCGGACATCCCCAGCGCGCCGAGCCAGCGGGCGGCCGGGGCGAGGTCGAGGTCGACGGGCAGCAGGTCGTCGCCGCGCAGGAGTGCGTACTCCTGCACGCCCGTGGCGCCCGAGACGTAGGCGCCCTCGGCGAACCGCGGGTCGCCGGAGGCGATCACCCGGCCGACCCCGGCCGCGCGCATCACCTCGTCGATGCGAACCGGCGGGATGTAGGAGCGCACGTCGTTCATCCAGCCGCGCATCGCCGGGTCCAGCGACAGACACAGGACCTCGACGAGCACCTCCCCCACGCCCGGTGCCGCGACCGGCTCCTCGGTGAGCCGCCACGAGCTGTCGTCGGGCACTCCGACCGGGCGGGCGGCGAGGCGGATCTGACGGTTGGTCGTGGGCGCTGTGGTTGGCACGTGACTCCCTGATGTGCTGGTCAGGACGGCGTTCCGGGGAATTTCAGACATCTCCCCCGCGATGCACTATATTCCTCGGCTGTGAAGACCACCAGCGCGGCCCGCCGACCCGTGGGCCGCCCGGCCGCGGCCACCAGGGAGCAGGTGCTCACGGCGGCGCGGACGGCGTTCGTCGAGGGCAGGCGGATCGAGGTGCGCGCCATCGCCGCGGAATTCGGCGCCTCCCGCGCGACGATGTACCGGTGGTTCGGCTCGCGCGAGGGACTGCTCGCCGAGGTCGTCCTCGGCGAAATGGCCGCCCTGTTCGACCGGGCGGACCGTCGGGCCCGTGGCCGGGGCGCCGACCGGGTGCTGGACACGCTGGAATCGGTCAACCGGCGGCTGATCGACAGCCCGCCCCTGCGCTCGTTCCTGGCCTTGGAGCCGTCCGGCCTGCAGATCCTGACGTCGAGTTCCGGCCGGGTCCAGCCCGGTGTGGTCGGCATCGCCGCGGCCTATCTGGACCGGGTGGCCACCGAGGACGACTTCCGCCCACCCATCGAGCTGACCACCCTGGCGTACGCCATCGTCCGCCTCAGCGAGGCCTTCGTCCACGACGACTCGCCCGCGGGCATGCGCCACGAGATCGGCAGGCTGCGGGAAATACACGCCGCTTTGCTTGGCGTCAGCCAGAAAGACTGAAACCCGACTGTCAGCGGTGGGCCTGGTCATCCGGCGGATCGTCGAGCGTCTCGCGCCCGAAGTTGTCTTCCTGGTGGCGCAGCGTGTAGTCGGTACGGTGATTGATGGGCCGTCCGACAGCCTGGTACTTCTCCTTGATCCGCTGGAGATGGGTGCGGGCCGTCGACTCGCTGATGTCGAGGCGGCGCGCGGTGGTGTGCAGAGTCCGGCCCGTGGCGTACATGTGCAGGACTTCGCGTTCCCGTGGGGACAGGTGTGGGCGTTTGGAACGGGTGTCGCGGCTGAGTGAGAAGGCGTGTTCGACCGTCATCGGTGATCCGCCCGCGGCGACCTCGCGGATCACCCCCATCAGTTCGCTGGTGTTCGTCCCGCTCTTGAGCACGTAGGCGCAGGCGCCCGCCTCGGTGGTGGCGAGCACATGTTCGTGATCGGCGTGCACCGAGAAGACCACGACCTTGATCCCCGTGGCGACCAATGCGGCGACGTTGGCGGCGGGTTTGCTGTAGTCGCGCAGGTTGAGGTCGAGCAGGACGATGTCGGCGGCGTCCGCCTTGTCGAGGTAGTCGCGAACGGTGGACGCGGTCGCCACGAGGCGCATGTCGGCGATGGGAGCCAGGGTGATCCGCATGGCGTCGAGGAGGAGTTCCTCGTCATCGATGATGCCCAGCCGGATCACGGTGTCCATGTCAGCTCCACGGTCGTTCCTTGACCAGGTGCGCTGTCGACCAGCGCCTGGCCGTTGACGTCGGCCATGATGGCCAGCAGCGACGTGATCACCATGTCCTCGCGATCAAACCCCACACCGCGATCCACCACGGTCACCGACACGCCCCCCTCCGGGGTACTGATCGCGGTTAGCCACGCCTCATCGGTCCGCGCGTGGTCGACCACGTTGGCGAGCGCCTTGCGTGTGGCCGCGACGGTCGCCGCGGTCACCGGGCCGGGTACCTCGGCGGGACCCGCGTCGAACAAGGGATGTACGCGCAAGCCGCGCAGGGACGGATCGCGCAGGACAGCGGACAACTCGACGATCAGATCGCCCACGCCGTCGCCGCGATCGCTCATCAGCAGGCCGCGCAGGGAGTCTGCGTCCTGCTGACAACGGTCGCGCACGTCGTCCGCCCGCAGATCCAGGGCACCCCCGGCGATCATCTGCAGGGTCGCGAGCGCGGAGTCGAGTGGCGCGCGTGGGGAAGCGCGGGCGAGCCCGCGAACGAACCCGATCACGCCTGCGCCCAAAACCGCGTAGGCGATCATGCCGATGACCCCGCCGACGATGTCGGGCCACCCTGGGGCACCGCCGATGAAGTGCGTCAACGCCCACGACACGACGGGGAGGCCCGCGAGCCACCGGCCCCGGCCGATCCGACAGAGCAGGACGAAGACCATCACGCCGATCGCCGGTCCGTAGGTCCAGTCGAGCCACAGGTCTCGATCGACGCCGAGCGTCGCCGGGACAACGGTCTGGACGCCGCAGACCACCAGGACGTCGGCCGTCACAACCCAGGTCGGGACGTGGTCGCGGCGCACGGCACTGGTGAACATCCATGCCGACCATGTCACGCCGAGCAGGTAGACCGTGACGACCGCGGTGCTCTTCTCCGAGTGCTCGGTGACGCCATAGGCGACGAGTGCGGGCGCGGACGTCGCGTACTGGACGCCCCTGAGCGACGCGACGGACCAGAGGAGCCACCGCTCGACTCGGTCGCGCGCGCCAGGATCCCGCACCGACACCGCCATGCGGCCAGCATCCCAGCGGCGCGACCGGCCGGGCAGTCGACACTTCCGCCGACACCGAGTGGCGTCGTCAGTTCAGTCGACTGTCCTAAGTGACGACTCCCGCGAGCCCCGCGCCAGGCGAATCCTTTGAGGCAGCCCCGAATCCGGGGCAGCCAACCAGAAAGGAAAGGGACCATGACGAACATCGTTCGCAAGGCGGTGGCGGCACTGGCGCTCACGTCGGCGCTCACCGCGGGGACCGCGGTGGCCGCCAGTACCGCCGCCGAAGCCGCGGTGGCCTCGTGCGGTGGCGGCAGGTGCACGGTCTACCTCAGCAAGACCGAGACCAGAGCCCTGGCCAACGGCCGGGTGCCCGCGCCGCCCGCCGCAACGCCGTTGCAGCTCCGGGCCGCCTACTACGCGCTGGCATACGGCCACAAGTGGTTCGCCCAGCAGTACGCGAACCGCGGCTGGTGCTCGGGCTTCCGGCTCAGCATCTACCCGTGGGAGTCGCAGGGGTACTTCGGCTACGCCTGCAACTGGAACTGACCGGCCGGGGTGCTGGGACCGCCGGGCCTAGTGTCCCGGGCCCGGAGTTCGGCGCCAGATCCGGTGATCCGCGTGGTGGCTGGGCGTGCCGCGCGGAAGGTCGTAGTACCGGGTTGTACTTGGCCTTTCGCGCGGTGCGGCCAGGCGCCGCGCGGGCGCCGGAGGTGGCGTCGAACTCCGGGTCCGGGACACTAGCACCCCGCGTAACCAAGGTGACGCGGTCCGCGATGTCACTTCGGTGACGCGGACATACCGGCACAGTGTCGAGCGCGGCCTGCAACGGTCCTATGCCGTGATGGTCGCGCTGTTCGGCGTCACGTGGGCGCTCTCGGCGCTGGGGACGCCACGGCTCACCGACGGTCCCACGGCCAGCGCGGTCGCCCTGCTCGCGGCGGCGTGGACGGTCCAACTCGTCCGCGGGTGGCGGACCGCGCTCGGGCCGGTGGATGTGCTCACCACCAGCGCCGCCGCGGTCGTGGTGTCCCTGGCGATGGGGGTGGAGGCGGCGCGCGCGGTGCCCGCCGGGACGCGGGTGCAGCCGGTGGTGGTCGCCGCGGCGGCGGCCGCGGGATTCCTGCCTTGGCGGGCCGCGGTGGCGGTGGTGGCGGGCCTGACGGCGGCCTACTGTGCGGGGTTCGTCGCCGCGGACGGCGTCCCGTATGTGGTGATCGGGCTGTGGCCGATGTTCGCGACCGCGGTGGCGGCCGGTGTCGTGGCACCGCTGATGCGGTCCGCCGGAGACGCTGCCGACCGATCCCAGCAGGCGACCGAGCGTGCCATGGCCGAGGCGGCGGCGGCCGAGGGCAGGCGCACCGCGCACCGCGAGTTCCAGCGCACTCTTCACGACCATGTCAGTGCCGCGCTGCGCGGTCTCGCAACCGGTGGCCTGGCCTCGACCCACCTGCGCGCGGCCTGCGGGCGCGCCGTCGACGCGCTCCGCTCGGCGCCGCGCCCCTTCGATGACGACCGGTCCGTCGGCTTGGCCGCCGCGCTGGTCGACCAGGCGTCGGCGACGAGGACGCCGGTCGAACTCGATCTCGACCACACCGTCACCGCGCCGACGCCGGTCGCGCACGCGTTGGCCCAGGCCACGGGCGAACTGTTGCGAAACGTCGACAAGCACGCCGACGCGTCGGTCGCCAGGGTGGTGCTGCGCAGGCGGCGCGAAGGGCTCGAAGTGGCCGTCCGCGACGACGGGAGAGGCCTGCAAGGCCCCGTGGACGAGCGGTCCGTCGGCCTCCGCCGTTCCGTGGTGGAACGCGTCGACGAGGTCGGCGGCACCGTGAAGATCACCAGTCGTCCGGGCGCGGGCGTGGCGGTCACCCTGCGCTGGACCCCGACCGCGACGGCGACCGGAGCGTCGCGGTGGCGCCGGGCGGACTTGCTGACGTTCGCGGTGGGCGACATCCGCAGACCGCTGGCGATGGTCAATGCCCCGTTCCTCGTCGGCAACACCGCGATGAGCCTGGTGTACGCCGGGCACAGCGTCGGCACAGCGGTCCTGGTCGGCTGGAACCTGCTGTTGGTGGGCCTGACGCTGGCGTTGATCGCGAAATCACACCACGGCGTCGACCGGACCACGAGCGCGGTCGTCGCCGTCGCCGCCGTGGGCTGGGTCGCGGTGGCGCTGCCGCTGATGCCGCCCGACAGCATCAGCAGCTACGCGTCATGGCCGGTCGGCGCGATCACGCCCGTCTTCGTCGTCCTGGCCACCCTCCGCCCCGCATGGGAGCCGATCGCCGCCCACCTCACCGAGTTGACGGTGCTCTTCGTGCTGATCAGCGTTGGCACGCTGACCGTCCCGTCGGCGACGGCACTGTTGCCCGCGATCCTGTCGCCCTTGTTCGGGCTCGCGATGGGGATCGCGATCGGGCGGACGATCGCCGGACTCGGCGCCGTCGTCCACCGGGAACGCGCCGCCCAGCAGGAGATCGTCACCACCCAGGCCCACCGCGACGGACGCGCGGCCGTGCACGGCCGCCGCATGGCCGAGATCGGCAACGAGGTCGAACCGTTCCTGCAGGCGGTCGCCGACGGCACCCATTCCCCACTCGACACCGACGTTCGCATGCGCGCGGACGCGCTCGATCAAGCCGCGCGCGACGAGTTGCGCCTGCCCGGCGTGCTGGACCCGGCCGCTCGCAACCTGCTGGCCGCCGCGCGTGCCGGGGGCTGCGCCGTGGCGTTCCACGCCGACTCCGACGCCGTGGACATCCCGCACTCGGCGGCCACCATGATCCGCTCCGCGCTGCGGCATCCGCCGCCGGACCGGCTGACTCTCAGCGTCTACCCGGAGAACACCGCGATCACCATCGTGATGGTGCTGGCCCCAGGCGACTCCGAGCGAACCGACCGCCTGCGGGCGGACGTCGCCCACTTCAGCCCGGCCATCGAGGAGACGCCCGAGGAGACCGTCATCGAGATCACCTGCGACGCGACGGCCGCGGCGCCCTGACGAGACGCACGTCCCCGCCATGACCGCCACACCCGGTGGCGCGTGCGCAATTCATGAGGCGTCGCGGGCTCTGGTCCTGTGCGAAAAATGTGATCCTCAGCTTGGTACACAGCGATTGGAGCCCACAATGCGCATGGCCACAAAGGTGTTGGCGGTCCTGGGGGTCTCGGCCGGTCTGGCGGTCGCCGGACCCGCCCTCGCGTTCGCGGACCCGGAGCCGATCATGGCGGACGGCTGCGTCTACGCGGGCCAGAACTACAGCGACGGCGCGATCGTCAAGGTCGGGGAGCTCTACATCCAGTGCAGCGACGGCCGCTGGTCGCGAATCAACTACTGAGCCGCGGTGGGCCCTGCCCGGCCGCCGAGGGCCGGGCAGGGCCGTGCTCACGCGCGGCGGCGGATCAGTGGGACGAGGTTGAGCAGCAGGCCGACCACGGCGACGGCGGTCACCAGGTTGAGTCCTGGCCGGAACGCGCTGAGGTCCGTCGGGGTCGCGGTGCCCGCGAGGACCGCGGTCACCACGGCGAGGATCAGCGCGGAGCCGACCTGTCCCGAGGTCTGCAGCAGGCCCGCGGCCAGGCCCTGTTCGGCGTCGTCGATGCCGTCGGTGGCCTGGGCCATGATCGCGCTGAAGCCGAAGCCGAAGCCGCCGCCGAGCAACAGCATGGCGGGCAGGATCGACACCAGGTAGCTCGGCGTGGTGCCCGCGGTGAACAGGAACCACAGGTAGCCAAGACTCAGCGACACCATCGACGCGAGGATCAGGCGCGCGGTGCCGTAGCGGGTGATGAGCCTGCCGACCACCGGTGAGCCGAGCACGACCACGATGCCCGCGGGCAGCAGCGCGAACGCCATCGCCAGCGGTGCCCAGCCGAGCACGTTCTGCAGGTAGATCGTCATGATGAACTGGAAGCTGATGTAGGAGCCCATCAGGGCCACCACGCTCAGGTTGGCCCGCACGACGGTGCCGATCCGCAGGATGCCCAGCCGGATCAGCGGGTGCGCGACCCGGCTCTCGATCAGCACGAACGCCACCAGCAGCGCCACGGCCACGATCGCCGAGACCACCGTCAGCGGGTCCAGCCAGCCGCGTTCCGGCGCGGTGACCACCGTGTAGACGGCCAAGAGCATTCCGGTGGTCAGGGTGACCGCGCCCCACACATCGTGGCCGCCGTCGGCCCGCGCGTTGTCACGCGGGATCAGGCGGATGCCGAAGAGCAGCGCGCCGATGGCCAGTGGCACCGGGGTAAGGAAGGTCCAGCGCCATCCGACGCTGGTGAGCAGGCCGCCGATGATCAGGCCGGAGGAGTACCCGCTGGCGCCGAACACGGTGAAGATCGACAGCGCCCGGTTACGGGCGGGGCCTTCCGGGAATGTCGTGGTGAGGATGGACATGGCGGTGGGCGCGGTGAACGCGGCGGCCAGACCCTTGATGAACCGGGTGACGACCAGCAGCACGCCGTCGTCGACCAGGCCGCCGACGAGCGACGCCGCGGCGAACGCGCCGAGGGCGATGAGGAACACGCGGCGGCGGCCGAACAGGTCGGCGGTGCGGCCGCCGAGCAGCAGCAGTCCGCCATAGCCGAGGACGTAGCCGTTGACCAGCCACTGCAGCGACGAGGCGGACATGCCGAGTTCGGCGCCGATAGACGGCAGCGCGACGCCGACCATGGACACGTCCATACCGTCGAGGAAGAGCACGACGCACAGCACGGCCAGCACACCCCAGAGCCGGCCGGAGAAGACGGGCGCCCGCGTCGGGGCGGGGGCGAATGACGTTTCGGTGAGAGACACGTCGGCGAAGTTACATGCGCTCGCATCTAATGCACAAGCATATTATCCTTGAACATAAGATGCTTTGACATTATTTGCCGACGCATGATAGGGTGCGCGCCATGTCCCGACGGGCTGACCTCACCGACCAATGGCGGTCGCTGACACTGCGCTACAACGAGATCGCGTGCAGACTCGACCGCGAGCTCGATGAGGCGCACGGCGTCAGCATGAACGAATTCGAGACACTCGACCGGCTCGCCGCCGCGGACTGCGCGAGCGTGCGCATGTTGGATCTGGCCTCGGCGATGTATCTGAGTCAGAGCGCGCTCTCCCGCACTGTGGCTCGCTTGGAGCGCGCGGGGCTGGTGGAGCGTGCGTTGTGCGAGGCTGATCGGCGGGGTGTGTTCGTCAAGATCACTGCCGAGGGCCGCACCCTCCACCGCGCCGCGGGCCGCACCCACCTGGCGATCCTCACCGAACACCTGGGCCCCAACGACTAGGAACGGTCATCAGGACCGAGGCGGGTCCTGATGACCGTTCGTCAGCGGAAGATCACGGGGCGCAGGTCACACCGGCCGGGATCGTGCGGCTCGGCGGCGGCGCGGTGCCGCGTTCCACCCATGCGGTCATCGCGTCTAAAGCGCCTCGGAAGCACGGCAGCATCGTCCGGCCCAGGGTTGGGAACGCCCCCGCCAGGCCGTCGGTGTGGTGGCCGCCTTCGACGCGGTAGTAGCGATGTCTGGCGTCGTTCGCCAGTTCGGCGTAGACGTCCGAGCTGCGGCTGATCGTAACGAGCGCGTCATAGGTGCCGTGCACGGTGATCAGCGGGCGGGTGAGTTTCCCGGTCAGCGAGACCCGCCGCATGGCGTCGTGGACCTCCGCCGGGCGGCGGGCGTAGTCGTAGTCGGTGTCACAGCCCGGCCCGGTGCCCTCCGCGCAGAACGGCGTGCCCGCCTGGGTGTCACCGTCGTAGTCGGGGTCGAGTTCCTCGCGCAGGATCCGCTGGAACAGGTCCCACTGCGTGCGGTGGTGAAACGCCCACACGGGAGCGGATTCCGCGGGATAGCCCGCGGCGACCATGGCTTCCTTGGCTCCCGGCTCCCCCGCCGCGAACCGCGGGTAGGCGCGCAGCGCGGGCGGCAGGCTGGTCAGCAGGTTGGGGCCCTGCGGGGTGAACAGCAGGCCGTTCCAGTCGACGCCGCCGTCGTAGAGCCACGGGTAGTGCTCCAGCTGCCAGCGCACCAGGTACCCGCCCGCCGACGTGCCCGCCGCGTAGGTCCGCTTCGGCGCGCGCCCGTAGTGGCGGGCGGCGGCGAACTTGGCGGCGATGGTGAGCTGCGTGACCCGGAAGTGCCACTCCATGATCGCGTCGCCGGGGCGCCGACCGTCCCGATACAGCTCCGGCCCGGTGTTACCCTTGTCGGTCGCGGCGAAGGCGTATCCCTTGGCCAGCACGTGGTCGCCGATGATCCGGTCGTTGGCGTACTGCTCGCGGGTCCCAGGCGGCCCGGCGACCACGAGGCCGCCGTTCCACTTGGCGGGCAGCCGGATCACGAACTGGCTGTCGTGGTTCCACCCGTGGTTGGTGTTGGTGGTCGACGTGTCCGGGAAGTAGCCGTCGAGCTGGATGCCGGGCACACCGGACGGGTTGACCGTGCCCGGCGCCTCCAACCCGGCCCAGTCGGCCGGGTCGGTGTGTCCGGAGGCGACGGTGCCCGCGGTGGTCAGGTCGGCCAGGCACACCCCGGTCACCTTCTCGGCGCCGAGGACGGCGACCGAGCAGCTGGGGCGGCCCGCAGCGGCCGCCGCGGGCACCAGCGTCACGGCCAGCGCCGCCGCCAGTCCGATGGCACCCACACGTCTTGTGCGGCTGTTGATTCCGCGCATACAGCGGTCTCCTTTGTCGTTGCGGCTGGTGCCACGACGTTAGGAGCGGCGCGACGAGCGGGATAAGTACCGAGCGGCCAAAGCGGGTCCGAGAAGTCACCCCTCGCGCGAGCCGAACGACACATGCCCTAACAGGATCAACAGCCGCTCCGATTAGACGGTCACGCAACGACGGAGGTTCGCATGACCATGATCGTGTTCGCCGAATTCCTCGGGGGCCGGGTCCTCGCGGTCAAAGACCTGGACGGCGCGACCGTCCAGCAGATTGGGGGGACCGCCCTCGCGAGTCCGAGCGGGCTCGCTGTCGACCCGTCGGGGACGGTGGTGGCCGCCGAGTTGGACGCGCACGCCGTGAGTCTCGCCAAGGCCGGTGCGGCGTGGACCCGGTTCGGCACCCACGGCAGCGGCGTGAACGAATTCGCCAGGCCCGCCGCCGCGGCGTTCCGCGACGGGTCGATCATCGTCCTGGACTCGGGGAACCACCGGCTGGTGCAGCTGTCCGACATCGACGGGACCGGGTGGACCACCTACGGCCACCGCGGCCGCCCCACGGCGGACGACCCGGCGGAGGGTGCGTTCGCGGACCCGCGCGGCGTCGCCGTCGACGAGTTGGGCCGGATCTGGGTCAGCGACCCGGGGAACAGCCGGGTGATCCGCGTCGACGCGATCGACGGCACCGGGTGGGTCGAGATCCCGCTGCCCGCGGGCACCGTCCCTTACGGCATCAGCGCCCACGGCAGCGGAGTCCACGTGGTGGACAGCGGGAACCAGCAGATCATCACCGTCGACGCCGACGGCGCGGTCACCAACCTCATCGGTCTCGCGGACGGGACCTGGGTCTCCCCCGCTTTCGTCACCGCGACCGGCGACGACGTCGTCATCGCCGATGTGGTCGCCAACGAACTCCGGTCCCTGGCCGCCGACGGGACGGTCACCGCCGCGCTGCGGGGCAGCCCGCCCGACCAACTCGACCCGCTCTTCGACTCGATCGGCGGTGTCGCGGCATGACCGAGTCCATGCGCGTGCTCAGCTACAACACGCAACTGCGATCCGCCCTGATGGAGATGGGCTTCCCGCCGTCGATCCCGCCGGTCTACACCGCTCCCACCCGAGCGAAGATCATCGCCCGGAACATCGTCGACAGCCCGACCGAGATCGACGTGGTCTGTCTCAACGAGGTGTTCGACGAACCCTCCCGCCGCATCCTCAGCGACGAACTGCGCGCGGAGTTCCCCTTCCAGGTGAAGAAGGCCGACACCTTCCACACCACTGTCGTCGCGCCCGGTCTCTCCAGCAGCGTCATGGAGAAGGTCTGGGCGCTGACTTTCGGTCCACTGGAGGACCTGGCCAGTCTGGCCATGCTGAAACTTGAGGACAGCGGCCTGTTCCTGGCCAGCCGGTTCCCGTTCGCCACCGTGCCGACGCCGCCCGCGGTGGTCGCCTTGCTCGGACCGGGGGCCTTCCCAAACGGGGTCCCGGTGGTGCGGTTCTTCATGTACAGCGACTCCTCCGGGTCCGACAAGTTCGCCGCCAAGGGCATCCTCTACGTCCGGCTCAAGCCGCCCGGCGCGGGCATCCGCCACGTCTTCCTCAGCCACACCCAGGCCGACACCGACGCCGTCGAGGAGAACGCTGAGGATCGCGGCAAGCAGATCAGGGTGGCGGCGAAGTTCATCGAGCACTGCGTCGGCGAGTCCCCGCTGGCCAACGAGGAAGTGTTCTTCGTCGGCGATCTGAACATCGTGGGTCGCGGCGCCAAGGACGGCGTGGCGAGCGAGTGGACCTCGCTGTTCGACAAGCCCGGCGGCCCGATGTCCGACCACCTCGTCGACCGGTGGGGCCGCGACCAGTGCCCCGGCGGCGACACCGGGCGCACCGATCCCGGGTTCACCGCCGACGTCGTCTACCCGCCCGTTCGGCAGCGGCTGGACTACCTGATCACGTCGGCCAACTCCCAACTGGCCGTGCAGCACCTGCGGGTGGACAAGAAGCTGGCCGATCCGCAGGGCATGCTCCGCTACCTGTCGGACCACCAGCCGCTGCTCGCCGACATCCACCGGAGTACGCCGCACTGCACGCCCGCCACCGCGCTGGTCACCCCTGCCGACGTGGACTTCCAGGACTCGGCCTCGCTGCTGCAGGGCACCGTGCGCTGGTACCGCTTCGACACCCCCGGGACCTACGACATCGCGCTGCGCCATCGCGGCCTCGACACGGCGTTCGAGGTCTACCTCGGCGACGACTTCAGCAACCCGCAGGTCTCCTACCGCAACATCACCACCGACCACGGCACCCGGTTCGTCCTGGTGGCACCGTTCTTCATCAAGGTCTTCCTGAAAGACCGCCACGGGGAGAGCTTCTTCGACCTGCACACCCACCGACACGACGGCCGGAGCTTGCACGACGCCATCGTCCTGATCCCCGGGAAAGCCCACCGGGAGCACTTCCCCGCGCAGCCTTTCAATATCGACACCTCGAACGCGGACTGGGACGACTCCGAGAGCAAGTGGTTCCTCGTCGAGACGCCGAGGGTGCCGGTCCCGGAGCCGATCACCCTGTCTGTCACCGTGCGCGACCAGGCCGAGGGCCCGGATCGCACGCCGGTCAACTTCAGCATCGGCAAGTGGGACGGCGCCAACCCGCCCGTCTCGCTGATGGAGCAGGTCGGGCCGGACAAGGACCCGCTCACCCTGAAATGGAAGGCGGGCGACAACGAGCACTTCGTGGTCCTGGTCCAGCGGCTGTCACCGCCCAACTCGGTGGTGTCGTTCGAGATCGAGGCCAACACCACCCTGAGCCTGCTCCTCGCGACCGAGGCCGTCGACATGTCGCTGACCTGCCAGGAGGAGACCTCCGGGTGGGGTGCCGACGACATCGCGATGGAGATCAGGGCCGACGGCGTCCTCATCGCCGACATCCCGAACTCGGTGATCGGTGACTTCGAGGACGACGCCGTCGGCCACGTCGGCGACAAGGTCCCCACCAAGATCACCCCCTACCTGCGCGGCGTCGAGGTGACGGTGATCGAGGAGGACGACATCGACTCCAACGACATCGGCCGCGGCACCGTGCCCCTGGTCGCCAACGCGGCGGGCGCTCCTGGCTTCACGGTCCTCAAGACCGGCCTTGACGGCACCCTGGAGGGCAGCCTGTCCATCGACGTCGACGACGGCCGCTACGCGTTCTACTGCAAGATCGCCCCCTGGCACCCGGGCGCGTGAACCGCTTGGCGGGAGTCGTGTCCTGACGTGGACACGGCTCCCTCCAGTCGCCCCGTGCCGTGACCGGGGACGTCCTTCGCGTCCGCCAGGAACCGACCACCGATCGAGCGACGCGCACTGGCCAAACTTGATTGAGTCCAGAAAATGCGGCAGACTGCGTTGCGTGTCGACGCCAACGGACTTCGAGCGCATGTTGCGCGGGGTCGAGCTGCGCGTGACGCGTCCTCGGTTGGCGGTGCTGTCCGTGGTGCACGATCATCCGCACGCGGACACGGACTCGATCATCGGTCTCGTGCGTGAAGGGCTCGGCGGGGTTTCCCACCAGGCCGTTTACGACGTGCTGCGCGCCCTGACCACCGCGGGTCTGCTGCGCCGCATCGAGCCGCCCGGCTCCGTGGCGCGCTACGAGGCACGGGTCGGGGACAACCACCACCATGTCGTGTGTCGATCGTGCGGTGTCATCGCCGACGTCGACTGCGCCACCGGATCCGCGCCCTGCCTGACCGCCTCCGACGACCACGGCTTCACCATCGACGAAGCCGAGATCATCTACCGGGGTCTGTGCCCCGACTGCTCCACCGCAACCAGTTCCTGAACAGCTCTGATCCCGAAAGGATTCACGTGTCTGACAGTCCTGACGCCGTTGTCGGAGAGATGAACGGCGGGTGCCCGGTGTCAGCCGGACGCTTCAACCACCCGACGGAGGGTGGGAGCAACCGGACCTGGTGGCCCAACCAGCTCAACCTCGCGATCCTGCGCAAGCACTCCGCCGTGGCCAACCCCATGGGCGGGGACTTCGACTACGCCGCCGCGTTCGGCACCGTCGACCTCGACGCCCTGGCCAGGGACGTCGACGAGGTGCTGACGACCTCGCAGGAGTGGTGGCCCGCCGACTTCGGCCACTACGGCCCCTTCATGATCCGCATGGCGTGGCACAGCGCGGGCACGTACCGCATCGAGGACGGCCGCGGCGGGGCGGGCGCGGGCATGCAGCGCTTCGCGCCGTTGAACAGCTGGCCCGACAACGGCAACCTCGACAAGGCGCGCAGGCTGCTCTGGCCGGTCAAGAAGAAGTACGGCCGCACGGTCTCGTGGGCCGACCTGATGATCTTCACCGGCAACCGCGCCCTGGAGACGATGGGCTTCAAGACCTTCGGCTTCGCCGGTGGCCGGGCCGACGTCTGGGAGCCCGACGAGGACGTCTACTGGGGCCCGGAGCGCACCTGGCTCGGCGACGAGCGCTACACCGGCGACCGGGAGCTCGAAAGCCCCCTGGCCGCGGTCCAGATGGGACTCATCTACGTCAACCCCGAAGGCCCCAACGGCAACCCGGACCCGCTTGCCTCGGCCCGCGACATCCGCGAGACCTTCCGCCGGATGGCGATGAACGACGAGGAGACCGTCGCGCTGATCGCGGGCGGACACTCCTTCGGCAAGACCCACGGAGCGGCCGACCCGGAGCAGCACGTCGGTCCCGAGCCCGAGGGCGCGTCGATCGAGGAGCAGGGCTTCGGCTGGAAGAACAGCTTCGGCACCGGCAAGGGCGGCGACACCATCACCAGCGGCCTTGAGGGCATCTGGACGGCCACCCCGGTGGCCTGGGACAACAGCTTCTTCGAGACCCTGTTCGCGCACGAGTGGCAGCTGGAGAAGAGCCCAGCGGGCGCCAACCAGTGGAAGCCGAAGGACGGCGCCGCCGCGGGCACCGTGCCCGACGCCCACGACGCCTCGAAGACCCACCAGCCGACGATGCTGACCACCGACCTCGCGCTGCGGATGGACCCGGTCTACGAGCCCATCTCCCGGCGCTTCCTGGAGAACCCGGACCAGTTCGCCGACGCGTTCGCCAGGGCGTGGTTCAAGCTCACCCACCGCGACATGGGCCCGATCCAGCGCTACCTCGGACCACTGGTCCCGCAGGAGACGCTGATCTGGCAGGACCCGGTGCCCGCCGTCGACCACGAACTCGTCAGCGCGGACGACGTCGCCGCCCTCAAGGCTCAGATCCTCGCGTCCGGGCTGTCGGTCGCCCAGCTCGTGGCCACCGCGTGGGCGTCGGCGTCGACGTTCCGCGGCAGCGACAAGCGCGGCGGGGCGAACGGCGCGCGCCTGCGCCTCGCGCCGCAGCGTGAGTGGGAGGTCAACGAGCCCGACGCGCTGGCCACGGTGCTGCACACCCTGGAGGGCATCCAGGCCGCGTTCGGCAAGCCGATCTCCCTGGCCGACCTGATCGTGCTCGGCGGGTCCGCCGCGGTCGAGCAGGCGGCAAAGAACGCGGGCCACGACATCGAGGTCCCGTTCACCCCGGGCCGCACCGACGCGTCGCAGGACCAGACCGACGTCGAGTCCTTCGCCGCGCTCGAGCCGACCGCCGACGGGTTCCGCAACTACCGCGGCAAGGGCCACCGACTGCCCTCGGAGTTCCTGCTCATCGACCGCGCGAACCTGCTCTCCCTGAGCGCACCCGAGCTGACCGTGCTGGTGGGCGGCCTGCGCGTACTGGGCGCGAACCACCAGCAGTCCTCGCTGGGTGTCCTCACCGCCACGCCGGAGTCGCTGACCAACGACTTCTTCGTGAACCTGCTCGACATGGGAACGCAGTGGTCGCCGACCGCCCAGGACGCGGAGACCTTCGAGGGCCGCGACCGCGCCACCGGCGAGGTCAAGTGGACCGGCAGCCGCGTCGACCTCGTCTTCGGCTCGAACTCCGAACTGCGCGCCGTCGCCGAGGTCTACGCGGGCGACGACTCCCGGGAGAAGTTCGTCGCCGACTTCGTGGCCGCGTGGACCAAGGTCATGAACCTCGACCGGTACGACGTGGCGTGATCCCGCTGGGTTGATCCACTGTGGAGGATGTCGGGGGTCGGTCTCGTAGTCGTCGTGCAGACAGGCTGCGGACCGGCCCCCGACCCCATTCCCACCACGCTCTCGGTCCCTACAACTGCTCCGGCCGCGATGGCCAACGCCGTCCTCCCCGGGCTTACGCGTGCGCGTCCTGCCTGGTCACGACCGCGGGCGGCGGGGCTCCGGCTTCGCCGTCTTGGCGCGCACCGCTTCCTTGCGGACCTCGGCCTGGGTGGCGCGTTCCCGCTGGAGCCAGTCTGGGCTGTCCGTCTTCAACGCGTCGACCTGCTCGGTCGTGAGTGCGTCGGTGACGCCACCGCGAGCGAGGCCGCCGATGGAGATGCCGAGCTTCGCCGCGATGACCGGGCGGGGGTGCGGGCCGTTGCGGCGCAGGTCGCGCAGCCACTCGGGCGGATCGGACTGCAGGGCGTTCAACTCGTCGCGCGAGACGACACCGTCCTGGAACTCCGCGGGGGTGGCCTCGAGGTAGACACCCAGCTTCTTCGCCGCGGTCGCGGGCTTCATCGTCTGCGGGGTCTTGTGCGACTTCATGGCGTCAAGGGTAACGGGCAGGTGCGTCGACGCCGTTCACGCCCGGTAATCTGACCTGGTGACAGGCTCGGACGTACCACCACCATTCCGCCTCGCGTACGTCCCTGGGGTGACACCCGGCAAGTGGGTGCGGACCTGGAACGAGCGGTCCCCCGAGATCGCGCTGACCCTGCTGCAGGTGTCCGCGGGCGAAGCCGCCGACCTGGTGCGCGACGGCGGCACCGACGCGGTCCTGCTGCGGCTGCCGATCGACCGGACCGGCCTGCACGCGATCCCGCTCTACACCGAGTCGACCGTGGTGGTGATCCCCAAAGACCACCACTTGGCCGCCGCCGACGAGGTGGCCGCCGACGACCTGGTCGACGAACTCTTGCTGCACCCCCTCGACGACACGCTCGACTGGGAGCGCCCGCCCGGGCGGCCCGCGATCGAGCGCCCCGCCACGACCGGTGACGCCGTCGAGCTGGTGGCCGCCGGAGTGGGTCTGCTTGTCGTCCCCCAGTCCCTCGCCCGGCTGCACCACCGCAAGGACCTCACCTACCGACCGGTCCTGGACGCCCCCGAGTCGCGCGTCGCGCTGTCGTGGCTGGAGGACGAGACCACCGACGCCGTCGAGCAGTTCATCGGAATCGTCCGCGGGCGCACCAGCAACAGCACCCGCGGCAAGCGTCCCGAGAGCGAGCCGCAGCAGGCCCCGGCGAGCAAGCCCGCCAAACGGCGTTCCGCCCCTCCGCAAGGCAAGCCCGCGCAAGGCGGCAGGCGTGGGAAGCCCCGAAAGCGCTAGGGCTCGAACCGGTAGCCCATCCCGGCTTCGGTGATGAGATGGCGCGGGTGCGCAGGCTCGGCTTCGAGCTTGCGGCGCAACTGTGCCAAGTAGACACGCAGGTACTGGGTCTCGCCGACATAGGTGGGGCCCCAGACCTCGCGCAGCAACTGCTTCTGGGAGATCAGGCGGCCCGAGTTGCGGGCGAGGATCTCCAGGATGCCCCATTCGGTCGGGGTGAGATGGACCTCGACACCGCCGCGGTGGACCTTCTTCACGACCAGATCGATGGTGAAGGTCGGGGTGGTGATCACAGGGTCGTCGGTGTCCTGGGTGACCGCACGCCGGACGGCGGCGCGGAGTCGGGCGAGGAGTTCGTCCATGCCGAACGGCTTGGTGATGTAGTCGTCGGCGCCCGCGTCGAGGGCTTGGACCTTGCGGGTGGACTCGGTGCGCGCGGACAGGACGATGATCGGCATCGTCGTCCATCCGCGCAGTCCGTTGATGACCTCGACCCCGTCGAGGTCCGGCAAGCCGAGATCGAGCACGACGACATCGGGTTTGTCGGTGGCGGCCAGGTCGAGCGCGGCCTTTCCGGTGTGCGCGGTGAGCACTTCGTAGCCGCGGGCGGCAAGGTTGATCCGCAGCGTTCGGGTGATCTGGGGTTCGTCGTCGACGACGAGGACGCGGATCACGTCGACGCCGGGTGGTAGGCGGGCAGGGAGACGACGATGGTGAGGCCGCCGCCGGGGGTGTCCTCGGCGATGATCGTGCCGCCCATGGCGTCGATGAAGCCCTTGGCGACGCTGAGGCCGAGGCCTACGCCGGGGGTGGCGTCGCGGTCGCCGAGGCGTTGGAACGGGGTGAACAACGCTGCTCCGGTCTTCTTGGGGATGCCTGGGCCGTGGTCGACAACACGCAATTCGACGTGGGCGCCGTGGGCGCTGGCCCGCACGGCGATCTCGGGTTCGTCGGGCCTGACGTGGCCGTCGCCGTTGACGTCGACGTGGCGGCGGGGGCGCAGGCGGCCGTGGCGCTGGGCGTTGTCGATGAGGTTGGCGACGACGCGTTCGAGCAGGCCGATGTCGGCGGACACCTCGGGCAGGTGCTCGTCGACCTCGACGGCGATGCCTGAGCGGTCCCCCACCGCGGACAGCGCGCGGGCGACGATTTCGTAGTAGCCGACCCGGCGCAGTCGCGGCGCGACCGAGCCGGTGGCCAGGCGTGAGGAGTCGAGCAGATTGTCGACCAGCGCGGTGAGTCGGTCGGCGGATTCCTCCACGGTGGCCAGCAGTTCGGCCGTGTCACCCGCTGACAGACTGAGTTCGGGGTCGCGCAGGCTGCCCGCCGCGGCCTTGATCGAGGTCAGCGGGGTGCGCAGGTCGTGGCCGACGGCGGAGAGCAGGGCGGTGCGCAGTTCGGTGGTCTCGGCGCGGTGTCGGGCGGCGGCGGTCTCGGCGGCCATGCGCTGTTGGCGAAGCGCCATGACCGCCTGCCCCGCCGCGGCCTCGATGACCCGCCGGTCCGCGGCGGGGAGTGCGCGGCCGCGCAGCGCCAGGTGCACGTCGGTGGTGACGACGATGTCGGCGTCGGCCTCGTCGGGGTCGGCCGGGGGCGGGGCGCCCGCGGAGGCGACCGTGGTCCACTCGCCATCGTGCGGCTCCATCAGGGCGACGGAGTCGAGGCTGAAGTTCTCCTGGATCTTCTCCAGCAGCCTGGCCAGCGGTCGATCACTGGTGAGCACGGTGCGCGCGTAGGAGGCCAGCAGCGCGGCCTCGGTGCGGGCCCGCGCGGCCTGCTCGGCGAGCCGGGTCGCGCGGTCGATCACCAGCGCGACGAGCACGCCGACGATCACCATCGCGACCAAGGTGATCACGTTCTCCGGCGCCGCCACCGCAAGGCTGTGATAGGGCGGGGTGAAGAAGTAGTTCAGCAAGCCCGCGCCGAGGAAGGCCGCGGCCAGCGCCGGGCCGAGCCCGCCGACGACCGCGGCGGCGCAGGTGACCAGCAGGTATCCGATGAGATCAGTCGAGTAGTCCACGCTGTCGCGCCACAGCAAGCCCAGCAGGGTCACCACGACCGGCGCGAGCAGCGCGACGGCCCAGCCCGCGATCCGGCGCGACAGCCGGTGCGCGTTGGGTGCTATCCGCCACCGAACCCCGCGGCGGGCTTGCTCATGGGTGACCATGTGCACGTCGATCGGGCCGGAGGCCTGGACGACCGCGGAGCCGATGCCCTCGTCGAACGCCCTGGCCAGCCGCGAGCGGCGCGAGGTGCCTAGGACCAGTTGGGTGGCGTTGACGCCGCGGGCGAACTCCAGCAGCGCCTCCGGCACGTTGTCGCCGACCACGCTGTGGAAAGTGGCGCCCAGGTCGTCGGCGATCTTGCGGCACCGGGTGATCAGGTCCGGAGCGGCACCGGAGAGACCGTCGCCGCGCAGGATGTGTACGACGAGCAGCTCGGCACCCGCGCGCAGGGCGATGCGACGCGCCCGCCGGATCAGCGTCTCGCTTTCCGGGCCGCCGGTGATGGCGACCACGACGCGTTCGCGGGCCTCCCAGGTGTCGGTGATGGCCTGTTCGGTCCGGTAGCGCTGCAGGGCGACGTCGACCTGGTCGGCCACCCACAGCAGCGCCAGCTCGCGCAGCGCGGTCAGGTTGCCCAGGCGGAAGTAGTTGCCCAGCGCCGCGTCGATCTTGTGCGCGGCGTAGACGTTGCCGTGGGCCAGCCTGCGGCGCAGCGCCTCCGGCGTGATGTCGACCAGCTCGAGCTGCTCGGCGCGACGGACCACCTCGTCGGGCACGGTCTCCTGCTGCTGGATGCCGGTGATGCGTTCGACGACGTCGTTGAGCGACTCCAGGTGTTGAACGTTGACCGTGGACAGCACATCGACACCCGCGTCGAGCAGTTCATCGATGTCCTGCCAGCGCTTGGTGTTTCGAGAGCCAGGCACGTTGGTGTGAGCGAGTTCGTCGATGACGGCGACCTCGGGTGCCCGCGCGAGCAGGGCATCGATGTCCATCTCGGTGAAGTCGACGCCGCGGTGGGGGATCTGGGCGCGGGGCACTACCTCCAGGCCGTCGAGCAGTTCGGCCGTCTTGGCCCGCCCGTGGGTCTCGACCAAGCCGACGACCACGTCGGTGCCGCGCTCCCGGCGGCGGTGTGCCTCGCCAAGCATGGCGAAGGTCTTGCCGACGCCGGGAGCCGCGCCGAGATAGATTCGCAGCTCACCACGCCTTCGCTTGTTGTTCTCCACGGTGTGATTGTGGTCCATCTGGTCCATCCTGGAGAGCCGTCGGGGCCGCCTGGGCGGAGGCGGCCCCGACGGCGGGCTACTTGGCTGCTTCGAGCGCGCGGTTGAGCGCGGTCACGTTGACGACCGTCCCGGTGAGCCCGCCGCTGGTGTGCTCGGCGACCAGATCCCGCACTTTCTGTTCGGGCAGCCCGGTCGCTTTGGCCACCCGGGGCACCTGCAACTCGGCGTAGGCCGGGCTGATGTGCGGGTCGAGCCCGGAGGCCGACGCGGTGACCGCGTCCTGGGGCACGCGGTCCTCCGACACGCCCTCCCGCTGGGCCACGGCGGCCCGGCGCTCGGCGACGACTGTGGTGTAGTCCGCGTTGACCTCGGCCTTGTTGGACCCGCCCGACGCGGGCAAGGTCGCCGCCGACGGACGAGTGTGGAACCACTCGTCGCCTTCGCGGTCCACACCCACCAAGGTGGTGTCCACGGCCTCGGCGTTGGCGTGCAGCCCCGGAACCCGGCTCACCACCCAGATCCCGGCCGGGTAGAGGATCCCGGTCAGCACGGTGAGGACCAGCAGGACGCGAAGTCCGGCGGCGGCCTGCTTGGTGAAGTTGGTCAGCACGGGGTCACCCGATTCCAGGGATGAGACGGACGAGCAGGTCGATCAGCCAGATCCCGGCGAACGGGACGACGATGCCGCCCAAGCCGTAGATCAGCAGGTTGCGCCGCAGCAGCGACGAGGCACTGGACGGGCGATACCGCACACCTTTCAGCGCCAGCGGGATCAGCACGACGATGATCAGCGCGTTGAAGATCACCGCCGAGAGGATCGCCGACTGGGGCGATCCGAGGTTCATGATGTTGAGCTTGTCCAGCTGCGGATAGATCGCGGCGAACATCGCGGGCAGGATGGCGAAGTACTTGGCCAAGTCGTTGGCCACGGAGAACGTCGTCAGCGCGCCGCGGGTGATCAGCAACTGCTTGCCGATCTCCACGATCTCGATGAGCTTGGTCGGGTCGGAGTCCAGGTCGACCATGTTCCCGGCCTCTTTGGCCGCCGACGTGCCGGTGTTCATCGCCACGCCGACGTCGGACTGGGCCAGCGCCGGGGCGTCGTTGGTGCCGTCGCCGGTCATCGCGACCAGCTTGCCGCCCTCCTGCTCCTTGCGGATCAGGGCCATCTTGTCCTCGGGCTTGGCCTCGGCCAGGAAGTCGTCGACCCCGGCCTCCTCGGCGATCGCCTTGGCCGTCAGCGGGTTGTCCCCGGTCACCATGACCGTGCGGATGCCCATGGCGCGCAGTTCGGCGAAGCGCTCCTTCATGCCCGGTTTGACCACATCGGACAGCCGGATCACCCCGAGCACGGTGTCGTTCTCCGCGACCACGAGCGGCGTTGCGCCCTCGGCGCTGATCTCGTCCACAATGGACTGCGCGGCGGCGTCGATGGTGAAGGCACTCGCCGCGCCCTTGCGAATGCGGCGATCCCCAATGTCGACGCCGCTCATCCGGGTCTGTGCGGTGAACGGCACGTTGCGAACCTCGCCGGGATACTCGCCGGCGCTCAAGCGAGGGGACAACTGGTGTCGCTCCACGCAGAACTCGATGACACTCCGGCCTTCCGGAGTGTCATCAGCGAGACTGGCCAGTCTCGCCATAGCAGCGAACTCCGCAGTCGAAACCCCGGCCGCCGGGATGAACTCGGTGGCGCGGCGGTTGCCCCAGGTGATCGTGCCGGTTTTGTCCAGCAGCAGCGTGTCGATGTCGCCCGCGGCCTCCACGGCCTTGCCCGAGGTGGCCAGCACGTTGCGTTGGACCAGCCGGTCCATGCCCGCGATGCCGATCGCCGAGAGCAGTGCTCCGATGGTCGTCGGGATCAGGCACACCAGCAGCGCGGTCAGCACGATCACCGACTGCTCGCCGCCGGAGAAGATGGCGAAGGGCTGCAGCGCGACCACCGCGAGCAGGAAGATGATCGTCAGCGTCGACAGCAGGATCGTCAGCGCGATCTCGTTCGGTGTCTTCTGCCGTTCCGCGCCCTCGACCAGCGCGATCATCCGGTCCACGAAGGACTCGCCGGGCTTGGTGGTGATCTTGACGATGATCCGGTCGGACAGCACGGTGGTGCCGCCGGTCACCGCGCACCGGTCGCCGCCGGACTCGCGGATGACCGGGGCCGACTCGCCGGTGATGGCTGACTCGTCGACCGTGGCGATGCCCTCGACCACGTCGCCGTCGCCCGGGATCACCTCACCCGCCTCGACCACCACGAGGTCGCCGATCCGCAGTTCGGTGCCGGGGACCCGCTCCTCCTGGCCGCCCGCGGTGAGTCGCCGCGCGACGGCGTCCTTCTTCGTCCGGCGCAGCGACTCGGCGTGGGCCTTGCCCCGGCCCTCGGCGACCGCCTCGGCGAGGTTGGCGAACAGCACGGTGAACCACAGCCAGGCCGCTACCGCGACGCTGAATACGCTCGGATCACCGATGGCGAACACGGTGACCAGCAGCGAGCCGACCCAGACGACGAACATGACCGGGTTGCGCAGCTGGTGGCGCGGGTTGAGCTTGCGCAGCGCGTCGGGGAACGACGTCACCAGCTGGCGCGCGTCGAAGGCGCCGCCCGCGACCTGATGGCCCAGGTTCTCCGCGTGCCGCTCCCGAATCTGGTCGGGAGTGCGGGGGTGTTCGGTAGTGGTGGTCAGTGGGATGGTGGGCGGGAAAGTCACAGCAGTGCCTCCGCGATGGGACCAAGAGCGAGGGCGGGGATGAAGGTGAGGGCCGCGACCAGCACGACACTGCCGCCCAGCAGCGTCGCGAACAGCGGTCCGGTGGTGGGCAGCGTGCCCGCGGTCACCGGGGTCTTCTTCTGCGCCGCCAGCGAACCGGCGAGCGCGATGACGGCGATGATCGGGATGAACCGGCCCAGCGCCATGCAGACGGCCAGGGAGGCCTGGAACCAGTCGCTGGTCACGGTGATCCCCGCGAACGCGCTGCCGTTGTTGTTCGACGCCGACGCGTAGGCGTAGAGGATCTCTGACAGGCCGTGCGATCCCGGGTTGTTCAGGACCGCCTGGGTGCTCGGCAGCAGCGCCGCGATCCCGGCCCCGATCAACAGGACCGTCGGCATGGCCAGGATCGACACCGCCGCCGCGGTGACCTCGCGTCGGCCCAGCTTCTTGCCCAGGTACTCAGGGGTTCGGCCGACCATCAGCCCGGCGAGGAACATCGCGATGATCGCCATGACCAGGATGCTGTAGAGGCCGGTGCCCGCACCGCCGGGTGTCATCTCGCCGAACAGCATGTTCAGCATGGTTCCGCCGCCGCCGAGGCCGGTGAAGCTGTCGTGCATCGCGTTGACCGCGCCGGTGGAGGTCCCGGTGGTGGAGTTGGCGAACAGCGCCGATCCCGAGACACCGAAGCGGAGTTCCTTGCCCTCCAGCGGCCGGGCGCCCATGCTCTCGGCCCACCAGATCACCGCGAGCATGCCCGCCCACAGTGTGCCCATGACCGACAGCAGGACGTAGCCCTGCTTCTTGTTCCCCACCAGCGTCCCGAAGGTCCGGGTCAGGCAGACCGGGATGACCAGTATCAGGAAGATCTCGATCAGGTTCGACCAGTAGGACGGGTTCTCGAACGGGTGCGCCGAGTTGGCGTTGAAGATGCCGCCGCCGTTGGTGCCCAGCTCCTTGATGACCTCCTGGCTGGCCGTGGGCGCCTGCGCGACGAGCTGACCGTCCACAGTGACCCCGGACTTGAGGCTCATGGTCACACCGAAGGCGATCAGCACGACCGCGAACACCGCCGCCACCGGCAGCAGGATCCGCACCGTGCCGCGCACCAGGTCCACCCAGAAGTTGCCCAGCCGGTCGGTCTGGTGGCGCATGAACCCGCGTACCAACGCGACGGCGACAGCCATACCAACCGCGGCGGAGACGAAGTTCTGCACCGTCAGCCCGGCCATCTGCACCGAGTGGCCCATGACGGTCTCGGGCACATAGGACTGCCAGTTCGTGTTGGTCACGAAGCTGATCGCGGTGTTGAACGCCATCCCCGGCGAGACCGACCCGCGGTCGAAGTCGAACGGCAGCAGCGGCTGAATCCGCTGCAAGACATAGAGAAAGACCACCCCGACGAACGAGAAGCCGAGGACACCCAGCGCGTAGGTGCCCCACTTCTGCTCGGACCCGGGGTCGACCCGAGCCACCTTGTAGACCGCGGTCTCGAACCGCGAGTGCTTGGGCGCGGAGTACACCCGCGCCATGTAGTCGCCGAAGGGCCGGTAGACCACGGCCAAGGCGAGAAGAAGAAGGCCGACCTGTAAGAGGCCGCCCACGGTGGACGACATCAGAACTTCTCCGGCCTGACGAGAGCGATGAACAAGTAGATGATCAACGACAACGCGATCACGCCGCCGACGACGTTCGCGAGCACCCCGGTGCCACTCACAACTTCTCCAGTCCGCGCACGGTCAGCGCCAACACCAGGAAGATCCCGATCAGCAGCAACGCGTAGGCCAAGTCGGCCATGGAGCGCGCCCCTTTCCCCATTGAATCCGGCCGCTCTCACGCGGCATCTCGCGGGCAACACTGCACCGCGGCTTCGGGGATTCGGGGTTTCCTGATACGACTTTGACGCGCCGGACCACGACCTTTACGCGATATTGACGCCGAGCGACGCGGCCCACAGCCCCGCCGCCGCGATCACCGACCCAGCACCGCTGGGCGTCTCCTCGCCGGAACGGAATCAGGCCCACTCGGCCAGGCGGGCGTCCACCTCCGCGATGGTCCAGGGGTCGTCGGTCTCGATGGTCTCGGCCACGGTCCAGCCGCGCAGCCGCTGGATCGACCCGCCCTGCACCGCGAACACCTGGCCGGTGTGCGGGCATTTCTCCCCCGCCAGGTACGCCACCAGCGGCGCGATGTTGGCCGGGTGGAACAGGTCGATGACGCCGTCCTCGACGGTCGAGCGCATGATGTCGCCGAAGCCAGGGGTCGCCTCGGTGAGCCGGGTGCGGGCGACCGGCGCGATGGCGTTGACCCGCACCCCATACCGCGCCAGTTCGTCGGCCGCCACCAGAGTGAGCGCGGCGATGCCCGCCTTGGCCGCCCCGTAGTTGGCCTGGCCCGCGTTGGGCAAGGTCACGCCCGAGGCGGACGAGGTGTTGATCACCGACGCGGTGGGCTGCTTCCCGGCCTTGCTCTGCGCCTTCCAGTACCCGGCGGCGTGGTGCAGGGGCGCGAAGTGGCCTTTGAGGTGCACGGCGATGACCGCGTCCCACTGCGCCTCGCCGAGTCCCGGGATGAACGCGTCGCGCAGGATGCCCGCGTTGTTGACCAGCACGTCCAGCCCACCGAACTCGGCGACGGCCTGGTCGATCAGCGCCTTGGCGCCGTCCCAGGTCGCGACATTGTCGGTGTTGGCCACGGCCGAGCCGCCCGCCGCGATGATCTCGTCGACGACCTGCTGGGCCGGGTTCTCGTCGCCGCCGAGGTCGTTGACCACGACGCCTGCCCCTTCGGCGGCGAACAGCAGCGCGTGCTCACGGCCGATGCCGCGGCCCGCGCCGGTAATGACGGCGACCCGCCCGTCCAGCGAACCCATGGCGAAACTCCTTGATGTGTAAGGGAAAGTCAGTCCGCGATCTGGGCGAGGCCGTCTTTGAGGACCACGGTGTCGCCCACCTTGGTCTCGTAGACATAGGTGGTGACGCCGTCGACGGAGCCCGCCCGCCAGATGGTGGTGGTGATGTCCTGGCCCGGCAGCACCGGCTTGGCGAAGCGCACCGCGAGGCGCCGAAGTCGGGTGACATCGGAGTCGCCGACCTCGGTCAGCACCGCCCAGGCGGTGAACGCCTGCATGCAGAGCCCGTGCGCGATGATCCCCGGCAGCCCGGCGTCCTTCGCGATCTGGTCGTCGAGGTGCAGCGGCACCGGGTCGCCCGCGGCGGGCCCGTACCGGTAGGTCTGGTCGTCGTCCACGTGCTGCACCACCGTGGCGACCGGCTCGGTCGACCGGACCGACTCGTCGAGCTTGTGGTCGGGGGCCTGGATGCCCTGGGTGTCGCCCGCGTCGACACCGCGGAAGAACGGAGTCAGGTACTGCTCGTTGACGAGTTCGCCGTCCTCGGTGCGGCATTCGAGGTAGATCGTCAGCGGTGTGCCGTTGGGCAGCCCTCGCCAGCCGATCGCCTTGCCCCTGGCCACCAGTTTGTCGCCCGGCTTGATCGGCCGGTGGAACCGGAAATCCTGCAGGCCGTGCAGTCCCCGGCCGAACGCCGCGAGCGGCACGACGTCCAGCGCCGGTTCGAGCATCGACTCGAAGACGGGCACGATGGCGAAAACCGGACTGGCCACGTCACCCGCGAGGTGCGCCGGGATCGGGTCGTTGGTCGCTTTCGCGTACTCGACCAACCGCTCCCTGGTGACCTCGAAGGTCTTGTCGTCGGTCCACACGTCCAGACCGGCCTGGTCGAACTTGAGCACGTCGGCCACGATCGCTCCTTTGTAGACTCAGCCGACCAGCGCGGCGAACTTCGCCAGCGAGTCGTCGAGCTGCTTCTTGGAGTCCTTCTCCACGGCCTTGCCCAGCGCGCCGACGATCATGGCGCCGGTGAACTCGGCGGCGATGGTGGCGACGGAGCCCGTATCGTTCGCCCGCACCGACAGGGTGAAGCTGGTTTTCACGCCCGCCATCCCGGTGCCCGAGATGACCAGCTTCGTCGGGGCGTCGAACTCCTCGACGGTCCAATCGATCGAGTTGGCCATGCCGAGCATGGTGACCACCTCGGTGACCTTGGTGCCCTTGGTGAACTCCGTGGGGACCTCGCTCTTCCACTTGGTGTGGATGGTGAGCCACTTCTCGAAGTTGTTCGGGTTCGAGAATTCCGCCCACACCCGCTCCGGGGTCGCGGGGAGTTCGACGGACGCGGTGACCTGACCCATGTGACTGCTCCTTCTCAGCGCTCAGCGCGTTGGTAGGCGGTTACGACGGCGGCGCCGCCGAGTCCGATGTTGTGCTGCAGGGCTGCGGTGACGTTCTCGACCTGGCGCTTGTCGGCGGTGCCACGCAGCTGCCAGGTCAACTCGGCGCACTGCGCGAGCCCGGTCGCGCCCAGCGGGTGTCCCTTGGAGATGAGCCCACCGGACGGGTTGACCACCCACCGGCCGCCATAGGTGGTGTCGTTGTCGTCGATCAGCTTCCCGGCGTCGCCCTCGGCGCACAGACCAAGCGCCTCATACAGCAGCAGTTCATTGGCCGAGAAGCAGTCGTGCAGTTCGATGACCTGGAAGTCCTCGGGGCCCAGACCCGCCTGGTCATAGACTTTGCGGGCGGCATGGACGTTCATGTCGTAGCCGATGATGTTCTTCGCCGAACCGTCGAAAGTGGACTGGAAGTCGGTCGTCATGGCCTGCCCGACGATCTCCACCGCCTGCCCAGCGAGCCCGTGCTTGTCGACGTACGCCTCGCAGGCGATGATCGCCGCACCCGATCCGTCCGACGTCGGCGAACACTGCAGCTTGGTCAGCGGGTCGTAGATCATCCGGGCGCCGAGGATGTCGTCGAGGCTGTACTCGTCCTGGAACTGCGCGTACGGGTTGTTCACCGAGTGCTTGTGGTTCTTGTGCCCGATCTTGGCGAAGTGCTCAGCGGTGGTGCCGTACTTGACCATGTGCTCACGCCCCGCCGCCCCGAAAAGCCATGGCGCGGGCGGGAACAGGACCTCGGAGATCTCGGCCATGGCCTGCAGGTGGTTGGCCATCGGCTGCTCGCGGTCGTCGTACATCGAGCCGAGCGACCCCGGGTTCATCTTCTCGAACCCCAGCGCCAAAGCGACATCGGCCTGACCGAACCGCACCGCCTGCGCGGCGAGGTAGAGCGCGGTGGAGCCGGTGGAACAGTTGTTGTTGACGTTCACCACCGGGATGCCCGTCATCCCCAACTCGTAGACCGCGCGCTGGCCAGACGTCGACTCGCCGTAGACGTAGCCGACGTAGGCCTGCTCGACCTGATCGAAGCCGATACCCGCGTCGGCGAGGGCCTTGGTCCCGGACTCACGCGCCATCTGCGGGTAGTCCAACCCCGCGCGACTGCCGGGCTTCTCGAACTTCGTCATCCCGACCCCGATGACATACGCCTTGTTCGCCACGGCCGACACTCCTTCGCTCGCCTGCACTGCACCGCAAACATACATGCCGACCTGTTTGTAAGCTAGAGGTTCCCAAGGCCTGGTCGCGACCGACGCAATATCCGATACGACTCGACCATCCACCGCACGGTAATCTTGTGATTACAGCCGGTTAGGCTCTTGGAGGTCCAACATGCTGCTCAAAAACAAGACCGCGGTGATCTACGGCGGAGGAGGTGCGATCGGCGGCGCCGTGGCTCTGGCATTTGCTGGGGAGGGGGCGCATGTCCACCTGGCCGGGCGGACGCTCGATCCCCTCGTCGCGGTCGCGGATCGCGTCCGGGCGGCGGGTGGGTCCGCCGACGTGGCCGTGGTCGATGCCCTCGATGAGGCCGCCGTCGGCGAGCATCTCGCGGTGGTGGCCGAGCAGGCGGGGCGGATCGACGTGTCGTTCAACCTCATCTCGCACGAGGATCTGCATGGGGTGCCGCTGCTCGACATCTCGGCGGCGGACTTCTTTCGCCCCATCGAGATCGCGGTGATGGCGAACTTCCACACGATGCGGTCGGCCGCGCGGCGCATGGTCGAACAGGCGTCGGGCGTCATCCTGACGCTGACCTCGCCGCCCGCCAAGATGGTCGGGCCGCTGATGGGCGGGACCGCGATCGCGGAGTCGGCCATCGAGACGTTCACCCGGGGCTTGGCCGCCGAGATCGGGATACACGGCGTCCGCGTCGTCGGGCTTCGGTCCGAGGGCATCCCCGGTTCATGGGCCGAAGACTGGCACACCAACGTCTTCGACTCGCCGATCGAGGCGACCGACGGCCTCGACCCCGAGGGGCACGCGAACACCCTGGCCGAGAAGACGATGTTGCGCCGGACCCCGACGCTGGCCGAGATGACCGCCGTGGCCGTGTTCCTCGCCTCCGACCGGGCCGCGGCCATGACCGGCACCATCACCAACATGACGTGCGGATCAGTGCCCGACTGACCGGAGTCCTACCAAACAGATCCCGACGGTTTCGTCGGGATCTGTTGTCCGTTGTGGACACGCGAAAGCGCCGCGCCCCTAGGGGACGCGGCGTCAGTGTCAGGCGTCGACCTTGTGGATGAACGACACTCCAGTCGTGCCGGAGCGGCGGAGGCGAGCCGTGGACCCGGTGCGGGACAGGAAGTCGTGGACCGCGCGACTGCAGCCGTCCCACGCGTCGTAGTCGTCGAGGATGATGATGCCGTCCTCCTGCACGTGCCCGTACAGGTGGTCCAGGCACACCATCGTCGAGTCGTACCAGTCGCCGTCGAGCCGCAGCACGGCGATCGGGCCGCCGTCGTAGCGCGGTACCGTGTCGGAGAACCAGCCCTCGTGGACGTGCACCCGCTCGGCCGGGAAGCCCGCGGCTGCGACCAGCGTGCGGAAGTCCTCGGCCTCGGTCTTGAGGTTGTCGAAGTAGAACGGGTCGTCGGTGGCCGCCTGCCAGGTCATCGCGTCCTCGCCGTCGGTGGGCGTGGCGTCGGGCAGGCCTGCGAACGAGTCGTAGAAGTGGTAGTCGCGCTCGGGGCCGCCGATCTGCATCATCGCCGCGGCCATGCCGCCTTTCCACGTCCCGCACTCGACGACCGCGCCACCGAGCCCGCGCAGGCCAACGCGAATCAGCGCGAGGTTGTCGCAGAAGATGTCCTCGGCGATCAGCGTGTAGTCCTCGTAGCGGCGGAACAGCTCGGCGTCGGCGGCGCGGTGCTCGGTCTGGTCGACCTCGGCGCCGAACCTGCTGCGGACTTTGCGCGAGAAACGCTGGGTTTCATGCCAAGCGGTCATGAATTCAGGCTATCGAGCCGAACCGCCGGACCCAATTCACAGAGTGCTCAGTCGAGCACGAAGAGTTCACCCGATTAATGAACATGAATGTTCATCACTCTGCTACGGTACGAATATGACCATCAGTGACACTACGCGTACCGTACGTGCGCGCAAGCCCAGGCGTCGTGTGCTGCTGCTCGCGCTCGCCCTCCTCGCGAGTCTGGTGACCTCGGTCGCCGCCACGGCCACGGCCAACGCGCTCCCGCCTAACTTCACCTCCGGCCACGGCATCGATGTGCGCAACGTCTGGCAGAGCACGCCCCGGACCTTCGTGATCAACATCCACAGCGGGTCCGTGGACACCCGCGCGATCTCGTGGACCTACCACGACGTCATCGTCACGCTCCCGGAGAACTACAACCCGAACGTCGCCTATCCCGTGCTGTACCTGTATCACGGGCGGGCCCAGAGTCCGGGCGCTTGGCACAACGAGGCCAACATCGAGGCGGTCACCCGCGGGTACCCGATCATCACCGTGGCCGCCGAGGCGGGCTGGGCGGGATGGGGCACCAACTGGGTCAACCAGTCCGCGGGCGTGCAGCAGTGGGACCGGTTCCACCTCGACGAGCTGATCCCCTGGGTCGACCAGAACCTCAACACCATCCGGGCCCGCGAGGGCCGCGCGGTCGCCGGGTTCTCCATGGGCGGTTTCGTCGCCCTCCGCCACGCCACCCACCGCCCGTGGCTGTTCCGGATGGCCGTGGGCATGTCCGGCGGCTACAACCTGGAAGACCAGCGCATGCGCGCCGCGGTCACCGGCCCCTTGCCCGCCAAGGGACTCCCGCTGGACGGCCCGTTCGGCGCGCCGTGGGACGGCTCATGGGGCTTCAACAACCCGTGGCACCGGGTCAGCGCCCTCGGCGGCGTGCACACCGTCCTCTACGCCGGAACGCGGCATGACGATGTTCTGGAGGCCCAGGCACACCGGTTGACCTACGAGTTCCACCAGCACCTGCTCGCCAGTGGGATCGCCAACAGCTGGATGGTCGAGTACGACTGCGGCCACTGGATCGAGTGCGCCGCGCGCGTCGGCATCGGCCGCGAGCTGCCCGTGATGATGGACGTTCTCTGGCACCCGTAAGACCCACTCCCCCGCGCCGGGTCGTCGGACTTCGGCGCGGGGGAATCGGATGCACAATGGACGCCATGGCGTTGCGGATGAGACACCATCTAGGCAAGGCGATGTCGGATCTCCGGTACGAGCCCACGTTGTTCCGGACCCGCGCCCGCATCGCGGACACGACCGTGGTCGACACCTGGAGCGCCGTGCTGGTGTGGGAGCCGCGGCGGCTCGTCCCGGTGTACGGCGTCCCGGTCGGCGACATCCGCGGGCAGGTGGTCCCCACCGATCCCCAGCCCGCGGCGCCCGACCTCACGACCGTGCCCGGGATGCTCGGACCGATGGACTTCTCGCTCCACACCTGCGCCGGGACCGTGGTCGACCTCGTCTTGGACGGGGTGACGGTCGCCCAGGCCGGATACCTCCCAGCCGATCCCGACCTCGCCGAAATTGTGGTCCTCGACTTCAACGCGTTCGACTCGTGGTGGGCCGAGGAACAGCAGACCGTCGGCCACGCGCACGACCCGTTCGAGCGGATCGAGGTCCTGCCCAGCTCACGGCTCGTCGAGGTCTCCCTCAACGGGACGCGGCTGGCCTCCAGTTCGCGCCCGCTGCTGCTGCTCGAAACGCATCTGCCGCCGCGGTGGTATTTCCCGGCGGAGCACGTCGAATCGGAACTCCTGACGCCCAGCGACACCACGTCGACCTGCGCGTACAAGGGTTTCGCGTCGTACTTCTCACTGGTCGACGGGAACACCGCGGGCAAGGACATCGCCTGGACCTACCGCGATCCGCGACACGACGCCCTCCCGGTCCGCGATCACCTCTGCTTCTGGTCGGAACGCTCGGATCTCGTGGTCGACGGGCAACCGCTCCCCCGACCGGTGACCCCGTGGTCGACGCCGGAGGAACAGGCCGCAGCGGATCCCGACCGGCTTGAGTTCGGCTGAGCACACTGTCCTCATGGGACAGTGACCGGGCCGTAGCGTGCCGATACCGCGCCCGTGGCGAAGGCCCAGTGGCGGTCGCCGTATGACCAATGCCACCACTCGGCGTCGTAGTTGACCAGTCCCACGGCACTGAGCGCCGCGCCGAGGACCGAGCTGGACTCCTGGCCTCGCACCAATTCCACACCGCTCGGCGTGCACAGCGTCAGATCCACCGCGGCGCCGCTGCCGTGGGCGTCCGGGTCGACGCACAAGATCGGCGGGGGCGGCGGGCGAAAGCCCTCGACGACCATGAGCCGCAGATCGGTCCGCAACAGGGTCTGGGCCGCGACGAGCCGGTCGACCACCCCGCGGCGCAGGCGGGCGCCGGTCGGGTGGGCGACCCGCAGCGCCTCGATCCCGCGCAGGTCGATCAGCGGCTCGTGGCACTCCACGACGGGAACTCGCCGGATCCGCGGATCTCCGAATACAGTCATCTCCACCTCATCTGGCGAACGGCGCTCGGCTCCCGGGCGGACCGGGAGCCGAGCGGCGGGTGTGGCGTGGATCAGTAGAAGCAGCCGGTCCTCGGCAGGCTCGACGGCGCGGGCGGGGTGACCCCGTCGTAGAGCGCGAGCAGGAAGTTCTGCGGGCAGTACTTCACGCCGCTGATCTTGATGGCGATGTGCAGGTGCGGGCCGGTGGAGTTGCCGGTGTTGCCGGTGGTGCCGATCCGGTCCCCCGCCGTCACGGTCGCGCCGTCACTGACCGACCAGCCGCTGAAGTGGCAGTACTGGTATTCGACGCCGTCCTTGAAGATCTTCACGCCGTAGCCGCAGCCGGTGGTGGCGCCGTCGTTGATCCGGTAGGCGGTGCCGCTGACCATCGCGTACGCGGGCTGGCCGTTCACCGGCAGGTCGATCGCCGGGTAGTCGTGGTGCGGGTCGTCGTACTCGCCGCGCGGCAGGGCGGACTTGGCCAGCGGGAGGCTGTAGCCGGAGGTGCCGCCGCCACCTCCAGGGGTGCCGCCGACGAGCGCCTGCCAGGTCATCGGGCCGATGTTGCCGTTGTTCTCCAGGCCCTGCGCCGTCTGGAACGCGACCGCCGCGTTGTGCGTGCCGCCGCCGAAGTCGCCGTCCACGGTCAGGCCGTAGCCATAGCGGTTGAGCTGGACCTGCGCGCCCTTGACCGCCTCGCTGTTGTTGTACCGCTGCACGCTGACGACCAGCTTCGCCCAGGTCTGCGGGCCGATCTGGCCGTCGACGCCAATGCCCTTGGCGGTCTGGAACTGGCGGACCGCGTCGGCCGTCCCCGGGCCGAAGTTGCCGTCGGCGGAGATGTTGTAACCGTGGTGCCGCAACAGGTGTTGCGCACTGGTCACATTGGGGCCGGAGGTCCCCTGGGCCATGTTCGGCCAGGCGGGTAACGTCGCCGCGCTCGCCGACTGGGGCAAGACCAGGGTGAAGATCATGGCGAGCATGGCAACGATCGTGGCGAACAGGCCTGCTCTGCGGGTCGTGTCGTTCATCGGTTTCTCCCTTGTGTGCGAAGGATTACTGGCCGCTTTGCAGCGCGGTCCAGGTCTGAAGTCCGGCGTTGCCGTCGGCGCTGAGGCCGCGGCTGGTCTGGTACTCACGCACCGCCTGCTCGGTGTTCGGTCCGTACTCGCCGTCGACGCCGACGGTCCGGCCGAGCGCGGCGGTCAGTGCCCGCTGCAGGCGCCGCACCTCCTGCCCGGTGGCTCCCGGGCGCAGCTTCGGCTGCCAGCCCGCCGAGAGCAGGGCCGTCCAGGTGCGCCGCCCCACCTCGCCGTCCGCGGTCAGGCCATGGGCGCTCTGGAACGCTTTGACCGCGGCTTCGGTGCCGCTGCCGAAGTCGCCGTCGACGGTGCCCGCGTCGCGGCCGTCGTCTTTGAGCAGGTACTGCAGGGCGGCAACCTCGGTCCTGTTCGCGCCGCGGTTGAGGGTCGGGTAGGCCGCGAAGTCACGGTTGACCGGCGGCGCGACGTCGACCTGGTTGGCGTCGACGTAGATCCGCACCCCGCCGTAGGTCTCGTGGAAGTCGCCCCGGTACTGGTGGATCCGCTGGTGGTTGGACCAGTACTGGGCCGGGACGTAGGAGCCCGCGTTGGTGTCGGCTGCCCCGTTCCACCAGGCGAAGTCGATGTGGTCGGGCCGGGCGTAGGTGGTGGACCGGTAGACCGCGGCCAGGTCACGGATCCCGGAGGCCGCGCTGGAGTACACCCCCGAGAGGTAGTCGAGTTCGTGGACCCGCTCGGTCCACCCGGTCAGGTAGGTGAGCACCGCGGTCTTGCAGCCGGTGTTGGCGCTGTCGTAGTGCTCCATGTCGTTGTAGAGCACGCTTCCCGGCCCGATGCCCAGCGCGGCGGCGCGGGTGAGCGCGTCGGTCGCGTCGGCGCGGCCCTGGTCGCGGGCGGTGGCCGGGTCGGCCGACATCCGCAGCGTCTGGGTCGTGCTGCACGGCGCCTGCCTGCCCACGTAGAGCGGGAGCAGGTGCCAGCCGCGGGCGGTCTGCTCACTGACCCACGCGGCGGTGAGGTTGGCCTGGGTGCGGCAGCCGCGGCCGTCGCCGCCGAAGTAGATCCCGATCGACCGGTATGGCGAGGCCGACCAGGCCTGCATGGTCGCCGAGGACGGCGTCTCACAGGTGTCGAACGCCTTGCCGGAGAACGTGTTCGGGTGGGGCGCGGCCGCCGCGGCGGCCTGGGGGCTGAGCGCGATGGTCATTCCCGCGATCACGGTCGCGACGATGCCCGCGCGGACTGCTGTCGACTGCATGTCAATGCCTCAGCAGTCGTACTTGTAGTCGGGGTGGACGACCTCGCAGTAGCGCACGTGCAGGTGGTCGTCGTGGTTGGGCTGCTGCTGGGTCAGGCCCTCGGAGATCAGCACCGGGTCGTTGAAGTAGATCGTCTTGACCCGGCCGGTGGCGCGCAGCGCGCGGGCCAGTTCCCGGGTGGCCGAGCGGTCGTAGAGCGCGGAGAACCGGTCGACCTGGCCCGCGCACTGGTTGCGGTCGGTGCGCATCGGGTGCAGGTCGGCGTCCAAGCCCTGCTCGTGGCTGGCGTGGTCGGGGATGGCCCCGCCGTGTTCGAAGCTGAGGTCGCGCACGGCCACCGGGCCAAGGCCCGCGCTGTGCACCCGCCCGGCCGCCGCCGTGAGCTGGCCGACCGCGGCGCCGGTACCCCAGTGCGCGGTGTGTCCGTTAACGCTTGAGGCGAACTGGCAGGTCTGGGCCACGTCGGGCCGGTCGATCTGCTGGTAGTGCCAGATCAGGTTGCGCCAGGTGATCGGGCCGACGACGCCGTTGGCCTCGATCCCGGCGTGCTGCTGGAAGCTGACCACCGCCGCCCGCGTGCCACCGCCGAAGTCGCCGTCCACGCTCAGCCCGGCGTTGCGCTTGACGTTGAGCTGGTACTGCAGGGCTTTCACGGCGTTGTTGTTGTCGCCCTGCTGGACGCTGACCGCGAGCGCGTTCCAGGTGTTGGGGCCGACGTTGCCGTCCGCGCCGAGCCCTTTGGCCGCCTGGAAGTCGCGGACCGCGGCGTCGGTGCCGCCGCCGAAGTCGCCGTCGACCGACACCGACCGTCCCGAGTGGACGAGGAAGTACTGGATCGCCACCACGTCGGCGCCGCGGTTGCCTTTGCTCTGGGTCGGCCAGAAGGCTTGGGAGAACGCTTGTGCCTGCTGCGCGGTAAGTGTCACCAATGCGATCACGGCGACCGCGAGCGCGCTCAATAGCCTGGCTCTCATATCTCCTCCGTTGATTCATTCAACTGCGATAGGTGAAGATTACGAGCCAGCCGATTTCATGACCCTAGTCTTGCGACCAGGTTTTCCCGGAGCGATTAAGCCGGGCCACCAATTGCGTTCGATCGCGGCAGTCGAATTTCCGCAGAATATTGGAGACGTGGTATTTCACCGCGCTCACGCTGATGAACATCGCCGCGGCGATGTCGGCGTTCTCCAGACCGTCGGCGAGCAGCCGCAGTGCCTCACGTTCGCGCGCGGTGAGGTCGACCGGGTCGACCGCGGCGCCAGGTGCGGCGGCGGGCACCAGGCCCAGCAGCGTCCCGGCCAGCCTCGGCGAGACCCATCCGCCGTGGCGGACCACGTCGTGGACCGCCCGGCCGATGTCCTCGGCGGGATCGTCGGCCAGGACGACGCCGTGCGCGCCCGCCCGGATGGCGGGCCCCAGCGCGGCGGGCTCGGTGAGCACCGCGACCACCCGCACCCCGCCCGGCTGGGCGGTCGGCGCGTCCACGAACACCACGCCCGCCGTGGGGTCGCGGCTCCCGCAGCGGTGCACCCAGTCCAGGTGGCCGAGCAGGTCGTCGATCTTGTCCCGGAGCGTCCCGCTGCGCAGCGCCAGCGCGACCCGCACGCCCGGTGCCTCGACCGGCGCCATCAGCAGTCGTACTGGGCGTCGGGGTGGACGACCTCGCAGTACCGCACCTGGAGGCGGTCGTCGTGGCTCTCGGCCTTCGTGACCAAACCCTCGCCGATCAGCACGGGGTCGTTGAAGTAGACCGCCTTGACCCGTCCCGTGGCGCGCAGGGACCGGACCAGTTCGCGGGTCGCGCCGCGGTCGTAGAGCGCGGAGAAGCGGTCGACATCGCCCGAGCACTGGCCGCGGTCGGTGCGCATGAGCCGCACGTCGACGTCGAGCCCGCGCACGCGTCCCGTCTGCCCCTCGACGTGTTCGGCGCCGACCTCCCGCACGGCCACCGGACCGAACCCGGCGGTGTGCATCCTGGTCGCGGCGGCCGTCAGCTGGCCCACGGCCGCACCGGTCCCCCACTGCGCGGGCGACGCGGACCGGCAGGTGGCGGCCACGTCGGGATGGTCCACCTGCTGGTAGTGCCAGATCAGATTCCGCCAGGTGATCGGCCCGACAATTCCGTTCGCCTCGATTCCGGCGTGCTGCTGGAAACTCACCACCGCCGCCCGGGTGCCGCCGCCGAAATCACCGTCCACAGTCAGGCCGGCATTCCGTTTGACGTTGAGCTGGTATTGCAGCGCGCGCACGGCGTTATTGTTGTCGCCGTGTTGGACACTTACCGCGAGCGCGGTCCAGGTATTCGGGCCCACATTCCCGTCGGCGCCAAGCCCCTTGGCCGCCTGGAAATCGCGCACCGCCGTGTCCGTCCCGCCGCCGAAATCGCCGTCGGTGGACACCGAACGCCCGGAATGGACCAGCAGATACTGGATGGCGGTGACGTCCGCGCCCCGATTGCCCTTGCTCTGCGTCGGCCAGAACGCGCTCGACGGCGAGGTGTAGCCCACGATCGCCGCGTTGGTCCGCGCGTGCGACCTGGCCTGGATCCGGTCGGCGACATTGCCCTCGATGACCTGGACCTGGCTCGCGTCGGCCGACTTCACGATCCCCACGTGGTCGATGTCGTACCCGCCCGCGGCGAAGCTTCCGATGGCCGGGTCGAACCCGTCAGCCTGCCAGTCGAACACGACCGCGTCGCCGGGCCGGGGCAGGTAGCCGCTCTCGCGCGGGTGCCAGGTGCCGTTGCGCTTGCCGTACTCGTAGAAGGAATGCGCCCAGCCGTTGAGGTTGCCCGCCCGGTCCGGCATCGCGGCCTCGATGTCGCCCGCCTTGCGCCACACGTACTTGGCGAAGTCCGCGCACCAACTCGCCGACCGCCACGTCGAGCCGCCGAACGCGCCGCACGCGCCCATGTGCGGACGGGTCTGGCCGACGTAGAAGTTGCAGTCGCTGCCCATCGGCTCCTCGTGGTTGCGGGTGGCGTCGGCCAGCTCCGCCTCCGCGATCGACACGATCGATGGCTCGGCGGCGGCGATGGCCGCCGGACCGGACACGACGATCACCCCGGCGCCCACCAGCACGCTGAGCACCACCGCGATCACTGTGCGAAGACCTGGCATGGCTGTCCCCTCTCCTGGACGCGTTCAGCGGCCAAGAGCAGGCTCGACGCCGGTGCTGAAACTTTGCTGTAAGTGCGGCGTAGCGGCGGTTCGTTCGTGCCACACTGGCGTCTCGACAGCGCCCGTGGCACCGAATGGATCGACCCTTTGACCGCACCGAGCACCGCCGTCCAGGTGAAGATCCTGGGTCCGCTGGAGGTCGTGGCGTCGGGTCGCCCGGTGCCGCTGGGCGGGGCGAAGCCACAGGCCCTGCTCGCCGCGCTGCTGCTGGAGTCCGGCCGGGTCGTGTCCGTCGGCAGGCTCATCGAGGTCATCTGGCCGGGTGAGCCGCCCGCGACCGCGCGGAGCGTGATCCAGACCTACGTCAAGACGTTGCGCCGGGCGCTGACCGAGCACGGGATCGATGACCTCATCGTCACTCGGCCGCCCGGCTACACGGTGAACCTGCCGGAGGACACGCTCGACCTCGACGTCTTCCACGGGCTGCTCGACCAAGGCCGCCGCGCGTCGACCCCGCGGACGACCTCCGACCTGCTCGACGCCGCGCTCGCGCTGTGGCGCGGGCCCGCACTGGACGGATTGGGCGAGACGCTCACCGGCGAGGCCGCCCGGCTCGACGAGCTGCGGCTGACCGCGACCGAGGAACGCATCGCCGCCGACCTCGAACTGGGCCGCCAGGACCGGCTGCTGCCGGAGCTGACCGCGCTGGTCGGCCGGTATCCGACCAACGAGCGGTTCCGCGGCCAGCACATGGTCGCGCTCTACCGGCTGGGCAGGCAGTCCGAGGCCCTGGCGTCGTACCGGACCGGCCGGGACGGGCTGGTCGAGGAGCTCGGTGTCGATCCGGGGCCGGAGCTGGCGGCGATCCACCAGGCCATCCTGGGCGCGGACCCGAGTCTGCGGGGGCCGCTGGTCGCGGAGTCGTCCATCCTGGTCCCGGCGCAGCTGCCCGCGTCCACCGCCGACTTCACCGGCCGCGCGCCGCAGATCGCGGCCGTGGTCGAGGCACTGACACCGCGGCCGGACAACCTCGCGGCCCCCGTCCAGGTGATCACCGGACGCGGCGGCAGCGGAAAGTCGGCGCTGGCCGCACGGATCGCCCGCCAACTCGCCGAACTCTTCCCCGATGGACAGCTGTACGCCGAGTTGCGCGGGATGACCGACGCGCCGGCGGAGCCCGGTGAGGTGTTGGGGCGCTTCCTCAAGGCACTGGGCGTCGGCCAGGCCGAAATGCCCGCGGCCGCCGACGAGCGCGCCGCGCTCTACCGAAGCGTCCTGTCCGATCGTCGGGTGCTGGTGCTGCTCGACGACGCGGCCACGGGTCAGCAGATCCAGTCGCTGCTCCCGGACGGAGCGGGCTGCGCGGTGCTGGTGACCGCCCGCAACCGACTGGTCGGGCTCGCCGGGGCGCTCCCGGTCGACCTCGACGTGCTCGACGCCGACGAGGCGTTCGGGCTGCTGAGCCGGATCGTCGGCGCCGATCGGGTGCGGGCCGAGGAGCGACCCGCCCGGGAGATCATCGAGCACTGCGGCCGGATGCCGCTGGCCATCCGGATCGCGGGCGCGCGACTGGCCACCCGCCAGCGCTGGCCGCTGACCTTGCTGGCCGACCGGCTCGCCGACGAACGGCGCCGACTCGACGAGCTGTCCATCGCCGATCTGGAGGTGCGGGCCAGTTTCGAGTACACCTACCGCCGACTCGACGAGTCAGACCAAACCGCCTTGCGTCGTCTCGGCTATCTCGGCGTGCCCGAGTTCTCGCTGTGGATCCTCGCCTGGCTGATGGACACCACCGAGGCCGAGGCCGAACGGCTCGCCGAGCGCTTGGTCGACGCCCACCTGGTCGACTTCGCCAGGGTCGATGATCTCGGCTGCGTGCGCTACCACCTGCATGACCTGGTGCGGATCTACGGCCGCGAACGCGCCGAGAGCGATGAGTCCACTGAGGACTTGTCGGCCGCCGTGGCCAGGGTGCTGGGCGGCTGGCTCACCCTCGCCGACGCATTCGCCGCCGAGTCGCCGCCCAACGAGATCCAGTGGCGGCGCCCCACGATCCGGGACTATCCGGTCTCGGCCGAGATGGTCGCGCTGGTGATGGCCGCGCCCTACGAGTGGTTCGAGATCGAACAGCCCGCGCTGGTCGTCGGCGTCGAGCGGGCCGCCGCCCTCGGCGTGCACGACCTGGTCCGCCACTTCGCTTCCGCGTCACTGGGGCCGTCCTTCCTCGGCGTCAACCGGTTCGAATCCCGGGAGCGGATCAACCGGGCCGCGCTCGCCGCGGTCCGCCGCGCGGAGGACCGCTACGGCGAGGCCGTCATGCGGGCCGAACTCGGCCAGCTGCGGTACCTGCAGGACCGCTTCCTCGACTCCCGTCAGCACTTCAGCGCGGCGCTGGGCCTGTTCCGGGAACTCGGCGACCCCCACGGGCAGGCGGTGGCCCTCTCCGGTCTGGGCGCCGCGTGCCGGGAACCCGGCAGACTGGTGGAGGCGCTGCACTTCCTGGACCAGGCGGCGGCGCTGTTCGACGAACTCGGCGAGGTGGCCGGGGTCGCCAACGCCAAGCGGGTCGGCGGATCCGTCCGGCTGGAGCGCGGCGACTACGACACCGGGTGGGCCGATCTGGCGGACTCGCTCGCCGCGTACCGGCGGATCGGCAGCCGCCGCGGCGAAGGGCTCGTCCTGCGGTCCATGGGGCTGTTCCACCGCGCCCGTGGTGACCTGACGGCGGCGGTGCGGGCGTGCGAGCAGGCCGCGGCGATCTTCCACCAGGTCGGCGACAAACTGATGGAGGCCTACTGCGTGCGCGCCCTGGCCAAGGCGCGGCTGCGCCTCGGACAGGCGGACCTGGCGCTCGAACCGCTGGAGTCGTCGTTGGCGGTCTGCCAGGCCATGGGCGACCGTTGGGGTCAGGCCGTCACCCTGCGCACGCTCGGCGAGCTGCACCTGGCCGAGGGGAGCCTGGACGACGCTGCCTCCTGTCTGGCCGCGGCGACAACGCTGTGGGCGACGATGGAGGCCCCGCTCTGGTCGGCCCGCACCGACTGGGACGTGGCCCTGCTGCACGACGCCCGCGGCGAACCCGAGCTCGCCGACGGGCTTCGAGCCGCCGCCTTGGCCGTGTTCCGTGACCACGGTGCCCGCGAGTACGCCGAGAACTCCCCGATCACGTCATAGTCGCCAACTCGTCGGCCACCCGGTCATAGGCCGCCGGTGGGGCGTCGAGCCGGTCGAGGCCCAATTGGGCCACGCCGACGATCGGATCCCTCGACCCGATGACCAACTCGGCCAGCGGTGCGCGCTTGGCGTACTTCGCGCGGATCGCCTCGGTGAACGCCGGATCCCCCGCGGTCAGGATCCCGCCGCCGAGCACGACCTCGGTCGGGGTGTCCAGCAGCCCCAACCGATCCAGGATCACCGTGCCGAGCGCGCACACCTCGTCCGCCATCCGCCCCACGATCTCGGCGGCGACCTCGTCGGACTTGGCCAACACGAACAGCGGCACCACCAGCCCGTCGAGGTCCGACATGGCGATCTCGCCGCGGTGCAGCCCGAGCGCGACGTCCACGACCTGGTCCACCCCGAAGCGCGCGCGGACCATCGGCGCCAGCGCCGTCGCCTGCCCGCGGCCATCCTCGGCGCGGACCGCGTGCCACAGCACCTCCTCGGCCAGGTGCATGCCGCCGCCCCAGTCGCCGCTGATCCGCCCGAGAGACGGGAAGCGGGCGACGTGGCCGTCCGGCCCGACGCCTGCCGCGTTCACCCCCGCGCCGCACACCACCGCGACGCCCCAGCCGTGTCGGGCCCCGGCCCGGAGGATGGCGAAGGTGTCGTTCCCGACTTCCACGGTCCGGCCGTAGCCGCGACGCTCCAACTCGGCGCGGAGGGCTTCTTCCTCCTCTGGGAGGTCGGCGCCCGCGAGGAAGGCGGCGACGTGGTCGGCGAACGGCGGGCGGATGTCACCCATCGCCTGCCGCACGGTCTCGGCGATCACGTCCACCGCGGCGGGGACGCCGACCCGGTGCGGCTCGAAGCCCGGTCCGCGCGCGCGGCCGAGTATCGCGCCCGCCTCGGTGAGCACGGCGACGTCGGTCTTGCTGTTGCCACCGTCCACCGCGAGGATCGTCCGCACGCTCACGCGGCGGCCCAGGGAAGATGTGCCCGGTTGGCGTCGATCACCCGTCGCGCCAGGTCGGCCGCCTTGTCGGCTTGGCCCACCAGCGGATGCGCCAGCAGCGCCCGCACCACCAGGTCCTCGGCGCCGCCGATCGCGGCTCGCACGGCCAGTTCCTCGTAGGCCGAGACGTTCGCGATCAGCCCGGCGAAGAGCGGGTCGACCGGCGCGACCGCGTTCGGGACGGCGCCGTCGCGAGACACCGTGGCGGGCACCTCGATCACCGCCGCGTCCGGCAGGAACGGGAGGGTGCCGTTGTTGCGGACGTTCACCACCTGAGTGTCGACCCGGCCACCGAGCAGCGACGTCAGCAGCGCGACCGCCGCCTCCGAGTAGAAGGCGCCGCCGCGCTTGCCCAGGAGTTCCGGCTTGGCGTCGACGGTCGGGTCGGCGTAGATCCGCAGCAGCTTCCGCTCCACTTCGGACACCGCGGACGCGCGGCTGGGCGTCACGAGCTGTTCGCGCACCACCGCGTCGTGCTCGTAGAAGTACCTCAGGTAATACGAAGGAACCACGCCGAGGAGGTGCAGCAACGACACCGGCAACACCACCTGTTCGGCGATCTCCGGACCGTACTTGGCAAGCAGCTCGGGCAAGACATCAACACCGTCGATGTAGGCGGCTCGCTCCCAGGTCAGGTGGTTGAGGCCGACGTGGTCGAGCGACACCTGGGCGGGCTCGACGTCGAGCAGCGCGGCGAACCGGCGCTGGAAGCCGATCGCGACGTTGCACAGCCCGATCGTCCGGTGCCCGGCGTCGAGCAGCGCCCGGGTCACGATCCCCACCGGGTTGGTGAAGTCCACGATCCACGCGTCCGGCGCGACCTCGGCGACCTTGGCCGCCACGTCCAACACCACCGGCACGGTCCGCAGCGCCATCGCCAGCCCGCCCGCCCCGGTGGTCTCCTGGCCGACGCACCCGCAGGTCAGCGGCACCGTCTCGTCCAGGTGCCGCGCGACCTGACCACCCACCCGCAGCTGGATCAACACGGCGTCGGCGGCACGCGCGCCGTCCTCGACCGCCGCCCAGGTGGTGATCCGGGTCGAGCAGCCCGTCCGGCGCAGGATCCGCTCCGACATGCCCGCCACCAGCGCGAGCCGGTCGGCGTCGGGGTCGATCAAGGCGATCTCGGTGAGCGGCAGCACCTCTCGCAGCCGGGCGAAGCCGTCGATCAGCTCGGGGGTGTAGGTGGATCCGCCGCCGACAACGGCCAACTTCATCTGAGCGCTCCCGCGGTGAGTCCGGCCTGGATCTGGCGTTGGAACACGACATAGACGACGACCACCGGGATGATCGTCATGCTCAGCGCCGCGAACAGGCCGGGCCAGTCGGCCTGGTAGCCGGCGCTGGTGGAGATGTTCGCGATGCCCTGGGTGATCACCCACTTCTCCTCGACGCTGCCCGAGAGCAGCACGATCGGCAGCAGGTACTGGTTCCACTGGCCGATGACGTTGAAGATGGTGATGCTGATCAGGCCGGGCTTGGCCATCGGGACCATGATCTGGAAGAACGTCCTGGTCTCCGAACAGCCGTCCATCAGCGCCGCCTCGGCCACCGAGGTCGGCAGCGTGCGGAAGAACGCGGCCAGGAAGAAGATCGTGAACGGCAGTGAGTACGCGATGTAGACCAGGATCAGGCCGGTGTGGGTGTCGAGCAGGCCGAGGTTCTTCACCACGAAGAACAAGGGCACCAGCGCCAGGAACACCGGGAACACCATGCCGGAGATGAACATCAGGTAGACCAGCCGGTTGCCGGGGAAGCGGAACCTGGCCAGCACGTAGGCCGCCATCGCGCCGAGCAGCATGGTGCCCGCGGTGCCCAGTCCGACGACGATCACGCTGTTGAGCAGGTACCGCCCGACGTGCGCGGTCTCCCACGCGCGCCCCCACGAGTCGAACCGGATCGCGTCGGGCAGCGACAGCGGGTCGCCGAAGATCTCGGTGTTGGTCTTGAACGAGGACAGGAACGTCCACAGAATAGGCGCGATCACGGTGATCGTCCAGATCAGCAGCGCCCCATGCGACAGTCCCATTAGGACATTCCGCTCGCGGCGCATCAGAACTCCACCCGCTCGCGTCGGGTGACCCGCAGGGCCAGCGCGGCGAAGGTGATGGTGAGGAAGAACAGCGCGACGCCCATCGCCGAGGCGTAGCCGAACTTGGAGAAGCTGAACGCGGTGCGCCAGATCTCCAGCGGCAGCACCGTGGTCGCCCCGTCCGGGCCGCCCCGGTCGACCGAGAGCACCGCGACGATGGCGAACCCGTCGAACGCGGCGATCCCCAGGTAGACCCAGGCGACCTGCACGGTGTCCCACAGCAGGGGCAGGGTTACCTGGAAGAACATCCGCACCCGGCCGCAGCCGTCCAGTTCGGCGGCCTCGTGCAGTTCCTTGGGGATCGACGACATCCCGGCCGAGAACAGGACCACGTAGAAGCCGACGGCCTGCCAGACCATCACCCCGATGATCGACCACAGCGCCAGGTCGGGCTCGGTGAGCCAGCCCACCGGGTCCACCCCGACGGTGCTCAGCAGGCCGTTGAGCACGCCGCTGCCGTCAGGCCGGTACACCGCCTGGAACAGCACGCCCACCACGGCGACCGCCAGGACCTGCGGCAGGAACAGGACCACCTTGTAGAAGGTCGACCCGCGGATCCCGCCGCGGCCGCCGTCACCCCCGACGTTGAGCAGGAACGCGAAGAACAGAGCCAGCGTCAAGGTGATCAGCGGCAGCGCGAGCAACAGGACCAAGTGGTGGCCCACCGCGGTCCAGAACACGCCGTCGCCGAGCAGCCTGGTGAAGTTGTCGAATCCCACCCAGGTGGGGCTCGCGGACAGGCCGCGCCAGTTTGTCATCGCGATGTAGAACGCCTGCCCGTACGGCCCGATCACGAAGACCAGGTACAGGGCGACCGGCGCCGCGAGGAAACCGATGATGAACCGCGGCCTGCCGCGCGCCATGCTCACGACGTCCGGCTCTGCTTCGGGATCGAGGAGTCCGCCTTGGTCGCGTCCGCCTTCGACTGCATCTTCGAACAGAACTCGTCGGCGGAGATCCGGCCGAACATCAATGCGTTGGTCTGCGTGCGCAGCTCGGTCTCCAGCTCCTTGTACCAGCCCTCGAAGCTGTTGTAGGTGACGATGTCGTTGGCCGCGGCGGTCTGCGCGGCGGCGACGCTCTTGTTGCCCGGCGAGAGCGGCAGCCCGTCGGCCGCGCCGCGGACCACGGTGACGCTGCCGGACTTCTCGGTGAACCCACGCGCGCCGTCGCGGCTGAGCATGAGCCGCAGGTATTCCAGCCCGCCCGCGGTGTTGCGGCCCTTGGCCGCCACGATGTAGCCCTCACCGGCGGCGGCCCGAATCGCGGCGAACGGCATCTTGTCGCCCGGCAGGCTCGGGGTCGGCGTCACCGCGTAGGCGAAGCCCTGCGGGGTCTGTTCCTTCTGCTCGTTCTCCAGCCACGACCCGGACGGGAAGAACGCGACCTTGCCCTGGTTCTGCTGGGTCTGGACCTCGGTGTGGGTCAGGCCCTCGTAGCTCTTGTCCATATACTTGGCGCCGATCTCGGCCCACGCCGCGGCGGCCTGCTTGACGGCGGGCTTGGACCAGGCGCCGTCGGCGAGGTTGTCGATGTCGATCAGCACCTGGTTGCCGCCCGCCTTCGCGGCGGAGATGAGGATCATCCAGTACTGGTAGTACGCGGCGTTCTTGCCCGGATACGCGTACGGGACCAGACCGGCGGCCTTGATCTTCTCGCAGACGGCCTTGAAGTCGTCGAACGTCTTGGGCGCGGTCCAGCCGTTCTTGGCGAACAGCGCGCTGTCGTACCAGAGGCCATACGCGGTGTAGACGTAGTTGAGGACGAACGGCTTGCCGGAGATCAGTCCTGACTCGACGGTGCCGGGCACCAGCGAGTCGCGGACCTTGCTCGTCGGGTTGTCGATCGCGGGGGCGTCGAACAGCGCGGTCAGGTCGAGCAGTTGGCCTTCGGCCTGCAGCGCGGCGTTGTCCATCAGGTCGGTGCCGGAGTTGGCGATCACGTCGGGCACGTCGCCGCCCGCGAACCGGGGCTGCAGGGTCTGGGCGATCTGCTGGGTGGCGACGTGCTTGATCTTCGCCTTCGGGTACCGCGCCTGGTACAGCGGCTCGTGCACCTTGGTCGCGTACTCGTCGCCGAGGCCGCCCTTGAAGATCACCACTTCCAGCGGCGCCTCGGCGGCGACGCCGAACGGGTTGCCGGGCCCGGCGACGCCGGTGGCGGCGTTGGTCGGCGTGCCGCCCCCGCCGCTCGTCGCGCACGCCGAGAGCAGGGTGGTGCCGGGGACGGCCAGCAGGGCGGCCGCGCCGAAGCCGCGCAGCAGGCCGCGGCGGGAGAGGTCGTTGGTAAGTAAGGGATTGGGGCGATCGTGTCCGGACATGGTTCTCCTGGGGCTGGGTCGAACTCAGGGCAGGGTCGCGGCGAACAACTCGTCTTGGGTCTGTCGCAGGGCCAGGGTGAGGGCCCCTTCGAGCACCGGCTGCGCGGACAGCGTCGACAGCAGCACCGGCGTCCGCGCTCGGACTGTGGCGTGCAGCTCGGCCTGGACGAACGCGCGCAGCCGCTCGCCGCCCGCGTGCATCACCTCGCCGGTGAGGACCAGCAGGGCCGGGTCCACCACGGCGACCACCGAGGACAGCCCGACCGCCACGCGGGCCGCCACCTCCCGCAGCGCGCTCTCGGCCTGCTCGGCCCGGTCCGCGGACCCGCCGGGTCGCAGCGCGTCGGCGGCCACACGCACCGCGACGGCCGGTTCGGCGCCGCGGAAGCCGTACGAGCGCAGGATCTTGTGCACGGCCGGGCCGCCGACCAGTGCTTGCAGGCCGTGGTTGGCGTTACGGCCGACCTCCCGGGCGGTGGGCGCCCCCGGCACCGGCAGGTAGCCGACCTCGCCCGCGCCCCCGGTCGCGCCCCGGTGCAGGCGCCCGCCGATCACCAGCGCCATGCCGATGCCGTCGGCGACCCACAGCACCGCGAAGCTGTCCGCCGAGCGCGCGACGCCGTTGGACTGCTCGGCGTGGGCGGCGAGGTTGACGTCGTTCTCCACCTCGACGCGCACGCCGAGCCCGTCGCCGAGGGTCTCCACCAGGCTGGGCACCCGCCAGCCCGGCAGGTGCGCGGCGAAGCCGAGCAGCCCGGTCGCCGGATCGATCGCGCCGGGGACGCCGATGACCACCCGGTTGAGCGCGGACACCGCGATCCCGGCGGGCTCGCACGCGCCACTGATCGCCGCCGACATCCGACCAACAAGGTCACCCGCCGCGCGCCCGGGCGTGGGCAGGCGGTGCTCGCCGATCACCCGACCGGTCAGCTCGGCCACCCGCACGTCGATCCGGGCGGCGGTGACGTCGACCGCCGCCACGTGCGCCGCGCTCGGGTTGACCCCGTAGAACTCGGCGGTCCGACCGGGCCGTCCCTGCCGGATGCCTTCCAGGACAACCAATCCCGACTCCTGCAACCGGCTCAGCAGCTGCGACGCCGTCGGCTTGGAGATCCCCGTGATCGACGCGAGTTCGGTTCGGGTCAGCGGGCCGCGCGCCAGCAGGACTTCCAGCGCCGCCCGGTCGTTGATCGCGCGCAGCGTGCTGGGGGTACCGGGCGTCGGCTCGCTCATCGACCTGCCTTCTGAGTTAGGAAACTTTCCTAACTCGGCAAATTAGGAGGTGACCCCGGTCACGTCAATCCGCCGCTTGGAGTAGGGAGTACGTTTCCTGGATGAACCAATGCCCGTGGTCGCAAGGTGAGTAGCCGCTTCCAGGAACTCGACTGGCGTCCGACCCCGCTCGGGGAACTCGTCCTGCGCAAGCGCTGGGACAAGACCTTCGACAAGGAGGTCCACGAGATCAAACTCGATGACGACTTCCTGATGTCGAGCCTGTTCACCTTCGCCGAGGAAGAGGTCGCCCGCCGCGCCCTCGCCGAGCTGACCGGCTCCGACTGGGCCGTGGCAGTCGGCGGGCTCGGCCTCGGCTACACCGCGCTGACCGTGCTGGAGAACCCGGCCGTGCGCTCGCTGGCCGTGATCGACGCGCTCGCCGAGGTGATCGACTGGCACGAGCGCGGTCTGATCCCGGCGGGCACGACCCTGACCGCCGACCCGCGCTGCACCCTGGTCCACGGCGACTTCTTCGCCATGGCCCGCTCCCCCGGCGGCCTCGACGCGACCCAGCCGGGCAGGCGGTTCGACGCGATCATCGTCGACATCGACCACTCCCCGCGCCACCTGCTCCACCCCAGCCACGGCGACTTCTACGAACCCGCAGGCGCGGAGCGACTCGCCGCACTGCTGCGGCCGGGCGGGGTGTTCGGCTTGTGGTCGAACGACCCACCGGACGACGACTACGTCGCCGCGCTCGGACTAGCCTTCGCCCAGGTCAAGGCCGAAGTGGTCACCTTCCCGAACCCGCTGCAGGACCGCGACGCCACAGCCACCGTGTACCTCGCGACGACCACACTCGAATAGGGGTACTAGCAGTACACCCCAATGGTGCGTATCATTGGTTCATGCCACTCCCCCGTTTCCTTCGGCTGCCACCCGACCGGCAGGCGGCGATCCTCGCCGTCGCGCGGGCGCAGTTCGCCGAACAGGGCCCGGACGCGGCCTCGTACAACAAGATCATCGAGGCCGCCGGGATCTCGAAGACCGCCGCGTACCACTACTTCGACGGCAAGGGCGATCTGCTCGACACCGTCCTTGACGACGTCCGAGCCAGGCTGTTGGGCGCGCTGGGCGCCTGGCGGGAGGTCGACACCGCCGAGGAGTTCTGGGCCGCGCTGCGGGCGGGCTCCGCGCGGCTCGTCGCCCATCTTGAAGATCATCCCCACGACCTGGCCCTCGCGACCTCGGCACTGTCTCGACCTGAGGACCCGCAGGCCGTCGACTGGGTCGCGGCGGTCGTGTCCAACGGGCAGCGGGTGCGAGTCATCCGCACCGACGTCGCCGCCGAGCTGCTCGTCCGGGCGACCGCGGCGGTCTTGCGCGAACTCGACGGCTGGGCACTCGCCGGTCACCCGGCGGGCGCGGCCGAGTGGAGCCTGCTGGCCGGGCTGTGGGGGCCGAGATGAGGGCTGACCTGCGTTTCGACTGGACCATTCCGGAACCTACCGGCGCGCTCGACCGGTTCATGGGCCCGGGGAAGTCGCGCGGCGAGACCGCGGTGGAGGTCGTCGGCGGTGTCGTGGCCGCCGGGCTGATCGGCTGGTTCGTCTGGCGAACCGGGGGCGTCACCGGCTGGCGGCTGGCGCTGGTCGCGGTCCTCGCGCTCGACCTGGCGGGCGGGGTGCTGACCAACGCGACGAACTCGGCCAAACGCTGGTACCACCGGCTTCCCGCCGCGAGGCCGCGCCTGGTGTTCGTCAGCGCGCACGTACTGCACCTGGCCGCCGTGGCGGCGTTCCTGGGCGGGACCTGGACCTGGTTCCTCGTCAACGCGCTGCTGCTGCTCGGCTCGGCCGTCCTCATCGAGTCGATGCCGGTCGAGTTGCGCAGGCCGGTGGCCATGGCGCTGCTGATGGCGCTGTTCCTGATCAACCTCGGTTGGCTGCCCGCGGTGCTGGCGTGGTTCCCCGCGCTGTTCTACCTCAAGCTCCTGGTCTGCCACCTGGTCCCCGAGGCGCCGCTGCATGACCGCTGACCTGCTCGCCGCGGCGTTCGCCACCGAGCCGGGCATGACCTGGCTGTGCGGCTCCCGCAAGGCGCCGTGGTTCGCCGCGACCATCCGGCTCCCCGGCGTCCGAACGATCACCGAACCGGGCGCGGCGGCCCTCGTCACCGGTCCAGGCACGCCCGGCACCCTCGCCCAACTGGCCTGGACCGGCCGGGTCCTCCTCGGCTGCGGCCCGCGCGCCGTCCGCCGGACTCTGACCTACCTCGCGGCCACCGAAGCTCTCAAGCCCGCCGGAGCGTCCACTTTGGAGTTCATCGGCGTGCGCCCCGAGTCCCGAGGCCACGGCGTCGCGAGGCGCATCATCGACGGGATCGCCGGTCCGGTCTTCCTGACCACCGCGGACCCTACCAACGTCGCGCTCTACCACCGTCTCGGCTTCGCGGTGACCGCTGAGCTGCCGGTCGGTCCACTCACGGTGACCGCGATGCTGCGGCGGGGGTGACACCCGGACACACCCGTCAGACCGCGCCGTGGACGACCTCGCCGCCGACGATCGTGGCGACCACTGGGACAGCGGCGACGCGTGGCGCGGTTCGAGGGTCGTCCGCGAGCACCACGAAGTCGGCCAGTTTGCCCGGCGTGACGCTGCCGAGGTCGTGCTCCATCCGGCACGCGTACGCGCCGCCCGCGGTGTACGCGGCGAGGGCTTCCTCGACCGTGATCTCCTCGCCCGGGCCGATCTTCATGCCGCCGGCGGACTGGCGTTCGACCATGAACTCGATCGCGCGCAGCGGGGCTCCGTCGGCCACCGGCCGGTCGGAGCTGCCCGCGATCGTGATGCCGTGGTCAAGGAACGAGCGGCCCCGGTACATCCACGGCGCGCGCCGCGCGCCCATGATCGCGGCGTAGTCGTCGCCGTAGGACCACAGGAAGGCAGGTTGGATCACGGGGATCACGCCGAGTTCGGCGATCCGGCGGAGTTGGTCGGGGCGGACGAGTCCACAGTGTTCGATCCGGTGCCGCGCGTCTGGGCGCGGCGCGCGGGCCTGGGCTTCGGCGAGGGTGTCGAGGGCGAAGTCGACGGCGCGGTCACCGATGGCGTGGACGGCCAGTTGCCAGCCCGCCGCGTGGCCGTCGAGGATGGCGGCGCGTTCGTCGAGCAGTTCGCCAGTGTTGTCGGTGCCCTCGTACGGTTCCGTGAGCGCGGCGGTGCGAGCCATCATCCCGCCGTCGGTCCACACTTTGAGCGCGCCGATCGACAGCCGGTCGCCGCCGAACCCGGTGTGCAGGCCGAGATCGATGGCGCGGGTGATCCCGTCGTCCTGGTGCGCGTTCACCGCGTGCAGGACGTCGGCGGATACCATGAGCTGGACCCGGATCGGCAGGTTCGCCCGCTGGTAGGCGGCGACCTCGACCGGGCTGCCCGCCAGCAGCCCGGCGCCGACCCCGGCCTCCGCGCACATCGTGATGCCCTGGGACAGCACTTCCCGAACGCTGTGGCGCAGGTCCGCGCTGAGGGCGTCGATCGAGTACGGCAGCAGCAGCGCGTGGGCGGCGGCGCGGTCTGTCTCGGTGAGCCAGCCGTCGCTGACGATGCCCGGCAATTGCTTGAGCACCACCGAGTTCACCACGCACGCGTGCCCGGACAGGTCCTGCACGTAGATGTTGCGGTCCGCGCTGACCGTGTCAAGGTCGGCGGCGGTGAGCGGCACCGCCCGCCGGTCATAGCCCGTGCCCTCGATCCACCCCTGCCCCGGTGCTCCGCGCAAGGCGTCCAGTATCTGGTCGACCGTCACGCACTGGGACACGTCGATGGTGCGCCGGGCGCGTCCGGCCCAGGCCAGGTGCGTGTGGGCGTCGATGAACCCGGGCAGCACCGTGGCGCCGTCGAGATCCACCGTTCGAGCCGCGGGAAGATCGGCCACGTCCTCATCTAGGCCGACGACACGTCCGCGCCACACACCGACAGTCGTCGCGGTGGGTCGCAGCGGGTCCATCGTCACGACACGGCCACGCACCAGTTTCAGGTCGAGGATCACGGGTCCACCCTCCCACTCAGGTGACAAATATGTGACCGCCACTTTTACTGATCGCCATGAAAGAGCACACGGTTGTGGTCGTTATGGGTGTGTCTGGCGCGGGCAAGAGCACCGTGGCCGCCCTGCTCGCCGAGCGACTCGGCGTCCCCCTGGCCGAGGCCGACGAGTTCCATCCACCGGCGAACATCGCCCTGATGAGCGCGGGGATCCCGCTGTCGGACGGCGACCGCCTGCCCTGGCTGGCCACCATCGCGGACTGGGTCGCCGAGCACTCGCGGACCGGCGGCGGGGTGGTGACCTGTTCGGCGCTCAAACGCTCCTACCGCGACCTGCTGCGGCAGGCCGCGCCCGACCAGGTGTGGTTCCTGCACTTGCACGGGGACCGCGCGCTGCTCGCCGACCGGATGACCGGCCGCGCCGGACACTTCATGCCGGTGCGCCTGCTCGACTCACAGCTGGCCGACCTGCAGCCCCTCGCCCCCGACGAACCGGGCGTCGAGGTGGACGTCGCCATGAGCCCGGCCGAGATCATCGACACCACTCTGCGCGCCCTCGATCGACCTACTTGACCTCCACGGTGACGCTCGGCGGGGCGCCCACGCCCGGCGGACACGGCGTCGACGAGCACGGCGCGCGGCGCGGGTCCTCCGTGTAGAGCGACGTGCGGCCCGCGGCGATGGCCTGGAACACGAGTTTGCCGTCGGCCCGGGACTCGGCCAGGACCAGCACCGTCCTATCGGGACGCTGGCGCACCTCCCGCGTGCGCTGCACCACGAGCACGTCACCCACCTTTACTGTGACCGTGCCGGTCTTGCCCGTGAACAGTTCCGTCGACTCGCCCTGCGGCAACTGGTAGCCGCTGGGCTTGACATCGGGAGACGGAGTCGTCGTCGAGACAGCGACGGGGTCGGCGGGTGTCTCCGTCCCGCCGCACCCGGCGAGGGCGAGCAGGCAGCCGAGGGCGGCGATCAGGCCGGTCCGAGAACGACCCATGGCCGCTTGCCCTCCTCCGTCAGCACCGCGGAGATCAGCACGTCCTGCTCTCCGATCCGCACCGGGACACCCTTGACCGCGCGCACGACGGTCGCGCTCTCCTCCCCGCGCCAGCAGCGGAGTTCGACGTTGTCGCCGTCGATGGACGCCACGGCGTAGTTGACGCCGTCCGGGTCGGTCGCGACGCCGCCGAGGGGGACCAGCAGTCCCTGGGGGGCGCCCACGCTTTCGGTGAAGTCGTTCATCGTCCTACTTCCCCACGGTCATGTACGTCGTGTGCGCACGCAGGTCGTTGAGCGGCATCGCGATGTGCTCGCTGCCCCACGGGTTGCGCAGGTGCGCGGTCGGCGGGTTGGTGCTCCAGTCGACACGCTCCAGCGAGTACACGTGATTGTTGACGAGATTGGTGCCGCTGGGGTCCTGGTACGGCTCCTCGCCCAGGATGGTGACGGTCACCGGCTTGCCGTCGCGTTCGAACTCGCGCAGCTGGTCGTCGGTGACGTTGGGGCTGTCGACCTTCTCGGGGCGCTCGCCGGTGACCCTGGCCATGTCCTCTTCGGGGAAGCCGCCGTTGAGGCCGGGGTAGCCGCGCTCCTGGTTCTGGCCGTGGCCGCTCTCGATCGACGGTTGCTGCGACAGCTCGGCGTTGGTCTGGGCCAGCGCCTTCTCATAGAGCTGCACCCAGTTGGCCTGGTTGCCGTCGTAGGTCGACTGCCAGCCCGCGCCGTTGCGCTGCACCGGGGTGTCGGGGGTGACCACGACCGGGACCGGCGTGCCGTCGTTGCGGTACAGCGTCACGGTGTAGGTGCCGTTGGGGTTCAGCTGGATGTTGTCGGCCAGTTGCTGCCTACCCTCCGGCGTGCCGGCCAGCGAGTACAGCGTGGCCTGCAGGTGGCAGTCGCCGAGACCGCGCTGCTGGACATCGTTGGGGTCGATCGTGTCGGCGGTGACCGGCTTGCCCGCGTCGGGCAGCGGCTGCCAGCTGAGGTTGGTGCCGTCCGGGCGCAGGTCGTCGCCGAGCTCGGGCACGTCGTTGTACGGATTCGGGTGCCAGTAGTCCTCGGGCAGCTGGTCGGCCAGGCCGTTGAGGGTGTCGAGGTCGACCTTGCCCGCGATCTTGTTGTAGAACTCGCGCTGGGCCGCGCTGTCCTCCGGTCCGCCCCCGAAGGGCAGCAAGTCGGTGGCCATCGCGTTGTGCAGCGCGTCGGTGTCGAGGTGGTCGAGCAGGTAGTCGAGTTCGGCGGCGCTGAGGTCGTCGGCGGCCTGCAGCAACAGCAGCCTGCGGGCGTAGTCGTTGTCCGCCTGGTTGATCTTGTCGGCGTAGTCGCGCGCGCGATCGGTGTCGCCCGCCTTGTCGAGGGTCTGGTTGACCTCGCCCGACAGCGCCTCCACCGCGGCGCGCTCGACCGGGTCGGTGATCCGCGAGGCGTCCGGTCCGCGCGGCGGGCGCAGCGTGAGCAGGGTTTCCTCCTGGGCTTTGACCAGGTCGGTGAGCAGGTTGAGCGCCTCGTCGCGTTGGCCGCGAACCCGGCCCAGCGCGCCCATCGCCTGACCGCGCATGACCGCGACCTGGGTGACCTCGATGAAGTCCAGGTCGTCGTTGTTCGGCCCGTTCATCTGGTCGACGGCGGCCTGGAACCGGTTGAGCTCGTCGGCGGTCTCCGTCGCGGGCGTGCGCAGGGCGTCCAAGGTGCCGGTGGCACCGACGGTGGCGTGCTGGCTGTCCTCGGCCACGGTCATGGTCCGCAGGACGACGCCGCGCAGGTCACTGAGGTAGGCGCGGTACGCCTCGGCGGCCGGGCCCTCCCACGGGACACGCTCCAGCTTGTCGATGACGCTGGTGATGCCGTTCGCGGAGGCGGCCATCGCGGCGAACCCGGCGGCGGCCTGGTGGCCGCCCTCAGGCTCGGAGATCAGGACGAGGTCCCACGTCCACGGCCCGGGCGTGGTCACGAGACCTTCCTGGTGCTGAGGCTGTGCGTGTTGGCCTTCTCGGTGTCGCCGAGCAGGTCGGCGGACTTGCCGAGGGCGTCGATGACGTCACCGGTGAGTGCTGACAGCTCGGCCAGCGCCTCCTGCAGCCGCTCGGCCATCGTGTTCAGCGTCGGTGTGGCACCTTCGTGGCGCAACAGCGCGGTCCCGGCTTTGACCTGCGCCTCGCCCTCTGTCGCGGGCGGGACGGCCCCCAACTCCGCGCGCGCCTCCCGCGCGATCCTGCGGACCTCGCCGACGTCCATCTGGGCGACCACGTGCTACCCCCAACTCCGACTCTGTTTCGCTTCCGACGCACGCCCGGCCGATCTCGTTCCCGGCGGCACGCCACCTACATACCTACCGGGTCGCCGCCCGGCCCGCCAAGGCGGCCTGGCCATTTGCCCTGACCGGCGGATCGGTGGACAGGCCGGACGGAGCTGCGATACTCAGAAGTCCCCTTGGGACGGATGCCATGACCGGAGCGCACCCCAGCCCGACCGACCTGAGCGCCATGGGCGACGCCGAATGGTGGGTCGGCAACGTCGATGAGGCCCTCGCCGCCGCGGAAGCGGCATTTCACGGGCACGAACAGGCCGGGATGACCCGTCCGGCGGCCATGGCCGCCTTGGACCTGGCAGGCCTGCTGTTCATGCGCGGCGACGAGGCCCGCTGCGAGACGTGGATGAACCGCGCGGCCCTACTGCTGCGCGACGAGCCGGACTGTCTGGAAAGCACCTACCTCCGCTTCCTCGCCGAGGTCGAGACCAGCCCCGACCTCGACGCGGTCGTCTCCGGCGCCCGCGAGGTCAGCGCCGCCGCCAAACGATTCGGCGACCCAAGCCTGGTAGCCGCCGCGACGATGGCCGAGGGCCGCGCCCTGATCCGAAAAGGCCACCTGACCGAGGGTTTCACCCAGGCCGACCAGGCGATCGCCGCGATACTCGGCGGCGGCCTGCACCCGGTCTGGGCGGGCCACCTGTACTGCAGAATGATCGAGATCTGCCACGAACTTGTCGACCTGCCCCGAATGCGCCGATGGACACAGGCACTCGGCCAGTGGTGCGCAGACCAGTCGAACGCGGTCGTCTTCACCGGCATCTGCCGCGTCCACCAGGCCCAACTACGTCAGATCAGCGGACAATGGGCCCAGTCGGAAACCGACGCCCAGCGCACCGGCACCGACCTGGCCGGAGTCATCGCCACATCCGCCGCCGAAGCCCACTACGTCATCGGCGAAGCCCGTCGCCTGCGCCAGGACCACGCGGGTGCCGAACAGGCCTACCTCCAAGCCCACGAACTGGGCCGCGACCCACAACCCGGCTTAGCCCTGCTCCGACTGTCCCAGGGCCGCACCGACGTCGCCCTCCGATCGATACAGTCCGCCCTGACCGCCGAAGACAGCGGCCTACTCGCCCGGGTGCGCCTCTGCGCGGCGGCCGTGGACATCGCGATTGCCGCTGGAGCAATCGATGTAGCCCGAAAGGCCACTGACGAACTGATGGAGGCGGCGGCCCACTATGTCAGCCCCGGCCTGGAAGCCATGGCTTGGCAAGCACAGGGAGCCGTCCTACTCGCCGAGGGCAACCCCGAAGAAGCCCTCCCGATCCTGCGCCGAACCTGCACGCGATGGCGAAACCTGGAGGCACCTCACGACTGCGCCCGAGTCCGACTACTCCTGGCCCAAACCTACAAGGCTCTCGGGGACGATGACGCAAGCGACCGAGAACAAGCCGCAGCCACCACGACGTTGACCACCCTCGGTGTTGCCCCACCGTCCACCCCACCCAGCGGCCTCACCGCACGAGAGCTGGATGTCCTACTGCTAGTCGCAGCAGGCAAAACCAACCGAGAGACAGCCGCCGCCCTGGTCCTCAGCGACAAGACCGTGGCACGGCACTTGGCCAACATCTACCTCAAACTCAACGTCAGCTCACGAACAGCAGCAGCGGCTTACGCCTTCGACCACGGCCTGGTCACCCGCCCCAGCGGCATTTGATCTTTGTCCTTTGCTTGTGGGGACCGAAGGTCCCCGCACTCCCCCCAGCACCCTCGTCCTCCGAAGCCCGAACGAGTGCACTCGTCGTCGCTCAACGAACGAGTACACTCGTTGGCGCACAACGGCGGGGGTCGCTCCCCTAGCCCGAGCGTTTAACATTCGATCGACGGCGTCAAGGGCGCCTGCGGCGTCGCTGCGCGATCGGCAAGCCGACCCTTGACACCGCCGATCGGATGTTAAAGATGGCCAGGACGGGGTGCTGGTGGAAAGCGGTCGGTTGGGGCTTGGGTGGCGTTGTTGTGTTGCGGTTTAAGGAAACTGGAGCCTTGGGTGGGCTGCCGATGGCAGGAGAGTGACAACGAGGGGCGCGTCGGGTGGCCATCGTTGTTAGGTGGTTGTGATGACTACCTTGCCTCGGGATTGTCCGTTGTGGACACGATTGATCGCCTCGGCGGCTTCGTTGAGGGAGTAGGTACGGTCCATGATCGGCATGACTGTTCCGTCCTCAATGTACTCCCGCAGCGCCTCAAGGTCTTCCGCGTGTGGGACCGACATCAGGCTTCGGATGTTGTGTTTCACGAAGGGTGACAACGCCGTCGCCTTGAATATCAGGGACATCATGCCCAGCCACCGTCCGCCGCCTTCCCCGCCGACGATGACGAGGGTGCCAGTTGGGGTGAGAGCGCGTCGGAGTTCGGACAGGGACCGGTTGCCTCCGGTGGAGAGGACGAGGTCGTACCGGCCTGACTCGTAGTCGTCCTTGGTGTAGTCGATCACCTTGTCCGCGCCGAGGGACCGTACCAGGTCGACCTTGGTCGCGCTGCATACGCCGGTGACTTCGGCGCCCAACGCCTTGGCCAGTTGGACGGCGAAGGTGCCCACGCCGCCCGCGGCGCCGATGATCAGGACTTTCTGTCCTGATTGGAGCTTTCCGAGGTCACGAAGGCCTTGCAGTGCGCTCAGACCGGAGGCGGGTACGGCCGCGGCTTGGTCGGCGCGGAGGTTCGCCGGGATCCGGGCCAGGCGGTCCTGCCTGCCGCACGCGTATTCGGCGAATGAGCCCGTGCAGGTGCCGAACACCTCGTCTCCCGGCTTGAACCGGGTGACGCCCTTGCCGACCGCTTCGACCCGGCCCGCGACGTCCTGGCCGCAGACGCGGACCTTCGGTTTGCGCACTCCGTAGCCGAAGAAGCGGACCAGGTAGGGAAGTCCGGTCATGAGGTGCCAGACCCCCGGGTCGACGCCCGCCGCGTGGACCCGCAGGAGTACCTCGCCGTCTGCTGGGGTCGGGGTATCGATGTCGCGGAACTCAAGAGCGTCCGTCGACCCGTATCTGTCCTGGACTATCGCCTTCACGGTGCCTCTCCCACACTGTCCGGATACTGAAAGACGTCATCGAGGGGCACCTTGAACACGCGGGCGATCTGAAACGCCATCTCCAATGACGGCGAGTAGCGGCCCTGCTCGATGGCGATGATGGTCTGTCGGGTGACGCCGACCCTGGTGGCCAGGTCGGCCTGCGTCATCTCCCCGTGGGCGAACCGCAGCGCACGGATCGTGTTGGTGACCTTGGTCGACTTCACCATCCCTGGAACCCCTTGCGGTAGGCGAAGATCCTGGCCACCGATCCCAGGATTCCCGAGAGCGCGAACGCCAGGTAGACCGCGTTGGCGATCCAGAAGTGGTCGGCCTCGACGAAGGACAGGATCAACGCCGTCACCCCGCCGATGACGACGAATGACTGGCCGACGTAGTCGCCGAACTGGCCGATCTCCCGGTCGCGCTGATCGCGCTTGTTCGGGTCCGGCGAGGCGATCGAGACCGCGATGTGCAGCACGATCGATGCCACGATGGCCGCGCCGATGCTCCACAGCATCGGCGCCACATAGGACACGTCGACCAGGGGAACGTCACCCGCCCGCCCCAGGACGATCGCGGCGTAGACCGCGTACGCGCAGACCGTGACCACGGCCATGATCCACGCGCGTTTCTCTTCGACCGCCACGACCACTCCCTTGTAAAGCAAACTTGACATCACTCAAGGTAAAGCAACACAGACATGATGTCAAACGTTCTTTACTTGCCGGCCTGGGGTGCGAGGTCAGGGCGCACCCGAGGTCAGCGCCGAGGCGGGTGCGTCGCGCAGCCATAACTCCACGTCCGCCACGTGCACCGTCGCCCACGCGCGGGCGATCTCCGGCTGGCGTGCCTCAATCGCGTCGCAGATGGCCGCGTGTTGCTCGCGGGCGCGCTGGACCGTGCCGTCCCTGGTCAGGCCGCGCCAGACGCGGGCTCGGGCGGTAGGGCCCGACACGCCCACTATCAACGAGCACAGCACCGGGTTGCCCGAGCCGGTGGCGATGCGGCGGTGGAACTCCAGGTCGTTGGCGACCAGTTCCTCGACGCAGGCGTCGTCGGACAGCTCGGCCAGCACGCGGCGCAAGCCCGCGATGTCGGCGTCGGACATCTCGGTGGCGGCCATGGCGGTGGCGGCGGGTTCGAGGATCCGGCGGACTTCCAGGAAGTGCGGCACGGCCGCGTCCTGGTGGAAGTCCACGACAAAGCCCAGCGCGTCGAGCAGCAGGGTGGGCTGCAGGCTGGTCACGTAGGTGCCGTCGCCCTGGCGGACGTCCAGCACCCGGATCAGCGACAGCGCCTTGACCGCCTCGCGCAGCGAACTGCGGGACAGCCCCAGTCGTTCGGCCAGGTCGGCCTCGCGGGGCAGTTTGGAGCCAGGGCCGAGCTCCCCACTGACGATCATGTCCTTGATCTTCTCGATCGCCTCGTCCGTAACCGGCATCCCGCGGCCCCTAACTGAACATCCGACGTTTGTCAGACTAGCTGGGACACGGGGGCCTTGCCCAGGTACGGCGTCGCGGGCACGCCGCGCACCCCAGGCTCGCAGGTGTGGAGCAGGCCCGCGCCCGCCTCGAGGTCCGCGCCGCGGGCGGTGGTGATGACCAGAACGTCAAGGTCTGGACCAGCGAACGCGCAACTCGTCGGACGGCTCGTGGGCATCGGGACGACGGCGGTAAGGACGCCGTCCGGGGCATAGCGGCGGACCTGAGCCCCGTCCCACAGCGCGACCCAGATCCCGCCATCGGCGTCCACCGTCAGGCCGCAGGGCTCGCCGCAGCCGGGCTCGAACTCGACCAGCGGGCACCGATCGGTGGCTTCCCCGGCCGCCAAGTCGTAGTCGTGGACCTCCAGGGTCCGCGCGGCACTGTCCACAGAGTACATCCGGGTGCCGTCCGGGCTCCAGCCAAGACCGTTGGCGACACCGACCCCGGTCCGGATCCGCGTCACCGACCCGTCGAGATCGAAGCGGTAGAGCGCGCCGTGGCCCAGCGACGCGGGCGTGGTGCCCGCCCACAGCCTGCCGACGGGGTCACACTTCGCGTCGCTGAACCGCACCCCGGCCGGGCCGTCGAAGATCTGGCCGAGCGGGGTGTCGTAGCCGTCGCGGCGCAGCACGGTCACCGACGAACCGGTCAACGCCAGCCAACCCGCGCCGTCGGCCAGCGGGACCGCCGCCCCCAAGGCACCGTCGACGGACAGGCTCAGGTAGTGCCGGGGCGCACCGTCGACCCAGCGGGCCACGTGCAGCCGCCCGGCGGTGATGTCGACCCAGGACAGCTCGCCGCCACTCCACAGCGGCCCTTCGGCCAGATAGCCTGCCGGGCCTCCGACACAGGTGGCGAGCGCGTTGCCGAGGACGTCGGTCATGGCGGGTCCTTCCAGTCAGCGCGCGGTGATCGTGCCCGCGCCGGTCAACATGTCGAGTCCGGCACGGGTGGGGCGGCCCAGCCAATCGCCACGTTGCTCTGTTGAGTCGGAGCGCGGAGAAATCTGAGGGCTGGGCACCGGGCTTCGGGGTGGCCAGAGCCTTTGTCGGCCAGTCCGAGTCCCTTGTTCGGCATGATCATCTGGGCGAGATGGCGGCGGAGCGGGTGAGCCGGCCACGATGATGGCCATGATTCGACGTCGAGTGCTTCTGTCGGTCTCAGCGGCGTGCGCGGCTACAGCGGGTCCGACGTATCCGACGACGGTTCGCTGCTATTCACCAACCCGGTTGTCTCGCCGGGCCGGTCTCTGACCTTCACCAGCACGCTGAACGGCGCTGACGTGGCGACCTACACGTTCGGCCAGGACGTGTTCGCGGGCGACATCAGACCGAGCGGCACGCTGTTCTCCTACGCGCGCACCACCGCGCCCAGCGCCTTCGACCTCCACGTGGCCACGATGCCGACCCGATAAGGATATGGCGCACGGGGCCGGTCACTGGCTGCCCAGGCGCAGACCTGTCGCCTTGTCGAACAGGTGGACGTGGTCGGTGACCGGCGTCAGGTTCAGCCGGTCGCCGGGGCGGTGCCGGGACATGCCGACGGTGCGCACCGTGACCGGCCGCGTCCCGCTGCCGATGTCGGCGCGGCAGTAGAGGAAGCCGTCGCTGCCCAGTTCCTCGACGACGTCGATCGTGGCCGAGAGTCCCGTGCCCCGCTCGGTGATCCGCCAGCTCTCCGGGCGTACCCCGATGACCAGGTCCCGGCTGGTGAGCCCGGCGAGACCGGCGCGGTCCATCCGCGTCGCCCAGGCACCGAGCCGAACCGTGTCGCCGTCGACCGCGGCTTCGAGCAGGTTCATCGCGGGCGAGCCGATGAAGCCCGCGACGAACAGGTTGACCGGCCGGGAGAACAGGTTCACCGGCGTGTCGCACTGCTGCAGCTCGCCGTCCTTGAGCACCGCGACCCGGTCGCCCATGGTCATGGCCTCGGTCTGGTCGTGGGTGACGTAGAGCGTGGTGACCCCGAGGCGCCGCTGCAGCGAGGCGATCTGCGTGCGCGTCTGCACCCGGAGCTTGGCGTCCAAGTTGGACAGTGGCTCGTCCATCAGGAACACCTGGGGGCGGCGCACGATGGCCCGACCCATGGCCACGCGCTGACGCTGGCCGCCGGAGAGCTTGGCGGGCTTGCGGTCGAGATACGGTTCGAGGTCGAGCAGCTTGGCCGCCTCCAGGACCCGCTTGGCGCGCTCGGCCTTGCCGAGCTTGCTGATTTTGAGGTGAAAGCCGATGTTCTCCCCCACCGTCATGTGCGGATAGAGCGCGTAGCTCTGGAACACCATGGCGATGTCGCGGTCCTTGGGCGGCAGGCTGGTGACGTCGCGGTCACCGATCCAGATCTCGCCGTCGTCGACCGGCTCCAGCCCGGCCAACATGCGCAGGGTGGTGGACTTCCCGCAGCCGGACGGACCAACGAGCACCAGGAACTCACCCTCCTCGACCTTCAGATCGAGCTGTTCGAGAGCGGGCCGCGCCACGCCGGGATAGCGCCGGGTCACTCCGCGGTACGACACACCGGCCATGGGGCCACTCCAACCAACGAGGGATGCACGATTGTGCAAATTTAGGGCGCACTTCGCGCATAAGTCAACAGTTGCGTCCGCGCTTCGCGCAGATCCGATGTTTACGGAGGCAGCGTCACTCTGCGATGAGTACAACGAGCGTGCGGGGGCCGTGCACGCCCTCGACCCGCTTCAGTTCGATGTCGCTGGTGGCCGACGGGCCGCTGATCCACGTCAGTGGTCTGCGCTGGTCAAGCCCGGCGATCGCCTCCGGCACCGTGCCCACGATCTGGTCCACGCGCACCACGCACAGGTGGAAGTCGGGAATCAGGGTGATGGCGCGGCGGCCTTGGTGGACACCCGCGTCGAGCACGATGGTACCGGTCTCGGCGATGCCGACCGCGCACCCGGTCACGACTCCGTGCATCGTGTCCAATTCGGACACCGACAGCGGCCCGTCCACGATGGCGCTGGGCACCCACCCTTCCGGCAGGTCCGGCGGAGTCACCACGCGCCGAATCCCGGCGGCTTCGAGTTCGGCGGCGATGGCCGCTGACAGGCTGTCGGCCGGGACTCGCACGACCTTGGCGCGGTAGTCGCCGACCCGCTCGGCGAACAGCTCGACCAGATCGACGCCGGGCAGGCTCATCTCGTAGTCCCGGGACACCTCAACAACGTCGGGCGCCTGGGCCAGCGCGGCCCGGATCCGCTGGAGAATCTCCGCACGGGCGTTCACGGTTCTCCCCTGTTTCGCTTCCACCACAACCGGAACGACTCCGTGGGCGGTGCCTGGAGGTCACGGGCGTCGGTCCATCCGGACAGCGGGCCCGGCAGCCTGCGGATCCGACCGCGCCTGCTGACGAGCTTCGCGCCGACCGCGCCGAGCCGCTGGGCCAACGCGAGCCTGCCTGGTTTGGCGAACACCCAGCCGACGGCCTTCATCGCCATCCGCTCGGCCGACGGGTTGCCGCGCTTGGCGTCGACCGCCTTGGCCCGCAGGTGCAGCAGCGCCTGCGGGATGTCGATCAGCACCGGGCAGGCCTCGTAGCAGGCGCCGCACAGAGTCGAGGCGAACGGCAGCGTCGGGGAGACCGCGTCGGCGGTGATGCCGCGCAGCTGCGGGGTGAGGATCGCGCCGATCGGGCCGGGATAGACCGAGCCGTAGGCGTGGCCGCCGGTGCGTTCGTAGACCGGGCACACGTTGAGGCACGCCGAGCAGCGGATACAGCGCAGCGCCTGCCTGCCGATGTCGTCGGCGAGCGCGTCGGTGCGGCCGTTGTCGAGCAGAACGAGGTGGAACCGCCGCGGACCGTCGCCGGGGGTGACCCCGCGCCAGGTCGAGGTGTACGGGTTCATCCGCTCACCGGTCGACGACCGCGGCAGCAGTTGCAACATCACTTCCAGGTCGCGCCAGGTCGGCACCACCTTCTCGATGCCGACCACGCTGATGAGCACCTCGGGCAGGGTCAGACACATCCGGCCGTTGCCCTCGGACTCCACAACCACAAGCGCCCCAGACTCGGCCACGGCGAAGTTCGCCCCGGACACCGCGACCTTGGCGGTAAGGAACTTACGGCGCAGGTGCTCGCGGGCGGCCCCGGCCAGCGCGGCCGGGTCGTCGGTGAGGTCGGCGGCGACGCCGGGCATCTCCCTGAGGAAGATCTCCCGGATCTGCGCGCGGTTCTTGTGGATCGCCGGGACCAGGATATGCGAGGGCCGATCGTGTCCCAATTGGACGATCAACTCGGCGAGATCGGTCTCCAACGCCGTGATCCCCGCCGCCGCCAGCGCCTCGTTGAGCCCGATCTCCTGGGTGACCATCGACTTGACCTTGACCACCTCGTCGGCGCCCTCGGCGCGGACGAGGTCGCACACGATCCGGTTGGCCTCCTCGGCGTCGCGGGCCCAGTGCACCACCCCGCCCGCCTCGCCGACGTTGCGCTCCAACTCGACCAGGTAGGTGTCCAGGTCACGCAGCGCGCGGTCCTTGATCTCCTTGCCCGCCCGGCGCAGCCGCTCCCAGTCGGCCCGCTCGGCCACGACCGCGGCGCGCTTGCCCCGGATGGTCGCGGTCGCGTCGCGCAGGTTCACCCGAAGCTGGCTGTCCCGCACGGCCTCCCTGGCCGCGGCCGGAAACGGCGGCATGCCCAGCCAGGCCCCGGTCATGCCGCCCCCTGGGTCAGGATCTCCGCCAGGTGCATTACGCGGACACCGCTGCGCGCCCGCGAGAGGAGCCCGCCGACATGCAGCAGGCAAGAGTTATCCGCGGCCGTGAGCACCTCGGCGCCGGTGCTGAGCACGCGGCTGACCTTGTCGGCACCCATGGCCACGGAGACATCGGAGTTCTTCAGCGCGAACGTGCCGCCGAACCCGCAACACTCGGTGGCGGCGGGCAGGTCGATCAACCGCAGCCCACGCACCGCCCGCAACAGGGTCAGCGGCCGCTCCCCAAGACCCAGCACCCGCAGACCGTGGCAGGTCGGGTGATAGGTGACCTTGTGCGGGAACGACGCGCCCACATCGGTCACCTTGGCCACGTCGACCAGGAACTCGGTGAACTCGTAGACCCTGGGCACCGTCCGCGCCACCGCGGCCGCCAGCGCCCGGTCACCGGCCACCTCGGCCACCCGCCCATAGAACTCCCGCACCATCGCCACACAGGACGCCGACGGGGCCACCACCACATCCACCCCCTCGAACCGATCCACGAACCCGCGCGCGAGCGGGACACATTCGCGCTGGTAGCCGGTGTTGAAATGCATCTGACCACAGCACGTCTGCCCGGCCGGGAACACGACCTTGTACCCGAGACGCTCCAGCACCCGGACCACCGATCTCCCCGTCTCCGGGAACATCGTGTCGTTGAAGCAGGTGATGAACAGCCCGACTGTCGCCATCACGGCCTCCTTGTCCGCCCGCCATTGAACATCAAATGACTCGTCACATCTCGAAGCGGTAGCCCATGCCCGCTTCGGTGATCAAGTGGCGAGGGTGCGACGGGTCGTTCTCCAGTTTCCGGCGGAGTTGGGCCACGTAGACGCGGAGGTACTGGGTTTCGTCGGTGTACGACGGGCCCCAGACCTCTCGCAGCAGGTGCTTCTGGGCCACGAGCTTTCCTGGGTTCCGCACCAGGATCTCCAGCAGGCCCCACTCGGTCGGGGTCAGGTGCACCTCGACATCTCGCCGATGGACCTTCTTCGCGGCGAGGTCGACAGTGAAGGCGTCCGTGGTGACGATCGGGGAGTCGCCCTCGGGGTGGGTTGACGCGCGGCGGACGGCGGCGCGCAGGCGGGCGAGGAGTTCGTCCATCCCGAACGGCTTGGTGACGTAGTCGTCGGCGCCCGCGTCGAGGGCGTCGACCTTGCGGGTCGATTCGGTGCCCGCGGACAGGACGATGATCGGCACCGTCGACCAGCCGCGCAAGCCCTCGATGACCTCGACGCCGTCGAGGTCGGGTAGGCCGAGGTCGAGGACTACGACGTCGGGGTGCTTGTCGGCGGCGACGGTGAGGGCGGTGCGGCCGTCGGGCGCGGTGACGACCTCGTAGCCGCGGGCGGTCAGGTTGATCCGCAGCGCGCGCACGATCTGGGGCTCGTCGTCGACAACCAGGACCATCGTCATGCTGGGATCCTCCCCCACGGCGGGCCTGTCACGCCCGCCGTGGGGTGGCGCCTACCAGACCGAGACCACGCGGCTGTCCTGACGATGTTCCAGGTCATCGGGCCTGGCGTCGCGATCGAAGCGCCACCATGGGCGGAAGTAGTCGGCGTCGTCGACTTCGTCGAGGTGGTAGGCGATCGCGACGGCGGCGACCACCGGCCAGAACAGCGACGCCGCGGCCATCGCGACGACGCCCCAGAAGCGGTAGACCTGCACGATGTACCAGGCGTTCTGGAACTTGTTGAGCCAGCGGTACTTGCCGACGAACCACACCTGGTCGGCTGGTTTGGACGGCATCCGCGTGCCGAGGGCGTAGTAGCCGCGGACGTCTCGCCAGAAGCCGACCGGGCCTGCGACACCCCAGTTCTCGACGTGGACGCGCCGGGCCACCGCGATGCCCCAGATCTTGCGGACCGGCGCGGTGAGGAACCAGGCGATCGCGATCAGCGTGTAGGTGAACAGGTTCATCCAGAGCAACTGAGTCACGAACAGCGCGACCAGCAGGACGAACAGCGGCAGCGCGAGCCGCGGCCAGCTGTGTCTGCGGCGGCGGGCCTTCACCAGGTCGATCATCGGACGCCGGGCCGCGCAGGCGGCCGGGTCATAGCCCACGTCCGCGGCGCGCAGCACCACGACACCGGTCCAGACCAGCCGCAGGAAGCTCGCCCCGACCACCACGAAACCCAGCCACAGCCACGGTAAATGTGTGAACGACCAGTCCAACATCGGCACCCCTCTCTTCGACCCGCCCAGCATCACGCAAGCCCGGACGCACTGTCAAGACATTATGTCCGGACACTCCGTCCAGACGCCGCGTTGGCTACGATCCCGACATGCCGTCCGTCACCCGACCCACCCCGTCGAACCGGCAGGACCGCCGAGCCGCGCTGGAGAAGCGCGTGCTCGACGCCGCCGAGCAGCTCGTCAACGAGGGCGTGAGCTTCACCGAGCTCAGCGTCGAGCGGCTGGCGGCCATGGCGGGGATCTCGCGCTCGACCTTCTACGTCCACTTCGAGGACAAGGGCGACCTCGCGCGGCGGCTCGCGCGCACCGTGCTCGCCGAACTGGCGACGGTGTCCGGCGGCTGGTGGGGCGCGGCGGACGACGCCGACCGCGACCGACTCCGCGCCGCGCTCGGCGCGATCATCGCTGTCTACCGCCGCCGCGGCGCCGCGTTCACCGCCGTGGTCGAGACCGCGTCCTACGACCCGACGGTCGGCGTCGAGCTGCGCACGCTCACCGGCGGCATCATCGACGCCACCCGCGCGGCCATCGAGCGCGGCCAGACCGCGGGCGTGATGCGCGCCGTCGAGCCCGCCGAGACCGCCGCGGTGCTGACCTGGATGGTCGAACGGGCCGGCTACCAGCTCGTCCGGGGCGCCGACCCCGCCGCGGACGGGCGGATCGTCGATGTCCTCACCGACGTCATCTGGTCGACCCTGTACCGGCTGGACTGAGCGGCGACATACATACCAGCATGTATGCGCGGGGTACGCTGCCCCGGTGGAGAACAAGGTCCGGCGCACGCAAGAGGAACGTAGCGCGTCCATGCGCCAGCGACTGCTCGACGCGACCATCGACTGCCTGGTCACCTACGGCTACGCGGGCACGACGACGTCCAAAGTAGCCGAACTCGCGGGCGTCACCCGTGGCGCCCAAGTCCACCACTTCCCGACAAAGGCCGACCTGGTCACCGCCGCGGTGCGCCACCTGGCCATCAAGCGCGCCGAGTTCGCCCACACCCAGCTCGACCGGCTGCGCGCCGCCGACGACATGGTCGGCGCCGCGCTCGACCTGCTGTGGGAGGCCCATCAGGGCCCGATCTTCACCGCGACGGTGGAACTGTGGGTCGCCTCGCGCTCCGATGAGGAACTGCGCGAACAGGTGTCGACCATGGAGTCGCTGGCGGCCAGCAGTTTCGCCGAGTTCGACCGGGACGTGTTCCCGGAATTCCCCGGCCACCCAAGGGTTCGCCACTTCTTCTACACCGCGATGGACACCATGCGCGGGATCCTGCTCAACGGCTTCGTGCTCACCGACGACGAAGTGATCGACCAGCGCTGGCGCCGCGCCCGCGCCCACCTGCGGACCTTGGCCCAGGGGATCTTGGACGAGCTGACCGCCGAGCAGTCCTCGTCCCGATAACGAGGCTGGTCGCACTGAGGATGGCCAGCCGGGACATCTCTGCCCGGCTGGCCATCGCCCAGCGCACCGCCGAGACCCACGTCGAGCACGCCCTCACCAGGCTCGACATGGCCATCCGCGCCCGGACAGCGGCGCGGGTGGCCGGTCAGGCCTGAGCGGGGACGACCACCGTGCCCGAGGCGCGGGTGGCCACGATCGGGGGGTCGAGCACGTCGGCGGCCGAGTCGCCCCGCTCGGGCGCGGACCGGCAGACCACGCGGACCTCGAAGTCCATCGCGCGCGACCGGGTGCCGATCCGGGTCAGGGTCGCGGTGCCCTCGATGACGTCACCGGCGCGGATCGGCGCGAGGAACTCGACGTTGCTGTAGCCGGCGAACAGGCCTTCGTCACCATCGGTCTGGACGCACATCTCCGTGGCGAGGTCGCCGAACATGCCCAGGCCGTAGGCGCCGTCGACGAGGTTGCCGCCGTAGTGGGCGTGGGAGTGCGGCACGTAGTGGCGGTGGGTGACGGTGAAGCCGACCTCGCGGGTCATGCGTGGACTTCCTTTCGCTGGCTGATGGCGTGGACGAGGTAGGAGGCGACCTCGCCGGGGGTGGTGCCGCGGCCGAAGACCCGGTCGACGCCGAGTTCCCCGGCCATGAGCGGGTCGAAACGGGGTCCGCCCGCGATGAGCAGCGGGCAGCGCTCCCCCATCGCCTCACGGAAGGCCGCCGACATCTCTTGGGTGTTGAGGATGTGCGCGTCGCGCTGGGTGACGACCTGGGAGACGAGCACCGCGTCGGCCTTGTCGGCGCGCGCGGCCTTCACCAGTTCGGGCACCGACACCTGGGCGCCGAGATTCACCACGCGCAGCTCGCGGTAGTACTCCAGGCCCTTCTCGCCGGCGAAGCCCTTGATGTTGAGGATCGCGTCGATGCCGACTGTGTGGGCATCGGTGCCGATGCACGCGCCGACGACAACCATCTTGCGGCGCAACGTCTTCTTGATGGTGCTGTTGACGTCCGACGGCGGCAGCAGCGGGTATTCGCGCTCGACCACCCGCACCTCGTCAAGGTCGACGATGTGCTGCACGGAGCCGTAGACGACGAAGAAGGTGAAGTCGGCGCCGATCGGGTGCGAGTGCACGACCATCGCCGGGTCCATGCCCATCTTGTTCGCCAGCTGCTGCGCGGCCCCGTCCGCCCGCGGCCCGAACGGGACGGGCAGGGTGAACGACAGCTGCGCCATACCGTCGCCGGTCGTGTCGCCGTAGGGACGAACGTAGCGCTTCTTCTTCGGCGCGTCCGTCTCGGTCTTGGGCTCTTCTGTGGTCGTCATGCCGTGGCTCCCTCATCGAGCAGGGTGGTGGCGGGGTTGAGGTAGCCGTCGGCCTTCTCGATGACGCCGTCGGCGCCCTTTCCCTTGTGCGCGGGGCGTTTCATCAGGCCGAAGGTGCCGTCGGCGATGGCGTTGAGCAGCCCGTCGTCGACCACGCGTTCCAGCAGGTCGACCGCTTGGCCGAGCACCTGGTGGGCGCGCTTGACGATCAGCCCGTCTGGCGCCGGTCGGAAGTCCTCCCGCAGACTGCCCGCCGCCTCCAGCACATAGCGGACGTTGGCCAGGGCGAGGTCGCGGTCGGACAGGAATGGGGTCACCACGGCCTCGGTCATCATCCCGACCAGCAGGATCGACTGTCCAGTGAGGACACCGGCGAGGTTGAAGAACCCGTCGAGCAGGTAGCCGTTGAACACGTCGCCGGTCATGTGCTTGGTCGGCGGCATCCACTTCAGCGGCGCGTCGGGGAACAGTTCCCGCGCGAGCAGCGCGTGCGCCAGCTCCAGCCGGAACGAGTCGGGCACCTTCGGGTTGATCTCGAAGGCGTGGCCCAGGCCGAGCAGGTCGTCGGTCAGTCCCGCCTCGTGCGCGAAGTGCTCGTTGAGCAGCTGCGACACCGTGACGGTGTGCGCGGCGTCGACGGCGTCGGCGGTGGTGAGGTAGTTGTCCTCGCCGGTGTTGATGATGATCCCGGCCCGCGCGTGGACCTGTCGGGCGAAGCGCTGGTCCACAAAGGTGCGGATCGGGTTGATGTCGCGGAACAGGATCCCGTACATCGAGTCGTTGAGCATCATGTCGAGCCGTTCCAGGCCCGCGAGCACCGCGATCTCAGGCATGCACAGGCCGGAGGCGTAGTTGGTGAGCCGTACGTAGCGGCCAACCTCTTTGGACACCTCGTCCAGCGCGGCCCGCATGATGCGGAAGTTCTCCTGGGTGGCGTAGGTGCCCGCGAACCCGTGGTGCGTGGCGCCTTCCGGCACGTAGTCCAAAAGGGACTGACCAGTGGAGCGGATCACCGCGATGATGTCCGCGCCCGCGCGCGCGGCGTTGGCGGCCTGCACGACGTCCTCGTCGATGTCGCCGGTCGCGACGATCAGGTAGATCCACGGCCGCTGCGGCGGGTCGCCGAGCTTGCCGACCAGCTTGGCGCGCTGCGCCTTGTTGCGGTCGACGGACCGCAGCCCCTTGGCGACGGCGCCGCGCGCGGTCTTCGCCGCTCCCGTGGCGGCGCGGCCGGTGGGGATGGTGAACTGGATCTGCCCGGCGGCGGTGGCCTCGGCCAACTCGGTCAGGCTGCCCAGGTCGTGCTCGCGCAGCGCGTGGAACACCGGCAGCGCGACGCCGTGCTCCAGGCCGCAGTGTTCGCGGACGGTGTCCACGACGCGGTTGACCCACGGCACGTCACCGGCGCGGTGGGTGGTGTCGGCGCCGGTGATGCCCGCCAGCCGCAGCGTGGCGCGCTCCACGGCGACGGTGGTGTGCGCCCGGGCGATGTCGACCACCGGCGCGGCGGCCTTGGCGGCCAGCCCGCGCGCGGTGGCCACGACCGCGGGGTCCAGGTCAAGCAGGGCCACGATGATGCTCCTCGCGGTCGAAACGGTCGAAGATCGTGTGCCCGCGCAGGACGGTGCGCAGGCAGGCGGGCAGGTCCGCGCCGGGGTGCAGCGGCGGAAGGGCGGGCACGCGCGAGCGCGGGTCGGTCGACCAGCGCTGCACCCGCGCGTCAGCGGTGGCGCTGACCAGCTCGGGGGCGTCCCAGATGGCGTAGGTGGCGGGCGCGCCGGGCTGCAAAGTCCCGGTCAGGCCGTCATCGACCCCGGCCGCGCGCCAGCCGCCGCGGGTGTGGGCGGTGAACGCCGCGCGCGGGGACAGGCCGTGGCCGTCGGTGCGGTGGTGCACCGCGGCCTGGACGGTGGCCCACGGGTCGACCCGGGTGACCGGCGCGTCCGATCCGAGGGCCAAGATCACCCCGGCGGCGGCGAGGCGGGAGAACGGGTTGAGCGTGGTGCCGCGCTCCCCCAGCCGCTCGACGTACATGCCGTCCGCGCCACCCCACGCGGCGTCGAACAGCGGCTGCACCGACGCCACGACACCCCACTGGCCCAGGCGTTCGGCCTGCTCGGCGGTCACCATCTCCAGGTGTTCGAGCCGGTGCCGGGCCCCCGCGAGCGCTTCGCGGCCGACGGTCTTCTCGGCGATGGCGAACCCGTCGATCACCTCGGCGACGGCGCCGTCGCCGATGACGTGGAAGCCCGCCTGGATCCCGGCCTCGGTGCACACCCGCAGGTGTTCGCCGATGGCGGCGGCGTCGAGGTAGAGCGCACCACTGGTGTCGGGCCGGTCGGTGTAGGGGTGGCACAGCGCCGCGGTGCGCGAGCCGATGGCGCCGTCGACGAACAGGTCGCCCGCCAGGCCGCGCGCGCCCTTGCCGATCGCCAGGTCGGCTGGGCCGCGTTCGCCCCAGTAGCCGACGACCTCGGGGCCACTGGTGCGGGCGAGCAGCTCGGCGAAGTCGTCGGCGCCGGAGATGTCCGGGCCCGCGCACTCGTGGACCGACGCGATGCCCATCGACGCGGCGTGGTCGAGGAACGCTGTCTGCGCATCGGCCCGCTGGGCGGGGGTGATCGCGGACTGCGCCGCGCGCCGGACGCGGTGGTGGGCGTCCTTGGTGAGCGGGCCGTCCTCGCTGAACCCTTCGGCGCCCCGCGCGTGGTCGAGCAGTGCGGAACTGACCAGCGCGGAGTGCACGTCGATCCGCGAGAGGTAGAGCGCGGCGCCCTCGGCTGCGGCGTCGAGTTCGGCGCGGGTCGGCGGGCGCCGCTCCGGCCACTTGGTCTCGTCCCAGCCGTGGCCCCAGATCAACTGCCCGCCGTGGTCACGGACGAACCAGCGGATCGCGTCCAGGCACTCGGTGAGCGACTCGCAGCCCGTCAGGTCGAGGCCGGTGCGCAGCAGCCCCGCCGAGGTGGCGTGCACATGGGCGTCGACGAACGCGGGCGCGACGAACGCGCCCGCGAGGTCCACGACCACGTCCGCGTTCTCGTACAGCGTACGACCGACGGAGTCCTGGCCGAGCCATACCACGATGCCGTCTTCCACGGCCATGGCCGTGGCGTGCGGGTCGGCTGGTGAGTGGATGTTGCCGCCGGTCAGGAGTGTCCGAGCAGGAACAGCGCGGGTCGTCATAGCGGCTGAGTCTGCCGCTCTCGGGCCTCGAACAGGGCGCGCACCCCGGCCTCGGCGCGGATCAGGTCCAGGGCGAAGGCGGCGTGACCGGGCACGTAGCCGTTGCCGACGAGCATCCGCACGTCCGCGGCCAGCCCCTCGGCACCCAGCGCGGCGGCGGAGAACGACGTGGCCATGGAGAAGAAGATCACCGTGCCGCCGTCGGCGGTGGCCAGGATCGCGCCGTGCTCGCAGCCGGGCACGTCGACGCACACCACGGTCACGTCGACCGGCTCGCCGACGGCCTCGGCGACCGCGACCGGGTTGCGGGCGTCGGCGATGACGACCTCGTCGGCCAGTCCCGCCTCACGGACCGCGTCGGCCTCGGACTCGAACGGCACCAGCGCCACGACCCGACCCGCACCGGCCCGACGTGCGGCGACCAGTGACAGCGACCCGGACTTGCCCCCGCCGCCCAGGACACAAACTGAGGCACCCGGGCCCGCGGCGCGCACGACGCGGTCGGTCAGCGCCGGGGCGCCGCACACATCGAGGACCGACAGGGCCAGTTCGTCGGGCAGGTCGTCGGGCAGAACCGCGGCGATGGACCGCCCGAACAGCACGGCGGTGCCCTGACACGGCACCTGCTCGCTGGTGCCGTCCCAGTCGACCAGGCCGTCGGTGATGCGCAGCGGGGTCAGCGTCAACGAGACCAGGGTGGCGACCCGGTCACCGACCTTGAGGCCCAGCGGCGAGTGTGGGCCCACGGCGCGCACGGTGCCCAGCAGCATGCCGCCCGACCCGGTCACCGGGTTCTGCATCTTGCCGCGCGCCGCGACGATGGCTAGGACGGCGGCCTTGAGCTCTTCGCCCGTGCCGTGTTCCTCGCGCAACTGCCGGTAGGAGGCGGCGTCGAGGTTGAGGCGCTCGACGTCGAGGACGACCTCGTCGGCGGCGGGCGTCGGGTCGGGGTCGAGGCGTTGTGCCTGCTGGGGCAGCACACCGGCGGGCTCCAGCACGCGGTGTAGCCCGAATGGCGACACGAAGCGAGCCTCCGTCACATCGACCTCCGTAAGATTTACGTCATCCAAGTCGTATGGCAGCATATCTTTACGCCACCCGAACGGCGAGGAGCACATATGACTGCGCTGAGTGTTGCAGCGATTGGGCCGGAGATCCCGGCGACGACGGTGTCCGACGCGGTGCACCAGGCGGGAGGCCAGCCCTACGAGTACGTCCGCAGGGAACTGGTCGAACCCGATTGGCGGCGCTACCCCGGCTGGGCGCACGTCACCGATGCGCAGTGGCGCGACGCGCAGTGGCAGCGGGTCAACTGTGTGAAGAACCCCCGCCAGCTGCGCGCGGTGGTCGGCGACCTGCTGGCCGAGTCGTTCTACGAGGAACTGGCCGCCGACCAGGAGCAGCTCGCGACGATGTCGATGCTGCTGCCGCCGCAGATGCTCAACACGATGGCGCCGACCGCGCCGACGAGCACCGCGGCGTTCACCGAGGCGTTCTTCGCCGACCCGGTGCGCCGCTACATGGTGCCGGTCCGGTCCGACCGCGACCCGGTCTGGCCGTCGCACCCGCACTCGGAGCGCGACTCGCTGCACGAGGCGGAGATGTGGGTCGTGGAGGGCCTGACCCACCGGTACCCGACGAAGGTGCTCGCCGAGATGCTCTCGACCTGCCCCCAGTACTGCGGGCACTGCACCCGGATGGACCTGGTCGGCAACTCGACCCCGCAGGTGGAGAAGCACAAGCTGACCCTCAAGCCGGTCGACCGCTACGACCAGATGATCGACTACTTGAAGCGCACGCCGGGCGTGCGCGACGTGGTCGTCTCCGGCGGCGACGTGGCCAACGTGCCGTGGAAGCAGCTTGAGCTGTTCCTGATGCGCCTGCTCGACATCGAGACGGTCCGCGACATCCGCCTGGCCACCAAGGCGCTGGCGGGCCTTCCGCAGCATTGGCTGCAGCCCAGCGTCGTCGAGGGCTTGGAGCGGGTGGCGCGCACCGCGGCTCGCCGCGGGGTCAACCTGGCCATCCACACCCACGTCAACCACGTGCAGTCGGTGACCCCGCTGGTCGCCGAGGCCGCGCGGACCGCGCTGGAGGTCGGCGTCCGCGACGTGCGCAACCAGGGTGTGCTGATGCGCGGGGTCAACGCGACCCCGGAGGCGCTGCTGGACCTGTGCTTCGCCCTGCAGGGCGAGGCGAACATCCTGCCGTACTACTTCTACATGTGCGACATGATCCCCAACGCCGAGCACTGGCGCGTGGCCGTGTGGGAGGCCCAGGAACTCCAGCACGCGATCATGGGCTACCTGCCCGGCTACGCGACACCGCGCATCATCTGCGACGTTCCCTACGTCGGCAAGCGCTGGGTGCACCAGCTCGCCGAGTACGACCGGGAACTGGGCATCTCGTACTGGACGAAGAACTACCGCGCGGGCACCGAGCGGATGGAGGCCGAGGAGGCCGCCGCGATCCTGAGCCGCCGGTACCCGTACTACGACCCGATCTCCACCTTGGGCGCCACGGGACAGAAATTCTGGCAAGAGAATCCGGACCACCAGGCGTAGCTAGACTGCGCGAACCGCCCTGGTCACTTTGGCCGGGGCGGTTCGTCGCTCTGGGGGTTCACGAGTGGTTGATGACGGCCGATGATCCCTCCGGGGCCACTTCAGGCTGCCCTGCGTACCTGAGACGGAGACTCGCCCTGGTCCGGACGGCACTCCGGACATGTTCAGGCAGCACCGCTCGATCTTCTCGGGCGAGGAGCAAGGCGTTGGCGCGCGCTCGCGGTGGACTCACCCGCGACCCTGGCCGAGATCAACCCGGAGGGTCTTGCCACGCAGCTGACCGGGACAGGCGCCAAGGACCCATCAATCACCGAGCAAAGAGCCAAGTACCCGGGCCGAGCCCGCGCTGGACTTCCGGCTGTCGTTCACCGCGCTCACCGGCAAGAAGTCGATCTGGCTCACGCCATCGCCACCGGCGAGGTCGTGATCATGCTCCAGACGATCGCCTTCGTCGACCCGGTGGACGACGCGGCGGTCGTACCACACCCGCCTGGTCGAAGGCGTCGAGCTGTCGTAGGCCAATCGGCGGACAACGTCCATCGTGGCCTGTGGATAGGCACTTTCCCACCACCGGGTTGATGCGCAAGACTCGCGCTTTCCGAGCCGCCATACCCTGCGCGGCCCGAAGGACGTGAGGGAGTTGGGCGTGTTCATCCGTAGAAGTCGAGCGCTCGCGGCCGTGTTGGCCGTCGTGGCGGTCGCGGGACTGGTCGGCGGGTCGGGGATCGCCTCGGCGCAGGCCCTGCCGAGCGGCGCTCAGTCGCAGACCGACATCGGCGACCAGCTGCGGGCGATCCCCGGGCTGACCGTGGTGTCGGAGTCGGCGACCCCGCCCGCCGGGTACCGGTTCTTCCTGTTGACCTACAGCCAGCCCGCGGACCACCGCAAGCCCGCGGGCCAGCGGTTCGAGCAGCGGTTCCAGCTGCTGCACAAGGCCACCGACCGGCCGATGATCCTGCACACCACCGGCTACAACATGCGCACCACCGCGTTCCGGTCGGAGCCGACGCGACTGGTCGACGGCAACCAGATCTCCGTGGAGCAGCGGTTCTTCGAGCCGTCGCGGCCCGACCCCGCCGACTGGGACAAGCTCAACATCTGGCAGGCGGCCACCGACCACCACCGGATCGTGGCGGCCCTCAAGCCCGTTTACTCAGCCAAGTGGATTTCCACTGGCGCGAGTAAGGGCGGGATGACCTCGATCTACCACCGCCGGTTCTACCCCCGCGACGTCGACGGCGTGGTCGCCTACGTCGCGCCGAACGACCGGATCAACCGGCTCGACGGCCCGTACGACGCGTTCTTCAAGAACGTGGGCACCGACGCGGACTGCCGCGCCCGGCTCGACGGTGTGCAGACGGAGGCGCTCAAGCGGCGCCCGGAGATGCTGGCGAAGTACCAGGCCGCGGCCGACGCGGGCGGGCTGACCTTCACCCAGGTGCTCGGGTCGATCGACAAGGCCTTCGAGATGGTCGTGCTCGACACCGTGTGGGCGTTCTGGCAGTACTCCACGCAGGCCGACTGCGCGACCGTGCCCGCGGCGACGGCCACCACCGACGAGCTCTACACCTTCATCGACAACGTGGCGGGCTTCTCCTTCTACGCCGACCAGGGCATCCTCCCCTACGCCGCCTACTACCGGCAGGCCGCGACCCAGCTCGGCTGGCCGTCGCTCAAGTTCGAGCACCTGCGGGGCCTGACCCAGTACCCGGGCCTCTACCAGGCGAACTCGAGCCTGCCGACCGACCTGCGGGGCAGGCACGACCCGTCAGCGATGCTCGACGTCGACACCTGGGTGCGCACCCGGTCCAGCCAGATGCTGTTCGTCTACGGCCAGAACGACCCGTGGGGCGCCGAGCCGTTCTTCCCCAGCCGCAACGACTCCTTCACCTACACCGCTCCGGGCGCCAACCACGGGGCGAACATCGCCGCGCTGGTCCCGGCCGAGCGTGACGCCGCCACCGCGACGCTGCGCCGGTGGGCGAACGTGACCGCGCCGTCGGTGCTGTCGCGCACGAACAGCGTCGAGGACGGGCTGACCGAGCTCGACCTCGCCGAGCCGCGCAACGAGCGCCGCCCGATGTAGCGCTCCGGTGCCCCGGCGGGCGTTCCGCCGGGGCACCGGACTTTCTTGGTGGGCCGTGTCGAAACCGGGTCCCGGCGTTCGACGCGGTGTCGTGGCAGGCTCGCCACCAAGGAAGAAGGAGATCCCATGAGGTACATGGTGTTCATCAACATGGCCGAAGACATCGGCGCCCCGCCGCGGGCGCTGGTCGAGGCCATGGGCGCTGAGATGACCAAGCTGTTCGCGGCGGGATCGATGCTCGACGCGGGCGGCCTCTTCACCAACACCGAATGCACCGAGGTGCGGCTCGCTGACGGCGCGGTGTCGGTGACCGACGGCCCGTACGCCGAGGCCAAAGAGGTCATCGGCGGCTACGCGGTGATCGAGTCCCGCTCGCACGAGGAGGCCGTCGAGAGCGCCCACCGGCTCATCCAGATCCACCGCGACCACTGGCCGTCCTGGGAGGGCTCGGTCCACGTGCGCCGGATCGCGGGCCCGGACGAGCCCCCGGCGACCAGCGACTGACTTGATCGATGGCGGCTCGGGTGCTCTGATCGTCCACTGTGGGCACCACACGCACGGGTGAGCGGGAGTCGGACCGAGCGGTCGCGGCGGTGTGGCGGCACGAGTCGACCCGCCTGATCGCGGGCTTGGTCCGGATGACCCACGAAGTGGGCTTGGCCGAGGACCTGGCGCAGGACGCCCTGATCGCCGCCGTCGAACAGTGGGCCGAGTCGGGCGTCCCGGACAATCCGGGCGCCTGGCTCATGGCCGTGGCCAAGCGCCGCGCCGTCGACCACTTCCGGCGCGCGGAGACACTGCGGCGCAAGACCGAGGAACTAAGCCGCGACACCCCCGAGTCGCACGTTCCCGATTTCGCCGCGGCCGTGGACTACATCGAGGACGACGTCCTGCGGCTGATGTTCATGACCTGCCACCCGATACTGCCCACCGAGGCGCGGGTGGCGCTGACGCTGCGGCTGGTCGGCGGCCTGACCACGACTGAGATCGCCCGCGGGTTCCTGGCCAAGGACGCCACGGTCGGGCAGCGGGTGTCGCGGGCGAAGAAGACCCTGACCGAGGCGCGCGTCGAGTTCGACCTGCCGACCGGCCGGGAGCGCCGCGAGCGGCTGGCCGCGGTGATGGGCGTGATCTACCTGGTGTTCAACGAGGGCTACTCGGCCACCGCGGGCGACGACTGGATGCGGCCCGCGCTGTGCGAGGAGGCGATGCGGCTGGCCCGCGTCCTGGCCCAGCTCGCCCCCGACGAGCCCGAGGTGCACGGCCTGCAGGCGCTGCTGGAGATCCAGGCGTCGCGGACCGCGGCCCGCACCGGCGCCGATGGCGGGCCGGTGCTGCTGCTCGACCAGGACCGCTCCCGCTGGGACCGCCTGCTCATCCGCCGCGGCCTCGACGCGCTCGACCGCGCCGACCGGCTCGACGCCCCGGTCGGCCCCTATGTCGTGCAGGCCGCGATCGCCGCCTGCCACGCCCGTGCGGCCCGCGCCGAGGACACCGACTGGGCCAGGATCGCGGGCCTCTACGACGTGCTGGGCCAGGTCGCGCCGAACCCGGTGGTCGAGGTCAACCGCGCGGTGGCGCACGGGATGGCGTTCGGCCCGGTGGCCGGGCTCGCGGTGCTCGAACCGGTCGAGGCCGCCCAGACGCTGGCGGGCTATCACCTGCTGGCGAGCGTGAAAGGCGACCTGCTGCGCAAGGCCGGACGCGACCAGGAGGCCAAAGCGGAGTTCGAGCGCGCGGCCGGGCTGACGGGCAACGCCCGCGAACGCGACCTGCTCATCGCCCGCGCGGAAGAAATCTCGTGACCCGTGTCGAAATCCGACGACGCCGTCCGACGCACCGGTGACCGACCGATCCGACAAGGAGACCGACATGAGCACCGTGACCTCCGCCGATGGCACGACGATCGCCTACGAGACCCACGGCACCGGCCCGGCACTGATCATCGTGGACGGCGCGCTGTGCCACCGCGAGATGGGCCCGAGCCGCGACGTGGCCAAGGAACTGGCCGACCGGTTCACGGTGTACTGCTACGACCGCCGCGGCCGGGGCGGCTCCGGCGACACCCCGGACTACAGCGTCGACCGCGAGACCGACGACCTGGCCGCCCTGATCGAGGCGGCGGGCGGCTCGGCACACGTCGTCGGCTTCTCCTCCGGCGCCGCGCTCGCCCTGGCCGCGGCCCAACGCGGCCTGCCGATCACCCGCCTGGCCACCTACGAGGCCCCGTTCATCGTCGACGGCACCCGCCCGCCGATTCCGGCGAGCACGCCCGCGGACCTGCGAGACCTGGTCCAGGCGGGCAAGCGCGGCGCGGCGGTGAAGAGGTTCTTGAAGCTGGTCGGCACCCCCGCGGTCTTCGTGGCGATCATGCCGTTGATCCCCGTGTGGAAGAAGCTGACCGGGGTCGCGCACACGCTGCCCTACGACCTGTCGATCGTGACCCCGAACCAGGCCGGACACCCGCTGCCCGCAGGCACCTACGCGGGAATCAAGGCACCGACCCTGGTGCTCGACGGCGGCAAGAGTCCACAGTGGATTCGCACCGCCCAGTCCGCGATCGCCGACTCGATCGCGGGCGCCGAGTACCGGACGCTGCCGGGCCAGACCCACATGGTCAAGGCCAAGGTCCTGGCCCCCGAACTCGCCGCCCACTTCGCCGAGACCACTAGCGCGCGTCGAACTCCTCGCGCGAAGTAAGGATCTGGTCGACGTGGGTGTCGGCCCATCGCTTGAGCCCGCGGACTATCGCCAGCAGAGACGCGCCAAGCGGGGTCAGGTCGTAGTCGACCGTGACTGGGACGGTCGGGGTGACGGTCCGGCAAACGAGGCCGTCCCGCTCCAGGGCGCGCAGGGTCTGGGTGAGCATCTTCTGACTCACCCCGGCCACGCGCCGCGACAGCTCGGAGTAGCGCATGGCCGAGCCATGATCACCGAGCGCGCAGAGGACGAGCGTGACCCACTTGTCGGCCAGGCGGTCGAGCACGTGCCTGCTGGCACAGGTGGCCAGGTAGGAGTCGAACTCACTCTTCGCGTGGGCCCGGCGCTCAGCGGCGGTCGTGGTGGCCATCGCACCTCCTCCTCGGTTACGCACTTTCAGGTGCCTTCTTCCTGGAAGAGAGCTACTCCCCCAAGGTTGTTCGCAAGAGAGCGTATAACTTTGGAGGATCAAGCATGCGTGCCGCTGTCGTTCGCGAGCCAGGTTCGGTTGATGCCATCGAGATCGTCGAGGTGCCGACCCCTGTGCCCGGCCCCGGGGAGGTCCGGGTGCGGGTGGCCGCGGCTGGGGTCAATCCGGTCGATCTGCAGACCCGGGAGGGGGTCTTTCACAGGCTGGGGTGGATCAATCAGACCGAGTACGTCGGCCTTGGGTGGGATCTGGCGGGGACGGTGACGGCGGTGGGGTCGGGGGTGGAGTTCGTGGTCGGTGACCTGGTCGCGGGGCTGTCCGCGGGTGTCGACCGCGCCCTGGGCGCGTATGCCGAGGAAGCTGTGATCCCTGCGGCCGCTGCTGCGCTGATTCCCGAGGGGTTGTCACTCACGGATTCCGCGACAGTCCCGCTCAACGGTCTGACGGCGGCCCAAGCGGTCGCTCTGCTGGGTACTGCGAACGGGTCGCTTCTGATCACCGGGGCCGCGGGTGGGGTCGGTGGATACGCGGTGGCTCTGGCGACCCGCGCGGGTTGGCGCGTCACTGGTTTGGCCAGGCACAGCGACCGCGAGTTCGTTCTGTCGGCGGGGGCGGTCGACCTGATCACCGAACCTGTCGGCCGGTTCGACGCTGTGCTCGATGCGGCTGTACTCGCGGACATCGCTGTCGGGTTGGTCCGCGACGACGGGAAGTATGTCGGGGTCATCCCGCCTGCGGTGCCCGACGGCCGGGGGCGGGTTGAGACCAGCGCGGTCAATGTCACGGCTGACGGCGCTGCGCTGGCCCATCTGCTCTCCGACACCGCGACTGGACTCCTGTCTGCGCGGGTGAGCGCGACGTTGCCGTTGGATCAGGCGTCCGGCGCCCACAAGACGCTCGCCGCAGGCGGCCAAAGGGGGAGGCTCCTACTGATCCCTTAGTTCGCAACCAAAGCCGCACCCCCGCGCCTGAGCGGCATCGGGTGAAGCTGGGTGATCCCGCTTTGTCTGGGGGGACGACGGCCCTAAGCTGCTTGGCGTGTGGGGTGCCTTATCCGCCACCGCTTTTTCCCCACAGGGCCGTCGTAGGGGCCCCAGGCAAAGCGTGATCGCCCAGTTTCACCCGATGGTGCGGACGGAACCCTCGTCCTCAGCCAACACAACAGCCAACCGCGACATCAGGTCCGCTACAGCCGCCAATTCGGCGTCGTCAAATCTCGCGGCAACCCGATTCGTAAAGGCGTGCTGTGCCTCTGTCATCCCCCGAATGGCCTTCCACCCAGTCGGGCTCGGCCGTATCAGCTTCGCCCGTGCGTGCGCCGGGTTGGGTAGATACTCCGCTAATCCCTTCTCCACCAACAAGTCGGCCGTTCGCTGCACGCTCTGCCGTGCCATCCCCATGTCCCGTGCGATGTCAGCGACCGAGCGGGGCTCGTCCAACACGCCGCCGAGCACCTGCCACCAAGACGGTGTCAAACCCTGTGGCAACGAAATGTGCTCAGCTGCGCGGAGAAACGCGCCGTTCAGATGAAAGGTGCGCACGATGATGTCGGTCAACGCGTCACCCCCAGGCGTTCGGGTCACGCGGCGATCTCCATCAGCCGGAAGAACCACTTCGGATCTCCAGTGGCGTTGAGTTGGTACCAGGCGTCGAGTACGTCAGGAGCGTAGACGTCCAGTGTTCGGAAGACCTCCACCGCGAACTCCAGCGGACTCGCCGCGCCTGCGGTGATCAAACCCTGGTCCGACACGGCCCGCTCCGTCCGGAACCGTTCCTGTCCCGCATAAGAAGCAGCGATCGCCAACTGTTCCGGCGCGTTGCCGGTGTGGTCGCGCGTGTCGAGAGCGCCCGCCGCCGCCAAACCCACTGTCGCACCGCAGATCGCCGCCACCGGCTTGCCGTTGTCGAGTCGGGACACAGCCGCGGCGGAGAACGCCGTGTTCGCGCCCTCCAGCCAGGAATCCGCTCCTGGCAGCACCAACAGCGCGGCACCGTCGATGTCGGCGTCGGCCAGTGCGACGTCAGGCACGACCGTGAGCCCACCCATCGTGGTGATCGGGTTCAGGTTCTCCCCCACCGTCCGCACCCGGAACCGGCCGGGCGTGAGTTGGAAGGCCGGGGTGTTGAGGCCTGCCGTCACGTAGCCGATCTCCCAGTCCGCGAGCCCGTCGTAAACAGCGATCAAGATGTCCGAAGTCATGACAGAAGCCTGTCATATTGACAGCCTCCTGTCAACATGCGGCCGGTCGGTGATCATCGTTAGACTGGTCCTGATGCGACGATTCCGATGGTGGGTCGGCGGCGCGCTGGTGCTGGTGATTCTGCTGGTCGGCGCGTTCCTCGTGGTGGGCAACAATCCCGCGCCGGCGCCCGGCCCGCCCGAGGGGGTGCCGCGGGTTCTCGTCGCGCTGGGCGACTCCACGATCTCTGGTGAGTCGGCCGGGGACTACGAGGTCGGCACCGACGGCGAGGACGGCAACTGGTGCCACCGCTCGCGCCACGCCACCATCCATCAGACCGCCCTCATCGGCATCGATGACACGGTCAACCTGGCCTGCTCGGGCGCACCCTCCGCGCAAGTCGGCCTTGGCGAGGCGCGGCAGTACACCGAGGGCTCCCAGGCCCGTCGGCTCGGCGCGCTCGCGCGGCAGAAGCGGGTCGTGGCGGTGCTGGTCTCGGTCGGCGCAAACGACGATCCTGGGTTCGCCAGGGTGCTCGACGCCTGTGTGCAGGCGTGGTTCGACCGCGACAAGCCGGGCTGCGCCGAGAGCGCGGGCAAGGACTGGCCGGGCAAGGTCGACGCGATGGTCCCGAAAGTCCTAGACGCGATCAACGACATCCGCGACGTCATGCGCGACGCCGGCTACCGGCCGACCGACTATCAACTCGTCCTGCAGTCCTATGCCGCGCCGATCAGTCCCGACGCCCTGGACTCGTTGCGCAACCTCAACGGCTGCCCGTTCCGCGCGGATGATCTGCGGTGGGTGCGCGAGTCGGCGGTGCCGCTGCTCACCGAAGGCGCCCGGCGCGTCGCCCGGGAGTCCGGGGCGCGTTTTCTCGACCTGTCCCGCGCGGGCCTGGGCCGGGAGGCGTGCTCGCGGGAGGACGCCTCGCAGGAATGGTTCAGCAGACTGTCGGTGCGCTGGGCCGACCTGCAGGACGACGCGCGCGCCACCCACGCGCTGCAGGAGTCCTTCCACCCCAACGCCGCCGGGCACACCGCCTTCGGCCGCTGCCTCGGCGAGTTCTTGGCCACCAGCGACCGCGCCGCCGCGTGTCTGCCCGGCGACACCGGCGACCTGCACGCGGCCACCAGCATCGGGCCGTGATCAGGGCTGAGACTTGCCCCATTCATCCTGTTTGCGGTCAAAGTCGGCCCACACAGAGGCGGGGACGAGGTCCTTCGCGGCGTCCTCGACGGTCTCCAGCAGGCCGCGGCTGTCGCGGCTGAGGCCCAACTCCGCCGAGTCATAGGTCTCGCCGTCGACGGTGGCGTGCACCGACCCGGTCGAGCCGCCGGTCATCCCGTCGCTGTTTGACGAACTCGCCTGCAACCCACCCGACGAGCGCAGGCGGTCGTAGAAGGTGGCCCGGGCCTCCCGGGTCACCGGCACGGTCGTCGTCCACGGCGGGGTGGACTTGTCGTAGCCGGGCTTCCAGCTGACGGTGGCCTCCGTGACGGTCAGCGTCAGCCTCCACTCGTAGCGATAGCGCGGCGGCAGCGACCCGGTCTCGTACTCCACGGTCGCGGTGAAGTCGTCCGGCATCGCCGACGGCAGACTCGGCGAGCAGCCCGCCGTCACCAGCAGGACCACGGCCAGCAGAAATACGCGCATGCTGATGGGACGCACTCGCCTGCTCGCGGTTCCCTCACCGGACTAGGCTGCAGATCATGTCCACGACCGCCGCCACCGCCCCGGCTCCCGCGCTCCTGCGCGACCGACTCGCCCGTGCCAAGGCGGCCGCCAACGCCGCCGGGATCGACGCGCTGGTGGTCGCGCCCGGAACCGACCTGACATATCTGATCGGCGGCACCGGCCACTCCTTCGAGCGGTTGACTTGCCTGGTCATCGCCGACGAGACGGTCCTGGTCGTCCCCAAGCTCGAAGCCCCCGGCTACGCGGCCCTCCCCACCGCCGACCTCGGCGTGCGGGTCGCCACCTGGGTCGACGGTGAGGACCCGTACGCGATGGTCGCCGACCTGCTCGGCCCGGCCGCCCAGGTCGGTGTCGGCGACGTGCTGCCCGCGCTGCACACGCTGGCGCTGCGCGACGCGCTGCCCTCGGCGCGGCAGGTGCTGGCCGGTCCGGTGCTCGGGGAGCTGCGGATGCGCAAGGACGCCGCCGAGGTCGCCGGGCTGCGCGCGGCGGGCGCGGCCATCGACCGGGTGCACGCCCGCATGGGCGAGTGGCTGCGCGCGGGTCGCACCGAACGCGAGGTCGGCGCCGACATCGCCGCCGCCATCGTGGCCGAAGGACATGTCCGCGCCGAGTTCGTCATCGTCGGCTCCGGACCCAACGGCGCCAGCCCCCACCACGACCTGTCCGACCGGGTGATCGAGACCGGCGACGTCGTGGTCGTCGACATCGGCGGGCCGCTGCCCGAGGGCTACAACTCCGACAGCACCCGCGTCTACGCCGTCGGCGAGCCCCGCGACGCCGACGTCCGCGACACCTACGCCGTGCTCCAGCGCGCCCAAGCCGCCGCCGTCGAGTTCGTCAAGCCCGGAGTCACCGCCGAGCAGGTCGACGCGGCGGCGCGCGCGGTCATCACCGAGGCCGGGTTCGGCGAGTTCTTCATCCACCGCACCGGCCACGGCATCGGCCTCGACGTGCACGAGGACCCCTACATCGTCGCGGGCAACGACCGGGTCCTGGAGCCGGGCATGGCCTTCAGCATCGAACCGGGCATCTACCAGCCGGGCCGATGGGGCGCGCGGATCGAGGACATCGTGGTCGTCACCGAGACCGGCGTCGAGCCGCTCAACAACCGCCCGCACGAGCTGGTGGTCCTGTGACGAGCGATGGCGAACTGGAGCCGATCGACAAGGCGATCGTGCGCGAGCTCTCCGCCGACGGCCGGTGCAGCTTCACCGACCTGGCCGAGCGGGTCGGGCTGAGCGTGTCCGCCGTGCACCAGCGGGTGCGCAGGCTCGAACAGCGCGCGGTCATCCGCGGCTACTCAGCGCGCCTGGACGTCGAGGCGATCGGGCTGCCGCTGACCGCGTTCATCTCGCTCACCCCGATCGACCCGGCCGCCCCCGACGACTACCCGACGCGGCTGGAGCACATCCACGAGATCGAGTCGTGCTACTCGGTGGCCGGGGACCACTCCTACGTGCTGCTGGTCCGCGTCGGCTCGCCCACCGACCTGGAGGACCTGCTGCGCAAGATCCGCGAGGCGGCGAAGGTCTCGACCCGCACGACGGTCGTGCTCTCAACGCCGTACGAGGGCCGCTCACCCGCGCTGTAGCTCGAAGGTCGCCACCAGCAGGCCCGGCACCGGCTCGATCGAGCCCGTCCTGGCGAACCCGGCGCGCTCATACAGGGTGACGGCTGGGGTGTTGTCGGCCCCGGTGGAGACCGTGACGTCGCCTTCGGTGCGCGCGAGCAGTTCGGTCACCAGAGCTGAGGCCAGTCCGCGCCGAAACCACGCCGGGTCGACGCACAGCCGATCGATGTCGATCCCGTCGTCGTCGGTCCACGCGACGAAGGCGACCGGCACGCCGTCGACGCGGCAGCCGAGCCACCGCAGGGGCTTGGCGCGCAGGTCGGCGACCGTCTCGTGTAGGGCGGGGATGTCGTGGCCGATGAGGTCGGCCTCCACCCGGTAGGCGCGGAGGCCGACACCGTGCACCGCGTGGGCAGTGGCGTCGTCGGCGAGGTCGAGGGGTTCAGGTCGCACGGGCTAGTTCTACCGCGCGACGAGTTCCGGCTTCGCGTCCATTTCGCGCCACACCGGGAACACCGCCGGGCACACCGTCGCGGCCAGGTAGGCCACGCCCGCCACGACCAGCGTCGGCCCGAGACCGACGACCTCCACCGCGAGCCCCGCCGCGACCGCGCCGATCGGGGCGCCGACCAGGACCGCCGCGGAGATCACGCCCAGCACCATCGGCCGCACGTCATCGGGAACCCGCTCGTACTCCACCACCCCGAGGATCGGGTTGATCGCCCCGCACAGCAGGCCAGACACCGCCATCGTCACCAGGATCACCGCCAGCCCCGGCTCGGCGGCCATCACGAAGTACCGCGGCGCACCGACCAGCAGGAACGCCACCGTGTAAGTGATCCGGCGCGGCAGCCGCAGGCCGACCCACGCGTAGAGCATCGTCCCCGCCATCGCGCACCCGCCGAACACACCGACGATCAGTCCTAACGCGACGGAACTGTGCAGGATGTCGTTGGCGTAGACCGGGATCAGCACCGAGGACAGCGCCGCGTCGAGCAGGTTCGTGACCATGACCATCACCATGATCGCCAGCATCAGCCGGTCACCGCGCAGGTAGGCGAAGCCGCGGCGCATCCGCTCGCGGTACCCGCCCTCGCTCTCCTCGGCCGTACCCACCTCCGGCACCAGCAACCCGATGATCAACGCCGACACCAGGAACGTGCCCGCGTCGACCAGGAGCACCTGTTGCGGACCGAGCACGGCGATCAACACCCCGGCCAGCGGCGCGCCGACCATCCGCGCGCCCCTGCTCACCCCGTCATAGGCACTCGACGCGCGTTCGGCGGACACACCCGACGAGGTGATCAGCGACGCCATCATCGCCCACCTGGCCGTCTCACCCGGCGCCCGCGTCAGCCCCAGCGCCGCCGCCAAGACCAGCAGCACCCCGAACGGCAGCCCGCCCACCGCGAACAGGACCGGGATCGCCGCGACCACGGCCGCCGCGGCCAGGTCCGACACCACGCTGCTGCGCCGCCTGCCCATCCGGTCGATCACCGGCCCACCCAGCAGGGCCGCGATCACCGCGCCCGCCACCTCGACGCCCGCGACCAGGCCTGTGCGCGCCGGACTGCCGGTCGTCTGCAACACGAACCACGGCACCGCCAGGAACGTCATCGTCGTCCCGCACACCGACAGCGCGTTGGCCCCGAGCAACGCGACCAAGGGGACCCGGCTCACGAGAGGTCCTCGTGCCGCAGCGGGAACGCCTGGAACTGCACCGCGACGTGCTGGTCGCCCGGCCGATTGACATGGCGGTAGCGCTCGACCACGGCCTCGATGTCGGCGAAGAACCGCGTGGCCTCGTCCGGGTCCATCGGCAGCACCCAGTCCGACATGTCCGACGTGTGCCGCCACGGCTCGTCCCAAGTGTGCCGCGCCCTGATGAACTCCACGGCACGCTCGTGATAGCCGTCGAGGATGTTGACCAGGTACGTGGCGAGCGCGTCCTGGACCTCCGGGTCCGCGGGCATCGTCTGCTCCCGCACCGTGGTGTAGTCCTGCGCCGCGCGCCACCACCGGTCGCGGCGGTTGCCGCGTTCGGTGTCCTCCTCGATGAATCCGGCGTCGGCGAGCTGGCGCAGGTGCCAGCTGGTCGTCCCCGAGCTCTCCCCCACCCGTTTGGCCAGCCCCGAGGCCGTCGCGGGGCCGTGCAGCCGCAGCAGCCCCAGCAGGCGGATGCGCAGCGGGTGGGCCAGGACTTTGAGGCCCTCGACGTTGACATGGTGGTAGGTCGGGTCCGTCATGACACCCACCATAGATCGCAGAGAGTTCTTTGCAAAGAAGTCTCTGCGATCGTTTTGTGGCAGGGTTAACGTTCGTGAGCGGACCCCTCGTGCTGCTGGACTCGGCCGGGCTGTACTTCCGGTCGTTCTACGCGCTCCCCGAATCCCTGACCTCCCCCGACGGCAAGCCCGTCAACGCCGTGCGCGGCTTCGCGGGCATGGTCGCCCAGATCATCACCGAGCGCCGCCCGTCGCGGCTGGTCGCCTGCCTCGACGCCGACTGGCGCCCGGCCTTCCGGGTCGCGGCGATCCCCAGCTACAAGGCCCAGCGCGTCGCCGACCCGGTGAACAACGTCGAGGAGGTGCCAGACACGCTCACCCCGCAGGTGCCGATCATCATGGAACTGCTCGACGCCGCGGGCATCTGCATGGCCGCCGCCGTGGGCTACGAGGCCGACGACGTCATCGGCACCCTGGCCGACCGGGAGACCGACGACGCGGTCGAGGTCATCACCGGCGACCGCGACCTGTTCCAGTGCGTCCGCGACTCCCCCACGCCGGTCCGCGTCATCTACGTCGGCCGCGGCTGGTCCAAGGCCGAGACCCTCGGCCCGCGCGAACTCAGCCAGAAGTACGGCCTGCCCGAACGCGGCTCCGCCTACGCCGACATGGCCGTCCTGCGCGGCGACCCGTCCGACGGCCTGCCCGGCATCGCGGGCATCGGCGAGAAGACCGCGGCCAAGCTGATCACCAAGTTCGGCTCGCTCGCCGCCTTGGTCGAGGCCGCCGCCGCGGGCAGCAAGGAGGTACCCCTGCGCGTCCAGTCCGCCTTCAAGGCGGACGCCGCCTACCTGGCCGCCGCCCCCAAGGTGGTCGCCGTGGCCACCGACGCGCCGATCCAGTTCCACGGCGAGGAGAAGCTGCCCGCCTCGGTGCTGGACCTCGAACGCGTCCGAGAACTGCAGGAACGCTGGGACCTCGGCGCCCCCGTCGACCGACTGATCGCCGCGATCACCGGATAGCGGTGAACGCGGCGACCGGCGGCCACGACGGCAGCTGGTCTGGTGCCTCGACGGTGTCGAACACATACCGGGCCGTGTCCAGCACGTCCACCCCGGCCCAGCGCGCGAAAGTCCGGTAGGCCCACCGGAACACGTGGTTCAGCGGGGTCGGGTCCACCAGGCGCAGGTCCATCACATAGAGGCGCCCGCCCGGCCGCAGTGCCGCGCGGGCGTTGACCAGGGTGGCCCTAACGTCCGGGGTGGCGCTGACCGCGAAGATCGACAGCGCCGCGTCGAACCCCTCGACCGCGAGCGTCGTCGCGTCGGCCTGCCGCACTTCGACGTTGTCCCAGCCGTGTGCCTCGACGAGCGCCTTGGCCTGCGCCACCATGACCGTGCTGCTGTCGATGGCCAGTACATAGCCGTCCGGGCCAACCGCTTCGCGCAGCATGGCCAAGTCCGTTCCGGAACCGCAGCCGATGTCGAGCGCGCGGTCGCCCGGCCTCAACTCCAGCGCCGCCTCCGCCAGCCTACGGAGATCAGCCCTGCCCTTGTTCCCCCGGAAGTCGCGCCCCCGCCCGACACGCCCGACCCGGTCCCAGTACTTCGTCGCCATGCCACCACTCCTTCTCGTGTTTACAATGCGTTCGCATCGTATCATCGATGCAATGCGGACGCATTGGAAAGAGGCAGGGTGCCCAAGCAGGTCGACCACGCCCAGCGGCGGCGAACGATCATCGAAGCGCTGTGGCGGCTGATCATCACCGGCGGGATCGAGTCCGTCAGCCTGCGTCAGGTCGCCGCCGAGGCCGGGGTGTCCATGGGCCAGGTCCAGCACTACTTCGACAGCAAGGAGTCGATGCTGCGCCACGCCCTCGAAGCGATGTCCGCGCGAGTCGGCGACCGGATGGGCGCGGCATACGCGGCTGCGGACGGGGTGCGGGCCAGGATCCGCGCGATGCTGGTCGAGACCCTGCCGCTGGACGAGACCCGACGCACCGAGGCGCTGGTCGGGTTCGCGTTCCTGATGCGCGCCACCGTCGACTCCCACACCGCCCGACACCTGCGGGACGGGTGGCGACAGGGGCACGAGCACCTCACCGGGATGCTCGCCGAGGCCACCACCGCCGACCCCGCCACCGAGGCCACGCTGCTGCTCTCAGTCGTCGACGGGCTCGCCCTGCACACCCTCGCAGGCCACCACACCGCGGCGACCGCCCTGGCCGCGCTGGACGCCGAACTGGCGCGGATCTTCGGCGGGAACGACTCGGGCGCGTGACCGAAGCGGTCACGCGCCCGAGTGAAGCCGGAACTACTTGTCGCTCGGCGGAGCGACCTCGTACTGGCCGTCAGTGTCGGTCTTGACGGTGATGTTGATCGTCTTGTCCTGGCCGTCGATCTTGGCGGTGCAGGTGAACTGGAGGTCCTTCTTGACCTCCTGCTTCTCCGGGCACGTCACCGACTCGACCTTCTCGATGTTGTACTTGTCGGTGAGGATCGACTTCACGCCCGCCTCGACGGCGGCCTTGTCGAACACCTTCGTGTTGAAAAAGCCCGGCGTGATGAAGCCGAGGACACCGACCGCGCCGACCGCGAGCACCGCGACCGTCACCAGGATCCAGATCCAGGTGTTGCTCTTCTTCGCGGGCGCACCCGGGTAGCCACCCATCGGCGGCGGGTAGCCACCGGGCTGGCCGTACGGGTTCTGCTGCTGCTGCTGCTGTGGATAGCCGCCACCCACCGGGTACTGCTGCGTGGGCTGCGGCTGCTGCTGCGGATAGCCACCCGGCTGCCCATACGGGTTCTGCTGCGGCGGCGGGTAGCCGCCCGGCTGCGCCGGGAACCCGCCGGCCGGAGTGCCCGGGGTGGGACCGCCACCGTAGGGCTGCTGCCCCCACTGATGCTGCGGGTCATTACCACCGGACGGCCCGTAAGGGCTGCTCATGTCTTGCCTCCGCCTGATCGAGGTAGCGCGCCCAATGCCCGAACACCGGACACCTCTGCGCGCGATCCAACCACAGCCGGGCGTCGGGTCCCACCCCGACCGCCCAGCGTGTCCCACAAAACCCGTTCGGCCCAGCGATCACCGATGATCCGAAACACGCCGGTCACGCCGTCGCCAGCGCCACAACGCCCCGCCGGATCGCCTTGACCGCCTCCGCCGCGGTCGCCCCGACCGGCTGATGCTCGCCAACGACGTCCCGGATCTGGTCGAGCAGATCGATCACCTGCCTGCACCAGCGCACGAAATCACCCGCCGACAGCTCATGGCCCGCCGAGTCGGCCGCCGTGATCACCTTCTCCAGCGACTCACCCCGCGCCCACCGGAACACCGTCCACGCGAAGCCAGGGTCAGGCTGGCGGGTGCGGTCGAGCCGGTGGTGACGCTCGTCGCTCTCCAACTCCGCCCACAACCGCGCGGTCGCCACCAGCGCGGCCTCGACCTCGCCACCGGGCACCCTAGGCTCCAGCGGCCCGTCGCGCCGCGCCTCGAACACCAGCGCCGAGACCACCGCCGCCAACTCCGCGGCGCCCAGACCATCCCAGACACCGTTGCGCAGGCACTCGGCGGCCAGCAGGTCGGACTCGCTGTAGAACCTGGCCAGCCGCTTGCCGTGCTCGGTCACCACCTGCTCGCCCTGCTTGTCCCCCGTGCCCGGAGCCAGATAGCCGCGCTCGGCCAGCAGCCCGCGAATCCGGTCGAACGCCCTGGCCAGCGAATGTGTCGTCGCCGCGACCTTGCGCTCGACCTGCTCGGTCTCCGACAGCAGTCGCTGATATCGCTCCGCCCACCGCGCGTGGTTCTCCCGGTCCTGACAGCCGTGGCACGGGTGCACCCGCAGCGCCCGCCGCGCCGCCGCCAACTCCGGGTCGTCGTCGGTTCCACCCCGGCGCCGCTCCCGCGCGGGGAGTTCGATCCCCGCCGCCCGCAGCGTCGAGGCCAGATCCCGGCGCGACCGCGGCGACCGAACATCCACCTGCTTGGGCAGCCGCACCCGGCCCAGCGCGGTCACCGGGTTCGGGAAGTCCGACACCGACAACCGGCCCGCCCAGCGGTCCTCGGTCACCACCAGCGGCCGCGGCTCGCCCATCGGGTCGAGCCCAGGATCGATCACGATCGCCAGCCCCGACCGGCGACCGGCGGGCACCGCGATCACATCGCCCTTGCGCAGCTGCTCCAACGAGTGCGCCGCCTCGGCACGCCGCGCCGTGCTGTTCTGCCGCGACAGCGCCTTCTCCCGGTCCGAGATCTGCTTGCGCAGCGCCGCGTACTCGGCGAAATCGCCCAGATGGCACGACATCGAGTCGGAGTACCCGGCCAGTGCCTCCCGGTTGCGCTCCACCCGCCGCGACAGGCCAACGACCGACCGGTCGGCCTGGAACTGCGCGAACGACTGCTCCAGGATCTCCCGCGCCTGCGCCGCGCCCAGCCGGTCGACCAGGTTGACCGCCATGTTGTAGCCGGGCTTGAACGACGACTTCAGCGGATACGTCCTGGTCGAGGCCAGCCCCGCCACCTGCTTGGGGTCCAACCCCGGCTGCCACACCACCACCGCGTGGCCCTCGACATCGATCCCGCGCCGCCCGGCGCGGCCGGTGAGCTGCGTGTACTCCCCCGGCGTCAGCTCGACATGCGCCTCACCGTTGTACTTGACCAGCTTCTCCAGCACGACCGTCCGCGCGGGCATGTTGATCCCCAGCGCCAGCGTCTCGGTGGCGAACACCGCCTTGACCAGCCCACGCAGGAACAGCTCCTCCACGGTCTCCTTGAACGCGGGCAGCAGACCGGCGTGGTGCCCGGCGAACCCGCGCTCCAACGCCTCCCGCCACTCCCAGAACCCCAGAACCGTCAGGTCGCCGTCGGGCAGCTCCCTGGTCTTCGAGTCGACGATCCGGCGCACCTCGGCGGCCTCGTCCTCGGTGTTGAGGCGCAACCCCGACCGCACGCACTGCGACACCGCGGCCTCACAGCCCGCCCGGCTGAACACGAAGATGATCGCGGGCAGCAGCCCCTGCGAGTCGAGCCGCTCGATCACCTCGACCCGCGACGGCGGCTTGAACCGCGGCCCACCCCGCTGACCCGAGGCCCGACCGCCGCGCGCGCGAGACCCGTGCCACGGCGCGTGCGCCCGCCCGACTTCCTCGGCCCGGCGCACCAGGTGCGGGTTGATGTGCAGCTCGGAGGAGCTCGGCTCGTCGCCTGCGAACAGGTCCAGCAACCGGTTGCCGACCAGCATGTGCTGCCACAGCGGCACCGGCCGGTGCTCGTCGACGACCACCGTCGTGTCGCCGCGCACCGCCACCAGCCACTCGCCGAACTCCTCGGCGTTGCTCACCGTCGCCGACAGCGACACGAGGTTGACCCACTCCGGCAGGTGCAGGATCACCTCTTCCCACACCGCGCCGCGGAACCGGTCGGCCAGGTAGTGGACCTCGTCCATCACCACATAGCCCAAGCCGTCGAGCGCGGAGGACCGTGCGTAAAGCATGTTCCGCAGGACCTCGGTGGTCATCACGACCACCGGCGCGTTGCCGTTGACCGAGGTGTCTCCGGTCAGCAGACCAACGGACTTGGCGCCGTAGCGCGCGGTCAGGTCGGCGAACTTCTGGTTCGACAGCGCCTTGATCGGCGTTGTGTAGAAACACTTGCGGCCCTCGGCCAGCGCCAAGTGCACCGCGAACTCACCCACCACCGTCTTTCCCGCGCCGGTGGGCGCGCATACGAGGACCCCGTGGCCACCTTCCAGCGCGCCGCACGCGTCGGCCTGGAAGGGGTCGAGATCGAAGGTCAGCTCGCCTGCGAACTGCGCGAGCTTAGGGCTGCTCACACGGCGACGGGAGGCCGCGTACGCCTCGGCCGGGGTGCGGGATACGGACACGACGCAAGGCTTTCACATCGGACCGACACGCGTCGCCCGCTATCCACAGGCCGGGCGACGCGATCAGGTCACGTCGTCGAGATCCTTGCCCAGCTCGGCCAGCGGCTTGCTCGGCGCCACCGGCGCCGCGCTCAGGTCCAGCGGCGTCGCCTCGTCGTCGCTGAGGCCCAAGTCCTCCGCGGCTTCCCGCTTGGCCTTGCGCTTGTCGTGGATCCGGGCGACCTGCACGGCCAGTTCGAACAACACCGTCATCGCCGCCGACAACACGATCATCGAGATCGGGTCGGTGCCCGGCGTGGCGACCGCGGCGAAGATGAAGAGGCCGAAGATGATCCCGCGCCGCCAACGCTTCAGATTCGCGTACGGAAGCACGCCGACCATGTTGAGCATGATCACCAACAGCGGCATCTCAAAGCTCACACCGAAGATCAGCAGCATGACCAGCACGAACGAGATGTAGTCCGTGGCGTTCAACGCGGTGATGAACGCGTCGCCACCGAAGCTGACCAGGACCTCAAGGCCCTGCGGGATCACCAAGAACGCCAGCACCGCGCCCGCGGCGAACAAGATCGAGGCGAAGAACACGAAGATGTACGCGAACTTGCGCTCCCGCGAGTACAGGCCGGGGGTGATGAACGCCCACAACTGGTACAGCCACAGCGGAGCGGTCACGACCATGCCCGCCGCGATACCGACCTTGAAGTTCACCATGAAGGCTTCGAAAGGCTTCGTCTGGAACAGCTGACACTTGTCGTTCGGCGAGAACCGAACGTCACTGGGCAGCTCGCAGTAGGGGCCCAACAACACCTTGCTCAGCGAGGGAATCGGTCCGATGTCGTACATGAACCACAGGAAGCCGAAAACACCGCCCAGCAGGATGGAGAGGATCGCCAAACCCAACCTGTTACGAAGCTCGTACAGGTGATCCTTCAACGACATTGTGCCGTCGGGATTGTGCCGACGACTGCGGATCTTCCGCTTCTCGCGACGGCTTCCATCCCGGCGGGGCGTATCACGCACCACCGTGCGAACCGTTCCTCTCAGCTCGCGTTTTTGTGCGGCTGGTTCTGCTGGTTGACCTTGGCCTGCAGCTCATCGATCTGCTTCTGCAGCTGCTCCGGGGTCTGCACCGGCGCGGCGGCGGCGGGCAGCTGCTGCGGGGTGGCCGGGGCCGCGTCGGGCTTGGCCTCCTCGGACTTCTCGTCCTCGCGCATCCCCTTGGTCTCCGCCTTGAGGATGCGCATGGACTGCCCGAGCGAGCGCGCCATGGCAGGCATCTTCCTCGCACCGAACAGCAGCACGATCACCACTGCGATGATGAGGATCTCCCACGGTCCCAGATTCACGGCCGTCCTCCTGTCTGCATTCGCCTTGTCGATGGTACGCGCCCGGCGGACCGCTTCCGTTCGGCGAGCGCGACCCCGATGGCGGCGGACCTGGCCCTGAGGAACCCGGTCTTGTCACCGAAGGTCGTCTTCGCCGCCGCGAGAGCGGCCCGCACCCGACCCAGCCCACTAACCAGGCGGACCAGAGCTAATCCAAGCAGTACCAGCCCAGCCAGGGCTAGTACCGCGATCGGCAGGTACGGCACGACGAAACCCTACCTGGTCCGCGGTCACTCCCGGCACAGACGCCGGCGGACATCAGGTGGCCGCGAGGTAACGATCAATCCGCGTCACCGCGGCCGCGGCCTGCGCCCGCAGTTCGTCGGCCAAGTGGGGCGGTTCCTCGACGCTGACCTCGCCGCCGAGGCCGAGCAGCAGCCGCACGATCCACGACGTGTCGGAGTACCGCATCGACACCCGCAGCCTGCCCGCGCCCAGCTCCTCGACGTCCTCGACCGGGTAGTACTCCGAGATCCAGCGCGCGTCCGGCTCCAGCACGAGCCGGGCCACCGACTGGTCCGGGGCGGCCCGGAACAGACCCGCCGAGACGTCGGTCGGCTCGGCGTAGGGGGGCGGCGCGGCGGGCTCGTCGAGCACCGCCAGCTCGTCGATGCGGTCGAGCCGGAACAGCCGGACCGCCTCGGCCCGCCTGCACCAGGCCTCCAGGTAGCCGCGGCCCTCGACGATGAGCACCCGCATCGGGTCGACCGTCCGCTCGGTCACCTCGTCCTTGGAGGCGGTGTAGTACGCCATCCGGATCGCCCGACCCGCCTGCAGAGCGGCCTGGACGGACTCTCGGACCTTGACCGTCTCCGCGGCCTCGCGCACGCCCAGACCCACCGCGACCCCGGCGGGCTGCGCCTGGCCCGCGGCGACCTCGATCTTGGCGACGGCCCTGCGGATCGCGTCCGCGTCGACCACCCCGGGGGTGTCGACCAGGGCGCGCAGCGCCACCAGCAGTGCGGTCGCCTCGGCCCCGGTGAGTCGCAGCGGCCTGCGCATGCCCGCGTCGAAGGTGACGGTGACGGTGTCCTCGTCGAACGAAATGTCGATCAGGTCGCCCGGGCCGTAGCCGGGCAGCCCGCACATCCAGAGCAGCTCCAGGTCCTTGCGCAGCTGCTTGGTGGTGACCTCGAAGTCGGCGGCGGCCTCCTCGATGCGGATCCCCGGCCGGGCGATCAGATAGGGCACCAGCGCCAACAGCCTGGGCAGGCGATCCTGCGCGGCGGTCATCGTGCCTCCCCCGCGACCGCGATCAGTCGCTCCCGCACCGACTTGGCCAACACCTCAGGCTCCATCACGACGACATCGGCGCCGTATCCGGCCAGCCATCCCGCCGCCGTGTCGGGGAAGCGCAGCTCCAACTCCAGGACGTCGCCCGCCACCCCGTCGATGTCCTGCCTGTCCACGACCGTCGCCCGCCGCCGCACCCCGGCGGCGCGGCCGTCGGCCACCCAGACCCGGATGGTGGACGAGTGGACCGCTTCACCGCCGGTGTTGGCCACGAACTGCATCAGGTCGACGTTCTCGGGCCTGCGTACCTGCCCTGGTTTGCCCACCTTGCGAACCTCGCCGACCACCCGCGACAGCCGAAAGCAGCGCGGCGCCCCTCGGTCGCGGTCGTGGCCGACGACGTACCAGCGGCCCCGCCAGGAGACGACGCCCCACGGATCGAGCACCCGGTCGGTGACCTCGGCCGGCGAGGGCTTGCGGTAGCCGAACGACACCGCCTGCCCGTCCTGCACCGCCGCCAACAGCGGCGCGAACGCGGGCTCGGACGTACGAACCTTGGACTCGACGATCGCGGGCGCGGCCTGGTCGACATCCACCCCAGCCGCCCGCAGCTTCAACAGGGCACCGTGCGCGGCTCCCGTGAGCTGCGGGGAGTCCCACAGCCGCACCGCCAACGCCACCGCGGCGGCCTCGTCGGGCTCCAGGTCGATCTCGCCGAGCTCGTAATCCCGCCGCGCGATGCGATAGCCGTCAACGGTGTCGAACACCGAGTTGCGGCCCACCTCGAGCGGGATGCCCAGGTCGCGCAGCTCGGTCTTGTCCCGCTCGAAGGTACGGAAGAAGGCTTCATCTGTGGGCGCGTCGGAGTAGCCGGGGACGATCCCCCGAATCCGATCGGCGCTGAGGTACTGGCGAGTCGACAGTAGGCACAGCACCAGATTCACCAAGCGCTCGGCGCGTGCGACGGACACCTGCGCACCATAACGTGCCCGCACCCTGCACCTTCACCCAACACACCGAACATGCGTGCGAATCCCCCACCCGACGACGGATTCCGCGCGGCCCAGGTCCTGGCGCTTTTCCCCTATTTCCTCTCACCGGCACCCCATCGGGGGAACGCCACCATCGGATATCTTGATAGCTAATAGCGAATAATGAGATCCATGGAGCAGCCTCAAGGCCTTGAAGGAGACGTGTGGGTCAGCGTGGTTTGGTAAGGCGCCAGCGGACGTCGACGCCGTCCTCAGCCGACGTGATCGGATCCTGCGGCGGCGAGACCCGAGCGACCTCGGTGAAGCCGAGTTTGCGCGGAATGGCGCCGCTGCGGACGTTGGCCGAGTCGTGCACGATCTCAACGAACTGGACGCCCGGTAGCCCGAAAGCGGTCTCGACCAGCAGAGCCGCGGCCTCCAGCGCCGCGCCGCGGCCGACGTGGGCGGGGTGCAGCCAGTACCCGATCTCGATGCCGCCCGGGCCGACCCTGGCCATCAGCGAGCAGCTCCCGACGATCGCGCCGTCGATGGTGATCGAGTAACCGAACTCCGTGCCCGCGTCCCACGCCACGTCGACGTCGGCGAGGTGCCCTCGGATGGTGTCCTCGGTGACACCGCCCAGCGTCCACGACATCCACGGGCGCAGGTGGGGCAGGGCCGCATCGACCACCGCCCACAGCTCAGCCAGGTCGCTGGGACGCTTGCGGCGCAGGACGACGATGTCACCGGTCAGGACAGGCGAAGGGCGGACCATGCGGGGATCGTCCCCACAAGGCCCGCCCTCGGCAACCGACTTACAGCGAAGCGATCAGACGTTCGACACGCTCGTCCACCGCGCGGAACGGGTCCTTGCACAAGACGGTGCGCTGGGCCTGGTCGTTGAGCTTGAGGTGGACCCAGTCGACGGTGAAGTCGCGGCCCGCCTGCTGTGCCGCGGCGATGAAGTCGCCGCGGAGTTTGGCCCGGGTGGTCTGCGGCGGGGTGTCCTTGGCGGCCTCGATCTCGCCGTCGTCGGTCACCCTGGACACCAGGTCCTTGCGCTGGAGCAGGTCGAAGATGCCCCGGCCGCGTCGGATGTCGTGGTAGGCCAAGTCGAGTTGGGCGATGCGGGCGCTGGACAGATCCAGGTTGTGCTTGGCCTGGTAGCGCTCCACCAACCGGTGCTTGATCGCCCAGTCGATCTCGCGGTCGATCTTGGTGAGGTCCTGCGCCTCGATCGCGTCGAGGACCTTGCCCCACATGTCGACCACGCGCTGGGCCAGCGGGTCGGGCGAGCGGCGGGCGACGTGCTCGACGGCCTTGGCGTAGTACTCCCGCTGGATGTCGAGCGCCGACGCCTCGCGGCCTCCCGCGAGCCGGACCAGCCTGCGGCCGGTGAGGTCGTGGCTGATCTCGCGGATGGCGCGGATGGGGTTGTCCAGGCTGAAGTCCCGGAACTGGACGCCGTCCTCGATCATCTCCAGGACCAGGTTCGCCGTACCGACCTTGAGCAGCGTCGTCGGCTCGGCCATGTTCGAGTCGCCGACGATGACGTGCAGGCGGCGGTAGCGCTCGGCGTCGGCGTGGGGCTCGTCGCGGGTGTTGATGATCGGGCGCGACCTGGTCGTGGCGCTGGAGACGCCCTCCCAGATGTGCTCGGCGCGCTGGGACAGGCAGTACACCGCGCCGCGCGGGGTCTGCAGGACCTTGCCCGCGCCGCAGATCAGCTGCCGGGTGACCAGGAACGGCAGGAGCACGTCGGCGATGCGGGAGAACTCCCCGGCCCTGGTGACCAGGAAGTTCTCATGGCAGCCGTAGGAGTTGCCCGCCGAGTCGGTGTTGTTCTTGAACAGGAAGATGTCGCCGCCGATGCCCTCGTCGGCGAGTCTGCGTTCGGCATCGACGAGCAGATCCTCCAGGATCCGCTCCCCCGCCTTGTCGTGGGTGACGAGTTGGACCAGGTCGTCGCACTCCGCCGTCGCGTACTCGGGGTGTGATCCGACATCCAGGTAGAGGCGTGATCCATTGCGCAGGAAGACGTTCGAGGAACGCCCCCACGACACCACGCGCCGAAACAAGTACCGCGCGACCTCGTCCGGGGACAGCCTGCGCTGTCCGTGGAACGTGCAGGTCACGCCGAATTCGGTCTCGATTCCGAAGATCCGCCGCTGCATCCTTCTAGCCTATGCGCAAAGACCGACAACATCAGAGCGCCGATCGGGGCGGTCCACCTATCCGTTATCGACCGTTTCGGTCACCGGCCGTTCACCTAGTGCAGCACCAGGGCCGGGTCGTCAAGCGGGCGGCTGCGCCGTCCTGTTGAATCAGGGGATCATGTTCGGTCATGTCAAGCGCTCCGCGCGCCGCGTAAACCGGCTGGACCAGGCGCTGGTCAGGGCCACCGCGGCGCTGCCCACCTCCCCCGTCGACCGCGGACTCAAGCGGCTGTCCATGGCGGCCAACCACGGCGGACTGTGGTTCGCCGTCGCCGCCATCCTGGCCGCCAAGAAGGGCCCGACCCGGCGGGCGGCCGTCCGAGGCGTGGGATCGATCGCGATCGCCAGCGCGTCGGCCAACCTCGTCGGGAAGAACCTGTTCCCGCGCAGGCGGCCCGCCGCCGAGTTGCTGCCGATACCGCGGCGGCTGACCAAGCGCCCGATCAGTTCGTCGTTCCCGTCGGGACACTCGGCCTCGGCGGTCGCGTTCACCACGGGGGTGGCGATGGAGTGCCCCCAAGCCGCCGCCGTCCTGGCCCCGGTGGCCGCCGCGGTGGCCTATTCCAGGGTGCACACCGGCGTGCACTGGCCCAGCGACGTCGCCGCGGGCGCGGCGATCGGCGTCGGTGCCGCGTACCTGGTGCGGCACTGGTGGCCGGTGGTCAAGCCGACAGCCGCCCATACCGCCCACTCAGCGGCCGTCGAGCCCCTCCCCGCAGGCGAGGGCCTGCTCGTGCTGGTCAACCCCAATTCCGGCCTCGGCGACGACCCCACCGACGAGCTGGCCGAACGCTGGCCCATGGCGACCGTGATCAACCCGACGCCGGGGACGAACCTGATCGACAGCCTGTCCGACGAGGTCAAGGCCACCCCGGGTATCCGCGCGCTCGGCGTCGCGGGCGGGGACGGCACCGTCGCCGCCGTCGCCGCGGTAGCCGCGGAGTTCCAGCTGCCGCTGGTGCTGATCCCGGCGGGCACGCTCAACCACTTCGCCCGCGACATCGGTGTGGAGACCGCCGATGACGCCGCTGCCGCCGTCGCCGATGGCCGCGGCGTCGAGATCGACCTGGCCGGAGTGGAGATCATCGACCGCTGGGGGCCGAGCGGCACCGCTGGTTCGTCAACACCGCCAGCGTCGGCGGCTACCCCGAGATGGTCCGGATGCGGGAGAAGCTGGAGTCGAAGGGCTGGCCCAAGTGGCCCGCGGGTGCGGTGGCCATGTGGCGCTCGCTGCGCCGTGCCCAGCCGATCCGGATGGCGCTGGACGGCAAGCCGCACCTGGTGTGGTGGCTGTTCGTGGGCAACGGCATCTACGACCCGAAGGGCTTCGCGCCCACCCGCCGCCCGGCCTTGGACACCGGTTTGCTCGACGTTCGCTACCTGCGCGCCGACGTGCCGTTCTCCCGTGCCCGGTTCGTCCTGGCCACCCTCGCCCGCACGCTGGGCACCAGCCACGTGTACCGCGAACTCGACGTCCCCGAACTGGACGTCCACCTGCTCGACGGGCACCGGCGGATCGCCACCGACGGCGAAGTCGGGCCCCTGGCCAACCGGTTCTGTTTCCGCTCACGCCCGCGGGCGCTCTCGATCTACCGGTAGTTTCGGCGCTGTGGCGACCGTCGTTGAGCTGAACACCTATCCGATCAAGGGCTGCGCGGGCGTCTCCGTCGCGGACGCGGTCACGACGGCGGCCGGGTTGGCCCACGACCGCGCGTTCATGGTCACCGACCTGACCGGGTTGTTCCGCAGCCAGCGCCGCTCCCCCCGGCTGGCCACGATCCGGCCCTCCGTCACCGACACCGGCGACCGGATCACGCTGCGCGTCGACGGGATGGAGCCGATCGAGGTCCCGGTCGATCTCACCGCGCCGCGCCGAGACGTGACGCTGTTCAAGGCGCCGTATCAAGGCATCGACCTCGGCGACGACGCGGCGGCCTGGCTGTCCGACGCGCTGGGCGAGGCGAGCAGGCTGGTGCGGGTGCCGCCCGAGCACGACCGGGTCACCGACGGAGAGGTGCCCGGCACGTCCGGCTACGCCGACAGCTCGGCGGTGCACCTGCTGAGCCTGGCGACGCTCGCCGAGTTGAACGGCAGGCTGGTGCGGCGGGGATCCGCCGCGCTGCCGCTGGACCGCTTCCGGGCCAATATCGTGGTCGACGGCTGGGACGAGCCGTCCGTCGAGGACCGGCTGCGCCACCTGCGGATCGGTGCCTGCGAACTCGCCTACACCAAACTCGCCATCCGCTGCGCGGTCACCACCGTCGACCAGGGCGCGGGCGTCAAGGCCGGACCGGAGCCGCTGCGCACCCTGGCCGACTACCGCCGCACCGAGGACGGCGTCGCGTTCGGCGCGAAGTTCTCCGTCGTGCGCCCCGGCAAGCTGTCGGTCGGCGACCCGGTCGAGGTCAACACGTGGGGCGAGCCGGAGTTCTCATCAAACCAGTGGCCCGGATAGACCGGCGCCTAAGGGAACCGTGCCGGCAACCGACCACGGTTCCCAACGGGCGCGAGGTTGCCTCGATCGGTGACCAAGCCCAAGAATTCCGGGGAGGCGGCCTAGCCTAGCGGCGGCCCGCCGCTTCGGCTGGGGCGTCCTTGTTGGCGTCCCACCAGGCCGCGAACAGCGGATTGGTGTCCGAGAGCTGCGAGTAGGCCGACAGCAGCGACGCGGGCGCCGACTCGATGCCGCCCGCGAGCGTGCTCTCCTCGTTCCAGATCAAGACGACCTCCATGCGCAGCGGCGTCCCGACGATCGCACGGATCACCAGCCCGCTGCCTTCGCGGGCGACCGGCTTGGCCAGCGTCACCGCCCCGGCCTGCACCAGCGCCCGGGTGGTCGTCGTGTCGGAGACCTCGTACTTGATCCGCGGGGTGAAGCCGCTGCCCGCGCACGCGCGCACCAGAGCGAGCTGCTCGGGCACATCCGCGATGGGCGGCAGCACCCAGCTCTCCTCGGCCAGGTCGCGCAGCTCCAGGTCACCCACGTCGGCGAGGCGGTGGCTCTCGGAAAGGCCGACGAAGAGCGGCGCGCTGAGCATCACCCGGCTGTGCACCTGGGGCGGCATCGGCGTGCGGAAGCCGGGGCTCTCCTCCAGGACGGCGAAGTCGATCTTACCATCGGCCACCTTGCGGACCAGGTCGGTCGGGCTGCTGTCGACTTCCAGAGCGATCTCGGTGCCAAGGCGTTCGGCGATGGCCGTGGCGAACAGCGGCACGATCAGACCGGGCAGCCCGCCGACCCGGACCGTGCCCGCGACGGTGACCGCTTGCGTGCGCTGCTTGATCCCAGCCATCAGGTCGTCGACGTCGCTGAGCACCGCACGGGCGGACGAAAGCACATAGGTGCCCAGGTCAGTGGGCACGACCCCGGTACCGGACCTGGCGAACAGCATTCCGCCGACGCGCCGCTCCAGGCGTTGGAGCTGGGCGGTCAACGCGGGCTGGGACACCCCGAGCTGGACCGCTGCCTTGGACAGGCTCCCGGCGTCGGCGACGGCGATGATGACTCGGAGGTGGCGAAGTTCAAGCTCGTGCACACCAAAGTTATGCCCGCTGAGCCGACGTTATGCAAATTTCTGGGCCCCCCGTGGGACAGTCCACACAATTTCGACTCCGAGCGTGTAAAACCGGGTCCGGCGACGTCTACCCAAGACGTCGCCGGACCCAGACCACCATTGGTGATCAACTTCAGTACACCGTGGCGCGGCCGGTTCGCGCCGACCGCGCCACGGGTGTCTTCACGACCCGCTGACTAGGAGACAGTCAGTGCGGCGTCGTCCACCGCGAAGGTCGTCTGGAGGGAGTAGTCCTCCGTCGCGATCCACCGCAGGCGGATGGTCTGACCCTTGTAGGCCGACAGGTCGTACGTCTTCTGAACGTAGGACGTGCTCTTGTTCAGGTTCGAGAGTGTGCCGAGGGTGGTCAGCACCGTGCCCGAGCTGTTGAGCACCTGCAGCTGCAGCTTGTCGTACTGGGTGGAGGTGGTGTTCTCCGCCGTGTCGATCCGGACCCAGTAGCTCGCGCTCACGCTGGTCGCGGTGGACGGGATGGTCACCTGCTGGTACAGGTTCTCCGTCGTCGTCCTGCCGTTGCCGCCGAACCCTGCCCACCAGGTGCCGCCGTGGGTCGGGCGGCTCGTGGAGTTGGTGATGACTCCGGTGGTGGACCCGCTCCAGCCGGTGTTGCCGGACTCGAAGCCCGCGTTGGTCAGCAGCTGCGTGGGCGTGGTGGTGCTGGTGACGGCCCAGGTGAACGCGGTGTTGCCGCTGCCACCCTTGCCGTCGGTGACCGTGACGGTCACGTTGCTGTTCCCGACGGTGGTCGGGGTGCCGGAGATCAGGCCGTTGCCTGCCCCGATACTCAGGCCAGCGGGCAGGCCGGACGCGGCGTAGGCGAGGGTGTCGCCGTTGGCGTCGGTCGCCTGGATCTGCACGTTCACCGCGGTGTTGACCTTGGTGGACTGGTTGCCGGGGTTGGTGACGACCGGGTTGGCGTTGGTGCCGCCGGTGGCGAACTTGCCGTCGACGACCAGCGCGAACTTCTGCGGGCCGGACGGCACGTTGAAGCCGCGCACCCGAACGGTCCACTCACCCGCGGCGGGGTTCTGGATGTAGACGTTCTCCAGGTTGTTGCGCCGGTCGGCGGTGCCGCCCGCGTTCGACCAGCCGCCCGCGAAGACGTTGCCGCGGTAGACGGTGCCGCTCGGCGACACGACCTCAAGGTCGAGGTCGTTGACCAGGGTGACGGCCGCGTTGACCGCCGCCTCCTTGTCCGAGTACGCCGCGGTGATCTTGAGCGGCTGGCCCGCCTCGACGTTGTACTTGGTCTCCGACAGGCCGCCGGTGGCCAGGCCGGCCGCCGCCTCGTCGACGTACTTGGCGGTGCCCGCGGTGGCCTTGTCGAGGTTCACGAAACCCCAACCCTCGTGCGCGTTCGGCACGGGGAGGTCGTTGTCGTTGGCGCCGTCCTCGTTCTCGTCGAGCAGGTCGGTGGCCGAGTTGACCAGCGTGCCCTTGACCAGCGCGGCCGTGGCGTTGACGCCGTACTTCTTGTTGTAGAAGTCGCGGACCACCGTGGCGCCGCCCGCGGCGAGCGGGTTCGACATCGACGTGCCGCTGAAGTACTTGTAGTCGTCGTTCAGCGGGAAGCCGTAGCCGTCGTGCTGCGGGGCACCGTTGATGGGCTTGTTGGCCCCGGCGCCGTCGTACTGCTGCTGGTACTGGTCGGAGTAGCCAGACAGGATCCACGAACCGGGCGCGACGATGTCCGGCTTGATCCGGCCGTCGTCGGTCGGGCCGCGGCTGGAGAACGCGGTGACCTGCTGCGGGTTGCCGGTCTGCGGATCGGACTTGATCGGCTCGGTCGGGTAGTCGTCCGGCCACCAGTCGCCCCAGGTCGGGATGATGTTCTGGCCGTTGACGTCGCGGCAGGACCGGTTGTTGAAGGTGGCCTGCTCCTTCGCGGTCTGCGGAAGGTAGGTCAGGTTCGCGTCGCACGGCGACTGGAGCTTGCCGTTCTCCGACGCGCCGACGGTCAGCACGTTCTTGCCGGTCGCTGGGGCGCCGATCGAGTCGTTGTCGATGACACCGTCGCGGTTGGCGTCGATGCCCTCGTTGCCCGCGCTGAAGGTGATCAGCATGTCGCGGTGCTCGTTGATGAACTTGTCCGCGGCCTGCGAGTTGTCGGTGTACTGGCCCGCGGCGGCCGAGCCCCACGAGTTCGCGTGGATGCGCGCGCCGTCGGTGTAGGCCTGCTGGAACAGCTGGGTCAGGTCGTCGGGCAGACCGAGCAGGTAGTAGCCGTCGGGGTACTGTGCGGCGCAGGCGCCCTGCATGTCGACGTAGTCCTCGACAGCCTGGAACACCAGCCGGGCGCCGTACGCGGCGGCTTTGCCGGTGCCGTTGGCCATGCCGTCGCCGACCACCGAGACCGCGACGTGCGTGCCGTGGCCGCTGTCCTCGTCGGCGGCGCCGTTGCCCTGCACGTCGTAGCAGCCCGCAGAGTCGGCGGCGACCCACGCGCGGACCGCCTGGATGCGCGCGGCCGGGATGTCAGGGTGCGCGGTGGCGGCGGTGCCACCGCCGAGGCCGGTGTCGGCGACCGCGACGGTCTGGGTGGAACCGTCGTAGCCGCGCGCGTTCGCCTGGGTGGCCCGCATGAGGGTGCCCGCGGCGTGCTCGTTGTGCTTCTCCTGGATGCGGAACTTGTCGATGAACGCGACGTCCTCGATGCCCGCGATCTTGCCCGCCTGCGTCGGGTCGGCGGCCAGCAGCAGGGTGCCGTCCTCCGCCTTCGACACGACCGCGCCGGTGGCCTCGGCCGACTTGCGCAAGGCACCCAGGTCGATGCCGCTCTCGGCGCGGACCTTGTAGATGCCCGCCTTGCCCTCGTCGATCTTGGCCTTGGCGTCCTTGGTGACCTTCCACGCGGACTGGAAGCGGCCGACGTAGTGCACGCCCGCCAGCTTGGCCGCGCGGTTCGCCTGGCCCGGGTTCATCCGGACCTTGAAGGCGTTGTCGGGGATGTACTCGACGATGTGGGCGCCGATGGCGGTCAGCCCGGCCTTCCACTCCTCGCGGACGGGCCCGCTGAACTGCACCAGGTAGCTGCCGCGTTCGGCGGCGCCCAGGGTCTTGGTCTCCAGGCCCTGCGGCAGCTTGGCCAAAGCACTCGGGTAGAACTCGCCGGTCACGAGACGGATGGGGGACTCAGGCTCTGGTGCGGCGTTGGCGAATCCGGGAATCGCCACGGCGGCACCCACGAGCGCGACTGAGACAGCGAGCGTGATCGCTCGTCGTCTCGGCGTGGCACCGAGCATGGGTGTGTCCTCAATGTGCTGGGAGCAGGGACCGAATCGCCTTGTTGGACGGGTCTGCCCTCACGCGACCATTGATCGCCCAACCAGGTGAATCGTTGAATCGGACTATGACTGGCGTTGAAGCCGTTCCACCTATCCCGGAACGCCATAACATCGGCGTGAGCTGCGGTTATGGCGCTGTGTTGACATGGTCGTAACCGTAGGCAACGCGATGTCGTCCCGCTATTTGGGCAAAGTGTTGGGCCGTTCGGGCTCGTCTTCGACATCGCGGGGGACTTGTGGGCGCGGCCTCGTGTCTTGGTGGCAAGGGATTGCCTTGCCACCACAGCTAACGGGGCTTGTTGCGCCTGCCTGTTCTGGTTACTCGTCCTCAGCGGGCGGGAGTTGGACGTCCTCGATGGGCTTGGCCGGGGACTCGGGGGCGGTGTCCTGGCCTTGCTGTTCCTCTGCGGGCAGCAGCGACGTCAGGGCGGCGCCGGTGATTCGGCGGAAGGCTCGGGTAGGGCGTTTCCGGTCGAGGACGGCTACCTCGAGTTTGTCGAGGGTGGTCTCTCCCGCGTTCGCGGCGGCACCTGAGGAGCCGGTGGCGAGGGCCTTCACGGCCAGGCGGACGGCGTCGCTGAGGGGGATGCCTTCCTGGAAGGTCTCCTTGAGCGAGGCGACGATCGAGTCGGTCTGGCCGCCCATCACGAGGAACTGCGGCTCGTCGACGATGGAGCCGTCGTAGGTGAGCCGGTAGAGCTGGTCCTGGCGGGCGGTGGCGCCGACCTCGGCAACGCAGATCTCGACCTCCATCGGCTTTACCTGCTCGGTGAAGATCGTGCCGAGGGTCTGCGCGTAGACGTTGGCCAACTGCCGGGCCGAGACGTCGCGGCGGTCGTAGGAGTAGCCCCAGAGGTCGACGTGGCGGATGCCGCCACGGCGCAGGCTCTCGTATTCGCTGTACCGGCCCGCCGCCGCGAAGCCGATGCGGTCGTAGATCTCCGAGACCTTGTGCAGCGTGGCGGACGGGTTCTCGGCGACGAACAGCACGCCGTCGGCGTACTTGAGCGCGACGACGCTGCGGCCCCGGGCGATGCCCTTGCGGGCGTACTCCGAGCGGTCGCGCATCAGCTGCTCGGGAGAGGCGTACAACGGCATCGTCACGGTGCGGACTCCTTCACTGGGCCTTCAGAGGTTCGATCAGCCGCGAGGGCGGTCGGCGCGGGTGGTCACCACGGCGGAGGCGACCTCGGCGGTCTCGTCCTCGCTCAGCCGCACCGCGCCGTCGTCGGCGGTGATGGTGACGATGCTGGGGTAGATCCGGCGGGCCATGTCCGGGCCGCCGGTCGCGGAGTCGTCGTCGGCGGCGTCGTAGAGCGCCTCGACGGCGGCGCGGACAGCGGCGGCCTTGTCGCCGTCGGGGGTGTAGAGCTTCTTGAGCGCCGACTTGGCGAACATCGAGCCGGAGCCGATGGCGTGGAAGCCCGCGCGCTCCTCGTAGCGGCCGCCGGTGACGTCGAACGACACGATGCGGCCCGCGGTGGCCGGGTCGTCGGCGTCGATGTCGTAGCCGACGAACAACGGCAGCACGGCCAGGCCCGCCATGGCCACGTCGAGGTTGCCGCGCACCATGCTGGCGAGCTTGTTCGTCTTGCCATCCAGCGACAGCGCGACGCCCTCGATCTTCTCGTAGTGGCGCAGTTCCACCGTGTAGAGGCGGACCAGCTCCACGGCGAGACCGGCGGTGCCCGCGATGCCCACCGACGAGTAGTCGTCGGTCAGGTACACCTTCTCGATGTCCCGCTGCGCGATCAGGTTGCCCGCGGTCGCCCGCCGGTCACCCGCGATCAGGACACCGCCTTGGAATGTCACCGCGACGATCGTGGTGCCGTGCGGGATGTCCGCGGCGCTCACCGCGGCCCGCGGCACCCGACGGCCGGGCAGCAGCTCAGGGGCCTGCGTGTGCAGGAAGTCGGTGAACGAGGACGTTCCGGCGGACAGGTAGGCAGGCGGGAGCGACGCACCCAGCTGCCCTCGGGACGAGGTGTGTTCCATGCCTTCTTTCAATCCTGTCGCTGATCGGGCTGGGCTGTGCGGAGCGGCTACTGCCCGCCCTTTTGCACGTACGCGCGGACGAAGTCCTCCGCGTTCTCCTCGAGGACGTCGTCGATCTCATCGAGGATCGCGTCGGTGTCGTCGCCGAGCTTCTCGCGGCGCTCCTGCCCGGCCGCGGTGGTCTCGTCGACCCCCTCGTCGCCGTCACCGCCACCCTGCCGCTGCTTCTGCTCCTGGGACATATCGCCCTCCCGATCGTCTGGCCTACCTAGAACATTACCCAGCCCCACCGACTTTCGTCGCTGTCCGCGCCGGTGACAAGATCCGTTCGCTTAACGCTTCGGATTACCCGTCAGCTTGTCGACGAGCTGTTCGGCGGTGTCGGCGGCGTCGAGCAGGTCGCCGACGTGCGCCTTGGTGCCGCGCAGGGGCTCCAAGGTCGGGATCCGGACCAGCGATTCGCGGCCGAGGTCGAAGATGACCGAATCCCACGAAGCGGCCGCGATCGAGTTCGGGTAGCGCTCCAGGCAGCGGCCGCGGAAGTAGGCGCGGGTGTCCTGCGGCGGGTTGGTGATCGCCGAGCGCACCTCCTCCTCGGTGACCAGCCGCTTCATCGAGCCGCGGGCGACCAGGCGGTTGTAGAGGCCCTTGTCGAGCCGCACGTCGGAGTACTGCAGGTCGACCAGCTGCAACCGGGGCGAGGACCAGGCCAGGCCGTCTCGGGCCCGGAAACCCTCCAGCAGACGCAGCTTGGCGGGCCAGTCGAGCCGGTCGGCGCACTCCATCGGGTCGCGCTTGAGCGCGTCGAGGATCTCGCCCCAGGTGCGCAGCACGTCAAGGGAGACGCGGTCGATGTCGGCGCGGTCGAGGTGCTCGGCGACCATGTCCAGGTAGGCGGACTGGATGTCCAGGCCGGTGAACTTGCGCCCGTTCTGCAGCTCGACGGTGGCCTTGAGCGTCGGGTCATGGCTGATCACGTGCACGGCGCGGACCGGGTCGGCGAGCTTGAGGTGGTCGAACCGGATCCCGGACTCGATCATGTCCAGGACCAGCGCGGTGGTGCCGACCTTGAGGTAGGTCGACGTCTCGGCCAGGTTCGCGTCGCCGATGATGACGTGCAGGCGGCGGTACTTGTCGGCGTCGGCGTGCGGCTCGTCGCGGGTGTTGATGATGCCGCGCTTGAGCGTGGTCTCCAGGCCGACCTCGACCTCGATGTAGTCGGCGCGCTGGGAGAGCTGGAACCCGGCCTCCTCTCCCGCCACGCCGAGCCCGACCCGGCCGGAGCCGACGACGACCTGGCGGGAGGCGAAGAACGGGGTGAGGCCCGCGATGACCGCGGTGAACGGGGTGTTGCGGGCCATCAGGTAGTTCTCGTGGGTGCCGTAGCTGGCGCCCTTGCCGTCGACGTTGTTCTTGTAGAGCTGGAGTCGGGGCTGGCCTGGCACAGTGGCCGCCCGCATCGCGGCCTCCTCCATCACCCGCTCCCCCGCCTTGTCCCAGATCACCGCGTCGCGCGCGTTGGTGACCTCGGGCGCGGAGTACTCGGGGTGGGCGTGGTCGACGTAGAGCCGCGCCCCGTTGGTGAGGATCACGTTGGCCGCGCCGAGGTCCTCGACATCGGGGTCGGACGGCGCCATCCCGGGTGCGCCGAGATCGAATCCGCGCGCGTCCCGCAGCGGCGACTCCACCTCGTAGTCCCACCGCGCCCGCCGGGCCCGCGGGATGTCCGCCGCGGCGGCGTAGGCCAGCACGACTTGGGTCGATGTCAACACCGGGTTCGCCGTGGGGTCGCCCGGCACCGCGATGCCGTACTCGACCTCGGTTCCCATGATCCGCCGCATAGCGCCCACCCTACGGGGCGAGACCGACCGTTGGACGGTGAGCCGCTGCACGGCGCGCGGACTCGACTTTGCAACAGAAACCGGCCGTGCGTCGTCTGTAGGTCATGGTGAGCGCGCTGAGTGATCCGACCCGGGTCGACTTCGAGACCTACGTGACGGCCAGGGGTGCGGGCCTGCTTCGGTTCGCGTACGTGCTCACCGCGAACGAGGCGGACGCCCAGGACATCGTGCAGGACGCGCTGTCGCGGGCGTTGCCGCGCTGGTCGCGAATCATGTCGGCGGACGATCCCGACGCCTATGTCAGGCGGATGGTCGTCAACGCCCACGTGTCGTGGTGGCGCAAGGTCCGCCGCCGCGAGGCCCCCGCCGGGAATGTCGCTCCACCGGGCCACGCGCCCGTGGCCGCCGACGCGGTCATCGCCCGGGGGCTGGCGTCGCTGCGGACTGTGATGGGTGAACGCGATGAGTGAGTTCGAGGACCGGCTGGCCACTGCCCTGCGCGACCACGCGGAGCAGGCCCCCACGACCGACGGGTTGGCGGCGGGAGCGATCCGGAGGTCAGGGCGCAGGCGGGCCGCGCGAGTCGGCCTCGTTGCGGTCGCGGCCGCGGTAGCCGTGGGCACGCCGCTGGTGGTGAACGCCGCAGGGCAAGCCTGCCCCTTCCGGTGGCTCAAGCACCGCGGCCGAGCCATCCCCGCCCGCGGGATGGCGGGTCGAATCGTGGCGCGGCATCGAGTTCACCGTTCCGGACTCCTGGCCGTACGGCACCGTGGACCAGTGGTGCACGAACGGGAATCGATCCCTCGGGCCCGCGGTGGACCTGCCTTCCGATGCGCGGACCGCGATGAAGTGCACTCCCAGCTACCGCTATGGGGTACGGGTCGGCCACCCAAGCGAGACCGTGCCGAGCGACCCGGCCGAGTTCCCACCGGGGGCGACGGTCCGGCAGCGAGCGATCGCCGACGTCGTCGTCCTGGTGATCACCGACGACCCGGCCGTCGCGGACACCATCGTGGGCTCGGTGCGACCGCGATGATCAACAGGGAGTGGGGCGTGTGAGTCGTGCCAACATCGGTGGTGTGGCGAACGACGAACTGGTGGCGATCTACTCGGCCGACGGCGTGGTGACCGGTGCCGCGACCAGGGTCAGGATGCGCGCGGAGGGCCTCTGGCATGCCTGCGGGGCCATCCTCGTCCGCTCCGGCGACCGGGTCCACGTGCACCGGCGCACCGACGACAAGGACGTCTTCCCCGGCATGCACGACTGCTGGGCGGGCGGAGTGGTCGCCGCCGGCGAGACTCCGCTGGAGTGCGCGCGGCGGGAGCTGGCGGAGGAACTCGGCATTCTGGGAGTGCCGTTGAGTCCGCTGTTCACCCTCAGCGTCGACCTGGTGCACACCCGCATCCATCTGTTCGCCTACGAGGCGTGGTGGGACGGCGATGTCGTGCTCCAAGACGAGGAGATCGCCTGGGGAGGCTGGATGACGGTGGCCGAGCTGCGGGCCAAGCTGTCCGACCCGGCGTGGCCGTTCGTGCCGGACGGGCGGATCGCGATCGAGGAGTGGTTCCGCCGTCAGTCCTGAACGTTCGCCAGCTTCGCGGCGGCGAGTGGGGCCAGGCGGGTGATGGCGGACCGTGCCCGTGGGGTTCCGGCGGCTTCCACGGTCACGACGGTCAAGTGGCGACCCTTCGCCAACGTGATCGAGCACGTGGACCGCTTCGCCCCGGTGGCACACCAGCTGATCTGGGCGTCCGTGCCCGCCAGTGTGACGTCGGCCCCGCCCTCCATCGAGTAGCGCTGGCCGTCAACCAGGAAGACGCCGCACACCAGGTGGTCCCGCAGGGTGGCGACGACAGGCGCGGCCGGGGTGGGGTAAGCGGCGACGCTCTGGGTCAGGACCGAGCCCGTGGCGTACTTCCAGCGCGCGGTCGTGCCGTTGTCGGCAGGCTTCAGCGGCGCCGAGCAGTCGGTGAGCCGGATCGGGAATCGCGACTCGGCGGGGCCGTCCGCGGTGACCTCCTCGGCCGCCAAGTCGGCCGCCGACAACGCGACCGGGGCGAGGTCGACCGGCTTCGCCGTCGTGGACGGCGGCTGTCGTGCTGCCGAAGAGGGAAGCGGCGCGGAGGAAGGGGGCGAGGAGGGGCGCGCGGTGCTCGGCACGGTCGACGTGGGGTCGTCGTAATACGTGTACAGGTCGTTGGGGCGGTCTGAGCAGGCCGCGGTGAACAGGACCGGCAGCACCGCCGCGGTCACCAGGAACCGCACTCGGCGCACGACGTCCCCTTCGTCTCGATCTTTCGCGCGAAATCTACAAGACGAGACCCCGCACGGACTCGTGCGGGGTCTCGTCTTGACTGTCCTTACAGGTACTGGCCGGTGTTCGTCGCGGTGTCGATCGCCCGGCCCGAGTCCTGGTTCTTTCCGGTCACCAGGGTTCGGATGTAGACGATGCGTTCGCCCTTCTTGCCCGAGATCCGTGCCCAGTCGTCCGGGTTGGTCGTGTTGGGCAGGTCCTCGTTCTCGGCGAACTCGTCGACGATCGCGTCGAGCAGGTGTTGCACCCGCAGGCCGCGCTGCTGGGTCTCCAGCACCGACTTGATCGCCGCCTTCTTGGCCCGGTCGACGATGTTCTGGATCATCGCGCCGGAGTTGAAGTCGCGGAAGTAGAGAACTTCCTTGTCGCCGTTGGCGTAGGTGACTTCGAGGAACCGGTTCTCTTCGGTCTCCTCGTACATACGCTCGACCGTGTGCTGGATCATGGCGTCGATGCACGCGCGGCGGTCGCCGCCGAACTCGGCCATGTCCTCGTCGTGGATCGGGAGTGTGCTGGTGAGGTACTTGGAGAAGATGTCCTTCGCCGCCTCCGCGTCCGGCCGCTCGATCTTGATCTTCACGTCGAGCCTGCCTGGTCGCAGGATCGCCGGGTCGATCATGTCCTCGCGGTTGGACGCGCCGATGACGATGACGTTCTCCAGGCCCTCCACACCGTCGATCTCGCTCAGCAGCTGCGGGACGATCGTGGTCTCCACATCGGAGGACACGCCGCTGCCTCGGGTCCGGAAGATCGAGTCCATCTCGTCGAAGAACACGATCACCGGGGTGCCCTCGGACGCCTTCTCGCGCGCCCGCTGGAAGATCAGCCGGATGTGCCGCTCGGTCTCGCCGACGAACTTGTTGAGCAGCTCAGGGCCCTTGATGTTCAGGAAGTAGGACTTCGCCTCGGACGGCTTGCCCTTGGCATCGGGGTCGCTGGCGGCCCTGGCGGCCGCGACCTGCTTGGCCAGCGAGTTCGCCACCGCCTTGGCGATGAGCGTCTTGCCGCAGCCAGGCGGGCCGTAGAGCAGCACGCCCTTTGGCGGGCGCAGCTCGTACTCGGCGAACAGGTCGGCGTGCAGGAACGGCAACTCGACGGCGTCGCGGATCTGCTCGATCTGCCGGAACAGGCCACCGATGTCGGTGTAGTCCACATCGGGCACCTCCTCCAAGACCAGATCTTCCACTTCGGCCTTGGGCACCCGCTCGTAGGCGTAGCCGGACTTGGTGTCGACCAGCAGCGAGTCGCCGGGCTTGAGCGGCGAATCGCACAGCGGGTCGGCCAGCCAGACCACTCGCTCCTCGTCGGCGTGCCCGACGACGAGCGCGCGGCTCGCTTTCTCCTCGTCATCGGAGGTCAGCAGCTCACGCAGCGTCGACACCTCGCCGATGCGCTCGTAGCCTCCCCCCTCGACCACGGTCAGCGCCTCGTTGAGCCGGACCGACTGGCCCCGGCGAAGAGTGTCCGCCTCGACCGCTGGCGACACCGAGACGCGCATCCGCCGACCCGCGGTGAACACGTCGACGGTGCCGTCGTCGTGGCCGGTCAGGAACACCCCGTAACCGCTTGGCGGCTGCGCGAGGCGATCGACCTCCTCACGCAGCGCGAGCAGCTGCCCGCGTGCCTCGCGCAATGTGTCGACCAGCTTGGCGTTGCGCTCGGTGAGCTGACTCACTCGCTCCGACGCTTCGGCCAACCGCTGTTCGAGCAGCCGCGAGTGCCGCGGCGATTCCGTCAGTTTCCGGCGCAGCAGGGAGACTTCCTCTTCGAGGAATCGGATCTGCGCGGCCTCCGAGCGCGACTCGCGCTCGTCTGGCTGGCCGGGCGTGTCACCGTGCTCATCGTCGGCTTCTTCTGGCCGACTGCCGGGACGATCGTGCTGCATGTCGGCACCTCCTCCCGAACTCGTACTTCTACGGTACCGGCGATCACCGACAACAACAGAGCTTCCGGATGTCGGAACCCGCGTGTCACGCCCCGGCAATACCCACTCGGCTGCACTTGATCGGCCAAGTCGGTCATGCCACGACAGGACACACCACTACGTTGCGTCGGTGTATTACGCCAACCGCGCTCCACATTGGCAACCCCTTTTGGCCACCATGTGGACACCTCACGGGTCGCGAGGGGTTTCGATCACGCTGCGCGCCCGCCGCGAGTGTTCTCATTTCGTCACCTAATCGCGGCTGCGAGGAGTCCCACCAGGGGCAAGGGGCCGACCTGGGGCCAATACCATGCCCATACCACGAGGCCGATGCGGTCGGGATAGTTTGGCGTGGAACGCGACGGCCCAGTCAGCCGTCTAGAGGACGACGCAAGACCGCCGACCCGCGCGGGTGCAGATACTAGGAGTCAGGGGCGCGCATGACCTACCCACCGCAGCAGCCAGGGCCGTATGGCCAGCAGCCGCCGCCGGGACCGTACGGCCAGCAGCCCGACCCGTTCGCAGGCCAGCCCGCCTACCAGGGCTTCGGCGGCTACCCCGGTGGCGGCCAGCCGCCGCTGCCGCCCAAGCCGAACAACACCGGCAAGATCATCGCCATCGTGGCCATCGCCCTGATCGTGCTGGTCGGCGCCGGGGTCGGCGTCTACTTCCTCACCAAGGGCGACGACAAGGGCACGACCGCGGCGCCATCAGGCACCTCGGAGTCGAAGAAGCCACCGACCTCGGAGAGCTCCGACAACGACGGCCCGACGAAGACCTCCGAGAAGCCCTCCGCGGGCAGCGGCGACCCGCAGAAGATCGTCGACGCCTACATCAAGGCGTACACGAAGAAGGACTTCTCCTCGGTCACCGCCGAGGCGTGCGAGGCGTACAAGAAGAAGTACGGCACCGACACCTCAGAGCTCGAGAGCAAGCTGAGCAAGTACACGGTGACCGGCAAGGCCAAGGGCGATCCCGTGGTGAAGGGCAGCACCGCGACCGCGGAGATCGACCTCGAGCTGACCCCGGAGGGCGGCACACCCCAGCCCGCGCACATCCGGATCAAGATCGTCAAGGAGTCCGGCGTGTGGCGGTTCTGCGGTGAGGAAACCGCCTGATCCACGCATGCGGCCCGCGGGCTCACACTAAGTTCACCCCAGACGATCGATAAGCCACACCTTCCGCACAACCAAGGAGTCGGGTCCGCGAGATGACCTACCCACCGCAGCAGCCCCCCGGTCCGTACGGGCAGGACCCCTACGGCCAGCAGCCGCAGGACCCGTACGGCCAGCAGCAGCCGCCCCAGCAGCCCTACGGGCAGCAGCCGGGCTACGGCCAGCAGCCCCAGCAGTACGGCGGGTACGGACAGGACCCGTACGGCCAGCCGCAGGACCCCTACGGCCAGCAGGGCTACCAGCAGGCGGGCATGGTGCCCCCGCCGAAGAGCAACACCGGCAAGATCGTCGCCATCGTCGCCATCGCGATCCTTGTGCTCGGCGGCGCGGGCGTCGGCGTGTACTTCCTGACCAAGGGTGACGACAAGAACAACACCGCGGGCGGCGGGGGCGGCGCGACGAGCACCACGACGAAGCCGAAGACCACGACCAAGACCACCTCGGAGGAGGAGACCACCACCTCCGAGAAGGAGACCACCACGACCACCAAGGCCACCAGTGGCGGCGGTGGCGGGGGCGGCGGTGGCGACGACATCAAGGCAGCCGGCCTGAAGTACGCCGAGGCGGTCAACAACAAGGACGAGGCCACGGCCAAGAGCCTGACCTGCGACGGGACCGACCCCGGCATCATGTACACCAGCGTGGCGCCCAACGGCGGCAAGGTGAAGGTCGTCGGCGAGCCGGAGATCTACGGTTCGGCGGGCGGCAAGGTCGACACCGAGGTCGTGGTGGCCAATAGCGACCCGATCGACTTCCCCATCGTGTTCGAGAAGAAGTCCAAGGGCTGGTGCGTCTCGCTCTGAGCGAACGCGCGCGGTTACCGGGTGGCCAGGGCGAGAGCCCTGGCCACCGGCATGTTCAGCCCTTGCTCGGGCGGCGCTGCGGCTTGGGGGTGACCACGCCGTCGGCGAGCCTGCGGCTGGTCAGCAGGAACGCGGTGTGCCCGATCATCCGGTGCTCTGGCCGCACCGCAAGGCCGACGGCGTGCCACGGCCGGATCAGGGTCTCCCAGGACTGCGGCTCGGTCCAGCAGGTCTGCTCGCGCAGCGCCTCTGTCACCCGGGAGAGCTGGGTGGTGGTCGCGACATAGACGACAAGCACGCCGCCGGGGATGAGGTTCGCCGCGACCGTGGACAGCTGGTCCCACGGCGCGAGCATGTCCAGGATTACCCGGTCGACCTCGCCGGTGTGCGTGGCCAGGTCGGCGACGGTGAGCGTCCAGTTCGCCGGGTGCTCGCCGTAGAACTGCACGACGTTGCGTTCGGCGTGCTCGGCGTGGTCGTCGCGGATCTCGTAGGACGTGACGCTGCCGGTGGGGCCGACCGCGCGCAGCAGCGAGCAGGTCAGCGCGCCGGAGCCCGCCCCCGCTTCCAGCACCCGCGCGCCGGGGAAGATGTCGCCCTGCATGACGATCTGGGCGGCGTCCTTGGGATAGATCACCTGCGCGCCGCGCGGCATGGACAATACGTAGTCCGACAGCAGCGGACGCAGCGCGAGATACGAGGTCCCGGCCGCGGAGGTCACCAGCGAGCCCTCAGGAGCGCCGATGACGTCGTCGTGGGCGAGCGCGCCGCGATGGGTGTGGTACTTCTCCCCCGGCTGGAGAATCAGGGTGTAGTGCCTGCCCTTGGGATCGGTGAGCTGCACCCGGTCCCCCGCCTCGAAGGGACCGCTGACCTTGCGTGCCGACACCGACGCCTCGCTTCCTGCCTGGTTGACCGGGTGAGATGGTCGCAGAGGCGGGCGGGGGCCGGTGAGTCAACCCCTAGGTGGCCGATTCCAGAGCCGCGCGCAGGTCGTCGCGGTGCAGCACCCCGCACGGCCTGCCGTCGTCGTCGACCACGAGGAACTGCCAGGCCGGGGTGTGGTGGACCCGGTCGATGATGTCCTCGCCGGACTCCGCGGCGAGCAGCACGGACTCCGGCCGGATCGGCTCGGCGGCCTGCTCGGCGGGAGCGCCGGGGGAACGCTGGGCCAGTTCGGCGGCCGCGATCTCGTCTAGCAGCCCCGCGGCCACGCCGTCGGCCCGCACCAGGACCACCCCGCGCCCGGCCGCGGCGGCCAGCGCGTCGGCCACCCGGCTCTCCGCGGGCAGTTGCAGGATGGGCCTGCACACGTCGGACAGCCGCAAGCCTGCGGGCCAGGTGCTCAGCCGCTCGGCGGTCCGTTCGCCACCCGCTCCCGCGGCGACGAACCACGCGGTGAGCAGGCACACCCCGAGGCGCAGCCAGCGATCCGGGGCTTCGGTGGCCAGTCCCCACAGCGCCCACGCGACGAGCAGCGCGGCCACGGCCCAGCCGCCCGCCACAGCCGCCTTGGTGCCCGTGCCGCGTTTGCCGGTGAGCGCCCACACCCCCGCGCGGAGCATCCGGCCGCCGTCGAGGGGCAGCCCGGGAAGCAGGTTGAACACCGCGACGGCGGTATTGGCGAAGGCGCACTCAAGCACCAGCAGCCATACCGGGGTGTCGGCAGGCATCACCAGCGCCGCCAGCCCGAACGCGGCGGCCAGCAGCACCGACACCGCGGGCCCGGCCGCGGCGACCAGGCCCTCGTGCGCCGGGCGGCGCGGCGTGCGGGTGATCTCGGACAGGCCGCCCAGCAGAAACAGCCGAAGCCTGCGCACCGGCAGCCCTAGCCGCAGCGCGACCACGCAGTGGCCGAGTTCGTGGGCGAGCACCGACGCCCCGAGCAGCACCGCGAACGCGGTGGCCAGCAGGATCGAGGTCACTGTGGTCGCGTCCGGCAGCAGGCTGCGGACCAATGGCGTGTAGAACACGACGACAGCGGCGGCGCCGAGCCACCACGACGGCGCCAGCACGACCGGCACGCCCCGATAGCGGAACAACAGGAGTCCGGCGCCGGCCATTGCGCCACCATAGCCGCAGCGGCCGAACACGCTCGGCGGCGTCGCCGAAAACTGTCGGTGGTCACGGCTATGGTCTGGGCATGTTCTCCGGACCTGGAACGGACCCGGCGGCGGCCCCGGCGGAGTCGGCGGCCCCGCGTCGCCCCGCGCTGTCGCCATCGCGTGCGGGTGACTTCAAGCAATGTCCGCTGCTCTACCGGTTCCGCGCGATCGACCGGCTGCCGGAGACCCCGTCCAAGGCGCAGGTGCGCGGCACGGTCGTGCACGCTGTCCTGGAACAGCTCTACGCGCTGCCCGCCGCCGAGCGGGTGCCCGACCGCGCCCACGCGCTGGTCGCCCCGACGTGGGCGAAACTGGCCGAGGAGCAACCAGAGCTGACCGCGATCTTCGACGAAGAGTCCGATGTGGACGAACAGCGGGCGAGCTGGCTGGCCTCGGCGGGCCGGATGATCGACGGGTACTTCGAACTGGAGGACCCCCGCAGGCTCGAACCGGAGGCGTGCGAGCTGCTGGTGGAGACCGAACTGGACTCCGGGGTGCTGCTGCGCGGCTACATCGACCGGCTCGACGTCGCCCCGACCGGCGAGATCCGCGTGGTCGACTACAAGACCGGCGTCGCCCCCCGGGAGATCGGCGAGGCGAAGGCCCTGTTCCAGATGAAGTTCTACGCGCTGGCCCTGTGGCGCCTGCGCGGCGTTGTCCCCCGCCAGTTGCGCCTGATGTACCTGGCCGACAAGCAGTCCCTGGCCTACGCCCCCGACGAGGCCGAACTGAAACGGTTCGAACGCACCCTCGACGCGATCTGGACGGCCATCCTGCGCGCCGCCCCGACTGGAGATTTTCGCCCGAACAAGAGCAGATTGTGCGACTGGTGCTCCCACCAGGCCATCTGCCCCGCCTTCGGCAACACCCCACCGGACTACCCCGGCTGGCCCGAGCCCGACTCCGGCGACGAGACAATCCTGGAGCGCGCGGATTGATGTCGTTCTACCGCAAGCTGAGCGAAAGCCGCTTCGAGTCGACCCCGCACACCACGGGCCCGTGGTCGGCCGACAACCAACACCTCGGCCCACCGACCGCGCTCCTGGCCAGGGCGATGGAAGCGCTGCCCGCCGCACTTCCGTCCATGATCGCGCGGGTGACAGTGGAGATCCTCGGTCCGGTGCCGGTAGCCGAGGTCGAGGTGCGCGCCGAGATCGAGCGCCCCGGCAAGTCGGTCGAACTGCTCGCCGCCACCCTGATCGCCGAAGGTCGCGAGGTCGTCAGAGCCAGAGCCTGGCGACTGATCACCTCAGACTCGATCAACGTCCGAACCGACGACGGCCCCCCACTGCCCGCGCCAGAGACGGGCCGTGTGATGACCCGCCCAGACGGCTGGGGCGCAGGCGCCGTCGACGCGATGGACTGGCGCACCCTCACCGGCGCCTTCGACATCCCCGGCCCGGCAACGGTATGGGCGCGGCAGAAATACCCGTTGGTGGAAGGCGAAGACCCAACCGCCCTACAGCGGCTGATGATCCTGGCCGACTCCGGCAACGGCGTCTCAGCGTTGCTGGATCCACGAAAATGGTTCTTCATCAACACCGAACTCACTGTCCACATCAGACGCTACCCCGACGGCGAGTGGCTGGGCATGGACGCCCACACAGAGATCGGTGAACACGGCATAGGCACCGCGTTCACCGTCCTCCACGACCGCCAAGGCCCCACAGCGCGCGGGGCTCAAGCGTTGCTGGTCAGACCACGCTAGACAGAACAGCAGACGGACAGTGCAGGCAGGCCCACAGAACGCAAGGGGCCAAACGAAACGGCCTGTTTGGGTGGTTCGCCTTGATTTGGGGTGAATGGGCCTAAACTCGCGGTGCGGGTGAGGTTCCTTGAGCTCGCCTTTTGACCCGCACAGGCCCATTCGAGGGGCCCCAAATCAAGGCGAACCACCCGAACAGGCACCCACCAACCAAGCCCTAGAGCCTGCAAGCCCTGATATCAGAGGCAAGCACGGCTTTCGCACCCAGAGCCGCAAGCCGATCCATGATCGCGTTGACTTCCTTACGCGGCACCATAGCCCGCACAGCCACCCAATCAGCACTAGCCAGTGGCGCCACCGTCGGCGACTCCAACCCAGGCGTAATCTCGATCGCCGGTTCCAGCAACGACCGCGGGCAGTCGTAGTCCAACATCATGTACTGCTGAGCGAACACAACACCCTGCAACCGCGCGGTGAGCTGGTCACGCGCAGGCGACACCGCCGCGGACGACCGCTCAACCAGCACAGCCTCAGAAGCACAGATCGGATCGCCGAACGCGACCAGATTGTGCTGGCGCAGGGTCCGCCCGGAACCCACGACATCGGCAACAGCGTCCGCCACCCCGAGCTGGATCGAGATCTCCACCGCGCCATCGAGGCGGATCACGTCAGCCGTGACGCCGCGCCGCGCAAGGTCGTCAGCGACGAGGTTCGGATAGGACGTAGCCAGCCGCTTGCCGTCAAGGTCGCCGACCTTCCAGTCCCGACCCGCGGGCGCGGCGTAGCGGAAGGTCGAGCCACCGAAGCCGAGCGCGAGCCGCTCGGTGACCGGGGCGCGCGAGTCGAGGGCGAGGTCTCGGCCGGTGATGCCGAGGTCGAGCTCACCCGACCCGACATAGATGGCGATGTCCTTGGGGCGCAGGAAGAAGAACTCGACCTCGTTGGCGGGGTCGATGACGGTCAGGTCGCGGGCCTCGTGCCGCTGCCGGTAGCCGGCCTCGGTGAGCATCTCGGACGCGGCTACAGCCAGCGCCCCCTTGTTCGGTACTGCGACGCGCAACATCTGGTGACTCCCTGGGGATGGTGGTCTGCGGGATCGCGGCCTACCGATCAGAGATGTCGGTAGACGTCCTCCAGCGCCAGTCCCCGGCCGAGCATCAGGACCTGCACGCGGTACAGGAGCTGGGAGACCTCCTGGGCCAACTCGTCGTCGGTCTGGTACTCGGCGGCGATCCAGACTTCACCCGCCTCTTCGAGCACCTTCTTGCCTTGCGCGTGCACACCGTCGTCCAGCGCAGTGACCGTTCCCGAGCCTTCCGGCCGGGTCCGTGCCCGCTCGCTGAGTTCGGCGAACAGCTCGTCGAACGTCTTCACGAGCGACGATCCTTCCATCCCGGACCCGACCGGTGTCGACAAGGGGACCCAGGTCACCCGATCGCGACCGCCAGACACGCCCCGCCGAGCACGACACACAGCGGCGCGTACACGCGCAGGTCGAGCCGGGCGAACTCGGTGTCGCGCCGCGACGACTGGACGAACCCGCCGAGCCCGCGCAGCAGCAGCACGATCCCGGCACCCGCCGCGCCGACCGGCACACCCCAGTCCGGCCCGATCGCGGCCACGATCCCCGCCTTCGCCGCGACCAGGTAGGCCGCGGCCAGCAACGCGACCACGACCAGCGCGGTCAGCGGCTTGCTCGGCAGCTTGTCGGCCTCCACCCCGACGATCTTGCGCGCGAACTCCTCGGGCGTGCGCAGCGGCCAAGGCGAGAACATCCACACCACGTGCAGCACGCCGACCAGCACCAACACCACCGCGGCCGACCACCCGAGAACCAGCATGACCACTCCCCTCCACCATCCATACACCACTGTATGGACTCGTTCCGTACAGTACTGTATGGCCGTGCCGAAGCCCAGACTCACCCGCACCGACTGGATCACCGCGGCGCTCGCCGCCCTGGCCGAGGGCGGGGTGAGCGCGGTCGCCGTCGACCCGCTCGCCAAACGCCTCGACGTCACCCGCGGCAGTTTCTACTGGCACTTCAAGTCCCGCGACGACCTGCTGCTCAGCGCGCTGGAGTGGTGGGAGCAGGAGGGCACCGCGTCGGTCATCGAGCGGGTGGGCCACCTGGCGGATCCACGGGAACGCCTGCGCACGCTGTTCCACATCGCCTTGACCGAGGACCCGACCGACGGCCTCGAACCCGCGCTCGTCGCCCACGCCGACGACCCGCTGGTCGCACCCGCGCTGCACCGGGTGACCGCACGGAGGCTGGACTTCCTCACCACCGCCTACACCGACGCGGGCCTGGCCCACGATCGTGCCCGCGTCCAAGCCGTGGTGGCCTACTCGGCCTACATCGGCTGGACGGAACTACGCCGCGCCGCGCCGACGGTCGCCACCGAGACCGTCGACGACCCGATCGCGTTGACGTACTTGATCGAGACCTTGGTCAACGGCGGAAACTAAGAAACATGTCCCTGAGCACGTCCGCCCCGACACCCACCAGGGACTCGCGGAACACCCGCCGCTCCCCCTCGGCCACCGGCACGTCACACGGGACCACCAGGACCACGCACCCGGCGGCGACACCCGCCGCGACCCCGGTCGGCGAGTCCTCGATGGCCACACACCGGGCTGGGTCGACACCGAGCAGCCGCGCGGCCTTGAGATAGGGCTCGGGCAGCGGCTTGTTGAGCCCATCGACCTCGTCCCCGCACACCGTCACGTCGAAGAACTCCCGGCCGACGGTGTCCAGCGCGATCTCGGCCAGCGCCCGCCCGGTGGAGGTGACCAGGGCCGTCGGCACGCCGGTCGCGCGGACCGCCCGCAGCGCGTCCTCGGCGCCCGGCCGGAACACCGCCTTCGTGGCGAACAGCTCAACCATCCGGCCATCGATGTAGGCGATCGCGTCGGCCACCTGGGCCTCGGTCGGCTCGATGCCCACCGCGCCGAAGAGCAGGCTCATGGTGGTCGGCACGTTGGTGCCGACCATCGCGTGCCTGATCTCCGGCGCGAGGGTGCCGCCGAGCTGTTCGGCCAACTCGTACAGCGGGATGTCCCAAAGCTTTTCCGAGTCGAGCAAAGTGCCGTCGAGGTCCCAGAGGACCGCGGCAGGCAGGTTGTTCACGAACTCCCCTGTCACGTGTTGAAGTACTTGGCTTCCGGGTGGTGCAGCACGATCGCGTCGGTCGACTGCTCCGGGTGCAGCTGGAACTCCTCGGACAGCTTGACGCCGATGCGCTCGGGGTCGAGCAGGTCGACGATCTTGGCGCGGTCCTCCAGGTCCGGGCAGGCGCCGTAGCCCAAGGAGAAGCGGGCGCCGCGGTAGCCGAGCGAGAAGTAGTCGGTGATCTCGGCCGGGTCCTCGTCGGCGACGGCGCCGCCGCCCGCGAAGATCAGCTCCTCCCGGATGCGGCGGTGCCAGTACTCGGCGAGCGCCTCGGTGAGCTGCACGCCCAGGCCGTGCACCTCCAGGTAGTCCCGGTAGGAGTTGGCCGAGAACAGGTCGTTGGCGGTGTCCGCGATGGGTTGGCCCATGGTGACCAGGCTGAAGCCGACCACGTCAACCTCGCCGGACTCGCGCGGGCGGAAGAAATCGGCCAGGCAGAGCCTGCGTTCCTTGCGCTGGCGCGGGAAGGTGAACCGCAGCCGCTCCGGTGCGTCGGGGGTCGGTTCGGTGAGGATCACCAGGTCGTCGCCCTCGGCCACGCACGGGAAGTAGCCATAGACCACCGCGGCGTGCGCCAGCACGTTCTCGATGGCCAGCCGGTCCATCCAGTACCGCAGGCGGGGACGGCCCTCGGTCTCGACGAGTTCCTCGAACGTCGGCCCGGCGCCGCCGCGCACGCCCTTGAGGCCCCACTGGCCCATGAACGTCGCGCGCTCGTCGAGCATCCTGGCGTAGTCGGCGACCGGGACGCCCTTGACGATGCGGTTACCCCAGAAGGGCGGCGTCGGGATCGGGACGTCGGTGGCCACATCGGACCGCGCGGGCTGCTCGACCTCGTTGGCCTCTTCCTTGGCCTTGCGCGCCTCCGCGATGCGCAGCGAGCGCTCGCGGCGGGCCTTGCGCTCGGCGGCCTTGGCCTGCATCTCCGCGTCGACCAGCGGGGACTCGCCGCGCTTGGCCGCCATGATCGCGTCCATCAGGCGCAGGCCCTCGAACGCGTCGCGGGCGTAGCGGACGTCGCCGAGGTACATCTCGGTGAGGTCGTTCTCGACGTAGGCACGGGTCAGCGCGGCGCCGCCGAGCAGTACGGGCCACCGGGCGGCGACCTCGCGCGAGTTCATCTCCTCCAGGTTCTCCTTCATGATCACCGTGGACTTGACGAGCAGGCCGGACATGCCGATCACGTCGGCCCGGTGTTCCTCGGCGGCGTCGAGGATGGTGGTGATGGGCTGCTTGATGCCCAGGTTCACCACCTCATAGCCGTTGTTCGACAGGATGATGTCGACCAGGTTCTTGCCGATGTCGTGCACGTCGCCCTTGACCGTGGCGAGCACGATGCGGCCCTTGCCGCCGTCGTCGGACTTCTCCATGTGCGGCTCGAGGTGGGCGACCGCTGCCTTCATCACCTCCGCGGACTGGAGCACGAACGGCAGCTGCATCTGGCCGGAGCCGAACAGCTCGCCGACGGTCTTCATACCCGACAGCAGCGTGTCGTTGATGATCTGCAGCGCGGGCCGCTCCAGCAGCGCGTCGTCGAGGTCGGCGGCCAAGCCCTTCTTCTCGCCGTCGACGATGCGCCGCTCCAGCCGCTCGAACAGCGGCAGCGCCGCCATCTCCTGGGCGCGGGAGGCCTTGGAGGAGGCCACCGTGGCGCCCTCGAACAGCTCCATGAGCTTCTGGAGAGGGTCGTAACCCTCGCGGCGGCGGTCGTAGACCAGGTCGAGCGCGACGGCGCGGCGGTCGTCGGGGATGCGCGCCATGGGGACGATCTTCGAGGCATGCACGATCGCGGTGTCCAGCCCGGCCTGCACGCACTCGTGCAGGAACACGCTGTTGAGCACCTGGCGCGCGGCGGCGTTGAGGCCGAAGGACACGTTCGACACGCCGAGGGTGGTCTTCACCTCGGGGTAGCGGCGCTTGAGCTCGCGGATCGCCTCGATGGTCTCGATGGCGTCCTTGCGGACTTCCTCCTGGCCGGTGGTGATCGGGAAGGTCAGACAGTCGACGATGATGTCGCCGACCCGCATGCCCCAGTCGCCGACCAGCGCGTCGATGGTGCGCGCGGCGATGCGGACCTTGTCGTGGGCGGTGCGCGCCTGGCCCTCCTCGTCGATGCACATGACCACGACGGCCGCGCCGTGCTCCTGCACCAGCTCCATCATCCGGTGGTAGCGCGAGGTGGGGCCGTCGCCGTCCTCGAAGTTGACCGAGTTGACCGCGCAGCGGCCGCCCAGGCGCTCCAGGCCCGCCCGGATGACCTCGGGCTCGGTGGAGTCGAGCATGATCGGCAGCGTCGACGCGGTCGCGAGCCGACCGGCCAATTCGGACATATCAACCGCGCCGTCGCGGCCAACGTAGTCGACGCACAGGTCGAGCATGTGCGCGCCGTCGCGGGTCTGCGCGCGGGCGATCTCGATGCAGTCGTCGAACTTGGCGTTGAGCATGGCCTCGCGGAACGCCTTGGACCCGTTGGCGTTGGTCCGCTCGCCGATCACCAGCACCGACGCGTCCTGCTGGAACGGAACGGCTTGGTAGAGCGAGGACACGCCCGGTTCGGGGCGCGGCTTGCGCGGGTTGGGCTTGAGGTCGCGGATGGCCTCGACGACCTGGCGCAGGTGTTCGGCGGTGGTGCCGCAACAGCCGCCGATGAGCCGGGTGCCGAAGTCGGTGACGAACGCGGACAGCGCGATCGCGAGTTCCTCCGGTGAGAGCGGGTAGACCGCGCCGTTGGGGCCGAGTTCTGGCAGGCCCGCGTTCGGCATGACCGACAGCGGGATGCGCGAGTGCTTCGACAGCGTGCGCAGGTGCTCGCTCATCTCGGCCGGGCCGGTGGCGCAGTTCAGGCCGATCAGGTCGATGCCCAGCGGCTCCAGCGCGGTGAGCGCGGCGCCGATCTCCGAGCCCAGCAGCATGGTGCCGGTGGTCTCGACGGTGACCTGGGTGATGATCGGGACGCGCCTGCCCTCGGCGGCCATCGCGCGCTTGGCGCCGATGATCGAGGCCTTGGTCTGGAGCAGGTCCTGCGAGGTCTCGACGATCACGGCGTCGATGCCGCCCACGAGCATGCCCTTGACCTGCTCCTGATAGGCGTCACGCAGTGTGGCGAACGGCGCGTGGCCCAGGGTGGGCAGCTTGGTGCCGGGACCGACCGAGCCGAGGACGAACCGGGGTCGGTCGGCGGTGCTGAACTCGTCGGCCACCTCGCGGGCGAGCCGGGCACCCGCCTCGGACAGCTCGAAGATCCGCTCGGGGATGTCGTACTCGGCCAGGTTCGCCAGGTTCGAGCCGAAGGTGTTCGTCTCGATCGCGTCGGTGCCCGCCGCCAGATAATCGCGGTGGACCTGCCGAACGACGTCAGGACGGGTGACGTTCAAGATCTCGTTGCAGCCCTCTAGACCGGCGAAGTCGTCGAGTGTGAGATCCACTCCCTGCAGCATGGTCCCCATCGCGCCATCGGCGACGAGCACACGGTCGTTGAGGGCGGCGATGAACGGCGACTGGATGCTGTCCGGCATGTCGCCAAGCCTACGATCTCCGTCCAGACCGACAGGGTCGTAGTCTTGCGCAGTGACCGATCCGGACCCGAAGATGGCTGCCGACTCCGAGCCCAAAGTCGAGCCGCAAGATCTCGTCGACCCCGTGATGGTGGCGGCGTTCGAGGGCTGGAACGACGCGGGAGACGCCGCGAGCACAGCGATCGAGCACTTGCAGCTCACCTGGGACGCGACACCGCTGCTGGAGATCGATCCCGACGACTACTACGACTTCCAGGTGACCAGGCCGACTGTCCGCATGGTGGACGGTGTCACCCGAAGGGTGGAATGGCCCACCACTAGGCTGTACGTGTGCAGGCCGCCGGGATCCAACCGCGACGTGGTGCTCGTCCATGGCATCGAGCCGAACATGCGCTGGCGCAAGTTCTGCGCCGAACTGCTCCAGCACATCGATGACCTGGGGATTCAGACCGTGGTGACGCTGGGCGCGCTGCTCGCCGACACCCCGCACAGCCGCCCGGTGCCGGTCACCGGGACCGCGTACGACGCGAACTCGGCCGCACAGTTCGGCCTTGAGCGTTCGCGCTACGAGGGGCCCACCGGCATCGTCGGAGTGCTCCAGGACGCGTGCGTGCAGGCGGGGGTCCCGGCGATCTCGATCTGGGCCGCGGTGCCGCACTACGTCTCCCAGCCGCCCTCGCCGAAGGCCACCCTGGCCCTGCTGCACCGCGTCGAGGAGGTCCTCGACGTCGAGGTGCCGCTGGGGACGCTGCCCGAGCAGGCCGAGGAATGGCAGCGCACGGTGAGCGAGATGGCCGAGGAGGACGAGGACGTCCGCAACTATGTCCGCGCTTTGGAAGAACGCGGAGACGCCGAAAACACCCTGAACGAGACCAGCGGCGACGCCATCGCCGCCGAGTTCGAACGGTATCTGCGCCGCCGCAGGCCCGGAGGATCTGGGCGCGGGACGTCGGGGCCGGGTCCCACCGGGGTGTGACGACAAGGGTTCGCGCCGCCGCGCTTTACGTCGGCGGCTTCCTCGGCCCGTTCGCGGGCTCGGTAACGACGTCGATGCTGCCCGAACTGGGCGCGGAGTTCGGCGTGCGCGGTGTCGCGGTCGATGCCTTCCGTCAGACCAGGGTCGTCAGCGGATCAGCAGCAGTACCGCGCCGCCTACGAGTGGGCCCATCGCGGCGCCGACGACGACCTGGGCCACCGTGTGATCGCCGAGCACTACGCGGGACCAGCACACGAGGGCCACGGGCATCAGCAACAGCAGCGCCCACGGGCCGTACAGCAGGGCGATCATCACGACCGCGCCCGCCGCCACCGCCGCGTGCAGCGACACCTTCCACCACGTCGTCACCGCGATGCAGGCCGCCAAAGTGGTGACCATCGCGACGATCAGGCCGACGACGTCGCGGGGAGCGCCGCCGATCAGGAGGATCGCCAGGCCGACGGCGGTGGAGGCGAGGCCGACCGCCAGTGGCACGAATCGGTGCTCGCGGTCGCGGACGTGGTGGCCGTCCCAACGGCCCTGGCGGGCGCCCCGGATGATGAAGAGCATCGGCAGGACGCTGGAGAACAGGGCGACCACAACGCCCCACAGCACGGTCTCGCCGAGGTGGCGGCCGGTCGCCTTCCATGCCACCGCGAGCGGCAGTACCAGCACGACAGCCGCCGGAGAAAAGACTTCCGTGGTCAGTTTGGCCAGTCGCAGTCGAAGCCCGTCCACACCAATCCTCAGTCCGAATGGCACCGAATGCCCCTGTGGCTGCCCCGTGCGACAGCCGGTCCTACGAACGACGGGAGAACCGTGGCCATCGCCTCCACGCTGGCGCGGACCGCCGAGCGAGTCCTCGGCGTGCCGCTGCCTGTCCGACTCCGTGCCTGGGACGATAGCGAGGCCGGTCCGCCCGGGGCGCCGGTGGCCGTCGTGCGGTCGCGGCGGGCGCTGCGCAGGCTGCTGTGGAACCCCGACGAACTGGGGCTGGCCCGCGCGTATGTCAGCGGTGACCTGGACGTCGATGGCGATCTCGCGGAGGCGCTCTCGCTGTTCTGGGCGCTGGCCCGAGACCGCCGGATCACCAGACTCTCGCTGCGAGACAAGGCCGAGGTCGTCGCCACCGGGCTGCGGCTCGGCGTTTTCGGCCCCCGCCCGCCCGCTCCCGCCGTCGAGGCCCGGCTGGCTGGCGACCGGCACACCAAAGCGCGCGACCGGGCCGCCATCGCCCACCACTACGACCTCTCCAACGCCTTCTACCAGCGCGTTCTCGACCCCCAGATGGCGTACTCGTGCGCGTACTTCGAGTCCCCCGACCAGACAGTCGAACAGGCGCAGTACGCCAAGCTCGACCTCGTGTGCGCCAAGCTCGGGCTACGCCAAGGCGACCGCCTTCTCGACGTCGGCTGCGGCTGGGGTTCGCTGGCCATCCACGCGGCCCGGCACTACGGCGCCCGGGTCGTCGGCATCACGCTCTCGGCTGAGCAGCGGGCGTTCATCCTGGCCAGGCTCGACGAGTACGGGCTGGCCGACCAGGTCGAGGTCCGCCTCCAGGACTACCGCGACCTCGCCGACGAGCCCTTCGACGCCATCGGCACCCTGGAGATGGGCGAGCACGTCGGCGCCGAGAACTACCCCGCCTACGCGGCGACGTTGTTCCGCATGCTCAAGCCGCGGGGCAGGCTGCTGCTCCAACAGATGTCGCGCGGCGCGACGGCGCAGGGCGGCGGGGCGTTCATCGAGTCCTATGTGGCGCCTGACATGAACATGCGGCCGGTCGGCCAAACAGTCGATCTGCTCGAACACGCCGGCCTGGAGGTCCGCGACGTGGAGGCCCTGCGAGAGCACTACATCTGGACGGTCCAAGCCTGGGCTGACACGCTCGAAGCCCAGTGGGACGAGTTGGTCGGCCTGGTCGGCGAGCAGCAGGTGCGGGTGTGGCGGCTCTATCTCGCGGGCGGGGCGCTGGCGTTCCGGGAGAACCGGATGGGTGTGCACCAGATCCTGGCCGTGCGGCCCACGCCGACCGGGGTCAGCGGATTTCCGGCCACCCGCGGCGACACCTTGGAGCGAGCCGCCTCATGATCCTGAACCTGGTCGTCACCCTCGGTGTGACCCTGCTGGTGATGGTGATCGCTTTCGCCCTCAGCGTCCGGCGCCGCAAGTACGACACGATCGACACGGTGTGGGGGCTCGGCTTCGCGGTCGTCGCGCTGGTGACGTTCGGCATGGCCGACGGCCCGTTCGCCTACCGCGTGGTCCTCACGGCGCTGACCGTGATCTGGGGTGTGCGGCTCGCGGTCCACCTGCACGTGCGCAACCACGGCAAACCGGACGACCGACGCTATGCGGCGATCGAGGCCAAGGCCAAGGGCAGCCCCCAGGCCCACATGTTCCGCGTCGTGTTCCTGACCCAGGCCGCGATCCTGTGGTTCGTCTCGGCCCCCATCCAGATCGGCCAGTACGGCGACGACTCGTTCGGCCCGCTCGCCTACGCCGGGGTCGCGGTGTGGCTGATCGGCTTCGGGTTCGAGACGGTGGGCGACTGGCAGCTCAGCCGCTTCAGGGCCGACCCGGCGTCCACTGGCAAGGTGCTCGACACCGGACTGTGGCGTTTCACTCGTCATCCCAACTACTTCGGCGACGCCTGCGTATGGTGGGGCCTGTACTTGATCGCCTGCCACTCGTGGGCAGGCGTGGCGACCCTGCCCGCGCCGATCCTGATGACGTTCCTGCTGGCCAAGGGCACCGGCAAGCCGATGACCGAGAAGCACCTGTCCAGTTCCCGCCCCGGCTACGCCGAGTACGTCGCCCGAACCAGTGGATTCTTCCCGCTACCGCCAAGGAGATAGCCGCCGATGCAGCCCGGTGACCTCGCCCCCGACTTCAAACTCGCCGACGAGACCGGAACGCTGCGGTCGCTGCGTGAATTCCTGGATAACGGCCCCGTGGTGCTGTTCTTCTACCCGCACGCGATGACCCCTGGCTGCACCGCCGAGAGCTGTCACTTCCGCGACCTGGCCACCGAGTTCGCCGAGGTCGGCGCGCAGCGGATCGGGATCAGCCCGGACGGGGTCGACAAGCAGGCCCAGTTCTCGTCGATCAACTCGTTCGACTTCCCGCTGCTGTCGGACCCCGACGGCGCGGTGGCCAGTCAGCTCGGCGTTCGCAGGCGGTTCGGTCCGCTGCTGACCAGGCGCATGACGTTCGTGATCGACACCGACTTCAAGATCCTGGAGATCATCAAGAGCGAACTGCGCATGTCAGTGCACGCAGACAAGGCGTTGGCGGCCCTCCGCGCCCGCGCGTAAGGGCCGCCACCACCTCACCAGGCCTTGCGGATCTTGCGGATCGTCGTGGTCAGCTTGGGCGTGCCGTCGACCGGCGCCGGATCCTCGGCGGTCGGCTCGATCCCGCCCGCGGCGACCTTGTCCAGCGTCGCCAGTCCCCCGGCGTCGACCGACCCGAACACGGTGTAGTTCGGCCGCAACCGCGAATCCCCGTAGACGAGGAAGAACTGGCTTCCGTTGGTGTTCGGTCCGGCGTTGGCCATGGCCAGCAGCCCCCGGCCGTAGACCTTGCGGGTGCCCGTCGTGTCGCCGGGCCACGGCGGCAGGTCGACCGGCAGTTCGTCCTTGTACTTGTAGCCCGGCCCCTTCTCACCGGTCCCGCTCGGGTCGCCGCACTGCAGGACCTTGAGCGTCGGGTACGCGGTGAGCCGGTGGCAGGTGGTCACGTCGTAGAAGCGGTGCCGGGCCAGGTGCAGGAAGCTCTGGACCGTGCACGGCGCCTTTGCTCGGTCCAGGGTGAGACCGATTCTTCCTTGGGTGGTCGGCACGGTCAGCTCGACCGTGCCCCGACTCGGGGTCCGCTTGGGGTCCGGTGGCAGCGGCACCTTGCGCGCCGCCGGGTCCTCCAGGGTCTGCGTGTACTGACAGGGACCCTTGGTGACCTTCGGCGGGTGGTCCTCGGCGGTGGCCACAGCCGCTGAGGTCACCAAGGATCCCGCGATCAGCGCGGTGGTGACCAAAGCTCGAGACAGCCTTGTGAGCACGAACCTCTCCTTTGATCGACAGCAGCGAGCGAGTGTAGGGGCGCGCTGTGTGACAGGAACAGGTCCGAAGTGGGTTAGCGATTACCAATCAGCCGCCGGGGCCGACGATGACCTCGTCGGGGACTTCGGTGTCGTTCTTGAGCGCCGCGAACAGCTTCGGCGCCTTGACCTTGTCCCAGAGGATCGCCGAGCCGACACCCTTGACGTTCTGGCTGCCGCCCATCGGGATGGTGGTCGTGATGAGGTTGCCGTCGCCTGCCCCGCCCATCGCGAACGCCACCGGGGGCAGGTTGTGCAGGTGCGTGTCGCTGTTGACCGTGATCGCATCCGGTGCGCTGCCCAGCAGCGGGAACAGCTTGAACGGGTTGGCCAGGGTCCCAGCCGAGGTGGCTTTCTTCGTCAGGGCGCCGATGAACGCGCGCTGGCGGATGACGCGGTCGAGGTCGGCCCGCGGCCCCTTGCGGGTCCGGACGTAACCGAGCGCGTTCTTGCCGTCGAGTTCCTGGCAGCCCGCGGGCAGGTTGATGCCCGCCAGCGGGTCGTCGATCGGCGCGTCCAGACACATCTCGACACCGCCGACCGCGTCGACCACGTCGGCGAACCCGCCGAAGCCGATCTCCATGTAGTGGTCCAGCCGCAGGCCGGTGTTCAACTCGACGGTCTTGGCCAGCAGCTTGGGACCGCCGAAGGCGTAGGCGGCGTTCAGCTTGTTCTTGCCCTTGCCCGGAATGTCCACAAGGGAGTCACGCAGCAGCGAGACCAGGGTCGGCCGGACATCGTTGTCCGGCAGGTGCAGCAGCATGATCGTGTCGGTGCGCTGGCCCTTGGCGTCACCGGTGGACAGGCGCTCCTCGTCCTCGGCGGTGAGCCCTTCGCGGCTGTCGGAGCCCACGATCAGCCAGTTGGTGCCCGAGGCGGCCGCGGGCCTGCCCTCATAGTCGGTAAGCGCGTCGACCCGGGTCAGCGAGGTCTCCAGGTAGATCCACAGACCGGCGACGAGCGCGACGATGACCACCAGCGCGGTCAGCGCGATCTTGCGCCCCCGACGCTTGCGGCGCGGGGGCGGCGGACCGCCGAATCCCTGCTGCTGGGGCGGCACCGGTCCGCGCGGCGGCTGCTGCCTGCGATCGCGTCCGGCGGGGGGCCGGTACGGGTCGACGGGCGGGGGCGGTGGCTGGTGCTGCTCGGGCTGGTAGGGCTGTGGCATGGCCCTGGTGGGCGGCACGTACTTCGGCGGTCGACCCTGCGGTCCCTGCCCATGTCCGTAGCTCACGAATGTCCACCAGCCCGACGCGTCACGAAGTCCAGTCCCCTTCACCGGCGGAGTGCAGCCGAATGCATGGAGTGTCCCACTCCCACACTTATGGACGCGGGCCGCCCACCGGGGTTGCCTCAGCCGCCGATCGAGAGCTGCCGCACATTGAGGTACCCGGACCGGAAACCGGCCTCCGAGTAGGCCAGGTAGAACTCCCACATCCGCCGGAAGGTCTCGTCGAAGCCCAGGTCAGCCACCTCGTGCCAGCGGTCGAGGAACCGCACCCGCCACTGGCGCAGGGTCTCGGCGTAGTCGAGGCCGAAGTCGCGGAAGGCGTGCACCCGCATCCCGGTGTGCCGGGCCAGGGTCTGCTCCATCGACTCCGGGGAGGGCAGCAGGCCGCCGGGGAAGATGTACTTGTGGATCCAGGTGTAGGAGTCCCTGGAGGCAAGCATCCGGTCGTGCGGCATGGTGATGGCCTGCAACCCGAACCGGCCGCCGGGCTTGAGCAGCCGGTCGACGGTGGCGAAGTACGTCGGCCAGTACCGCTCCCCCACCGCCTCTATCATCTCCACGCTGACCACGGCGTCGTAGGTGCCATGGGCCTCGCGGTAGTCGCGCATCAGCACCTGGACCCGGTCGGTGAGCCCGGCTTCGGCGACCCGGCGCTCGGCCAGCGCCTTCTGCTCCGCCGAGATCGTGAGGGACGTGACCCGCGCGCCGCGCTCGGCGGCGCGGATCGCCAGCGCGCCCCAGCCGGTGCCGATCTCCAGCACGTGCGAGTCCGGGCGCACGTCGGCGTAGTCGAGCACGCCGTCGATCTTGCGGATCTGTCCTTTGTGGAGGTCGCCGCTGCCTGTCTCGAACCACGCCGACGAGTAGGTCATCGACTGGTCCAGGAACGTGGCGAACAGGTCGTTGGACAGGTCGTAGTGACGGTGGATGTTCGCCCGCGCGCCGTCGACGGTGTTCTGCTCGTCGGCCGGGTGGCGGCGGTCGACCCAGCGGCGCAGCGCCTGCAGCCGCGGCGGGATCAGCGTGCTCAGCCGGGCGGCGAACTCGGTCAGCAGCTCGACGAGATGCGTCGAGGTCCAGTCGCCTGCCATGTACGACTCGCCGAACCCGACCTTGGCGTCCACTCCGAGCCGGTGGAAGAACGCCGACGGCCGGTGCACGCGCATCACCGGCGACCGCGGCCCGCCCGCGCCGATGCGGTGGCCGCCGGGGAACACGACACGGATCGGCAGCCCCCGCACGGCGTTGGCGAACAACGCGCGCGCGATCCGGGCCCTGGCCGGGCTGTGCGGCGGGGTGAACAGCCCGCCCCAGGCGCCGTCCGTCCGCAGAGAGGTGTCGGTCATCGAACTCCTTCTTGGGGGAGGTGGCGGGGGCGGCGCACGACGGGGACCCGGCGCAGCCACAGGGCGATGCCGTGGCGACGGATGAGGGCGGTGACCCGCTGGGGCAGCAGCGGCCTGCGCGTGACCATGCGGATCACCTCCGTGGGCGTGGCCTGCCTGCGGTCCCCGGTGAGCGTCGCGGTGAACGGTGTCGTGCCGTGCTGCCGCAAGGTCACCGTCAGGGAAAGCGTCGCACCGGGACGCGGCAGCCGCATCCGGTACTCCCCGCCCATCTCCAGGAACGGGGACACATAGAACTGTTTGTCCGCCCGCGCTCGACCGGCCTGGTCGGTGTGCAGCAGATAGCAGTGACGCTCGCCGTAGGTGTTGTGGACTTCGGCCACGACACACTCGACTTCGTCCTCGGCGTCGTGCACCCAGTAGACGGTGATCGGGTTGAACACGTGGCCCAGCACACGCGCGTTGGCGAGCATCAGGATTCGGCCGGTCACGGTGACGCCCTGGAGTGCCAGCCAGCCGACCAGGTTGTCCTTGATGGACGCAGACGGGTCACCGAGGTGATCCCGCGCGTCGAACCGAGCGAACGGGCGCAGCCACCACGGCAGGCGCGGCGGGTCGTCGAGGTCGATCAGCCACAGGTAGACCGGGTGCCGGAACGACCGGTGCAGCCGCTCGGTCCGGATGTGGCTGACGGTGGCGTCGTAGATCGCGGCGGTCACGTCGCCCAGCCCGCGCCGAACGACTCCGCCGCGCGCACGCCCGACGCGCAGCCGTCCTCGTGGAACCCCCAACCATGGTAGGCGCCTGCGTAGGCGAGCACGCCGTCGTTGAGCGCGGGCAGCCCGCGCTGGGCGACCAGCGTCTCGGGGGTGTAGATCGGGTGCTCGTAGACCATCGTGCGCAGGACCGCGTTCTCGGCGACCCGGTCGCGTGCGTTGAGCGTGACCACGTAGTCGTCCGGTTCGGACAGTCCCATGAGCCGGTTCATGTGGTAGCTGACCCGCACCGGCCCGTCGGCCGAGTCGCAGGCGGACTTGAGGTAGTTCCACGACGCCCGCGCGTCGCGAGCGCGCGGCAGGATCGAGGTGTCGGTGTGCAGGAGGGTCTCGTTGACCGAGTACTCGAACGCGCCGAGCACCGACCGCTCGGTCGGCGTCGGCTGGGCCAGCAGCCGAAGCGCCTGGTCGGGGTGCGTGGCCACGACAACGCGGTCGAAGCGGTGCGCCTCGTCGGCGTCGTCGCGCAGTTCGACATGGTCGGCGTGCCGGATCAGCGCGCGGACCGGCGTGGACACCTGCACCGCGGACAATCCCTTGGCGGCGCGCTCGACGTAGGTGCGCGAGCCGCCGACCACGGTCTTCCACGTGGGCGAGCCGGTCACCGAGAGCATGCCGTGGTGCTGGAGGAACTCGAACAGGTACCGCGCCGGGTAGCGCATGCTCGGCTCGGCGCCCGCCGACCAGACCGCCGACACCAGCGGCACCAGGAAGTGGTCGACGAAGAAGCGCGAGTACCCGCCGACCACGATGAACGCGCGCAGGGTGATCTCGCCGGGATCGTCGCGCAGCACGCGTCGGGCGTGCCGGTGGAAGCGCTTCACCTCGCCGAGCATCCGCAGGAACCGCGGCCGGGTCAGACTCTCCCGCTGTGCGAACAGACCCCGCGCCCCACGCGCCCCCGCGTACTCCAATCCGCACCCGTCGCAGCGCACGCTCATCGACATCTCGGAGTCGCGGGTGGCCACGCCGAGTTCTCCGAACAGCCGCAGCAGGTTCGGGTAGGTCCGCTCGTTGTGCACGATGAACCCGCTGTCGACCCTGGCGAGGGTGCCGTCGGAGGTCGGCAGGTCGTGGGTGTGGGCGTGTCCGCCGAGCCGGTCGTCTGACTCGAACAGGGTCACGTCGAACCGCTGCCGCAGCAGGTACGCGGCGGTCAGCCCGGACACGCCGCTCCCGATCACCGCCAAGCGCCGCACTGGGCCTCCCTAAAGGGGGATGCGCAGCCCTTCCGGTGAGGGCCGTCCCAGGGCATTCGTAATCACCGGGTCGATCGGTTGGGTGCCGAGGACACCGAGAACGAAACCGGTCACCAGCCGGGTCCAGGTGTCGGCCTTGCGCAGCAGCGCGTGCCCCTCGTCGTGCACGTCGAAGTGGACGACCTGATCGGTGACCACCTTGGCGCGGCGGGCGAAGGAGAAGGACAGCTCGGGATCGGTCGTGCGGTCGTTGAGACCGTGGGCGATCAGCACCGTCCGGCCCACCAGGTGGTCGACCGGCTCCTTGGGCTTGGTCCACGGCGCCAGCGCGCACACCGCCACGACCGACGGGTCGCCACCCGCTCGCAGCGCCGTCCGGCCGCCCATGGAGTGTCCGACCAGCACGACGGGGACGTCACCGTGGGCGAGCCGGATCTGGTCCAGCGCCCACTCGGTGTCGCGGACCGGGTCCCGATCGGGCGCGTTCCAGCCGCGATAGCGGTAGCGCAGCGCCCACACGGCGATGCCCTGACCGGCGCCCGCCCTGGTGATCGCTTTGGCGAAGGGCAGCATCCGCAGATAGGCGGGGCGCCAGGCGCCCACGCGGGCATGGCTGCGCTCCTGGCCACCGTGCAGCAGCAGGACTACGCCGCGCACGCCGGTGGTCGGGCCGAAGGTGCGGTACCGCGGTTGGGGGTCGGTCACACCTCAATCTTCGCAACACCCGCCAGTCCGGGCTGGTGTGTTCCCGCTTACTCCCTCGCAATAGGGTCGGCGGGTGACCGAACACGTCCAGATCACCACCGCCGCGGGCACGTTCGACGCGCTCGCGGCGGGTGCGCCCGGTGACCGGCCGGTGCTGCTGCTGCACGGATTCCCGCAGGCGTCGACCGAGTGGGCGCACCAGGTCGCCGAGTTGGGCCGGGCCGGGTTCCACGCGGTCGCCCCAGACCAGCGCGGCTACTCCCCCGGCGCGCGGCCCGCGGACGTGGCCGACTACAAGATGGACGAACTCGTCGGCGACGTGATCGCCATCGCCGACGAGTTGGGCTGGTCCCGGTTCGACCTGGTCGGCCACGACTGGGGCGCCGCGGTGGCCTGGCACACCGCCGCCGAGCACCCCGACCGGCTGCGCACCCTCACCGCCGTGTCCGCCCCGCACCCGGCGGCCATCGCGCGGGCGTACAAAGAGGACGAGGACCAGCGGCTGCGGTCGCAATACATCTCCGTCTTCCAGGAGCGCTCCGCGGAGAAGCGCCTGCTGGTCGACAACGGCGCCGCGCTGCGCCAGCTGTTCGAGTACCGGCCGCCGCGCTCGCACATCAACGACTACATCACGCGCCTGTCCGAGGAGGGCGCCATGATCGCGGCGCTCAACTGGTACCGGGCGATGAAGTGGAACGTGCCACCGGACGCGGTGTCGGTGCCGACGATGTTCGTGTGGGGCACCGAGGACGTCGCCTTCGGCTCGACGGCCGCCCTCGGCTGCGACAAGTGGGTCACCGGCGCCTACCGCTTCGAGATGCTCGACGACCTGACCCACTGGATCCCGGAAGAGGCCCCCGAGGCGCTCACCGCGCTGCTGCTCGACCACCTCGGGTCACCCGTCTCCTGACGTTCAACCGCGCGGTTGATCGGTTCGCCGCGTGCCGAACACGATGGTTTCCCACCAACTCGTAAGCGTGGAGGTAAACCGTGTTCCACAGGCCATCGAGCCGGTTCCTGTGGCCCTACGGCCAGGACACCTTCGCGTGCGAGGTCAGGACCGTGGTTCCCACCGGAAGTACCGGCGCCCCAGCCACACCGTCGCACCCGCCCAGGCAATCATGACCGCGATCGGGACCAGCGGGTCGCGCCCACCGTCGAGCCCGGCGCGCACCAGCTCGGCGGTCGCGCCGCCAGGGACCGCCAGCAGCCACCTGGACGGGGCGGGGGTGGACAGCACCCACATCGCGCCGCCCATCATGGCCGCGACCAGCGGCGCAGTGGTGATCTGGGCGTTCTCCGGGGTCGCGGTGACCGCCGCCGTGGCCAGGCCCGCGCCCGCCGCGACGAGCGTCCCGCCCACGATCGCTGCCGCCATCGCCGCGAGGTCCTTGGGCAGCGGCGCCCCGGCGACCATGGCGATGCCGACGAACAGCGCGCCCTGGATCAGCCCCAGGACGAGCATCGGCGTCATCACCCCGGCCAGGATCACCGGTTCGGCGGTCTCACCGCTGCGCAACCGCTTGAGCGAGAGGTCCTGCCGCCGCGACACGAGCGCGGTCGTGGTGCTGACGTAGACGGTCAGCCCATGGACCACCAGCACCTGCATCGTGACCGGCGCGACCCAGTCGCCGTCGTTGCGCAGACAAGCGAACGCGACGCCGAGCAGCAACGGCATCGCCAACGCCATCGCCGCCGTGGTCTTGTTGCGCAGCAAGAGAAGCAGCTCGATCCGAGCCAGCGCGATCATGCCGCCACCGCCGCCACGCCATGGAAGACATCGGACAGGGACGCGTGGTGGGCGCGGAGCCTGCCGAGCTGGACACCGCGACCGGCCGCCCACGCCAGGACCACCGCCAGGTCGTCCTGCAGTTCGCGGGTGCGGATCTCGACGCGGCAGGCGAGAAACGCCTCGGGGTCGACCAGGCCGCGCACAGCGGGCAGGTCGTCGAACGCCAGTCCCTCTGGCCGGACAAAGGAGATCCGCGACGACTCGCGTTCGAGCACGTCTGCCAGCGAGCCGCACACCTCGATCCGACCCTCGTGCATGATCGCGATGCGGTGCGCCAACTGCTCCGCCTCCTCCAGGTAGTGGGTGGTGAGGACGACCGACGTGCCCTCGGCCAGCAGTTCCCGCACGATCCGCCAGGTGCGGCGGCGGGACTCGGGGTCGAGGCCCGTCGTCGGCTCGTCGAGGAACAGCAGCTCCGGCTTTCCGAGGGTGGCGAGCGCCAGATCGAGTCGCCTGCGCTCACCACCGGACAGGGACTTGATCCGCACATCACGCCGGTGCGCGAGGTCGGCCAGCTCCAGCGCTTCGTCCACTTGCGACGGTCGGGTGGTCAGATCTCGCCACAGCCGCACGGCTTCCCGGACCGTCATCTCGCCGGGGAATCCCGACTCCTGCAGCATCACGCCGGTCCGAGGCCGCACCAGCTCCCGGTCGGTGTCAGGGCGCAGGCCGAACACCCGCACCATGCCCGCGCTCGGGACACGCAGCCCCTCCAGGACTTCCATGGTGGTCGTCTTGCCCGCGCCGTTGGTGCCCAGCAGGGCGAACAGCTCACCCCGCTCGACGACGAAGTCGACGCCACGCACGGCCTCGAACCCGCCGTAGCGGCAGCGCAAGTCCACCACCTCGATAACTGATTCGGTCATGGGTAAAGCGTCGCGGGCCTGCCGCAGGCCCGGTAGGCCGGTGGATCATGTCCGGTCGGCGGAAACACCGGTCTTGCCATGACAAATGTCAGGCCGGTCCCGCCGCGACACGGCCGTCGGCGCCGATCGCCGTACATTCATGCGCGTGGGAACCCCCCTGGACCGAATGCGCAGCTACACACTCTGGACTCTGGTCGGCACCGCGGTGCTGATCATGTTCTTCCTCGGCCTCGGCGTCTATCAGCGTGGCCTTTGGCACGTGGTGCCGGTCGTCGTCGTGCTCGTCCAGTACGTGCGGATCAGCGCGACCGCCATGCCTGGTCTCGGGATCGGCGCGCCGCGGCCATGGGAGATCCCGGCCACCGCCGTGGTCGCGCTGGCCACCTGGTGGTTCAGCCTGGTCGACACCATCGACGGGCTCGCCTGGGCGATGCTGCCCGCGAGCACCCTCGGCGCGGTCGCGGGCAGGCTCGCGGGACATCTCCGCTGGTGGGCGACGGTGCTCGGCGCCGGGTTCATCGCGTTGTCCGGTCTCGGGGTCGCCCAGTTCGCGGGCACGATGACCGCCGACCCGGTCGGGTGGACCATGGGCCTCACACTGGTCTGCGCGATCTTCGCGATGAGCAACCTGATCCAGGTGTGGCTGTGGTCGGTGATCCGCCAGCTCGACGAGGCCAGGGCGCTGGCGGCCGACCTCGCCGTTGCCCAGGAGCGGCTGCGCTTCGCCGCCGAGCTGCACGACGTCCAGGGCCACCACCTACAGGCGATCGCGCTCAAGGGCGAGCTGGCCGAACGCCTCATCGGCCACGACGACGCGGCCGCCCGCGTTCAGGCCGCCGCGGTGAGCGAACTGGCCAGGCAGGCGCTGCGCGAGACCCGCGGCGTCGTACACGGCTACCGCCGCACGAGTCTGTCCACCGAGATCGGCAACGCGGTCGACATCCTCCGCGCGGCCGGGATCGCCACCGCGGTCGACGGCGACGCCCGGCTCGTGCCGCCGTCGCTGCAGCCGCTGTTCGGCGCGCTCATACGGGAAGGAACAACGAACATCCTGCGCCACAGCGCCGCCGCCGCGTGCGAGCTGACGATGTCGGTCGTCGACGGGCGAGCCGAGGTGCGGCTGGGCAACGACGGCGTGCGCCGGGAACCCGGCCCACGCGGCAGCGGATTGGACAGCCTCACCGAACGGTTCGCCGCGGTCGGCGGCAACCTGCGCGTGCACGACGCCGACGGCCGCTTCGAGCTGGTCGGCGAGGCGGGCCCGCGATGATCCGGGTGGTACTGGCCGACGACGAGGACCTGATCCGCGGCGCCCTCGCGGCGCTGCTGGAACTGGAGCCCGACATCACCGTCGTGGCCGAGGTCAGCGACGGCGACGCCGCGGTCGCCGCGGTCGAGCGGCTGCGGCCGGACCTGGCGGTGTTCGACCTGGAGATGCCGCGGCGCGACGGCGTGGCCGCCGCCGAGGCTGTCGGACACCGGACCGCCGTGGTGATCGTGACCAGGCACGCCCGGCCAGGGGTCCTCAAGCGGGCGCTGGCGGCGGGTGTGCGCGGATTCGTCCCGAAGACCACCCCGGCCTCCCGCCTGGCCACGATCCTGCGCGACGTCCACGCGGGCGGGCGCTACGTGGACTCCGAGATCGCCGCGAGCGCGCTGACCGAGGACGCGTGCCCACTGACGGCGCGCGAGCTGGAGATGCTGCGCCTGACCCGGCGCGGCGGCTCGATCCAGGACATCGCGCGCAGCGTCCACCTCGCGCACGGCACCGTCCGCAACTACCTGTCCTCGGCGATGGCGAAGCTGAACGTGTCGTCGCGGCACGACGCGGCGCGGCGGGCGTGGGACGAAGGCTGGATATAACCGCCGGTCACGACTTTTCGATCATCGGGAGTTAGCCCTAAGCTCGCTCCATGGCGGCCCCCAAGGTGGCGGGCCTGCTCCTGGCCGCGGGCGGGGGCAGGCGCTTCGGGATGCCGAAAGCCCTGGCCCCCTACGGCGGCGGTCTGCTGGTCGAACACGCGGCGAGAACGCTGGTCGACGGCGGCTGCGAGCCGATCGTGATCGTGTTGGGCGCGGGCGCGGACGAGGTCCGCCACCGCGCCGACCTGCCCGGCACCCTCGTCGACAACCCCGACTGGGCCGACGGCATGGGCTCGTCGCTGCGCGTCGGCCTCGCCGCGGTGGGACCGGCCGACGCGGTCGTCATCCTGACCGTCGACACCCCTGGCGTGACGCCCGCCGCCGTGCGCAGAATCAGCGCGCTGGCCTCGGCGGACGCGCTGGCCAGGGCGACCTACGACGGCGTGCCCGGACACCCCGTGCTCATCGGCCGGTCGCACTGGCGCGGGGTCGCCGCCGCGGCCGACGGCGACACTGGTGCCCGCCCCTACCTGACCCGGCACCCGGTCACCGAGGTGCCGTGCGCGGACATCGCCGACGGCACCGACGCCGACCGGCCGGACGAACTGAGGAGGCTGAATGCCCGAGGACCCGATGCTGGCGCATCTCGCTGAGGTGGGCACGCACAACGCCGAGGCGCTCGACGACGTGGCGGACCTGGTGCTGGCCTGCATCCGCGCCGAGGGGCTGGTCCTCACCGCGGGCGCGGGCCACTCGCTGGCCGCGGTGGCCGAGACGTTCTTCCGGGCGGGCGGCCTGGCCTGCGTCCACCCGCTCTACCACGAGGACCTACAGGTCTTCGGCAGCACCCGGCGCGCGGTCGAGTCGGAGAGGCGCCCAGGACTGGCCCGCGGCGTGTTCGGCCAGCTGCGCCTGTCCGGGCACGACGTGCTGTTCCTGTTCTCCAACTCCGGGGTCAACCACTACCCCGTCGAACTGGCCATCGCCGCGATCGACGCCGGGTGCCCTGTGGTCGCGGTGACGTCGCTGGCCGCGACCACCGCCGCCCCGCGCCGGGCCGGGTCGACGGTCGCGCAGAACTCCACCATCGTGCTCGACACGCTCACCGAGCCGGGCGATGTCTCCTACCCGGAGAAGAACGCGGTCACCGCGTCGCTTTCCTCGCTGAGCAACGTGTACCTGTGGAACCAGGTCTTGGTCAGGCTTTTCGACCGGGCCGAACGCGACGGGTTCGCCCTACCGTTGTGGCGAAGCTCCAATGTGGAGGGTGGAGACGAGGCCAACGCCCTGCTCATCGAACGCTACGGCCCCCGCATCCCGCCGCTCAGCTAAGAGGGGTCAAGCGGCGGCGTCCTCCTCGGCGAACTGGGTTCGGTACAGGTCGGCGTAGCGGCCGCCCGTGGCAAGCAAGACGTCGTGGGTACCCCGCTCTACGACCTCGCCCGACTCGACCACGAGGATCTGGTCGGCCGCGCGGATCGTCGACAGCCGGTGGGCGATCACCAGGGCCGTGCGCCCGGCCAGCGCGGTCGCCAGCGCCTCCTGCACGGCCACCTCGGACTCGGAGTCCAGGTGCGCGGTCGCCTCGTCCAGGATCACCACCCTGGGCTGGGCGAGCAGAAGCCGGGCGATGGTCAGCCGCTGCCGCTCGCCGCCGGAGAGCCGGTAGCCGCGCTCGCCGACAACGGTGTCGAGCCGGTCGGGCAGCGACTCGACCAGCCTGCCGAGCCGGGCCTGGCGCAGGGCGTGCCAGATGTCGTCGTCGGTGGCCTCAGGGCGGGCGTAGGCCAGATTGGCCCGGATCGTGTCGTGGAACAGGTGGCCGTCCTGGGTGACTACCCCGACCGCGCCGCGCAGGTCGGCGAACGTGACATCCCGAACGTCGACACCGGACAGTCGGACGGCACCGGAGTCGACGTCGTAGAGCCGCGGGATGAGCGAGGCGATGGTCGACTTGCCCGCGCCGGACGAGCCGACGAGCGCGACCATCTGGCCGGGCTCGGCGCGGAACGAGACCCCGTGCAGCACTTCCTCGCCGCCGCGCTGGTCGAGCACGGCGACCTCCTCCAGCGACGCCAGCGACACCCGGTCGGCGGCCGGGTAGCCGAAGCGGACCGCGTCGAACTCCACCGACAGCGGGCCGGTGGGCACCGGGCGCGGACTCGGGTTCTCGTCGATCATCGGCGGCAGGTCGAGCACCTCGAAGACCCGCTCGAAGGACACCAGCGCGGTCATCACGTCGACCCGGACGTTGGCCAGCGCGGTGAGCGGGCCGTAGAGCCTGGTGAGCAGCAGGGCCAGAGCGACCACGGTGCCCGGGGCGAGGTCGCCGGTCAGCGCGAGGTAGCCGCCGAGGCCGTAGACCAGGGCCTGGGCCAGCGCCGACACCAGCTGAAGGCTCGTCATGAACCAGCGGGTGGCCATCGCGGTACGCACCCCGATGTCGCGGACGCGGCCCGCGCGGTCGCCGAACTCGACGGCCTCGGCGTCGGGGCGGCCGAACAGCTTGACCAGCGTCGCGCCGGGGGCGGAGAACCGCTCGGTCATCTGGGTGGTCATCGAGGCGTTGAGCGTGGACGCCTCGCGCTGCAGGTCGGCCATCTTGCGGCCGACCCGGCGGGCGGGCAGGACGAACACCGGCAGCAGCACCAGCGCCAGCGCGGTGACCTGCCACGACAGCGTCATCATCACCGCGAGCGAGAGCACGAGCTGGATCACGTTGGTGACCAGCCCGGAGAGCGTGGACGTGAACGCCCGCTGGGCGCCCATCACGTCGTTGTTGAGCCTGCTGACCAGCGCGCCCGTGCGGGTGCGGGTGAAGAACGCGACCGGCATGCGCTGCACGTGCTCGAACACCGCGCGCCGCAGGTCGTAGATCAGGCCCTCGCCGATCCGCGCGGACTGCCAGCGCTCGGCGACGCCCAAACCCGCGCCGACGATCGCCAGGCCCGCGATGGCCACGGCCAGCCAGACCACGACCGACACCGGCTCGCGCCCAACGATCGCGTCGACCACCTGGCCCGCCAGCAGCGGCGAGCTGACCCCCAGCACCGCCGAGACGACCGTGAGGACCAGGAAGATGATGAGCCGCGGCCGGTGCCTGCGGCTGAAGCTGAAAACCCGGCGGATCGTGCCCTTGCGCAGTCCCTTGGGGACGTCGGACCGCATCGAGCGCGCCATGCCTCTCATCGAGAAGTTATCCACGCGCACCCCCTCTCTCGAACAACTCCCGTACAACGCCGCGGCGGCCATGGAACTTCCCGCCCACGTCGGTGGCGGTGGCCACTGGCTAGTGGCTCGTCCAGGAACGTCGGCCTGGTATCGGCGTGTCCACGGCGTCGCTGCCAAGGCGCGGGGACAGCGCGCGTACCGGGTGTACGTGGCTGTTCCCGCAACGCGGGCAGCGGCGTCGTGGGCATGTCGAGACCTGGTCGGCGTTCCTGGACGGGCCACTATGTAGCCTGCCGTGACCGGGTGACGAAAGGGTGGCGATGGGTGGGGACGCGGGGCGCGCGGAACTGCGGCTCGACCTGCTGTTCTACGCCTTCGGCGGGGTGTTCGCCCTGGTCACGGCCGTGCTGTCGGAGTTCTACGGCTATCGGGTGTGGGGCAATTTCGCCGTGAGCGGATATTTCGCCGCCGCCGCCCTGACCCTGCTGCGCCCGACCCAACGCTGGCTGCCCGTCGTGGTCTCGGGCGTGCTGAGCATCGTGGCCCCGCTGCTTTACCTGGCCTTCCGGCGCGCGCCGGACTTCACCTGGGGCCCGTGGCCGTGGTCGTTCCCGGCGCAGCCCGAGGTGTGGGTGATCGAACGCGCGGCCCGGCTGCTGCTGGCCGACGGCACGCCGTACACCGACCTGGCCACCCTCGGCCGCACCGCCCACCCGGACGACTACACGCCCTACGGCCCGGCGATGAGTGTGTTCGGCCTGCCACGCGCGGTGTTCGGCGACCACCCGCTGACCGACTCGCGGGTGATGTTCCTGCTCGGCTCCGCGCTGGCGGTCTGGGCGGCGTGGCGAGTGCTCGGGAAGCCCACGATCTCCGTGCGCGGCGCGCAGTTGGCCGCGATCAGCCCGCTCACCGCGCTGACGCTGAGCGTCGCCGGTGACGATGTCGCCATCGTGGCCATGATCGTGCTGGCGGCCGCGCTGGCCTACCGCGTCAGTCCCGTATGGACTGGCGCGGTCTGCGCGGTCATGGTCGCCATGAAGCTCACCGCGATACCCGCCGCCGTGGTCATCGGGTTCGGCGTGCTCGCCCACGCGGGTGGGCGCGCGCTGTCCCGCTACCTCGGCGCGCTGGCCTCGGTCGGCGCGCTCATCACCGTGCCCGTCCTGGCCGCCGATCCGGCGTCCTTCGTCGAGCACGTCATCAAGTTCCCGGTCGGACTCGGGCAGGCGTCCTCACCCGCGTCCAGCCCGCTGCCCGGCCACCTGATCGCCGGGACAGGCCCGGTCGGGCACGTGATCGCGTTGGTCCTGCTCGGCATCGCGGCCTGCGCGATCACGGCCTGGCTGGTGGTGCGTCCACCCCGTTCGGGCACCGAGGTGCTGGTCCGGGTCGCGGTGGGCCTTGGCGCGGCGATCCTGCTGGCGCCCGCCACACGGTGGGGCTATCTCGTCTACCCCGTCGCGCTGGCCGGTGCCGCGATCGCCTTCGCGGCGATCACGGCCACCCCGGGTCCGGCGTCCCAGCGGGACCCCGGACCCGACTCCGCGACCGATCACCCGGCGGGGCCCAGTGCCGGCACGACACCCAACCCCTCCGGCTTGTCCTAGCCGGACGGACGCGAGCCGTCCTTACTTCTTCTTCGTGCGGGTCGCGCCACCACGCCCGCGCAGAGTCACGCCGGACTCCGACAGGACCCGGTGCACGAATCCGTACGAGCGTCCGGTGCTTTCCGCTAGCGCACGGATGCTGGCGCCCTTCTCGTACTTCTTCTTCAAGTCAGTGGCGAGTTTGTCGCGCGTGGCACCGGTGATCCGCGCGCCTTTCTTGAGGTCAGCCACGTTGTCCGCCTTCCGTCGCGAATGGTGGGGGCCTCGGAGACCCCTACCGCCGCAATGATCGAACACGGTGGCGCGGAATGCCAGACGAGATGACAAAAAGGTGTCACACAGGGGTGATCACCGTTGATACCCGGTCCGGGACACAGGGTGATCTTTGAATACAAGATCCCTGCGTAGTGCCCAATTTCAGGCGAGCTGAACGAGTTCCAGGTACTCCGCGGACCAGTGATCCTCGGTCCCATCTGGGAGAAGGATCACCCGCTCGGGTTCCAGCGCCTCGACCGCTCCGGGGTCGTGGGTGACCAGAACGACCGCGCCGGAGTACCGCCGCAGCGCGTCGAGGACCTGTTCGCGGCTGGCCGGGTCGAGGTTGTTCGTCGGCTCGTCGAGCAGCAGCACGTTGGCCGCGCTGGACACCAGACCGGCCAGCGCCAGCCTCGTCTTCTCGCCACCGGACAGCGTCCCGGCGGGCTGGTCGAGCTGTTCACCGGTGAACAGGAACGTGCCCAGCAGCGACCGCAGCTGCTGTTCGCCGGTGTCCGGGGCGGCGTGGCGGATGTTGGCCCAGACGCTGGCGTCGTGGTCGAGCGTCTCGTGCTCCTGGGCGTAGTAGCCCAGCCGCAGCCCGTGACCGGCGATGACTTCACCCGAGTCGGCCTTCTCCATGGCGCCGAGCAGGCGCAGCAGCGTGGTCTTGCCCGCGCCGTTGAGGCCGAGGACGACGACCCGCGAACCCTTGTCGATCGCCAGGTCGACGCCGGTGAAGATCTCCAGCGAACCGTAGGACTTGCTCAGTCCCTCCGCCGTGAGCGGCGTCTTGCCGCACGGGGCGGGTTCCGGGAAGCGGATCTTGGCGACCTTGTCGGACTGGCGCACGGCGTCGAGCCCGCCGACCAGCTTCTCGGCGCGTTTGATCATGTTCTGCGCGGCGACGGCCTTGGTGGCCTTGGCGCGCAGCTTGTCGGCCTGCACCATGAGGGCGCCTGCCTTCTTCTCCGCGTTGGCCCGCTCGCGCCTGCGCCGCTTCTCGTCGGACGAGCGCGCGTCGAGGTAGCGCTGCCAGCCCATGTTGTAGAGGTCGACCTCGCCGCGCACGGCGTCGAGGAACCAGACCTTGTTGACCACGTCGGCCAGCAGGTCGACGTCGTGGCTGATCACCACGAGACCGCCGCTGTGGCCCTTGAGGAACCCGCGTAGCCAGGCGATCGAGTCGGCGTCGAGGTGGTTGGTCGGCTCGTCGATCAGCAGGATCGTGCCGGACCCGCCGCCCGCGCCCGCCTCGGAGGCCGCGAACAGGATGCGCGCCAGCTCGACCCGGCGGCGCTGACCGCCCGAGAGCGTGCTCAGCGGCTGGTTGAGGACGCGGTCGGCCAGGCCGAGGTTGGAGCAGATCCGCGCGGCCTCGCTCTCGGCGGCGTACCCGCCGAGGCTGGAGAAGCTGTCCTCGAGCCTGCCGTACTTGCGGACCGCGGCGTCGCGCTTGGCCTCGTCGACCAGTTCCGCCATGGCGGTCTGCGCCTTCTCCATCTCGCGCAGGAGCTGGTCGAGCCCGCGTGCGGACAGGACACGGTCCTTCGCGATGACCGAGAGGTCGCCTTCGCGGGGGTCCTGCGGCAGGTAGCCCATCTCGCCGGTGCGGTGGACGTTGCCCGCGTAGGGCTCGCCCTCGCCGGACAGGACACGCAGAGTGGTGGTCTTACCGGCTCCGTTGCGGCCGACCAGGCCGATCCGGTCGCCCGCCTGGATGCGCAGCGTGGCGTCGGAGAGCAGGATGCGCGAGCCCGCGCGAAGTTCGAGGTCGGTTGCGGTGATCACAGTGAAGGCTCCGTCTATCGCTTGGGCATGGCAGGGGTCGTCTGCCCGACCGCCTCGACGGCCGGGCCCTCCCGCACATCAGTCGATGAGAAGCACGAGGCCCAGTGTACGGGTCGGCGTCGACCGGTTTCCGGCCGCACTCGAACCTAAGCGCTTGCTTAGCTAGGGTGCTGGCATGACTCTCGCCGGAAAGACCGCCATCGTCACCGGTGCCAGCCGCGGCATCGGCCTGGCCATCGCCACCGACCTGGCCCGCGCGGGCGCGGCCGTGACGATCTCGGCGCGCAAGCCCGAGCCGCTGGAGGCCGCCGCCGCGGCGATCCGCGCCGCGGTGCCGGAGGCCAGGGTGCTGGCCGTACCCGCCAACACGAGTTCGGCCGAGGACCGCGCGACCGTGGTGTCGCGGACGGTGGCCGAACTGGGCGGCGCGGACATCCTGATCAACAACACCGGGATCAACCCGGTGTACGGGTCGCTGATCGACGCCGACCTCGACGGCGTGCGCAAGATCTTCGACACGAACGTGGTGGGTGCGCTGGGATACATCCAACTCGCGGTGAAGGCGTGGATGGGCGAGCACGGCGGCTCGATCGTGAACATCGCGTCGGTGGCGGGCCTGCGCTCGACCGGGGTGATCGCCGCCTACGGGGCGAGCAAGGCCGCGCTGATCCGGCTGACCGAGGAACTGGCCTGGCAGCTCGGGCCGAGGATCCGGGTCAACGCGGTAGCCCCGGGCGTGGTGAAGACCCGCTTCGCCGAGGCGCTCTACGCCCAGGGTGAGGACGAGGCCGCCAAGGCGTATCCGCTACGGCGCCTGGGCGTGCCGGAGGACGTCGCGGGTCTGGTCACCTTCCTGGCCTCGGAACAGGCCGGGTGGATCACCGGGGAGACCATCCGGGTGGACGGTGGCCTGCTGGCCACCGGCACCCTGGGCTGAGGCTCGCTACGCGGTGGTGGTCGGCGCCGCCGAGGTCGTCGGGGTCTGGCTGGTCGTGGGCGGCGCCACCGGTCCCCGACGCTCGCCGCGGCGGGGACCGTGGCCGGGACCGGGACCGAAGTCGGGGCCACCGCCGCGGAAGTCGGGCCGGGCGTGGCCGGGATGTCCGCCGCGCCCGCCGCGGCCGTCGCTCGCGTCTCCGATGAAGTAGCCCGCCACGCCGCCGCCGAGCAGCAGTCCCGCGCCGACCAGGGCCGCGACCAGCAGGCTGACCACGCGCTTGGGCTTGGTGGCTGCCACGGGTTGCGCGACCGACGGCGGCGAGGCTGCCGGGGACTCGGTGCGGATCTCGGCGGTGGGGGTGGGATCAGCCTGCGGAGTTGGCTGCGCCGGGGGGTCTGCGGGTGCTGGTCGGTCCTGCGGACCGGACGGAGGTGTCTCGCTCATGGGTCCCACTCTGCGCCGCGAGTCTGTGTCCAGCCTGTGTGTGAGCTGGGAACACTCATCCGTCCCGGACGACGACCTCGATCGAGAAGGCCCGCACCGCCGCGTCGTCGAGGACCGTCCGGCGCGGCTCGGGGACGTCGAGTACCCGCGGCTCGGCGATGGCGAACACCGCCGCCAGCGCGCGGTCGGCCCGCAGCGTGTCCAGCGCCCGCTGATCGCCGCCGAGGACGACCGCGGCCAACTCCTCGACCCTCGAGCCCAGAACCTCGGCGACATCCTTGGCCGCCGCCTCCAACGCGTGTCGCGCCTGGCCTTCGCGCCTTCGGGCGAACCGCTGCTGCGACCACCCGCCCGCCGCGCTGCGGCCGTGCACCTGGTGCCGGTCGGTCCGCGACACCACGACCTTGCCCGCCGCGGCGACACCGACGCTGTGGCCGCCCAACCGGACGAGCAGCAGCCCGACTTGGCGAGGCTTGGCCAGGTGGGCGACCAGACTGTCGACATTCAGGGTCGGCCACTCCCCCACGCCCTCGATGGGCGCGTACGGCACGGAAACCGTCGCAGTGGCACCGTCGGCCGCCTCGACCACCACGGTCTCCGGGGTGACCAGCGTGCGGGTGATCCCGTCATGGCGGGCGCCGAAGCGCTCGAACCAGCCCGCGACGCGGTCGGCCGTCACCTCGACGCCCCGACCGCCGCCCGCGACCGCGCGCGCCCTGGCCATCAGAGGACGAACGCGTCGGACCAGGACTGCCCGGTGCGTCCGGACAGCGCATCGAGCAGCGCTGCGGCCTGGCCGTCGGTGAGCGAGGCGACGAAGTCGATCACCGCGCGGCCCCTGGCCAGGGTGAGCACCCCGCCCGGCGGGGTCTCGCCGGTGGCGCCGACGAGAGTCTCCGGGCTGCTCCCGGCCAGCGAGGCGTACTCGCCGTGGGCGAGTTCGACCAGGTCGTGCAGCCTGCGCGGGAGCCGGTCGGCCTCATACGGATCCGACAGCCACTGCTCGAGCGCCTCGACCAGCCAGGTCAGCAGCCGAGCCTGTCCGCGCTGGTAGAGCGCCAGGTCGGGGCGCAGCAGCACGAACCGGCGGTGCACGAACTTGAGGACCTGGACCTCGTGCCACTGCTCGCGGCCCAGCAGCACGTGCCCGGAGCGGGTGGGCGGATCGGCCAGCACGTGCACACCCGCGACCAGCCGCGCGGTCCAGCCCGACGAGAACCGGCCGAACGCCTGCTCGGCGGCAACCGAACCGTCGAACGGCACCGACAGCAGATCGTCGACCAACTCGGCGCGGACCCGCGACACCGCCGCGGCGAAGACCTCGTCGTCGACGATCCACGAGTCGCGCGCGTGCAGGCGCCGCCGCAGGGTCTCCAGCGACTGCCCGGGCTTGCGCTGCCACCGGGCCAGCTCGGCGTCGTCGAGCGCGGCGAACTCGGCGCGGTCGGTCTCCCACTGGCCGAGTTCGGCCGAGACCGGCGCGTGCTGCAGGACGCCGACCCGGTGGAAGTCCTCCAGGTCGTGGATGGCGTAGGCGATGTCGTCGGCGTTGTCCATCACCGAGGACTCCACCGTCTGCTGCCACGGGTCGACCCGCTTGTCGAACGACGCTCGGCACTGGATCACGTCATCGATCTCGGTGATGTAGGCCGAGAACTTGCTCGACCCGGTGCCCGGCGCGTCCTTCGGCTCGGCCGCGCCGCGAGGCGGGTCGGCCATGTCGCGTGGATGAGGGGTCGGGTAGGTCAGCCGGGTCCACGGGTACTTGAGTGTCGCCGCGCGGACGGCCGCGGTCAGGTCGAGGCCCGCCGCACGGGGGCCGCGGGTGTCGGTGGTGGTGATGATCCGGAAGCTCTGCGCGTTGCCCTCGAACCCGTCCGGGAGACCGAACCGGTGCCGGGCCAGCCGGTCGAGCACCTGCTCGCCGAGGTGGCCGAACGGCGGGTGGCCGAGGTCGTGGGCCACCGACGCGGCCTCCACCACGTCGGGGTCGCAGCCGCCGAGGTCCTCCAGCACCGGGGCCAACACGGGATCGGAGATCAGCCGCTCGGCGATCGCCCTGGCCACCTGCGCCACCTTGAGGCTGTGGGTGAGCCGGTTGTGCAGCAGCCCGGAACCCGCCGCGCTCACCACCTGCGTCACGCCGCCCAGGCGGGCGAAGAACGGCGAGGCCACGATCCGGTCCCGGTCGCCGCGGAACGGGGACGCGGCGAGATCGACCGGCCCGGCGGCGGCATCACGCCGGGACTCACGCTGACGCAGATGATCGGGCACGTCGTGAGGCTAGGGCATGTCCTGCGGATCAGAACACGCCCTAGTACGGCGGCCTGGCGGTTGCGCCCGCCAAGGATCGGCGTGGTGTGATCAGCGCCGTGGATGTCGTGGTCGTCGGCGCGGGGCCCGCCGGGTGGGCGCTCGCCCATCACTGCGTGGGCGCGGGGCTGGACACCATGCTCGTCGACCCGGCGCCGTTCGCGCCGTGGCCCGCGACGTATGGCCTGTGGCTTGACCAGTGCGCGGCCCTCCCCGCTGACTCCTACATCCGGGTGCGCACGGTGCACGCGGGAGGACGGCCGCTTGACCGCGGTTATTGCGTGCTGCGCAACGACGTTGTCCTCGCCGGGTTCAGCCGGGGTGTCACCGTGGTGACCGGGCAGGTGACTGCCGCTGACCGCGGCCCGCACGGTGTGACGGTCGCGCTCGCCGACGGCACCAGGATCGCCTGCGCGGTCGCGGTCGACGCGTCTGGAGCGCGGCGAGTGTTGTCCGGTGGGCCGTTGGCGGGACCGCGCGCCGAGCAGACCGCGTTCGGAGTGATCGTTCCCGCAGCGTCTTTCGTGCCGGCGGGCGAGGCCGTGTTCATGGACCACTGGGCCACCGTCGGCGGTCTCGCCACCTTCCTCTACGCCGTCCCGCTGCCCGACGGACGCGTGCTGCTGGAGGAAACGAGCCTGGCCGCGCGGCCCGGTGTGCCCCGCGCCGTCCTGCGCGACCGCCTGGCCGCGCGTGGTGTGGACATGACCGGTCCGGTCGAGTGGGTCCGGTTCGCGCTCGACGTGCCACCGCCGTGGCGCGGGGACGCGGTCGCCTTCGGCGCCGCCGCGGGCATGATCCACCCGGCCACCGGCTACAGCCTTGGCGACGCGTTCGCGCTGGCCCCGCGGGTGGCCGCGGCGATCGCCGACGCGCCGCGCGGCAAGGCGGGCGTCGCCGCGCGCCAGGCTGTCTGGTCGCCGCGCGCCCAGGTCGTGCACCGGTTGCGCAGCCGCGGCCTGCGGACGCTGCTCGCGCTGCCCGCCGACCGCCACCCGCAGTTCTTCGAGTCGTTCTTCACGTTGCCCTCGGAGCTGCGCGACGCCTACCTGACCGGCCGTGAGGACGTCCGGGGCACCGCCGCCGCCATGGCCGCGGTGTTCCGCGCCGTCCCGTGGGGAATTCGCAAAACAATCCTTCTATTGCGGTAATAATTTCCGTCACGCGTGCTGGGAAACGATGACTAATCCGTTCGGGTAGCCCTCCGGAGCAGCTGTTGTGTGACAATCGCTCACCCAGCACCGGTGAGCGAGACCACAGGCTCATGAACAGCTGGTGACGACCCGTCACGAACCGGCCGGTAGCAGGCAGAATCGCCCCGTGACCGTGGTTCAGGACGTCAGCTTCGCGTTTCAGCCGTTGCTCAGTACCCGAACCGGCGAACCCGTCGCCATCGAAGCTCTCGCGCGACCGGGAACCGGCGGTATTTACGACTTGCTCCGGCAAGCCGGAAAAGCGGGACGCCTAGTCGAAACGGATATCGCACTGGCCGCCAGGGCCGTGGCCGCCGCGGCCCACCACGACCGCACGGTGCCGCTGCACATCAACCTCGTGGCCGCCACCGCCGCCCGCGCCGACGAGCTGATCTCGACGATGCGCCTGCCGCTGGGCCAAAGCGGGCGCGCCACCACCGAGGTCGTCCTGGAGATCACCCCGCCCTTCAGCCGCGTGCACCGCGCCGAGCTGATCCGCGGCCTCGCCCAGCTGCGCGAGGCCGGGTACCGGATCGCCTTCGACTCCGTCGGCGACGGCGACCTGCCGCTGTCGCTGCTCGCCGACGTCGGCCCCGACCTGATCAAGCTCGACAGCCACCTGATCGGTGGGCTGCCTGACGACGCGCCCAGCCTGGCCGTGGTCGAGAGCCTGGCCCACTACTGCTCGCGCACCGGCATCCGGCTGGCCGCGGTCGGCGTCGACAACGAGGACCAGTTGCTCTGCCTCAACCGGCTTGGCGTCCGCCTGGCCCAGGGCAACTTGCTGGCCGGCGCCTCGCAGGACGCGACGACCACCGCCGTGCCGCTGCCCCGCCCGGTCGCCGAGATCATCGAGCTGAACGCCACGACCACCACCGGCGACGTCACCGGTGTCCCGCTGGTGTCGGACTTCGTGCGGCCCGCCACCACGCTGCCGGACACGGCGACCGCCGAGGAGGTCCGCGACACCTTCGCCGCGGCCCCGGCGATCACCGGCCTCGTGCTGGTCGACGAGCACGGCAGGCCCGCGTACTCCGTGGAGCGCAGCCGGTTCCTGATCGCGGTCACCGGCCCGTACGGGCACGCGCTCAACGCCAAGAAGGCCGCCAGCAGGCACGCCGACGCGCCGCGGGTGATCCGCGCCGACGCGACCGCCATGCAGCTGCTGGAGATGGTCAACGACGCCGACTGGGAGCGCTCCGGCGACGACATCGTGGTCACCGACCACAACCGGGTGTGCGTCGGCGTGGTCCGGCTGAGCGAGGTCGTCCGCGGCGTCGCCGAGGCCAAGATCGAGCAGGCCGCCGCGCTCAACCCGCTCACCAGGCTGCCCGGCAGCGAGGTGGTCGACCGGGAGATCGACCGGCGGATCAACAACGCCGAGATGTTCGTCGTGGCGTGGCTCGACGTGGACGCGTTCAAGGTCGTCAACGACACCGTCGGGTTCGCCGCTGGCGACGACCTCATCCGGTCCCTTGGCCGCGCGCTGGCCGACGCCGAGGCCGAGCTGCCCGGCGTGCGCGTCGGCCACGTCGGCGGCGACGACTTCCTGATCGTGACCGAGCTGGACGAGATCGCCCCGCTGGTCAGCCGCGTGGTCGACCGGGTGTGGAGCACCGAGGGCCTGCCGGTCACGGTGTCGCTGGCGTCGCTGGTGTGCGGGGTCGGCTCCGTGCGCTCCTACCGCGAGGCTTCGCGGCTGCTCGCGCCGCTGAAGAAGCAGGCGAAAGCCGTCGCCGGGTCGAGCTGGGTGCTCACCCGACCAGGCGCCGACCGCGTCGAGGTGCTGCGCGGCCGGACCGGGCCGGGCCCCCAGCACGCGCTGCGGGACGCCCGGCCGACGACTGTGTACTCGGCGGTCTAGCCGGTCACTCGACGGTGACGCTCTTGGCCAGGTTGCGGGGCTTGTCCACGTCGCGGCCCAACTCGACGGCCAGGTGGTAGGCGAGCAGTTGCAGGGCCACGGTCAGCACGATCGGGTCGAGTTCGGGCTCACCCCTGGACACCCGGATCACGTCGTCGGCCAGCCCCTCGGGCAAGTCGGCGTTCGTCACCGCGATCACCGGGCCGCCGCGGGCCTTGATCTGCTCGATCGTGCCCAGGTTCTTCGACAGCAGCTCGTCATCCGGAACGACCACGACACTGGGCATGTCTGCGTCGATCAGGGCCAACGGGCCGTGCTTGAGCTCGGCCGACTGGTAGGCCTCGGCGTGGACGTAGGAGATCTCCTTGAGCTTCTGCGCTCCCTCCCGCGCCACCGGCCAGCCGCGCACGCGGCCGAGGAAGAACATGTGCTTGGCGCCCGCGTGCCGCTTGGCTACCTCCCGGATGGCGGCGTCGTCACCCAGGACCTCCTCGATCCGCGCCGGGAGCGCCCGCAACCCGGCGACGATCCGCTGGCCGGAGGCGGCGGACAGGTCGCGGACCCGGCCCAGCAGCAACGCGAGCATGGCGAACGAGACGGTCATGTTGGTCATCGCCTTGGTCGAGGCGACCGAGACCTCCGGGCCCGCGTGCAGGAACACCCCGCTGCCGCACTCGCGCGCCACCGCGCTGCCCACCACGTTCACCGCGCCGATCACCCGGCCGCCCTTGCGGCGCAGCTCCTGCACGGCGGCGAGCGTGTCCAAGGTTTCGCCGGACTGGCTGATCGCGACGTAGAGGGTGTCCGGGTCGACCACCGGGTTGCGGTACCGGAACTCCGACGCGGGCTCGGCGTCCGCCGGGATCCTGGCCAGTTCTTCGACCAGGTTCGCCCCCAGCTGACCCGCGTAGTAGGCCGAGCCGCAGCCCAGGAATTTGACCCGCCGCACCGCGCGCAGCGCCATCGCGTCGAGCCCGAGCCCGCCAAGGTGGGCGGTGGCGAACCGCTCGTCGAGCCTGCCGCGCAGCGCCCGCTCGACCGCCTCGGGCTGTTCGGCCATCTCCTTGCGCATGAAGTCCGGGTGGCCGCCCAGCTCGTAGTCGTCGGCGACCATGTCGACGGTGGTGGGCTCCTTGCTGGTCCGGCGGGCCTCCAAGGTGCTGGTGCGGTACTCACCGGCGCGGACCGTCGCGAGTTCGCCGTCGTCGAGGAAGACCACGCGCTGGGTGTGGTGGACCAGAGCGGCGACGTCGGAGGCCACGAACATCTCGCCCTCGCCGATGCCCAGCACGATCGGGCTGCCGTTGCGGGCCACGACCAGCTCGTCGGGTCGGGTGCGGTCCAGCACGACCAGCCCATAGGTCCCTTCGACCTGCCGCAGCGCCGCCCGCACGGCGTCCTCCAGCGACCCTGCGCCCGCGGCGAGTTCCGCGGCGATCAGGTGGGCGATCGCCTCGGTGTCGGTCTCGGACACCAATTCGACGCCCGCGGCGCCCAGCCGGGCCCGCAGTTGCTTGGCGTTCTCGATGATCCCGTTGTGCACCACCGCGATCCGCCCCTCGGCGTCGAGGTGCGGGTGGGCGTTGCGGTCGGAGGGCTCACCATGGGTCGCCCAGCGCGTGTGGGCGATCCCGATCGTCGACGGCGTGGGCTTGGTGAGCCGGTCACGCAGCTCCTGCACCCGCCCGGCGGCCTTGGTCACCACCACCTTGCCCCGCCGCACCACGGCGACCCCAGCCGAGTCGTACCCGCGGTACTCCAGCCGGTGCAGCCCCTCCACCAGCACCGGAATGGCGTCCCGCGTACCCACATACCCGACGATCCCGCACATGCACCTGGCTCCTCACCCGTAGACGATGCGCCGCAACTGCCGCTCGGTCAGCACCGGCGGCGCGACCGCCCGCGCCGCCAACTCCACGGTGACCACGGCCCAGATCTGCGCGTTGCGGTACTGCCCGCGCCGCAGCTCGGCATGTCTGCGGCGCACGTAGTCCTCGGTCGTCTCGCCGAAGTAGGCGACCACATCGGCGACGACCCGCGCGGCGACACCCAGGGGAAGTCCCGTGGTGCCCGCGACGTGCCGGACGAGGTCCGGCGGCGGTGACTCGGTCACCATCGGACACTGACAGGCAAACCACCCTTATGGCAACTTTCCTGCCCGAAATCGGGCAGGAACTACGCTGGAACGATGAATCCTGACTCGTAGGCGGTGATCACCGCCTGAGTCCGGTCCCGGGCTTGGAGCTTCGCGAGGACATTGCGCACGTGGGTCTTCACCGTCTCCACACCCAGGTACAGCCGCTTCGCGATCTCACCGTTGGTCAGACCGCCCGCCATCAGCCGCAGCACCTCGGACTCGCGATCGGTCAGACCCGCCGACTCCAGCCCTCGGCTGCCCCGGTCGCGGCTGATCGCCAACGCGCGGATCGCGGCCGGGAACAACAGCGACTCACCGCTCGCGACCACCCGGATCGCCTTGACGATCTCGTCCGGCTGCGCCCGTTTGAGCAGGAACCCGCTGGCCCCGACCCGCAGTGCGTCATAGACGTAGTCGTCGTTCTCGAAGGTGGTGACGACCAAGACCTTCGGCGCGCCAGGCTGGGCGAGCAACCGGGTCGTGGCCGAGATCCCGTCGACCGCCGGCATCCGGACGTCCATCAGCACGACATCCGGCCGAGTCCGGGCAACCACCGACGGCACCTCCGCGCCGTCCCCCGCCTCCCCCACGACCTCGAGGTCCGACTCCGCGTCGATGATCGCGCGCAGACCCGCGCGGATCAGTTCCTCGTCGTCGACCAGCACCACCGAAACGCTCACCGCTCCCCTTTCGACCATGCCGGGATGCGCACCGACACGCACCAGCGACCTTCCTTGGGCCCCGCGCTCATCCGCCCGTGCAGCAGTCCGACCCGCTCCCGCATCCCGGCCACCCCACGCCCGCCGTGTTCCCGGCCACGCCCAGGATCAAGCGGGTTGTCGATGTCGATCGCCAGTTCGCCACGCCGCACGACCAGCCGCACGTTCACCGCCACCATCCCAGCGTGGCGCACCACATTGGTCAGACACTCCTGAACGATCCGATACGCCTCCCTGGAGACCGGATTCGGCAGCCGCCCCAGGTTTCCATCCACACTGGACTCGATGGTGACCCCCGCCGCCTGAGTGCTCCGCAGCAGCGCGGGCAGGTCTTCGAGCGTCCACTGTGTCGACGCGGGCGGCCCATCCTCCCGCAGCAGTCCGAGCACGTGGTCGAGATCGGCGAGCGCCGACCTGGCCGAGTCCTCGATCGCACCCAGTGCCCGCTCCGCGAAGGCAAGGTCGCTCTCCAGCACCCGCCGCGCCGCGGCCGCCTGCACGGTCACCACGCTCAGCGCGTGCCCGACCGAGTCGTGCAGGTCGCGAGCGAGCCGATTGCGCTCGGCGAGCCGCTCGGCCTGCTTGGTCATCGCGGCCAGTCGGTCCGCCGCGGTCGGCCCCAGCAGCCACGGAGCCGCCCGGCAGAACAACCCGCCCAGGTACACGACCAGGTGCACGAGCCCGAGCACACTGAGCAACCCAACGGCGGGCAACCACGCGCTGGCCCAGCCCTCTGGCATCAGCACCGGCCGCCCACCGATGTCTAATCGGCCCGTGAACGGGACCGGGATCGTGAACAGCAGGACGAACGGCATCGCGAACGTGATCGCGGCGATCACCCCGCCCGTGATCAGGTGTTGCGCGATCCACGCCGCCCACCGAATCCGCCGCGGCCACGACGTCACCCGACCCATCCCGTGATCAGGAACCGCGTCGCCCAGCAGCTCTCTGGCCGCGGTCCCCTCGATCACCCGTACCGCCGGGATCAACGACATGGCGGTCATGGCGATCACCATCACCATCATGATCGCCAACGTCTTCAGCCACACTCCCTCCTGCGTGGTGGTGACCGGACTCACCGCGGACACCACCGCGGAGCTGAAGAGTCCAAAGGGGACAAGCAGCGCGCCACCCAGGATCAGGTACACCCAGACCCGGTACGTCGACATCCGGCCCACCGGCCCGACTACCCGCCATGCGATCGAGATCATGCTTCGATCCTGGCAGAGGGCGGTGACGGGACACCTCCCTCGCGAGGTGGAGCCGGGTCCCTCGATAGGTGGAGATCGAGTCCTCGGTCCGCTCTCCCTCGCCAGAGGGAGAAGGCTCGTCCCTCCGAGGGATGCACCACCCACTGCTCCACGGAAGACTTGAGGTGTCCTCGCAACGAAAGAGAGTCGATGAACTACCTCCTGATCAGCCTGTCCGGCCTGGTGATCCTCGCGATCAGCGTGAAGGTGATGATCGTCGGAGCCCGCCGCGCGCTCGGTGTGCACGTCGGCACGATCCGGGCCACCGTGGCCGCGTTCGTGGCGTGGAGCTTCGCAGGCCTCGCGTGGCGCTGGATGCCGGTGCCCGCCGCGGGCAAAGAGGAGTCCGCCTTCCTCTTCATCATCCCGATATTCGGTGGCACGCTGCTGTTCGCGGTGGCGATCCTGTTCGTGTGGGAGGTCGTGTGGCCCGCGGGCACCGGGCTCGGTCCACTCGGGTCACTCCGCGCGCTGCGCGGGCGCCTGTCGAGAGCACGGCGCTACACCAAGATCACCGCCATCGCAGTCCGCCACGGCCTGGGCCCGTACCTCGCGGGCCGCGGCCGGGAGGCTGAGCAACGCACAAGCCTGGCGCGTTCACTTCGCCGGGCACTCGAGGAAGGCGGGGTCACCTTCGTCAAGCTCGGGCAGGTCCTGTCCACCAGGTCCGACCTCTTGCCACAGGAGTTCGTCGACGAGTTGAGCGTGCTACAGGACCGCGTCGCCCCGGTGCCCGCCGCCGCGATCGACGCCGCCTTGCGCGCCGAGTTGGGCGCCGCACCCGGCGAGGTGTTCGCGGAGTTCGATCCGGAGCCGCTGGCGTCGGCGTCGATCGCCCAGGTGCACCGGGCCAAGCTGCGCTCCGGCGCCGACGCCGTGGTCAAGGTCCAACGGCCCGATGTGCGCGCGACGGTGGAACGCGACCTCGACATCATCCATCGCCTCGCCCACACCCTGCAGGCCAGAACATCATGGGCGCGTTCGCTGGGCATCGTCGCGTTGGCCGAGGGATTCGCCACCGCGCTGCTGGAGGAGCTGGACTTCCGGGTCGAGGCCCGCAACCTGGCCTCGGTCGCCGCGGCCTCGGGCGGACATGCCCCCGACGCCGCGGTCAAGCTGCCGGTGGTGCACGCGGAGCTGAGCTCCGAGCGGGTGCTGGTGATGGAACGGCTCGACGGCGTGGCGCTGGGAAAGGTCACCACCGTTCCCGACCCACAGGGCACGGCACGGCTGCTGCTGCACAGCCTCCTGCGGCAGGTGATGGAACACGGCGTGTTCCACGCCGACCCCCATCCGGGCAACGTCCTGTTGCTCGCCGACGGCAGGCTCGGCCTGCTCGACTTCGGCTCCGTCGGCCGACTCGACACCACCTTGCGGGACGGCTTGCGCGAACTCCTGCTCGCCATCGACCGCGCCGACCCGGCCGCCCTGCGCGACGGCCTGCTGGCTGTGGTCGACCGACCAGAGGAGATAGACGAACGCCGACTCGAACGCGCCCTGGGCACGTTCATGGCCGCGCACCTGAGCCATGGCAGCGGCCCCGACATCGCGATGTTCACCGACCTGTTCAAGGTCATGACGTCGTTCGAGCTCAGTGTCCCCCCAGCCATCGCCGCGGTGTTCCGCGCGTTGACCACCATGGAAGGCACCCTCGCGGGCCTCGCCCCAGGCTTCGACATCGTCACCGAGTCCCGCACCTACGTCGCCGACCGCGCGATCACCCACGCCACGGTCGACTCCGCCCGCGAGACCATGACCACCGAACTGCTCGCCCTGCTCCCCGTCCTCCGCAGACTCCCCCGCCGAATCGACCGGATCAGCGGAGCGGTCGAAGAGGGCCGACTGTCCGTCAACGTCCGCCTCTTCGCCGACGAACGCGACCGCACTTTGGTGACGGGGATGCTCCAACAGGTGCTCCTCGCCCTGGTCGGCGCCACGGCGGGGATCATGGCCGTCCTGTTACTGGGCAGCGCGACGGGCCCGGTCCTGCTCGGCACGGTGACCTTGCACCAAGCCTTCGGCTACAACCTGCTGCTGATCAGCGCACTGATCGGCCTCCGCCTCCTCTTCACCGCCTTCAGCGCAACCCGCACACCCCGTGCGAACCACCCGAACGCCCGCGCGACCGGCAGCACGCGGTGACCCCAGCCCCTGCGACGACGACCAGACCACGGAAGGGAGGGTGACCAGCAAGACGTAGCACTCGACGTCCGTCCGGCAATGCAAGTGATCACGAGCAGCCGCGAGAGCGGGTGAACGTGAGCGGGATCGATGACCGGTACCTGGACTACGCCCACCGGCATGAGCTGACGTCCGGCTTCAGTCACGAGGACGACATTCCCGACCCGTACACCCACGGCGAGGCCCCTCAACGGGAGCGGGCGGTCCCGTCCGCCCGGAGCCAACCTCGACCTCACTCATCGAAGAGGGCACCGTCGGACGACCACCCGCGCACACTGCCCGACACTCGACGGAGAGGAGGAAACATGGCCTGAGCTGGGGTTTTGTGCAGTTTCCGGGTAAGATCGCCTCGTTCCTGACGGCGGTGCGATAGACCGAAACATACGCTCAGTCGACGACGTGCTGCGGCTCCTCGACGGGTTGTTCGCGCGGGACGCGGACCGGTGGACGGCCGGTGCGGGCTCCACGTGGTGGGACCAGTTCTACGCCGACCGGGACAAGCCCGTGCCGTTCTTCGTGGCGAAACCGGACGAGAATCTCCTCGACTACCTCGACCGAGGCCTGCTCACCCAAGGCCGTGCCCTCGACCTGGGCTGTGGGCCGGGGCGCAACGCGATCCACCTCGCGTCGGTTGGGTTCGATGTGGATGCCGTCGACCTTTCCCCGACGGCTGTCGGCTGGGCTGAGGAGCGCGCGCGGGAGGTTGGGGTCCAGGTTCGGTTTCGGTGCGCGGACGCGTTCGCGGCTGACGATCTCGGCGGGCCGTACGACCTGATCTACGACTCCGGGTGCTTCCACCACCTCCCCCCGCACCGCCGGGTCAGCTATCTCGATCTCCTCGACCGGGCGCTGGCTCCTGGTGGGCACCTCGCCCTGACGTGTTTCGCGGCCGGGGCGATGGGGTCCGAGTTGGCAGACGCGGCGTTCTACTGCAACGCGCGGCTTGATGGGGGGCTGGCATACACGCCGGAGTCGTTGCGGTGGATCTTCTCGGACCTGACGGAGGTCGAGTTGCGCCGGATGCGGGACGAACCGGCTGACTCCGCGAGCTTCGGGGAGTCCTTTCTCTGGACGGCCTTGCTCCGCAAGGGCAACCGCGCCGAGGAGCACACCGCGTTCGGGATGCCGGTCAGGCGGTAGCCGTCCGGGTGTCGAAGCGGGCCATCATCACCATGTCCTCGTGCTCAAGATTGTGGCAGTGCACCAGATAGCGCCCGGTGTGGCCGGTGAAGCGGACCGCGACGTCCACAAAGTCCGCGGGCCCGATGTCCACGGTGTCCTTCCACCCGTCGTCGTGTGGGCCCGGGTCGCCGCCGCGGCGGGAGACGACCTGGAAGGGCCAAGTGGACGTGCACCGGGTGGTGCAGGTCGCTGACGAACCGCCGGATCTCCACGTCGCCTAGGGGCGCGAGCAAGTCCGTTGCCCGTTCGATGTGCTCGGCGAGGCCGAGTGCTGGGCCGCCATCCGCTCGGTCAGCTCCGCCGGCGCGGCCCAATCGACCAGCTTCGGCCACAAGTACTCATCCTCGGTCTCATGGTGGTTGTGCAGCGCCGTCAGGATGAACTCGAGGTGCGCGGCGACCGCTTCGCGGCACGACGACAGGCGGGCACCTGCGGACGATCCGCGCGAGCAGGCGGAGCTCCCGGCGGAAGATCCGATGGACGGCCACCATGTCGTCGGTGTCGGGCGCGGGTGACGGTGATGCCCATCGGCCTGTCGGTGGACATGACGGCGCCTCCGCGCCGAGTTGGGCGAGCACCGCGTGCCGGTCGTGCAGGGTCCACTGCTCCGCGAAGCGCCCGTCGGGGCCCATGCGGGCGATCGACACGGCGCTGATCCGGATGCGCTTGCCGGTCGTGGGCACCCGTTGAAGGCCGCGCCGCAATGGTGCCCGTCACGGTCAGCCGCCGGACGAGGGTGTCGCCCCCGGCGATCTGCTCCTCGATGTGCGACCGCAGGTCGGGGAAGGCGTCACGCAGGCAGACCACAAGGTCACACAGCTGCGGCGCGGTCGGCTTGGTCGAGGCCCTCAAGCGATCCGATGACTACCCGACGGAGGCCGTCGCGCTGTTCCGCGAACTCGGCGAGACCGCCAAGATCGCCGAGGGTCTGCTTCAGCGCGGCACGAACGCGTCCGGGCTGACGCCTACTTCCAGGAATGCCTTGCGCTGCACCGGTCACTGGGCGACTAGCGAGTCGCCGTGCAGATCCTGACCCACCTCAGCCAGGTCGCCCTGCTTGCCGGCGACGCGCAGCGCGCCCTCGATCTGGGGTTGGACAGTCTGGCGGGCTCGCGCCGCTTCGACGACCGGTGGGCGATCGCCATGGCGGCCACCACCGTCGGGCACGCGCGCATGGCCGAGGGCCAGGTCGAGCGGGCTCGAACCGCTTTCGACGAGGCGGCGAAGGTCTTTCACGACATCGGCAACCCGCTCTAGCTGGCGTGGTGCCTGGAGGGGTTCGCGGGCGTGGCGGTCGCCGACGGCAGACTCGACGTGGCCGCGGGCCTGTGCGCGGCCCGCGACGCGTCGCAGGAGGGCATCGACGGGCACCTTCCGCCGATGCACCCGGACGCCTATGGCGCACGGTCAGCGCGGTGGCGCGGCAGGCACCGCTCGCGCTGCCCGTCAACGAGTTGATCAGCCTGGTGGTGCGGTGATCACCGGGTCCGCTCCCGCAGCGTGCGGAACTCGGCGGCCAACTCCCCGAGTTGGTAGTGCGCGTTGAGGCCGCTCGGATTCGGCAGCATCCACAGCTCGGCTGATCCCAGGCCTGCCGCCTGCGGGCCGATCACCGCTTCCCGCGCACCGAACGCCGCCCGATAGGCCGTCACGCCGACGATCGCGACGGTGCGCGGCCGGTACTGCTCGACCAGCGCGCTCAGCCGTTCGCCGCCCGCGGCCAGTTCGTCTTGACTTACCTCGTCGGCGCGCGCCGTCGCTCGGGCGACGAGGTTGGTCAGGCCGAGGCCGAAGCCCGGCAAGAGGTGCTGCTCGGCGGGCCGCAGCAGGCGTGGGGTGAAGCCGGACTGGTGCAGCGCGGGCCAGAAGCGGTTGCCGGGGCGGGCGAAGTGGTGTCCGGTGTAGGCCGAGTACAGGCTCGGGTTGATACCGCAGAACAACACAGTCAGGTCGGTGCCCAGGACGTCGGGAATGGTGCGGTCGCGGGCGGCGGCGAGTTGCTCGCGGGTGGGCGGAGACACCCACCCATGGGACCAGAACTCGATCATCCCCGCCACCGCGCGACTGCGTTACCTGATCAACTCCTCCAGCAGACCCGCTGCCGCGACCGCGCCGCCCCCGCTGTGGAAGGAGGTTTGGATCCGGCGGGCGGCCTGCGCGTACTCCGGTTTCGCCAGGGCCGCGTCGACCGCGTCGGCGATGTCCTCGGCACTCGCGCGGGTGAACCGCAATCGCACGCCCGCCCCGGCTTCCACGACCTGACCCGCGATCACCTGCTGGTCGTCGCGAATGGGTGCCACGACCAGCGGCAGCCCGTGCCAGAGCGCTTCGACCACCGTGTTGTGGCCCGCGTGGCAGACGACGAGCGCGGTGTGGGCGAGGACGGCCAGTTGGGGGACGAACGGGGCCACGTTGATCGTGGGCGGTTGCGGCCCGAGGTGTCCGGCCGGGTCCACGATCACCGCCCGGAGGTCGTCGCGCCGGGACAGCGCCTTCGCGCACTCCGTGAGGAACCGTGCGCCCGCGTTCGCGTTCGCGGTGCCGAGGCTGACGAACACCGTGGGGACGTCCGAGTCCGGCCAGGGTGGCGTCCATTTCGCGGGCGCGCGGCCGTCGAGGATCGGGCCGACGAACCGGACCGGTCGCGCCACAGTGGACAACGGGCCGGTCAGTTCGGGGGTGGTGAAGGCCAAGATCAGCTGCTCGGAGAAGCGCGGATCGGCGGTGGCCCCGGACCGGTCGCGCAGTCTGTCGAGCTGGTCGATCACCCACTGCCCGACCTTGGGCGAGAACGGGTCGGAGAGTTCGGCCGATGTCGACGCCGAGGTCGCCCACGGAAGGCCGAGGCGGTCGGCGGCCAGCGCGCCCGCGTAGGTCTGCTGGTCGGCGACCACGACGTCGGGGCGGAACCGCTCGATCGCGACGGTGACGGCGGGGAGCATCGCCTCGGCCAACGGCACCAGATAGTCCTGCACGAGGAACTTCAGCGCCGAGGCACCGCGTAGGTCCGGCGGGCGTTGCGCGTCCGAGGCGAACGCGTCGATCCCGCAGTCGAACACGGCGTGGTCGGGCGCGATCGACCGCAGCCAGCCGCCCGCGCCCGCCCACGCTACCTCGTGGCCGCGCTCGGTGAGGGCGGAGGCCACGCCGAGCAGGGGCAGGACATGGCCGACGAGCGGCGGGACGACGAGCAGGAAACGGCTCATCAGCGCACCAGGTGGTTGCTCAGCCATGGGAGGACGAGTGCCCCGACCTCGCGCGGCGCCGAGCTGAGCAGCATGTGCCCGTGCCCCGGCACGACCTCGACCCGGCAGTCGGTGAGCAGCGGCGGGGCGGCGTCCAGCCGGGCGGCCAGGTCCGAGTCCCCGCCGACGACGAGCAGCACCGGGTGCTTGATCGACCGCACCTGTTCGTCGTCGAGCAGCCACTCGGAGGCGACGAGGTCCGCGGCGGCGTCGGTGGTGGTGGTCATCTTCTCCCGGGCCAGCGCCATCTTGTGGACCACCTCAGGCTGGTCGGTCAGGTAGTCCCGGTCGAGCAGCGCGGTCTCGACCTTCCCCAGTCCTGCCGTCGTCCGCTCCGCCCACGCCGCGGTCGGCGGTTCGGACTCGATGACGGTCAGCGACGCCACGGCGCCCGGGTAGCGGTGGGCATACGAAAAGGCGACAGTGCCGCCGAAGGAGTAGCCGACCAAGTGGACGGGCCCGTCGACGCCGAGCGCGTCGAGCAGCCCGGTGAGGTCGTCGGTGGAGTGGCCCAGGGTGTAGCCGGTGCGCGGGCGGTCGCTGCGGCCGTGGCCGCGCAGGTCGTAGGTGATGACGTCGAAGCCAAGGTCGGCGGTGGGCGCGGCGAGGGTGAAGTACCAGCAGGCCAGCGTGTCGAGCAGGCCGTGGATGAACACCACGGGCGGGCCCTGCCGGGGCAGCCGCTGGACGTGCAGCCGCAGGCCGTTGCTGTCGGCGTACGGCATCAGACGGGCTCCAGGCAGGAGTCGACGTAGTCCACCAGGTCCCCGACGCTCAGCGCGATGATGTCGTCGAGCTCCAGTTCGGACAGGTACTTGGGGAAGTTGATCGCCGCTCCGTAGCGGTCGGACAGGTGGTTGCCCAGCACGACGATGTCGATGCTCTCGAACGAGAGGTCGTCCTGGAACCCGGTCTCGCGGGTGATCGGCGTCCCCTGCGGCCCGCCGAGGACCTCCTCGATCATCCCCGCGATCGCGGCGAGGGTATCGGTGCTCACTTCGTGTCCTTTCCAGTCCAGGCGACGATGTAGTCCTTGCCCGCGTGGCACAGTCCTTCGAGGTGGACGTGCCATTCGGTGGTGTCGGTGCGGACGGTGATCCGCTCAGCCGTCGCCGCGGTCACCCGCGCCTGCCCCGGGTCGACTTTGCCGACAGCGTCCTTCGCGGCCCGTTCCGCATCCTCGACGGCCAAGCCGATGCCCACACCGCTCGCGCGCGGGCGGGCGATGGCGACACCGACCGCTTCGCAGTGCGCGACCGACACCTCCATCGGCGGCAGGTCGAGGCCGTGCCGTCCGGTCACCGTGCTGTCGTCCACGCTCAACTCGATGGGGAAGACGGTCTTCCGGCCGCTCCTGAGCAGGTGCGCGCGAACGGCGTCTTTCAGTGCCAGCCTGCCGAGCAGCCAGTGGCGCCTGCCGCGCGGGGGCGCGGCCTCGTACTCGGCCCACTCGTCGTCGGTGAGGTAGCCGCGGGCGATCAGCTCCCGGCTGGCCAGGTCGGTCCACGCCTCGCCGACCGCGACCCACTCGCCGCGCGACTCGCCGAGCAGTGCCGTGCCACCGTGCCGCTCGACGCCGCGGATCCGGTCGTCACTGGCGAAGCGGCGCAGTTCCCAGTCGTCGGCCTGCGCCCAGAGGGTCCCGTTGGCGCGCACGAGCTGCAGGCAGCCGATCACGGCGGTGTCGGTGACCGTGTCGATCCGGGCGTGGCAGTCGACGCGATCGCCCGGCCGGGGATGCGGCCCGAAGAAGCGGATCCCGCCGAACCGGACAGGGAAAGTGCGGCTGTCCCGCTCGAACTCTTCGAGGGTCCAGTAGCCGACGAAGTGCCCGGCGTTGTCCAGCAGCGATCCGGGGGCGGCGGGGGTGGTGATCACGCCGCGGATGTGCCGGGGTCCGATGGCGGTGATCTCGGTGACGCCTTGGTAGGCGGGCCCGTGGAACATCCAGCGCTGGTCGTACATCTGTTGCCCGGTAAGCAAAGGAGCACGCTCGTCGGCGGGCGGGCGCCAGACCTCGGGCTGTGTCGAGGGATAGGTCGGCGCGAGTTCGACAACGACGGACGCGTGCCCGGCCACGGTCACGCGGACGCGGTTCGCGGCTTCTGGTGCGAGGTGGAAAGTGACCTCGATCGGCGGCTCGACGGCCAACCACCGCTCGAACCGCGCGTCGTGCACAGCGATGGCCACGAACCCGGAGTTGTCCACAGGCGACCCCAAACGAAGATCGTTTGTCACCCCGGCCGGATAGACTGGCCAAGGGCCGTCCCCCCGGGGAAGGGTGGGGGCTGCGCTCGGGGTGATTGCGCTCTGAGTGGTCGCGCTCGGACTCTGTGCGCTCGGACTCTGTGCACTGGCGAACTGTTCTGCGGCCTCTGACATCTGGCGCAGGAGTTCGGTGGCGGGGACGACGGGGAAGCCGTCGTGCTGATCGGGCCAGTTCGCGGGCACCTCGAAGAACGAGTGGTCCCGCAGGTGCGGCATGGCCCGCAGCGACATCTCGCGGGTGAAAGACGTGGGGCGGGTCGGGCCGTGGGCGGCGGTGAGCACGTCCAGTGACGCGCGCTCGGTCTCAGCCAGCAGGGTTCGCAGGTCGGCGGGCAGGGCGGTTTCCGTACGGACGCGGTCGATCAGCGTGGCCGCGTCCTGGCCCAGGGAGACGATCTTGCCGCCGAGCTCAAGGCGGGTGGTCCGGGTCGGGCGGACCGGGAGCGTAGTGAGCAACGTGTCGTCGACCTGTGCGCCCTCGGTCCACAGTGCCGCGACACAGCGGGCCAGTTGGCCCAGCCCGCTGTGTCGGGCCGAACTCGCGGCGACGACCAAGTGGTCGCGGCCGTGCAGGACGTCGCCGATCACCGTACTCAGCTGGCCGGGGCCGACCTGGACGAACACGCGCACGCCTGACTCGTACATCTTCTCGATCATCGGCCGGAAGCGGACCGGTTCCAGCAGGTGCCGGTAGAACAGGGCGCGCACGGCGTCGGGGTCGGTCGGGTAGGGCTCGGTGGTGGTGGCCGACCAGATCGGCAGCGCGGGCGGCCGCAAGCTCATCCGCTCGGACTCGCGCTCGATCTGGTCGAGGAAGGGCGCCAGGCGCGGGGTGTGGAAGCCGGAGCGGAACGGCAGCACCTGGCCGAGGACCCGCTCGTCGAGCAGTTCGGCCAGCAGGGCGTCGACCTCGTCGGCCGGGCCGCACACGACGCTCTGGTTGGGAGAGTTGTCGTGGGACAAGGTGATCTGGCCGGTCAGTCTGGGTTCGAGCTTCGCGGCGGCGAGGCCGACGGTGGCGAAGACGAGGTCGGGCACGCGGAAGGTTCTGGGGTCGAAGGCGGCCAGGACGCGGTCGAGTTCGGCGTCGTCGTACATGTCCGCGGCGATCATCGCGGTCCACTCGCCGATCGAATGGCCTGCCAGGACGTCCGGCTCGACGCCCAGGCGGCGCAGCGCGGTGTCGAGGAGCCTGCTCACCGCGACCAGGGCGGTGCCGTGCCCGCCGAGGGTGTCCGCCGACAAGTCCGGGACGGCGAGTCCGAAGCGGGTGGCGATGTCCTCGACGCTGGGCGCGAAGTCGGCTTCCAGTCCGGGATAGACGAACGCGACAGGGTGTGCGGGCAGCAGCGGGAGCGGGCTGAACCAGATGTCGTTGCGGCCCCGCCATGGCGCCCCGGCCGCGACAACTCTCCGGGCGGTGGCGAGCTTGCGCGGGTTAGGCTCCACAATGGACAAGCGGCACGGGCCGGTGCCGCCTGAGACTCCCTTGTCCAACAGGGAAACGAGTTCGGCGGGGGTGTCGGCGGCCAGCCGCAGCACCACGGTCGGCGGCACCGACGACGGGTCCTGCTCGACGACCACGTGCGCGCTGATCCCGCCGAAGCCGAACGCGTTGACCGCCGCCCGGCGCGGGCCCTCCCATGGCCGCGCGGTCGCGAGCGGCCGGAAGCGGGTCTCGGCCAGTTCCGGGTGCGGGTTGGCGCAGTGCAGGGTCGGCGGCAGCACACCGTGGTAGACCGCCAGCGCCGCCTTGATCAGCCCGGCGATCCCGGCCGCGGGCATGGCGTGGCCGATCATCGACTTGACCGACCCGATCACCGCGGGCTCCCCCGCCCCGAAGACCTCCCGTAGCGTGGCCACCTCGGCGGCGTCGCCCGCCGGGGTCGCCGTGCCATGGGCCTCGACCAAGCCGACCGAGTCGGGCGCTGCCGGGTCGAGCCCGGCCGCCGCCCACGCCCGGCGCACCGCGAGCACCTGGCCGCTGGTCGCCGGGTGCATCAGGCTGACCCCGCCGCCGTCGCTGGCGACCCCGGTCCCACGCACGACCGCGTAGACCCGGTCGCCGTCGCGGTGGGCGTCGGCGAGCCGCTTGAGCACGACCACCCCGGTGCCCTCGCCGATCAGCAGGCCGTCGGCGTCGCGGTCGAACGGGCGGATGGTGCCCGACCGGCTCACCGCGCCCAGCCGGGAGAACACGCTCCACAGTGTCGCGTCGTGGCCGTGGTGGATCCCGCCCGCGAGGACGGCGTCGCACCGGCCGCTCGACAGCTCGGCGACGGCGTGATCGATCGCGATCAGCGACGACGCGCACGCGGCGTCCACGGTGTAGGCGGGGCCGCCGAAGCCGAGCCGGTTGGCGACGCGGGACGCGGCGAGGTTGGGCACCAGCCCGATCTCGGACCCGGCCGACTGCGGGCCGAGCTGGGCGAGGAACCGCTCCCGAACCCGGTCGACGGTGTCGGCGTCGAGTTCCGGCATCAGCTCGCGCAAGGTGACTTCGAGCTGGTGGGCCACGCGCACCCGCAGGTCGATGCGGGCCAGTCCGGCGGTGATGTAGCCGCCGCGGCCGAGGATCACACCGACCCGCTCGGGGTCGCCAAGGCCGCCGCGGCTGTCGGCGACGGCCGCGCCCGCCACGTGCAGGGCGATGAGCTGGTCGGGCTCGGTGTTGGGCAGCGCCGCGGGCATCACGCCCATGCCGATGACGTCGACCTCGGCCAGTTCGCCGACGAACCCACCGCGCGCGGCGGGGAACTGGTCGAGGCCGTAGCCAGCGGGGGCCTCGGTCACGCAGTCCGCGCCCGCGGTGACGTTGCGCCAGTAGGCGTCCAGGTCGGCCGCGCCGGGGAACAGCGCGGCCATCCCGACCACCGCGACGCTCACCATCCCGACGCCGTGTGGACGACCGCGGGGTCGGTGCCCCAGGCGAGTTCCCGCAGCAGGCTCAGCGCGCCTTCCTCGGGGTCGATCAAGCCGATGTCACGCCGGGCGTAGTCGGCGGCCAGCTCGCGGGTGACCATGCCGCCGTGCTTCGAGTCCGGCGCCCACGGTCCCCAGTGGACAGTGAGAGCGCGGCGGCCGGTCCGGGCCGCCCACTCGGCGCCGAGGGATTCGAGCGCGTCGTTGGCGGCGGCGTAGTCGGTCTGGCCGCGGTTGCCGAGGACGGCGGCGATGCTGCCGAACAAGACGACGAACCCGGGCAGGTCGCCGACCGCGGCGAACAGGGCCCGTGCGCCGTCGACCTTCGTGGCGAAGACGCGCCGGAACGAGTCGACCGTCTTGTCGCGCAGCAGGCGGTCCTCGATCACCCCGGCGGCGAACACGACGCCGTCGAGCCTGCCGTGGTCGGTGTGGACCTGTTTGACCAGGTCGTGCAGCGCCTGACCGTCGGTGGCGTCGACGGTGGTGTAGCGGACCTCGCTGCCCAGCGCCCGCAGGTCGGCGATGGTCGCCTCGACCTCCCGGCGCGCGAGGACCCGGCGGGCCGTCCGATCAAGTTCGGCCGGATCCCGCAGACCCGACGCGGCCAGGGCCGACCGGACGCCCGCGAGGTCTGTGGCCGCGAGGGTGTCCGGGTCGCCGGTCAGCGCGGTCCGGCCCGCCAGCACGATCCGGCAGCCACTAGCCGCGGCCGCGGTCGCGGCGAACCGGGCGGTGATCCCGCGCGCGCCGCCGATCATGAGCAGCACCGAGTCCCGACCCAGGCCCATCGCGGCGGCCTCGGCGCCGCCTTGACCATCGGGGCCGCCGCCTGCCGCGGCGAGGGCGCCAAGACCGGCCTCCACCAGCGTGAACCCTGAGCGTTCGACACCAACCCGCACGACCGGGTGCTGGTCGACCGTCCGCAGCTCGGCCGCGATCTGATGCGCGACCTCGGCGGCGGGCAGCCCCGGATCGACCTCGACCAACCGGATCGTGGCATCCGGGCATTCCCTGGCCACGGACCGGAAGAATCCCCGCAGACCCGCGGCCCGACCGACAGGGCCGGACGTGACAGCGACAAGCATCCCGGTCGTCAGCGCGGCGTCGCGCAGGCGCGGGAAGACCTCAGGCAGCAGCGTCGGATCGTCGTCCGCGCCCGCCGCCGCGAGTGCCTCCAGATCAAGGAGGCCATCAGCCGTGGCGAGATCGTCGACGATCTCGGCGCCGTGCTCGGCGAACAGCACGCGAATCGCTTGCCCGACCGGTGTTTCCAGACCGGCGACCACGAACTTGCGTCCCGTCAGGTCCCCGGTCGGCGTCGCAGGCGCGGGCACGGGCGTCAGCAGGTAGCGGGTCGGGGCGACGCCCTTCGGCGCCTCGACCTCGGCGGCGGGCGCCGCGGGCTGGGCGGTGCCGCCCTCGATCCACTCGGCGAGCCCGGCAGCCGTGCGAATCCGGGACAGCGCCTCCATCGCGCCGTCATCGAGGTGGCCGCCGCGGAATCGGGTCGCCAACTCGCCGATCAGTTCGGTGCGCTTGATCGAGTCGATGGACAGGTCCGCTTCCAGGTCCAGATCGGGCTCGATCATCTCGGTCGGATAGCCCGTGCGCTCGCTGATCACCCCGATGACGATCCGCAGCGCGTCCGCGACGGGCTCGGCCACCGGCTCGCGTCGCGCATCGATCCACGTGGCGATCTCTCCGGTAGTGCGCAGCTTCGCCAGCTCCTCGACCACACCGTCGCCGAGCTGTCCTTCGCCGAGTCGCACGGCCAGTTCGCCGACCAGCTCGGTGCGCTTGATCGAGTCGATCGACAGGTCCGCTTCCAGGTCCAGGTCCGGCTCGATCATCTCCACCGGATAGCCCGTGCGCTCGCTGATGAGCGTGGCCACCTCGGTGATGGTGTCCACCGACCGCACCGCCGGTGCCTCGATCACCAAGGGCTCGGCGGCAGGCACCTCCGCAGGCCTTGCCGGTCGGACCGGCGCGGGCACGCCATCGGCGCCGAAGTAGGCGAGCAGGACGTCGCGCTGGGCCGCGACGAACTCGCGGGTGGTCCGGAAGTAGTCGCTGACCAGCGCGTCCGGGTCGAGCCGGGGCGTCGCCGACCCGACTGCGATCTGGCGGGCCGGTCGCACGCCACCGTCGATGATCTGACCGGCGGCGGTCCGCACAGCTTGGCCGTCCACCGTCCAGCGTGCGGGCACAGCGGCAGGCGCGGACGTCAGGTCGAGGGCGTCTCGACCGTGGTAGAGCCGATCGGGCCGCAGCGGCACCCCCGCCTCCGCCAGCGCCGCGAGCGCGGACAGCGCGCCCGCCAACCCATCCCCGAAATGGACTGTCCGATGTGGACGGCCGGCGAGGGTGGCGGCGACCAGGCCGCTGAGCACCCGGCCGGGTCCGCACTCGATGAAGACCCGGGCGCCGTCGTCGTGCATCGCGGCGATCTGGTCGGCGAAGCGCACCGGCGACCCGATCTGCGCGCCGAGTTCGACGGCGATGTCCTCGGGGTAGCGGCTCGCGGTCCGGTTCGACCACACCGGGATCTCCGGGGCCCGCGTCGCCCTGGCTGAGACAGCGGCTGCGAACGCGTCCCCCGCGGCGGCCACGACCGGGCTGTGGAACGCGCACGCGACCGGAATCCGCTTGGCGGACAAGCCTTCCACGCGCAACCGTTCCATCGCGTCGGCCACCGCCGTCGTCGAGCCGGAGATCACGACCTGGGTTGGCGAGTTGTGGTTGGCGATCACCACACCGGTGCCGTCGATCACCCGCGCCACCATGTCAGCCGAGGCCGACACCGCGGCCATCGCACCGGGATCGTCACCCGCCGCGGCCAGGATCAGTTCGGCTCGGGTCACGCTCAGGTCCAGCAGGTCGGCGGGCCGCAGGACTCCCGCCGCCGCGAGTGCGACCAGTTCGCCGTAGCTGTGGCCGCCGACCATGTCGACGTCGACTCCGGCCAGGCCGAGGAACTCGAACGCGGCGAGGTCGGCGAGCCCGAGCGCGGGCTGGGCCACACGGGTGTCGCGGAGTCGCTCGCGCTGCGCGGCCGCGGCGTCCTGCGTGAACGCGGCGCCCGGATACAGCGCGTCCGCCCACCGGCGCCCGTCGGCCAGCAGCGCTTGCAGTTCGGGGAACGCGACGAAGAGATCGGCGCCCATCCCCACGCGCTGACTGCCCTGACCAGGGAACAGCACGGCCACCGCGGGCCGCTCCCGCTCTGGCTGAATGCTCACCGAGTCCAGCGACCGCAGCAGATCCGCGACATCGGTGGCGACGAACGCCGCCACGGCCTGACCGCCGCCGAAGCGCCGCGCCGCCGTCCGGGCGAAGTCGCGCAGCCTGCCGTGCGGGTGGGTCTTGACCAGGTCACGCAGCCACGACCGGTCCGACTCACCGCGCAGCAGGAACAGTTCCGCGGGCCACTGGTCAAGCCCATGGCGTGGGGCAGGCGCCGCGTGCCCGGTCAGCACAGCGTGGAAGTTGGTTCCGCCGAAGCCGAACCCGCTGATCCCGGCGACCCGCTCGGCGGGCGGCGCGGCCCACGGCCGGGCCTCGGTGTTGAACGCGAATGGGCTGGTCTCGGCCGACCACTGGGTGGCGGGCGAGGTCAGGTGCGAGGTGGGCGGCCGGGTACCGGTGTGGACGGCCAACGCCGTCTTGATCAGCCCGGCGACGCCCGCCGCGCACTTGGTGTGGCCGATCTGGGACTTCACCGAGCCCAGGACCGTGCCGCCGGGCTCGGCCCCCGCCGCCTCGAACGCCGAGGTCAGCGTGGCCAGCTCGGTGCGGTCGCCGACCGCGGTGCCGGTGCCGTGCGCCTCGATCAGGCCGACCTCGGCGGGCGACCGGCGCGCGTTGGCGTACGCCCTGGCCATCGCCACCCGCTGACCGTCGGGACGCGGCGCGGTGAGGCCGAGAGAACGGCCGTCGCTGGAACTGCCGATGCCGCGGATTACCGCATAGACCTGGTCACCGTCGCGCACGGCGTCGTCGAGTCGTTTCAGGACAACGCAGCCGACACCCTCGCTGAGCGCGATGCCGTCGGCCGAGCTGTCGAAGGTGCGGGAGCGGCCGGTCGGCGAGAGCGCACCCACCGAGGCGAACAGCCGGTAGTCGTAGATCCCGTTGTGGGTGTCGGCTCCCCCGCACAGCGCGAGATCGGCGTTGCCGCTGACCAGTTCCCGACACGCCACATCAAGCGCTGCCAGCGACGACGCGCACGCAGCGTCCACCGTGAAGTTGGCGCCGCCCAGGTCCAACCGGTTCGCGATCCGACCGGAGATCACATTCGCCAGCACGCCGGGGAAAGTGTCCTCAGTGAACTGGGGCAGTTGGGCCGTCAGGTCGGCGGGCACCTCGGCGAGGTAGCCGGGCAGCATGGCCCGCAGCATGGCGGCGTTCGACAGCTCACCGCCCGACTCGGCCCCGAACACGACCGCCGTGCGCGACCGGTCGAACGGCCGCGCGTGCGCCCCGGCGTATCCGGCGTCGATCAACGCGCGCTGCGCGACCTCCAGGGCGACGAGCTGGACCGGTTCGATCGCGGCCAGCGAGGCGGGCGGAATGCCGTAGGCGAGCGCGTCGAACGGGATCAGCGGGAGGAACCCGCCCCACTTCGACGGCACCGTCTCGCCACCGCCCGCGGGCGAGTAATGCACCGCTGGGTCCCATCGGTCGGCGGGCACCTCGGTGACCGAGTCGACCCCCGCGAGGACGTTCGCCCAGAACGCGGCCGTGTCCGGCGCACCTGGGAAGACGCCCGCCATGCCCACGATCGCGATGTCCAACGGCGCGGGCGCTTCGACCGCCACGGGTTCACGCGAGACGGACAACGCGCTGACCCGCTCGGCGAGGAACTCGCGGGCGCCCGCGGTCACATCGTGGTGCAACTCGGCCACCGTGGTCACCGCGTCGCGCAGCACCGCGACCTGACCCGCCATGAACAAGCCGTCGGCCAGCTGACCCGCGGCGTCCACCGGAACCAGGTCGGCGCCGTCGCGGCGGATGCCCTTGCTGGCGACCCGCAGCCTGCCGATGTTGAGCTTCTCCAGTTCCTCCCAGATCTCGCGGTCCGGGGTTCCCTTCTCGCGCAGGCGATCCCGAGTCCGCTCGAACTCGGCGGTGAACGGGCTTTCGACACAGCGCGTCTGGTGGCCCGGCGCCGTCTCAAGCACCGCGGTCGAGTCCGCCGCGACCACCTGGTCCTGGAAGGTGGCGCCGATCGCGCCGCCGCGAACGGCTTCCTCGGTGAACAGGTAGCCCGTCCCCATCAGCACACCGACGCCCGCGCCGCGCAGGGTCAGCGGCGCGGCCATGGCCGCCACCATCGCCGAGGACCGCGCGTCGTGGATCCCGCCCGCGAAGAGCACGTCGATCTCGATGCCGGGCCGCGCGTCGAGGAAGTCCACAAGCGTGGTGATCTGCGCCTGCCACAGGCAGAAGCTCGACCGCGGCCCGATGTGACCGCCGCACTCGGCGCCCTCGAAGACGAACCGGCGCGCGCCCGCGTCGAGGAACTGGGTCAGCAGCCGCGGCGACGGGACGTGCAGGAACGTGGCGATCCCGGCCGCCTCCAGGCTCGCCGCCTGCGCGGGCCGGCCACCGGCGATGATCACCGATGTCGGCCGCACCTGCTGGATCACCGCGAGCTGCGCGGCCCGCGTCTCCTCCGGTGCGAAGCCGAGAATGCCCGCACCCCACGGCTGGTCGCCCAGCTCTCGCGCCGCGTCGGCCAACATCGAACGGGACGTCTCCGCGTCCGCGAGTGCCAGCGCCAGGAACGGCAGACCACCCTCGGCGGCCACCGCCGCGGCCAGTTCCGGCCGGTCGCTGACTCGGGTCATCGGCCCCTGCACCACGGGCAGGCGGGTACCCAGCCTGCCTGCCAGCACCGAGTTCGCGCCGAGCGCCGATTCCGGCCGCAGCGCGTCGTCCAACGCCGCCCGGAACGCCCGCACCACACCGCCGACGTCACCGAACGCGCGCGCGAACTCATCGGCGAGATACCCGTCCTGACCGACCTCGGCGACACCGCCGTGGTCGAACGGCCGCGCCCTCAGCACCCGACGACCGTCGACCACCACGGTCTCCGACCCGTCCATCCCACGCAGACCGGCCGCCCCGGCGGGCAGCGGTCCCGCTTCCCGAAGCAGCGCCAGCTGGGTGTCGATGACAACGCCTGCCGCCCCACCGACCACGGCCGCCGCGGCGGTCTGCGGCCCGATCCCGCCGCACAGCCACACCGGCACGTCGATCGCGTCGAGGAGGTGCTGAAGCAGCACAAAGGAGCTCAGCTCCCCCACCCGGCCGCCCGCCTCGTGACCGCGCGCGATCACCCCGGACGCGCCCGCGGCCACCGCTGAACGGGCCTGCGCGAGGCTCGTAACCTCGACCAGCACACGACGTCCAGCGAACGTGGCCACGTCGGTCCGATCCCCGCCGAGCACCACAAGGTCCACTTGGTCCGGCAGATCAGGAGTGTCCGAACAGTCCGCCAGGCGCACCCCGAACGGCGCCGAAGTCCACTGAGTCACCCGATCGAGTTCCGCCATGGCCCGGCGGTCACCCGCGCCGAGATCCAGCACCCCCACCGCGCCCGCGGCCGACAATGCCGCCACCAACCGCGCGTCGGGTCCACCGAACGGACTGATACCGATGAGGGGTCCGGACACCACACAGCCTCCGACGTCACAGAACAGGATTCAAACGCAAGGGCGGTCAGCGTCCGCCAAAGCGCACGCGAGGACCGGACACACCACGGCCGCACTGCCCAGGTGGGATTGTGAAGCACCTTCACACTCCGGCGCGGAGCCTAACAGCGCGAAGCGATCACCACTCACAGCGTGAGCATCCTCACCCGCGTCTACGCGTCTGTTAACAGTCCGTCCCCCAACGCTCAACCCCCACCACGCGAGGGCGCGCTGATGACAAGAGGGTCCTGATTTTCAAGGCATCGTTCCAGCCTTGAAAATCAGGACCCTCTTGTCATCAGCTAACAGCGCCCGAGCCGCGCGGCCGAAGGCCGCGCCATCTACACAGCCGCGCCATTCACACAGTGAAGCCGAGGGCGCGCAACTGCTCGCGGCCGTCGTCGGTGATCTTCTCCGGGCCCCACGGCGGCATCCAGACCCAGTTGATCCGGAAGTCGCTCACCAGGCCCACTCCCCCGGTCAGCGCGGTCCGGGTCTGGTCCTCGATCACGTCGGTCAGCGGGCAGGCCGCCGATGTCAGCGTCATGTCGATGGTCGCGGTGTTGTCGTCCTCGACCCGGATGTCGTAGACCAGACCGAGGTCGACGACGTTGATGCCGAGTTCGGGGTCGACCACGTCGCGCATGGCCTCCTCGAGGTCGTCCAAGGAGGCAAGGTCGGCGCGGGGCGCCTGGTCGGGCATACCCGCGGCGCCGCGCTGGACTTCTTCGTCACTCATGGGATTCCACTCCGTTCGCGCGGGCCACCGCGTCCTTGAAAGCCATCCAGCCGAGCAGAGCGCACTTCACCCGCGCCGGGTACTTGGCAACGCCCGCGAAGGCGATGCCGTCCTCCAGTACGTCCTCGTCCGGCTCGACCTGCCCGCGACCCTGCATCAGCTCCACGAACGCGTCCAAAGTGGACAAAGCGTCGGCGACGCTGTGGCCGACCACGAGGTCGGTGAGCACCGATGTGGACGCCTGGCTGATCGAGCAGCCCTGGCCGTCGTAGGACACATCGGCCACCGTCGAGCCGTCCAGCTTCACCCGCAGCGTCACCTCGTCCCCGCAGGTCGGGTTGACCTGGAAGGACTCGGCGTCGAACGGGTCGCGCAGGCCGCGCCCGTGCGGGTTCTTGTAGTGGTCCAGGATGATCTCCTGGTACATCTGCTGCAGCTGCATCACGCCACCCCGAAGAACTGGCGGACCTGGTGCAGCCCGTCGATCATCACGTCGACCTCGGCGGTCGTCGTGTAGAGGTACGGCGACACCCGGGTCGAGGACTGCGCGCCGAGCCTGCGATGGGCGGGCTTGGCGCAGTGGTGGCCGCCGCGCACGGCGATGCCGTACGAGTCGAGCACCTGACTGATGTCGTGGGGGTGCAGCCCCTCCATGGTGAAGCTGATCGCCCCACCGCGGTCGACCATCTCGGCCGGACCGAGGACCCGCAGGCCGGGTACCTCCAGCATGCGCCCCAGGGCGTAGCCGGTGATGGCCTGCTCGTGCGCGGCGACGTTGTCCATGCCCAGCGCGCTGAGGTAGTCGATGGCCGCGCCCAGCCCGATCGCCTGCGCGATCGGCGGGGTGCCCGCCTCGAACTTGTGCGGTGCGGGCGCGTACGTCGAGCGCTCCATCCGCACGTCCTCGATCATCTCGCCGCCACCGTGGAACGGAGGCAGCGCGGCGAGAACCTCGGACTTACCCCACAGCACGCCGATGCCGGTCGGGCCGAGCAGCTTGTGCCCGGTGAAGCCGATCAGGTCGGCCCCGGTGGCGGTGACGTCGTAGGGCAGCTGCGGACCGGCCTGCGCCGCGTCCAGCACGACCAGGGCGCCGACTTCCTTGGCCCGCCGGGCGATCTCGGCGACCGGGTTGATCGTGCCGAGCATGTTCGACACGTGGACCAGCGAGACGACCTTGGTCCGCTCGGTGATCAGCTCGTCGATGTTCGACAGGTCGAGGCGGCCCTCGTCGGTGATGCCGAACCACTTCAGCGTCGCGCCCGTGCGCTGGGTGAGCAGCTGCCACGGCACGATGTTGGAGTGGTGCTCCATCTCGGTGACCACGACCTCGTCACCGGGGCCGACGCGGTACGGCCCTTCCCACGCGAGCACGTTGGCGACCAGGTTCAGCGCCTCGGTGATGCCGCGGGTGAAGACGATCTCGTCGCGGCTGGGCGCCTTGATGAACGCGGCGATCTTGTCGCGCGCGCCCTCGAACGCCGCCGTGGACTCCTCGCCCAACTGGTGCACCGCGCGTGCCACGTTGGCGTTGTGCAGCGAGTAGTGCTCGGCGAGCGTATCGATCACCGACTGCGGCTTCTGCGAGGTGTTGGCGCTGTCCAAATAGACGAGCGGCCGGTCCTCCGCGAGCCTGCGCTGCAGGATCGGGAAGTCCTTGCGGATCCGCTCGACGTCGTAACCGGTCACCGTCACACCCTTCTCCACCTGAGTATCCCCGGGTACAACGTCAGGCGGTCGTCGCTGCTTCCGGCGTCCCGGTGTATTTCACGTAGCCCTCGGCCTCGAGCTGCTCGGCCAGTTCCTTGCCGCCGGACTCGACGATCTTGCCGCCCGCGAAGACGTGCACGAAGTCGGGGGTGATGTGGCGCAGGATGCGGGTGTAGTGCGTGATCAGCAGGACACCGTGCTCGCCGGAGGCCTGGAACCGGTTGACGCCCTCGGACACCACGCGCAGCGCGTCGACGTCGAGGCCGGAGTCGGTCTCGTCCAGGATGGCGATCTTGGGCTGGAGCAGGGCCAGCTGCAGGATCTCGTGGCGCTTCTTCTCGCCGCCGGAGAAGCCCTCGTTGACGCTGCGCTCGGCGAAGGCCGGGTCGATGTCCAGCTCGCCCATCGCCGCCTTGACCTCCTTGACCCAGGTCCGCAGCTTCGGCGCCTCGCCGCGCACGGCGGTGGCCGCGGTGCGCAGGAAGTTCGACATGGACACGCCGGGCACCTCGACCGGGTACTGCATGGCCAGGAACAGGCCCGCGCGGGCGCGCTCGTCGACCGTCATCGCGAGCACGTCCTCGCCGTCGAGCGTGACCGTGCCCGAGGTCACCTGGTACTTGGGGTGGCCTGCGATGGCGTAGGACAGGGTGGACTTGCCGGACCCGTTGGGGCCCATGATCGCGTGGGTCTCGCCCGCCTTGATGGTCAGGTCGACACCCTTGAGGATCTCTTTGGGACCCTCGTCGGTGCTGACCGAGACGTGCAGGTCCTTGATCTCCAGCGTGGCCATAGCGTCAGCGTTCCTAAGCTCAGTTGAGTGTGGTGGTGACATCGACGTGCACCTGGTCGTCCACAATGGACACCGGGAACACGTCGACGGGTTCGGTCGCGGGCGGCGCCGACGGGGCACCGGTGCGCAGGTCGAAACACGACCCGTGCAGCCAGCACTCCAAGCCCTTGCGCGTCAGTTCCCCTTCGGACAGCGGCAGTTCGGCGTGCGAGCAGCTGTCGGCGAGCGCGTGCACCTGGTCGCCATGGCGAACCAGAACGACCGCGACGTCGTCCACTTCGACGGCGTGGGGCTTGCCGTCGAGCAGATCAGCCAGTGCGCACGCGCGGGTCATACGCCGACAGCTTCCAGTTCGGCCTCGATCGCGGCTTCCAGGCGCTCGCGCACCTCGGGAACCGTGATCTTCATCAGCAGCTCGTGGAAGAAGCCGCGCACGACCAGGCGGCGGGCCTGGTCCTCGGGGATGCCGCGGGCCTGCAGGTAGAAGAGCTGCTCGTCGTCGAAGCGGCCAGTCGCGCTGGCGTGGCCCGCCCCGGCGATCTCGCCGGTCTCGATCTCCAGGTTCGGCACCGAGTCGGCGCGGGCGCCGTCGGTGAGCAGCAGGTTCCGGTTGAGCTCGTAGGTCTGCGTGCCCTCGGCGACCGCGCGGATCAGCACGTCGCCGATCCAGACGGTGTGCGCGCCATCGCCCTGCAGCGCGCCCTTGTAGATCACGTTGGACGTGCAGTTGGGCGCCGAGTGGTCCACGAAGGTCCGGTGCTCGAAGTGCTGGCCCGCGTCGGCGAAGTACAGACCCGTGAGGTCGACCTCGCCGCCCTTGTCGGCGAAGGCCGCCGTCGGGGAGACCCGCACGACGTTGCCGCCGAGGGTGACCACGGTGTGCTTGAGCACCGCGTCGCGGCCGATCTTGGCGTGGTGCGCGGAGATGTGCACCGCGTCGTCGGCCCAGTCCTGAATGGACACGACGGTGAGCTTGGCGGCCTCACCCACGACGAACTCGACGTTGTCGGCGTACACGCCGGACCCACGGTGGTCGATGACCACGACGGCCTCGGCGTACAGCTCGGCGCGCACCTGCAGGTGGCCGTAGGCGACCTTGCCCTCGCCGGGCCCGGTGACCGTGACGACGACCGGGGCGGACGCGCGGGCCTCCTTGCCGACGGTCAGCACGGTGGCCTTCTCGAACGAGCTGTAGGCCTGCGCGGCGACCCGGTCGGCCGGGACACCGCCCTGGCCAAGGCGCGCGTCCGAGCGGTCGACCGTCTCGACGGTGACCTCGGCGGGCGCGTCGACATCGATGGTCGCCACGCCGGTCGCCTCGACGCCGGTGTGCAGACCGGCGATGCGCTTCATCGGGGTGAAGCGCCAGATCTCCTCGCGGCCGGACGGCTGCTCGAACGCGGCCACGTCGTAGGACGAGAACCACTCGGCGCGTGACGCCTCGGGAACCCGCGCTCCCTGCGAGCGCGGGTTTTCAACAGCGGCGGTCATTTAGCCGACGGCCCCTTCCATCTGCAGTTCGATCAGGCGGTTCAGTTCGAGCGCGTACTCCATCGGCAGCTCCCGCGCGATGGGCTCGACGAACCCGCGCACGATCATGGCCATGGCCTCGTCCTCGGACAGGCCGCGCGACATCAGGTAGAACAGCTGGTCGTCGCTGACCTTCGACACCGTGGCCTCGTGGCCCATCTGCACGTCGTCCTCGCGGATGTCGACGTACGGGTAGGTGTCGGAGCGGCTGATCGTGTCGACCAGCAGCGCGTCGCACTTGACCGTGGACTTCGAGTGGTGCGCCCGCTTGTTGACCTGGACCAGGCCCCGGTAGGAGGTGCGGCCGCCGCCGCGCGCCACCGACTTCGACTCGATCTTCGAGGAGGTGTGCGGCGCGAGGTGGACCATCTTGGCGCCCGCGTCCTGGTGCTGGCCCTCGCCCGCGAAGGCGATCGAGAGGACCTCACCGTGCGCGTGCTCGCCCATCAGGTACACCGCCGGGTACTTCATGGTGACCTTGGAGCCGATGTTGCCGTCGATCCACTCCATGGTCGCGCCCTCTTCGGCCTTGGCGCGCTTGGTGACCAGGTTGTAGACGTTGTTCGACCAGTTCTGGATGGTCGTGTAGCGGCAGCGGCCGCCCTTCTTGACGATGATCTCCACGACCGCGGAGTGCAGCGAGTCCGACGAGTAGATCGGCGCGGTGCAGCCCTCGACGTAGTGCACGTAGGCGCCTTCGTCGACGATGATCAGTGTGCGCTCGAACTGGCCCATGTTCTCGGTGTTGATCCGGAAGTAGGCCTGCAGCGGGATCTCGACGTGCACGCCCTTGGGCACGTAGATGAACGAGCCGCCCGACCACACCGCGCCGTTGAGCGCGGAGAACTTGTTGTCGCCGTGCGGGATCACCGAGCCGTAGTACTCGGCGAACAGCTCCGGGTGCTCCTTGAGCGCGGTGTCGGTGTCGAGGAAGATGACACCCTGCTTCTCGAGTTCCTCGTTGATCGCGTGGTAGACGACCTCGGACTCGTACTGGGCGGCGACACCGGCGACCAGGCGGGCCTTCTCGGCCTCCGGGATGCCCAGCCTGTCGTAGGTGTTCTTGATGTCCTCGGGCAGGTCCTCCCAGGACTGGGCCTGCTTCTCCGTGGACCGCACGAAGTACTTGATGTTGTCGAAGTCGATCCCCGACAGGTCGGCGCCCCAACTCGGCATGGGCTTGCGGTCGAAGAGCGACAGGCCCTTGAGCCGCGACTCGAGCATCCACTCGGGTTCGCTCTTCTTGGCCGAGATGTCCCTGACGACGGCCTCGGACAGCCCTCGCTGCGCGGTGGCACCCGCGACGTCGGCGTCGGCCCAGCCGTATTCGTAGCGACCCAGGGTGTCGATCGTCTCTTCCTGGGTGAGCTGCGTGGTGGTGCGCTGCTCGGCAGCGGCAGTCATAGGGACTTCCCTCCATGCGGAACGGGGTGTGCGGTAATGCCTGGCCCCGCGAGCGGCACATGCGTCGTGCATGCGGCGTCACCGTTCGCGATAGTCGCCAGTCGCTGCACGTGGGTGCCGAGCAGGGCGGCGAACGCCGCCGTCTCGACCTCGCACAGCTGGGGGAACTCCGCCGCGACGTGCGCGACGGGGCAGTGGTGCTGACACAGCTGCTCCCCCGCGCCCACACTGCGGGTCGACGCAGCGTAACCCTCGCGGGTCAGCGCGCCCGCCAGGGCCTCGGCGCGGGCGGCCGGGGTGGCCGGGGCCGTCACCGCGGCGCGGTGGCGGTCGACCAGGGTGAGCATCCGGCGCTCGGCGAACGCGCGGACGGCCTGGTCTCCCCCGGTCTCGGCGAGGAAGCGCAGCGCCGAGATCGCGAGGTCGTCGTAGGCGTGGCCGAACCGGGCGCGGCCCGACTCGGTCAACAGGAAGAGCTTTGCCGGGCGGCCTCGGCCCCGGTGCCCGAGGCGCGGGGCGTCGCGGGTGACGGCCTCGCCGTCGGCGACCAGCGCGTCGAGGTGCCTGCGCACGGCGGCCGGGCTCAGACCCAGCGCGTCGGCGACGGCGACCGCCGCGATCGGCCCCTGCTCCAGCAGCAGCCGGGCCACACTGAGGCGCGTGCGCCCGTCGTGCGACCCGCCCACGGGGAGACTCAGGGTCTCCTCCGGGGTGCGCGGAGCGGGGGCGGTCTTTTTCACAACACAAGTGTGTCTTATTTCCCGGCGGGGAGCAAAGCCGGGTGACCGGCCTCACCGTCCCGCAGGTCATGGATACCCTTCGAGCGTGGTGGCGGCAGAGGTGGGGCAACGAGTGCGCGTGCCTGATGACGAAGCGGGCGCGCTGAACGCCGTCGAGCGCAGACAGCTCGACGTCATTCGGCGATTCGGCACGGTCGGAGCGCTCCTGCTCGCCATCGGCTCGCTGGGCGCCGGTGCCGCGCCGGTGTTCAACCCGGTGTTCCGCATCCCGGTGCTGGGCCTGTTCAGCCGGATGACCACGGTGTCGATGGCGTTCGCGTTCACCGGTGTGTTCATGATCGTGCTGGCCTGGCTGGGGCTGGGCAGGCTGTCGCGGCCCGGCCGGGTACGGGTCATGTCGGTGTCTCAGATGGCCCGCACGCTGGCGATGTGGATTGCGCCGCTGGTCTTCACCGTGCCCAGCTTCAGCCGCGATGTCTACAGCTACCTGGCCCAGAGCGAGATCGTCGCGCGCGGTATGGACCCGTACACGCTGGGTCCCGCGCAGGCACTCGGTGTCGACCACCCGCTCACGCAGGGTGTGCCGACGGTGTGGCGGGAGACCCCGTCGCCGTACGGGCCGCTGTTCCTCACCCTGGGCAAGGCGATCAACTGGCTGACCGGCGACCACGTGGTCATGGGCGTGGCCATGCACCGGCTGCTCGCGCTGATCGGCCTGGCGATGATCGTGTGGGCGCTGCCCCGGCTGGCGCGGCGGTTCGCGGTGAGCCCGGTCAGCGCGCTGTGGCTGGGCGCGGCGAACCCGCTGGTGCTGTTCCACCTGGTCGTGGGCGTGCACAACGAGTCACTGGCGATCGGGCTGATGCTGGTCGGGTTCGAGCTGGCGCTGACCAGGATGGCCAAGGTCACCCCGGACGGGCCGTTCCCGCCGTGGCAGCCCGGTGAGCTGCGCTGGTACGCCATCGGCGCCGCGGTGATCACCTTGGGCGCCGCGGTGAAGATCCCGGCCGCGCTGGCGCTGGGCTTCCTCGGGGTGATGATCGCCCGGCGGATGGGTGGGAAGTGGAAACACCTGTTCCTGGTCGCGGGCGGACTCGGTGTGGTGTTCCTGTCCGTGCTGACGGCGGCGTCCTACGGCAGCGGGCTTGGCTACGGCTGGGTCAGCACGCTGAACACGGCGTCGACGATCAAGAGCTGGATGGCCCCGATGACCGCGCTCGGCTTCGGCGCGGGCGGCCTGGGCATCCTGATGGGCCTTGGCAACCACATCGACGCGGCGATCAGCGTGGCGCGCGTATTCGGCACGATCCTCGGCCCGGTGATCGCGGCCAAGCTGCTTTACGACAGCTTCCGCTGGAAGCTGCGCCCGCTGACCGGCCTGGGCGTCGCCCTCGGCGCGATCCTGATCTTCGGCGCGGCCGTGCACGCCTGGTACTTGCTGTGGGCCGCGGTTCCGCTGGCCGCCGCGGCCGGGAACACCCGCTTCCGCACCGCGGCGATGGCCATCAGCGTGCTGATGGCGGTGGTGCTCGCGCCGACTGGCTCGACCTTCGACGGCCGGGTGTTCGTCCTGCCGTACACCTATGTCGCGGCGGTCCTGGCGACGCTGGTGGCGCTGGCCGTGGTGTGGCGGCACATTCCGCGCACGCCCGGCGATGGCGTGACCAGCGGCACGCCTTAGGCTTCGTGGTCGTGAGCGTGCCCGCCGTCGAGGTGTCCGACCTGGCCAAGAGCTATGGGTCGACCAAGGCCGTCGACGGTCTCGGCTTCACCCTGGCCGCGGGCTCGGTGCTGGCGCTGCTCGGCCCCAACGGCGCGGGCAAGACCACGACCATCGAGATCTGCGAGGGTTTCCTGCGCCGCGACGGCGGCCACGTCCGCGTGCTGGGCCTCGACCCTGGCACCGACGGCGAGCGCCTGCGCCCCCGCGTCGGCGTCATGCCCCAGGGCGGCGGCGCCTACCCCGGCATCCGGGCCGACGAGATGCTCTCGCTGGTCGCGGCCTGCGCGGCGACGCCCCTCGACCCGGCCTGGCTGCTCGACACCCTCGGACTCACCGGTTCGGCGAAGACCCCGTACAAGCGGCTCTCCGGCGGCCAGCAGCAGCGGCTGTCGCTGGCGTGCGCGCTGGTCGGCAGGCCGGAACTGGTCTTCCTCGACGAGCCGACGGCCGGAATGGACCCCCAGGCCCGCCGCCTGGTGTGGGACCTGATCGGCGCGCTGCGCGCCGACGGCGTGAGCGTTCTGCTGACCACACACCTGATGGACGAGGCCGAGGCGCTGGCCGACCAGGTCGTGATCATCGACCACGGCCGCGTCGTCGCCAAGGGCAGCCCACGCGAGCTGACCACCCGCAGCGCCGACGAACAGCAGCTGCGGTTCCGGGCGAAGTCCGGGATGAACACGGCCCTGCTGATCCAAGCCCTGCCCGCCGACTGCGTGGTCGCCGAACCGACCCCGGGCGGCTATGTGATCACGGGCACGGTCGACCCGCAGGTCGTGTCCACGGTGACCGCGTGGTGCGCGCAGCAGGGCGTGCTGGCCGAGGAACTGCAGGTGGGCAGGCGCAGCCTGGAGGACGTGTTCTTGGAGCTGACCGGACGGGAACTGCGCTCGTGACCACCTTCCAGCCCGGCACGTTCACCCCGGCCCCCGGCCCCGGCCGCCCGCTGCGCATGCTCACCGCGCACGCCCGCACCGAGGCGATGCTGACCCTGCGCAACGGCGAGCAGATCCTGCTCACCCTGCTCATCCCGCTGGTCCTGCTGATCGGCCTGACCCTGGTGAAGATCATCGACCTGCCGGAGCCGCGGGTCGACACGCTCACGCCGCGAATCTTCGCCTTGGCGGTCATGTCGTCGGCCTTCACCGGCCAGGCCATCGCGCTGGGCTTCGACCGCCGCTACGGCGTCCTCAAGCGCCTGGCCGCCACCGCACTCCCCCGCTGGCTACTGATAGCCGGACGCGTCGTGGCGGGGCTTGTGGTGGTGACGATCCAGTTGGTCGCGCTCGCCGTGACGGCCCTGCTGCTGGGCTGGTCCCCCTCGGCGTCGGGGGTCGCGTGGGCGGTGCTGCTGGTGATCTTGGGCACCCTGGCCTTCGGCGCGCTGGGAGTGCTGCTTGGTGGGGCGCTGAAGGCGGAAGTCGTGTTGGCGCTGGCCAACATCGTGTGGTTCGTCCTGCTGCTGGCGGGCGGCATCATCGTCGCGGCCGACTCGCTGCCGGACGGCATGGCGACCATCGTCCGCCTGCTTCCCTCAGCCGCACTAACCGACGGCCTGACCAGCGCCCTGGTGGACGGCGGGACACCGGACTGGTCCGTGTTCGCCACCCTGGCGATCTGGGGCGCGGGCGCGGGGATCATTGCAGGCCGTACCACCAGGCTGGTCTAACTCTCCCGCAATCGGTGGTGCGCCGACACACCACGCGTCTGTCGGCGGCCTTCTGCAAACGACTCCCTCTAGAGATCGCCGAACCGTTGCCAGGCCACGAAGGCGGCCAACAGGGCCAGGAACAGGGGCACCGGGACGATCTTCGTCTCGTGGCGGCGCGTGTGGGTGATCACCGCGCCGATCATCAGGGCGACCAAGCCGAGTGCGGCGATCGGCGTGAGGACCGGGGCGATGCCGGTCCACCACGGCACGATCAGGCCGATCGCCGCCAGGACCTCCAAGACCCCGATCATCTTGATGACCGGCTCGGTGAAGTCCGTCGCCCACGCCATGTTCGGATTGGCGACCAGTGCCTCGCGGGTCTGGGTGAGCTTCGCGAGCCCGGCGCCCAGATGCACCGCGGCCAAGACGCCCTGCACGATCCACACGATGATGTTCATGGGCCCGAACGGTAGGGCGAGATCGTGAGCGCTGCCACCGGACCGGCCGAGGGGGGACGCAACCGGCCCGGTGACAGCTTAAGAGAGGCGATGGGGGAGTTCGCCCTCTGACGACCGAGTGTAGTAGCTCATGATCGCTGCGTGGGCATTCCCGCGGAAGATGGCTCGGAATTCACCGCCGTCGCGCAAGATGCGAGAGGGGACACACTCACCCCGGCCGCGAACCGGCTCTCAGGCGGGCCCGCCTACCATCGGCGGGTGCCATCCTTGAAGGACCGGATCGAACGTCTCCCCGGGTCGAGCGCGCGCACGCAGCGGGCGGTCGCGATCGCCGTGGTGGTGACACAGGCGCTCATCGCGGTGACCGGGTCAGTCGTGCGGGTGACGGGCTCCGGCCTCGGCTGCACCACGTGGCCGCAGTGCCACCCGGGCAGCATGGTGCCCGTCGAGCATCCCGAGTTCGCCGCGCTGAACCAGTGGATCGAGTTCGGCAACCGGATGCTGACCGGCGTCGTCGGCTTCATCGCGTTCGCCGCGTTCGTGTTGGCCTACCTCGACCGGCCGCGGCGGGCCCGGTACGTCCGGCTCGCGCTGATCATGCCGGTCGGGGTCGTCGTGCAGGCGGTCATCGGCGGGGCGACCGTGGTGCTCGACCTGCTGTGGTGGACCGTGGCGGTGCACTTCATGGTCTCGACGGCCATGGTCTGGCTCGCCGTCCTCCTTGTCTACGCGGTCGACGAAGGTGACGGTCCGGCCATCCGACGCGGGCCCTCGGGGCTGCGGGGCGTGCTCATCGGCATGGTCGCGGTCCTGACCGGGTTGCTGATCGCGGGCACCATGGTCACCGGCGCCGGCCCGCACGCGGGCGATTCCGAGACTCCCCGCCTGGACCTCCCGGTCGAGACCCTCGCGCACGTGCACTCGTCGTTCCTGTTCGTCTTCCTCGGCATGCTGTTGGCCGCGGGCTTCCTGGTCTACGGCGACCGGACGCTGCGCACCCGCTTCGTCATCCTGCTGGCGACGGTCATCGCGCAGGGGTCGCTCGGGTTCATCCAGTTCTGGACCGGGGTCCCGGAGATGCTGGTGTCCCTGCACGTCCTCGGCGCGATGTGCGTGATCATCGCCGCGGCCGCGCTCTGGTGCGGGACCCGGGACTACCCGCGGCCCAGCGGCGAGACCGCGCCCGCCGCCACGATCACCGCGCAGAGCCCCACCGCGACCAGCGCCACCGAGCCCACGCCGAACCGCCCCGCCGCCACCGTGAGCGCCGCGGCACCCAGCGGCCCCGACGCGTAGTGCACCGTCCAGAACGCTGAGGTCACCCGGCCCAGCAGCGGGGCGGGCGTGAGTTCCTGGCGCAGCGACATCGAGCAGATCCCGGCGAGCGTCAGCCCGAACATCAGCCCGGTCGCGCCCGCCGCGACCACCCCGAGATCGTCGGACAACCCGAACGCGGCGATCGACCCGCCGATCAGCGCGGCCGAGGCCAGCCAGCACGCCCCGAACCCCAGCCGCCTGCGCGCCGCCGCGGCGACCAGGCCCGCGCCGATCGAGCCGACCATCGCCACGCCCATGACCGCGCCCACGGTCGACGTGCCGCGGCTGAGTTCGCCGCCCAGGCGGAACACCAGCAGATCGCGCGCGCCCATGGTCACGAAGGTCAGCGCGGTCAGGAGAACAGTGAGCGCGCGCAGCATCCGGTGGCCCCACAGGAACCGGAAGCCGACGAGGAAGCCCGCCTTGATCCCGCCGACCGCGGCGGAGTCCATCGGGGGCAGCCGGATGAACAGCAAGCTCACCGCCGAGGCGATGTAGGTGAGCCCGTCGATCCCGATGGCCCACGCGGGCCCCACGATCCCGGCCAGCACACCCGCCATCACCGGCCCGGCGATGGCGGCCACGGCGAACCCGCTCTGCAGCTTGCCGTTGGCCTCGGTGAGCTGATCAGGCGCGACGAGCCCGGCCACCGCCGTGATGTAGGCGACTTGGAACAACATCGTCAGCGCCGCCCCGACCCCGGCGGCGACGTAGAGGACCCACAGTGGCTCGCCGAACAGCCAGACCACCGGGATGAGCAGGTGCAGACCCGCGCGCGCCCAGTCGCACCAGACCAGGATGGACATCCGGTCGACCGTGTCGACCACATGACCCGCGACCAGGCCGGTGACCACGGTGACCACACCCACGAGCGCGGTGATCATGCCCATGTGCACGATCGAGCCGGTTGACTCCAGCACGAGCAGCGGCAGCGCCAGCAGCGAGATGGAGCCGCCGAGCACGGACAGGGTCTGACCGGCCCAGAACAGCAGGAAGCCTCGATTGCGCCAGAGGCTCACCGGAAAACGTCAGCCCCGGATCCTCGCGGCCATCTTGCGGCGGTGGCCCGCGCCGATCTTGGTCGCCGACACCGTCTCGCGGTCCCACTCCGACAGCTCGAGGCCCGCGACCCGCTCGACCAGCGCCTCGCCCGCGGCGGGCGCCGGGACCATGACGTCGCCCAGGGCGCCGTCGTCGCCGACGAGCACCACGCGGGCGCCCTTGCGGCCGATGTGCTGCACCACGGCCTTGGTCGGGGCGCCGTGCGCCGCGACGAACGCGGTGGCGGCCTTGACGGCCTGGGCGGGGACCTGCGGTTCGGTGTTCTCGTCAGCCACGCGCCGAGCTTAGGACCTGGCGGGTGATCGCACCCAGCCAATATGAGGCGGCCCACTCGGGCATGCTTGTCCCATGGCGAAGGCAGTGGAGGTCGCCGAGACCGGCGGCCCGGAAGTGTTGACCTACACCGATCGGGACATCCCGACGCCCGGACCGGGCGAGATCCTGGTCCGCGTGGCCGCGGCGGGGGTCAACTACATCGACATCTACCAGCGCAGCGGGCTCTATCCGCTCCCCCGGCCGTTCGTGCTGGGCCTGGAGGGCGCCGGGACCGTGGAGGCGGTCGGCGAGGACTCAGGGTTCACCGTCGGCGAGCGGGTGGCCTGGGCCGACGCGCTGGGCAGCTACGCCGAATACGTCGTCGTGCGAGCGACGGTGGCCGTGCGGATCCCCGACGGGGTCAGCGAGGAGACCGCCGCCGCGGCGATGCTGCAGGGCCTCACCGCGCACTACCTGGTGACCTCGACATACCCGGTGCGCTCGGTCGACACGATCCTGGTGCACGCCGCGGCAGGCGGGGTCGGCCTGCTGCTGGTGCAACTGGCCAAGGCGCGCGGCGCGAAGGTCATCGGCACGGTGTCCACTTCGGACAAGGAGCGGCTCGCCATGGCAGCGGGCGCCGACGAGGTGATCCGCTACACCGAGGAGGACTTCGTCGCGCGCACCCGCGAGCTGACCGACGGCGAGGGCGTCGCGGCCGTCTACGACGGCGTCGGCCGCACCACCTTCGACGGCAGCCTCTCGGTGCTGCACCCGCGCGGCGTGCTCGCCCTGTTCGGCGCGGCCAGCGGCCCGGTGGACCCGGTCGACCCGCAGCGGCTCAACGCCGCCGGGTCGGTGTTCCTCACCCGCCCCAAACTCAGCGACCACACCGCGACCGAGGAGGAACTCCGCTGGCGCGCGAACGACCTCTTCGGCGCGATCACCGCTGGCACCCTGTCCATCGGCATCGGCGGCCGCTACCCACTGGCCGACGCGCGTCGGGCCCATGAGGATCTCCAGGCTCGCCGCACCACCGCGAAGCTGCTGCTGATCCCGTGACAGCCGTTCAGGGGGATCGCGCCAGGCACGATCCCCCTGAATCAGTTGTCAGCGGAAGTAGTACGAGATCGACGTGTCGTCGTACGGGGTGTAGTTGTAGTAATGCCGCATACGCGGCAGCTGGCCCCACTTCGAGCGGATATAACTGCTCGTGCCGTCATTGATCCCGGAATGATCGTCCGACTTCCAGGACGCCTTCATGTTCGCGAACCAGACGTACGGCGGGTGCCAGAGCTTGTAGCTTCCGTCATTCCAGTACTTGTCGTCGTTCGGCGTGTCCATCCAGTACGTATTGGACGTCGACGCGCTGTACCAGGCATACGAATGGCAGTTGTACCGCCGGGACGCGTTGGTCTCACGCGTCGCGTTCGGATAGTTGGACGCCACATACTGGTTCAACGAGTTGATCTGCGCGGCGGAAAGTTCGTAGGTCGTGACGGTCACCGCCACCGCGGTTCCCTTCGGGGTGTAGACCGTGCCGCCATGGTCGAGCGTGCCGAGTGTGCTGATCGGATGCGCCACCCCTGGCTCCGCGAAGTGTCGCCGGACCAGCTCCGCCACCTGGTCGGCCTCGACCTCCCCCTCGGGGCTCGCGGTGCGCAGCAGCGTCGAGGAACGCCAGTCCCAGCCCTCACGCTCGGCCAGCGCACGGCCCATCATGACCGCCGTCGGCTCCAGCCCCGCCTTGCCGTAGACGTTTGCGTGCGAGCGCTTGACCCTGTCCTTGGCCAGGCCCGCCTTCAGCAGCGTGTCCGCCTTGTCGCCGGGCAGCGTGCGCAGGATCTGCGGCTGGGCCAGGAGCATCTCCAGCTTCCACACGTCGTAGGTGCGGTTGCCTGCCGCCAGTTCCGACGAGCCCGCGGGAATCGCCGCGTCGAACGCCTGGTACCGACGCAGGAGGGCCGAACCGGAGTCCGGTCGGCGCAGGAGTTCCTGCAGGCCGTTGAATCCGGTGGCCACCTTCTCGAATCCGACCTGCACGTCGTTGTACGCGAGGGCGTCCAGGAAGAGCGGATAGTCGAGCACGGTCGAGACCAGCGCGTTCGTCGGCATGCGCTTGACCACGTCGGCGGGGAGCTGCGTGACCCGCCGCATGTCCTGATGGGTGGTCAGCGCCGCCCATCCCGCGGTGCCGGGCCGAACGGGATACGCGTACGCGGCGGGTTCGGCGGAAGCTGTCGGGGACAGCATCCCGAACGACACCATCGCCGTGGTCGCGACCATGAACATTCTTCGCGCAATGGGCGCGCGGAAATAAGATCGATCTTTGTCGGACATAAATCCCCTCAGTTCATAGCCGCGCATCCAACGAAAGAGATGTGAATGCGCGGCATGCCTCCCAGGAGATCCATGCTGGCACGGGCCGATATCGCTCGCATCGTCCGATAGGGTGACGCGAATTCTAAGCGGAAGTGACCTGCACGGCGTCGACGACGAATACCAGGGTCTCACCCGGCTTGATGGGGCCGCTGCCCTTGTCTCCGTAGGCCAGCCCAGGCGGGACGATAAGCAAGCGGCGCCCGCCCTGCTTCATCCCGATCAGACCCTGGTTCCACCCGGCGATCACGCCGGACTTGCCGAGGTTCTGCAGCGGGTACGGGCGGCCGCCGTCGTAGGACGACTCCCGCGGCTCGTTGTCCGACCAGGTGACCAGCGTGTAGTGGACGACCAGGGTGACGCCCGCCTTGGCCTCCGGGCCGGTGCCGGGCGCCAAGTCCTTGGTGATCAGATCCTTGGGTACCGAGCAGCCGCCCGGCACGGTGATCGTGGCCTTGGCGTTGGGCTCACCGACGACCTTGACGTCGTTCGCGGTGCACGCGGAGCCCGTGGCGGCGGCGGTCGTGGTGGCCGGGGCGGCCGCGCTGGTCGTGGCCGGGGCAGGCTTCGAGGCGGGCTTCGAGGCGGCGGCCGGGCTGCTCGGGCCACCGGCGGACTGGGTGGAGGCCTGCTCCGTGGGGGCACAGGCCGACAGGCCCACCGCCACCGCAGCCGCGATCATGATCTTGCCGACGTTACGCATGGTGCCCGAGTCTAGAAAAGCCGCCCGACCGGCCCGCACCCGGTGTGCAGGAACGGGAACACTCACCCGAATTTCGCATTCCACGGGTGTGGATCTGCGCGTAAAGTAACTCCGCGCGCCTGATCGGATACTGACAGTCTTCCGTTCCGGTGCCCGCCAAGGAGGTGACCAACCGTGCCCGCGCAGGCCGGGGCTTATGGCTCGACACCTGGCAACGCGGCTGCGGTCAGTCCGATCAAGGAACTGTTCTGGACCCGCACGGGTCTGCTGCTGCTTCTCCTGCTCGTGGTGTCCGGCGCGGCGATGTGGGCGGCGGGCGAGTTGGCCCAAGGAACGCCGAAGAGTCTGCTCGCCGCGCTCGGTACCGGCACCATGGTCTCCGCGGTCGTCGGGTTCGGTCAGACGCTGATCACCGCGAGCGCCGCGCAGCGGGCGATGGTGACGCCGGTGATCGAGGAGAGCAGGCGCGCGCTGCGGGAGCTGTCGGCGGAGTACCGCTCGCTCAACCAGGAATTCTTCCCCACCCACGTCTTCGAGGCGACCACCGATCCCGACCCGGCGTTCAACGCGCTGATGATGCGCGATCTCAAGGCCACCAGGCAGTTCTGGTTCCGTGGCTTCTCCGGCCGCTACGCCGCCGTGCGCCTGCTGCACTCCAACGCCGAGTGGGAAGTCCGGGCCGTGGTCGCCGACCCGCGCGAGCGCACCGCGATCAGCGGCCGGGCCCGCCACCTGATGCGCCACGCGGGCGTCGACGCCGACTACGAGCGCATCCAGGCCACGCTGCACGAGGAGATCAGCATCGGGCTGGTCGGGCTGTATCTGGCCAGGGCGCGGTGCACGGTGATCGACGTGACGGTGATCGCCGACCCGCCGCTGGACCGGGTGGAGATGTTCGACGACAGCGTCTGGGTCACGCTCTACAGCGACGTCGCGGGCGTGGCTTCGCTGTATCCGCGCACCTTGCGGTTCTCGGAGGGGTCGTTCATCTACGCCATGGAGCGCGCCGACTTCACCCGACTGCGCGCCGCCCGCGACGCGGGCCGGTTCCAGATCACCCCCGACACCAGCAGGCCGGAGTTCTTGGCGCACTTCGCGAAAGTCACCGGTACCACGCTGTCCGACCACAAGTTCCGCGCGCTGGAGGCGAAGTTCCACGCCTTCCGGCACGAGTTCTCCGCGAAAGCCGAACTGAAGGGCTGATCGAGTTGTCCACCGCGCTGTCCGAACTCGCCGACCGGATGCGTCGCACCCCCGTGCGCCGGTGGTCGGCGGTGCACGACACCTTCGGATCGTGGATGGACGGACCGGCGCTGAGATCGATGCTGCGGGCGCACCTGCTCAGCCTCGGCCCGGAACGAGCCGCGGCCCTGGCCGAGCGGTCCAGGGAGACCACGACCCACTTCGCGTGGTGCCTGCGCGACCGCGCGGCCGAACCGTTCACGTTCTGGCTGCACGAGTACAAACCGCAGACCGACTGGCGCCCCGGCTACGCCGACTCGGTGCACAACCACCGCTACCACTTCTGCACGGTGATCCTCAGTGGCGGCTACCTGCACGAGCGCTACGCCACGACCCTCGACCCCGACACCGGCCTGATCACCTCGGCCACCCTGTTGCGGCGCACCGAGTGCCACGCGGGCGACTCCGGCTACCTGCTGGCCGACGAGTTCCACCGCATCCCCGTGGCGGCCGACTCGACCATGACGTTCCTGGTGAAGTCCCGCCCGGTGACCAGGGCCAGCCTGTCCTTCGACCCGGCGACCCGGATCGGGCACCGGCACGTGCCCGTCGAATCCCGATTGGAGGAGCTGACCGGCCGGATCTGACATTTAGCATCAACCCCGCCCGGCTTTCTCACCGCTCGGGAGGGGTTCCCGTGTCCACGATCAGCACCGCCGCCATCGCCTTTGTCGCCAACCGCGTGCACGCGCTCTGTCTGCGCGACAGCCTGCCCTTCCACGGGTGGCACCACGTGAGCTTCGTGCGCGACAAGTCCGTCGAGTTCTCCCGGCTGAACGGCTCCGACACCGCCGTGGTGGAGACCGCCGCCCTGGTCCACGACGTCAACTACCTGGTCCGCCGCAACTCGGTCGCGGCGGCGGGCAGCGACCTGCGCCGGACGATCCTCACCGAGGCGGGCCTGCGCCATGGCCTGATCGACCGGATCGACGCCCTGGTCGACGAGGCGGAGATGCGCACCCGCCACCGCGGCATCTCGCTGGAGGCGCAGGCGCTGAGCGACGCGGACACGCTGTTCAAGGCGCTGCCGGTGACCCCGGTGGTGCTGGCGCACAAGTACCTCGCCGAGAACGGGGTGAGCCTGCGCGAACTGGCCGACAAGATCGTCGGCGAACAGCGCGACGCGCACGACGAGGGCTTCTACTTCTACTCCCCCGCCGCCGCGGCCGCGTACTCACGGTGGGCGACAGCGAACCTGGAACTGTGGGCCTGCATCCGCGAGTCATTGGATGATCCGACTGTCGAACGCCTGCTGTCCGCCGTGGTTTAGACCTTGTGTTCCGGCGCACATTCTGACATCTTGCGAAACTTAACAGTTAACACTCGGGCAGGGTGAGGGCAGGCGCATGGCTTCCGTCTCGTATCAGGGCGCCACGCGCGTCTACCCCGGCAACGATCTGCCCGCGTTGGACCGGCTTGACCTGGAGATCCGCAACGGCGAGTTCATGGTCCTCGTCGGCCCGTCCGGGTCGGGGAAGACAACGGCGTTGCGGATGCTCGCGGGTCTGGAGTCGGTGGACAGAGGCGCGATCCACATCGGTAGATCGAACGTCACCCACGCCACGCCCCGCGAGCGCGACATCGCGATGGTGTTCCAGAACTACGCGCTGTATCCACACATGACGGTCGCGGAGAACCTTGGCTTCCAGCTCAAGATCGCCAAGAAGCCGGTCACCTACATCGACCAGAAAGTGGCCGAGGTGGCCAGGATGCTCGACCTGGAGCCCTACCTCGACCGCAAGCCGCCCAAGCTTTCCGGCGGCCAGCGGCAGCGGGTGGCGATGGGGCGGGCCATCGTGCGCGAGCCGCGGGTGTTCCTGATGGACGAGCCGCTGTCGAACCTGGACGCCAAACTGCGGGTGCAGACCCGCACCCAGATCGCCTCGCTGCAGCGCAGGCTCGGCACCACCACGGTCTACGTCACCCACGACCAGGTCGAGGCCATGACCATGGGCGACCGGGTCGCAGTGCTCAACAACGGCAAGCTCCAGCAGGTCGACACGCCCCGGCGGGTGTTCGACCGGCCCGCGAACGTCTTCGTCGCCGGATTCACCGGGTCACCGCCGATGAACCTGGTCGAGGTTCCCGTCATCAGCAGTTCGCTGATCCGGTTCGGCCCCTACGACCTGCCGACCACCCCGCGCCAGCGGGCCGCCCTCAAGAGCAAGGCGATCACCGTCGGACTGCGGCCCAGCGGCCTGCGCGTCGTCGGCGCGGGCTCGGGCATCAACGCCACGGTGGAGGCCGTCGAGGAACTCGGTGAGGACAACTACCTCTACCTGACCGCCTCGACCCCATACGGCGAGATCGCTCTGGTGGCGCGCTGCGACCGGCGGAACGTGCCGGGTCGGGGCATGCAGGTCGGGCTGGGGATCGACCCCAGCCAGGTACACCTGTTCGACACCCTGACCGGAGTCCGGCTACCGGATTAGAACGGCCACCCTAGGACTATCAGTCGACTCCTAGCGCGGCGCAGGCCGCGGCGACCGAGGCCGCGCGCAGCTCGGCGGCGGGGACGTCCGGGAACTGGATCGTGCAGTCCTGGAGGCCGCCGAGCGCGACGACGGCCCTGGTCTCCTCGGCCAGCGTCGACTCAGGGCCGAACAGGAGCACCGCGAGGCGCGCGCGCCAGGCCAGGACGGTGTCGAACAGGCCGAGTTCGACCAGGGTGGTCCACTCGGTGAGCACCCAGACGATCTCGGCGCGGTGCTGGTAGTGAAAGTCGAAGTACCCCTCCAGCAGCTCCCTCGGGTCGACATCGCCGCGGGCCTCCTGCGCGGCGACGAAGGCCTCGCCTGCGTCAAGCATTGGCTGCACGATGCTGCGGACCAGGTCTTCGCGGGAACCGAAGTGGTAGTAGAGCGCGGGCTTGGTGATACCGAGTTCGTCCGCGATCTCCTGCAGGCTGGTGCGCTGCACGCCTTTGCGGGCGAAAAGGTCGCGCGCGGCGGCCTGGATGCGGGCGCGGGTGTCTGTCGGTTTCGGCACGGCTACTTACTTTACGGATGGTAAGCTCGATCGCATACTTACCTTCCGTTAAGTAAGGAGATAGGCATGCGGGTTCTGATCTCGGGCGCGAGCATCGCCGGGCCGGTGCTGGCCTACTGGCTGGCCGAGTACGGCTACGACGTGACAGTCGTCGAGCGCGCCCCGGCGCTGCGCAAGACCGGGGGGCACGCGATCGACCTGTTCCGACCTTCGATGGAGATCTCCGAGCGGATGGGGTTGATCGATCGGATCCAGGCCAAGGCCACGGGGACCAACCGGATGACCGTCTGGCGCGAGGGCGTGTCTCGGCCGGTGGCGGTGGACTTGTCCAAGCTGTACGCCGCCACCAGCGACCGGCACGTCGAGATCATGCGCGACGACCTCAGCGAGATCTACTACGACGCGAGCCGCGACCGGGCCGAATACGTCTTCGGCGACATGATCACGTCGATCGCCCCGGACGGCGGAGTCACTTTCACCAACGGCGCGGACCGCCGGTTCGACCTGGTGATCGGCGCGGACGGCCTGCACTCGGGGGTACGGGAGCTGGTGTTCGGCGAGGAGTCCAAGCTGAGCACGTTCATCGGCGCGTACCTCGCGGTGGCGTCGGTCCCCAAGGACCTGGCGCCAGGCTCGAACGCGTATTCCCACATGGGGGTCGGCCGCATGGCCTTGCTCTACAGCGCCGACCACATCGATGACGCCCGCGCGGTGTTCACCTTTCGGCCAGGACGGCGGCTCGACTACCACTACCGCGACACCGCACGGCAGCGCGAGCTGCTACTCGAACACTGCACCGGCATGCACCCCGACGTCGACGGCTGGCTACGGGAGGTCGAGCGGAGCGAGACGTTCTACTTCGACTCGATCAGCCAGATCAAGATGGACACCTGGTCGCGCGGCCGGGTCACGCTCGTCGGCGACGCGGGGTACTGCCCTGGCCCCGCCGTCGGTGGCAGCACGAGCCTCGCGGTGGTCGGCGCCTATGTCCTCGCGGGTGAACTCGCGGCGGCCGACGGCGACCACGAGCGCGCGTTTCCGGCGTATGAGCGGGCGATGCACGATCTGGTCGAGCGGAGCCGGGCGTTCGCACTGGGCGTGGCGAAGACGCTGATCCCGTCATCCAGGCTGGGCTTGTGGGCGCTTGTCCATGGCGGCCGCCTGGTCTCGGCGCTGCCGAGCCGGGTCAGCCAGGCCGTGGCCAAGCTCAACGAGAAGGGCATCAGGATGCACGACTCCATGACGGTGCGGGACTACGCGCTGACGAACTAGAAGGGCCACCCGGCGACGGGGAGGGCCAGCGCGGAGTCGACGGCGAGCGCGACGAACACCAGCGTGAGGTAGCTGTTCGAGAGATGGAACAGCTTCATCGGGTTGCTGGGTTCGTCGCGGCGCACCGCGTTGTAGAGCTTGTGGGCGTAGATCAGGAACCAGAGGCCCGCGAGCAGGGAGAACGCCAGATAGACCCAGCCGGTCGCCGGGATGAGCAGCAGCGTCCAGGCGACCATCACCCACGAGTAGATGACGATCTGCCTGGCCACCTGCCGCGGCGTGGCGACCACCGGCAGCATCGGCACACCCGCGGCGGCGTAGTCGTCGCGGAACTTCATCGCCAGGGCCCAGAAGTGCGGCGGGGTCCAGAAGAAGATCACGCCGAACATGACCCACGCGGGCCAGCCGACGTCGCCGGTGACCGCCGACCAGCCGATGACCACCGGCATGCACCCGGCGGCCCCGCCCCAGACGATGTTCTGTGACGTCCGCCGCTTGAGGATCATCGTGTAGACGAGGACGTAGAACAGGATCGCGCCGACGGCCATCGCTGCGGCGAGCAGGTTCGTGGTGGCCCAGAGCCAGGCGAAGGAGAACACACCCAGGACCACGCCGAAGATCAGCGCGTTGCGCTTGGGAACGACGTGCTGAGCCAGCGGGCGCTGCTTGGTGCGCTTCATCAGCGCGTCGATGTCGGCGTCGACCACGCAGTTGAGGGCGTTGGCGCTGCCCGCGGCCATGGTGCCGCCGAACAGGGTGGTGAGCACCAGCCACGGCGACGGGATGCCGCGCTCGGCCAGCAGCATCGCGGGCACGGTCGTGACCAGCAGCAACTCGATGATGCGGGGTTTGGTCAGGGCGATGTAGGCCTTGACCACCGCCGAGCGGCTCGGCGCCTGCACTGGGCGGGCGTCGGCGGGCACGGGGGTCACCGACGACATCGCGCTCCTCAAGTCTGCCCGTGACCAGGTGAGACGCCGGTCACGGCGGTTGCGTCCGGGCCGCGGGAAGTCTCGCGGCACCGTGGGAAATGTTAACCGCGCGGTATTCGAAGACCCTTAGCGGGTGGCCTGGCGGGGCCGGGAATCGGTCACGAATCACACTCCCGCACGGCGCGGACTACGCTGACCACCGGACCAGGGATGACATGCGGGTCGAGCCGGGTCGCCGCCTGCGGGATCGATCTAGAGAGCCCGATGGTGGAAGATCGTGCCGACACCGCCAGATGTGGAAGTGGGAGCTCAAGTCCGTGTCCGTAAGCAGCGATGTCCCCCTTAGCGACGTCACACTGACCGAACTCACCACCGCGGTGTTGCCCGAGGACTGGAGCGACCTCGACAAGCGTGCGGTCGACACCATCCGGGTGCTGGCCGCCGACGCGGTGCAGAACGTCGGCAATGGCCACCCGGGCACGGCGATGAGCCTGGCCCCGCTGGCCTACACCCTCTACCAGCGCGTGATGCGGCACGACCCGAGCGACCCGGACTGGATCGGCCGCGACCGCTTCGTGCTGTCCTGCGGGCACTCCAGCCTGACCCAGTACCTGCAGCTGTTCCTCTCCGGCTACGGCCTGGAGATCGAGGACATCCAGGCGCTGCGCACGTGGGGCTCGCTGACCCCGGGGCACCCGGAGCACGGCCACACCAAGGGCGTGGAGATCACCACCGGCCCGCTGGGCCAGGGCATGGCCTCGGCGGTCGGCATGGCGATGGCCGCCCGCCGCGAGCGCGGCCTGTTCGACCCCGATGCCGCCGATGGCCAGAGTGTCTTCGATCACCACGTCTACGTGGTGGCATCGGACGGCGACATCGAGGAGGGCGTGACCTCCGAGGCCTCGTCCATCGCGGGCCGCCAGGACCTGGGCAACCTGATCGTCTTCTACGACGACAACCAGATTTCCATCGAGGACGACACCCGCATCGCGCTGTCGGAGGACACCGCCAAGCGCTACGAGTCCTACGGCTGGCACGTGCAGACCGTCATCAGCGGCGAGAACGTCCAGGGCATCCTCGACGCGGTCGCGGCGGCCAAGGCCGAGACCACCCGCCCGTCGTTCATCCTGCTGCGCACGGTGATCGGCTACCCGGCGCCGAACCTGATGAACACCGGCAAGGCGCACGGCGCCGCGCTCGGGGACGCCGAGGTCGCCGCGGTCAAGGAGATCCTGGGCTTCGACCCGGCCAAGAACTTCGAGGTCGACCCGGCCGTGCTGGCGCACGCGCGCGAGGTGACCGCGCGCGGCAAGTCGGCGCGCGCCGAGTGGGAGACCTCGTTCGAGGAGTGGGCGCAGGCCAACCCCGAGCGCAAGGAGCTGCTCGACCGGACCTCGGCCCGCAAGCTGCCCGAGGGCTTCGTCGAGGCGCTGCCGAGCTGGGACCCGGACCCGAAGGGCGTGGCGACCCGCAAGGCGTCCGGCGACGTGCTGAACAAGATCGGCGGTCTGCTGCCGGAGCTGTGGGGCGGCTCGGCCGACCTCGCGGAGTCGAACAACACCACGATCGCCGGATCCGACTCGTTCGGTCCTGTCGCGGCGGCGACCAAGCACTGGAACGCCACCCCGTACGGCCGCACGCTGCACTTCGGGGTCCGCGAGCACGCCATGGGCTCGATCCTCAACGGCATCGTGCTGCACGGCCCGACCCGACCCTACGGCGGCACGTTCCTCGTCTTCTCCGACTACATGCGCCCGGCGGTGCGCCTGGCCGCGCTGATGAAGCTGCCGGTCACCTACGTCTGGACGCACGACTCCATCGGCCTCGGCGAGGACGGCCCGACCCACCAGCCGATCGAGCACCTGGCCGCGCTGCGCGCGATCCCGGGCCTGGTCGTGCTGCGCCCGGGTGACGCCAACGAGACCGCGGCGGCGTGGAAGGCGATCCTGGAGCAGTCCGACGCCCCGGTCGGCCTCGCGCTGACCCGCCAGAACCTCCCGGTGCTCGATGGCACCAAGGAGCTGGCCGCCGCCGGCGTGGCCAAGGGCGGCTACGTGCTGGCCGACGCGACCGGCGGCACCCCTCAGGTCGTGCTGATCGGCACCGGCTCCGAGTTGCAGCTCGCCGTCGAGGCGCGGGCGGCCCTGGAGGCCGACGGCGTGCCGACGCGGGTCGTGTCGATGCCGTCGGTCGAGTGGTTCGACGCGCAGGACAAGTCCTACCGCGACACCGTGATCCCGCCGAACGTCAAGGCGCGCGTCGCGGTCGAGGCGGGCATCGCCCAGCCGTGGCACCGCTTCGTCGGCGACACCGGCGAGATCGTCTCCATCGAGCACTTCGGCGCGTCGGCGGACCACAAGACGCTGTTCCGCGAGTTCGGCTTCACCACCGAGGCCGTCGTCGCCGCCGCCCGCCGCTCCCTGACCGCAAACGGAGGCCAGAAGTGACCGACAATCTGAAGGCCCTGTCCGACGCGGGTGTGTCGATCTGGCTCGACGACCTGTCCCGCGAGCGGCTCACCTCGGGCAACCTGGCCGAGCTGATCCGCGACAAGCACATCGTCGGCGTCACCACGAATCCGACGATCTTCGCGGGCGCGCTGTCCGACGGCGAGGCCTACGACGAGCAGGTCCGCGAGCTCGCCGCCCGTGACGCCTCGCTCGACGCGGTCGTCCGCGAGCTGACCACGACCGACGTGCGCAACGCGTGCGACCTGTTCCGCAGCCACCATTCGGCCACCGACGGCGTCGACGGCCGGGTGTCGATCGAGGTCGACCCGCGCCTTGCCGCCGACACCGAGGCCACCGTGGCCGAGGCGCAGGACCTGTGGAAGACCGTGGACCGGCCGAACCTGCTGGTCAAGATCCCGGCGACGGTCGAGGGCCTGCCCGCGATCACCCGCACCCTGGCCGAGGGCATCAGCGTCAACGTCACGCTGATCTTCTCGGTCGAGCGCTACCGCGCGGTGATGGAGGCCTACCTGTCCGGGCTGGAGAAGGCCAAGGAGAACGGCCACAACCTCAAGGCGATCGAGTCCGTCGCTTCGTTCTTCGTTTCCCGTGTGGACACCGAAGTGGACAAGCGGCTTGACACGATCGGCACCGACGCCGCTCTCGCTCTCCGGGGCAAGGCGGCCGTCGCCAACGCGCGGCTCGCCTACGCGGCGTTCCAGGAGGTGTTCTCCGGCGAGCGCTGGGAAGCCCTGGCCGCCGAGGGCGCACGGGCGCAGCGTCCACTGTGGGCGTCGACCGGGGTGAAGAACCCGGACTATGTGGACACCATGTACGTCGATGATCTTGTCGTCGCCGACACGGTCAACACGATGCCCGAGAAGACACTGCACGCCGTCGCCGATCACGGCAAGATCAGCGGTGACACCGTGACCGGCACCGGCCCGGCCGCGCAGGCGGTCTTCGACGAGCTCGCCGCGGTCGGGATCGACATCGACGACGTGTATCAGGTCCTCGAGACCGAGGGCGTGGACAAGTTCGAGAAGTCGTGGACCGAGCTGCTGGACACAGTTCAAGGTCAACTTGATAAGGCTAAGTAGTCACTGAGTAGAGAGGCCGCCGTGGCTGACCCCGGAGAGACCGTCGCAGTAACCATCAACGACCAGCGGCTCACCGAGGAAGCCGCTCCGCTCGTCCAACAACTGGTGGACGACAAGGTGGCCTCGAAGCTCGCGGCGCAGGACCCGACGCTGTGGGGTCCGGACGCGGAGCCGGAGTCGGCCGTCCGGCTGTCCTGGACCACGCTGCACGAGACCTCGCGCCCACTGCTCGCCGAGATCGACGCCCTCCGCGCGGAGCTACGCGCGGAGGGCGTCGACCGGGTCGTGCTGGCGGGCATGGGCGGCTCGTCGCTGGCGCCGGAGGTCATCACCGGCACCGCGGGCGTGCCGCTCGTCGTGCTCGACACCACCGATCCCGGCCAGGTGGCCGACGCCCTCGCGGGTGATCTCTCGCGGACCGTGCTCGTGGTGTCGTCCAAGTCGGGGTCCACTGTGGAGACCGACAGCCACCGGCGGATCTTCGCCGAGGCGTTCGCCGCCGAGGGAATCGACGGGGCGTCGCGGATCGTCGTGGTCACCGACCCTGGTTCTCCGATGGAGGCCGCCTCGGTCGAGGCCGGGTACCGCAAGGTGTTCCTGGCCGACCCGAACGTAGGCGGCCGCTACTCGGCGCTGACCGCGTTCGGCCTCGTGCCCTCCGGTCTCGCGGGCGCCGATGTGGCCGCGCTGCTGGACGACGCGGCGGCGGCCGCGGCGGTGCTGAGCGTCGACGGCCCGGACAATCCGGCGTTCGTCCTCGCCTCGGCGCTCGGCGGCGCGCACGCGCGCGGCGCGGAGAAGATCGTCATCGCCGACACCGGCTCCGGCATCGCGGGCTTCGGCGACTGGGCCGAGCAACTCGTCGCGGAGTCGACCGGCAAGAACGGCACCGGCCTGCTGCCGGTCGTCGTCGACAAGCCCGAGTCCCCCGGCTTCGCCGACGCCGGCGAGGACGCCACGACGATCGGCGTCGGCCCCGACGGCGGCGCCATCTCGACGTCCGGGCCGCTGGGCGGGCAGTTCCTGTTGTGGGAGTACGCGACCGCGGTGGTGGGCAGGCTGCTCGGGATCAACCCGTTCGACCAGCCCGACGTCGAGGCGGCGAAGAAGGCGGCGCGCGCGCTGCTCGACGCCCCCCAGGACGACACCGAGGCCACTCCGTCGCTTGTGGACGGTCCGGTCGAGGTGCACGCCTCGGAGGGCTGGCTGCCCGATGGCACGGACTCGCTCGCGGGCGCGCTGACCGCGCTCATCGAGTCCGCGCCGGACTTCGGTTACCTGTCGATCCAGGTGTACCTCGACCGCCTCGACGACGCCTCCGCCGTGCTGCTGCGGTCGGAGCTGGCCCGGCGCAGCGAGTTGCAGACCACCTTCGGCTGGGGTCCGCGGTTCCTGCACTCGACCGGCCAATACCACAAGGGCGGCCACCAGAACGGCGTGTTCCTGCAGGTCACCGGCGCGGTCGAGGACGACCTCGCGGTGCCCGACCGCCCGTACACGCTGGGCGTGCTGCAGCGCGCGCAGGCGCTCGGCGACGGCCAGGTGCTCATCGAGCACGGCAGGCCCGTGCTGCGTCTGCACTTCACCGACCGCGCCGCCGGTCTGGCCCACCTCGTCACCGCGCTCGCCGAGGTGAGCCGGTGACCCGGATGTGGACAAACCCGCTGCGCGACGAGCGGGACAAGCGGCTGCCGCGCATCGCCGGGCCGTGCGGCCTGGTGATCTTCGGCGTCACCGGTGACCTGTCGCGCAAGAAGCTGATGCCCGCGATCTACGACCTGGCCAACCGCGGTCTGCTGCCGCCGGGCTTCTCCCTGGTCGGCTTCGCCCGCCGCGACTGGGCGAACCAGGACTTCGGGCAGGTCGTCTACGAGGCGGTCAAGCAGTACGCGCGCACTCCGTTCCGGGAGGCGGTGTGGGACCGGCTGGCCGAGGGCTTCCGGTTCGTGCCGGGCACCTTCGACGACGACGCGTCCTTCGACAACCTGACCGCGACGATCAAGGAACTCGACGAGGACCGCGGCACCGGCGGCAACCACGCCTTCTACTTCTCCATCCCGCCGGGCGCCTTCCCCATCGTCACCAAGCAGCTCGCCCGCTCCGGCCTGGCCACACCCGAGTCGCCGGAGCAGTGGCGGCGGGTGGTCATCGAGAAGCCGTTCGGGCACGACTTGGCCTCCGCGGTGGCGCTGAACAAGGTCGTCAACGAGGTCTTCCCCGAGGAGTCGGTGTTCCGCATCGACCACTACCTCGGCAAGGAGACCGTGCAGAACCTGTTGGCGCTGCGCTTCGCCAACCAGCTGTTCGAGCCGATCTGGAACGCCAACTACGTCGACCACGTGCAGATCACCATGGCCGAGGACATCGGCCTCGGTGGGCGCGCGGGCTATTACGACGGCATCGGCGCCGCCCGCGACGTCATCCAGAACCACCTGCTGCAACTGCTCGCGCTGACCGCGATGGAAGAGCCCGTCTCGTTCAACCCGAGCGCGCTGCGCACGGAGAAGATCAAGATCCTGGAGGCGACCAAGGCGGTCGGCCCGTTCGGCGAGACCACCGCGCGCGGGCAGTACCTCGGCGGCTGGCAGGGCGGGCAGAAGGTGCTCGGCCTGCTCCAGGAGGAGGGGTTCGCCAAGACCTCGACCACCGAAACCTACGCCGCGATCACCCTGGAGGTGAACACGCGCCGCTGGGCCGGGGTGCCGTTCTACCTGCGCACCGGCAAGCGGCTCGGGCGGCGGGTCACCGAGATCGCCGTGGTGTTCAAGCGCGCGCCGCACCTGCCGTTCGACGACACGTCCACCGAGGAACTGGGGCAGAACGCCCTGGTCGTGCGGGTGCAGCCGGACGAGGGCGTGACGATGCGGTTCGGCTCGAAGGTGCCGGGGACCACCATGGAGGTCCGCGACGTCTCGATGGACTTCTCCTACGGCCACGCGTTCACCGAGTCCTCCCCCGAGGCCTACGAGCGGCTGATCCTCGACGTGCTGCTCGGCGAGCCGTCACTGTTCCCGGTCAACCAGGAAGTCGAGCTGTCCTGGCAGATCCTGGAGCCGGTCCTCAAGTACTGGAAGACCGCGGGCAAGCCGGAGGGCTATCCGGCGGGCACGTGGGGGCCGCACTCGGCCGACAAGATGCTCTCCCGGACCGGACGCCACTGGAGGCGGCCTTGATCGACAATCGCTTTCCCGACCAAGGACGCCGACCGGGTGCGGGTGTCCCGCAAGAACGCAGGAGGCGGCCTTGATCATCGACCTGCCCTCGACGACGACCTCCCAGGTCAACACCAAACTCGTGCACATGCGCGAGCAGGGTGGCGCGACCACCCTGGGCCGGGTGCTGACGCTGGTGATCGTCACCGATGACGGCGAGCGCACCGAGGACGCCATCGACGCGGCCAACGACGCCAGCCGCGAACACCCGTGCCGGGTGATCGTGGTGGCGCGCGGCGCCCGCAAGGCCGCCGCGCGCCTCGACGCGCAGATCCGCGTCGGCGGCGACGCGGGCGCCAGCGAGGTGATCGTGCTGCGGCTCTACGGCCCGTTGGCCGAGGAGGGCGCCAGCTGTGTGATCCCGCTGCTGCTGCCCGACGCCCCGGTCGTGGCGTGGTGGCCGTTCGAGGCGCCCGCCAAGCCGTCGGACGACCCGATCGGCCGACTCGCGCAGCGCCGCATCACCGACTCGGCCACCGACCGCAACCCGAACCGGGCGCTGGAGATCCGGCAGAAGCAGTACACCGCGGGCGACACCGACCTGGCGTGGACCAGGCTGACCCTGTGGCGGGCCGTGCTGGCGGCCTCGCTCGACCTGCCGCCGTACGAGAAGGTCACCGCCGCCATGGTCAGCGGCGCGGCGAGCTCGCCGTCGACGGACCTGCTGGCGGCGTGGCTGGCGACGTTCCTGAAGGTGCCGGTCACGCGGGTCAAGGCGGCCGCCGGCGAGGGCATCGTGCACGTGGAGCTGGAGCGGCGGTCGGGGAAGGTGGTGCTGAACCGGCCGGACGGCAAGGTCGGCACCCTCAACCAGCCCGGCCAGCCCGCGCGCCGGGTGGCGCTGCAGCGCCGCGAGGTCCGCGACTGCCTGTCGGAGGAGTTGCGCAGGCTCGACCCGGACGAGATCTACGAGGCCACCCTCAGGGGCCTGGCGAAGATCACCCGCGGCCGGACCCCGGCGGCGACCCAGGACAAACCGGCGGCGAAGCGGGCACCGGCGAAGGCATCACCCAATCCCAGCACGCCCAAGCCCAGCGCGGCGAAGACCACCGCGGCCAAGACCACCGCGAAGTCGGCCACCGCCAAGGCGACGGGCGCGAAAACGGCGGCGGCGGCGAAGGCCAAGCCCGCGCGCGCGAAGGCGGCGTCATGAGTCGCCCCCAGGTCGTCGTCTACCCGGCCCCCGGTTTACTCGCGGCCGCCACCGCGGCCCGCCTCGTCACCCGCCTGGTCGACGTCCAGGCCGCGCGCGGCTACGCGTCGGTCGTGCTGACCGGCGGCGGCACCGGCATCAGTGTGCTCGAACAGCTGCGCGCCGCCCCCGCCCGCGACGCCATCGACTGGAGTCGACTCGACTTCTATTGGGGCGACGAGCGTTTCCTGCCATCGGGCCACCCCGACCGCAACGAGACGCAGGCCCGCGCGGCACTGCTCGACCACGTGCCGGTGTCGCCGGACAGGGTCTTCGCGATGGCCCCCTCCGACGGCCGCTTCGGCAACGACCCGGAAGCGGCGGCGGCGGACTACGCCGATCTGCTGGCGGGCAAGGCGGGCCCGGAGGACCACGGCCCCGTGCCGACCTTCGACGTCTGCCTGCTCGGATTGGGCGAGGAGGGGCACACGCTGTCGGTGTTCCCCGGTTCGCCCGCGGTGTATGAGACCGAGCGGACGGTGGTCGCGGTGCGCAACTGCCCCAAGCCCCCGCCCACCCGGATCAGCATGACCCTGGCCACCACCCGACAGTCGGCCGAGGTCTGGATGGTGACCGCGGGCGACGCCAAGGCCGCGGCCGTCGCCATGGCCCTCGGCGGCGCGGGCGAGGTCCAACTCCCGGCGGCGGGCGCCCGCGGTGCCCGCCGCACCCTGTGGCTGCTCGACAAGCCCGCCGCGGCGAAGCTGCCGAACGTGTTCGCTCCCCCGCTGTCCTGAGCCGAGGTCTCCCACCGTTCTCGGCGGTGGGAGACCTCGCCTGCTACCTCAGGCCGTTGCGGATGGCGACCTTGATCAGCAGGTCCGGGTCGTCGCTGATCACGCCGTCGACACCGAGGTCGATGACGCGCTGCATCGTGGGCTCGTCGTTGACGGTGTACGGGACGACCTTGAGTCCCTTGCGCCGCAAGGTCTTCACATCCGGGCCGTGGTAGTACGCCGGGCTCTGGCGCAGGTACCAGTCGCTGTTGACCACGGTCGGTTGGGCCGGGTCGTGCACCTGCCAGTTCGAGGACACCGTGGTGGCGCCCGACTGGCGGACGAGCTTGGCCAGGTCCTGGTGCTTCCACCAGTCCAGGCCGCCGGTCCACGGGCTCTTGACCGACGGGTCGCCGTAGGCCGCCTGCAGCGAGCACTCGTCGGCCAGGGCCGCGCACTCGGCCGGGCCGTACTGCCACACCAGCGCGACCGTCTTCAGGCGCGGGTCGAGCTTGCGCGCCAGCATGATCGTGCGCCAGTCGAAGGACTGCAGCGTGCTGCGCTTGGCGAAGCCCGCGCGGCCGATCTCGCCGACGACCTTGCGGGTGAACTCCTCGTACGGCGCGGTGTCGTCGGCCGTCGGGCTGATCTTGGTCTCGATGTTGAGCCCGATGTCGGTGCGGCCGCTGGCGCGCACCACGTCGAACACCTCGCCCAGGGTCGGGACGCGCTCACCGGGGGCGGCCTGCTGCTTGGGGAAGTCGGGCAGCGTCTTGGAGCCGCAATCGATGGTCTTGAGCTGCGCCAGCGTCAGGTCACGCACGCGCTTGCCGACATACGGGAACTCCGGGTCGCCCGCGGTGACGGGGGCGGTGTCGACGCAGTGCGAGCCGTTGACGGTCCGGTCGTGGATCACCACGACCTTGCCGTCCTCGGTGACGCCCGTGTCAAGCTCCAAAGTGGACACATCGGGGTTGGCCAGCGCGTAGCGGAAGGCGGCCAGCGTGTTCTCCGGCCGCACGGCGCGGGCGCCGCGGTGGCCCTGGATGTCCAGCGGTGAGGCGTAGCCGCGGGGCAGCTTGAAGCCGCGCTGGGCGAGCATGGCGCGCAGGCGGTCCGGGTAGTCGGTGATCAGGCCGTCGACGCCGTCATCGATGAGCTTGCCCATCGTCGGCAGGTCGTTGACCGTCCACGGGATGACCTTGATGCCGTTGCGGTGCGCGTGGTCGACCATCTCCTTGGTCACGTAGGGCCGGTAAGTGGGGTCGACCACCGAGCCGCCCTGCGGGAACCCGTGCACCGGGGAGAACGCCTTGACACCGAAGGACTTGATGGCCGCGATCGGGTCCCCGCCGAAGTCGTCGATGTCGATGCCGCCCAGCCACGGCGACGCGCCCGGCTTCCCGGTCTGCAGGAAGTCGTAGTTCGTCAGCGCGACCAGCGGCAGCCGAGGCGCGACCTCGCGCACCCGCATCAGCGTGCCCCAGTCGAAGCTCTGGATGCTGACCCGGCGCTCCAGGCCCGCCGCCGCGATCTCACGCGTGGTGATCTGGACGAACTGCTCACGCGGGGCGGTCTGCTCGGGGGCGCCCGCCTCGACCTTGGTCTCGATGTTGAACCGCACGTCCTTGGCGTCGTAGCGCTCGACCAGCGCGAACACCTCTCGCAGCAGCGGCATCTTGGCGCCGGGGGCGAGGATCTGGCCGGGGCCGTCGGCCAGGCCGACGGAGCCGCAGTCCAGCGTGCGCACCTGCGTGAAGGTCAGCGTGTGGACGAACTTGCCCACGTAGGGGAACTCGGGGTCCCCGGCGGTCGCGGGCGCGGTGTCGCGGCACTTGCGGGCGTCGACCTTGCGGTCGTGGGTGACCATCGCCTGGCCGTCCTCGGTGATCTGGACGTCGAGTTCGAGCGTGGTCACCCCCAGCCGCAGCGCGTTGCCGAAGGAGTTGAGGCTGCTCTCGACGCGCGGGCCGAGCCCGCCGCGGTGGGCCTGCAGGTCGAACTCGCGGTGGTGCTGCGGGGCGGCGGTCGCCGCGCCGGGGGTGGTGACGCAGGCGAGCACGGCGATGGCCGCCGCTCCTGCGCGCGCTAAGGATCTGGTCATGGTCGCGATGGTGGCAACTGGAAGGGGACTGACCATGGCCACCGGGTGACGCCTGGTGGAACGCTCAGCCCGTGCGCACCCGGTCCGGGAAGTCGGCGTCGAGGAGCGCGAGCATCGCGGTGGCCTTCACAGCGGTCTCCTCGTACTCCCCCGCCGGGTCCGACAGGGCGATGACCGCGCCGCCGACCCCGAACGACACCTCGCCCGGCCGGGTCACCAGCGTTCGGATGACCATGCCCAGGTTCGCCGCGCCGGTCAGGGAGAAATAGCCCAGCACACCCGAATAGACGCCGCGTGGGCCGCGTTCGAGCTGGTCGATGATCTCCATCGTGCGGATCTTCGGCGCACCCGTCATCGACCCGCCGGGGAACGCCGCGCGCACGCACCGGACCGCCGAGACGCCCTCGGCCAACTGGGCGCGGACGGTGCTCACCAGTTGGTGGACCGTCGCGTAGGACTCGACCTCGAATAACGCGGGCACGACCACCGAGCCGACCTCGGCGTAGACACCGAGGTCGTTGCGCACGAGGTCGACGATCATCAGGTTCTCGGCGCGGTCCTTCTCGTCGGTGGCCAAGTCGTGCTTGAGGGCTTGGTCTTCCTCCGGCGTGCGCCCGCGCGGGCGGGTGCCTTTGATCGGCCGCGACTCGACCTGGCCGGTCGCCGACACCGACAGGAACCGCTCCGGTGACGTGCTCAGCACGGCCAGGTCGCCGAAGCGAAGCAGGGCGCCGTAGGGCGCGGGGCTGGCGCGGCGCAGGTAGCGGTAGGTCTGCCAGACGTCGACGGTGGCGCCCGCGGTCAGCATGTTCGTCAGGCAGACCTCGTAGGTCTCGCCGTCGTCGATGCGGGCCTGGCACTCGTCGATCATCGCCAGGTAGGCGGCCCGGTCGTGCCGCGGTGTCAGTTGCCCCGCCCGGACGCCGCGCACGACGGGCTGGGCCTGCGGCTTGAGCACGGCGAGTCGGGCAGTGGTCTCGGCTGGCCACGGCTCGTCGAAGGCCAGCAGGTACAGCTCCCCGGTCTCGTGGTCGAACACCAGCGCCCGGTCGGCGAAGACGAACTGCGCGTCGGGGTCGGGCGCGTGGTGGACCCGATCGCCGCCGCACTCGGCCTTGAGCTCATAGCCGAGGTAGCCGACCCAGCCGAGCGCGAAGTCGAACGGCAACTCGGGCGCGTCGACCCGGTGCCGGGCGATGTCGGCGTCAAGCCAGGCGAGGAACTCGTCTTGGACCACCTCGACGCCTGCCTGGGAGGTCACGGTGACCTGCCCGGTCCACACGTCGGCCGACGCGACTCGCGCCAGCGGCCCGGACGCGTCCCCCATGATCGAGAACCTTCCACCGGAAGCGCTGTCCAGCCAGAACGCGTGCTGGGACCCGGTGAACAGTGCCTCAAACGCCTCTTCGGCGGTGACCGCGACCGTCATGCGCTCGACATGGACCTGCTTCCCGGCGGGCTCGGCCGGATGATGCGCGGCCGGGACCGGCCCCGCGACGACGGTCTCGCGCGGGTGCTCGGCCCACCAGCGGCGGGTCAGGTCGGCGAAGTTCGCCAGCAGCGTGTCGCCGTGTTCTGTGCAGATCGACTCCGGGTGGAACTGCACCCCCCACGCGGGCCGCTCCCGGTGGCGTACCCCCATGAGCACACCGTCGTCAGCCCACGCGGTCGCCTCAAGCTCGTCGGGCAATTCCGAGACGGCGAGCGAGTGATAGCGCACGACCCGCATCGGCGAGGGGATGCCCGCGAACAACTCGCGGCCGTCATGGTGGACCTCGGAAAGCCTGCCGTGGCGCACCTCCGGGGCGTGCACGACCTGGGCGCCCGCCAAGAGGCAGAGGCCCTGGTGCCCCAGACACACCCCGAGCAACGGCTGCCGCGCGGCGGCCAGCACGGCCCGGCTGAGTCCGATGTCGCGGTGCACGGCCGGGTGCCCGGGGCCGGGCGAGATGACCACGTTGTCGAAGTCGACGAGCCCGCCAAGATCCCAGTCCTCGTCATTTCGGACGACTGTCGGCCGAGAGCCCTCGATCGAGGCCAAAGCCTGGTAGAGGTTATAGGTGAAGGAGTCATAGTTATCGATGATCAGCGTGCGCACCCTCCACCTCCTCTCCTTGGCCGGGATTTGCTGTCGCACAGAAATGTGCGACCCGCCGTCCCGGAAAGCCAAGGTCAGAGTCTTCCTGGGCGACGAGCACCTGCGTCTGGTCGCAGGCAGAAGGGCGATCCGTGCCACACCGACCCCGCCGCGCGGGCTCGAACCGCAAGAATGCTACAACCCCGGAGGGCGTCCCGGAGCAGCGCGCAGCTGAGCATGACTATCCTGAGCTGCGCGAACTCGTCGAGGATCGCCGTCAAGTAAGCGGAGGTGACATTCTGGTCGCCAACACGGTCGTCCCACACGACACCGCGTCAGTTCCCGCGCCCCGATCCGGCCATCGCAAGCGTCTCCACATCCCCACCCGGCTAGCCCCACTGTGGGCGGACCCGCGCGTGCGTGGTATCGCGTCCGACATCGCCGCCATCATCATCGCGGCCCTCGACGTCTGGCTGGTCATCCCGGAAGAGGCGCCCACCTACTCGATCTGGCTGTCCGGGATCGCGGTCCTGGCCATGCCCCTGCGCAGACACTTCCCCTGCCTGGCGGTGCTACTCACCGTCCCCGGCTTCTTCGCGGGCTGGGCCCAACTGGCGGCCATGATCGCCCTGGGCACCCTGGCCAAGCGCTATTTGTTGAATTGGCGAACACTGGTCGGCGCCTTGATGGTCGGGCTATGTCGGTTCGTCCTGTGGCCGTGGTCGGAGTTCTTGGCCCTGACCTGGCGAGAACACTTCCTCGACGCGATCTACGGTGTGCTGGTGGCCGGGATGCCGGTGGCGATCGGGATGTTGATCACGGTTCGGCAGGAACTGTCGACTCGGATCCGTCAGCTGGCCCGGTCGCGTGCGCGGGAACAGCGGCTGCACACGCAGACTGTTCGGTCGGCTGAGCGGGCGAAGCTGGCTCGGGAGATGCATGACGTGGTGTCTCACCAGGTGACGCTGATCGCTATGCAGGCCGGGGCTTTGAAGGTCGGGGCTCACGATGATGAGACGCGTGAGGCTGCGGAGACTATTCGGGCTTTGAGCACTCGGACTTTGGAGGAGTTGCGGGAGCTTGTTGGGGTTTTGCGGTCTGGTGGGGATGAGGACGATTACCAGCCTGGGCTGGAGGACATCAGCACGCTGGTTCATGGGTGCGATGTGTCGGTGAAGTTGGCTATGGATGCTTCTCCGGAGCAGTTACCGGCGCCGGTTTCACGGGCGGCTTATCGGACTGTGCAGGAGGCTTTGACGAACGTGCGCAAGCACGCGGCTGGGTCTTCTACTTCGGTTCGGGTGCAGGTGAGCGCGGGGGTTCTGCTGGTCGAGGTCCGCAACGGGCCTTCCCGCGTCCAATCGGCCGGTCTCCCGTCAGGTGGCCATGGCTTGCTCGGCCTCCAGGAACGCGCCTGCCTTCTCGGCGGCACCTTCACCTCCGGTTCCACCCGCGACGGCGGCTTCCGCGTCCGCGCCACGTATCCGCTGGTCTGAGCCTCACCAGCCAGCCGCCGCGCCGGACTCCAAGTCGTCATGGACGTGCTCGGGCGCAGTTGCACAGCCCGCCGCCCAATGCCCGCATGCGCGCGGGTCGCCGGTTGCTGATCACGCGGTCAATAAGACCACAGATCTCACTCTGCGCAACCGGATCATTCGGCTGAGTGATTTCAGGATCTGAAACGTCCCCTGACAAAGAAGGAAGGCCACCCGGAACGAATCCGGGTGGCCTTCCTCAAAACTGAACTCAGCCTTCGCGCTTGGCGCGCAGCTTCGCTAGGGCCTCAGCGAGAATGGCCTCGCCGTCGGCGTCGGAGCGGCGTTCCTTTACGTAAGCCAGGTGAGTCTTGTAGGGCTCGTTGCGGGGAGCCTTCGGGGGCTCCTTCTCGTCCAAGCCCGCCGGGAGGCCGCAGCGGGGGCAATCCCAGCTGTCCGGCTTCTCGGCGTCGAGGGCGAATGACGGGCGTGACTCGTGCCCGTTGGCGCACCAGTAGGAGACCCGTTGCCGAGGGGCGGACTCGCCGCGCTCGGATTCACCCATGGGACCAGCACCGACCCGGGTACCCCGGATCGCGTTACCACCGGCCATTGATGTTTACACCCCCACCATGTGGTTGGTCGGATTGACGCGTGGACCCGAGGAGGTCAGGCGACCTTGACCAGCAGGCCAAGACCGATCACGCAGATGATCCAGACCGAGCCGACGAACAGCGTCACCCGGTCGAGGTTCTTCTCGACGACGCTGGAACCCGAGAGGCTCGACTGCATCCCACCACCGAACAGGGAGGACAGACCGCCGCCGCGACCGCGGTGCAGCAGCACCAGCAGGATCAGCAGAAGGCTGGTGACGATAAGTGCGATCTGCAGGGTCAGAACCATGTCATCCTCGCTGTTTAACGGTGGAAGCAACAGGCTACCTGGTGCCGGGGCGGTGTTCGACCACCGCCCCGGCATGTTCAAGCGCTAGCTGTTACCAGATAAGCCCGCGGCCCGCATCCGGGTACTTACGGCAGCGGTCCGCCCGCGGCCATGGCGCAGAGCTTGGTGAACTCGTCGGCCTGCAGGCTGGCGCCGCCGACCAGGGCGCCGTCGATGTCGTCCTGGGCCACGAGCTCGCCGATGTTGCCGGACTTCACCGAGCCGCCGTAGAGCACACGAACCGTGTTCGCGACCTCGTCACCGTATTTTTCAGAGAGTTGCTTGCGCAGGGCCTGGCAGACCTCCTGAGCGTCGGCCGAGGAGGCCACGCGCCCGGTGCCGATGGCCCAGACCGGCTCATAGGCCACGACGACCTTGGCGACCTGCTCGGCCTTGAGCCCCTTGAGACCCTCGATGAGCTGGGTCGTGCAGTGCTCGACGTGGGTTCCGGCCTCGCGGACCTCGATGCGCTCGCCAAGGCAGAAGATCGGGGTGATGCCGTGCTTGAGCGCGGCCTTGATCTTCTTGTTGACCAGTTCGTCGGTCTCCGCGTGGTACTCGCGACGTTCCGAGTGGCCGACCGTGACATACGAGCAGCCCAGCTTGGCGAGCATCAGGCCCGACACGTCGCCGGTGTAGGCGCCGGAGTCGTGTTGGGAGATGTCCTGCGCGCCGTACTTGAGCAGCAGCTTGTCGCCGTCGGTCATGGTCTGGATGGAGCGGATGTCGGTGAACGGCGGCAGCACGGCCACCTCCACCTTCGCGTAGTACTTCTCGGGCAGCGAGAAGGCGATCTTCTGCACCAGGGCGATGGCCTCAAGGTGGTTGAGGTTCATCTTCCAGTTGCCCGCGATCAGCACCTGCCTGGCCATCAGCCCTCCAACACAGCTACGCCGGGAAGTTCCTTGCCCTCAAGGAACTCCAGCGACGCGCCGCCGCCGGTCGAGATGTGCGAGAAGCCGTCCTCGGGCAGGCCCAGCAGCCGGACCGCGGCCGCCGAGTCGCCGCCGCCGACCACGCTGAACGCGTCGGAGTCGACGATGGCCTGGGCGACGCCGCGGGTACCTTCGGCGAACGGGGTCAGCTCGAACACGCCCATCGGGCCGTTCCAGAAGACCGTGCCCGCGCCGGTCAGCACCGAGGCGTACGCCGTGACGCTGTCCGGGCCGATGTCGAGGCCCTTCCAGCCGTCGCGGATGGCGGTGGCCGGGACCGTCTCGGTGTTCGCGTCGGCGGAGAAGGCGTCGGCGATCACGATGTCGGTCGGCAGGACGATCTTGTCGCCAGCGTCGGCCAGCAGTCGCTTGCAGGTGTCGACCATGTCGGCCTCCAGCAGCGAGTCGCCGATGCCGAGGCCCTGGGCGGCCAGGAAGGTGAAGCACATCCCGCCGCCGACGAGCAGCGTGTCGACCTTGGGCAGCAGCGACTCGATGACCGCGAGCTTGTCGGAGACCTTCGAGCCGCCCAGCGCCACGACGTAGGGCCGCTTCGGCTCGCCGGCGAGCTGCCGCAGCACCTCGACCTCGGCGAGCACCAGGCCACCAGCGTAGGCCGGGAGCTTGGCGGCCACGTCGTAGACCGACGCCTGCTTGCGGTGCACGACACCGAAGCCATCGGAGACGAAGGCGTCCGCCAGTGCGGCGAACTCGTCTGCGAGGGCCGAGCGCTCCCCCGCGTCCTTGCTCGTCTCGCGCGCGTCGAACCGCACGTTCTCCAGCAGCGCGACCTGGCCGTCGGCCAGCCCCGCCACGGTCGACTTGGCCGACTCGCCGACGACATCGGCCGCCAGGGCCACGGGGGCGCCGAGCAGTTCGCCCAGCCGCACAGCGACCGGCGCCAGGGAGAACTTGGCGTCCGGCTCGCCCTTGGGACGGCCAAGGTGCGCCGCCACGACGACCCGGGCGCCCGCCTCGGCGAGCTTCTGGATCGTGGGCAGCGACGCGACCACGCGGCCGTCGTCGGTGATCTTGTCCCCGTCGAGCGGGACGTTGAGGTCGGAGCGCACCAGCACGCGCCGACCGGCAACACCCTCGGCGAGGAGATCGTCGAGATTCCTCATCGGGCTCAGAGCTTGGAGGCGACGAGGGCGGTCAGGTCGGCGAGGCGGTTGGAGTAGCCCCACTCGTTGTCGTACCAGCCGACGACCTTGACCTGGTTGCCGTTGACCTTGGTCAGCGGCGCGTCGTAGATGCAGGACGCCGGGTCGGTGACGATGTCCGACGACACGATGGGCTCTTCGTTGTAGCGCAGGATGCCCTTGAGCTTGCCCTCGGCGGCGGCGCGGTAGGCGGCGTTGACCTCGTCCAGCGTGACCTCGCGGCCGAGCGTGACGGTCAGGTCGGTGGCCGAGCCGGTCGGCACCGGCACGCGCAGCGCGTAGCCGTCGAGCTTGCCCTTGAGCTCGGGCAGGACCAGGCCGATGGCCTTCGCGGCACCGGTCGACGTCGGCACGATGTTGATCGCGGCCGCGCGGGCGCGACGCAGGTCGTCGTGCGGGGCGTCCTGGAGGTTCTGGTCCTGGGTGTAGGCGTGGATCGTGGTCATCAGGCCGCGCTCGACGGTGAATGAGTCGTGCAGGACCTTGGCCAGCGGCGCCAGGCAGTTGGTGGTGCAGGAGGCGTTGGAGATGACGGTCTGCGAGCCGTCGTACTGGTCGTCGTTGGCGCCGAGGACCACGGTCAGGTCCTCGCCCTTGGCGGGCGCGGAGATGATGACCTTCTTGGCGCCACCCTCGTCGACGTGCTTGCGCGCGTCGGCGGCGTTGGTGAAGAAGCCGGTCGACTCGACCACGACGTCGACGCCGAGGTCCTTCCACGGCAGCTTGCCCGGGTCGCGCTCGGCCAGCGCCTTGAGGTGGTGGTCGCCGACCTGGATGCCGTCGTCGGTCACCTTGACGTCGTAGGGCAGGCGGCCCAGGACGCTGTCGTACTTGAGCAGGTGAGCCATGGTGGCGACATCGCCGAGGTCGTTGAAGGCAACGATCTCGATGTCGTGGTCACTGGCTTCCAGCGCCCGCCAGAAGTTGCGACCGATGCGACCGAAGCCGTTCACACCCACACGAACCGTCACCGTTGGTCTCCTCTTTCCTGTATGACACGGCGGCCTGACTGGATTCCGCCCACCAGAGACCCTAGCGTCCGCGCGCGCGTAAGCAGGTCAAGAGGTCAGCGGTCTCTCTTTATCGAATCAGACCTGTGCCGTGATCGCCAGGGTCGGAGCGCTGATTGCTCACATGGCGGACGTAAACGCAGCGGAGTGGAGTCCGCCAGCCCCCACGCCGGGCGGACTCCACTCCGCTTTCCCCCCACGGGTGCTCCTCCCCCAAGCAGCACCCGCCCTCCCGTGAGTAGAAGAGTGTCCGGCCGCCGGATGGATACCCTGTAGAGACAAGATGCGACCCAGGTCACATCTAGCCCTGTCGCTCGCGAGCGGAAAGCTCGCTCATCGGACAGCCGCTCAGGCCCTCAATGTTCACCTGAAAGCAGGATCTTGTGTTCACACGGTCGGGTACAACCTTGCGGTGAGTCATTCCCCCCTCACCCAAGGGAGTGTTCGTGCCGACCTCACCCACCCGCTTATCCGTGCTGCTCACAGCCACCGCGACCAGCTTGCTGATGATTCCCGGCGTCGCCGCGGCGGCGTCGCCTGATGTCGTGATCGCCGAGGTCTACGGCGGTGGCGGCAACTCGGGCGCCCCGTACCTCAACGACTTCGTCGAGCTCTACAACCGGGGCGCCGGCTCCGTGAGCGTGGCGGGCTGGTCGATCCAGTACGCCTCCGCCGCGGGCACGAACTGGCTGCCGACGGCGCTCAACGGCAGCATCGCCCCGGGCGCGCGTTACCTGATCAAGCTGGGCTCCGGCGGGTCGAACGGCGTCGCGCTGCCGACTCCACAGGCCACCGGCACGACAAACATGTCCGCGACGTCGGGCAAGGTCGCCCTGGTCACGTCGACCACCGCGCTGGGCTGCGGGTCGAACTGCGACACCGCGGCGGGTGTGCGGGACTTCATCGGGTACGGCACCAGCGCCAACGACTTCGAGGGCGCCCGCGCACCCGGCGCGTCGAACACGACGTCGGTGGCGCGGGCCAACCCGACCACGGACACCGACAACAACGGCGTCGACTTCGTCGCGGGCGCGCCGACGCCGCTGGTGGGCGGGGGCGGCGGGGGCTGCGGCTACACCGGGACGCTCATCCGCCAGGTCCAGGGCGCCGCCCACCTGTCGCCGCTGAGCGGCACGTCGGTGAGCAACGTGCGTGGCGTGGTGACGGCGACGCGATCGACCGGCTTCTACTTCCAGGACCCGTGCCCGGACAGCGACCCGGCGACGTCGGAGGCCCTGTTCGTCTACACCGCGACGGCGCCGACGGTGTCTGTCGGCCAGGAGGTCCAGGTCGGCGGCACCGTCACCGAGTACCGGTCGGGCGGCGCGTCCTCGGCGAACCTGACCATCACGGAGATCACCTCGCCGTCGGTCACCGTGCTCGGGACCCAGCCTGTCCCCGTCGCGACCGTGCTCGGCTCCGGTGGCCGCGCGCTGCCGACCTCGGTGATCGACAACGACGCGTCGGGCAGCGTGGAGACCAGTGGGACGTTCGACGCGACCACTGACGGAATCGACTTCTTCGAGTCGCTGGAAGCGATGCGGGTGCAGGTGAACAACCCGGTCGCGGTGAGCCCGTCGACGTCGTTCAACGAGATCGCCGTGCTGGCCGACGACGGCGCGGCTGCGTCGGTGCGGACGGCGCGCGGCGGGATCGTGCTGCGGCAGACCGATGGCAACCCGGAACGGATCATCCTCGACGACGCGGTCACCGCCGGGTCGGTCCCGTCCGGTGTCGATGTCGGCGACCACTTCTCGGCCGCCGCGGTGGGCGTGATCGACTACAGCTTCGGGAACTTCAAGCTGGAACTGACCTCGGCGATCAGTCGGGTGTCCGGCGGGCTGACCAAGGAATCCACCGCGGTGACCCCGGCTGGTCAGCTGTCGGTGGCGACCTACAACGTCGAGAACCTCGATCCCGCCGACACCACCTTCGCGGGGCACGCCGCGACGATCGTGGACAATCTTAAGTCGCCGGGAATCGTTGTCCTGGAGGAGATCCAGGACAACGACGGGCCCGCGAACACCTCGGTTGTCGCGGCGGACCAGACGTTCACCGAGCTGATCGACGCGATCGTCGCCGCGGGTGGGCCGACGTATTCGTACAAGCAGATCAACCCGGTCGACGATCAGGACGGCGGTGAGCCGGGCGGCAACATCCGCGTCGGTTTCCTCTACCGCACCGACCTTGGGGTGTCGTTCGCTTCGGGCACGGCGGGTGGCTCGACCACGGCGATCTCGGTGTCGGCCTCCGGCATCCCCGGGGACCTGGTGGCGTTGAGCCACAACCCGGGGCGGATCAACCCGACGTCGAGCGCGTTCAACTCCAGCCGCAAGCCGTTGGTGGGCAAGTTCTTCTTCAACGGCCAGCCGGTCTACGTGATCGGCAACCACTGGAACTCCAAGGGCGGCGATCACCCGCTGTTCGGCCGGTACCAGCCGCCGGTGCAGTCGAGCACGACGCAGCGCGGGCAGCAGGCCGATCAGGTCGCCGCGTTCGTGAACTCGGTGTTCGCGATCGACCCGTCGGCGAAGGTCGTCGTCGCGGGCGACCTGAACGACTTCGAGTACTCGACGGCCGTGGGGAAACTGACCGCCACCGGCCTGGTCGATCTGCCCGCGACGCTCTCGGACTCCGAGCGGTACGGGTATGTCTACGAGGGCAACTCGCAGGTGCTCGACCACCTGCTGCTCTCGCCCGCGCTGTCGACCTACAGCTACGACGTGGTCCACGCGAACGCCGAGTTCGCGGCGCAGCTCAGTGACCACGACCCGTCGGTGGTTCGGCTGACGATCTGAGCATCACATCCGGGGGCGGCCCGCGCCGCCCCCGGAAGTCAGCTGCCGTCGATCCGCGCCACGATGATCGCCGCGAGGTCGGCGGGCCGTTCCTCCGGGATCCAGTGCGACGCGTCGAGCACTTCCAGCTGATACGGCCCGGTGACGTATCGGGACGTGAGATCCGCACCCTGACGGGCGATGAACCGGTCGCGGGTACCCCGAACGTGCGTGGTCGGCACCGAGACCTCGCCGCGCACGGCGAGCGGGTTCGCGATGAACATCGCCCGGTACCAGTGCACGCTGTACTTGAGCGCGCCAGAGTCGATGACCTCGTCGAGGACGTGCGCGATCTGCTTGTCATCCATCCCGGTTCTGGCCAGTCCCCTGCTCAGCTGCTTTCGCTGCCGCAAGACCAGCTCTGGAATCCACGGGACCTGGAACGCCAGCATGTACCACGAGCGAAACACCTGCGTGCTGCTGAGCATGGACCGCATGAAGGCCATCGGGTGCGGCACCGATACCGACGTGAGGGACCGGACCTTCGCGGGGTGCCGCGCCGCCGTCGCCCAGGCGACGGTCGATCCCCAGTCGTGTCCGACGAGGTGCACCGGTCCCGCCCCGATGGCCTCGACCAGCGCCACGGTGTCGCCGACGAGTTTGCTCATCCGGTACTCCCAGCGCCATCGCGGCCGGGCGCCGCGGGAGTAGCCGCGCTGTGTGGGCGCGATCGTCCGGTAGCCGCGCTCGTGCAGCAAGGGCGTCACGCGCTCCCATTCGGTCGCGGTCTGCGGCCAGCCGTGCAGGAGCACGATAGGTTCGCCGTCCAGCGGACCCTCATCGATCACGTCGAAGGTGAGCCCGTCGTTGGTGAAGGTCGTCAGTCGTGCGGTCATGACCCTAGGTGTACCGGCAACATCGTCGGCGTAGCGCGTCACGTCACCAACCTGACGCCCATGTTGACCTAGGCGTCGGCTTCGAGCATGTCCGGGGTTACCGCCGACTCCGTGTCGGGCAGGCCCAAGTCCTTGGCGCGCTTGTCCGCCATCGCCAGGAGCCTGCGGATTCGGCCCGCCACCGCGTCCTTCGTCATCGGCGGCTCGGAGAGCTGGCCGAGTTCCTCCAGCGACGCCTGCTTGTTCTTCAACCGCAGTACGCCCGCCGCCGTCAGGTGTTCCGGGGCCTCCGGGCCGAGGATCTCCATGGCGCGCTCGACCCTCGCCGCCGCCGCGACCGCCGCCCGCGCGCTGCGGCGCAGGTTGGCGTCGTCGAAGTTGGCCAGACGGTTGGCGGTGGCACGGACTTCGCGGCGCATGCGGCGTTCTTCCCAAGCCAGGACGCTGGAATGGGCGCCCAGTCGCGTGAGCAGAGCGCCGATGGCGTCGCCATCGCGGACGACCACGCGGTCGGCGCCCCTGACCTCGCGGGACTTGGCTTGGATGCCCATGCGGCGAGCCGCGCCGACGATGGCGAGGGCGGCCTCTGGGCCGGGACAGGTGATCTCCAGCGCCGACGAGCGGCCCGGTTCGGTCAGCGAGCCGTGGGCCAGGAAGGCGCCGCGCCACGCCGCCTCGGAGTCGCAGACGCCGCCGGAGACGACGGGGGCCGGGAGGCCGCGGACCGGGCGGCCGCGGGGGTCGAGCAGGCCGGTCTGGCGGGCGAGGCCGTCGCCGTCCTTGACCACGCGGACCACATACCTGGTGCCTTTGCGCAGGCCGCCGGAGGTGATGACGTGGACGTCGGCGTGGTGGCCGTACAGGTCGTGGATCTCCTTGCGCAGGCGTCGGGCGGCGCTGCCAGTGTCGAGTTCGGCCTCCACGACCACCCGACCGGCCACGATGTGCAGGCCGCCCGCGAACCGCAGCAGCGAGGAGACCTCGGCACGCCTGCAACAGGTCTTGGACACGGCCAACCGGCTCAGCTCGTCCTTGACCGCGGCTGTCATCGCCACTGGTGCTCCTCTCCCAGGCCCGACAAGGGCCACTCCCCGCCGCCTATCCCACCACGTCAGGCCTGACGGCTCAGCGCCCCCTCACCGAACTGATCGCCCGACGCAGGCTCGCCGCCAGCGCCGTGGGGTCGTGGCGGTCCCCCGCGGGCCCCGCCGCGATGAAGTCCAGCAGCATCGCCGCCCCCAGACCTTCCGCCGCACGTCGGAGGCGGTCCGGGGTGGACACCGAGTCGGTGTCTGCGATGACCGCGTCGACCCGCAGGCGGGGCGCGTGCTCGGACAGCACATCCAGATGACGTTCGGGGGAGAACCCGGCGGTTTCCCCCGGTTGGGGGACAAGGTTGAGCACGACCACTCTGGTCGCGGCCGTGTGAATCAACGCATCGTGTAGTTCTGGGACGAGCAGGTGCGGCAGCACGCTGGTGAACCACGAGCCGGGGCCCAGCAGCACCACGTCGGCCTCGCGCACGGCGGCGACCGCCTCGGGACACGCCGTGGGCGGCTGGTCACGCCGGGTCGCGCTGTGCAGCCTGATCCGGCGCACCCGCCCCGGCGTCGTGGCCACGGCGACCTGGCCGCGGATGCGGCGCACCGTGGTCGGGTCCTCCTCCAGGCCGGTCACGTCGGCCTCGATGTCCAGCGGCTCCAGCGACATCGGCAGTACCCGGCCGGTCACCCCGAGCAAGCGGGCGGCCTCGGCCAGCGCGGCGACCGGGTCGCCGAGAACCTCGAGCAGACCGGCCAGGACCAGGTTGCCGATGGCGTGGCCCGCCAGCGCGCCCGTGCCGCCGAAGCGGTGCTCGAAGACCTCGCCCCACGCCTTGGGGCCCGCCAGCGCGGTCAGCGCCTTGCGCAGGTCGCCCGGCGGGAGCAGGCCCAGTTCGCGGCGCAGCCTGCCCGACGAGCCGCCGTCGTCGGCGACGGTCACCACCGCGGTGACATCGTCGGTGAGCTGACGCAGCGCGGTGAGCGTCGCGTGCAGACCGTGTCCCCCGCCGAGGGCCACGGCCCTCAGCGGTCGATCCGCGCTCGCAGCGCTCACTCGCGCCCCAGGTCGCGGTGCACGACCTTCACCGCCATACCGTCCTCATCGGACAGTCTGCGGGACAGCTCCTCCGAGATCGCCACGCTGCGGTGCTTTCCGCCGGTGCAGCCGACCGCCAGGGTCAGGTAGCGCTTGCCCTCGCGGCGGTATCCGGCCCCGATCAGGCGCAGCAGCTCGTGGTAGCGGTCGAGGAACTCGTCGGCGCCTTCCTGGCTGAGCACGTAGTTGCGCACGTCGGTGTCGCGGCCGGTCAGGTCCTTGAGTTCGGGGATCCAGAACGGGTTGGGCAGGAACCGCACGTCCATCACCAGGTCGGCGTCCATCGGCAGGCCGTACTTGTAGCCGAAGGACAGCACGGTGACCCGGGTGCTGGTGCCCGCCTCGGAGCCGAACGCGTCCTCGATCTTGGCGCGCAGCTGGTGCACCGAGAGGGTGGACGTGTCGAGGATGAGGTCGGCCTCCTCGCGCAGCGGCATGAGCAGCGAGCGCTCGGCGCCGATGCCGTCGATGAGCCTGCCCTCGCCCTGGAGCGGGTGGCCGCGGCGGACCTGCTCGAACCGGCGGATCAGCACGTCGTCGGTGGCCTCGAGGAACAGCACGCGGGGCTTGTAGCCGCGGGCGTCGAGGTCCTTGATGATGGCCGACAGGTCCTCGGTGAACGCGCGGCTGCGCACGTCCATAACGACCGCCACCTTGGAGATGGCGCCGCGCGCCTGCGAGCCCAGCTCGACCATGGTCGAGATCAGCTCCGGCGGCAGATTGTCGACCACGAACCAGCCAAGGTCCTCAAGACACTTGGCCGCCGTGCTTCTGCCCGCCCCCGACAATCCGGTCACCACGGCGACCTCGATGCCCGGTCCCAGGTGGTCCGTAGTCATTTCGCCAGCCCCTCGTTCAACGCGTTGTGTACGGCCTGGGCCGTCGCCCGACCGATCCCCGGTGCCTCGCTGATCTCCTCGACGCTGGCCGCGCGCAGGCGCTTGACCGAGCCGAAGTGCTTGATCAGCACCGCGCGGCGAGTCTGGCCGAGCCCCGGCACATCGTCCAACTCGGACATTGTCATCCGCTTGGCCCGCTTCTGCCGGTGATAGGCCACAGCGAAGCGGTGGGCCTCGTCACGCACCCGCTGCAACAGGTACAGCGCCTCACTCGTTCGGGGCAGGATCGCGGGCTCCGGCTCGGCGGGCAGCCACACCTCCTCCAGCCGCTTGGCCAGCCCGATGACCGCGACGTCGGTGACCCCGAGGTCGGCGAGCACGTCGGCGGCGGCGTTGGCCTGCGGGCCCGCGCCGTCGACGACCAGCAGGTTCGGTGGATAGGCGAAGCGGCGGGGCTTGCCGGTGTCCGGGTCGATCCCGGGCGGCTGATCCTGTCCACCGGACTCCCCCGCGTACTTGGCGAACCGGCGCCGCACGACCTCGGCTATCGAGGCGACGTCGCCCTCGGTGGCGGCCTCACGCAGGGCGAAGCGCCGGTACTCGGACTTGCGGGCCAGGCCGTCCTCGAACACCACGAGCGAGGCGACCACGTCGCTGCCCTGGATGTGGCTGATATCGATGCACTCGATGCGCAGCGGGGCGGTGTCGAGCCCGAGCTGGTCCTGCAGTTCCTGCAGGGCGGCCGAGCGGGCCGTCAGGTCGCCCGCGCGCTTGAGCTTGTGCTGTGTGAACGACTCTTTGGCGTTGCGCTCGACGGTCTCCATCAGCGCGCGCTTGTCGCCGCGCTGCGGGACCCGGACCTGCACCCGGGAGCCGCGCAGGCCGCTGAGCCACTCGGCGATGGCCTCGGCGTCCGGCGGCAGTTCCGGCACCAGGACCTCGCGCGGCACCGCGGCGGCGACATCGTCACCCAGTTCGGCTTGGTCGCCATAGAACTGGCTGAGGAACTGGTCGACCAGCAGGCCGACCGGCGACTCCCCCGCGTCCTCCAGCCGGTCGACCACCCAGCCGCGCTGGCCGCGGACCCGGCCGCCACGCACGTGGAAGACCTGGACGGCGGCCTCCAGCTCGTCGAAGGCGAAGGACACCACGTCGGCGTCGGTGCCGTCGCCGAGCACGACGGCCTGCTTCTCCATCGCCCGGCGCAGCGCGCCGATGTCGTCGCGCAGCCGGGCGGCGCGCTCGAACTCCAACTCCGACGACGCCTGGGCCATCTCCTTCTCCAGGCGCCGGACCATCGCGTCGGTCTTGCCGGAGAGGAAGTCGCAGAAGTCCTCGACGATCGCCCGGTGTTCCTCGGCGCTGACCTTGCCGACGCACGGGGCCGAGCACTTGTCGATGTAGCCGAGCAGGCACGGCCGCCCGATCTGGCCGTGGCGGCGGAATACGCCCGCCGAGCACGTGCGGGCGGGGAAGACCCGCAGCAGCAGGTCGAGCGTCTCGCGGATGGCCCAGGCGTGGGCGTACGGGCCGAAGTAGCGCACGCCCTTCTTCCGGGCGCCGCGGTAGACGTGCAGGCGCGGGTATTCCTCGTTCATCGTGACGGCGAGGACGGGATAGGACTTGTCGTCGCGGTAGCGGACGTTGAACCGCGGGTCGAACTCCTTGATCCAGTTGTACTCCAGCTGCAGCGCCTCGACCTCGGTGGACACCACGGTCCACTCGACGGAGGCCGCGGTCGTCACCATCTGGCGGGTGCGCGGGTGCAGACCGCTGACGTCGGCGAAGTAGGAGTTCAGCCGCGAGCGCAGGGTTTTTGCCTTGCCCACGTAGATGACCCGGCCACCAGGATCACGGAACTTGTACACGCCGGGCGCGTCCGGGATGGTGCCGGGAGAGGGTCGGTAGGTGGACGGGTCGGCCACGTCCACAACCCTACGGCCGACGACCGACAGTAGGGTGGACCGGTCCCCGGCGAGACGGAGCGATCATGGGTGTACGCACTGCGCTGTTCCGCTCGCTGGCCAGCCAACTCGGCAGGCCGCGCGGCCTTTACGGCAGGCTGGTCGCCCGGATGCTCAACAAGGGCAACCGGGACGCCATCACCGCGGCGGTCGACGCGCTGGCCCCCACCCCGACCGACACCGTGGCCGACCTCGGGTTCGGCGGCGGGCTGGGACTCGGCCTGCTGATCGAGCGCGCGGGCCTCGTCCACGGGATCGACTACTCCCCCTCGATGGTCGAGCGCGCGGCCCGCCGGTTCCACTCGGGCAAACTGCGCCTGCACACCGGCTCGATGACCGCGCTTCCGCTGGCGGACGCCGAATTGGACGGGCTGATCACGCTCAACACGATCTACTTCATCGAGGACGTGGCGCTCGCCTTCACCGAGATGACCCGGGTCCTGCGGCCCGGTGGGCGCGCGGTGATCGGCCTGATGGACCCGGCAGCGATGGCCGGGTTGCCGGTGGTCGAGCACGGGTTCCGGGTACGCCCGGTGGCCGAGGTGATCGACACGCTCGCGGGCGCGGGCCTTGACCTGGTCGACCATCGCGAAATCGGCAGGCACGGCGGGGCGTACCACCTTCTTGTGGTCCAGCGGGCCTGACGGATCGATCAATCGGGGTACCAGAAGCCGCGCGCGGCTCTACGAATACGGCGCGGCGCTGGCGGGCGCGGGTGACCGGCGCGCGGCTCGGCAGGCATGGGAACAGGTTCTGCGCTGCTCGGACACGAGCGGTTCGTGGGCGTGGAAGGCGCGCGCTCAGGCCCGGCTGAGCTGAGGATCATTCAGCGCTCCGCCGCAGGCCACCGGACGTTCACCCGGCGCACCTAGCGTTCGATCAACGCGACCACGGCGGCCGCGCTGGAGATCGGGAGTACTCAGCTGGCTCGCCGTTCTAGAGCTTCACGGCGCGGGTCTATTGGTCAGGTGCGGTTGCGAGGCCATGGGAGTCCGGAGGCGCTACGCACCTCCGGCGCCGGGCACCCTGCGGCTCAACGAGTTCGACCTGCGGACCGGCGCCTACACCGGCACCAAGTGGATCTACCAGCTCGACAGCCCCGCGCACGCCATCGGCGACGCGATCACCGTCGACCGGGACCGCCTGCTGATCATCGAGCGCGACGGCTTCCAGGGCGCGGACGCGAAGGCCAAGAAGATCTACCTGGCCGACAAGCGCGACCGCGACCGCGACGGCAAGCTCGACAAGACCTTGGTCGCCGACCTGATGAACCTCGCCAACCCGCGCGCGACCGGCGGCTTCGGCGACCCGTTCACCTTCCCGTTCACCACCATCGAGGACGTCGTGATCCTCGACGACCGCACCCTCGGTGTCCTCAACGACAACGACTTCCCGTTCTCGTCGGGCCGCACGCCCGGCAAGCCCGACAACAACGAGTTCATCACCATCCGCCTGACCGCGGGCCTGCACGCCGATCCGCGCGTGCTCGCCCTAGATGATTGATTCCTGACTATCACCAGGTCTCGACCGGCCCACAACGCCGCTGCCCGCGTTGCAGGAACAGCCACGTACACCCGGTACGCGCGCTGTCCCTGCGCCTTGGCAGCGACGCCGTGGACCAGCCGATACCAGGCGACAGTCAGGAATCAATCATCTAGGCCGGTCCTGACGCCCGCCCGCGGACGGTCGGCGACGACCGTCCGCGGGGTCGCGGTCAGGCCAGGACGATCTTGTCGCCCTCGATCTTGACCGGGACTTCCTTGAGTCCGGTCGTCGCGGGCCCACCCTTGAGCGCGCCCGTGGCGCCGTCGAAGGTGCTGCCGTGATTGGGGCAGGTGATCGTGCCGTTGACTGGAGCCCTCACCGTGGTGCCCTGGTGCGGGCATGCGGCGTCGAAGGCGCGCACAGTGTCCGCGGTGGGGCGGACCAGCACCAGCGCGCCCTTCGGGGTGCCGGTGACGATCTTGCCACTCCCCTGCGGGACGTCGGCCAGCGTCGCGAGGGCCGTCGACCCGGCGGCGCCGGAGGTACCCGCGGCGGTGGTCGTGCCCGTGGTGGTGGTTCCGGTTGAGCCCGACGGCGACGAGTCGGAACAGGCCGCGACGAGCGCGCCGGGGGCGACCAGAGCGACCATCAAGCCGCAGAGCACCTCGCGCCGGGACCTGGTTTCAGGGTTCGTGGTGGGTTCTACAGCGGTCACGTGTGGCCTCCAGGTGCGTCCATGTCCGTCCAGCGGAACTACACCACGCCCTACGTCGAGGTTCCGTTAAAGGTTCAACTCAACGAGAGATGGATGCGCAGCGCCTCGTCGAGGCGAGCCAGCAACTCGGGCGGGACCTTGCCGATCCGCCCGCGGATCCGCGTGGTCGCCACCGACCGCACCTGCTCGGCCTGCGCCTTCGACTCCAGGTCCAAGCCGCACGCGACCGGCAGCAGCACCTGGAACGGGAAGACCCGGCCGGTGTTGGACGTGATCGGCACGACCGTGACCACGCCGCGGCCGGTCCTGGCGGCCACCGCGTTGGCCGCGTCGTTGCTGACGATCACCGCGGGCCGGGTCTTGTTGGCCTCCGAGCCCCGCGCGGGGTCCAAGTCGACCAGGTGGATGTCACCGCGACGCATCGGCCGCGGTCACGTCCCACAGGGCGGCGTCCTCGGCCGCGTCCCACTCGGCGAAGGCGGCGGCGTACTCGTCCTGCAGTTCGGACTCGCGCAGCCTGGCGATGGCGAGCTGGATCACCGACGAGCGCGACGCGACCTCAGCGCGCGCCGAGTACTCGTCGATGAACCGGACATCGTCCTCCGGCAGGCTCACACTCAGCTTCACACCATCGATGCTACCCCGAGTGCTACCCCTCGTGCGACCGCTCGCGGAACTCTTTGAGCAGCCTGCGCAGCTCCCGGATCCCCGCCACGGCCCGCTCGCCGTCGGCCGACTGGAGCGCCATGATCGGCACGTACTCGTCGTCGGGCAGCTCCAGCCGGGCCCACGACGCGCCGTTCGGGAAGCTCACCGACTCCACGACGTCCCAGGAGAAGTACGTCGTGCCCAGGAGGTTGCGCACGTTGACGCCCTCGGCGTCGGCGGTCACCTTCGGCCGGGTGAACCACAACGCGCCGCAGGCCAGCAGCACGCCGATGCCCGCCATGGCCACCTGGTCGGAGGCGTGGAAGAAGACACCGGTCGGGGTGCTGCGCAGCAGCACGGCGACGATCGTGAAGATCGCGACGAACACGACCGCGATCGCGCCGGTCACGAACCGCACCCGGTGCGGCCGAGCGATCACCGGAACCCCTGCTCGGTCCACGGCTGGCGCAGCCCGCGCACGACCAGCGCCGTCTCCAGCGCGGCGGCGCACGCCTCGTAGCCCTTGTCCTCAGCCGACCCTGGCAGGCCGCTGCGGTCGTGGGCCTGCTCCTCGGTGTTCACCGTGAGCACGCCGTTGCCGATCGGGGTGGCCTCGTCGAGCGAGACCCTGGTCAGCCCGTAGGTCACCGCGTCACAGACGTACTCGAAGTGCGGGGTGCCGCCACGCACGACGACGCCGAGCGCGACGACGGCGTCATGGTGCTTTGCCAGCTCCTGGCAGACCACCGGCAGCTCCACCGCGCCGGGCACCCGCACGACCGTGGGCTCCTCGATACCCGCCTCCGCCGCGGCGGCCAGCGCGCGGTTGAGCAGCTGGTCGGTGATCCCGGCGTGCCACTTGGTCGCCGCGATGCCCAGCCGGATGCCCTCACACCGCGGCACCGAGGTCTCCGGCCTGCCTTCACCACTCACGACTTGTCGTCTCCCGTCTGCACCGCTGTTGTCGTGCCCCCAGCGGACTTGGTCCCGCCCTCGTAGTGCTCCAGGTGGCCCAGCTCGTGGCCCATCCGGTCGCGCTTGGTGCGCAGGTAGTGCACGTTCTCCGGGTTCGGCCACACCGACAGCGGCACGCGGTCGACCACGGTCAGGCCGTAGCCCTCCAGGCCGACCCGCTTGGCCGGGTTGTTGGTCAGCAATCGCATCGACCGCACGCCGAGATCGACCAGGATTTGCGCGCCGGTGCCGTAGTCGCGCGCGTCGGCGGGCACGCCGAGGGCCAGGTTGGCGTCGACGGTGTCGTGGCCGCTGTCCTGCAGCTGGTAGGCCTGCAGCTTGTGCATCAGGCCGATGCCCCGGCCCTCGTGGCCGCGCATGTAGAGCACGATGCCGCGGCCTTCGGCGGCGACGGCCTCCAGCGCGGCGTCGAGCTGCGGCCCGCAGTCGCAGCGCAGCGAGCCGAACACGTCGCCGGTGAGGCACTCGGAGTGCACCCGGACCAGGATGCTGTCGCCGTCGGCGATGTCGCCGTAGACCAGGGCGACGTGCTCGATGCCGTCGAGCAGCGAGTCGTAGCCCACGGCCTTGAACACGCCGTGCGCGGTCGGGATGCGGGCCTCGGCGACCCGGACGACCTGCTTCTCGGTGCGCCTGCGGTAGGCGATCAGGTCAGCGATGGTGATGATCTCGAGGTCGTGCTCGGCGGCGAAGACGCGCAGCTCGTCGTAGCGGGCCATGTCGCCTTCGTCCTTCTGCGACACGATCTCGCAGAGCACGCCCGCCGGCCGCAGACCGGCCATCTTGGCCAGGTCGACGGCGGCCTCGGTGTGTCCGGGACGGCGCAGAACGCCGCCCTCCTTGGCGCGCAGCGGAACCACGTGGCCGGGGCGGTTGAAGTCGCCAGGAGTGGCCTTCTCATCGGCGAGCAGGCGGATGGTGTGGGCGCGGTCGGCGGCGGAGATGCCGGTGCTCACGCCCTCCTTGGCGTCCACGGTGACGGTGTAGGCGGTGCCGCGCACGTCCTGGTTGGTGTGGAACATCGGCGGCAGGTCGAGCCGGTCGCAGTCGGACTCGGTGAGCGGCACGCAGATGTAGCCGGAGGTGTACCGGACCATGAAGGCCATCAGCTCCGGCGTCGCCTTCTCGGCGGCGAAGATCAGGTCGCCCTCGTTCTCGCGGTCCTCGTCGTCCACCACGACGACCGCTTTGCCCTCGGCGATGGCGGCGATGGCGCGCTCGATGGCGTCGAAGTCACTCACTGGTGCTCTCCTCTACGGCGCCGCGCCCGGTCGATCCGAGGTGCGGTGTTGCCAGTCTTTCCACGTACTTGGCGATGACGTCCACTTCGAGGTTGACCTTGTCGCCGGGTTTGCGCACGCCCAGCGTGGTCGCGCGCAGTGTCTCCGGTATCAAACTCACCGAGAACCAGTCGCCGCCGACCTCGACCACGGTCAGCGAGACACCGTCGACGGTGATCGAGCCCTTCTCCACCACATAGCGGGCCAGGGCGGCGGGCAGGCTGATCTTGACCAGGTCCCAGTGTTCGGAGGGCTCGCGGGAGACCAGCGCGCCCGTGCCGTCGACGTGGCCCTGCACGATGTGCCCGCCGAAGCGCTGGCCGACGGCGGCGGCGCGCTCCAGGTTCACGTGGTCGCCCACGGCCACCTTGTCGAGGCTGCTGCGCGTGAGGGTCTCGCGCATGACGTCGGCGGTGAACGCGCCCGCGTCCAGACCGACCACCGTCAGGCAGACCCCGTTGACCGAGATCGAGTCGCCCTGCTTGGCGTCGCTGGTGACCAGCGGCCCCGCGATGGTGACCCGCGCCGCGTCGGCGAGGTCCTCCACCGCGATGACCTCACCGCGCTCCTCGACGATCCCCGTGAACACCGTTGCCTCCTCAGTCCGTCACCGGAACGGCGGATACCCGCACGTCCGGTCCACACATGGTGACCCCTTCGACGGCGAACCGGTGAGCGTCGGTGATGGTCGACACGCCCGATGCGCCCAACGCCACAGGTCCGGCCCCCAGCAGCGCCGGGGCGAGGTAGGCCAGGACCCGGTCGATCATGCCCGCTTCGGCGAACGCGCCCGCGAGTGTCGGCCCGCCTTCGAGCAGCACGTCGACCATCCCGCGCTCGGCGAGGGCGGCCAGCACCTCGGCCGGGTCGCGGGTGCGCAGGTGCAGCGTCTCGGCGCTGTCGTCGAGCACCTTGGCGGCCGCGGGCAGGTCTCCGGTTCCCACGACCACCCGCAACGGCTGCGTGGCCCGCGTTGTTCCGTCCGCGTCCCGGGCGGTCAGCGCCGGGTCGTCGGCCAGCACGGTGCCCCGCCCGACCATGATCGCGTCGATCTTCCTACGGAGGTCGTGGACCTCGGCGCGGGACTCCTCGGAGCTGATCCAGCGGCTCGTCCCGTCGGCGGCGGCGACCCGGCCGTCGAGGGTCGCGGCGTACTTCCAGGTGACGTGCGGGCGTCCGGAGCGGGCGAAGTGCAGCCACGCGCGCAGCGGCCCCTGGGCGACCTCGTCGGCGAGAAGTCCACTCTCGACGGTGATCCCGGCTGCCTCGAGGACGGCCCGTCCCCCGGCGGCCTGCGGGTTGGGGTCCGCGACGGCGAACACGACCCTGGCGACACCCGCGGCCTTGAGCGCGTCGGCGCAGGGCGGGGTTCGACCGTGGTGGGCGCAGGGTTCGAGCGTGACGACGGCAGTGCCGCCGCGCGCCTTGTCGCCCGCGTCCTGGAGAGCCATGACCTCGGCGTGCGGCCCACCCGGCGGCTGGGTCGCGCCCATGCCGACCAGGTCACCGTCGCGGCCCAGGATGACGCACCCCACGGGCGGGTTCGGGCTCGTCGTCCCCCGCACCGCTTCCGAGCGCGCGGCGGCCGACCGCATCGCTGAGGTGTCGTCCACCGGATCAGTCTGTCAGGACTAGGCGAACCTGTGATTGGCGGCAGTGGCCTGACCCCGCAGCGCCTCGATCGCCAGGGCGGGGTCCTTGCCCCCGTAGACCGCGGACCCGGCGACGAAGCAGTCGACCCCGGCCTCGGACGCCTGCTCGATGGTGTCGGCGTTGATCCCGCCGTCGATCTCGACCAGCAGGTTCAGGTGCCCGGTGTCGACCAGGTTCCGCACGGTGCGCGCCTTGTCGAGCACGTCGGCGATGAACTTCTGGCCGCCGAATCCGGGCTCGACGGACATGACCAGGAGGGTGTCGTAGTGCTTGAGGAGGTCGAGGTAGGGCTCGATCGGGGTGCCGGGCTTGATGCTCAGCCCCGCCTTGGCCCCGGCGGCTCGCAGGTCCTTGGCGAGCTTGATCGGGTCGGCCGCGGCCTCGACGTGCACGGTGACGTTGTGCGCGCCCGCCTCGGCGTACCCGATGGCCCACCGGTCCGGGTCCTCGATCATGAGGTGACAGTCCATCGGGATGTCGGTCACCTTGAGCAGCGCCTCGACGATCGGCAGGCCGAGGGTCAGGTTCGGCACGAAGTGCGCGTCCATGACATCGACATGCACCCAGTCGGCGCCCCGGATCGCCGCGAGCTCATCAGCGAGCCGAGCGAAGTCAGCGGACAGGATACTGGGCGCGATCATCGGCGCCGGGCGCTTCGAGCTGGTGGACACAGGCCCGGAGCATAGGCGCGCGGCCCCGCCGGGACCGAACCGAGACCGGCGCGCGGTGAGCCAACTCTCGATGCGCGGGCGCGGAAACCCAGTGGCGGTTCGCGGTAGTTTCGGGTGGTGAGCATCGAGCGCCCCCGGATCCTGTCGGTCAACGTCGGGATCGCCCGGCCCATCGAGTCCAAGGCGGGCCGGTCCGCCATCGACAAGCGGCCGGTCGAGCACGCGGTCGCGATCAACGCACCCGGTGGCCCCGGGCGCAGCGGCGTCGCGGGCGACGAGATCTGCGACATCGACAACCACGGCGGCCCGGACCAGGCGGTGTACGCCTACGCCCGCGAGGACCTCGACCGCTGGCAGACCGAGCTCGCCACGCCCCTGCCGTCCGGCGTCTTCGGCGAGAACCTGACCACGGTCGGCATGGACGTCACCGGCGCCGAGGTCGGCGAGCAGTGGCGCATCGGCGACCTGCTGCTGCAGGTGACCGTGCCGCGCATCCCGTGCCGAACGTTCGCGGTGTGGCTCGACCAGCAGGGCTGGGTCAAGACGTTCACCCAGCGCGCGGTCCCCGGCGCCTACCTCAAGGTGCTCAACCCCGGCGAGGTGGCCGCGGGCGACGAGATCACCGTCGTCCGCCGCCCCGGCCACGGCGTCACGATGGGTCTGGCGTTCCGCGCGATCACGCTGGAGCCGGACCTGCTGCCCCGCCTGCTCGACGCCGACGACCTGCCGGAGGCCGACCGGGCCCGCGCGCGCAACCGGCTGGCCTCAGCTCCGTGACAGAAAGGCCTGCAGCCCGTCCAGCAGCAGGCCCAAGCCGAAGTCGAACAGATCAGTCCCCTCCGGGGAGAAGGCGTTGTCGGCCAACGCGGCCATCATCGGATAGTTCCCGCCCGCCATCGCCTTCTCCAGGATCGGCGCCTGCGCGGTCCAGAACTCCTCGTCGGTGACGCCGGTGCGGTCGACCGCGCGCTGGGCGTTGACCCTCGTCCTTGCCGTGTTGCTGACGAACCCGTCCACGGTCACCAGCAGGCAGATCTTCTGCTGGTCGGACACCGCCACATCGGCCAGCCAGGACAGCGCGAGGTCCAGTCCGGCGAGCGCGTTCGGGCCGAGCACCGGCCGGGCTTGATCGACCTGCAGCATCCACGGGTGGGCCAGGTACATGTCCATCGCTCGGCGCGCGATCAGCTCCACCGCGCCGCGCCAGTCCGACGGCGGCTCCGCTGGGGGAACCACCGCGCAGACCTGGTCGAGCATCAGGTCCAGCAGCTCAGCCTTGCCCGGCACGTACCGGTACAGCGACATCGCGCCGACGCCGAGGTCGCTCGCGATGCGGCGCATCGATACCGCGTCCAACCCGTCCGCGTCGGCGACCGCCACCGCGGCGGTGACGATCCGGTCCAGGGTCAGACCGGGCTTTCGGCCGCGCCCTGGCCGATCCGCGTAGTCCCACAACAGCTCCAGGCTGCGGTTCAGGTCGCCGCTGCCGCTGTGTTCCGTCGTGGTCATCGCCGCTCCCGAAATTTTATGGGTACACCGTACCCATAATCGGGTACGGTGTACGCATGCCTGAGACAAAGTATGCCGTTCAAGCGGAGGACTTGCAAAAGAAGTTTGGAGACAAGCGGGCGCTCGATGGTCTCGACCTGACGGTGCGACGCGGCGAGGTGCACGGACTGCTGGGTCCCAACGGCGCCGGGAAGACCACAGCGGTGCGGATCCTGGCCACGCTGCTGCGGGTGGACGGCGGCCGCGCTCTGGTCGCCGGGCACGACGTGAGCCGCGAGCCCGCGCTGGTCCGGCGCAGCATCGGGCTCACCGGCCAGTTCGCCGCGGTCGACGAGATCCTGTCCGGGCGGCAGAACCTGGAGATGTTCGGCCGCCTGTTCCACCTCGATCGCCGCGCCGCGCGGGTCAGGGCCACCGAACTGCTCGCGCAGTTCGACCTGGTCGACGCGGCCAAGCGGTCGGTCAACACCTACAGCGGCGGGATGCGCAGGCGCCTGGACCTCGCCGCGAGCATGATCCTCGCGCCCGAGGTGCTCTTCCTCGACGAGCCGACCACGGGCCTGGACCCGCGCGGCCGCAACGAGGTCTGGCAGGCGGTGCGCTCGCTCGTCGCGGACGGGACCACGGTCCTGTTGACCACCCAGTACCTGGAGGAGGCCGACCAGCTCGCCCACCGCGTCGCGGTGATCGATCGCGGCCGCACGATCGCCGACGACACCCCGGACGTGCTCAAGAGCGACATCGGCGACCGCATCGAGGTGGTGGTGCGCGAGGCCGACGACCTGCCGAAGGCGGCGAACGTGGTGGCCAGGGTCGCCACCGCGGAACTGACCGTGGACGTCGACCAGCGCACCGTCAAGGCGCCGGTGGCCGACCGGGTCGCCGCGCTGACCGACGTCGCCCGCACGCTCGCCGACGCGGGCGTACGGGTGGAGGACATCGGTCTGCGCCGCCCGACGCTCGACGAGGTGTTCCTACGGCTGACCGGGCACCGCACCGAAGACAGCGACGATCTCGCCGAGACCAAGGGAGCCAAGGTCTGATGACCACCGTCGAATCGAAAACCTCCGGCGGCGCGCTCTACTGGGCGTTCGCCGACTGCTTGACGATCGTCCGCCGCGACTTGAGCCACATGGCCAAACAGCCCACGGTGTTCGCTTGGCAGCTCGGCTTCCCGATCGTGTCGGTCCTGCTGTTCGTCTACGTGTTCGGCAGCGCGATGAACGTCGGCGAAGTCGACTACAAGGACTTCGCGATGCCCGGCATGTTCGCCATGACGATGGCGTTCGGCTTCGTGAACACCGCGGTCGCGGTGGCGATCGCCAAGGAGCGGGGCGTCACCGACCGGTTCCGCTCGATGCCGATGGCGCAGTCCGCCGTCGTCAGCGGGCGCGGTGTGTCCGACCTGATCAGCGCGTCGCTCGATCTCGCGGTGCTCGCCGCGATCGCCCTGGTCGTCGGCTGGCGTTCCGACGGCGGTCTGGTCGCCACCCTGTCGGCGTTCGGTTTGCTGCTGTTGCTGCGGTTCGCGCTGATCTGGATCGGCGTGTACCTCGGGCTGCTGATGCCCAACCAGGAGGCGGCGGCCAACCTGTTCTCCGTCGCCTTCCCGTTCGGCATGATCTCCAGCGTCTTCACCCCGCCGCACCTGATGCCCGACTGGCTGGGCGCGATCGCCATGTGGAACCCGGTGTCGTCGACGGCGAACGCGATCCGCGAGCTGTTCGGCAACCCGGTGCCCACCGGCGACAGCTGGATCGAACAGCACGCGCTACTGATGTCGATCGTGTGGCCGGTGGTGATCACGGTGATCTTCCTGCCGCTGGCGGTGCGCCGGTTCCAGCGACTGGGTCGGTAAAACTCCACCCGTCGTGTCGGGGGCGGCGGATAGATTTCGACTGTCCGCTCCCCCGGCGCGAAGGAACCCATGGAACTCTCGATCAACCGCCGCCTACACACCCGTCTGTCCGCCTACGCGGTCTGCCTGGACGGCGACAAGATCCTCCTGGCCAGGTGGACAAATCCGCACGGGTCGAGGTGGATGCTGCCCGGCGGCGGCGTCGACTTCGGCGAGGACCCACTGGACGGCGCGATCCGCGAGGTCATGGAGGAGACCGGCTACCGCGTCGAAGTCGAGACGCTGCTGGGGATCGACAGCATCGTGCGGCCGGACTTCCACGGCGTCCGGGTGGTCTACGAGGGCCGGGTCGTCGGCGGGGAGCTGCGGTTCGAGGTCGGCGGCAGCACCGACATGGCGGCGTGGTTCGACCTCGCCGAGGTCAGCGAACTGGAACGCGCCGAACTGGTCGACACCGCACTGGCCCTGCTGCGCGCCCGCCCAATCACCGGCCGAATCTGAGTCGCGCCAACTGGATCGTGCTGGCTCAGTCGTCGGTGACGTACTGGGTTCGGTCGGCGGTGGGGAGAGTGGTGGCGCTGGGGCAGGCGAGTTGGAGGGCGGCGAGTAGTGCCTTGGGGTCGTGGTCGGCGGTGGTGAAGCGGTCACTGGTGCGATAGCGCTTGCGGCCGAAGGAGATCTCCACGGTGTGCTTCGGGTCGGAGGACCCGCCGCGGTAGCCGACGATCACGCGGCGGAGGGCGGTGATGTCGTCCAGCGAGCCGACGATGGGCCTGCCGCGAGGGCGGCGGAGTTCGATCTCGCGGGCTGGACCAGGGTCGACGCGGACGCGAGTGATGCCGCGGGCGTCCGAGCGGGCGTGGCGGGCCAAGCCGATCACGGCCGGGAGCATCCCGAGGGCCAAGACGCCGATCATGGGCTGGACGAACATCAACCCCACCGGGATCACCACCAGCGGCAGCACCCAGTACAGCTCCTTGCGGTCGGTCGGGCCGTCCGGCTCGTAGACCTGCCACTCGAACGGGGTCATGCCGACAACCTACTCAGGACCCACCCACTGTCATCGGTCATTTGACGAGGTCAGGCCAAGAGCAGCGCCGTTCCGCCGATGGTCTCCACCAGGAAGTAGAACCACGACGGGTAGAAGCGCACCGGCCTGTCCACGACCGCCGAGACCAGCCTGCCGAACGCCATGCCGAGCAGCGCCGCGGCGACCGCGGTCGCGACTCCGGTCCGCAGGCCGCCGACGTCGAGTGCGGGGAGGGTCAGCACCACGCTGATCGCGACGCCGAACCCGCCGTATACGGCGCGGACCTCGGTGCGGGCCAGCGAGTGCCGCAACTCGATGCCGAACGGCTTGATCAGCGTGTCGGGCGCGGCGAGGCCGAGAATCCCCATGCCCAGGAAGAACAGGGCCACCAGAGCGAGAATCGCGAAGGTCATGGCAGCACAATGGATCAGGTGACGGTGTCCGCGCTTTCAGAAACCGGCTGCCCGATGCTGTGGCTGTGGGCGGGCGGCGCCATGTACCGAGGTCCGTCGCTCAACCTCGGCCCGCACTCGGGGGCGGTGGCGTGCTTCGCCGTCGCCTTGGACTCAACCTTCACTGTGCGCGCTCCCGCAGGCGCCACCACCGCGCGCAGCGCGTTGATCCCGGCCCGGCTGACCCACCAGTTCACCGCGCACGGCGACTCGCCCGCCTCCCCGGAATTTCTATGTTTGGTCGCCGATGTGCATGCCGGTCGCCGATGCGGTAACCGTGGTTACGTGCCGTCGCGGTCCCCTTAGGCGCGTTCTGTGGGTTCAGTTTGTCGGTAGGGCGATCCGGGCGATGCTGTGGGCTGCGATGGTGGCGGCGGTGCGGGTGAGCAGGCCGTGGAAGGTGTGAGCGCCGTGTCGGGCGAGTTCCATGGTGTCGGTGAGTTCTCTGAAGGTGGTTTCCACGCGGTTGCGCCACTCGGCGATGATCTTCTGCAGGGTGGCTGGCATGGTCGCGCGGTCGGCCTTGGTTGGCGGCACCAGGTTTGTGATCCCTTGTGCGGCAAGGGATTTGGTGAAGGCTCGGCCGTTGAAGCCTTTGTCGTTGAGCAGGCCGACGAGGTGCTCGGCGCCGGCGATCAGGTCGGGGACCAGTGCGCGTTCGCTCACTGTCGCGGGCACGATCGCCCAGGCTCGGACCAGCCGCGAACCCAGGTCGGTGCGCACAGCGAGGCGGAAACCGTAGAACCACTCGCCGTGTGCGGCGTCGCGGCCGAAACGGGCGCACAGCTCGTTGGGCCCGGTCCAGGAGTCCGGGCCGCGGACCCGGCTGGGGTGTTTGACCGGCAGCGCGGAGGTGTCGATCTGACCCCAGGTGTCGGCAGGGACCGTGGCGAGCACGGCCTGGCGGATCTGTTCGTAGGCGCCATAGAGCCAGCGGGCGCGGCGGTTCACCTCGCTGATGTGAGGCAGCGACGGGAACAGTCGTGGCCACTCGCGGCGGATCTCGGCGACGAATCCGGACTCGCTGCGCCGACCCATCAGGTGTCTGACCAGCCCAATCGTGATGATCTCGGCGTCAGTGCAGGCCGGTGCCGGACCAGGACGCGGCGGGATGACCACCACTGCATCCTTGATCAGGTCATCGACGAGGACGTAGCAGTGGACGAACAGATCCTCAGCAGGCAACATGACAGTGCCCCTCGCAGGTCGGCGATCTTCAGCAATCACCAGCCTGCGCAGGGGCACCTTCATATCCAGCACCAACACGCCGACCAACCCACAAAACGCGCCTTAGGTGACGGTCGGTTGGGGACTTCCAGACAGGCGACCCGCGCTAGACGGCGTCGCTGGCCGCGGGTGCGGGCGGCCGCCGAGGCGATCGTGCGCGATCCGTCCATGCCGGGCGGCGCGGACGGCCTGGCCGCCGCGGTCGGGGTGTCGACGTCACGGTTCCTGCATCTGTTCCGCGACTACACCGGCACCAGCTTCCGGCGGTATCGGCTGTGGGCTCGGATGCTGGCGGCCGGATCTGCCATCGCCGCGGGCGGCAATCTCACCGACGCGGCCGCGGACGCCGGGTTCGCCAGCCCGTCGCACCTGAGCAGCTCGTTCCACGCGATGTTCGGGCTGCGGCCGAGCTTGCTGCTGGCCACCGGGGCACGGGTGGTCCCGCTGTCCGCTGTCGGTGCCGGCGATTAGCGTCGAGGCTATGGACGCCTCACTCGTGGCCGCGGTGGAGACCGGGCTGGCCGCCGCCGCCGATCCGGCTAAGGCACCGGACATGCAGCGGTACATGAAGTCCGACATGCCTTTCTTCGGCGTCGCCAAGCCGCAGCGGGCCGCGTTGGTAAAGGCACTGTTCCAGGCCCACCCGATAGCGGACAGAACCACCTGGGTCGACACGATGGCGGCCCTGTGGCGGGAGGCCACGCACCGGGAACAGCGCTACGTCGCGCTCGACCTGGCCGGGCACAAGCCATACCAGCGCTGGCAGGACGTCGACCTGCTGCCGCTCTACGAGGAGTTCATCGTCACCGGCGCCTGGTGGGACTACGTCGACGAGGTGGCCAGCCGCAGGGTCGGCCCGCTGCTGCGACAGGACCCCGACACCATCGCCCCGCGACTACGCACCTGGGCGAAGGACGACGACCGCTGGAAGCGCCGGACGTCGATCATCTGCCAGCTCGCGGCGAAGCAGGCCACCGACACCGACCTGCTCACCGACACCATCGAGGCGAACATCGACGACCCCGACTTCTTCCTCCGCAAAGGGATCGGCTGGGCGCTGCGCGAGTACGCGAAGACGGAACCGGGCTGGGTCCGACACTTCGTCGACACCCACCCCGGCTTGTCCCCACTCTCCCGCCGCGAGGCCCTCAAGCACCTAGCGCAGTGATGCTCCGAAACGTTCGGCCGCGGCGGCGACGGCGGCGTCGCGGGCCAATGTCGCTTCCTCGACGGTCAGTGTGCGATCGGGGGCGCGGAATCGCAGTGAGTACGCCAGAGATCGTTTGCCCTCGCCGACCTGTGTTCCGGTGAACACGTCGAAGAGGCTCAATTCCTCCAGCAGCTCGCCCCCGCCGTCGCGCAGCACCCGCGACAGGTCGGCGGCGGGCACCTCTTCATCGACGACCAGCGCCACGTCGAGCAGCACCGGCGGATACGGCGAGACCTTCGGCACCGGCCTGCGCTCGGCGATCGGCAGCGCGTCGAGGTCGATCTCCATGGCGCACGTGCGCGGGGGCAGGCCCAGCGCCTCGGTGACCTTGGGGTGCAGCTCACCCGCGTGACCCACCGGGAACCCGCCGACGCGCAGCTGCGCGCAGCGGCCCGGGTGCCACGGCAGCAGGTCCCACTTGTGCACGGTCAGCTCGGCGCCCGCGGCCTCGGCCACGGTCCGGGCGGCCTGCACGGCGTCGGCCCAATTCGCCGGTTCGCCCTTGCCCCACCAGCCCGCGCGTTCGCGGTTGCCCGCGAGGATCACCGCGACGTGGGTCGGCTGGATCGGCAGGGTGGCGTTGAGGACGGCGATCTCCTCGTCGGTCGGCCTGCCATCGACGCCCACCTCGGGCATCGGGACCTGCTCGGTGCGCGGCAGCACGACCTGGCCGACGTGGTAGATCGCCACGTCCCGCGCGCCGCGGGAGACGTTGCGCGACAGGATGTCGAGCATCCCGGGCAGCAGCGTGGTGGCCATCTCGGCGCGGTCGGCCTCCAGCGGGTTCAGCAACGAGACCGTGCGCCTGCGGATGTCGTCCTCGGGCAGAGCGAAGGCGTCCCACACCGACTTGGCGATGAACGGGAACGGCAGCACCTCGACGTAGCCCGCCTCAGCCAGCGCCCGCGACACCGTGCGCTGACGACGCTGCTTGGCGCTGAGCCCGGCGCCGGGCGGCGCGGGCGGCAGCTCCGACGGGATGGTGTCGTAACCCTGCAGCCGCAGCACCTCCTCGACGAGGTCGGCGGCCTGGTTCAGGTCCGCGCGCCAGGTCGGCGGGTAGGCCGTGACGCAGGGGGTGCCGTCCTCGGCGGTGCCGATCTCGACCCGGCAGCCGATCTGCTGCAGCCGGGAGACGGTGACGCCGCGGTCGTAGCGCACGCCCGCGACCCGGTCGGGCAGGTCCATGGCCATCAACACCGGACCGGGCACGGACGGCCGACCGACGTCGGTGCGGCCGGGCTGAATGCTGCCCTCGCCGTACTCGCGCAGCAGCCGGGCGGCCCGCTCCAGGGCGACCGGCGGCAGCGCCGCGTCGACCACGCGCTCGTAGCGCTTGGACGCCTCGCTGGGCAGCTTGTGCCGACGCACGCCGCGCGCGATCGACGCCGGGTCCCAGATGGCCGCTTCCAGCAGGATGTCGCTGGTCTCGGCGCCGACCTCGGTGGTGGCTCCGCCCATGACCCCCGCCAGCGAGATCGGGCCGGAGTCGTCGCACACCACGATGTCATCGGCATCGAGTTTGCGTTCGACGTTGTCGAGGGTAACGAGCCTCTCCCCCGCGTTCGCGCGCCGGATGACCAGGCCACCGGCGAGCTTCTTGGTGTCGAAGGCGTGCATCGGCTGCCCGAGTTCGAGCATCACATAGTTGGTGATGTCCACGGCCAGCGAGATCGAGCGGATCCCGGCCAGCATCAGCCGCCTGCGGATCCACCATGGCGTCGGCGCGGTCGGGTCGACCCCGGTGACGCGGCGGACCACGAACCGGGCGCAGCCGTCCTGAGCCTCGATCTGCACGGGAACCGAGTCGCTGTCGGCGCCGGGCACTTCGATCGCGGCCGGGTCGATCAGCCGCAGGTCGAGCGCGCACGCCAGCTCGCGGGCAAGGCCGCGCACGGAGAACGCGTAGCCGCGATCGGGGGTGATCGCCAGCTCGATGACCGAGTCGGTGAGCCCGAGCAGCTCGATCGCGTCGTCGCCGGGGGCGCACTCGCCGGTCGGCAGAACCATGATCCCGGTGTGGTCGTCGCCAAGGCCCAGTTCGCGGGCCGAGCAGATCATGCCCCGGCTGACCTTGCCGTAGGTCTGGCGCTCGGCGATGGCGAAGTCGCCGGGCAGCACCGCGCCGGGCAGCGCCACGACGACCAGGTCGCCCTCGACGAAGTTGTTGGCGCCGCACACGACCTGGGTGGTCGCGGGCAGCGCGGACTCCTCCTGGTCGAGGTCGTCGGGGTCGATCAGCTCGACGGTGCAGAACCGGATCGGCTTCTTGAACTCGGTCAGCTCCTCGATCTCGGCCACCCGGCCGACCACGAGCGGACCGGTGACCGGGCCAAGCGTGCTGACGTCCTCGACTTCCAGACCGACCCGGACGAACTCCTCGGCGATCTGTTCGGCGTTGAGTTCCCGATGGTCCTCAGTGAGTTCGAGCTGCTGCAGGAGCCAGCTGACGGGGATCCTCACTTAAGCCTCCGTGCCGAAAGGAAGGGTGAACCGGACATCGCCCTCGACCATGTCGCGCATGTCGGGGATGCCGTTGCGGAACTGCAGGGTGCGCTCAAGGCCCATGCCGAACGCGAAGCCCGAGTAGACCTCGGGGTCGACACCGCAGGCGCGCAGCACGTTCGGGTTGACCATGCCGCAGCCACCCCACTCGATCCAGCCCGCGCCGCCCTTCTTCTCGGTGAACCACACGTCCAGTTCGGCCGACGGCTCGGTGAAGGGGAAGAACGACGGGCGCAGCCGGACCCGGGCGTCGGGACCGAACATGGCCTTGGCGAAGGCGTCGAGGGTGCCCTTGAGGTGGGCCATGGTCAGGCCCTTGTCCACGGCGAGGCCTTCGACCTGGTGGAACACCGGGGTGTGGGTCGCGTCCAGCGCGTCGGTCCGGTAGACCCGGCCGGGGCAGACGACGTAGACCGGCAGGTCACGGCCGAGCAGGCTGCGGATCTGCACCGGCGAGGTGTGGGTGCGCAGCACCAGGCTGGAGCCCTCGGGCGCGACATAGAAGGTGTCCTGCATCGTGCGCGCCGGGTGGTCCTTCTTGAAGTTCAGCGCGTCGAAGTTGAACCACTCGGCTTCGAGTTCGGGGCCCTCGGCCACCTCGTAGCCCATGCCGACGAACACGTCGGCGACCCGCTCGGACAGCGTGGTCAGCGGGTGGCGCGCGCCGCGGGGTGTGCGATCCCACGGGAGGGTGACGTCGACGCCCTCCTCGCGAAGGACACGCTCGTCGCGCTCGGCCTGCAGGGCCACGCGCCGCTCGTCGAAGGCCGCGGAGATCAGGCCCTGGGCCTCGTTGACCCGCTTGCCCGCCTCCGACCGCGCCTTGGGCGGCAGCGCGCCGATCTCCCGGCGGGCCTGCAGCAGCGGCGACTTGTCACCGAGGTGGTGGGGCTTGACCGCGGCGAGCGCGTCGAGGTCGGCGGCACCGGCGAATTCCTCACGGGCCTTCTCGACGGCGGCCTGGAGGGTCTCCGGCCGCAGCGCCGCGACCTCTTTGGGGTCGTACGGGTCGTTGGCTCCGGACATGGTTGGTACAAGCTCCCGAGGTGGTGGCCAGGCGGAACACCCGACAGACCGAGTGAACAGGTTGATCGTAGCTATATGGCATGCCCTCCGGGCATGCGGCTCGGTCGCCGGGAAGGTGATGGTTCGGGGTCCCGCGAACACGACGACTGCGTCGCGTGCCCGCGGGACCCCGAACCATCACCGCGACCGAGCGTGGGCGGACAGGTGAAAGCCTCCCGTGGACATCGGACACCTGTACTGTCACCTCCGCCCGGCCCGGCCCCCCGCGTGGCCGCTCCCTACCGCAGTTGAGGTCACATTGGCTCAGACATTCGGCGTCAACCTGCGTGGCGTCATCGATCTGCTCAGCCATCACCTTTACAGCAGCCCTCGCGTCTATTTGCGCGAGCTGTTGCAGAACGCGGTGGACGCGGTGACCGCGCGCAGACTCGCCGACCCGTCGGCGCCCGCGGCGATCTTGGTGGAGACCACAGAGCGTACCGGCAATGGCACGCTGCGGATCAGTGACAGCGGCATCGGCCTGGACGAGTCCGAGGTGCACACCCTGTTGTCCACGCTGGGCGGCACGTCCAAGCGCGACGAGTTGGGCTTCGCCCGCCAGGACTTCCTCGGCCAGTTCGGCGTCGGCCTGCTGTCGTGCTTCCTTATCGCCGACGAGGTGCGGCTGGTGAGCCGGTCGGCCTCCGGCGGCCCCGCGGTGCGCTGGGTGGCGCACGGCGACGGGACGTACGAGGTCGAGGTGGACGACTCGGCGCGCGCCGAGGTCGGCACGACCGTGGAGCTGGTTCCCCGGCGCGACTGCGACCACTGGGCCGAGTACGACACCGTGGCGATGCTGGCCGCCGAGTTCGGCTCGCTGCTGCCCTTCGAGGTGCGGGTCGCGGGCGCGGGCGGACAGGTGCTGGTCACCGAGGAGGAGCTGCCTTGGGTGCGCCGCGGCGGCGAGTCGGTGGCCGATCACCACGGCAGGCTCGCCGCGTACTGCAAGGCGACGCTGGGTTTCGAGCCGTTCGACGTGGTGCCGCTGGAGTTCGGCGCGGCCGGGCTGACCGGCGCGGCGTTCGTGCTGCCCGCCGGGGCCAACCCGGGCAGCCGCCAAGCCCACCGGGTCTACCTCAAGCGGATGCTCGTCGGCACATCGATCGAGGGCCTGCTGCCGGACTGGGCCTACTTCGTCCGCTGTGTCGTGGACACCTCGGCGCTGCGGCCCACGGCCAGCCGCGAGTCGCTCTACGAGGACGAGACCCTGCTGGCGGTGCGTGACGCGATGGGCAGCAGGCTGCGGGAGTGGCTGCTGCGCCTGGACGCCACCGAGCCGGAGCGGGCGGGTGCGCTGCTGGCCGCCCACCAGCTCGGGATCAAGTCGGTGGCGCTGATCGACGACGAGCTGTTGCGGCTGGCCGAGCGGTGGGTGCCGTTCGAGACCACGCGCGGCACGATGCCGCTGCGCCAGTTCCGCCGCAACCACCAGACCGTCCTCTACACCCCGGACGTCGACGAGTTCCGCCAGCTGGCCCCGGTCGCCCGCGCGCAGGGCATCGGGCTGGTCAACGCCGGATACGCCTACGACACCGAGCTGCTGCGCAGGCTGGCCACCCTCGACGGCGGGCTGACCGCGCGCCGGGTCGACCCCGCGGAGCTGCTGGCCGCCCTCGGCAGGCCGACCGCCCAGGTCGAGGCGTCCTTGAAGCGCACGATGTCCGTCGCCTGCAAGGCGCTCGACAGCCACGACTGTGAGCCGATGCTGCGCGACTTCGACCCGGTGTCGCTGCCCGCGCTGCTGGTGGCCGACGCGGGCGGGGCGCGCAGGCGCGACGCCGCCGACGCCCGCGAGGACGCCGACCCGCTGTGGCAGGACCTGCTCGGCCAACTGGTCGACTCCGGTTCCGGCGCGGCCCAACAGCTCGTGCTGAACACCCGCAACCCACTGGTGGCCCGGCTCGCCGGGATCGAGGACCCGTCGCTGCTGGAGACCGCGGTGCTCGCGCTCTACGTGCACGCGCTGCTGCAGTCGCACCGGCCGCTGCGGCCCAAGGACACCGCGACGCTCAACGGGTCCTTCCTGGACCTGCTCGACCGCGCCATCGGACACTGACAAGTACTACTGGGGAAGGACCGCGGTGTCGGAGCAGAACGCCGACGAGTTGCGCGACCACGTCGCCCATCTCGTGCACGAGACGGACTCGATGCCCGCCGGGCAGGCCAAGTGCGAGGCGCTGGAGCGCGCGGCGCGGGCGGCCGACGGGGCCGGGTTCGTCGACTACGGGGTGGCCGCGCGGCTGATCCTGGTCAACGCCTACCGCGAGATCCGCCGCTACGACCTGATGCTCACCCCGTTCGCGTGGCTGCGCACCACCGAGCGCAAACACCCGGACGCGTTCGACGAGTGGGCGCTGCACCAGTTCAACTGGATGCACAAGTGGCTGCCCACCGGGCTGCTCGGTGATCCCCGGTTCAGCCTGGCCCAGATCACGTCCGTGGTGGACGAGTTGGCCGACCGCTACCGCCAGCAGGGCTACTCCCTGCACCCCGTGCACGACAAGCTGCGCGCGCTGGCCCACCACACCGGCGACACCGCCGCGGCCGACGCGCACTTCGCCGCGTGGCGGGCCGCCGAGCCAGACGACATGAGCGACTGCCCGGCGTGCGTTGTGGACAGTCAGGTCGGGTATTTCGTGTCCCGCAAGCGTTTTCAGGAAGCCATCGACGCCGCGCGCGCGGTGCTGACCGAGCCGTCGGACTGCGCCGAGCAGCCGCACGGGGTGATGGCGTCACTGCTGGAGGCCTACCTGGCCACCGGCAGGCTCGACGACGCCGCGCGGGCGCACCTGGTGTCCTACCGGGTCGTGCGCGACACCCCGCAGGCCCGGTCCGCGCTGCACGCGCACCTGCGGTTCTGCGCGGTCACCGGCAACGCGCGACGCGGGCTGGACATCCTGTCGCGCAACCTGGACGTGCTGGTCGAGCCACCGAGCCCGAAGGTGCGCCAGGACTTCGCCGCGGCCGCGGCACTGCTGCTGAGCCGGGTGCCCGACCGGGCCGAGCTGTCGTTCCGGCTGCCCGACGGCGAGGTGGACGGCGAGCGCCTGTTGGCCCGCTGCGTCGACACCGCCCGCGCCACGGCACTGGAGTTCGACCGTCGCAATGGGACGGACGCGGTGAGCGCGAGGGTCGAGGAGACGCTGGCCCTGCCCGACGCCGGGCCCGTGGTGCTCGCGGTGCCCACCGCCCCGGCGCCGATCCCGCCGCGGCCTGAGGCCCCCGTCGCCGAGCCGGTCGTCGCCGACCCGGTGGAACTCGCCGAACGCGCCTGCGCCGCGATGGACGACGGCGCCCTGTTCAGCGGGGCGCGTCTGCTGGCCACGCTGCCCGCCGACCTGGACGCCCTGCTGCCGCCGGGCCTGGCCGCCAGGGTCGCGGTGCACCGCACCTGGCTGGCCCGCCGGGAGAACGCCGACGAGCTGATCGACTGCTTGCTCGACGTGCTCGACCGGCTCACCGCCACGGGCGAGCGGGCCGCGGCGGCCCGGCTGCACGCGTTCCTGGCGGACCTGCTCGGTTCGGCCGACCGCCCCGTGGACGCCGCCGAGCACGCCCGCGTCGCCATGGACATCGCCCGTGAGATCGACGACCCGATCGGCGTGATGCGCGCCCACCTGGCCACCGCCGACCTGCTCGCCGACACCGAGCCCGACCGCGCGGAGTCCGAAGTGGACGCCGCGGAGCTGGTCGCGCTGGCCAAGGCCCCCGAGCGCATCGGCGGTGTCCGCAAGGCCCGCGCCGAACTCCTGGAACGCCGCGGCGACTTCGACGGCGCCTTGGCGATCATCGACGAGCTGGCCGCGGACCTGGGCCGCTGGCCGGAGTCGACGCGGCTGGCGGTCAGCGGCCACCGCGCCCGCCTGCTCGCCAATGTCGGCCGGGTCGAGGACTCGGTCGACCAGTTCACCGAGTTCGTCGCGCTGGCCAGGACCGTCCCCGGCCCGTGGGTGGCCGAGGCGCTGATGCAGCTGGCGGGCCTGCTCGACCAGACCGACCTCGCGGGCACCCACCTGCCGACCCTGCTCGACGCCGTCGCCTCCGCCCGGACCTATCTGACTCCGGGCGCGGTCGCCCAGGCGTGCCTGCACCTGTCGGCGGGCTACCTGTCCGTCGGCCGCGACGTCGAGGCCGCGGAGACCCTGGAGGAGGCGCTGCGCCTGATGCCGACGGCCTATGTCGGCCCGGTCACCGACATCCACTACCGACTGGCTCTGGCCTGCCGGAACCTCGGTGAGTACGACACCGCCGCCGACCACTTCGACGCCGTGCTCGCCACCGCGGACGACGACGACCACGGCCTGCGCGGCCACGTGCTGTTCCAACTGGGCGACGCCCGCCTCGAACTCGGCGACTACCCCGGCGCCGCCGCGGCGTTCCGCGAGTCGGCGGGCACCTGGATCGTCGCGGGCAACCCGGTGGCCGCCGCGGAGTCGATGGTGAAACTCGCCCACGCCATCGGCCTCGACGACCTCGACGCGGGCATCGCCGCCCTCGACGAGGCCGCCCGCCTCCTGCCGGACGAGTCCGTGCCGGGGGCCTTGGACGAACTGGCCGACGTCATCGGGTTCCGGGTTGCCCTGCTGGCCCACCACCAGCGGTTCGCCGAGGCGCTGGAGGTCAACCAGCGGACCGAGGAGTACGCCGTCCGCCTGGGCAACCCTGAGTGGCATGCGTTCCTGGCAGGCCGAGCGGCTCGATTGCGAATGGACCTCGGCCAGTTCCCCGAGGCCGAAAGCGACGCCCGCCGAGCCGCGGCCCTGCTGACCGACGACGCCGGGGAGTCGACGGTGGGCGCGGTGCTGGGGACTCTGGTACGAACCTTGGAGGAGCAAGGCAAGCCGGTCGACACCGAGCCGCTGGTGCGGGCACTGTCGGCCCGACTGTCCGATTAGGACACACTGACGGCCCTCGGGGTCCGCACACCGCGGATGAGCAGGTACAAGATCAGACCGAACTCCGCGATGGCGGTCGGGACGGACACCGCGCCACGGACCAGGCTCGGCGCGTCCGGCAGCGCGAAGTGGATCACCGGGTCGGCGATCCAGGCGAAGCAGCCGATGACGAGCAGCACGCCGAGCCAGGACGGGAACAGGCTCGACCGGTGGGCGAGGTAGCCCATCGGCAGCAGCCACAGGCCGAAGAAGACGCCGCCGAGGATGTAGCCGTTGTGGTGCAGGTCGAGCATCAGCAGCGCCATCGCCGGATCACCGGGCACCAGCAGCGCACCGACATGGAAGGTGAGGTTCACGAGAATGGCCCCCGCACCGACGGCCACGAACACCACAAGCGCTGTCGCGGCCAGCTCGTTGACGTGCCGCAGCAGGCGGTGCAGGACCAGCCCGAGGAAGACGAAGACGATCGCCATGAGGATGTCGGCGACCAAGCCCAAGCGGAACAGCGTCTCGTGGTTGACGAGGTTGGCGGCCGTGGCGGTGGCGTCGCCGGGGACATAGACGGTGCCGCGCACGGCCAGCTGTGCCCAGCCGCCAAGGACGGCGAGAGTCAGGTAGAGCAGGCCCGCGATCCGCGCGAGGGTCTTGGGGGTCATCATCGGAAACTCCTTGTGGCGACACGCTTTCGGGTGATGACCACGATTCAGGGCGTTCGCGTCGGGCACCTCCCCCGCCGGTCTCGGCGGTCTCCACCTTTCGGTGGAGGCGCTCGGCGCCGCAGGGTGGATCCGCGACCGGCCGCCGCTGCCTAGGCTGACCCCATGCACCAGTCGCACCCGACGCTGCGCCCCTGGTCGCGGGTCTGGCGCTACCTGGTCGCGGGCACGGCCGGAGCGATGGCCTGGACCGCGTGGGCCACCGAGCAGCTGTCCGTCCCGCTGACCGCGGCGCAAGAGGACACCATCGGCGCGGTGCTCCTGCTCGACTTCGTGCTCGGCGTGGCCGGACTCGCCGTCCTTACGCTGCGCAGGCGCCACCCGCTGGCGGTCGCGATCCTGACGACCTCGGCGATGGCGTTGTCGGCGACCTGCATGGGCCCGGCGGCACTGGCGATCGTCTCGATGGCCACCTGGCGCAGGCGCGGCTGGGTCGCCGCCACCGGCGCCGGGTTCCTCGGCTGTCAGGTCCTGTCGGAGGTGCTGTACTGGCCGCGATTCTCGTTCGTCGATGACAGCGTCTACACCTCAGTGGGCAGTATCGTTCTCGGCCTGATGTTCTTCGCGGCCGCGGTGATCACCGGGTTCTACATCGCGGCCCGCCGCGAGCTGGTGGCCTCGCTGTACGAGCGGGTGCTGATCGCCGAACGGGAGCAGGCCTTGACGACGAAGGTGGCCCGCGACGCCGAGCGGACCAGGATCGCCCAGGAGATGCATGACGTCCTGGCGCACCGGATCTCCTTGGTGGCACTGCACGCGGGCGCCCTCGCCTACCGCGAGGACCTGAGCCGCGCGCAGACCAGCGAGACCGCCCAGACCATCCAGGCCAACGCGCGACTCGCGCTGAGCGAACTCCGCGAGGTGCTGGGCGTCCTGCGATCCGGCACCGCGGATGTCGAGCGGCCTCAGCCGACCCTCGCGGAGCTGCCCGCCCTCCTCGCCGACGCTCGCGAGGCCGGTTCGACTGTCCTGCTCGACACCTCAGGCCTACCGGGCGAGAGGCTGCCCGCGCTGCCGGAGACGCTGTCGCGCACGTCGTTCCGAATCGTCCAAGAGACGCTGACCAACGCCCGCAAGCACGCGCCCGGTCAGCCGGTCATGGTGCGACTGTCCGGCACGCCCGGTGGTCTGCTGGAGATCGAGGTGCGCAATCCGATAGGCGATGGCGTTGGGCTGGACCTGCCATCGGCAGGCGTCGGTCTGGCCGGACTGACCGAACGAGCCTCGCTGGCGGGTGGGGCGCTGGAATACGGACCCGGGCCGGACGGGACCTTCCTCGTGCGCGCGAGGCTGCCATGGCCGAGCTGAGAGCGGTGCGGGTCGTCGTGGTCGATGACGATCCGCTGGTGCGCGCGGGTCTGCGGATGATCCTGGGCGGGGCCCAGGACATCGATGTGGTGGGCGAGGCGTGCGATGGACACGAGGCGATCCAGGTCGTCGAGCGCGAGTCGCCCCAGGTCGTCCTGATGGACATCCGAATGCCGCGGCTGGACGGTCTGGCCGCCGCCCGGCGGCTGCGCGACCTGGGCACGACGGCGCGGATCATCATCCTGACCACCTTCGACACCGACGAGACAGTCGTGACCGCGCTGCGGCACGGCGTGGCGGGCTTCCTGCTCAAGGACACCGCCCCCGCCGACATCGTCGTCGCCGTGCGCCGGGTCGCCCTCGGCGAGCCCATGCTCTCCCCCAGCGTCACCACCCAGCTCATCGCCGCGGTCACCAGGTCGGACGACTCCCGGCAGCGCACGGCGCGCGCGCTGCTCAACCGGCTCACCGACCGGGAACGCGTCGTCGCGGTCGCGGTCAGCGAAGGGATGACGAACACCGAGATCGCGCACGCGCTGAACCTGGGTGTGGCCACGGTCAAGACGCATGTCGGAACCGTGTTCGCCAAACTAGAGGTCACCAACCGGGTTCAGGTCGCCCGCTACGTCCACGACGCCGGACCGGGCTGATCTACGGGAAGACCCGGACGCCCGCTGTTGTTCCTACTCACGAGCATCAACATCATGAGGGGAACCCGATGTCCGCGACTTTCGATGACGACACCCGCAGGCTCCTGGACGGGAGGAACTTCGCCACCGTCGCCACGCTGAGCCGCGACGGCAGCCCGCAGACCTCGGTCGTCTGGATTCTGCGGGACGAGGACACGGTGTTGTTCTCCAGCACCGCGACGCGGCAGAAGGTCAAGAACCTCATCCGTGACCCGCGGATCAGCCTGACCGTCTTCGACGCCGCGAACCCATATCAGTCGGTGGACATCCGTGGCACCGTCGAACTGATCGACGACCCGGAGAAGGAGTTGCCGCTCAAACTGTCGCACAAGTACCTCGGCCAGGACCCGATGCCCGAGTCGAACGACCTGCTTCGGCTGATCGTCCGGGTGACCCCCAGCAAGATCACCGGGTTCTCGGTGTAGGGGTCAGCCCGCGCGCAGGGCGCGGGCGCTCGCGTAGAGACAGACCGCGGCGGCCGTGGCCAGGTTCAGGCTCTCAGCAGCGCCATAGAGCGGGACCTTCACAACCGAGTCCATCTCGGCCAGAACCGCGTCATCGAGGCCGTGGGCCTCACTGCCGAAGACCCAGGCCGTCGGGGCGGTCAGCTCCCCCGCGTCCGTGGCCTGGTCCAGGTCGTGGGTGGCGTGGCCGTCGGCCGCGACGAGGCGCAGGCCCGCCGAGCGGCAGGCGGCGAACACCTCGTCAAGGGAGCGCGCGCGGATCACGGGCAGGTGGAAGACGCTGCCGGTCGACGCGCGGACACACTTGCCGTTGTGCGGGTCGACGGTCGCGCCCGCGAAGACCACCGAGCCCGCCCCCGCGGCGTCGGCGACCCGGGTGACCGTGCCCGCGTTGCCAGGGTCGGAAACTCCGACCATGACCGCGACCAAGGGACCGGCCAACTCGGTGAGCGGGCGGTCGACCAGGTCGCACACGGCGATGATGCCTTGGGGCGTAATGGTTTCCGAGAGTCCGGACGCGGCCTTGTCGGTCACGAAGGACACCGGGACGTCGACGTCCACCAGCGACGGGTTGCGCTCGGCCGCGGCCTCGGTGACGAACAGCTCGTGCACCCGGCCGAAGGCCAGCGCCTCCCGAACAGCTTGGGCGCCCTCGACGAGGAATCGCCCGGCCTTGTCGCGGCCAGCGCGGCGGGTCAGGGCACGCGCGGAAGCGACCCGAGGCGTTCGTTCGGTGAACACCTCGGGCCGCTGGTAACGCGTGTTCAGGAAGCGGCCTCGGCCTTGCCCTGGGTGCCCGCGTTGGCGCGCGCGATCTCGACCAGCGCGGTGAACGCGGTGGGGTCGCTGACAGCGAGCTCGGCGAGGATCTTGCGGTCGACATCGACGCCGCCGACGCGCAGGCCCTCGATGAAGCGGTTGTAGCTCATGCCGTTCTGACGAGCGGCGGCGTTGATCCGCTGGATCCAGAGCTTGCGGAAGTCACCCTTGCGGGCACGGCGGTCCCGGTAGGCGTAGTTCAGCGAGTGGAGCACCTGCTCCTTGGCCTTGCGGTACAGCCGCGAGCGCTGGCCGCGGTAGCCGCTGGCGAGCTCGAGAGTCGTGCGGCGCTTCTTTTGGGCGTTGACTGCCCGCTTGACGCGTGCCACGGTTCCGTCCTGTCGATCTAGTGGGCGGGGTCAGCCGCCCTGGGTGGGCAAGTAAAAGGGGTCAGCGGGCGAGCAGCCGGTTGAGGCGCTTCTCGTCGACCTTGGCGACCTCGGCGGTGCCGGAGAGCCTGCGGGTCACCGAGGTGGGCTTCTTCTCCAGCTTGTGGCGCAGCCCGGCCTGCTGGCGGCGCAGCTTGCCCTTGCCGGTGATCTTGACGCGCTTGGACGCACCGGAGTGGGTCTTCATCTTCGGCATGTTCTGATCCTCGTCTCGTGCCGTCCCGAGCCGGTGGGGCGCTCGGGGCGGCAGCCTTCGGGGGTACTTCGTCGACCGGTGGTACCGGTCAGGTCAAGTCCTCAGGAGAGCTCTCGATCGGCTCTTCGGAGTCGTCCGCCGAGGTCACCTTCGGCTTGGGCTTCACGTTCTTGTGCGGTGCCAGCACCATGATCATGTTTCGGCCGTCCTGCTTGGCGGACGACTCCACGAAGCCGAGCTCCTGAACGTCCTCGGCGAGCCGCTGGAGCAGGCGGAAGCCCAGCTCCGGGCGGGACTGCTCGCGGCCGCGGAACATGATGGTGACCTTGACCTTGTTCCCGTGCTCGAGGAAGCGCACGACATTGCGCTTCTTGGTCTCGTAGTCGTGGGAGTCGATCTTCGGTCGGAGCTTCTGCTCCTTGATGACGGTGAGCACCTGGTTCCGCCGGGACTCGCGGGCCTTCTGCGCGCTCTCGTACTTGAACTTTCCGAAGTCCATGAGCTTGCATACCGGCGGGCGGGCCTGCGGGGCGACCTCCACGAGATCAAGGTCCGCTTCCTGCGCGAGTCGGAGCGCGTCCTCGATGCGGACGATGCCGACCTGCTCGCCGTTGGGTCCGACAAGTCGGACCTCCGGCACGCGGATGCGGTCGTTGATGCGTGTCTCCGTGCTGATGGGGCCTCCTCGGTCCATGAACAATTCGTGCGCGAGTGAGGTCCCCTGAACTGCGTCGAGCCCCGTCTGCCTGATGGCATACGGGGCCCGCTTCCGACCGATCGCTCGACGCACGCGCCGAGATACAAGACATGACACGACTGAATCGTGTCTTCCTGGTGACCGGACCCGGCCGCCTCGCGGTGACTCGGGTGGGAGCGGGGGCTCCACTTTGCCGCCCCCGAATCAACGGGGGCTGGTCGCACGTGGAATGGTAGCAGATCGTGAACGACGGCTTTGACACCCCTGATGCCACCACCGCCCGGCCCGCCTCAGATGAGAACGAGCGGGACCTGGCGAGTATTCCTAGTGTGGAGGTGATCAGCCGGGCCGCGGTCATGCTGATGTCGGCCTCCGCAGAACGACTCGGCCTGGCCGACGCCGATCCGGACAGTAGCCCCCACCGGGACCTCGACGAGGCGCGCAGGCTGATCACGGCGCTCGCGGGCCTGGTCACGGCCTCGGTGGAGTACCTCGGCCCGCACGCCGCGCCGATCCGTGACGGTCTGCAATCGCTGCAGCGCGCGTTCCGGGAGGCCTCGGCGTTTCCGGACGAGCCTGGTCAGGGGCCTGGGGAGAAGTTCACCGGACCGGTCTTCTGAGCCCATTGGTAGACGACCTCGGGGCGGCCGACCGTGCCGTACCGGGGTCGCCGGACGACTTGGCCCTGGTCGGCGAGGAATTCCAGGTAGCGGCGGGCGGTGACGCGGGAGACTCCCACCTCGTCCGCGGCGGCCGCGGCGGACAGGCCGTCTTCGGCTGTTCTTACCGCGCTGATCACCAGGTCGAGGGTTGGGCCGCTCATTCCTTTGGGGAGTACGGCGCTGTCTGATCCTCGTAGCGCGCCGAAGGCTTCGTCTACGTCGGATTGGGCGGCGGCTTCGCCGTGGCGGACGTGGTCTCGGAAGCGGGCGTAGCCTTCGAGTTTGTCTCGCAGGCCTGCGAAGGTGAACGGTTTGAGCAGGTATTGGACTACGCCTGCTGAGACCGCGGCTCGGACGACGGCCAGGTCGCGGGCTGAGGTCACGGCGATGACGTCTGCCCCGTGCCCCGCCGCGCGCAACGCCCGTACGACGTCGAGACCATGCCCGTCCGGCAGATAGAGATCGAGCAAGACGAGGTCGACTGGGCCTGTGTCCAGGAAGCGCAAAGCGGCTCGTCCGGAATGCACGACGCCTGCGACGGCGAAACCGGAGACTCGCTCTACATAGACACGGTGGGCTTGGGCTGCTACCGCGTTGTCTTCTACTACCAGCACGGAGATCATCGCGGGAGCCTTCGTGCGGCGGGGTGCCCGTTTGGGTGGTTCTGTTGTGCCCCTTGCGTTCTGTGCGTGGCGGGTTGTTTGATCATCGTGGTACTCGGACTGTGAAGACGGCGCCGCCGCCGATGTCTTGTCCTGCTTCGACGGTTCCGCTCGCCCGCCGGACCGCCTGACCGACCAGTGCCAAACCCAAGCCCCGTGCGCCTCCGGGCTTCGTCGACCAGCCACGTTCGAACGGTCTGGAGCCGTCGGGCAGACCCCCGCCGCTGTCGGCTACGCGCAACACAAGGGTGTCTGTGGATGTCCTCGCGCTCACTCGTACCCACCGTTCTTCACTGTCCGCCGCCGCGTCCACGGCGTTGTCGATCAGGTTGCCAAGGATGGTCACCAGGTCGCGGGCGGGGATTTCCAGGTCGGTGATCTCGGTGTCCGGGTCGATGATCAGGTCGACGCCGCGTTCGCCGGCGTCGGCGGCCTTTCCGAGCAGCAGCGCGGCGAGTACCGGCTCCGCGACGGCGCCGACGACCTGGTCGGTGAGGCGTTGGGCGATGGCCAACTCGTCCGTGGCGAACTCGACGGCCTCGGCCGGGCGGCCCAGTTCCACCAGGGAGACGACCGTGTGCAGGCGGTTGGCGGCCTCGTGGGCTTGGGCGCGCAAGGCTTCGGCGAAGCCGCGCACGGTGTCGAGTTCGCCGGTGAGGGCCTGGAGGTCGGTGCGGTCTCGCAGGGTCACCACGGTGCCCATGGAGTTGCCCACGGTCGAGGAGTTGACCACGAGGACCCGGGTCTCCGTCAGGTGGAGTTCGTCGCGCATCTCGGTGTCGCTGAGCAGGCGCTCGACCATCGCGTTGGGCAGGCCGAGTTCGTCGACCCGCTTGCCTTCGGCGTCAGCGGGGAGGTCGAGCAGGGTGCGGACGCCGTCGTTGCACAAGGTCACCCGGTGGTCGCGGTCGAGCAGGACCAAGCCCTCGCGGACGGCGTGCAGGATCGACTCGTGGTAGCCGATCACCCGGCTCAGGGCGGCGGGGGCCAGGCCGCCGGTCTGTCTGCGCAGCCTGCGGCTGACCAGGTAGGTCGCGGTGGCGCCGAGGATCAGGACCAGGGCGGCGGCCAGGATCACCGGCAGCAAGCGGTCGGCGACATCGGCGCTGATGGCGCTCAGGGTGATTCCGGCGCTGACCAGGCCGACGACCTGGCCCGAGGCGAAGACCGGGACGACCGCGCGGACGGACGGGCCGAGGGTGCCGGTGTAGGTCTCGGTGAAGGCCCGACCGGCGCGCGCCTCCTCAATATGGCCGAGGAAGCGGCCGCCGATCTCGGACGGGTTCGGGTGGGTGAACCGGACGCCGTCGGGGGACATGATCGTGATGAAGTCGACGCCGGTGTCGGCGCGCACCCGCTCGGTGTAGGGCTGCAGGATCGCGGTCGGGTTCGACCCGCGCACCGCCTCGGTCACCGTGGGTGCGGCGGCGATCGCCTTGGCCAGTGCCAGCGCCTCGGCGGTGCTCGATTCCTCGGCCCGGTCGGCCACGTCCGCCCAGGCCAGGGCCGCTCCGACAGCCACGAGCAGGCCGACGATGACCACCTGGACGACCAGGAGCTGCCGGGCCAGACTCCACTGCTTCATGCCCATCAGTGTGAACGCTATGAACGCAATGGTGACCCCGCCCACACCGGACGGGACGGTGATCGGCACAGTCCTCGAGAAAGGCCCCCACCGTGTCGACTCTCCGCCGAGATCGGACCCACTATCTCTATCTCGCAGTCATCGCCGCCGTCGTGCTCGGCGTCGCGGTCGGCCTGTTCGCTCCCGACTTCGCCAAGTCGCTCAAGCCGCTGGGCACCGGGTTCGTCAGCCTGATCAAGATGATGATCAGCCCGATAATCTTCTGCACGATCGTGCTGGGCGTCGGCTCGGTCACCAAGGCCGCCAAGATCGGCAAGGTCGGCGGGCTGGCCTTGGGCTACTTCCTGGCGATGTCGACCGTGGCGCTGGCCATCGGCCTCATCGTCGGCAACGTGCTGCACCCCGGCGACGGCCTGGCCATCACCGACGCCGTGCGCGCCAAGGGCGAGGCGCAGGTCAAGACCGCGGAAGGCACCACCGAATTCGTGCTCGGGATCATCCCGAAGACGCTGGTGTCGGCTTTCACCGAGGGCCAGGTGCTACAGACCCTGCTCATCGCCCTGCTGACCGGGTTCGCCTTGCAGGCCCTCGGCCGTCGCGGCGAGCCGGTGCTCCGCGGTGTCGGGCACATTCAGGGGCTGGTGTTCAAGATCCTGGCGATGATCATGTGGGTGGCCCCGATCGGCGCGTTCGGCGCGATCGCGGCGGTGGTCGGCGAGACCGGGGTGTCGGCGCTCAAGAGCCTCGCGGTGATCATGCTCGGCTTCTACGCGACGTGTCTGGTGTTCGTCGTGGTCGTGCTCGGGCTGCTGCTGTGGCTGGTGGCGCGGGTGAACCTGTTCTCGCTGCTGCGCTACCTCGGCCGCGAGTTCCTGCTGATCCTGTCGACGTCGTCGTCGGAGGTGGCGCTGCCGCGGCTGATCGCGAAGATGGAGCACCTCGGTGTGAGCAAGCCCGTCGTCGGCATCACGGTGCCCACCGGGTACTCGTTCAACCTCGACGGCACCGCGATCTACCTGACCATGGCCACCCTGTTCGTCGCCAACGCCATGGGTTCCCCGCTGGGCGCGGGCGAGCAGATCTCGCTGCTGATCTTCATGATCATCGCCTCGAAGGGCGCCGCGGGCGTAACCGGCGCGGGACTGGCGACTCTGGCGGGCGGCCTGCAGTCACACCGGCCGGACCTGGTCGACGGGGTGGGTCTGATCGTCGGCATCGACCGTTTCATGTCCGAGGCGCGGGCGCTGACGAACTTCGCGGGCAACGCGGTCGCCACGGTGCTGATCGGCACGTGGACCAAGGAGTTCGACCATGCGCAGGCAGCTCGGGTACTCGCAGGGGACGAACCGTTCGACGAAGAGTCACTCGCCGATGACCAGCAGGAATCGGTGCCAGAACCTAGGCACGAACTGGCTTCGCGGCCGTAGCCCGCAGGGTCATTGCTCGTTGAATCATCGAACCGCCCGCGCCTGATGCCCCCAGCCGGGCGGTTCGGTATGTCCAGGTCACGAATGCGGCACTGTGCCCCGGCCCGCGCGTGTCCGTCGGCTAGCGTCCGCCCGTGACTACGACGGAACCGCGCCCAGCGGCGCTCGCGGTGGCGCTACTCGCGCTACCCGCCGCCGCGACACGGTTTCTGCCGCCTGCCGGGGTCGGGCACGAGTTCGTTCCGGTCATCGGCGTGGTCGGCATCCGCGCAAGGCTCTCGTGGTGAGCGCGATCGCCGTGGGGACATCGGTGCTGGTGATCGCACCGCTCACGGCGAGCCTGTTCGCCACGGTGACGGCAGCTGTCATAGTCGCGGCGGCCGCGACGCTCGGCCCGCGGTTCGTCCTGATGATCGCCGCCGCCATGGCGACGCTCGCGGCGATCGCCGTGCACCACGCCAACGGCGGCGACGAGTTCTGGGGCCGGACCGCGATCCTGCTCATCGTCGTCGCCGTGTTCGCGGGGGTGGGCGCGAGCTTGCCTGGGGTCGCGAGCGGCCTCGTCGGCGTCACGCTCGGCTTCACCGTCACCGCCGTCGGCGCACCCTGGGTCTCGCCGGGGCGTGTGAGCATGTGGTCAGTCGACTGGCCGCCGATCGTCATCCTTGTCATCGTGGCGGCCGCGCTGGTGGCGCTGCCCTGGCTGAGCCGACCACGCCCCAACAGCTCCGCGGAGAGCACTCCCAGAATGGAAACGGTCAGCGGATGACCTCGACCGAACCGCGTCAGTCCCACGCCGGACTGGCCGCCGTCGCCCTGCTCGTGCTGCCCGCGGTGGCACTCCTGCTGCTCATGCCCGCGCCGATCGGGATGACGGGACTGAACCCGCCCTGGTTCGTCCACGCCGCCGCCCCGGTCGCGGCCCTCGTCGGGGTCGCGGCGGCGTGGGCGTGGCCGCACGTCGGGTGGCGCTGGGTACTCCTCGCCGCTTCCATGTGCTGGCTAGGGGCTGGGATCGCCGAGCCCTATACGTCGGTGGTGTTGGCGCTGTCGAGCGCGGCAGGCCTGCTGACCCTCGCCGGTGGCCTCGGCGCGGCGGCCTGGATCGGCCGGTCGGGGGCGTGGGCACTGGGCGCGGCCGTCGCGGGCACTGTCCTCGGCGCCTATGTCGTCGCTTCGGCGGTGCGCTGGGTCGAGCTGCTCTATATCGCACCCGGGCAGCCCCTGCTGCCTGTGGTCGCGGGCGTGGGGATCCTTGTGAGCGCGGTACTGGTGGGGCTATCGCGCCGGGCCGCTCCAGAGCCGCGCCCAGCGGTCCCGGTGCTCATCGCGAGCATCGTCGCATCGCTTGTCCCAGTCGCGTTCGCGGTGACCGACCAGGTGGGCCTCCCGCTGATCCAGGTTGGCGGCGAGGGCATCGCGGACTGGGTGCGAGCCCGCGGAATCGTGGGGCTGGTGGCCGCGCTCGCGGTGATCGGGGTGTCGGCCATCGCGGGCGCGCGCTTCGTCGCCGGTGTCGTGGTCGTCGGTGGCCTGGTCAGCGCGTCGGCCGTGCTGACGACCTTCATCGAATTCGACAACACGCCGATACTGGGTTCGCGGCCCGTGGAAACCGTGCTGGTATACCCCGGGGTCACCCTGTCGGTGTGGCTGCTCATGACACTGGGGCTCGCGCTGGGTGTCGCGGCCGCGTTGCCGTTCCGCAGGCAGGTGGTGGCCTCGGTCGGGGTCGCGATCAGCGCGGTGGTGGTCTATCTGGGGATAACCCAGGCCGTCGATGAGCGCCTGTGGGTGCGGGCAGCGGTGGTGGCGTTGGTGTTCGCCGTGGTCGCAGGGGCGGGCGCGATCGGCGCCGGGGCGGCCACCGGGGTGGTCGGGGTGATGCTCGGCTTGGCGGTCCCCCAAACGGCCCTGCTCTGGCAGCCGCGGTTCCCCGAGCCGATCGCCGTCATCCATCGGTACCCGTTTTGGACCCCGGTGCTCTCGCTCGCCGCCGCCGCGGTCGGGCTGGCGGTCCTGGCCTGGCTATACCGAGGCCGAGACGATGCGCCTGCCGTCGGTGGTGACGACCTCGACCGCGGCGACGTCGTCGGGGTCGATCAAGGCTGAGCCGTCGAGGCTCGTCCCGTCCCGGGCGCCCTTCTCCGACACCAGCCAGCTGCCCGCCAGCACCGACTCGCCGCCCGACTTCGACACGACCCTCAGTTCGCAGCGCGCGCCAACCGGGGCGCCCTTCACCATGGCGTTGACCCGGACCCAGCCCGCCTGCGGCACCAGCTTCACGCTCATCACCGCGCCGGTGTCCGGGTCGGTGGCCGCACCGGCCCGCGTCCCGGGAACGGTGGTGGGCGGCGGCGCGGCGACCGGCTCGGGGGCGGTGGTCCGGCCCGCGAAGAACGCCCCGCCGAGCGCCACGGCGGCCAGCACGGCCACCCCGGCGGCGACCAGACCGCGGCGGGGCGCGCTCTCGCTGCTCATCTTGCGCAGCGTGCGCTGCAGGACCAGGTCGCTGTCCGGCGGACCCTCCAGGAACGCCTCGGGCGGGATCTCGTCGAGCGAGCGGCGCAGCGCCAGCAGGTCGTCGACCTCGTGGCGGCAGTCGGGGCACTGGGCCAGGTGGGCGCGGACCTGGTCGGCCTCGCGCTGGTCGAGGACGCCGAGGGCGAAGGCGCCGAGCTGCTCGCGGTCGTGCTGGAACGCGGTCACCTCGTCACCTCCCTCTCGCCTGGACCCATCACGCCGCGCAGGGCCCGTAACGCGTGGTAAGTCCTCGATTTCACGGTACCCGCCGGAATTCCGAGCGCCTGCGCGGCTTCGGCGACCGACCGACCCCGGTAGTACACCTCGACCAGCACGTCCCGGTGTTCGCGGGACAGGTGGTCCAGCGCGCCGAGGACGGCCATCTCGTTGACGACGCTGTCGGCGTGGTCACTGTCGGCTCCCGGCGCGTCGAGCGGTTCGCCGACCTCCTGGGGGCGGGCGGCCCTGGCGCGGACCCGGTCGGTGACGATGTTGCGGGCCACGGTGAGCAGCCAGCCGCGCGTCGAGCCGCGGCTCTCGTCGGCCAGGGTGTCGGCGTGCTTCCAGGCCCGCAGCAGGGTCTCCTGCACGATGTCCTCGGCGGCGGCCCGGTCGCCGGTCAGCCGGGTCGTGTAGGCCAGCAGCGCCTTGCCGTGTTCGCCGTAGAGGAACCGGACGAAGTCCTCGCCGGGGACCTGCTTGCGGCGGCGCGGCCGAAACCCTGGGATCGTCACCCCTGCCCTCACCCGCCCTCACGTCGCCCCAAGTGGCGCCGAGGGTAGCGGAGAGGGCCGGGGTGGACATCCTGGCCTCAATAGCCGGAGGCCGCGGCCGCGGCCTTCTTGCCCGCGGGGGTCGTGGCGAACCAGGTGCCGCCGACGCCGTGTCCCTTGGCCTCGCCCGGCGCGGTGTCCTTGGCGAAGCGGTAGAGCGGCCAGCCGTTGAGAGTCAGCTGCCTGCTGCCGTCTGCCCGCACGACGGTGCCGACAATGGCCTCATCGATCCCCTCGATGTCGACGCTGTCCTTGGCGAGCACCGGCGGCCACGCCTTCGCGCAGTCACCGTCGCAAGAGGACTTCGACGGCTTCGCCTTGTCCTTGTCGAACCGGTAGAGCGTGTACCCCTTGGCGTCGACCACGCCGGTGCCGAGGTCGGCGATTTCCTTGGCGGTCAACCGAACCGCGTCCTTCTCGACCTCGGCGACGGCTTTCTTGCCCTCGGGCGTCGCGGCGAACCAGGTGCCACCCACGCCCTGCCCCTTGGCCTCGCCCACCGCCTTGTCCTTGGCGAAGCGGTAGAGCGGCCAGCCGTTGAGGGTCAGCTGCCTGGTGCCGTCGCCGCGCTCCAGCGTCCCGATGAGCTCCTCGTCGACCCCGTCGGCGGCGATATCGGTGTCGCCCGCCAGCGCGGGCGGCCACGCCACGGCGCACTCACCGTCGCAAGTGGACGTAGGCGGTTTGGCTTTATCCTTGTCGAACCGGTAAAGCGTGCGCCCTTCGACATCTGTGACAACCGCGCCCAGCCCCTCGATATCAGCCGCGGCGAGCGTGACCTTGGCGAGGACTTCCGGCGCCGCGACGGGCGCGCCTGCGGTCTGCTGCCCAGCGGTGCACGCCGACAGGGCGAACACGCCGATGACGGCGGAAGCGGCGAACGCGGTGACGCGGATGCGGTTCATGCGGTGACCTCCTGGGCTGTGTGCTTCGACATCACACACACGGACCCGCACCCGCGCCGGTTCACGAGATGGTCAAGATTTCTTGAGGCTAACCGAGAACCGAGGCCACTCGCTCCCACCGGACCAGCTTGAAGTTGGTGTCGGGGCGGTCCGACGGCGTGTTCTCGCCGTCGTGCACGACCAGCAGTCCGTGCGGGAACTCGGGGCCGAGCGACTTCGTCGTCACCGCGGCACCGTCGCTGTGCCGCACGCCGTCGAGCACACCGTCCCCGACGGTGAACCCGTTGCGGTACACCAGACCCGTGCGCGTCGGGGTGAACGCCGCGAACGTGTTGTCACCCTGGCTGGAGGCCAGCAGGACCTTGCCGAACCGGGTGTGGGCGACGGTCAGCCCCTCCGCGTCGGCCGTCAGGTACTTGCCAGCCGACGGCGACTCGGGCCCGGTGAACACGCACTCCTCGGTGACCTCGTCGAACACCGCGGGCCTGCCGAACTCGCGCACGCGCTGCACCAGTTCCGGGCGGCCGAGGCCCCAGCGCAGCGGGATCCGCCAGATGCCCACGTCCTCCTGCGCGGCGTAGACGACGTCACCGTCGACGACCATGCCCTCGACCTGGGGTCGCTCCCCCGGCTCGGCGCACGGCGCCCACGTCCCGCCGTCCACGGCGAAGGCGGCGGGCAAGTCGACCGTGTCGACCTGCCGGTAGGTGATCCGGCCCGCGCCGTCGCCTGCCAAACGGAACAGGCCGACCCTGGTCTCGTGCCTGCGGCTGGCCACCACCCACGGCGCCCCGCCCGCCGGGTCCGGCCGGACCGCGATGCCATAGGCGGTGCGCTGCTCCTCGATCTCCGCCTCGGTCGCGCTGAACACCCTCGGCGGGGTGGCCGTGGTGACGTCGGTCAGGACGTGCGCACCCGCACCCGCGCCGCGCGGGTCGATGGCGTAGATCCGCAGCCGGTCGAGACCGCGGTCGGACACCACGGCCAGGTCGAGCGTGCGGCCGCCGATCCGGGCACCCGCGACGATGTCGACATTGTTGAACCGGCCGCCCTCACCGGTGGCGATGTGCTGCAGTTCGCGGCCCCGCAGATCGACGACGGTCAGACCGCCGTTCTTCAGGGTGCCGACGACGACGCTGGCACCGGGCCGGGTCGGGTTGACCCAGATCGCGGGGTCGTCGGCGTCGGCGTCGCCGCCCGCCTCGTCGTCGTAGTTGGACGCTGTCTCATACGTGGCGGTCACGCCGGGGAGGTCGGCCGACGCCGGGGCGACCGCCACCGACAGCACCGCACCCGTGGCCAGGACCACCGCTAACACCTTTGTCAATCGCATGGGCGTGAGCCTTCCCAGCGCTGGTGACCACAGGCTGGACGCTGGGTGAACTCACCAGATCGGGTGGACCTGCCTGCGATGCGGCGGCAACAGCTTGTCCCGCAGTCGGGCCACCGGCGAGCGGTCGTTGCCGAAGCCATAGCTGATCGGCTGCAGGTCCGGACTCACCGCCCGCACCACCCGGAACGGGCCCATCGCCACGTCCGCGCTGGTCACGTCCACGATCGCGACCCGAATCCCGGCCTCACCCAGGACGCCCGCCAGGTCGGGGACCGACGTCTCCGGCACCGGCTCGACGAGATCACGCAGGCGGGAGGTGCCGCCGCAGCGAATGCGGTCGAAGGCCTCGACGCGGTTGGCGGGGAAGTAGTAGGCGGCGTGGTCGAGCATGTTCCGCACGTCCTCGGCGTGCTTGGGCACGGGGTGGGCCCGGTCGCGCAGCAGGGTCGCCAGGTGCGGCGCGGTCTGGGCGAGTTCCATCAGCGCGGCCCGGATCGCGGCCCGGGGCGAACGGTCGGCGCCCAAGCCAAGCGTCACACCGGGCCAGCGGCGACCGTCACCCAGCGACAAAGCAACCGCGGTGACCCCGTACGTGCTGGTCGGCAGCAGATAGACCTCGACGCCGGGCCCCTGGACACGCAAGGCGTCCACGATGGCGCGAAGGTCGACGTCGAGGGTCTCGTCCAGGTCGACATAGCGGCCTTTGGCACCGGTGAGCCAGGCGGCCATCATCGCGTCGCGCTCGACCAGTTCCAGGACCGCGCGGGCGGTGGCGGACTCGGCGTCGGTGCCCGCCGCCAAGCCGTTGGACGTGCCCTGGCTGATCAGGTGCTCGGGCAGCAGCGTCATCGACAGGTAGGTGAAGACCGCCGGGACCCACACCGACCGGTCGGTGCCCAGCCACTTGCCCCGGACCCACGGATGGTCGACGCGGCGGTCGAACGCGGCGAACTCGAAGCCCGCGCGCGCATAGGTCTGCGGCTCGTACAGCGGGAACTCACGCGGGTCGAGCACCTCGCCGTCGAGGTCGGCGGGCCGGGCCCAGACGATCCGGGCGCCATCGGGCAGCGACGGCGCGTACCGCTCGATCGCCTCCCCCACCGCCGAGACGATGGCGGCGCAGCGGGTGGCGCCCTTGCCCCAGCCGATCGGCAGCGCGCGCGGGACGCCGTCGGCGTCGAGGCGGTGCGGCGGTGCGGCGGTCGCGACGAACGGCAGGTCGGGCCCGGTGCCCAGCGGCTGCTTGAGCGAGATCCACGGGATCACGCCGGTCAGCGGGTCGACCCAGCCCGCCAGCGACTCCAGCAGCAGGGCCGGGTCGTCTTCGGTGGGCAGGCCAACGGTGCCCAGCCCGTCGGCGCCGCCGCAGACGTCGCAGTCGGGCAGCGGGATCACCCGGTGCCACAGCACTTCGCCGTCGACGACCTCGGCGAGGTGGTCGGCCAGTTCCTTGCCGCCGTCGCCCAGCAGTTCGATGATCTTGTCAAGTTGAGGATCGCTGACGTCGAGGAAACCCGCGACCGTGCCCTGGCTGCCGGTGCGTTCGATGTCCTCCGCGGCGACGGTGGTGGTCTGGTCCGGATCGGACACCGCGACGGTGCGCTCCGGGTCCGCGATGATCCGCTTGACCTCGTCCGCGGTCACCCGCGTGGTGCGTTCGTCCTCAGGGATCATCGAACCCGGCGGGACCGCGGTGGTGCGGTCCGGGTCGTCGTCGCGGACGACCTGGGTCTCCTCGGGATCGGCCGCGCGGGCGGTCTTGACCGCGACGGCGAGGCCGGGCAGCGGGCGGGAGTGTGGGGCGGTGGTGTGGGTCACGCGTGGGGTGGCGGTTCCCCGCGACGCCGCGGCGGCCGCGATCCGGCGGCTGCGGGCGCAGGCGCCGCACCCCGGACTCCCCGGCGTCGACAGCGGCCCGACCAGAGCGCGCTCACCGTCGAACAGCACCGCGACCGCGGGCAGCCGCGCGGACCGCGCCCACCGCCCGAACTTCGTGACCGAGGGGTCGCCGTCTGCGATGAACACGGCGAGCTTGGCCGCGGGCGGCACCGGGCGGCCGGATCCGGCATAGACCACCACGCCGTCACCGGACTCGCGCGCCAGGCGCGTGGTCAGTGACAGCGCGGGGTCCGGTCGGGTCGGGGCCCGGTCCGCCTGGATGGCCTGCTCAGCCCGCACGCACCCGCCCCATCTCCTTGGCCGTGGCCTCAATGGAGCGGGCCGCGAACTCGACCTGGTCGACCTGCGCCTGCATCACGTCGAGGCTGTGCGCGACGAGCTTGTACTCCGCCGGGGTGGTGATCCCTTTGAGGATCTCCCAGAAGCGCAGCTTCTCGTCGTCATCGCCGCCGAGCAGCGACAGCAGCGCGGCGGTGTTGCGCTGGAGCTTGATCACTCTGGCTTCGAGATCCCTGGTGTCTGGCATGGCGGCCTCCCTGATTGCCTACCTCGGTCATGAGGAAGGAGTCGGCAACCAATCGAGGGATACATTCTCCACCCGAATCATCGCAGGTCACATCACGTGGGCGAGAAACTCTCCGGTGTAGCTGCCCTCGACCTTGACCACGTCCTCCGGCGTGCCCTGTGCCACGACCAGGCCGCCGCCCGATCCGCCCTCCGGTCCCATGTCGACGATCCAGTCCGAGGTCTTGATCACGTCGAGGTTGTGCTCGATCACGATCACCGTGTTTCCCTTGTCCACCAGGCCGTTGATCACGCCGAGCAGCTTGCGGATGTCCTCGAAGTGCAGGCCGGTGGTCGGCTCGTCGAGAATGTAGACCGTCTTGCCGGTCGAGCGCTTCTGCAACTCGCTGGCGAGCTTGACCCGCTGGGCCTCGCCGCCGGACAGCGTCGGCGCGGGCTGTCCCAACCGGACGTAGCCGAGGCCGACGTCGACCAGGGTGGCCAGGTGCCGGTGGATGGCCTTGATCGGCTCGAAGAACGCGGCGGCCTCCTCGATCGGCATGTCGAGGATCTCGGCGATCGTCTTGCCCTTGTAGTGGACCTCCAGGGTCTCCCGGTTGTAGCGCGCGCCCTTGCAGACCTCGCACGGCACGTACACGTCCGGCAGGAAGTTCATCTCGATCTTGATCGTGCCGTCGCCCGCGCACGCCTCGCAGCGGCCGCCCTTGACGTTGAAGGAGAACCGGCCCGGCTGGTAGCCGCGGACCTTGGCCTCGGTGGTCGAGGCGAACAGCTTGCGGACGTGGTCGAACACGCCGGTGTAGGTCGCGGCGTTGGAGCGCGGGGTGCGGCCGATGGGCGACTGGTCGACCTGGACGAGCTTGTCGACCATGTCCAGGCCGCGGACCCGTGTGTGCCGCCCGGGCACCTGGCGCGCGCCGTTGAGCTTGTTCGCCAGGACGGTGGCGAGGATGTCGTTGACCAGGGTGGACTTTCCCGAGCCGGACACGCCGGTCACCGCGACCAGGCAGCCCAGCGGGAAGGAGACGTCGATGCCGCGCAGGTTGTGCTCCCGCGCTCCGACGACGGTGAGCTGGCGCTTCTTGTCGATCGAGCGGCGCAGCATCGGCATCGGGATGCTGCTGCGGCCCGCGAGGTAGGCGCCGGTCAGCGACTGCTTGTTCTTCAGCAGTTCCTTGAACGGGCCGCTGTGCACGACCTGGCCGCCGTGCTCGCCCGCGCCGGGGCCGATGTCGACCACCCAGTCGGACTGGCGGATGGTGTCCTCGTCGTGCTCCACCACGATCAGCGTGTTGCCCAGGTCGCGCAGCCTGGTCAGGGTCTCGATCAGCCGGTGGTTGTCGCGCTGGTGCAGCCCGATCGACGGCTCGTCCAGGACATACAGCACGCCGACCAGGCCGGAGCCGATCTGCGTGGCCAACCGGATGCGCTGCGCCTCGCCGCCGGACAGCGTGCCGGACGCGCGGTCCAGGGACAGATAGTCCAGGCCGACGTCCAGTAGGAACCGCAGGCGGGCCTGGATCTCCTTGAGGACGGCGCCCGCGATCATCGTCTCGCGCTTGCCCAGGGTGAGTCCGTCGAGGAAGGCAGAGCACTCGCTGATCGACATGTTGGAGACGTCGGCGATGGAGCGGTCGCCCTGGTCCTTGTGCGCGAGCGTGACGGCCAGGATCTCGGGCTTGAGGCGGGTGCCCTGGCACGAGGGGCACGGGACCTCGCGCATGTAGCCCTCGTACTTCTCGCGCATGTACTCGGAGTCGGTCTGCTCCTGGCGCCGTTCGAGGAACGGGATCACACCTTCGTAGGCGGCGTAGTAGGAGCGTTCGCGGCCGTAGCGGTTCTGGTAGCGGACGTGCACCTGGTCGGGCACGCCGTGCAGGACCGCCTTCTGCGCCTTGGCGGGCAGCCGCCGCCACGGGGTGTCCATCCGGAACCCGATCGACTCCCCCAGCGCCGAGAGCAGCCGGACGAAGTACTCGGCGGTCTGGCCACCGGCCCACGGCGCGATGGCGCCGTCGCCCAGCGACAGCTCGTCGTCGGGCACGACCAGCTCCGGGTCGACCTCCTTCTTGACGCCGATGCCCGTGCACACCGGACACGCGCCGTAGGGCGAGTTGAAGGAGAACGAGCGCGGCTCCAGGTCCTCGACGCCGAGCGGGTGGCCGTTGGGGCACGCCAAGTGCTCGGAGAAGCCGCGAATACGGGCTGGATCATGCTCGGGCAGGTCGACGAACTCCAACTCGACGAGCCCGTCGGCCAGGCGCAGCGCGGTCTCGACCGAGTCGGTGAGCCGCTGCTTGGACGTCGCCTTCACCGCGAGCCGGTCGACGATGACCGCGATGTCGTGCTTCTCCTGCTTCTTGAGCTTCGGCGGGTCGGCCAGGCTGTGGACCACGCCGTCGACCAGCGCGCGCGAATAGCCCTGGGTCTGGAGCTGGGAGAACAGGTCGAGGTATTCGCCCTTGCGGCCGCGGATGATCGGGGCGAGCACCTGGAACTTCAGGCCGGACTCCATGGCCAGCACCTGGTCGACGATCTGCTGCGGGGTCTGCTTGCTGATCGCCTCGCCGCAGGTCGGGCAGTGCGGCTTGCCCGCGCGCGCGTAGAGCAGGCGCAGGTAGTCGTAGACCTCGGTGATCGTGCCCACGGTCGAGCGCGGGTTGCGGCTGGTCGACTTCTGGTCGATCGAGACCGCGGGCGAGAGGCCCTCGATGAAGTCGACGTCGGGCTTGTCCATCTGGCCGAGGAACTGGCGCGCGTAGGCCGACAGCGACTCGACGTAGCGGCGCTGCCCCTCGGCGAAGATCGTGTCGAACGCCAGGCTGGACTTGCCGGACCCGGACAGGCCGGTGAACACGATCATGCTGTCGCGGGGAAGGTCGAGGTCGACGCCGCGCAGGTTGTGCTCACGGGCGCCGCGAACGACGAGGCGGTCGGCCACTGAAATCCCTTCGGTAGTGCACGTGAGCCGACCGGGCACGGGTCTGACCCATGAACGTCGATCAGCAAAGTGTGAGTGGCCACGGGTGGCCGACCCCCATGCTCGCACGGGGCACCGACAATTCTCGCGGACCCGGGTTCGTCATGCACCCGCGAAGCGGTACCGACGGGTAACAACCCTCGCCTACTCTGGATGGGGAGAGCAACTTTGCTCCGTTCGCCACCAACTCAGCATCGGGGTGCGCATGAGTGGGTTGAACACGTCCTCGCACACCACCGCGGGCACGCTCGCCGCGGTCAAGGAGGCAACCTCCGTCCTGACCGGGGTGGTCGACGGATTCAGCGAGTCCGACTTCCCCAGACCCAGCCTGCTGCCGGGGTGGACCCGCGGCCACGTGGTCACCCACCTGGCCCGAAACGCCGATGCGCTGGTCAACCTGCTCACGTGGGCCCGCACCGGCATCGAGCACGCCGCCTACCCCAGCCGCGCCGACCGCGACGCGGCCATCCACGCGGGCGCGACCAGGCTCGGCCAGGTCCAGCGCGAGGACCTGATCGCCGCGTCCGGCCGCTTCCTGGTCGAGGCCCGCAGACTGACCGACGCGGACTGGGCCGCGCCGGTGCAGCACCCGCACGGCGAGCTGATCCCGGCCGTCGAGATCCCGCAGCGCAGGCTGTTCGAGGTGTGGACCCACCTAGTCGACCTCGACGCGGGATTCGGGTTCGACGCGGTGCCCGCCGACCACCTCGACCTCATGCTCGACCGGGCCGTGCACCCGATCCTGAGCCGGACCGGGGGCACGCCGGTGCGGCTGCGGGTCGACCTGCCCGACGGCCGTCAGCGCAGCTGGGAGTTCGCCATCGGCACCCAGGACGGCGGCACCGAGTTGAGCGGATCGGCCGCGGCCGCGCTGGCCTGGCTCACCGGCCGCGGCCCGGTCGAACTCGACGGGACCCCACCGGAACTAGCCGCCTGGGGCTGAGGCACCTGCGGGAGCTCCCGCACCGCCGCCGCCACCGTGCTCGCCGCTGCCCGGGCGCGGTGCCAGACGTCGCCGGTCAGCAGGCGGTGGGCAGGCTGCTCGACCAGCCTGGTCATCGCCCAGCCGAGCAGGATCGCCATGGCCACGCAAACGGCCAGCCGCCCCCAAGGCCCGACCCCGGCGTCGAGCAGGAAGCGGGCCAGCACGAACCCGAGTTCCTGGTGGACCAGGTAGACGCCGAAGGAGATGCCACCCAGCCACCGGATCGGCCGCGCGAGCTGCCGGATGCCCGGGATGTCCCAGTCCGGCCCGCCCGCGGCGGCGATGATGCCCACGACGATCACGCCGAACGCGATGGTCGACCAGGTGTCCACGAAGTAGGAGTGCGCGTCCTGGGCGACCAGGGCGGCGGTCACGTAGAGGCCAAGGTGCCGCGCGGACATGCGGTTCCGCGTCCACAGCCAGATCGCCACGCCGACCCCGAACAGCGCGACCCGGTGCAGCGCCAGCCCGTCGAACACCGACTTGATCCACTGCTGCGCGTCGTCGTGCCGGAACGCGAACCGGATGACCAGCGGCAGCAGGACCAGTGTCCACAACAGACCAGTCAGCGCGGTCCCGCGGCGCCACCGCGTCGGCCAGAGTAGGGCCGCGGCGATGAACGCCATGACCTGCAACGGGAAAGTCCAGTAGGACGCGTCGACCCAGTGGAACTCCGGTGACCACGCCTGGATGAGCAGCAGGTTGGCGACCAGGTCCGTGACATCGGGCACATACCACCCGAACGCGGGCGCCACGGCCCTCGTCACGAGATAGGTGCCGACCACGGCGAGCAGGTAGGCGGGCAGCAGCCGGGCCAGCCGGTTGCGCAGCCACCGGCCGGTGTCCCCGCGACGGACCGTGACGCACGTGAAGTACGCCGAGATCACCAGCAGCGTGCTCGCGCCGAACTGCAGCGGCAGCACGAAGGGATAAGGCCCCAGCTCAGGGTGGTTGATCGGGGACTGGTGGGTGACGTGCTGCACGACGACCGAGTAGACGGCCAGCACCCGGATGACGTCCCAGCTCACCTTGCGCGGGGACTTCTTCACTGTCTGTGTATTCGGCACGAGCTCACAAGTGATCGGCGACAGGGTCCAGTTTCAGGTAACGCTCAGATAACAGGGTAATACCTGCGCGCCCGCGCCGCCGATCTGGGTGGAACCAGCGGTGGCAGGCAGACTACCGTCGGCGACCGTGGACCTCGTCGACGACTACACCGGCCATGTCGAGCCAGGCGGCCCCGCCGCCCGCCGAACCCTCCCCGCGCTGACGATCACCAAGGTGTCCGTCGGCCCCTATGACAACAACGCCTACCTGCTGACCTGTCGCGCCACGACCGAAGCCCTGCTCATCGATGCGGCGGCCGACCCCCAGCGCCTTTCGGACGTGATCGGGTACGGCCAGGATCGCCCCAGCCTGCGCACCATCGTCACCACCCACCAACACGGCGACCACTGGCAGGCCCTGGGCGCCACCGCGGGCGCCTTCGGCGCGAACACCATCGCCCACGCGCTCGACGCCGAGGTACTGCCGGTGCCGCCGGACCGGCTGGTGGATCAGGGGGACGTGGTGGAAGTGGGTGAGGTGACGCTGGAGGTCATCCACCTGCGCGGTCACACCCCTGGCTCCATCGCCCTGCTTTACCGCGACCCTTCCGGCCACGGACACCTGTTCACCGGCGACTCCTTGTTCCCTGGTGGGCCTGGACGGACCACAGACCCGGCGGCCTTCACCAGCCTGATGGACGACCTGGAGTCGCGAGTCTTCGGCGTACTGCCTGATAACACGTGGTTCTACCCCGGCCACGGCGACGACTCCACCCTCGGCGACGAGCGCCCAAAGCTGGACGAATGGCGAGAGCGCGGCTGGTGACCCTCGCGCGGAGTCGCTGAAACTTCCTCCGGATCGATGTCGAGAACGTGTCGGCGGCTCCGATCCACTGGTGAGGCGCCAAGATGGGCGCAGCACTCGGGAGGCGGAAACCATGAAGTTCATGCTGCTGATGAACTACCACGTCGAGGGCGTGGAGCCGATCACCGACTGGGCGCCGGAGGACGTCAAGGCGCACATGGAGTTCCAGGACGACTTCTACCAGCGCCTGACCGAGAGTGGCGAGCTGGTCGACGCGCAGGGGCTGGCGTGGCCGGACGCGGCCAAGAAGGTGGTGAAGAAGGACGGGCCCGCGGTCGTCACCGACGGGCCGTTCGCGGAGTCCAAGGAGTTCCTCGCGGGCTACTGGATCATCGACGTCGAGTCGGTCGAGCGGGCCCTTGAGGTCGCCGCCGAGGCGTCGGCCGCGCCTGGGCCGCAGGGCAAGCCACTGGGCCAGGAGATCCAGGTGCGCGAGATCATGAGCGCGCCGCCCGTCGAGCAGTGAACGAGCCGACCGAGGACCTGCTGCGCACCCTGGCGCCGCAGGTCCTCGGTGTGGTCGTGCGGCGGCACGGCGACTTCGCCGCGGCGGAGGACGCGGTCCAGGAGGCGCTGATCGCCGCCACGGCGCAGTGGGTAGACGGCGTGCCGGACAACCCCCGCGGGTGGCTCATCCAGGTCGCGACCCGCAGGATGGTCGACGCCTGGCGCAGTGACGAGGCCCGCAGGCTTCGGGAGGAGCGCGCCTCCCGGGAGCCCCCACCCGGTGAGACCGCCGACCAGGACGACACGTTGGCGCTGCTGTTCCTGTGCTGCCACCCGTCGCTCACCCCGGCGTCGGCCATCGCGCTGACGCTGCGGGCGATCGGCGGCCTGACGACGGCCGAGATAGCCAACGCCTTCCTGGTGCCCGAAGCGACGATGGCGCAGCGGATCAGCCGGGCGAAGCAGAAGGTCAAGGGCCTGCCGTTCACGCCGTCGGCCGACCTCGCACCGGTCCTGCACGTGCTCTACCTGATGTTCAACGAGGGCTACGCGAGCAGCACCGGCCCGACCCTGGTCCGCACCGACCTCTCCGGCGAGGCCATCCGCCTCACCCGCGCCACCCGCGCCGCGGTGCCCGACCACGCCGAACTCGGCGGCCTGCTGGCCCTCATGCTCCTCACCGACGCCCGCCGCCCCGCCCGCACCGCGGCCGACGGCACCCTGATCCCGCTGGCCGAGCAGGACCGCTCCACTTGGGACCACGCGCTGATCGCCGAGGGCTCTGCCCTGATCACTGACGTGATCGCGCGCGGAGCCGTTGGGCCCTACCAGCTCCAGGCCGCCATCGCCGCCCTGCACGGCGAGGCCCCCGACACCGAGAAGACCGATTGGCCGCAGATCCTGGCGCTCTACGGCCTGCTGGAACAGATGACCCCGAACCCGATGGTCACCTTGAACCGCGCGATCGCGGCGTCGATGGTGCACGGCCCGATCGTCGGCCTGTCCATGCTGGAATCCCTCGACGACCAGCTGAAAGATCACCACCGCCTGCACGCCGTCCGCGCCCACCTACACGAACGCGCCGGGAACCTCACCGAGGCGGCCCAGCTGTACCGATCGGCGGCGCGGCACACCACGAGCCTGCAGGAACAGCGCTACCTCACCGCCAAGGCAGCGGAACTCGGCAGCTGACGGTCGTCAGCTTGGCGGCCACGTCGCACGTGCCGTGGTCAAGCGCGCCCGCGCTCCCAGGGGTCTTCGTCACCGATGCGGTCCTCGGAGCCGAAGAACTCGTCGGCCTCCGCACGCATGCGGTCGCAATCGACCGGCGGCAGCCCCCGATGCCCCTCAGCGGTCCATTGGCGTCTGGACAATCCGACCCTCCGCGAGACTTGGTAACCCAGCGTAGCGCGCCCGGCTTGGCGATGCTGTGACGCAGGTCCCACCGCCGACCTGTCACGTTCCGCGCCGCTGTCATGTCCTTCTTGCGACGAACGGAGAAGCGCATGACACACCACATCGTTGTTCTCGGCGCCGGTTACAGCGGTCTTGTCGCGGCCAAGCTGGCGGCTCGCAAGGACGTCAAGGTCACCCTGGTCAACGCCCGCGACCGCTTCATCGAGCGGGTCCGCCTGCACCAACTGGCCGCCGGTCAGCCGCTGCGCGACCGCCCGCTGGCCGACCTGGTCGACGGCACCGGCATCAGCCTGGTGATCGACAAGGTGACCGAGATCGATCCCGACAACAAGCTCGTCCACCTCACCAACGGCACCCTCCCCTACGACACCCTCATCTACGCCCTCGGCAGCCAGGCCGACCTCGACGCCGTCCCCGGCGCCCGCGAGCACGCGGTCACGGTGGCCGATGTCGAGCAGGCCGAGCGGGCGCGCGGGCGGATCAGCGCGGCCGGGATGGTAGCGGTGGTCGGTGGCGGGCTGACCGGGATCGAGGCGGCCAGCGAGATCGCCGAGACCTATCCCGACGTCAAGGTCCGGCTGGTGACCGGCGGCGGGCTCGGTGCCGCGCTGTCGGAGAAGGCGCGCAAGCACCTGCGGCGGGCGTTCGACCGGCTCGGGGTGGAGGTGCGCGACGAGGTCCGGGTCGCCGAGGTGCGGGCCGACGGGTTGGTCCTCGACGACGGCGAGCACATCGGGGCCGACGTGGTCGTGTGGACGACCGGGTTCCGGGTGTCACCGCTGGCCGAGTGTGTGGCGGTCGACGACAGCGGACGGATGATCGTCGACGAGACGCTGCGGTCGGTGTCCAACCCGGACATCTACGGCATCGGCGACGCGGCCGCCGCCCGCCGGCCCGACGGCGATGAACTGCGGATGGCGTGCGCCACGGGCATTCCCGTCGCGCAGCAGGCCGTGCGGGCGATCATGGACCGGCTGGCGGGCCGCGAGCCGAAGCCGCTGCGATTCCGCTACCTCAACCAGTGTGTGAGCCTCGGCCGCCGCGACGGGCTGATCCAGTTCGTCCGCCGCGACGACAGCCCGGTCGAGGCGGTGATCACCGGCCGCGTCGCGGCGTACTACAAGGAGGCGGTGGTGAAGAGCACGATCCTGGTGCAGCGCCATCCAGGGATTCCTGGCACCTTCTAGGAATGCGATTCCGAACGACCGTCGAACTCGGCGGCAAGACGGCGACCGGCTTCCGGGTGCCGCGGGACGTGGTGACCGGACTCGGCCGCACCAAGCGGCCCCCGGTCACCGTCACGATCAACGGCCACACCTACCGCAGCACGGTGGCCGCCTACGGCGACGACTACTACCTGCCGCTCAGCGCCGAGAACCGGACCGCGGCGGGCGTGGGTGCTGGCGACGAGATCGAGGTCGACGTCGAGCTCGACACCGAGCCACGCGCGGTCGAGGTCCCCGCCGACCTGGCCGCGGCGCTGGCCGCCGCGCCAGCAGCACGTGCGGCGTTCGAGGCACTGTCCTACAGCCACAAACGCCGCCACGTGCTCGCCATCGACGACGCCAAGACCCAGCCGACCCGCGAACGCCGCATCGCGAAGACGATCACCGACCTGTCAGGCTGACAGATCGGCGCAGGACACGCCCTAGCCCTGTTCTCGGTTCTTGAGCCAGTTGGAGCTGAGCTTCTCCCAGATCCGCTGGTACTCGTCGTGCATCTCGCGCACGCGCTGGATGTCCAGGGTGTCGGGCTCGTTCGCGGCGACGTAATACTCGAGCTCGTCCAGCAGCCGGTGGAAACGATACGACGCCTCCTCCATCAGCACCCACAGCGAGCGCCAGGCGAAGAACGGCTCCAGCGCGGCCACCACCGTGACCACCGCGATCAGCGAGAACGCCGTGCCCGTCCACGGATCCAGGTTCTGCAGACCAAGGATGATCGTCGAGGCCGCGGACAGCACCAGCGTGGTGAGCCTGACCGTGACGGACTTCCAGCGGAATCGGTGCTTGCGGCCGTGGGCGTACCGCTGGGCGGACTCGATCTTGGACCGCACGTGGCCCGCGAGTTCCAGCGGGGTCAGCCCGTTCGACAAGTCGCTCACGGGCTCAGGATAGAGAACGATCTCGCCGCCGGGGACCGGCTTGGTCCACTTGGGCACCTGACGAAGTCAAGGCGATCCGCGAGCCGGACGAAGCGATCGTCGGTGGCGGGGCCAAAGAAAAGGCGACCCTGCCGTCGGGGGGTGACAGGGCCGCGTTCTTGATGTCGCCGGAACCCCCTGTCGCGTTACCGCCTGGGCGGGTCGTCGCGCGCGAGCCCGCACTGGCGGGGCAGGATGGCGGGGAAGCAACACCGAATCTAGGAGTGAGCATGGCTTTGCAGAAGCCCGAGGTCGACCCGATCGAGGGCGCGCCGCCCGCGGATCTGGTGGTCGAGGACATCACCGTCGGCGACGGCCCGGAGGCCACGGCCGGCCAGCTCGTCACCGTGCACTACGTCGGCGTCGCGCACTCGACCGGGGAGGAGTTCGACGCGTCGTGGAATCGGAATGACACGTTCAGCTTCCCGCTGGGTGGCGGGCGAGTGATCCAGGGCTGGGACCGCGGCGTGGCGGGCATGAAGGTCGGCGGCAGGCGCAAGCTGGTCATCCCGCCGCACCTGGGCTACGGCGACCGCGGCGCCGGTGGCGCGATCAAGCCCGGCGAGACGCTGATCTTCGTCGTGGACCTGGTCGGCGTCAGCTGATCTCCGGCCGTGGGGCTCCCGAGCGCGGGAGCCCCACGACGGGTCAGGCCAGGAAGTCGAGCAGCCCCCGCAGCGCGGCCGGGTCCTCGACGTGGGCGCTGTGGCCCAGCCCGGACAGCACGACCGGGTCGGCCACCAGGGTCCGCAGGTGGTCCGCGGGACTCATCGGGTCGTTCTCCCCCGCCGCCAGCCGGACCCGGGCGCGGGCCGCGCCGAGCAGGCCGGGCAGGTCCGGGCGGCCGACGGCGAAGGCCGCCGGGTCCAGCGCGAGCCGCCAGCCGTCTCCGTCGGCCACGACCAGGCGGGTGGCCTCGGCGCCCGACGGAAGGCCTGCGACCTTGGCCGCGCGGTCGACCGCCTCCTCGCGGGTCGCGAACACCCGGCTCGGCTTCGCCGCGATCTCCGCTGCCTTCGCCAGGTCGGCCGCCGACCAGCTCACCTTGATCCCGAGTCCGCACACCGCGGTCACCTCGACGCCGAACCAGCCGCCTGCCAGCGCCAGGCCGACCACGCCGCCTAGTGAGTGGCCGAGCACCGCGACCGGCCCGTCGACCAGGCCTGCCACCGCGGCCGCCAGCCCGCCGAAGGAATACCGGTCCGCGGGCGCCGACGCGCCGTGGCCAGGCAGGTCAGGGGCGATCCAGCGGCCCGGCCAGAGCGGGGTCACGCCCGCCCACACCTCGGCGCTGCCGCCGAGGCCGTGCAGCAGCAGCAACGTGGGTCCGTCGGTGCCGCCGCGTTCGACATGAATGTTGTCCACGGGCGCGATCTTGCCGTACACAATGGCTCCATGGGCACCGACGCCGCGCCGATTCTCGATCCGGACACCTACCGCACCGCCGTGCCGTACGACCTCCTCAAGGCCCTGCGCGAGGAGTCGGCCGTGCGGTGGGTCGACGAGCCGGACGGCCCGGGGTTCTGGGCGGTGCTGCGACACGCCGAGGTGCGCCACGTGCTGCGCTCCCCCGACGTCTACTCCTCCCAGCTCGGCGCCACGCAGATCCGCGACCCCGCGCCCGAGGCACTGACCTACGTCCGGCGGATGATGCTCAACCAGGACCCGCCCGACCACAACCGCCTGCGCGGCCTGCTGACCAGGGCGTTCACCCCGCGCGCCATCGCCAGGCTGACCGACCGGATCGACGGTTGGGCGCGCGAGCTGGTGGGCCGGATCGCGGGCGAGACCGACTTCGCCAAGGACGTCGCCGCCGACCTGCCGCTGCTGACCCTGGCCGAGGTGTTCGGGGTGCCCGCCGAGGACCGGTGGCTGATGTTCGATTGGAGCAACCGGGTCATCGGCTTCCAGGACGACGAGTACGCGGTGAGCGACACCGCGGGCGCCGGATCCAGCGACCTGGCCCGCCGCGCGCTGCGGCTGCGGCCGACCCCGGACACCGACGGCCGGATGCCCGACCCGCGGACCCGAGCGGGCATGCCCGACCTCTACGCCTACGCGCATGACCTCGGCGAGGTGAAGCGCCACTCCCCTGGCGACGACGTGATGAGCACCCTGATGTCCCATGTGGACGATGAGGGCGGTCGGGTGTCGATCGAGGAGTTCGAGAACCTGTTCTGGCTGTTCTCCGTGGCGGGCAACGAGACCCTGCGCAACGGCATTCCTGGCGGGATGATCGCCCTGATGTCCCATGTGGACACTTACCGCACGCTTCGGGACCGACCCGACCTGGTCGACGGCGCGGTGGAGGAGATGCTGCGCTGGTGGACGCCGGTCATGCACTTCCGCCGAACGGCCACAGTGGACACCGAGCTGGCCGGGACGCCCATCGCGGCGGGTGCGAAGGTGGTCGTGTGGTTCTCCTCGGCCAACCGCGACGAGCGCGTCTTCCCCGACCCGGACACCTTCGACATCACCCGCGCGGCGGGCGAGCACCTCAGTTTCGGCCACGGCCCGCACTTCTGCCTCGGCGCCCACCTGGCCCGCGTGCAGCTGCGTTCGATGTTCCGCGCCGTGCTGGACCTGCCAGGGCGGCTGACGCTCGCGGGCGAGCCGGTGCGCCTGCGGTCGAACTTCCAGAACGGGATCAAGAGCCTGCCGGTCACCATGGTCGACTGGTGACCGGCAGGCGATCAGCCGATCAGCAGCCGCAGCTGTAGAAAGTCACGTCCCAGTGGTTGCCCTCGTCGTAGTAGATGTTGCCCGAGGCCGCTCGCCACTTGCCGCCACCGATGTAGGTGAAGTTGTTGTGGATGTAGTTGCCGATGCCCGAGTACTTGGAGAAGTCCAACTTGTAGCCGTTCCAGTGGCTGTAGGTGCCGCTGGCGTGGCCGGTCTCGGTGCCGCCGGTGATGTTCAGCGCGCAGCCGCAGGCCCGCTTCAGGGTCTCGGCGCCCTGGACGGTGGCCAGGTTGATCTGCTCGAACGAGGTACAGGTGGAGTTGTTGCGGTTGCTGCAGTTGCCGCTGGAGGACCAGGTGATCCCGGCGTTGCGGAACCGGGTGGTGGCCTGTGCGTGGGTGAGCTTGGTGACCAGGACGCTCATGGTGGTGGCGCCCGAGGTGGGAGTGAACACCGGATCCTGCTCCGGCGCGGCGGCGGCGGACCCGGCGCCGAGTAAGGAGCCGACGGTGATCACGGCGGCGACGATGGCCGCGCGGATCGAGGACGTACGCATGGGCAATGTCCCTTCCAAAGGCAGCCCGAAGCGACCCGGGGGCTCCGGGCCTCGTCGGGACATGCGGCAACGGCGGAAACACGTCAGCACCAACGGACCTGGTGGCACGGCGGGACGGTCCGTGAGCGCTCGCTTCCAGAGTGGAGCGTAATGGGAACCGGCGCCGAGGCCGATAGGACAAACGGATATTTCCCAACCGTCCGCCGGATGTTATCCGCGACTGCCGTAGTGCGCGTGGACCGCGGCTTGGCCGGTGTAGTTGGGACCAGCGGCCACATCGGCGCCCAAGTAGCCGAACGGGAATTGGATCGTGGCCCACCCCCGCCGCGACACCCGCCGACGCCTGCCGTCGTAGACGAAGCCCGCGTCCCGCAGCGCCGCGAGCAGCCCCCGCCCCAACGGCCGTCCGTCCGGCCCACGCACCGCGGCGACGTCGAAGTCGGCGATCAGCGGTGCGCCACCGACAAGTTCCGCCGCGTCGATGAGAGCGCGGGCCTCACCGCAGCACAAGTCGAGCCAGCCGCGGTCACGCACCATCGCGATCGGATCGAAGCCGAGTTCGCGGCGGTACGACTCCAGCCCCCGTCCTCGGTTCATCGCGTTGTTCGCGACGACCGACGACAGGGCCAGTGCGGTGTCATCGATCAGCGCGTCAGATGGCGACTGGGACACCGGTGTCCGCCGACTTGATCGCCGCCTCCAGGGTGTCCACCAAGTCCACCGAGTCCGACAGCGGCACCGGCGGCGGTCCGTCGCCGAGTACACACGCCGCGACGGACTGGTAGAACCCCAGGTAGGCGCCCGGCTGGGTCGGGACAGCGCGGACTCCCTCGTCCGTCACCAACTGTCCCCATAGCTCCTCGGGGTACTCGCCGAAGCCCGCGTCTGTCGGCAGGCGGCCCGCGACCGACGCTTTCTCCTGTGGGTCCAGGCCCCAGCTTCGGTAGCCCGCGTCCATTCCGGTGACCACGAACCGGGGCGCGGCGGGCGTGGTCACGCTGCTCATCCGCAGGTAGGACCGCACTCCGCCGGCGTGGGTCAGCAGGATCGTCGCGTCGTTGGCGACCGGGGACGGGGTGGCCTCGGCGTGCACCGACACCGGCCTGCCGAACAGCGCGATCGCCTGGTCGGCCACATGGCTGCCCAGGTCGTACCGGATATCAGCCAGGTCCGCCGGGTCCTGGCTGGCCTTCCACGCCGTGCGCGCGGAGCGGGAAGCGCGTTCGAAGCGGGACTCGAAGCGGGTGACCGCGCCCAGGGTGCCGTCGGCGACCAGGTCGCGCACCGTACGGAAGTCGCCGTCCCAGCGGCGGTTCTGGAACACCGTCAGCATCCGGCCCGCCCGGTCCGCGCGGTCGGCGAGGTCGCGGATCTCCGCGCCGGTGGCGGCGACGGGTTTGTCGACCACCACGTGCAAACCCGCGTCGAGAGCCGCGGCGGCCTGGGCGACGTGGTGGCGGTTGGGCGAGGCGACGACGACCAGGTCCAGACCCGACCGCCACAGTTCGTCCACAGTGGACACAACGGTGGCGTCCGGGTACCGCTCGGCCACGGCGGCGGCGCGTTCGGGCGAGCCCGTCACCACCGTCGTGAGCCGTAGACCCGCTGCGGCGGCGATGAACGGGGCGTGGAACGCGCGGCCCGCCAACCCGTAGCCGATGACGCCCACCTTGATCTCATCCACCGTCAGATCCTCCCAGCAAGCGCTTCCTTACCGTCCCATCGCCACGCTTGGACCGCTTGATAGACACATAACATCGCCCATAACTCCTGCCTGACCCCGTGCGGATCCTGGGACCGCAGCGCCACCGGACCGGCGTCGAGCGCGTCGAAAACCGACTCGAACCGCCAGCGCCCCTCGTGCAGGGCGACCAGTTCCGCGGCGGGGGCGCGCTCGGGGTCCAGCAGTGTGGTGATCAGCACCGTCTCACCGGACCGGACAACCCGGACCGTGACCGACCGGGACATCGGGTCGCACTCGGGCAGCAGTCTGGACACGTAGGACCCGTCGGCCAGCAGCCGCAGCCGGGGCAGGTCCACCGATTCGCTTGGCCGCCACAGCAGGTGCACCCCCTGCTCGGTGGCCGCCCGCCACTGCCGGTGACCCAGGCTCGCCCGATGGGCGACCACGAGCGTGTCCGTCGAGACCGCGCCGATCAGCTCGGCGTCGAGTTCGTCGTCGCCGGTGCCGACCGCGACATCGATCAGGGCGCCGTCGCCGGGTGCGGCCAGGGCGACCATCCGAACCTCGGCCTCGGTGAACGCGGCCAGGTTGGCCACCGTGTCCGGCACATCCATCACGCCCCCGTCGAGCGTGCACACCCGCAGCCCGCGCCACCGGGGCGGGGCGTCGACGGCCTCGACCGCGCGGCGCAGAAACAGCCTGCGCATGACCTCCGACCCCAGTCGCTTGCGCGCCTTGGTGATCGACCCGGTGCTGGGCTCGGCGCGTTTGCCGGTGCTGACCCCGGCCCAGCGCATGCCGGTGGTCAGTCGGGTGAGCACCGAGTCGTACCCGGCGCTGCCGAACAACCACATGGCGAGCGAGAAATACACCATCGTCCGCGCGGGCAGCGCCCTCGACCGCTGTTCTCGAACCCCTGCCGCGTCGATCGCGGCATCCACCTCCTCCGGGGGAAACGCCTTGATCAGCATCCCGATGGCGATGCGGTCGGACAAACGGTCACGCGACGCTTTCGACGCGCGTGTTATCCCTCCCACTTATGGACCTTTCCAGCCGTGTACCACTAAGGAAGTAAGCCTATCTCGCCGATGGCGGCGCTGATTGCCGGCGACATGAATAGCACTCACGACCGGTGCGGCGCGATACCCCCCTGGGTGAAAGCGAATTCTGTTCGTCCTAAGCTCGGATTCGCGTGACTCCTGGGTCCCCATTCGGCGCAAACGGCATCCACAGCGCGAAGGAGTGTTCATTCATGTTGCGAAAGTTCCTCGCAAGCGCATTTGCGGTCGCCGCCGCTGCGGCGCTCGCCACCCCCGCCGAAGCGACGCCGACCGAGTCCGCGTACCTTGTGCTGACCGTCTCCGGGTCCCAGGGACCCACCAGGGCAGGCACGCTCCGCTGCGGCCCCAACGGCGGAATCCACCACTCACCCGACGCGGCCTGTGCCGCGTTGACGCAGGTGGACGGGGACTTCGATCAGCTCAACGTCGCCCCGGACCGGGCATGCACGCTGCAGTACGACCCGGTCCACGTGACCGCGTTCGGCCGGTGGCGGGGCAAGCGGATCGACTTCGCCACGACGTACGGCAATCCGTGCGTGTTGGTCGTCACCACCGGACCGGTGTTCCGCGTCTGACCCGCACCGGTAGTTCGGGCCACCGACAAGTCACCGACTAGCCACCAGCAAGACACTGTCACCCATTCACCACATCGGTATCGCTGGATCGAACTACTCCCAGCAATAGCGTTACAGGATGTGGCGGGAAATTCAGAGTGACCAACGCCACGTCGGATCGAAATTTCCGTGCGCTCGGCGCCGAGTTCACCGCTCGGCGCCGAGACAATGCCCTGACCGGACGAACAGTCGGAACCAACTGTCGGTCATCCACCAGGGAATCCGGCCCGGGAATCCGCCCCCAGACGTACACCTTTCAGGTGACAGCCAAACGAGTGAGTGTAGGTCCGAACACGCTGTGCACCCGGTAGGTTCTCGCGGGTGACAGGAGAGATCTGGTCGTTACCCGGTGACGATGATCAGCCTGGCCCCCGCGGCGGCGTCGCCGATCTCGACGAGGCCGAGGAGTTCCTTGAGCTGTTCCACCGCGAGAATCCCGGCGCCGGGTCAGTCAAGGACCGTATCCAGTGGGTTCGCGCCGAAGTCGAGCTCACCGGCACCTACCGCCACTCCATCGCTGAGCTGGAGTTCGGCGCGCGGGTCGCCTGGCGCAACAGCGCCCGGTGCATCGGCAGGCTGTACTGGCGCAGCATGAAAGTCCGCGACCTGCGAGCGGTGCGCGCTCCCGCGAAGGTGGCCGCGCACTGCCTGGAACACCTGCGGTTGGCCACCAACGGCGGCAAGATCCGCCCGCTGATCACCATCTTCGCGCCAGACACCCCCGGCTCCCCCGCCCCGCGGATCTGGAACGAGCAGCTCATCCGCTACGCGGGCTACCGCCGCCCGGACGGCACCGTCCTTGGCGACCCGCGCTACGTCGGGTTCACCTCGGCGGTCACCGACCTGGGCTGGGCCCCGCCCGGCGCGCCGGGCGCCTTCGACGTGCTCCCACTGGTGGTCTCCGCCGCCGACAAGCCCCCACACGTGCTCCCGCTGCCCGCCGACGTGGTGTGCGAGGTGCCGCTGAGCCATCCCGACCACCCGTGGTTCGCCGAGTTGGGCCTGCGCTGGCACGCCGTGCCCGCGATCAGCTCGATGCGCCTGTCCATCGGCGGCGTCGACTACCCGGCCGCGCCGTTCAACGGCTGGTACATGGGCACCGAGATCGGCGCCCGCAACTTCGCCGACGCCGACCGCTACGACCTGCTGCCCACCGTCGCCGACCGGCTCGGCCTGGACACCTCCACCCCGGCGAGCCTGTGGCGCGACCGGGCGCTGGTCGAGGTCAACGTCGCCGTGCTGCACTCGTTCGCGGCGGCCGGGGTGACGATCACCGACCACCACACCGAGTCCGCGCGCTTCCTCACCCATGTCGAACGCGAGGAGAAGGCCGGGCGCAAGTGCCCGGCCGACTGGACCTGGATCGTGCCGCCGATGTCCGGCGGGATCACCCCGGTGTTCCACCGCTACTACGACACCGAGCACCTCAAGCCCGAGTTCGTCGCCGACGACAGCGCCGTGCGCACCGCGACGCTGGGCACGCCGCCGCTGTTCCCCGAGAAGACCGACTTCCCGGACAAGAGCGACGGCGTGATCCCGTGGTCGCGGCTGCGCCGGATGGCCCGTCAGGCGAAGGGCACCCACGCGAGCTGATTCAGCCCGCCAAGGTCGGTGGCCATGATCCCGCCGCCGGACACCGTCCACAGCGCGCCCGCGGCCACCAGCGACCGGCGGATCTGCACGTCGCCGTACTCCCCGCCCGTCGGGTGGCTGAGCCTGGCCACCTCGGTGAGGCTGTCGCCAGCCAGCCGCAGCACCAGCGCGCCCGGGATGGCCCGCCCGTCGAACGCGTTGACCACCGGGACCACGATCAGGCCCTTGTCGGCCCAGTAGAGGAAGGCGTGCGGGTCGAACTCGATCTCCGATGAGGCACCCTTGAGCTGGTACTGGGTGATCACCTTCGCCTGCGCCGACGACGTGTCGAACAGCGACACCTGGGTTCCGGTCACCCGGCCCTCGCCGGTGGCGTCCTGGCCGACGCCGAGCAGCCTGCCCGCGGCGATCGGGTGCAGGTAGGCCGAGTAGCCGGTGATCTTGAGCTCGCCGGTCACGGTCGGCTTTGCCGGGTTGGAGACATCGACGGTGTAGAGCGGGTCGGTGCGGCGGAAGGTCACCACGTAGGCGGTGTCGCCGACGAACCGGACCGACTGGATGCGCTCGGTCTTGCCCAGCCCGTCCACCCGGCCGATCTCGGCCAGTTCCGCGCCGCGCCGGGTGAGCACGGCCAGCGAGCTCTCCGACTGCTGGGACTGGACGCAACAGCGCTGATCGCCCTTGGTGGTGGCGATGCGCAGGTTGCCTTTGTGCTCCGACAGCGAGTACTGGTTCAGCAGCGAGCCCATGACCGTGCCCGACGCCAGGTAGACCGGCTTGCCCGCGACCTTGATGTCGAACTGGTGGACAGTGGTGGTCGCCTGCTCCGGCAGCCCCGGCGCGGGCTTGCCGCGTCCCTCCATGGGCATGATGCCCATGCGGCTCTGGCGGTCGTCGGCGACATACAAACTGGCCGCCGTGCCGTACACGGTGTCGCCGTCGGCCGCGAGCCCGACGCCGTCGCCGGTCCCGAGGTCGTCGCGCAGGTCGAAGGTGAGCACGCTGAGCACCGCGGTGCCGGTGTAGCTGGCCGACCGGCTCAGGGCGGTGCAGTCGTAGAGCTGGCCTTCAGCGCCGCTTCCCGGGTTGTAGCGCGGGATCCAGTCCTGGATCTTCGACTTCCCGATGACGTCCTTGTTGCGCCGCGTCGCCTCGTCGGGGCTGATTCCCTGCGTGGGCATGACGAACGGCAGCCGCGGCGTGGACCGGATGACGATGCGGGCCACGGAGCCGACCTGGCGGCCGTCGATGTAGGTGCCGTCCACCGTCAGCGAGCCTGCGACCCGCGCGCCGCCGTTCAGGTCGACCCGGGTGATCGTGAGCTGACTGTTGTACATCCCGGGATGCGCGGCATCAAAGGCGACGCCCTCGGGATGCGAGGTGATCAGCACGTGGTCGCCGTCGAGCAGCATCGCCGACGGGGCGCCGGAAGGCAGCGTGAGGGTGGCGGTGAGCTGTCGGGTCGCGGTGTCGACGACGCGCAGCTTGCCGTCGAGGATGCTGATGATCCGCTTGCCGTCGGTCTTGACCAGGTCGGGCTCGTCGGCGGCGGCCTCATGGTTGTTGGTCCCCGAGTAGTCCTTGCCCTTCTGGGTGGTGGTCTTGGCCTCCGGGGCCTGCGGCGCACCCGCGTCGGCGGCGACGCCGCGCTCCATGACCATCACGTCGCCGTCGAGGCCGTACGGCCCGACCTTGGCCATGCCCGCGGCCTTGAGGTCGGCCAGGGCCTTGTCACACGAGTCGAATGCGACCAGCCGGACCTCCGACACCGACGGGACCGAACCGGGGCCGGGTGGCTGGGTCGCCTGATCGTCCCCCACGAAGTAGGCCGTCGCGATGACAGCGGCCCCCGCGACCGCGATGGCCAGCGCGGCCACGCCGATCCGGGGAAGTCTTAAGTCGGTGCTCATGCCTCCAGGACGGACTACCTACTCCCGTAGGTTGCACCGCTGTTCGACAACTGTCAGTGTTTGAGCTTGAGCGGAAAGTGGCAGATCTATGTTAGTTTCTCCCCAAATGCGGTGAGTTGAGCCACAAATGCGCACGAACCCGCACACGCGCGATACATTAGGCGCATGACAGCCGTGAGCGAGCTTGCGAGCGAACCATTGACACAGTGCGCAAGCCGGGTACGGCTGAACACGTGCGCTTTGGGCGGCAGGTGACCATGACGATGCTAGAGACGGTTCTCGCCAAGGCAGGCCTGCGGATCAACGCCGCGGAGTTCCTCGAACTGGTCGAGGAAGCCGCGAGACGGCTCTCCCCCGCGACACCGGACCCGGCGGACTACTTCTCCGCCGAACAGCGCGACACCCTCGCCGACGTCGGGCTCGACCTCACGCCCCGGCGCCCCGACGAGATCGACTCCCGGGCCCGCGCCGTGGCCGCCCAGGCCGTGCTGCGCGACTCGGCGCTCACCGTCGCCGACGCGGCCGAGTCCGTCGGCGTGGACTCCAGCCGCATCCGGCACCGGCTGGCCGCGGGCAGGCTCGCGGGCTGGAAGGACCGCGGCGGCTGGCGGCTGCCCGCCTGGCAGTTCGCCCCGTCCGGCGTGCTGCCCGGCCTCGACGTGGTGCTGCGCTCGGTCCCGACCGACCAGCCCCCGCTGGTCGTGGCCGCCTTCATGACCACCCCCAGCCCGACCTGCGGGTCAACGACGAACCCGCGACGCCGCGGCAATGGCTGCTGGCGGGCGGCGACCCGACCAAGGTCGCGGCGCTGGCGTCGATGCTCGGCACCCCGGCATAACCCGTTCCCCCGACGACTGGATCACCGCATCACATGTCACGGCTCCCCCAGCCGCCGGTCCCCGCTGCGCTGAAGACCCTGCTGCGCGTCGAAGAAGATGTCGTCGCCATCCACAGCGCGACGCACCTGGTCCGTGTGTTCGCCGCCGCGGGCGCGCACCGGCAGCGCTGGAACTCCTTCCGCTACACCGGCCCGCTGCCGCACGCCCGCTTCGACCCGCACCAGGTGGACCGCCACGGCGGCCCGACCAGCGCACCCGGCCACGGCGCGCTCTACTTCGGACTGACCGTGCGCACCAGCGTGGCCGAGGTGTTCCAGCAGACCTCCGTCGTCGACCGCACCACCAGGCGCCCGCACCTGGTGGTGTTCCGGCCCAAGCGCACGCTGCGCCTGCTCGACCTGTGCGGGCTGTGGCCGACCAGGGCGGGCGCGTCGCAGGAGATCAGCAGTGGCAACAAGAGCGTCACCCAGGCGTGGGCGCGGGCGATCCGCTCGGCACACCCGGAACTGGACGGGGTCTGGTACAGATCGTCCATGGACAGCGGCGAACCGGCGATCTGCCTGTGGGACCCGCCCGCGCGCGGCGCCCTGCCGACGACACCGGACCTGCTGCTCCCGCTGGACTACCCTGGGCTGGATCTGCCGCTGGCCCGCATCTGCGAAGAACTCAATTACACGCTGCTGTAAGGAGACCGCCGATGGAACTGCCCCGCCCGGTCGCTTTCGTGCTCGGCGGCGGTGGCAGCCTGGGCGCCATCCAGGTCGGCATGCTGCGGGCCCTGGCCGAACGCGACATCACGCCGGACCTGGTGGTGGGCACGTCGGTCGGCTCGCTCAACGGAGCCATGATCGCGATGGAGGGCACGCCGCCGGTCGACCAGCTGACCAAGATCTGGACGTCGATGACCCGGCAGGCGGTGTTCCCCGGCAGCCTGCTCGGCCAGGTGCGCACCTTCCAGCGGACCAAGACCCACCTGTTCCCCAACAACGGCCTGGCCGCGGTGATCGACGCGGCCATCGGTCCCGACGCGACCTTCGCCGACCTGCGGCTGCCGCTTGGCGTGGTGGCGATGGATGTGGCCACCGCGCAACCCTGGCTGATGCGGTCCGGCCCGCTCCGCCCCGCGGTACTTGCCAGCGCCGCGATCCCCGGTATCTACCCGCCGGTCGCGCACGACGGCATGCTGCTCTACGACGGCGGCGTGGTCGCCAACGTGCCGATGCGACAGGCGGTCGCGATGGGCGCGAAGTCGTTGGTGGTGCTGGATTGCGCGTTCCCCGGGCGCCTGCCCGAGCAGCCGCAGACCATGGCCGAGATCGTGCTCTACACCGCGATGGTGACCATGCGCCAGCAGGCGGTGCTGGAGGCGCCGATGATCGCGGGCGACGTGCCGGTGGTCTACCTGCCGGGCCCGCCGCTGATCCGGGTCACCCCGCTGGACTTCACCCACACACCGGAACTGATCGGCGAGTCCTATGTGGTCGCCAGCACTTTCCTGCACGGGCTGGAGATCGACGGCCCGGGACTGTACGGCGCCCCAGGCCGCGTCTGATCACCTGTAAGGAAACTGCGGTAGGCATGCTGCGGGCCCCACGCTCGGCCGCGGTGACGAGCCGCCCGCCCGGAGGGCGGGCCATGTCACAGATACCTTGACCACCAGTCGAGAACGGCGTCGAAGCGCTGCTTGCGGTGGCGCGGCTGGCCCGACCGGGTCAGCTCGTGGCCCTCGCCGGGGAACAGCAGCATCTCCGCGGGCACGCCGTTGCGGCGCAGCTTGACGAACATGCGCTGCGCCTGATCGACCGGACAGCGGTAGTCCTGCTCGGAGTGCGCGATCAGGAACGGCATGTCGATCTTGTCGGCGTGCGTCAGCGGGCTCATGTCGTGCTGGGTCTCCGGGTCGGGACCGCAGTAGGAGTCGGCGAACCACCACCCGATGTCCGAGGCGCCGACGAAGGAGTCCCAGACGTTGACCGCACGCTCGCTCCACGCCGCCTTGAACCGCGGACCGTGGTGCGCGGCCAGCCAACTGGTCATCCAGCCGCCGTACGAACCGCCCATGATGCCGACGCGGGTGGAGTCCAGGTCTGGGCGCTCGAGGGCGGCGTCCAGCACGGAAAGCACGTCGTCGACGTCCACGGTACCCATCGCGCCGATGATGGCGCGGCCGTGTTCCTGCCCGTAGCCCGCCGAACCGCGCGGGTTGGGCAGCACGACGGCGTATCCGGCCTCCGCGTACACCTGCGCCTCGTCGAACAGGCCCCAGCCGTAGTACATGAACGGGCCGCCGTGCACCGACAGGATCACCGGGTGCGGGCCGTCGCCCTCGGGCAGCACGAGCCAGCCGTGCGTGCCGTAGCCGTCCGGCGCCGACCCCTTGATCTCGATCAGCGGGCGGATCCCGCGCTCCCGCAGCGGAGCGGACAGATCGGTCAGCCTGTTGGTCTCGTCGCCCGAGACCAGCACCACGTCACCCATGCTGTCCCAAGTGGACACCACGGCCACCGCCCGGTCGTCGTCGGCGGCGAATCCCTTGACCTGGCCCTGACTTCCGGCGACGAGCGTCAGGTCGGACAGAACCGCTTCCGCCGCACCGATGTCCACCCGGCGCAATTCCACCGCACCCTGGTTCCGGACGCCGACCAGGATCCCCCGCGACGTCACCACGGGCCGACCGGCGGCGATGTCGCAGTCGACGGTCTCCGGGTCGGTCAGCCTGCGCGACTCGCCGTGGACACCGTCGAGCCGCAGCGGAACCGCCCACAGCCCGGCGTTGTTGGCGACCGCGATCGACCCGTCGTACGCCTCACCCAGGTAGGCCACCATGCCGTCCGCGGTGACCACGGGGTGGGCGAGCGTGCCCGCGCTGCGCGCGACCAGTACCGGCGCACCGCCATCGGCGGGCACCGCGTACAAGTCGTTATACGTAGTGCCTTCGGCGCCCCAATCCCGCCGGGCGCTGACCAGCACATGCTGCCCGGACGGCGTCCACGCGGGGTCCCCTGGCTCGGCGAAACCCTCGGTGAGCGCGGTCGGCACCGCGTCGGCCTCGCCGGTATCCACCACGAACAGCTGCGCGCAGCGGTCGGTGACATAGCCCGCGTCGTCCTGCCGAAAATCCAGCCGAGTGATCAGCCGCGGCGCCTCGGACTGCGCGTCCACGGTCCCGTCGGGCCCCTCCGTGCCGTAGCGACCGGGCTCCGGAATCCGCGCGACAAAGGCGATCCGCCGCGAATCGGGCGCCCACACCGGCGCGCCCGCTCCCAGCGGCAGCCCGGTCACCGCCCGCGCGTCGCCGCCGTCGACCGGCATCACATAGACCTGCGGCTTGCTGCCCTGCTCGGCCACGCGAAGAAACGCGACCTTCGTCCCGTCCGGCGAGATGGCCGCGGCCAAGTCGCGGAACCCGTGCGTGAAGTCGTGGGCGGACGCACCATCGAGGGGGACGCGGCGAAGGCCGCCCCGATAGGCGTTCAGGCCGATATCCGGTGTGGAGACGCCAACAAGCAGCAGATCCCCACGCATGGCGGGCGCACCGGGCGCCGCCAGCAGTTCGATGTCCTCTGGGCGCACCCGCTGACCGTACCGGACTGTTAGCGGGCCTTAGGACCGTCGATTATTCCCACTAGTTGACCGATAAACTGTTTAGTACGGCTCTGACCAGGCAGTATGGAGTTTGTGACCTTGTCCGGCCGCCGTCAGGCCGCGTCAGCCGATATGGCTTTCCGGGCCGGGGCGAAAATCTTGTCTGATGCCGCACGCGCGCACTGGTGGCTTGTCGAACGTTTCATTGACTGTCGAGAGTGGAATACTCCGATCTTTCGCCGCATGGCCAAAGTGAGCACGTCGCCAGGTCCATGCCCGCAGCGCGACAACCCGCCGAGC